>JAJDAF010000055.1 GCA_029261995.1 Candidatus Zhuqueibacterota bacterium
GCTAGAGGCTGGATTTTATCGTAGGGCATTGACCCTGTCAAGGAGACTGGTTTTGCCTTTAGCTGAATGGTCCTCATAGGGCATTGACCCTGAATAGGAGATTGGTGGAACCGACAAGATTCTACTCCGAATGAACCCCAAATCAGGAGGCATAGTGATGCGAGCGGTCGGAGTAGATTTACACAAGAATATGTTTGAGGTGTGCTACTTGAGTGAGAAGGGATTCGGGCGAAAAAATGCCACTAAAAATTAAGAAATTTGAGTAGAATCAAAACTTTTTATCATAGGAGTACTATGATTACGAGTGTAAGTAACTACACAACCCCAAAATGCGCGTGACTCACGTTTGCCAATATCAATGTAGGCAAGTTAAGGGAAGGATAGCATTTCCTGAAGCAGTGCCTGCTGCCCCGCGCGCAACTCGACAAAATAACTTCCCCCGGCCCGCCAGCCGCCGAGCAGAACCGCCACCCTCTGGGCCAATATATTGCAGACCGTCAGCCGGGCGGGCAAGCGGACGGGTGGCCTTGACAAAAATGAAACTCAGGCCGTGGCACACACATGCCCTCCTATGGCGACCCTCGGAACGAGAACCACCACCCTCTCCCTACTCTTCATCAAACACCTGATAATACAAACTCATGAATTCCAGAACCTCATCCTGATAATCCGTCAGCTCCGGTAGATAGTTGACCACAGCCTCGCGAACAGCCTCCGCGAATTCCTGATAGGTGTCGGTCTTGCTTCTGACGTAGGGCTGCAGCCGACGAATCAGCTCGTAGTTGCTTTCGATATTGGCTTCCTTCAGGAAGCTGTCCGGCGTGGTTGTTGGGTCGCCCACTTCCGGCAGCACCCGGCTGATGTAGGTGACGCGGTGCATGATGCGCCACGGCACACCGCTTTCCGCAGCCAGCGCCTGCGCCAGCGCAATGGCGTTGGGGTCGCTGCTCTCCTCGAGCCAGATGCGGTCCACCACTTTGTTCTTGAAGTCCTTGAAATGCTCTTTGTCCGGTTTCAGGTAAAAAGACATGAAGCGGTAGGCGTCAACCTTGCCGGGTTTCTTCACGGGCGTCGGGTTGTCCGGGTCGGTATGGTCCATCACCAGGTTGCCTTTGGCATCGCGCTGGTAGATGTCATTTTCGCCGTCCAAGGTGATATTGAGCGCAAAGCTGTTTTCCGACTCGCGGCTCTTGGTGCGGGTGACATTGTGGTGTCCGCCCACCAGGGCCTCAAGTTCGAAGAAGATGAGAGCCTTGCTAATGGCGAAGCTGCCCTCGGCGGCAATCCCGCCCATGCCCTTGAATTGAAACGAGCCGCCCACCGACTCTGTCTGCACTTCCATGGTCTCCTCGGACTCGTTAAACGTGCCGCCATCCGCCGTCCAGACAAAGGTGTTGATCATGTTTTGCCTGGCCACCTCCGGCAAATTCTCTGACAAGCCGGCGGTGCTGTGGCGCGAGTAGAGATTGCGCAGCTCCTCCTGCTCGCGCTCGATGGCGGTTTTCAAGGCATAGGCTTCCTTGGGTTTATAGAAGCTGCGGTCCGGGATACTGTAATCCGCGGTGACATAATTGGCTTCCGGCTCAATGCCGATTTTGCCGTCGAGCGTGCCCTGCTTGAGGTAGCGCGGGTTGAGCGGGAATGTGATGATGTTCCAGTCCGCCGGAATGTCCGGATTGGGCTGCAGCTTGTAACCCACCATGACGCCCGTGCTTTTCAAACGCATGGCGAAGATATCCGCGGTTTCCGATTTCACCAGGGCAAAGCCGAGGTTGCGCGGCACAAAGCGCCTGCCGGTCTCCGGGTAGGCAATCTCGCCGGGGTTTTCCCAGGCGCCCTGCAACTCCATCTTGCTGGACTGACGGGTGGTTTTGCCGGTGCCGATGCTGGCGTCTTTCAGCCAACTGTAAGAGGTTTCAAAAACGCCCTTGACGCCGACTTTGAACTGCGTGTCCTCAACCGTGGTGCTGAAACCGAGCCCGGCCGCGGTTGTTGATTTGAGGCCAACCTGGGCTTTGAACTCCAGCGAGGCATCGATGCCCCGGTCAACCGAAACGGCGTAGGTATCATCGACCTTGTCGGCATCGACGAACTCCACCGAGCTGGCGCCTTCGTAGTCGCCGTTATCATCGGTCAGATTTTCGCTCGGGACGGGCGGCGCCCCTTCGATGAAGCCGAACAGCTGCGGATCGTATTGCGCCTGTCCCACCCATTCCAACGACAGATCGCCGACCTTGAAGCCGGTGATGAGATTGAGCGCGCCGCCTTTCAGAAAGGCATAGCAGCGTTTCATCACACCTAACATGTTGCCCTCGAGGTCAACCTGCACGTCGCCATATTCCTGCACGCCGGGCCGGGTTTCCGTCCGGTCATGAAAATCGTTTTTAATGCCGGCCAGAGCGTCGCGTACTTTGTAGGACTCTTTGCTGATGGGCGCTGTGGACAAAACGATTTCGGTGTCATGAAATGGCAAGTGCAGTCCGCCGCCGGACTGGTCCAGCAGCTCCGTCGCCTCGGGATCATCGCAATCGTAATGCGCCACCAACTGCTCCCGTTCCCCAACCAGCCTGCCGAACAGGTTGTCCTGAATCTGCTCTTCCGTACGAGCCATCTTCCAGATGCGGACTTCGTCCAGCCATCCCAGGAAGCCGTCGGAAAGGGCGCCCGGCTCGACAAAGCCGCCACCGAGCACGATTTGGTGGACCCCAGCAGCCGATCCCACACCAGAAGCCGCGGTTGCCGCGACCGGTTTGCCATCGACGAAAAGCGTGAGCGTGGATCCCAACGGGTCAGGATTCTTCGTCCATGCCGGGCCCAAACGCTTGCCGTGGTTGGTACCCGCGGAGTCTTTGGCAAGATTGCCTTCGTTCTCCTCAAAGCGCCACCAGCCGACCAGGCCGTCTTCACCACCTTTGATTTCGGCGGCGATTTCGCTCGCCTGCAATTGCCGCCGCCAGACCCGGACTTCCGCAATATCACCCTTGAAGTAAGCTACTTTCCCGGTTTTCGGATCGTAAGCGCGGCCGATTTCAATAGGTTGCTGGCCGCTGCCGATGTTGCCCTTGTATTTGACATAACCGGCACGAGTGCCGTCTACGTAAAAATCGATATCCCACCACTCAAGGACTTTGGGGACGGAAAATATCTGCCCGGTTTCTGGGTCCGTGTAATCTATGATTTCCGTTTTCGACTGTTTCTTTCTGGTGACGGCGATTTTGTGGGTTCCCGTCCCCAGCGGTGTCATTTGTACGCGCGAGCCATCGGGCGTGTCCACCAGATTGCTGCCACCCAGAAGCCGGTTGCGGTGACCCTTGTCTTCAAAGGCAAAGACAAGTCGGCCAGCCGTGTTGAGGTAGAGAGAATAGGGAACGTCCTCATCGGTGCCGTCGTCGATCCTGCCTTTGCTGAGAATGCCGCGCGGCTCAGCGAAGTCCGCCACACGGATGGTCGCCTCGATTGTCAGATCGTGCGAAATGTTGAGCGTGCGATCGCTGCCGCAATCGAGATTGTCATCGACGCCGTCAAACTGCAAGGCGTAGGACTGATTGAACACCGCCGCCAGATGCTTCCACCCGCCCATCGGCAATTCCGACTCTGCCTTCACCGCCATGTTGCCAACGCTGGCAAAGGGATTGTAACGCGGAAACGGCGACACGCTCAAGTCGGAATTGCCATGAAGCTTGCCATGATTGGCCCCCGCGGCCAGATTTATGGCATCATCACCTTCGAATCGCCAATAGGCAACCAGACCCGCCTTCTTGCCGGTCCACTGCTGCTTCATGGTCGCGCGGATGTCGCCTGCCGTCCGAACCACGTTCCAAATTCGGACCTCGTCCATCTCGCCCAGCAGGGCGTGATTCTCGTTAAAACTACCGTCGTCGGCACTGTCATCGCCCCGGAACATGCTGCCCTGGTTCTGTCCAAAAACCAGTGCGCCGCCATCCAAGAGCGTTTCACCGGACGCCACCGTGCCTTCATAGCCAAGCTCGCCGTCTTTGTAAATCTTGACCTGGCCATTTGAACTCTGCCAGGTGACGGCGATGTGGCGCCATGCGGAACGCCCGTAATAGGGCGCCAGGATCGTGAAAATGTGGTTCAGGAGCCAGGGATTGTGGCCATATCTCTCTATCAGGGCATCCCGGATCTGCACGGACGCCTCATCGAGCAGCGAAACGCCGGTTGCACCAGTCGCCTGGCCATTCACGTAGATATTGAGATCGTTGTGGTCGGTCAACAGGAAGGCGTTATGATTGTCATCCGAATTCGCGTACGAGATCGGAGTTCCGCTGCGGTCGATGGTCAGGGCACTGGCCCGGACCCAGAACTCCAAAGTCATGGCCTCGCCTGGAAAGCCGTTCAAGCCGGTGATTGCGACGTAATCGTTTGTCGAGCCGTCAAACACTTTGGCGGTTCCCACCTGCAGCAAGCCCATTGCATAGCTGGAGTTCGCGGACCTGTGATTGACCACCCGTGCGACAGTTGTATTCGCAGGCAAGTCGAGAGGACTGACCCAGGCCTCCAGGGTGAGGTCGCCGTCCACAGCAAAATCTTCCGCCTCTCCTTCTCTGCCGACGTAGCTGTCCGCCCGGCTGAAACTCACCGCGCTTCCGGGCGGATCCGCGAACCACTGGCTGGCGGGCACTTCGCCACCGCTGGTAGCGATGCCGTTGACGATATCGCCCTGCTGGTTTTCGGATGAAACCACAAACAACAGGGAGCCACTGGCGCCATTGACCGGCAGTTCGTCGCCATCCTGATAGAAATGCATCTTGGCATAATCGAAATCCGGGTTCAGGCCGTTCAACGTGTCAGCGAATTGGACCGCTTGCCGCGGCACGCCTTGCCAGACTTCCCGCAGCGCCAGATTGCGGGCGACGCCGTCTTTGGGACTGAGGGCAATGTTCAAGTCAAGGCCAACCGTGCAGACGTCCGGAGCAGGTCCGTCGGCGATGGCGATGGCAGCGGTCGCCAAATCCGGGCCGGCTGAGCGTGCAATGAAATCGATGCGACCGCTGTTTTCAGTCGCTGCCTGGAAGGTCGCCCGGCCGGTCAGGACGTCGTAGTAGGCGACGAAAAACTGGTTATCGTCGCCGCGGAAATACAGATTCAATCGCCCGTTGACGCTCTCGAACAGCAGTGGTGCATCCTGCGTCCAGGCAAATCCCAGCAGCGCACCGCTGATGGTCAAGCCGGTGGGGTCGACATGCAGGAACGGCAGCGGCAAATGCACTTCGCTGAAGAGCGCCTCCGTCGTCTCCCGGATTGCGGTGATGACATCATACAGATCCTGCAGGCCTGTCTTCAACACCTGCAGTTGTTCTACTTTTTCCTCGTCGCCCGTGAGTTCTGTCGGCACACCGAACAATAGATTCAAGTCCTGCCAACTCTCAGCGTCATTGTTGACCAGGATGGGGATAAGCTGACCAGCATTGCCATTGCTGCCGGCAAAATCAACAAATTCGTACTCCAGAAAGAAGTAGAATGGCGTCGTGCTGCCAGCCTCGCCGTTGAGTTGCTGCGCAAGCACGGCATATGTGCTCTGGTGCAAATCGATGTCTTGCCAGACGCTGCTGACCGGCAGGAGATCATCAACAGGCTTGGCCTCTTGCACGGTGTCATTGCTGATATCGTAGATGAGAAACAGATCGTTCTTGAACAGGTGAATTGAGTCCTGATCACGATAGGCCGCGGAGTCAACCTCACTCTGCCAGTCGGACGGCAGAGCTGTCCACGTGTCGGCAATTTTCTGTGGACTCTCAAATCGCCACTTTTCGTCTGCGTCCACCGGGCTCGGCACAACCTTGACGAGACTGTCGCCCTTGAGAAAATAGATGGCGTTGTTGCCATGACTGACAGCGGCGTCAATTCCTTCCGTCTTCCAGGTATCGGGAAGCCCTGGCCACAGGTTGGCAATCGAATCCACGGGTCCCGCCACGCGGTCGGGATTTGCAAAAACGCACTGGTCGCCGCGGAAGAAGTAATAGCCGTCTTCGCCATTGAGATCGATGCGGAAGGCCGCGTCGAACTTGAGGGTTTCATCCGAGGTTTCGGTATCGCCACGAAGCGCCGTGATGTGTCCGTCAATTTCATCCAGCCAGCCCTGCAGATTCGACTCACGCGTCGGATTGTCTCCTGCAATGTCTTCGACTTTCAGGGCGTCGTCATCATCAAGAAACGACAGGATAATCTCATCCGCGCCCGGCGGTTCAGCCGGCGTGTAGTGCTGCACTTCAGCGGCAATGCTCTCATTTTGCGCAATGAGCCCGAGCTTAGTCTGCTCGTCATCACGAATTTGCGTCAGCAGCTCATCGATGGAAGCAGCCTGACCGCTGGCATCGGCGCGCTGAATGGGGTCGCCAAGCTCGACCACATCCGGAATCAGAGCCAGCTTGCCTTCCCTGGAGATGCCAAAATCAACAGCCGCGATGTAGTCGCGCGCGCCATTTTCATCATCGTCTGCAACAGCCGCAGGTTCGGAAGTCGCCGCAGCCAGCATCACGCGGGCGCTGCGCTTGACCGGCGTTTGCACATCCGGATTGTAGCCGGTGCCGGCATTCTCCTGTTGGTGATAGAGGTAGGCTGACAGTCCGCCACTCAGCTCTCTCCCCACAAACGAAAAGCTGGAGCGCCGCACCCCGGGATGGTCGCCCACCGGAGCATCGGAATAGACCCACGGCGACGACAGATCCATGATCAGCGTGCCAGGCCAGCGGTAAACCAGACCCGGCTCACCGCTAGCGATCTGCTGGTTCATGCCGGCGGCAATTTCAGATTTGGTTAGTGCCTTGTTCCAGACACGCACTTCATACAAGCTGCCATTGAAGGCATCCTCAGCTTCAAATCCCAGTTCGGCGTTGTCGGGGTCAAAAACGCCGTCTATGAAATCTTGATCCTGGCCCAAAACCAGGCTGCCGCCCGAGAGGATTTCAGCGCCTCGTGCGACCGTGGCCGTGCCGCCGGAGGCCACTTCTCGACCATCTTTATAGATCTTGATCTTGCCGTCCGAGCTTTTCCAGGTCACGGCCAGATGGCGCCATTTGCCGTCTCGAAAGGAGATGCCGGTGCCACCGGTTCGCACAGAGCCGATGCTGATGTCGAGATTGCTTTGATTCTGCAAACGAAAGGCATTGCCGCTTTCTGAGTTGGCGTAGGAAAACATCGTGCCCTTGCCGGCGTCATCGGATTTCAACCAACATTCGACAGTCAGTTCGGTCTGTGGAAAACCGGCAAGCGCTTTCTCCTGAACATAGGTCTCCATGCTGCCGTCGAAGACCATGGCATTGCCGTCGAGCGTTGCTTCGTCAACCACCGTCGGCGTGTCCGAGGAGACAAAATCGGCGCCGTCCGTGCAGGCGCCGTCGTTACGATTGTCGGTCTGGTCGTGAACCGTGGTTCCTGAGCCTTCATCGAATCGCCAATAACCGATAAGCTCGGGCTCATTGCCGACCAGTCGATGGTTCATCTCCTCGCGAATCTCGTAGTCTGAGATTTGGCGACTCCACAAACGCACCTCATCGATGAGGCCGCGAAAGTCCCGGCCAAACGTCAGACCTTCGCCCAGCGTGATCGTCTGCGGCTCGCCGGTACTGGCATCCGGCGCCGCCAGCTTGCCATTATATTCCTGGATGCCATCGAGGTGGATCGCCACCCTTCCCTCCTGGTTCTCCCAGGAAACAGTCAGGTGATGCCAAACGCCGTCGCCAAGAGAGATTCCGGTAGAGCCGCTGCTGGCGCCATTGATCGCGATAACCAGATCGCCGGGCTCGGAGACTGAAAATGCGCTGGCGCCATTGCCATAGTCGAGCAGCTTGCCGGTCTGCGCGGCGCTGTCCGTTTTCAGCCAGCACTCGAAGCTAAAGGCCTCCAGGGCCTGCGTGCCCGCAGCGTTGAGCGCGCTCACGGTCACGGCAGGGGTTTCACCACTGGCGTTGGCCTCGGCGCTAAAAGCCAGGGCCCACTCCGCGAATCCGCTCCTGCTGATCTTTGGGATGAGCGCTCGTCCGGTGAACGGATCGGTGCCGGGTTTGCGCTCGAAAACATCGTCCTGATAAATGGGCTCCGGGCTGGTATAGTAGCGCGTGCCACGGGTGTTGAACAGGCCGTCTTTGGCGCGCTCGATGTTGAATGAGTCGATTCTATCGTTGTTGTAAGCGAAAATCTGCCAGCGCTCGACCTCCGGCAGAGAGGTCGGCAGGAGCAGGACACTGAATTGTCCATCCTGTAGATTCTTAATCAGATCCAGTTCATAGGTTGGCTCAAAGAAAGCGGTCTTTTCCATGTCCTCGGTGTTGAGCGTGTCCTTGCGGCTGGCCGGCAAGTCTTTGTTGCGGCTGCGCTGAAACCGGACTTCCCGCTTCGGCTTTAAGATGCCGGCGGAGAAAACGAAACGGTCCACCAGCATGGTGTTGTTCACCAGCGGCACGGCATCGACTTCTACGTTGTCGGCATCTTCGCCGGCGACGGATTGGCGAAACATGTAGATGTGCTTGCCGTCCGAAAGCACCTGGAATGGCGCGAGCGCGGTCAGCCTTGCCGTGGTGGAGCGGAAGAAATCCTTCTCCTTCTCATCCACAAAAGAACCGTCGGTGACCGCTTCATCGCTGGTTTTGCGGTAGAGCGGCATCTGGTGCAGCGCCAGCCGGAAACCAACCGTCGCGAATTCGTTCGGAAACCGCACCTCCAGAGGCTCGGTGTCCCAGTAGTTGATATCGAGTGGCGAGCTGATGTCCTCTCGGTCGAAATCGAGAACTGAGTAGTAGATGCGTTTGGCGGCGTCCATGGCAAACGCGAGCACAGTGCCTTCGTGGCGGACCACCGCGGTGTGTTCGAATGCGTACCCGGATGGCGACTGCTCATATGACTTGACGAATTGCTTGTCGAGTAGAGTACTCATGGTTTCGCCCCTATTTTGTTATGGAAAGATCACGACTCCTGACAAACTCCCTTACCCAAATTGCATGAACAACCGTAGCTGACATCGCGAGGCTTGTTTGCCTAAGCAACCTCCTGCGTACCTGGTTGACGATCACAATGCTACATTCAACAGAGAAAGCTTGTAGGTCAAAAACGACTGTCCAATGAAAGGGGAATCTTGTGTCATTTGAAGCTCTAGCTCTGGAATGCCTAACCTCACATCTGACTTCTCAAGATTCACGGCTCCCGAATACTTCGACTTTGCAGCAGAATAATACCCCTGAATAGCGCCGTAGGAAGTCAGCAAGGGTTTCCCAAACAGAATTATCAGCGCTGCAACACCGGGGTTCTCAATATGAAGGCTACCTTCAAATGCCAGAATACCGATTGCTGAACCTGCTAAGCCGCCCAGAAAGCCGGCTGCCATCGTTCGGTAACCATCATCAAACTCACCGGCAGTCTGAACGCCCGCTGCGCTAAAAAATGCAGAACCAACGCCCCATACCAAATAGAACTCAGCCCTCGATGGATCATCCCTGAGGCGCGACCCATAAACAAACAGGGTTGTGATCACACCACCAAAAAGTGAGCCCGCATAACCAGGGAAAAGTTCTCTCATTCGTTTGCGCTCTGTCTCTATTCTGTAGAAAATTTCACTGTCCGTCCGGCCAGAGCTTGGCAAATACTTGTTGATCTGTTCAGTAATACCTTGCAATAACAAGATGCTGACGCTAAGCGTTTTGGAAACAGGCTTGCCATCTTCAGTGGTCTGCAATTCCAGCACGATGTTGTTGCTGTCTTTCAAAAAGAATCTAGCGGAATAGAAGTCGTCAACGCTTGGGAAAAGAACATACTTTTCTCGCTCTGTCTTGTCAATTTTATTGCCGACAAGATCATGGATCAGGAGAGGAGCGGATGCCTCCTGGCCGACGCTCTCAGAAAACAAAAATAGGATGATTATGAATAGAAGCTTGGGTCGGGTTCGTGATTCTGCCATGTAACTACCCCACAAGACTGACATGAAACGCGAATCTCATCCGGCCAAAACGGCTGAACCGCGGCCGGTAGATGAGAGATCTGGTAGAAGGCAAGAGAAAGGTAGCAAAGCGGCGCGGGCATGTCAACAAAAATAAGACAGGATGGTCACTTATTATCCATCGGCCTTAACCTTTCAATAAAACTTGTGTCAACCCAGTAAATGTTGCCCCAGCCATTCATGATGCTTTCCTGAATCTTTATTAGCTCTGCATAGGTGTATTTCTTTTCGTAAATATCGTTGTCGCTGTAAGGTTTAATAGTACTGGTAAAGAACAGAAATCTTCCATCCGGGGAAAGCTGAGGCCAGCTATTGCCGGCGCCAATGGTATTTATTTTTGGTCCGAGATTTATTGCCGGACCCCACGTATCATCCGGTTGACGATAACTGACATAGAGATCCTGCGTGCCAAATCCGCCCGGCCTTCTTGAAACAAAGATAACAAATCGTTCATCAGGATCTACAGTCGGACTGTGATTCGTGTATGGACCTTTATGCGGGAAATTAACATTGGGCCCAAGGGATTCATATTCCTGATATTTTCCATCCACAAATCTCGAACGGACAATGCCACGCCCGCCAGGCATGGTGTCAAGTGGGCCGGAAAGGTAAAGGTTTCCGCTACGGGCTTCATGCACTTCATTTACGACACTGCCTGGATTATCTATCGTGTTTAGTCTGAGCAACCGGGGTTCGCCCCAACCTTTCTCAGTTTTGTCAACTACCCAGGCTTTGGAGGGCTGTTCACCCTGTGCAGAAAAGAAATACAAGCGCGTTCCATCTGGAGATATTGAATTGATATGGTTATATGTAGCTAAGTTAAATGGCGCCAGTTCCGGCTGGCTCCACACACCGTTTTCCTGCTTCATATGTAAGACAACAATAATCCTTGGCGTCCGGCCCTCGTTAATAGCCCTTGACCAGAAAAGTTCTTTACCATCCGGCGTAAATACAGCACCGCTGTGTTCCCAGAAAACACTGGATACGATGCCCGGAGCAAACAGCTCCGGAACATCCCCGGGAGGTTTCATACCCAGATAAGGTCCTTCCAGAACTGGCGCGCCAGATGTTTGCTCCTCAGTATTTGAAGCGCGGCAGGAACAGAATATCGCCATGATAATAATCAATAATAATGTTGATTGTGTCTTCATTATGTCCTCAAATTTCTTGGGTGTCGTCCAGAGGTGTCGTCCAGAGGTGTCGTGTCGCCAGAGGTGTAGGCTGTTTGACAACTGATTGTGCGGGCTCCTATTTCCTCTTCACCTGCGGCCCGGAGCTGACATGCGGCGCAAGCTTGTTCCACTCGTCCGACGCCACGCAGTACAGGCAAAAGTCCCCGTGGTCGTAAATTGAACAGCTCATCGGGCCACGCTTATTCTTATGCACGTAGGCTCCGACAAAGGGCGTCTCGGTGGGCCGCACGACCCTGGCGAGCACCCACGTGACGGCATCCACGCCGTTCTTGCCCATGAGAAGACTGTCGCGCTCCCACTCATTCTGTTCCAAAAAATCAATGTCGAATAGCTTCAGCAGGCTCAGCAGGGGGTGCACTGTGCGCTGAAATCCACCGGGCTTCTCGCCCGGCAGCATCATCGCTCCGGAGGCCATGCCGATGTACTTTGTCACGCCGGCGGCCTTCATGGCATTCCAGACGTGCGGCAGGTTGTGCGTCTTCGGACGCTCCTTTCTGTCGTCGCCGAGCGCCGAGATGACGCCATCGCAGCCCGCGAACGCCTGCTTCAACTTCTCCTCGTCAGCCAGTTGCGTCTCGACCACCGTAGTCGTCGCCTTGACGTTTTCGAACTTGTGCGGCGAGCGCGTGACCACCACCGTCTCGACACCAATCTCCTCAGCCCGGGCGAGGATGCCCTTACCGTAGGTTCCGCTGGCTCCGAGGATCGCCACTTTGACGGGCTTCGCAATATTTGTACTCATGAACATATAGGTTCTATCACGGAATCCAAATCTTCTTGGCCTGAACCAACTCAGTGTCCCGGGGCAGGTTTAGGGGAGTGTCCGACTTGGCGAAGAACGCCAACCCCTTGTAGCTCGTCAGATATTGGTGGTTGGTGTTGAAGAAGCCGCCCGTCGCTTGGACCACAAGCGGACCCTCCACTTGTTCGATGATTTTGAGGAAGTCACCAGGCTCGACACTAACAATTACGCCCGAAGCCTTGATGGCCTGCGCGATAGCCGCAGCTGCGGCTGCCGCCGATGTACCCGTGCTCATAATGCCCTCCTGATGTGCCTGAGTTTCAATTGTCAGGCCTTAGTTCTTCGACGAAAAACAGCTCCATGGTAATTTGGGTTCATTGACCACTCCACCGGCTGACCTTGCCATTTGGTAGCAACAGCGCTATCTTTGCTTCGTATCCGTCCTAAACCTGTATTCCTTCGGCGGTTCCACGCCGAGCAGGTGGCGCACAAAATAATCCCAGCGCCGCCGCATCATGTAAGGCTCACGCCCGAAGCCGTGGCGGCGGTTCGGCAGAAGAAGCAAGTCGAAATCCTTGTTGGCCGCAATTAAAGCATTGACCACCAGCATGGTGTTGGAAGGCGGCACGTTGTTGTCCATGGTGCCGTGAGCCAGCAGCAGCTTGCCCTTCAGGTTTTTCGCCAGCAGGTGGTTGGCTTGATTATCGTAATTACTGCTGCCGTCGGCATGGTTTACCAGCAAGCCCTGCCATTTTTCACCCCAATCGTCTTCGTAGTTGCGATTGTCGTGGTTGCCGGCGCCTGAAACAGCGACTTTGTAGAAATCAGGGTAACGCAGAATGCCGGCCGTGGAAGCAAATCCGCCGCCCGAGTGGCCCCAGATGCCGACGCGGTTGATATCCATCCACGAGTGACGCCCGGCCAGTTCTTTGAGGGCCGCGATCTGGTCAGGCAAACCGTTGTCGCCCATATTGCCGTAGTAGGCTGCATGGAATGACTTCGTGCGCATCGGTGTGCCCATGGCGTCGATTTCTACCACGATGAAACCAAGCTCGGCCAACGACTGCTTATCGCTGCGCGACGGCGCGAAAGCGCGGCTGCCAACACTGCCGCTCTGCGGTCCCGGATAAATATAATTGAGAATGGGATAGGACCGGGTGGCATCGAAGTTGGTGGGCTTGTACATCAAGCCGTAGAGCGTGGTTTTACCGTCGCGCGCTTTTACTTTTATAGGAACGGGCGGCTGCCAGCCCGCGGCTTGCAGCCGAGACACATCCGCCTTTTCGAGTGTCTGCAGTGTCCGGCCTTCTCTATTCCGAACCACTGACATGGGCGCCATCACCGGTGTGGAAAAATTGTCCACAAAGTAACTGCCGGACGGGTCCAGGGTAATCTTGTGGTTGGCGGTTTCCGGCGTCAGCAGTTTGAGAGCGGAGCCATCCATTTTCACGCTGTACAAATAGTGGAAATAGGGATCGCCGGACTCACGGCCTGCGGCTGTGAAAAGAATCGTCCGGTTTTGCGGGTCCAGGTGCAAGACCTGCAGCACAGTCCAGTCGCCGCTGGTAATGCGGTTTTTCAATTCGCCCGTACGCAAGTCGTAGAGGTAGAGATGGCCCCAGTCGTCGCGCTGCGAAAACCAGATGGCCTCCTTGCTTTCCTGCAGCACATGCCAATTCACCTTGCGGTAGCCCGACTCGAAAAAGGTATCGACGTTTTCTTCAAACACATCGCGGACTTTGCCGGTTTCCGGGTCCGCGAGCCGCAGCTTCGCCTGTTTGTGGTCGCGCGACGAGGAGACAAAGGCCAACTGCGAGCCGTCAGTACTCCATTCGACGTCGAGCCAGTTGCCTTTTCGGTCCGCGACATGGTCCGAGATGGTGGAGCGGTGCGGGTCCGCAGGCATCTGCAGCCGGACGACCCGGGGTCCGTCAAGATGAATCACCACTCTGTGCTGGCGAAAGATGACGCTGTCTTCCGGCAGCGGGTATTTCCAGGCCTCAAGCTCGGGATGGCCGACTTTTGTGCGCACCAGATACATCTCGCCCACTCCGCGGCCGTCATGCTGGAAGGTAGCGATCTTGTCGGAGTTCGGCGACCAGAGCAGCACCGGACTGTCGCGCTTTATCCAGCCGGCGTTGGTGGTGGCATAGCCGAAATCCTTGACGCCGTCGGTGGTGAGTTGGGTTTCCTCACCGGTTTTGACATCACGCAGCCACAGATTGTGGTCGCGAATGAAAGCGGCGAGCTTGCTGTCCGGTGAAAGCGCGGCATTGCGATTCGGGTTGCGGGTACTTTTGCATTCGTAGGTTTCCAAATCACAGAGATATTGCCGCCGTCCGATGGCAAAGGTCACTGTACCGCCATCTGCTGAAAATTTGAAGCGCCGAAATCGAAGTAGGAATGCGGTGAGCGTTGTGTCAGCCGCCGCCGACAGCGCTTTCGCCAGACGCTCATGGTCGAAGGCCCGGGTTCGGCTGCCTTTGGCAGGGTCAGCGATGACGTATTCGACACCTTCCGGGACCGAATTGCGGTAGACCAACTGGCCGTTGTCCAGCCACATGGGATTGACCACCAGCCCTGAAACCAGCGCTGTGGTGCTGGCGCTCAAAAACGACCCGGCGCGGGCGTAATCTTCGGTTTTGACGACAGACTGCGATTGCGCGAGTGACAGTGAGTTTATCATCAGTAGCGCAAGAAGGGCAAATGTTTGGCGCATGTGTTTCTCCAGAGGATTCTAGCGGTTTCGATTTGCTATTATGATTATGATGTCTATTCGCCCGGTTTGGGCGCTTTGGTGATCGGCTTTGAACTCGAGGGGTCGGCGGCCGGCCCACCACCAAGGCGCAATCCCTGATAGACTATCCAGGCCCGGAAAGCGCTCATGCCGTCTTGCCGGCACATCTGCTGCAGCAGCCTGTCGGCGGGATCTCTGTGCGTGTCTTTGTCGAGATGGCGCTCGCGCATCAATTGGTAGAGGGCGTCATGTACCAGGGAACCACGCATGAAATTGAGAGTATCGACGGTTGGGCCCGAGGGACCATCCCATGCGTAGCCCTTCTTGATAGCCAATTCGCCCTCGGCGGTCAAACCGAGGTAATCGGTATCCACCGGCGTTTCGGGCAGAATGTCGATTTTCGCGATGTAAGTTTCCACCAGTTGATACTTGTAACCCTTCTTGTATGAGATGTACTCCATGTGGCTTCCTCCTTCCGGTTTGGTTTGCAACAGAGATGAATATCCCGCGCGGCCGCCGATGCGCAATCAGGCGGACACCGAGAAATGAAGAACTGAAGTTATGAAAGCTGGCGGGAGAAGTCAAGCCCTGCCGTGAGGGATTGTCTCATGCATCGGCGAACGGCAGGCGGTTTGTGGCTAGAATCAGCATGTTGTTTTGAATAGAAGCCGACTGCGATTCCTGCCCAGGCCGAACAAACCAATTCCCACGGCACCGCCGGACCATAACATGGCACAACTGAGGAAGACCGTTATAACGAAAGCATGATTTTCTGGATTGGTCTGATTGGATGCGAACCCGGCGCCTTGGGTCGGTACTGAATTGAACGTCAACTCTCGCGGCGCTCAAATTCCGCCAGGATCAGGTTGGTAAAATCGATCAGGTCGTCGAGATGGTTCTCGATAACATCCACCATGAGACTGAGGTCCAGCTCCTGATAGTCCTGAACCAGAGTGTTGCGAAATTCGACCATTTTTTCCAGCTTTGTCGCCAGGCCTTCCGGGATGACTTTGTTCCCGGCGAGCAATCTGAAGCTTTCGCGGCTGGATTTGGGCAGGCCCAACCGCTTGATCCGGATGGTATGATTGGCCAGGTCGATAATCTGCTCACATGCGCGCTGCATATTGAGTGCGATAGCATCCTGGCGCAGGAAATCATCGACAAACGGAATTTCAGAGGGCAGTGAATAGTAGCTGCGGATCTGTTTGATGCAGCGTTCGACACTTTCCTTCTTGTTAAGCACAACATCGTTCATGGGTTCAGAATCCTGCCTTGTTTCACTATCGCTGCCAAAATGTCGGCGCGCTCTTCGTTGAGTTTTTGGTAGTATGAGATGGTCAACATTTCGAACTCATCTGCCGCAAAGCGGTCGATGCAGCGGATTCGTCGCCCGTCTACGATGATTTCCTTCTGAAACACGGTATTCACCTCGCGGAGATTCACCAGATCCACGGTCCGGCCCAGTTCGGCTTCCAGGTCGAAACGCAAGTCGCTCATGGAGAGCGAACCGGCTCGTTTTGCCGAGAGTGGCGGCAGGAGTAACGCGAGATCAACATCACTACCTGGACGGCAGTTGGCTGTTCCGTAGCTGCCAAACGGGTAGATCGCCTGAATATCTGGCAGGTGAACCTGAACTTACTGTGTTATCGCCTCGTGGCTCATCTCGTACAACGATCCGATTTTCTCAAGCGGTTAGTGCATCACTATATATGCCTCTCCAACGATATCCGCAACCACAAATATCGAGCCATACCTAGACCTTCGAGCACACGTGCGCGTATACGATCGCGGACGCCTCCTTGAGACCGACAAAGATAACGTTACAAATCTTAGTCTCAAACGCGAGGCAATTCTCACCCGAGTTTTTGCTTGATCGTGACACACTATCGATATATCTTCCAAGGCTGTCTCAGCAAGCTGGACACAGATAATCAAAACGCCTTGAGCGTTCCTGGCGGCTTGTCGTCAAGCCGTTTGTGGTCACCCAAAGACGGAGGTAGAATGACAGTCACCATCGCGAACATCCTGGTCGGGCTTGTGGCCCTGCTTCACCTGTATTTCCTCATCCTCGAGATGTTCCTCTGGGATAAGCCTTTTGGGTTGCGGACCTTCGGCCATACTCAAGAATCTGCCAAAGGGTCAAAAATCCTGGCGATGAATCAGGGGCTGTACAACGGATTCCTGGCGGCTGGACTGGTATGGGGCCTGAGCCTCGGCGAGGCTGGCAATTCAATCAAGATCTTTTTTCTGGGCTGTGTCGTCATCGCAGGCGTCTTCGGAGGATTGACGGTAGGTCGAAAGATATTGTTGGTGCAGGCGTTACCTGCAGCCGC
The DNA here is from genome assembly GCA_029261995.1 of Candidatus Zhuqueibacterota bacterium. Lineage (GTDB taxonomy): Bacteria > Zhuqueibacterota > Zhuqueibacteria > Oceanimicrobiales > Oceanimicrobiaceae > JAJDAF01. Next base: position 16,955 of record JAJDAF010000055.1, read on the forward strand.
GGCGCTCGCTTTGGTGTTCCTTTCGTAAAAATACTGCCGCAACTTCTGTGACTACTCATCAAACCGCAAGACCAGCAACCCTCTCTTGCTGACCTCAACAAACCCGGTTTCCAGGCGGCCAAATGGTACCGTGCCGGCTCGCGACATGTCCGCAACCCGGCGCCACCTGCCGTCCGGCAGATAGAATCGCGCTGTTTCTTTCGGGTTTGCGTTGACCAACACAAGAAAATCGTGACTGTCGCCGGAATCGTTTTTCGGCAGATGAAAGCCTTGAGCTGCATGCGTGTCACATGTCAACATTTGCACCGACTCCGGCCGGGTGCGCCGGAACGCCGGGTGCTGTCGGCGCAACTGAATCAATCCTCGATAGAAGTCAAACAACTCCCGGTTGACCTGTTTGTGCTCGAAATTGAGCCAGTTGGTCTCGTCATCTTTGGCGTAGGAATTTTCGTCCAGGTGACCGATGCAGTTTTCAGGCGCGCGGGTTGACGCGATGATTTTGCTGCGCGCGAACTCCTGGCCGGCATGCACCATCACCGCGCCCAGGCTGGTGAGCAGAAGTGTCGCGGCCAGTTTGTGAATCTCCATCTGCTGTTTGCTGAGCTTGACATGTGCCAGGAGGTCCTGCACCGGCGCATGCGGATCGACCTCCCCGGTGCCAATGCGGATGAAGTCGCCAAGCGTGTAGCCGTCGTGGGCCGCAAGGTAATTCACGGCATGCGCCACCCGCTCGAACGGTCCGCCATGTGCACGAGTCGAGCCGCGCAAATAGCGCTGAATGGTATCCGGACCGTTGCCATAGTTGTAATTTCCGAAGATGAAGCCCAGGCCATCCTTGGGATTGTGCCCTTTGATTCCGTTGCGAAACAGGTCGTTCCAGGCTGCCCAGCCACGTTCTGAAAATCCCGACAAATCGTAGTGCTGCAGGCTCCAGGGTTCAGCGATGAGAATGACATTCGGATTGACCTTGCGCGCCTCATGCCGGATATCTTCCAACGTTTGCCAATCAAGCGCCGCCGCCAAATCGAATCGGAAACCATCGATGTGGTACTCGTTCATCCAGTGCAGAACGCTGTCGATGATCAGCCGGCGTGCCATTTTTCGCTCTGACTTAAGCTCGTTACCACAGCCGGTGGCGTCATCGACATAGTCAAGGTCGCGGTCCAGCCGGAAGTAGTACTGCTTATCGCTGTACTTAAGCGGGTTGAGATCGTACTGCGACACATGGTTGTAGACCACATCCATGATCACGGCCAGCCCAGCGCCATGGCAGGCCTTAACCATGTCTTTGAACTCCCGTACCTGCTCTCCACTCTGCCCGATGTACTCGCCGGACTTAGCGTGACCGCCACTAGCATAGTAGGCTTCAGGCGCAAAAAAATGTGTGGTCATGTAGCCCCAGTGATTGCGCGCGTAACCGTTCCACGTGTTGGTTTTGCCTGACACTTGCTGCCCGAATGGCGGCTCGAATTTGCCGAATGCCTGGCACGGCAGAAGTTCAATCGCGTTCACACCCAAATTCAGAATATGACTGAGCCCACCGGACGCGCCATCTTCCAGCAATCCGCGGTAAGTCCCTCGGGCTTGCACACCGGCGGATGCGTGTGCTGTCATGTCGCGCACATGCATTTCGTAAATGATCGCGTCTTCTGGCGGAATGGCAACAAACGAGTCGTTCTGCCAGTCGTAAGTGTCCGGCTGCACGAGAATGGTCAGCGACTCCTGACGAAAAGTGTTTTTGCTGACCACGGCCGGCGAGTAGGGGTCAGCGATGATTTCAGCGGGGTCAAAGCACTCGAATTTGTCCTGCGGGCCATTGATGCGATAGCCATAAAACTTGCCCCAGTAGGTGCCAGGCAGACGAGTCTCCCAAACGCCATCCGGGGCCGCCTTCATGTGACGCGTTTCAGTAGCAGGGGCTTGGAAGTCGTCATAAAGCAGGAGCGAAACAGCGCTTGCCCGTGGCGCAAATATCCGAAAAACAGTATCGCTGTCCTCTAGTCGAGCGCCGAGAGGCTTGTTTGAGGAAAGTGGCTCCAGGAGCGCACCCAGATCGACTGGACGTTGATCTGAGTGTGGACGCTGGACAAAGTAGTTCGACTTGAAGTCCAGTCGTGAGGTCTTGAGGAGAAGTCGGTGTCCTTCTGCCCGAGCTGCGGAAACGTTAACCCCGCCGCTAACGGTGATTTGGTGGCTTTCCAGGTCTGGGGCTTCGTGCTGAAACTCGATTTGAATTCCACGGGAGTCGATAGCCTTTACGGAAATGATTTCGGGGTGCAAAAAAGCGTCAACCTCCTCTACAGGTCTGATATTTTATCGGAAAAAGAGCGGGCCGGTTTAGGCGTGTTACGAACTCTTAAAGACGGCGATCGGCCGGCTTAACGGGGTTCGGTTTGTCAACCAACGTGTCGATGGCCTAGTCGGCGTCGATGATTTTGACTTCACAGCTTACTTGCCGCTCCAGGGCTTTGACCACTGAACCGAAAATCAGGCGGGACAGGTTGGAACGTTGCCGCCGGTTTATCACAATCAAATCCGGGGCTTCTTGTTGAAAAATATCGAGGGTCTGCTCGAGCACGGAGCCACTACGGATGATGGAACGGACCTTGACATTCTGCTCGGCGGCCCGCTGCTCAATCTCATTGATGCGCATCTCTGACTGCAGTTTGTATTCTTTCAAAAGAGACAGATAGAGCTGCTCTGAAGGTCTGCCGCCAATCCAGCCTTCGTCTGTAAGCTTGTGTACGATGCGGTCGGCAAAATCAATGTCAAGCACGAAAAAGACAACAAGCTCGCCATGGTTTTCGATGGTCAGCCTAATCGCTTCGTCCACCGAGCGCGGGCTGTTTCGCAGGAATGAAAGAATGAGCAAAATCTTCTTCATGTCACCTCAGAATGTCAGGCCGATGAGCGGCCAGTAAATCCAGATAGAAATCACAAACACGACGAAGGCAAACACCTTCAGAATCATTCCGCCAATAATGGTGTCCTTAAGCCGGACAAACCCGGATGAGTAGGCGATGGCGGTTGCAGGTGTTCCCATGGGCAGCTGAAATGCCAGCCCGGAGGGGATGGTCAACGCCATGGTGATAACCCGCGCATCCAGGCGAAACTCACCAGCAAGTCCAAGGGCCAGCGGCATCATCAGAGCCACGACCGCGGTGTTGCTGATCGCCTCTGTCAGGAACAAAGAAATGAACGCCAGCGCCATAATGAGCCCCCAGGGCGAGGTCACCAGACCGCCAATGGATTTGGTTGCCAGCCACTCCGCGGCGCCGGTGGTCTCCATGGTAAACCCCAGGCAAATAGCGCCGCCGTACATCAGAAAGATGCCCCAGTTTACGTCCTGCTCCACCTCTTGCCAATCCAGCAATTTAAACAAGAACGCCACCACGACCGAGGCGATGGCGATGTTAGCCAGCCCCAACTCCTCGCCGTAGGCAATCCAGGCCGAGATGGTCAGAAACATCAACAAACCCAGGGCCTGCTCTCTGCGCGTCATGGGTCCCAGGCTCAATTGCTTGTCTATGAGAGCGGATTTGGCCTTCTCGATATCTTCAATTTCAGCAGGGAAGAGTTTGATGAGGAGGAAATAACCGACCACTAGCATGATGACCACAGTCGGCAAGGCCGCCAACATCCAATGCAGGAAGCCGACAGTCTGCTGGGTGGTTTCCTGTAAAATACCGATGGCAAGCGGCGCCCGCGCGCCACCCAGAAAAGTCGCGACGCCACCAATGATGCAGCCCCAGGTCATCGCCAGAAAGAGCGCCTTGCCGTAGTTGCTGCGCCCTGGAACCAACTTCAGGGCGTCTACGACTTCAAGCACGATGGGGAACATCATGGCCGCAACCGCATGCTCTGACATGAAGAAGGACAAGACTGCGGACAGGCCCAGAAATCCCAAAATCAGAATATTGGGGGAGCCGCCCAAATGGCGCAAGACCAGCAAAGCAAACCTGGTGCTCAAGCCAGAGCGCATGATTCCGGAGGCCAGGATAAAAGCACCGAGAATAAAAAAGATCGCTTCGTTGCCGAACAAGGCATAGGACTCGCGAGTGGTCAACACGCCGCTGAGCGGAAACAGAATGATGACAAGCAGACTGGTAATCATCAGGGGTAGCGCGTGCGAGACCCAAAGCAAGATGGCGACCACGAAGATCGCAATCGTCCACTGGCCCTGTGCTGACAGGCCAGCCGGCGTAGGTGCGCTGACAATGACGGTAAACACGATCAGGGCACACAAGATGACCGCAGGCCTGGACATCTTACGGACGGCGCGACGCAGAGAAAACGGGCCTCGTGCGGCCTCGTGCGGCGGCGCCGTGCTCTCTTCCTGAACTGTGTTATGGTCCGGCTTCACGGACTAATTCCACTCAATAAATTGTTTGCGTTTGGGCGGCTGGCAGGCCGGGCAGAAGTAGGTATCGTAGCCGAGCACCCCGGCACGCCTGATGGTGGCGCCGCATTTTGGGCATGGCTCATCTTTGCGGTTGCGCACTTTGACGTGACCTCGAACCTTGATTTCTATCGGCTGATCTGCCTGCTTGACCGTATCGATACCCCACTGCATCACCCGTACGATGCTGGCAAAAAGCTGGTGGCACTCATCTTGATCAAGCTGATAGCAAAAAGTCTTGGGATGCAATCCGGCATCAAACAAAATCTCGTCGGCGTAGGCATTTCCGATGGCGCTCAGCCGGGTTTGATCCATCAGAAATACTCGCACCTGTTTGCGCTGGCCCTTGAGCAGCGCCGCAAATGTCTCCATCGTGAAGTCGGCGCTGAGGATATCGACGCCCTGCTGCAAATATTTCGGAATCCTGGAGTAGTCGCCGCTCGGACTCAGATAGACTTTTCCCATCTTCTTGTCGTCGAGATAGTGCAGCGCGGTCTCGTCATCGAGATGAAAGCTGAAGCAATGGCCGCGCCCAACCTTTCCGGTCTTGGGCGTATGTTTGAACTTTCCGGCAAGCATCGGGTGAATGACCAGCTCCAGATCGCGATCGAACCCGAACCGCAGAAAGGGGCCGTGGCGTTCAATGGTCGTGATTCGGGCGCCTGCCAGGGCAGCCTCGAAGGCTTGGGCCACCAGTACCCGCAAAACGATGGGCTGCTTCACCATGACCGTCACGATGGCACGGCCGGGCAAAAATGCCCTGAGTCTATCTTCAACATAAACCAGGTTGGGAAGCTCAGGCATGAGTGAAGTTCAGTTTTAGCAAACGCGCCACATTGCCGCCGAGCACCATCTGCTTCTCCGCGGACGAAAGACCCAACTCAGTCAGAATTCCAATCTGCTTGTCAAAAATATCCTTGCGCCAACCGCGTGGGAATGTCGATGAGTCGGTGCCAAAAAGCAAGCGCTCCGGCCCGACGACATCCAGCGTTTGCCGGAAGACTTGCTCAAGAGTCAGCGGGGGTTGGATCCAACTGTTGGAGCTGGAAGTATCGAAATAGATGTTCTCGCAGGCGCCGGCCAATTCCAGCGCCTCCGCCAGCATGCCGCAGCCAAAGTGCGGAATGATAAAATTGACCTCACGAAAATCGCTGGCCGCCTGCCGCAGATCGGACGGATTAGAATACTGCAGATCGATGTTGTCATCCAGCCCCAGTTTCTGGAAGATGGGGATGCTCAGCCGGCCAAAATGGATAAAAACCGGCACGTCCGCCGAGTGCGCTTCATCGTAAATCAGACATGCAGCGGCATCCGAAGTCCGAAAATGGTGCATGGCCGGGAAGAGCAGGACGCCTTTCATGCCGAGGAGGTTGAGCGCATATTGCGTTTGGTTGCGGGCGCTGGCATCGTTTGGGTTTACCATGACATAGCCAGCGAGTCGGCCGGGGTTGGCGTTGACTGCAGCGGCCAACGCCTCAGCATCGTTGAGCTTGCTTGCAAATAAAATCTGGCCGGCGAGGCCGTGGGCCTCCTGTTGCGCGACCCATTTTTTACCCAATGCCACCGGGTCTCTGTCGGGCTCATCCCAACCGAGCAGTTGCGCCAGCTCGGCCACGTCTGCAATTGTCCCCTGCGAAAGCTGGCAAAAGTGGTCCATCCAGGTATAGGAAAAAAAATGGGTGTGAGCGTCGATAATCTTCATATTCTTTGCCACGGATTTCCTCATGAATTGGATGGGACAAATTAGACATCCAGGTGCAAATTTGCAAACAAAGAATCAGAGACTTCAGAACGCTGATTTGAGGGGAAACAAGGAGAAACCGAAATTGGAACCTATAGCGAGTCTACGGCGAGGCCAGGTAGGGACCATTCGACCGGCAGATGCCTGCTGCGCTACCGGTCGGGATTTGTCAGCAGGGAAGTCTTGGCTGCCTGCGTTGAGACGTTGCGCCTATTGTCCAGCCCTCATATCGACGACCTCATAACCCGGCAGTACTTCGAAGCTGAAAATGGAGGCGTCCAACTTGACGTTTTTCTGAATGTTGGCGACCATGTAGGTGTTGACATTGTCGTTGATGTCCACCTGCTCGATTTTACGGGTGAACCAGTCATCGGTATCAACCCAAATTCTCATGGACTTGATGAAGGGCTCTTCATCTTTCGGAACCAGGTTCAGCAAGTAGGTCTTGTGGCCATCGATTTCTTCCTCAGCAACAAAAATCGGCTTGTATTCTTCTGAATACTTGAACAGTAAATTCTTCGGCATCGGATTCTCGTCTGAGGTTTCAAGCACGTCGATGATGACCTGCTCGCTCTTTTTTGAAAACGTCCAGACGGTCGTGCCGTCCGTAACGATTTCCTGCGAATCGGTTTCGATTCGATACTTGTTTCCGTCTTGCAGGTACAAGGTGCCTTGCACGGTTTGAGTTTCGCCGGCCAGCTCCCACTTGAATTCCTGAGTGAAGTCAGCCTGCAAACTCTTCAATTGCTTGTAGGTCTTCTCCACCTTCTTTACAATTTCTTTGGGATTCTTCGTGCCTGCGGTCGCAACTGAGTGTTGCAGTGAGATGCTGCAGAGCAGAGCAGGAATCCAGAACCGGCGTCCCGGCAGACTCTTCAAGATAGCTCGCGAATAGTATGACATCATGTTTGACCAATTTGTTCGTCGTGTCTTGTCAACCGGGCTGGCCGAATCATCTGCCAGCCTTCAAGATCAAACTCTTTAACCCAGATCCATCTCCTCGAGTTCCTCTTCACCAACCAATACCTCGCGGGCTTTGCTGCCATCGTAAGGCCCGACGACACCGGCAGCCTCAAGTTCATCGATGAGCCTCGCAGCCCTGGCGTAACCGACTTTCAAGCGTCTTTGAATCAGCGAGATCGAGCCCTGCTGGTGGCGCACAATAAGCTTCATGGCATGCTTGAACAGCGGGTCAGTAGAGACGCCGCCGCGAATCTCACCCGGCGCGATGTCACCCATGACTTCGGATTCGTCCACCGGCAGCTTGTGCTTCGGATAGCGGGGCTGTTGGCGGATGTGGCGGATGATATTCTCAATTTCGTCCACGGACACGTACGCGCCGTGGATGCGAACCAGCTCCGGGCTGCCAGGGGGGATAAAAAGCATGTCTCCCATTCCCAGCAATTTCTCCGCGCCGTTCAGGTCGAGAATGGTACGCGAATCTGTTTTGGAAGCTACCTGAAATGCGATTCGCGCAGGAAAGTTCGCCTTGATGACACCGGTGATGACGTTCACCGATGGCCGCTGCGTGGCGACAATCAGATGGATACCGACCGCCCGCGCCATCTGCGCCAGCCGCGCGATCGGTTCTTCAATCTCCCGGGCCGAGGTCAGCATCAAATCCGCAAGCTCGTCGATGATCACGACAATATATTCCAGGGACTCAAACGGGACTTCGCCCTCCAGGCTTTGCAGCTTGCCCGACTGAAATTTGCTGTTGAAATCACGGATATTCCGAACACCGGCGCGGGCCAACATCTCGTAGCGCTTGTCCATAACCTGGCACATGCTCTTCAAGACCGAAATCGCGTTCTCCGCCGAAGTCACAACTTCTTCGTTCAAATCCTCTTTGTAGGTCAGATGGTGGTGGCGCAGGTCGTTGTAGACCGTCAGTTCCAATCGCTTCGGGTCGATCATGACGAACTGTACCTGGGTCGGATGCGCTTTGTAGAGAATGCTGGCGATCACGGCGTTCAGACAGACGCTCTTGCCTGAGCCCGTGGCGCCGGCAATCAACAGATGTGGCATGTTCTCGAGATTGGCGACGTAAGGCTCGCCGGAAATGGTCTTGCCGAGCACAACCGTCAGCGGCGATTCGGCATTGCGGAACGTCTTGGCATTTAGAATTTCGCGCAGGAAGACCACCGAATGTTCGCGGTTCGGGATTTCAATGCCGACCGCGCCTTTGCCAGGCACCGGCGCAACGATGCGGATGCGTTTGGCGCGCATGGCCAGAGCCAAATCGTCAGACAGGCCCACGATGCGGCTGATCTTGACGCCAGCGGCCGGCTCAATATCGTAACGGGTAATGACGGGGCCCGGGTTGATTTCAACCACGCGGCCCTCGACGCCGAATTCGAGCAGCCTTTCCTCCAGAAGCCTGGCGTTAGCGTTAAGCTCTTCTTCGGTCATGTTAGGCTCATCAGATTCTGGCGCCTGCAAAAGCTCCAAATCGGGGTGCTCGTAGTTGCCGGAAGCAATCTCCTTTGGCAGCTCTAAGCCAGGGCCGTTCACCGTACCGGTGGATGGCTCGCCATCTGTTAGGTCCAGTTGCGCCTGCCTAACCGGGATTCCCCGGTCAGGCCCGGACAAATCAAGCATGTCACCCTCATCGGGAGAAAACCCTGCGCCAGGCAGTCCCGGCCCTAAATCGGAATCATCCGCCGGGCCGCCGGTCTCCTGCCAGCTAAAGTCCTTGGCAAGGTCAGGTTTTCGGGATTTCTCCGCCGCATTTTTCGCGTCCTTCTTTTTCGCCTCCTTGTCTCTCGCCTCTTTCTTCTTCGCCTTGGTCTTATGTCTGGCTTTGCGGCGTGCCTGGAAATCAAGCCAACCATCCTGAATACCTTCGAACAGGCCGGCAAACTGGTCGCCGACCTCGCGGAAAACACCGGCAAAACTAACGTTAGTTGCGCCAATCAAGGTCATCATAATCAAGGAGAGCAACACCACAATGCTGCCGGCAATGCCGAGATAGTCAAACAGTGATTGCGCAATCAGACCGCCAATCAGGCCGGAAAGCGAATAGCCGAGGTCGCTCTTGCCACCTGATGTAACCTCGGGCAGCGCCAGAATGATTGAAGTATAAATGGCAAACATTAGCAGATAGGCCGAAGCGCGGAAGGTGCGCTTGAACTCGCTGCCGCTCAGAAAATTCCAACCGGCAAGGACAATAATGAAGGGAAAAACGAAAGAGGGATAGCCGATTCCGTACTGAATCAGAAAATGCGAAATGTAGACGCCGGCAATTCCCAGGCTGTTGTTAATTTTACCACCAGCAGCAATCGCAGGGCTCTCGGCGGCATCATAAGATGCCAGGCTGATGAACATCAGCACACCCAGAGTCATGAGCAGAATACCGAGGATTTCTTCCTTGCGGGAATGCCGAGCTGTTTTCTTTCTTGCCATGAAGCTACACACCCAATGCTTGATGTTTGAACGTTTGAATGCTTCTTCTAAGCATCTTGATATATGCACGCATCCAATATGCTAAGGACTTCATCCACGACGAAAATTGGGGCCTTTTCAACGAACTTGAGTTCTCGGCTGCTGTAATCCACGGATTTAACTTGCTCTACCATAATGTAACCAGTCAAAGATGACTCATCTGGCACTGGAACGTGGAAAGGAATATTGCGATTGGAGTTCGTGACAGGGCAGACAATGGTAAGACCTGTTGCCTTGTTGAACAGCTTATTGCTGACAACTATCGCGGGACGTCGCCCTGTTTGCTCGTGCCCAGATTGTGGATCGAATGTTACTATTACAAAGTCTCCCTTTTGTGGAATATATCGGGACATTTACCACACCTCTCGTCCCATAGGATCTCCCCAGTCTTCTTCTTTTGGCTTGTAATTTTTTGGCATCTTTGCAGCAAGCTCTTTGATATCAAATCTCCCATGTATTTTTTTCATGGGCTCAATGATTATCTTTCCATCCTGGAGGGAGATATCAACTTCTTCGCCAACTTTGATATGAGAATCAACAAGTAGACTTTTGGGAATCCTAACCCCCTGACTATTTCCCCACTGTTGAACTTTGGATAACACTGGCCATTCTCCTTTCTGGTCTGCAAGACCCAATGTATATCCTTAGTATATACATATAACCTTAAATTGCAAGCCTTTTGTTTTCATCGTTTGCTTTTCCAATCTCGGCCCTAACTCCTCCGCATGACGAATCGCATCAGCGACTTCCTTCACGCTGCGACACAAATGACGCCGCCTGTCTCACCTGACGAATGGCTGCACGAACACCCTCCGCGTTTTCTTGAACATGGCCGCCTGTCAGCAAGGTTGAAATCACAGCCACGCCATCGGCGCCTGCCTGCAACACCGGCGCCAGGTTCTCGGCGGTGATGCCGCCAATCGCCACCAGCGGCTGCTCGGTCTCTGCCCTGAGCTTCCGCAAAAAATCGACACCTGAAACATGCTCGATCGACTTACTCCGGGTAGCGAACATCGTGCCGACACCGCAATAATCCGCTTCTTTGGCGCTGGATTCCCTGAACTCAGCCATGCTGTGCACCGAAACACCAATGATCTTATCCGGACCGAGAAACTGTCGAGCGGCGGCCAGCGGCAAATCATCCTGGCCGAGATGAACTCCGGCTGCGCCAACCGCACGCGCCACATCTGCCCGGTCATTGATGATCAACGGGATGCCGTGCGCATCTGTCACATGCTTGACTGCAACGGCATCATCATAAAACGCACGAACATCGCGGGACTTGTTGCGGAGCTGAATAACGCCGGCGCCGCCAGCGACAACATCTTCCGCAATCTGGCTAGCGGAACGGTCACCCAACGCCTGCTTGTCTAGAATGGCGTAGAGCGCCCAATCGATCTTCTTAACTTCCAACCTGCTCAAAACGATCCTGTGGTGCGAAGCCCAAGCATGGACTTCACCTAGTAGGGCCGCTGGTAAAACGGCGTTTTCACAACTTCGGCAGCGATGCCTTTGCCGCGCACGGAAATCTCAATCGTGGCGCCAATTTCATTGTGCGGTATGTTGACGTAACCCAGGCCGATTCCCTTCTCCAGACTTGGCGAGAAAGTGCCGCTGGTGACCACACCAATCTCGGCGCCATCCTTCATAATAGGATAACCGTGGCGTGCCAGACCGCGCCCCTTCACCTCGAAACCCACCAATTTGCGCGACGGGCCGGCCTCTTTCACTTTCATGATGGCGTCGCGGCCCACAAAATCACCTTTATCGACTTTGGTAATCCAGCCCAGACCGGCTTCGATGGGATTGGTGGTCTGGTCGATGTCGTTGCCGTAGAGCGAGTACTTCATTTCCAGTCGCAGGGTGTCACGCGCGGCCAGGCCGATAGGCTGAATGCTGAACTCCGAACCGGCCTCGAGAATGGCGTTCCAGACCGCCGGTGAGCGGGCGGCATCGACACCGATTTCAAAGCCATCCTCACCAGTATAACCCGTGCGCGCAATAAACGCTTTTTCACCCGCCAGGACGCCTTCCCGGAACCAGTAGAACTTGATCTCCGATAGATCTATGTCGGCCAATTTCTGCAAAGTCGCCTCGGCGTGACGGCCCTGCACCGCAAACAGGCTGAATTCCTCACTGCGGTCCTCCAGCTCGACGCCGGCGGCCAAGTGCTGCTGCAACCAATCATAGTCCTTTTGCAGATTTCCAGCATTGACGATGGCCATGTAGGTGTCACCAAAACAATAGACGATAAGGTCATCCACCAGGCCGCCATCATCGTAGCACATGCCGGAGTACTGAGCGCGGTGTAACTGCAATTTGCTGATATCGTTCAAGGTCATTTTCTGCAGGAAATCAGCGGCTTTTTCTCCGCTGAAGAAAAATTCACCCATGTGGGAGACATCGAAGATGCCCACGGAATTGCGCACGCAGTGGTGCTCTTCTTTGATTCCTGAATACTGTACCGGCATCCAGTAGCCGGCGAACTCGACCATTTTTGCGCCGAGGTTGATGTGGGTGTCGTAGAGTGCTGTTTTCTTTGGTTCCAATCTAGGTTTCTCCAAGTCAATCCTAGTCGATTCTGTGCGCTCTTTCAGGAGCCCTTTTGTCGCCCAAAAACCCCTTGTTCCCCCTTTGGGAAAGGGGGAGACTTTTTTCGGGATCGTGGGCGACAGTTCAGACTTCCCGTGAACTTCGACAAGAAGTATCAATTCACAATTTGACTACAGTTTGGCCAATGCCTCCTGAATTCGATCCAGGCCGATCTGAATGTTCTCAATCGAGTTGGCATAGGAAAACCGGATGTAGCCGGCGCCGTATTTGCCAAACGCGGTTCCGGAAAGGATCGCCACTCCGGCTTCGTTGAGCAGGTAGTCCTCCAGTTCCTGAGAGCTGAGCGGCACTTCCTTGACATTCGGGAAGACGTAAAAGGCGCCCTTCGGAGTGATGCAACTGATGCCAGGAATTTTGTTGAGCGCGGCGACGATAAAATCACGGCGCTCGCGAAATGTCTCCACCATGGCATCGACTTCATCGGTGGGGCCTTTCAGCGCCTGAATGGCGGCATGCTGCGAAAAAGTTGCCGTGCAGGAGTTGCTGTTGATCATCAGTTTCTCGACTCTCTGAGCCAGTTCCACCGGCATGCAGCCCCAGCCGAGGCGCCAACCGGTCATGGCGTAGGTCTTGGAAAATCCGTCGAGCAGGATGGTCTGTTTGCGCATGCCCGGCAGCGCATACAGGCTGACGTGCTCGCCCTCATAAATGATGTTTTTGTAGACTTCGTCGGACAGCACCAGGATGTTGCGCTCCTGCGCCACTTCCGCAATAACTTCGATGTCAGAACGTGTCAGATTGCCGCCCGTGGGGTTCGCCGGGGTGTTAACAATGATGAGCTTGGTTTTGTCCGTGACCAGCGACCGAAACTCATCGGGGTCAAAGCGAAAATCCTTTTCCTCCAGAAGCGGAAGGGGTACCGGCGTGCCGCCCACAAACTTGATCGCCGATTCATAAATCGGGAACCCGGGATTCGGGTAGATTACCTCGTCGCCCTGCTCGATTAGAGCTGTGATGACGAAGTACATGATCGGCTTTGCCCCGGGTGTCACCACCACTTCGGCGACTTCCGGACGCACGCCGCGGCGGGCGTAAACATCGTCGGTGATGGCCTGGCGCAGGGGCATGATGCCGGCTGCTGCTGAATAATGGGTTTGACCGTCGCGCAGGGCCGCGACACCAGCTTCGATAATGTGTTTGGGAGTCGGAAAATCAGGCTCACCAATCTGCAAGTAGATCATATCTTTTCCCTGAGCTTCCAGAGCCTTGGCCTTGGCCATGACTTCAAAGGCGGTTTCCGTACCGAGGCGCTCCATGCGATTCGCGAATTTCATAACGACTTCTCCAGCCTGGTTATGATGAGTAAATGGGATTGTCAAAACTCAAAAAGATAACAATTATTTCAGGAAGAGTCAAGCGTTTGCGGGGGGCTGCAAGCGCGATTGTTTGTCTTGAATTGGGCTCAAGAACGGCGTCGCAACAAACAGCGGCTCTTTGCTTACTGGGGCGCACAGGTTTCACACAAGTCGCGATTCTTCCTGCGCGGCGAATTTATCCAGAACGGCCTGATCTGGGGCGCGGGAGTTCGAATGCATCGATTTGCGTTTGACTATTCTTACGGAGATTACAACAAGGGTAACTTTCCCAAGACCTTTCAGCTTGAGCATTTTGTCTCGGTCTCGTTTGTGCTCAGTCATCGTTAATTGTCTCAGACAAACTGAAGATGGACGCGATGGGAGTCAACCAAGCGTTTTGAGAGAAACCGCCCACGGAATCTCAAAACAAAAATGGCCCGCACCCGGCGAGCCATTTTCTCAAACCTGATGTCACAATCCGTCAAAACGCATCCGCCATATTGGTGTTAGCTTTGAACAAATCCACATCGCGACGCGGCGCCACATGGCACTGCACACAGTTCAGGCGCTCAGGATGAGTGGTCTGAACAATCTCAGTGCGAGTTGAATCGCTGTGACAGACGCCACAATTCTCCCGCATAAAAACACGATGCGGAATCAGCGGCGAGCCGGCCGGTTGGGGCAGATTGAGCGTAGTTGGCTCCTTCAAACCAACAAACCGGTTCTCCCTAAACAGCTTGATGCTTTCGTCCGCGCGCACGTGGCATTGCTCGCAGTTCAGCAACTGCGGGTGCGGCGTCACCGGCGCCGTGAAGCCTTCGGTCGTCAAACCCTGCTCGTGGCAGTTGACACACTTGCGGTTCACGACTTCGTGCGGAATCAGCGGCGGTGCGTAGGCGTAGTAGCGCACCTCAGCGCGATTGTACTTGCCGTAATTATCACTACCTTGGTCGGCGCCACAGGCGGTAAGTGCGAGCAGCAGAGCGACCAACAGCAGGTGTCCTTTGTTTTTCATCGGAGCATACCTCTGGGTTTGGATTAGATCGCCTTTAGCTTCTCGATTTTCACGGCGCATTTTTTGTAGTCCGGCTCCTTTGAAATCGGGCAGTAGGAATCCAGCGTGACCTCGTTGATCAGCTTGCCCTCATCAAAGAAAGGCACGAAAACTGAACCGCGGCGAGGTTTGCCTTTGCCGTTCAAAACCACCTTCAACTCCAATTCACCACGACGCGATTTCACTCTGACCTTCTCGCCATCCTGGATGCCGTTGTCGGCGGCGTCCTTCGCATTCATCTCAACGTACGCTTCAGGAACTGCGCGGTGCAGATGCGGCACGCGGCGGGTCATGCTGCCGGTGTGCCAATGTTCGAGCACACGGCCGGTGCAAAGCCAAAACGGAAATTCGTTGTCAGGCACTTCAGGCGCAGGCTCGTATGGCCGCGCCCAGACAACCGCTTTGCCGCCGGTCTTTTTGTTGGAGTAGAACTCAATCTTCTTGCCTTTGGTAACGTAGGGATCATATTTGGAAGTATAGCGCCACGGCGTCTCTTTGCCATCGACGACCGGCCATCTCAAGCCGCGGGCGGCGATGTACTGGTCGTAAGTCCCCAGGTCATGTCCGGTACCGAGAGTGAACTGACGGTACTCTTCGAACAGCTCGCGTTCGTAGGTTTGCTCACCGTATTTGAACAAGTCAGCGTAGCCCATGCGTTTGGCAACCTCGATGGTCTGCCAGGCATCGGACTTGGCCTCACCGGGAGGGTCAACCAACTTATTCCACTGCTGGGTGCGGCGCTCGGTGTTGCCGAACATGCCTTCGCGCTCAACCCACATGGCTGCCGGCAGAACGACATCAGCGACCTCAGTTGTCGGCGTCGGATAGATCTCCGACACCACCAGGAAGCGGCCGTCTTTCTGTGCACCCTCGCGGTAGCGAATCAGGTTTGGCATGCTGACCATGGGATTGGTGGTTTGCGTCCACATCACTTTGATATCGCCGCGGTCGAAGGCGCGGAACATCTCGACGGTGTTGTAGCCTGGTTTGGGGTTGATGTTGCTAATTGGCACACCCCAGATGTTTGCGGCTATTTCACGGTGCCGCGGTTTCATGACCACCATGTCGGACGGTAATCTGTGCGCCAGTGTGCCGACCTCGCGAACCGTGCCACAAGCGCTCGGCTGGCCCGTGAGCGAAAGCGGGTTGTTACCGGGCGCGCAAATCTTGCCGGTCAGCAAGTGCAGGTTGTAAACCAGATTGTTGATCCAGGTACCGCGATTGTGCTGGTTCATGCCCATGCACCACAGAGAAACCACTTTGGTGAATTTGTCGGCGTAGACCTCGGCGAGCTGCTTGATCTTTGCCGCCGGGATGCCTGAGATTTCTTCGACATGCGCCGGCGTGTATTTTTGCACGTACTTGCTGTACTCCGCAAAAGTCATCGCCTTTGGCGCGTCTTTGAAGTTAAAATTGTCTTCCAGACCGTAGCCGATGTTTTCTTTGCCACTCTTGAAAACCGTGTGCTCGTTGATGAATTTTTTGTCGTAGCGCCCGGTGTTGATGATGATTCTGGCGATGGCGTTGGCAATAGCGAGGTCAGACTGCGGTTCCATGGAATAATGGACGTCCGCCCACTCGGTAGTTGGCGTTCGGCGAGTCGCCATATCATGAATCTTGACCCAGGAGGCTTTGCGGCGACGCTCCAACAGCCGTGAGAACAGCACCGGGTGCATCTCCGCCATGTTGTTGCCCCAAAGCACAAAGGCGTCGGCTTTCTCGAAATCGTCGTAGCAGCCCATGGGCTCATCCGCGCCAAATGTGGTAATAAACCCGGTGACGGCACTGGCCATGCAAAGGCGTGCATTCGCTTCAACATTGTTTGAGCCGATGCCGCCTTTGAACCATTTCAACGCGGCGTAGCCGTCGGTGATCGTCCATTGACCCGAGCCGTACATGGCTACCGATTTCGGGCCATGCTGGTCAACCGATTCCTTGAATTTGTTGGCCACCAGATCAAGCGCCTCATCCCAGGTGGCATCTTTCAATTTGCCGTTGTTGCGAATCTGCGGCGTGGTCAGCCGGTCTTCTCCATAAAGAATGCCGGGCAGGCTGTAGCCCTTGATGCACAGCAATCCTTTGTTGACCGGGTTGAGTTCGTCGCCGGCAACGGAAACAACTTTGCCATCTTTGACACCGACCATGACACCGCAGCCGGTGCCACAGAAACGGCAGGGGGCCTTGCCCCATTCCAGGCTCGCATCAAGCGCCGTTGCTGTCAAAGGCGCAGCATTAGCGGCCTCGGTACTGCGCGACAAACCCAGCGGTAGCGAGGTAACCGCTGCCGCCGCCGCGCAATGTTTGATAAAATCTCTTCTTGAAACTGTCATTGCACCCTCCAAGCTTAGGAGTTCTTAGCGAGATCTTCTGTGTTGTAATATGCCAAGTTCGCGGAAATGACACCCGGGAGGTTGACAATAGCGTCAAAGCGCTCCTTCATTTGCCGGTCGTCATCCGTTTCCAGAACGACGACCAGAAAATTTTCTACTACTTCCGCGATCTCTGCACCAATCTGCTGCTCGATATTCTGTTTGACCGATTCGAGCCGCGGCGGGTCTGCCTGCACACTTACTCCGGATATTGGCATTTTAAGCACACTTTCTCAGGATGAGGAATGCCTCAGTCGCCGGCATACCGTTTCTTAAATTCAGCCATTTGTTTGGCGCGCGCCGCTTTCTCCGCCGGGCTCAGTTTGCCGAGATACCACTTGTGGTATTCGCTACCCAGGACTTCGTCCAACAGCTTCTCGACCTGGCTTGCGCCTGCCGCTTTACCGTGCCGTCTGCCCTCTTCGATAAGCTCTTTGATTTCAGGCACAAACTCGGTGTAAAAGCGGTCGGCAACTTCGTACATGCCGTGCCATTGAGTGTAATCCGGGCCCATCATGGAAGCACCCATTCTCGCCCGGCGACCTTCGTGGTGCCAGAGGTAGAAGTAGGTCCATTCAATCTTGTCATCGAACGGAATGTCGGCGGTGATCAGATTAGCCGCCTTCAACTTCTTCATCAAATCGGTGGCGGGAATCCCGAATTTGTTGTTGTACATGTTCACCAGATCGTCGTACTGGGTGTAGAAATTCTGCACGAACTGCTTGCTGTGGCACTGAAAGCAGACATCCTGCATGTTCTCCCGTCGCTTTTCCCAGGGCATGGTTTCCTTGCCTACTTTGATGGCTTTCGCATCGACCTTCTCCGAAATCGGTGGCCGCAGGGTCCAACTGATACGCTCGCCGACATCGTGGGTCACGGGCTGGTTGGGTGTGGCGCTGATGTGGCAGGTGGCGCAAGTCGGCGCCGAGATGTAGTCTTTGCCAACAACCCATGGCTTGGCATCGAGATTCATTTCATCTTTGTGCGCGATGAAATTGATGCCGTGTTTGGACTCACGGTAAATTTCATACTGCGGGTGGTCCGGGCCGAGATGGCATTTTCCGCAGTCGTCCGGCTCGCGCGCCTGAGCCACCGAAAAATAGTGGCGGTTATGACACGCCGCGCAGGAACCAAGACTGCCGTCCGGGTTGACACGGCCGATGCCGGTATTCGGCCAGGTCTCCGGATCGATCATGACGATGCCGTTGCGGTCTTTCATGACGTTGCCTTCGTCATCGCGAACGAATTCTACGGCAGAACCGTGGCATTGCTTGCAGCCGCTGGTGGCGACGGCATTGCCGTGCATGCCGGTATGACCTTCGACGACCTCAGCCAGCACATTGTCCAATGAACCCAGAATCTTGCCTGCCTGTGCATGATGGCTGCGTTGAAACTCCGCAAACTCTTTTTTGTGACAGCGGGAACAGTCTTTCGGTGAAACGATGGTTGCGATGGTGTGCGTGTAATGGGTGAACGCATCGATGTCTCCTTCGTCCGCGGTGTGGCATTCAAGACAGCCAACACCTTTGATGGCATGCTGGCTCTCTTTCCACTGCGCGACGGCGGTGGTGGCGTTGCTCTGCTGCGAATGGCACTCGACACATTGGGCGTTCTCGTCTGACACCACGATAGCGGCCTTGGTGCCCGGAACATGTTTTTTGCCCTCAATGTAACCGACTATCAACAGCGCCGCCAGCAGGAAAAAGCTGAGAACGGCTATGATGACTCGTTTGGTTTCTAGGGATATCATCTTTCCTCCAGTTACTTTGATTAGGAATCAAATTCTGCAATTGTCAAGAATGTTTTGACAATCATCAATGCCTCACTCGGACTCACAGCGCAAAGGCATATCCGCAAGCCAGAGCGATTCAAAACTGCCAGGTCGGGCAATTATACCAATGCCTCCCAAACAGTGAAAATCAAAAAAACGAAAAAGCCAACCACGCCAATCCAGAAACTGATTTCTTTGCCGGGGAACTTCTTCAGCAATACACGATCGATGAAGGGCCAGAGCAGCAGAATACCCATAAATACCAAGGTGCCGACAACCCCGACGGTGAATGACGTCAGCTTCAACCAGCGGAAGGTGGCAAAGAAAAACCACTCCGGCTTGATGTGCTCAGGCGTCACCAGCGGGTTGGCCGGCTCACCCATCACGGCCGGAAAAATCAATGCCAGGATTGTCAGAATGAACGTCAGGGTCAACCCAACCATGATTTCCGTGTAGAGATGGTCCGGGTAAAACGGGAAGGATTCCTCTTTGGCCTGTTCTTCTTCCGATTGCCCGGTTGAGCCGCTGCTGGCGCCCGGCTCCCGAATCGGCGTGACCGGCGCAGAGACGCGCACGGAGAATTCGACTTCGGGTTGATGGTCCTTCTCTGAGAACCGCATTTTCGTCACACCGTGCAGTCGTATCTGAACCACGTGCATCACGAGCAGCAAGACGACCACCGTGGGCAGTACCCCGATGTGCAGTACAAAGAATCGAGTTAGCGTGTTGTCGCTGACTTCCGGACCGCCTCGAATAAAACTGGCCAGGGTCTCTCCGATGAACGGCGTCGCCGCTGCAACGTTTGTCCCGACGACCGCTGCCCAGTAGGACACCTGCTCATAGATCAGTGAGTAGCCTGTAAAACCAAAGCCTAGCGTGGCCATCAACAATCCTACTCCGACAATCCAGTTGAATTCGCGCGGGCGGCGGTAGGAGCCGGTGAAAAAGACACGCATCATGTGCAGAATCAGCGTTAGCACCATCAAATGCGCAGACCACTTATGAACGCTTCGGATAAACCAGCCAAAACGCACCTCGGTCGTAATGCGGGCCACACTCTCAAATGCTTCCGCCGGATGCGGTACATAGTAAAAGGTCAGAATGATTCCCGTTATCGCTTGAATCACGAAAAGGTAGAGCGGCGTACCACCGATGGCAAACCACCACCTTTTCAGGTGATTGGGAATCGGCTCGCTCGAGATCTCCTTCAAGACGTTCAAGTCAATCGGGAAGGAGTCCTCAAACCATTGCTTAGCCGAACTTGTTTTTTGCATAATTGCTCCTATGTTGTGAAGCGGCAAACGTGAGACGACCTCCACCAAGATGGATTTTCTCCTTCACGTCTGCCATCTGCCGTTTCACGTTTAAGCTTCTCTTAGCTTAACGAAGACATTGTCATTTTCATCAACTTCGACATCGTAGCGGTCCAAAGGCCTGGGAGGCGGTCCAGAGGTAACGTTGCCATTTACGTCAAAAACGCCATCGTGGCAGGGGCAGAAGAAACGATTGTTGTCCGGCTCCCAGTAAGCTTTGCAGCCGAGGTGCGTGCACGTGGTCGAAATTGCTTTGAAACCGTCGGTCGTGCTGACCAGAATCATCTCCCGGCCCTGTAAATCTTTAAACACCTTGCCGCCGCTGCCAGAAAGCTCATCCAAAGAGGCAACCAGCATTTTGCGAAACTTTGCCGGGTTTTTCTTTGGTAGCAGGAACTGCAGGGCGTAGAACCCGCCAGTGCCGTAGCTCGCGGCGAGTCCAAGACTCATCAGCGCCTTTCGAAAAAAACTACGGCGGTCAACGGTGTCATTGTCATCATGATTGCTCACAGCATCCTCCGAAATATTTGGGGTAAAGCCAATAAAATGCTCGTGATTCCCGCCAGGAATTACAAGCCATGTGCCAAAAGTGAGGTCTCCTCGAATGCCTCAGGCCTGGCACTAAAAAACAAACAGTTAGGAATCTCCAACAGGATGACCCAGCGGTCAGGGAAGCATTGGCGCTTCCAGAGAATAAGAAAAAGCACTATATTCTTCTTAAAAAGGATAAAAAAACCTTAAACTCACGAAAAGAGAAATTACGTGACTCTATCTCTTTAGAACGAATGGGAATTTACCCTTTTGCAGATAAAAGTCAACAAAAGATGCAAGATTTTCACTTTCGGAAACGATGCTAGAAAAGAGACGCGCAAGTTGGTGTGTCCGACACCCATTTCTTCGCAAGGATTGCCGAAGACGGGCAGGCGATGAATTGCTGAGACCGGGCTCTTGAGCATACCTTTCTTCGTAGGATTTCTCCTGGCATCACCTCATGACAGGTCAGTCGCAAACGCGTCGAATGCTCCGGCGCTCGTGTACCGCAAACGGTGCTGAAAGGTTGCTTTGAGCAATGAATTATCCAGCACGGGCCGGTATTTGAGGAACATGGTTTGTTCGGGACCGTACTGCGAAAGCCCGAGCGGCTTCAGAATCGCGAGCCCGCCTTCTACCAAGGCCGCCGGCAAAGCAAGATACTTCTTGTTCAGCCTGGCCGCCAGCTCGCGCATGGTTAACCAACCGTCGCCGGCGACGTTGAACTGACCCGCAATCGGACCCACAATGCCTTCCACAAGTAAAGCCACGAGATCGGCATCCCAAATAAACACAAATCTGCTGTCGAAGCCCTTGATTCCGAGCACAAACGGCTTGTCAAACAGCGCAGTGATCTGATTCCGGACGGAATTACCGAGCACAGTACCTGGCCTGAAAACAACTTGCATTATCTCGGGATGAGTCGCACGAAAGCGGGCGAGCGCTTCCTCTACCAACCGCTTGTGGTCAGAGTAGGCAAACTCGGAATTGCCTCGCAGAGCGGCACGTTCAGTCAAAGGGATCGGGTTGTCCGGGTGGTAGCCGTAAGCCGCGCCACTCGAGGTCACGACAAATTTACGCACGCCTGCTTTCACACAGGCGGCCAACAGTCGCTCAGTGGCCGTCACATCTATTTCGAACATCTCCTGGCGGGTCATACTCTTCGGCGGCGTAACGATAGACGCAAGATGAGCGACCACATCGAATCGCTCCTCCGCCACGAGTTCGGGAAGCTCGCTTGTGCGCACGTCCAGTTGCCTGAATACAACGCTGGCGGGAAGTGCGGCAACATCAATCGGGCGCACATCCGTAGCGCAGATTCTGATGCCGGAGTGCAGAAGAGCAAGTTGCTGCACGAGTTGGCGGCCGATAAATCCAGCGGCGCCGGTGATCAAAACTTTGTCAGGATGTGCCAAATGTGCCCCTTTCGCGGAAGCCAGATGGATGAGATTTGAAGCACCGCAGATCACGTTTCAGAGCGCCACTAGTCATCAACTTCGCTCCTCGTCCTGCTAATCATGATCCGCTCATAGACTTTTGGAAAAAATCGTTGCAGCCAGTAGGATTGTCTGGCTACGCGCCCGAGCAAAAGCAGTTCGCGTCGTTTTGCAATCGCCTGGACAATCGCGGTTGCGGCCTGTCCCGGCTGCATCGTTTTGCCAACAGTGCGCCTGGCTTTCCCCGGATGTTCCGCGCCGGCGTAGCGCACCGCGGAATCGGGCCGTCCCTGTTGTGTGGCGACAAACGACGGGCAAACCATCAGCACGTTGACACCATCTTCCAGCAATTCCGCCCGCAGGGTTTCAAAAAAACCGTGCAGGGCATGCTTGCTGGCGGCGTAACCGGTACGACCGTACAGCGGCGCAAAGCCGGCAACACTGGAGAGCACCACAATCTGACCGCGCCGCGCCATCAAGCCGGGCAGGGCGCACTTGGTGCAGTAGACCGCCCCCATAAAATTCACTTGCATGACGCTGGAAATGGTCTCCGGAGAAGTCTCGCGAAAGGCGCTCAAGTGCGTAATGCCGGCGTTATTGATGAGAATATCCGCCGGTCCGTGCGCATTCTGAACCTGTTCAAAAGTGCGCCGACATGCCTGCAGGTCCGTGACGTCGAGGGGGTAGCCGGTCACGCCGTCTCCCAGCCCGGCGCACAGCTTATCCAGCGCCACGCTATCAAGATCAAGCGCGCTGATTTGGGCGCCGGCAGCCAGCAGTTGTCTACACAACGCTGTCCCCAAGCCACCCGATGCCCCGGTAATGATGACATGGCTGTTTTCGATCTTTTTCATATCAGAGGCCAATTCGGTTCCCAGACTGCAAGGATGATTGTAACACAAAGGAAATCAGGAGTAACGGGACAATTTGGGAAATCTTGTGGGAATTCTCAAGACAAAAATGACACGTGCGGCGGACTATCAAGAAGTGAATAGAAAAACTGCCGCGCAGGAAAATCCGAGACGATCTTTCAGAAGCCTAGAGGCGGCGTACCATATATTGAGCGTCCACATACTCATCGCCTATTTTCAAATCTCCCTTCACCATTGGACCCTGCGCGAGAAAGCCACTCTGCTGATAGAAACCCGAGGCAGACTCCCCTGCATGCAGAACCCAAAGATGAATCTGCTCAAGTCCATCCAGGTTTGAGGCTTTGTACACGGCCGCATTTAGAAGTTTCCGGCCAACCCCCTGTCCCCTTGCCTCCGGCAGCACGTACATGGCGCTCAGCATGGCTTTATGCCGGGCTTTTCTGCGGGTATCGCGTTCAAAGGTGACCGCGGCCAGGAGTCCGTCGTGGTTTGACAAGATGCCAAGAGTGAATTTCTCCGGCGGATTGCCGACCGGCGCCAAAAAGTCAGCAATTTCAGGCAGAGTTCTCTCACACTCATCCTCATAACTCTCACAGAAGGCCAGAGGAGACTCCTTCAACCCCTTCAATCTGAAGTCGCGGTAGAGTTTGGCATCGGACGCATTCAGAAATCGAATTTTCATGGCCACCTTCATGAGTTAATGTCGAGTCAGAAGCGCGCCCTCGCTCCCAACCCGAACTCTTCAGGAGCTTTCCGGCTCATGCTTCTTCATGAATTTCGTGCGTGCGTAAAGGACACGAAAGCCAAGCTTCTCAACATTATGCTGAGAAATCGTGCCCGGCTCGGTTACGACCACCGCCAGGTCACAGTGGCGGTCCTGAGCCTCCTTAACGCGGACGGAAATCAGGGCCTTTTGCACCCCGCGTCCGCGATGTTTTAGTAATGTACTCGCACTCGCCAGGATTGCGATTTCATCGACAAAAAAAACTGCGCCACCGCCTACCCACTCGCCATCCAACGCTGCTGTAAAGCAAGCTGAGTTGGGTTGGTGGCAAAAAACCGCAAACAACTCATGAAATTGGGTAGCCATTTCGTCATCCTCGAAAAAGCCCTTGGAAACCAGCCGGGCGAATCGATAGGCACCTTCCTGGCGGCACTCGGACACCACGGTCTCGTCGTCGGTCGTGGCGCTCAAACCTGAGCGCAAGTCAAGCGCCAGAACGTTTGAGACTTCGGCAATCTGATAGCCGCGAGCCACCAAAGCCTGTGCCAACTGAAGATCTGCCAGATGACAAACTTCGATCGTGGCGGCAACGTCGCGTTCGGCATAGAACGCCTCAAACTCATCCAGGACCCGTTCGTCAAACGACTTTTGGAAGCCAAACCCAAAAGCTTGCGTCAGAGGCGAGTCAAGGCCCGCGTAGGCAGCATAGCCGCCGCCAATTCTCGAACAACAGGCCTGCACTTCCGTATTCAGCAGATCCAGGGTCTGAGTAAAAATCGAATGGTTGCGGCCTTCGGCTTCTTCAATTTTCCGGGCGAGTTGGCGGGTCACATGAAGGGTCAACATTTGGGCGTATCCTTGATTGGTTTATCCGCTACCGCCAGCCGCAGCTCAAGCCAAAATCCATCCCAATAGGCGAACCCGCCGGCGGGTCAAGCACTTTGCTTGACTCAATTTCATCAGGATTTTCAAGGAAGCGGCCCAACTGCGCGAACGCAAACTGAATATGGGCGCGGCGACCGGGATCACCCTTGGAAGTCTCGCCGTGCAGCCATTTGTGCAGATCGGCGAGCTGCATCCACGCGATGGCCCGCACTTGTGTTGATGCACTGGCATCAGCGGCTAATTTCATCAGATGCAGCAGGACAACGTTGTTGACCACACGCCGGATTTCGGCAAAATATCCACCACCCTGCTCCGCTCGCCAGGTGGCTGTGAGCAGCTTATCGATGACTTCCAGCAGACCGGGGTTGTGCTTGTCGCGGGCATGGTACTCGACAAGGCGGGCAGCCCGCGCGGGGTGCAAGAGGAAACGGATAGTCTCGTTGGCAGCGGTCTCCGCCGCAGCAAGGGGGTCGAAGGTCACTCCGGTCCGGGTATTGAAATTTTCGCGGCCTCTGGCATAGCCGAACGCACGCGGTGGCAGGAGGTTAAGCACGCGCTCCGGCAAAGCCAGAGCTTCTGGTACAAGCGTCGCCAACAGCGCCTGCAAAGCCCGGCGCTGCTGTTCCGGCGGAACCATCTCAGTCACCTTCTGGCCATCTCCACGCACGGCGTAAGTGTAATAAAGTCCGCCGAGCAGCTTCGAGGTGGCGTCCACCTGATAGCGATGCGACATGTAAAGCGGCGCCAGGGCTTCTTCCAGTTTGGCATAGGGCGCTCCCACAGGGATGTTCTTTTCGGAAAAACGGTTCAGCGCAGCAGCGCGGACTTTCATCAACCGAACCAACTCGCTGGCTGCGTCGCTGCCGTTGTCCCACAGATGCGCCAGCGGGTGTGCGCCACCGGCAGGACGAGCATCCTGGTCGGAGATATAAATGAGCCCGTCCGCGAGATATTTTCGGACCACGCCATCCAGCGCATCAGCCTCGTTGACGCCGTCCGGGAAGTCCTGATAACCATATGCGATAGCCGCTTTGTCCCACGCGCCGATGCCGGCATCGTAGGCCGAGGAGAGGTCGAACGAACCGTCGTCCCGCAACCTCACGAGGGGATGGGGATAGTCCATCACCGAGGCGCGCTCCGAAACGCTGGCGGCGAAGTTGTGACTCAGCCCCAGCGTGTGGCCAACTTCGTGCGCCGCCAGTTGCCGCAGACGGGCCAGCGCCATCTTTTCCATCTCCTCTGACGCCGGCTTCCCTTCTTCGTAGGGCGCCAGCAGGCCTGCGGCAATCAAATAGTCCTGCCGCACGCGCAGGGAGCCGAGAGAAACATGGCCTTTGATAAACTCGCCGGTTCGCGGATCGACAACGCCACCGCCGTATGACCAGCCTCTTGTCGAACGGTGCACCCATTGGATCAGATTGTAGCGCACATCCATCGGATCTGCATCTTCCGGGAGACTCTTGACCTGAAACGCATCTTTGTAGCCGATGGCCTCGAAGGCCTGGTTCCACCAACTGGCGCCATCAACCAGGGCTGAGCGAATCGGCTCGGGCGCACCAGGATCAAAATAGTAGATAATGGGCTCAACCGCCTCGCTGACAGCAGCCGACGGGTCTTTTTTCCGCAGCCGATGGCGCGAGATAAAGCGCTTGACCAGCGGTTCGGAAATCGCCGTCGCATAGTCCTGGTAGCGAATGCCAAAAAATCCGGCGCGCGGATCAAAAACGCGCGGCCGGTATCCGTCATCGGGAAGCTGTACAAAAGAATGGTGCTGCCGTACCGTGACGTTTTCAGGCGTCGGCACTACACTGCGCAGCCATTGGCCCGGCGAGTTGCCGACAAACGTGAGCGTCACTTCAACCTCGGTGTTTTGTGGGAAATTCCGGGTGCGCTCCAGATAAAAGGCGGAACGTGAAGGCTCCAGAGCATAGCTGCCCTGTTCGCTTTGCTTCAAGGTTCCGGCCACATTTTGGGCGTCGTGCAGGTAGAAACTGCTGGCATCAACGAGTACGCTTTCACCGCTTTCGGCCGCAACCTCAAATCCCCACAAGATGGATTGTGCAAACGCCTGTTCCACCGACTTGCGTTCGGCCGCATTGTCGCTGATTGCTCTGAAAGCATAGTTGGGCTCAACCAGCAGAACTTTTGGCCCGACGCGCTGGAACTTGACCACACGGGAATTGCCGATCAGGCCGCGGTCCAGTCCGATGTCGTTCGAACCGACACCGGCGGGCAGCGAGTTGACGTACAGAAACTCAATCTCCCATTTGTCGATTTCGAGCCAGAGTTTGCCATTTTTTGCATCCCAATAGGTGTTGAAATAGCCGTCTGACTCTTGAAAGGTGCTGGTTTTTGCAACAATCGTCGGCAGGCCTTCCGGTTCCGTAGAAGCCCGCGTGGCGGCAATCTCTCCGGCCATTAACAAAACAATGCATGCGTATGCAAGCGACCTCATCTTTCCTCCGTTCGAATAGGCGTCAGGTATGGTGTTTGATTTCGGGAAGAACAAAAGATAGGAAACGGCGGACAAAAATGCAAGATCGGGTGGCAAAGCCGGATCGCGTTTTTGACCCGACAGACGATGCAGCCGAGCTAACTCACGCATCGCCCATTGGCCCGCAAGACTACTCGGAATTTCTTTGTGCTTGATTTGCCCTAAGCTTATGATTATCTTCGGACAAATTTATGGGATCCTGCGGTTTCCAAGAGTTAGATTTGTCACGACCACCATCGGTTGAATTGTAGTAATTCTATGGTAATGATACGCTGGGCACTACGAAGAACAAAGGCGCTCTTTCTTAAGTTAAAACTTCATCTGCTAATTGAGTGCCTTTCAAATTCCTTGTTGACTTTGGTCTATTTGTCCAAGTTATCCAGATGGGTCGCAGAAACGCCGTTGCCATCTTATGATGACTTTTGCTCAAGAAAGCACGATTACAAAAAACGGTACGATCTTTATCACCATATCATCGAGCAGGAAAAGCTGGATAAAATCTACTACCTTGAGTTTGGCGTTTCGACGGGTCATTCTTTCAAATGGTGGGTGGAAAAGAATAAAAATGTAAGCTCCAAATTTGTTGGTTTTGACACGTTTGTTGGACTACCTGAAAAATGGGGTTCCCATGGTCAAGGAGCCATGTCGACAAAGGGTAATGTACCAGACATAAAAGATAAACGATGTGAGTTCAGGAAAGGTCTTTTTCAAGAAACACTACCCAGTTTCCTGGAAAATTTTGAAACGAATCAAAGAAAGATCATACACCTGGACGCAGACCTTTACAGTTCGACTCTCTACGTCTTGACCATGTTGTGGCCTATTCTGGCAAAGAATGATATTCTCATATTTGATGAATTCAACGTACCGGTACATGAATTCAGAGCCTTTCTGGACTTCACCCGTTCCTACCATGTCAAATATGAAGTTCTTGCGTGTGTCAACAACTACTATCAAATAGCCATTAAGCTTCTTTGATCCGCGGAAATTTGACCATCGCGCATGTCGATGAGTCCCTCTCTTAGTGAGAATTTATCCGGCCGCCCAAGCGCAACCTGCCATCAAGATACACAGTCTAATCGTCCTATTCCTCAAATGGTTTCCGCCTGGCTCCTTGGCCCACGCTCCGGAGTGTGGGAATAGAAGTCGCTGTCAATTGTAACAAAAGTGATCACCCCGCTCTTCTACCATCCCCTTCCATGGCGGCTTTTCCTAATCAATGAAGATGGTGGTTTGAAAGTAATGCTATCGGTGCAAACGGCCGGTGATTACCTTCATTCACACCTCAACTCAATACTTCTGGCAAGAAGGAGAGACCAAT
Source organism: Candidatus Zhuqueibacterota bacterium (assembly GCA_029261995.1). Lineage (GTDB taxonomy): Bacteria > Zhuqueibacterota > Zhuqueibacteria > Oceanimicrobiales > Oceanimicrobiaceae > JAJDAF01. The sequence goes on from JAJDAF010000055.1 coordinate 45,217, forward strand.
GGTGAACAAAATCTATGTTCTGCTGCAAATCTTGTGTCTTGCAGGCACTACTTTAGCGCAATCGGATTTCTGGTTGGAAACCGGCAGCCCGGATGATGTTATCCTGGCATTGTCCGTCGATAACAACGGCGTCGTTCTTGCAGGCAGCCACCGCGTCTTTGGAAACCGCGACATCGCATTGCGGTCTGACGATGAGGGTGAAACCTGGAATGCAATTTTTAACAATCTGCCGGAGGGGCTGGCCAGCATCCGCCGGGCAGACGACGGCGGCCTGTGGGCGGGCACCACCGGGGCAGGCTTGTTCCATTCAGCGAATGAGGGGACTTCCTGGAACGCGACCTCGCTCACCGGTGAGTTGGTTTGGACCATCGCTTACAACAGCCAGAGGCATATTTTCACCGGTGGCCACGGACCGCCACAGCTAGGTCTTGGAGGGGTACGCAGGTCAACAGACGGCGGGCAAACCTGGGATAAGTTGTTCAATGGTTTCCAGAATATCTCCGATGTGCTGACCATCAAGTCAGGCGCCAGAGATTATCTCTACGCGGCGTGTCGGTCAGGCTTGTACCGCTCAAAAGACAACGGCGATAGCTGGCAGTTGATGGGTTTGGAAAATACCACTTGTAATGATGTGATCATCGCCCTCAACGGGACAATTCTGATTGCGACAGGCGGCGGGATTTACCGCTTCAACGACAGCGACGACCGCTTAACTCCGGTCAACAGCGGACTGACACATTTCAATGTCCGCGCTCTGGCCGCGAACTCCGTCTCCGAGGTGTTCGCGGGCACATTCGGCGGCGGCGTCTTCCGCTCTGATGACAATGGTGCAAGCTGGAGAGAAGAGAACTCAGGCCTGGCGCAGGATTCAGTCCTGACTTTGGCTTTGTCACCCGATGAAATCCTGTATGCCGGTACGCAATCCGGAGTCTATCGCAGTACTGCGGCGGTGACATCTGTTTCTGACAATTCTTCCGAGCCTCCCGCTAGTTTTGTCTTGCATCACAATTTTCCGAATCCCTTTAACCCAGGCACAACCATCGCGTTTGAGTTGCCACGCGCCGCCGACGTTGTGCTCAAAATCTACAATCTAGCAGGACAGGAAGTACGCAGCCTGGTTCATCAGCCGTTTGCAGCCGGCAGTCACAATGTCGCCTGGGATGGACAAGACAACTTCGGGAAAACGGTTGCCAGCGGTATTCTGATCTATCGGTTGCAGGCCGGCGGGCGCACGGCATTCAACAAAATGACACTCTTGAAATAAGGAAAACCTTCCGGTAGGTCTTGACGAAAACGGTCGTTTCGCTCATGATTTTTCGGGTCACCTCGCCGTTGTTTGCAATGACCTGGCCGGCATTTCCATTTTGCCGGTGACGGCAAACTTGGCTGCGTTTTGCCCGGATTTACACAGAATTATTTGCAGGCTCCTATCTGCATCGTTGTACAATACTGGTGACTTTTGCAGGCTTCAAAAAACGGTAGAGAGTGTGCGGGTGAGACCACTCGACTCTCAAGGCTCAAGCTCTTGCAGTGGATTTGGATTGTTGGGCAATACAACTTCTTTTTCACTGATGCGTAGGAAATCACCTGGCAGACGAAGCACGTGGGCCACAAATTTCCCATCAGCAGAGAACTGGAAGCAAATGAGAAAACCAGTTGTTTAGAAGGCTAACAGAAGATGAATAAGAAACGCGATGAGTGAAAAACAGTCAGGGACAAATGCCATTGCGATTTGCATGGTGATGGGCATCAGCTTCGGGGTTACCTTTGGCGCCGTCTATGGGAATATTGCAATTGGAATTTCAATGGGTCTGGTGGTTGGCATCATTGTCGGCGCCGCGGTGAAGAATTTCTCGAAGGCTGGCGTTGATAAAGATGATGCCTAGTTTCATCCTCGCATTGGTTGTCGGCATATTGAGGATTGATTCTCCATCTCATCATGCTGAGAGTCGCCTGTTTTCATGTAGTTATGTCTTCTCCCAAATGTTGAAGCCTAACCAGCCGTTGAGAATCTTCCATTACCGCATTGCCTGCCTGCCCAAACCCACTATTTGAGCAATAGCATGCGCCCACTCTTCTCAAACCTCCCGACCTGGATGCGGTAGAAATAGACCCCGCTGGCCACAACCCTTCCAGCATCACCCATCCCGTCCCAGGCAATCGTATGAGTTCCGGTCTGTTTGCTCTCTCTAAAGCTCCGTACTGTTCTTCCTGCAAGATCGTAGATTCTGAGGTTCACTATGCCGGCCTGCGGCAGAATAAAAACGATTTGCGTTTCGGCATTGAACGGGTTGGGGAAGTTACCTAACAGCTCGAAGCCGGTCGGGACGGTTGCGGTTGGCTGCACAGAAGTGACAAACCGGCGGTTCTCGAAAAACAGCAGACCGCCTTTGGCGGAGCCGCTCAGCAGGTCCAGGTCGCCGTCTGCGTCCAGATCCGCCAGGGCGGTGGCCGAGCGCTCCAGGACTTTAATCCCGAGGCTGTCCTGTTCGAAGCGCGCGTTGGCGGCGGAACCAAGGTTTCGGTAAAACCGCATGCCATCGTCCTGCGAGCCGACGAACAGGTCGAGATCGCCGTCGCTGTCAACATCGCCAAAGCGGGGTACGCTGTAGAGACCAAACCGAATATCTGCAAAATCCTTGGTGCGAAAAACAAACGTTGGCGCCGTGGCAGAACCGACGTTCTCATAGAAATTGAGATTGCCGAGAAACTCGCCGCATACAAGATCAAAATCACCGTCGTTGTCGATGTCCGCGAATGCCGGCGCGTTGTTGTTGCCAACGTCCACTTCCTTGACTTGCCCGTCCACCTCGGCCATCACCGGTTCAGCAGGCTTGAAATCAGCCGCCAGGCGACTGCCGGTATTTTCATGAAAGTTGAGTTTGCCGTTCCACTCGCCGGTGAAGAGATCGAAATCGCCGTCTGCATCGATGTCGACGAAAGCGGGGGCGAGGTTGAATCCCAGTTCGGCGCCCAAAACATCGTCATTGGCACGGCTAAGTAGGGCTGATTCGGGACTCCCGGTGTTCTCGTAGAACACCAACCGCCCGGTATTTTGATTGTCAGCGGAAATCTCGTTGCCGACGAACAGATCGCGGTCGCCGTCCGCGTCGATGTCAACCAGCGCCGGGATGGTATTGGAGCCGATGTCCAGCATTCGGAGCAGGCGCGTCTCCTGCAGTTGAAATTCGGGCCGTGCGGCGGAACCGACATTGCGGTAGAAGAGAAAATTCTCCACCAGATGAGAGACCGTGGAAAAGGCGCCACCCAGGACCGCGATGAACATGTCGTTGTCGCCGTCGCCATCGATATCCGCGAAACGCGGCGCATTGAAGCCGCTGGACAGCAGCGGTTGAGCTTGTGGAAATTCCCGCGCCTGAATGGTAATGTTCGGCTGTACGCAGGTGCCGGAGTTGCGCAGGTAAACCACGCTGGGCTCGAACAGATCGCCCCAAAAAATATCCGGATCGGCGTCGTCATCGATATCGACGATGGTGAGAGAATTGGAGCCGTGAGCTGCCGCCGCAAGTGAAGAGAAAGGATGTCGGCCGGCTTCCTGCGCCGACCCGAAAAAGTCTGGCCCAGTCTCAAAAGAACTGGAGGGCGCACCTTCGCCAATGATCGAGATGTCCTGGAAATTTCCCGGGATTTCCTCGAAGCTCGGCACGCCGCCGGAATCCAAGCCCAGGCCTTCATAAAGCGTGATGGTTCCTGCGGCTGCCCGGCCCACCAGCAAATCGAAATCGCCGTCGCAATCGATGTCCGCCAGATCCGGCAGGCTGCCAACATCAAAATTGACCAGGTCGCCATTTGTATCGCGCAAAGAGTCCGCTGCCATGCGGAATTCCGGTGTCGTCGAATCGCCGACATTCTGCCAGTAACGCACGAACGCAAATGGCGCTTCCGAGAACAGATCCTGGTCGCCGTCGCCGTCGTAATCGATGAACCGGTACCAGTTGCCGACATCCAAGCCACGATAGGCGTCGGAGCGGTATTCGAAACGAAAGCCGGCCGCGTCGCCGGTATTTTCAAAGAAAATTAAACGTCCGGGACGGGAGAGCGTGGCGTTTTCTTCCTGCACAAACAGGTCGAGATCAGCGTCGCCGTCGATATCGACAAACTGCGGACGCGGCGCGTTGAAACCGCCGAGGAAGGGAAATTCCAGCTCATCGCCAGCGCTCGAGGTGACCGGGAAGGGGGCGATTCTGCGCTCAAACTCGAGGGCTTGCGCACGCATGCTGTTCGGAGCGAGGGCGCAGAGCATGAGAGAAAGCCAGGCGTAGCGCGGAGAAAAAGCAGTCCAATAGTCTAGCCACGGATTCGCACGGATTGACACGGATACGATCCTTCTTTTGAGTATAAGAACTAACAACCGCGTAGCGGTGGCATGTTTATAACAAAGGCACCTGGACAATTTGCAGCCCCCCCGGCAGGGGAGAGATTCAGGTACAGATCAGGCGGCGCCTGCTAGTTCCGCACCGTGATCTGCCGTGAGAAAGTCTCCATGTCGAAGATGAGCAGCTCATCCAGGAGAGCCTCCTGGCCGATGGCGCGAAAAATGTATGGCGGAAAAGAACGGAAGCGCAATCTGACGCTCAACTCAAATATCCCCTGCGCCAAATTTTCGGGGATGGTGTAGCGCACGGTCTCAGCGGCAAACGCCGGGATGGTGTTGTTTTCGACCACGTCCGCTTCCCAGAAGAACGGCACTTCCTGACCATCGCGCTTGGCGACGCCATGAAAAAGCGCCAGATCGGAATCCAGCGGCAGTGTGCCGCTCGCAACTTCTTCGCTGTGATGGTTACGCAGATCGCCATTCCGGTCGAGCAGGCCGCTGCTGTAAATGACTTCCCCGCTGCTTGCATTCTTGAGAACCAGCTCAAGCCACATTTGACGCTCGAAAGTTGTGCCGGTGGGGATGTTGTGCCCGGTTTTATCGTTTAGAATTTCCACCTCAATCTGCAGCGGCTGGTCGGCAGCGACCTCTTGCGGCGCGGTCACGGTCATGGTAACGGAGTTTTGCAGCAGTTCAGCGACCAGCGCGATGGTGTTGTCACGGCCCGGGAAATCGATGAGCGGGATATCGGCTCCGATAAAAGTGTGGCGGTGAACCACGCGTTCCGGCCCACCCGTGGCAGCCGGACCTGTGTAAACCGGCATGTGACAGCCCTGACACTCGAGTCCCATGGCGGCATAAGGACTGTTGTCCCACTCCGATTGTGTGAACTCGACCTGCACATCCAACGGATTCGTGACATCGTGGCAGCCGGCACAAATGCCCGATTTGTCGTAGCGCCGGTCAAACGCGGACCCATGTGCCGAAGTCGCCCAGGGCGCGACAATCGGGCCTTGCTTTACCCGGTCAACTCGAAAGCTTGTGATGCCCTGGCCACGCTCGAGGGTGTCGATGGTGTGGCAGACGTCACAGTGAATGCCCTTTTGGGCGATCTCTGAAACAGATGCCCGGTCAAAGCCCGGCAGCGCTTCATTGAACATTTCTGCCAGAGGACTGTGGCATTTGATGCAAAACTGGCCCAGCTCCTGGTTGGAACGCTCCTGGCCGATGTCGTTGAGACGAAAAAAAATCGGGTCACTGAAGGCGTAGGCGTGCATGGAGCCCTGCCATTCCTGGTAGTGGTTTGGGTGGCATTCGGCACAGGTTTCCGGGTCCTGAAAGGCGTTGCGCAAAATCGCCAGCGAGTCGGCCGGCGACAAACCGCTCTCCGGTGAAAGCGTGCGTTCGCAGGAGACAAGAATCGTCGCTGCAAGCACAGCCGCGATTGGCATGAACAACATCATGGATCTATCCTAACCAAAAAGAAAACCACGGATTGCACCGGTTGCCACGGATTCTCTTGAGAGCACAGTGGAATCCGTACTACCAACCTGAAAAATTTGTTTTCTTAGCAAAGGTTGCATCGAACCTTGATTATGCAAAAAGATTTTTGGCCACGGATTCACACTGATGAAACACGATTTTTTTGATGTGTGCCGTTTTTGCAGGCGTCCTTTTTTCAAGAATTCCGCTGTTAATAAATTTTGAAATTGAAATTGCTAAAAACAAAATATTGACGCCACCGATTTTAGTCTGTGCGCTTTGATCGACAATGCTTTTATCCGTGTCGAATCAGTGTTAATCCGTGGCTACGTTCATTCTGGAAGAGATTTCTCGTCCCAAAAAAACCCGTGACTCGAAATGACCATCTGGCGCTACTAATTGATGATCGCAATGCCGGAGCCGAACTGCTCGACTTCGATAATCTTCTCAAGCGTGTTGGTTGCCGTGTTAATGACAGCCACCGTACCAATATTCGGATTTTCCTGGCCAAAGTCAAACCGCGGTGTGTACAAACCCAGGATATTGCGGTTGGAGATGAAGACAAATTCACCGTCGGCGGTCACGGCTGAGCCATGTGGCTGCGCAATGCCATCCGAGCCATCGCCGGCGCCGATGGCGGTTACAGCGCCACTCGCCAGGTCAATCGCGGAAACCGTATGTGCGGTCTGGTTGCCGACGTAGAGAGTGTTGCCGTCCGGCGTCAGCACCGGGTGCCAGGGTGTCGCGTTCACGGAAATGGTCTGCACAACTTTGCGGTCCGCCGGATCCGTGACATCGACCACGTACATTTCATCTGAAATTTGCGCTGAAACGTAGAGTGTTTTATCATCAGATGAAACGGTCAACTGAATCGGTCCTTTCGATGAACCGAGATCGACAAAGGGCTCACTGGCCTCGTTTGTGGCCGGATCGATGGCAATGACCTTGTTGCCGGACAGACTGCAGGTATAGACGAAACTACCGGAATGGTCCGCGGCCATGGCGTGCGGCGTGGGCTGCACCACGACATCATCCAGGACCGTCATGTCGGAGCGGCGAATGACACCCACGAGCGGCAGGTCGCCACCAGGACCCGTGGGAAAGCGGGAGACGTAAAGCAGGCCGTTGGTCGGGTGCGCCGCCAAGAGCGCCGCGCTTTGGACGTTGTCCGCGGCTGCAATGAACTCGTTGTCCCGGTTGAATTTCAGCACCTTGCTTGCGCCGATGAGACTGACGTACCAGAAGGAGCCGTCCGGCTCAACGGCGATGTGGTGTGGCTTCGCAATCAGTGAAAGTCCGAGATTGAGCTTGAGCAAGTCCACGGTGCGAATCACCAGCTTCGCTTCCGTATCGATGATGGAGATGCTGGCGGCGTCCTGATTGCAAACGTAAAGCAGTTTGGTCGAACCGGAATAAGGCACTTCGCCGGCATCATTTCTTGCGCCCTCATCGATCCAGCGTTTCAGCAGGGCCAGTTTGTCTGCGCGCAATTCGTCGGGGTTGTCCATTTTCTCGGTCAACTCGATAAGCAGGCTGTTGGCAGGATCAAACGGGATAACCACTTCGCCACGCTGCCAGCCCTTGATGAGATTCTGCCAGGAATCCATCTGCAGGCCTTCCGGGAAAATGCCATTATCGCGCAGAACAGTCTCGTACTCCGTGAGAATTTTTTGGACGTGCTCTGAATAGCTGATGTCGGTGACGGCGTCGTAGTCGAATGGGTTGTCGTCGCAGCGAAAGCCGGCTGCAATGGCCAATGCCATGGCAAACGTAAGTAGGAATTTATTCATTTCATCTCCTGGGTTCATGTTCATTGATCGGGGTCGCTGCCCTTTGTTAGAGCCACTGATTTCCATTGATGGAACGGATTCCTGTACCATCGGTATTGTACTTATCCGAGCTCAATCCGTGGCTCTAAGCGGGTGATAACTCAAAGGCAGGCAAGATACCAAATCTTTGTAGAAAGTCAAAATGATTGTTACAGAAATAATTACAAAAGCGTGCCCGTCAATATTCCGACCATGACGGGGTCACCCCGGGCCAAGACAGTGCAACTTGTTCACCCGCCAAGCAGGTGAGGTCTTCCTTGTGATCGTTGCTTTTCGTGCTTAAGCTTGCCGCCACCGATGGCTCAGACATTTTTTTGACAAGCGTGTCAATTTCTGCTTGCACTTCTGGTTTTTCCTTCTAACTTATTCAGTTCCACTATAAACTCTAACGATTAAGGAGTACGAATATGCGACCGCAATTTCCAACCACCACCGTCCCCGTGAGCATGGAAGGAAGATAGTCGCTCGTAGTTTAAGCTTCACCCCGATGTCGCGTTAAGCTTGACCACGAACTGGCGCGGCGCCGTCCAACACCCGGTCTTCAATCTTCTCTGTCGAACAGCCGTCCAGGCGACTCACTCTTCCTTCCATCTCCCGTTTTCTTTTTCCCTGTTGTTCATTTGAAATCGAATCATGTTTCTCAACCAGTCATGCATATTTCGCGGACCTGAGAATTGAACATCACCCATTTTAGAGAAAACAATGAGTAACTCCTACGAAACAGAAACAGCGCTTTCCGGGCAACTGCCGGAACCTGGAAGGAATAGCATCTCCAAACTCTGGCAAGACGTGCGCGAAGCCATTGCCGGCTCGCAGCAGGACTTCACACAAGGCAGCATCGGCCGAGCCATTCTTTTACTTTCGGTGCCGATGGTGCTCGAGCTGGTGATGGAATCGGTCTTTGCGGTCGTGGATATTTTCTTCGTCTCCAAACTCGGCGCCGATGCGGTGGCAACGGTTGGCCTGACCGAGTCGATGCTGACGCTGGTTTATGCGCTGGCAATCGGACTCGCCATGGCAGCCACCGCCATCGTCGCACGCCGCACCGGGGAAAAGGACAAAGCCGGCGCCTCGGTGGCAGCGGTGCAGGCCATTATGGTTGGCTTTTTATGTTCGCTGCCCGTCATGATTTGCGGGCTGTTTTTCGCCGAAGATGTGCTGCGCTTGATGGGGGCCTCGAGCGCCATCGTTGAATCAGGCCACATGTTCACGGCCGTGCTGTTCAGCACCAACATCGTGATCATGATGCTGTTCATCATCAACGCCATCTTCCGGGGTGTCGGAGATGCCGCCATCGCCATGCGCGTGCTCTGGCTGGCCAACGGCATCAACCTGGTTCTGGATCCCTGCCTGATTTTCGGAATCGGTCCGTTTCCGGAAATGGGCGTGCAGGGTGCGGCCGTGGCCACCAGCATCGGGCGTGGCATCGGCGTTGCGTTTCAGCTCTACAAGCTGCAGCACAAATCGGGCAGAATTCACATTGCGCGCGAACAAATTAAGCTCAACCTGAGTGTGATGAAGCGTTTGCTGCGGCTTTCCCTCGGCGGCATTGGACAGTTCATCATTGCGACCTCGAGCTGGATCGGCCTGATGCGCATCATGTCCGTCTTTGGCAGCGAATCTCTGGCCGGGTACACCATTGCGGTGCGGATTATCGTATTCTCCATTCTGCCGTCGTGGGGCATGAGCAATGCCGCCGCCACGCTGGTAGGGCAAAATCTCGGCGCCGGCAAACCGGAGCGTGCCGAAAAATCCGTCTGGATGAGCGGGCTGATCAACATGGTCTTTCTGATCGGCATCGGGATTCTGTTTAACATCTATGCCGATTTTCTGGTCCGCCTGTTCACGGACGAAGAAGCGGTGATCGCCGTCGGGGCGCAGTGTCTGCGCTACATCAGCTACGGCTATGCTGCCTACGCCTACGGCATGGTCATGATCCAGGCCTTCAACGGGGCCGGAGATACAACGACGCCGACCAAGATAAACTTCTTTTGCTTCTGGCTGTTCGAAATTCCGCTGGCCTATTTGCTGGCCCTTAAGTTTGGCCTGAACGAACGCGGTGTTTTCATCTCCATCATCGCGGCGGAGAGTTTGCTTGGCATCGCCGGCATGCTTCTTTTCAAGCGTGGTCGGTGGAAGGAACGGACGGTTTAAGGGAGATGAGAATTATGAATTGGGAATTACGAATTGCGAATTTTGAATTACGAATTGTGGAAATCTACTCTGACTTGTGTAATTCGCAAGTAGTTTTGAATCACGAAAACCTAGTTTTCTGGCGTGGCATGAGTTGCTGGATTCGGTTTCCGGCCTCCCGCCGCCATCTTTAACAAGGATAGGAAAAAACCATGTCTGACATCAAAATCTGGCACAATCCCAGATGTTCAAAAAGTAGAATGGGTCTGGAGTATCTCAACGAAAAACAGTGCGCGTTCGATGTTTTTGAATACACGAAAGATGAAATCGATGCCGATGAGCTGGCCGCAATTATCAAGTCCAGCGACCAGCCGCTGGCGGATTTCATTCGCAGCAATGAAAAGGAATACAAAGAGCTTGGTCTGCAAGACAGGGAGCTGACCGCGGAATCATTCGCGGCTATCGCTGCAAAGCATCCCAAACTGCTGCAGCGCCCTATCATCATAAAAGATGGCAAGGCCGTTATTGCGCGGCCAGCTTCCAGGATAGACAAGCTCCTTTGACAATCGTTTACCAGCCGCAGCGCAGTTCGCGCCCCGGCCTTTGTTAGGGTAGATAAAATGTTTAGATTGGACAAACTTAAGACGCATGAAGAACTCGACAGCCTGAAGATGGATTATCTGAAAACGGTGACGGCGCCGCTGGATGGCATGTGGGAAAGCGGCTTCATTCCCATGTCGCAGCACTGGGAAATCCACAAAGCCGAAGACCGCGTCGGCTATTTTTGCGTGGATGAGGCTGGCTGCATGCTGCAGTTCCATGTGGCGGATGAGCATCTAGCCGAAGCCGGGAATATCCTTCAGGAAGTAGTTGCAAAAGGCATAGCCACGACTGCGGCTGTCGGCACGAATGAACCTCTGTACCTCTCGCTCTGCCTGGACCGGCAGCAGGGCGTCTCCGTCAGTACGCTGCTCTACTCGGACAGCGGCAGCTCAGCGAACAGCCTTCAAGAGGACACCCAGGACTTTCGCTTCCGGCAGGCAAACCGCCACGAACTGAAAGCAGCGGTCGCATTCGTTGTCGGCAATATCGATTGCGATGAGTTGTGGCTCCGCACCTACCTGACGGAGAGGTTGGCGAAGCAGGAGCTTTACTTCTTCTGTAGAGGGGCGAAAATTATCGCAAGCGGAGAGTGCCGGTTCAGCGCAACCCAGCCCGGCTACGCCGACCTGGGTGTGATTGTCAGCAAAACAGAACGAGGCCATGGCCTGGCCACGCAGATGCTCGCCAGACTCAAAGAGGTCGCCCGGCAGAATGACTGCCGGGCAATATGCTCCACCACCACAGACAATGTGGCGGCACAAAAGGCGATCGGCAGAGCAGGCTTCGTCGCCAAACATAGAATTCTCAATGTGACCTTTTGATGAGCGATTTCGAAAAAATCAAACAGGAGACCCTCAAGACTCTCACGGTTGGAGCGCCGATCGTGGCTGCCCAACTCGTGCAAATGTCCATGGGATTTGTCGATGCGGTGATGGCAGGCCGTCTGGGCGCAAAAGCTCTGGCGGCCGTGGCAGTGGGCGGAGGGCTCTTTGCCCCGGTGTTTCTGGGTGGAATGGGTGTGCTGGTTGCCGTAAACCCGGTGGTAGCGCACCTGTTGGGTTCCGGTGACAAGCGGGAAATCGGAAAAAATCTCTGGCAGGGTTTGTGGCTCAGTCAAATCATGGCCCTGCCGGTCATTCTGATTCTGCGCAACATGACCTGGGTCATGCAGTCGTTCGAAATCAGCCCTGAAATCATACCAATCACTCAGGGCTATCTGGATGCTTTCTCCTGTGGTGTGCCGTCAGGCTTTGCTTACCTGTCGCTACGCTTCTTCAACGAGGGGCTACACATCACAAAGCCCAGCATGTATATCGCTTTGATTGGCCTGGTTGTCAACACGTGTGGCAACTACGTGTTTATGTTTGGTCATCTCGGCTTCCCGGCCATGGGCGCCATCGGCACTGGTTGGGCCACAGCGCTAACGCATTGGGTCATGCTATTTTGTATGGCGCTGGTGACCTTCGGCAAGAAACGTGACCGTGACTTCCACGTTTACGACGGCTTCCTGGCTCCGAAATGGAAATACATCAAGGAACTGCTCCATATCGGCGTGCCCAACGGTTTGAGTTTCAGCATTGAGGTTGGGCTGTTTGCGACAGTGGCGCTGATCATGGGATCGATTGGGGTAGAAACGGTGGCAGCGCACCAGGTCACCATCAATTTTGCTGCATTTACTTTCATGATACCGCTGGGCCTTTCCATTGCCACTACGGCGCGCGTCGGTTTTGCAATGGGACAGGACAACCTCCCTGATGCCCGGTTGTTTGGCTTCATCGGCATGGCCCTTTCAACAGTGGTGATGAGCGTGACCGCCTTCGTTATGGTGCTGTGGCCCGAGGTCATCGTCAAGATTTACACCGACGACCAGCAGGTGCGGGATATCGCGGTCAAGTTGCTGTTTCTGGCCGGGCTTTTTCAGATCTCGGACGGCCTGCAGGTAGCAGGTTTCGGCGCCCTGCGCGGCTTGAAGGATACGAAAATCCCGATGGTCGTAAACCTCATTTCCTACTGGTTGGTAGGCTTTGCTTCCGGATACTGGCTCGGCATTCAACGCGGACTCGGCCCGGAGGGTTTGTGGATGGGGCTAATCGTCGGTCTGAGTGTGGCGGCGGTGCTGCACAACTGGCGTTTCATTCGACTCACGCACCCAAACCGGCGACCTGAACCGGTGAGCGATCCGGCTATCGAACCAGTGGAGGATGGATAGTCGGCGGCGCTAACTTTCGCAAGCAGAACCTAGTCAGGCAACCGAGACCTTCCGCAGCACGACTGATCCGCCCTCCTGGACAGATCAGTCGTGCCAGTCCCTTCAGCACCTAAGACTATCCAGGATTCCCTTGTCCTCATGAAATCTGCCAAAACCTTGGCATAAGACCAACTCAAATTGGTTAAATGGCCAGTTTAGGTTGCCGCTATCTAACCCGCGATCAATCCAGGACCAGAGTCCAAGCCTTTAAAAACATATACTTATCGCCGTTCTTATTTTTCTGGCACGCAATCTGAATGTCTCCCGCAAAACTAACACTCACTTACTTTCAATAAAGGAGGAAGCGAAATGGAATCTCTGCTCATGAATCTGATTGGCGGTGCGGTTGGCGGCAACGTGGCGGGAGGTCTTCTGAAGAATTTCAGCCTGGGTACATTGGGCAATTCACTGGTTGGCATTATTGGTGGCGGCTTGGGTGGTCAGGTGTTGGCAGCGCTGGGCGCCGGGGTTGGCGATGGCGGCTCGGCCTTTGAGATCAGCAACATTCTGGGCAATGTGCTCAGCTCTGGCGCCGGCGGCGGCATTCTTATGGTAATCGTGGGCCTGATCAAGAACGCTTTGGCAAAATAACGAGGATGGAAACTGCTCCGGGGCAGGAGCAGCGGTGAAAGCAGAGTTTACGGGCTGTCTCCAGAAGACAGGAATGTCATTGCTCTGGGGACAGCCTCTCTGCTGAGAAAACAATTATGAAGATCCATTTCACGGAGGCATAGATGGAAGCAACACGAGAACTCGTGATGGCGACCTATTTTAACAATTCGCTTTGGCAGTACCTGGTATTTTTTGGCGCCATTATTCTCGGAATTATCCTGGGCAAGATTTTTTACTACATCTGCAAGAACCAGTTGCGCGGCTTGGCGGCAAAATCAGCAACCAAGCTTGACGACTACCTGGTTGACATCATTGAAGAGCCGATTGTATTGCTGATCGTCACCATCAGCGTTTGGGTGGGGACTTTTGTGCTCACCCTGAACCAGGCGGCCGAGAAATTCTTCGACAACGTGGTCTTGGTGTTGCTGACGGTGACGGTGACCTGGTTTATCCTTCGGTTGCTCGACATGCTGCTCACCATCTACGTCGAACCCCTGGTTTCAAAATCGGAAAGCAAGCTCGACGACCAGATCCTGCCCATCTTGCGGAAATCCGTCAAGACAGTTGTTGGAGTTATGGCGTTGATTGTGGTGCTCTCCAACCTTGGCTATGATATTCTTTCGATTCTAGCCGGCCTTGGCATCGGCGGTCTCGCTCTGGCTTTGGCGGCGCAGGACGCGGTTAAGAATGTACTTGGCGGCGTTTCAATTTTCTGGGACAAGCCGTTTCAGATAGATGATTTCATCGAAATAGGCGGCAAATCCGGCACGGTGCGTGAGGTCGGGCTGCGCAGCACTCGCCTGGGAACGGTCGGCGGCACCACCGTGGTCCTGCCCAACAGCACCGTGGCTGACACCATGATCGAAAACTATTCCACACGAACCGCACGCCGCCAGGTGGTCAATATCGGCCTGACTTATGAGACCACCGCTGACCGCATGGATGAAGCCATTGCCGTTAGCACGGAGACGGTCAAATCCGTGGCCGGTACGCGCCACGAAGATATCATGGTTCGGTTTGTCAATTTCGGGGCGTTTTCACTGGACCTCGAAATCGTCTACTGGATCACGGACATGTCGAATTGGAAGATGGTGATTCACGCCGTCAACATGGGCCTGAAACGGAATCTGGATGGCGCCGGTCTTGACATGGCCTTTCCAACGGAAACGCACTACGTGATAAATCAAAAGTCTTAGTAAGATAAACAGAAGCACATCCAAAATAAAACAACAGGAGGAGAGATCATGAAAGTCAATGCACCCAAGAAGAATGTCTGGCTGATTGCAGTCATCGTCGGCGTGCTCGGTGTCGTGGCCAATTTTGTCGCGATACCGTTCGTCACAGCCAACGCATTCTGGTTTGTGGCCGTGGCGTTTGTGTTGCTGGCTCTCGCTACTGCCTTGAAAGGCATGTAGCGCCGGCTCGCCGCTTGGCCTGGCGGCGGCGCAGGCCAAACGGACAATCCAGGGTTTCTGCGCCGTCATAAGTTCATCTTTAATCATATACTTAAGAATAGGAAATACGCACATGTCAATCGAAAACATTGAAGGAATCGGACCTGCAAACGCTAAGAAACTGGCGAAAGCCGGAATCAAAGGCGTCAAGACTCTGCTCATCAAAGGCGGCGCCGCCAAAGACAGAAAAGAAATCGCGGAAGCATCCGGCGTCTCAACTGAGGTCATTCTGAAATGGGTCAATATGGCCGATCTGTTTCGCATCAAAGGCATTGGCACGCAGTACTCGGAATTGCTTGAAGCCGCCGGTGTGGACACCGTAAAAGAGCTTGCTCAGCGCAACGCTGACAATCTCTGCGAAGCCATGCAGGATACAAACAGCAAGAAAAAGCTCGTGCGTCAGACACCGAGCTTAGCAAGCGTCAAGCGGTGGGTCGCCGAGGCCAAGAGCCTGCCACGCGCCGTTCATTATTAACGGGCCAGGTTCTAGACCACCAACGCCCCGCCAGTAGTTTGGCGGGGCGTTTCTATTTTGCAGCACTTCTCCAGGAAATCAGCGCGGCAAGTCCCACCGCAATCGGTCCTTCAGTTTAGCCAATCAACTCCATAAACCGGTCAATTTCATCCACCGTATTGTAAACGTTGAGCGAGAGTCGAATCGTATTCCATTCCGGAGTGTGAAACGCCCGAAAAACGTAGCCGTGCTCTTGGTGCATGCGCTGGAACAAATCCTGGCTGCTTTCGCCAATAACTTCCGCGGTGTAGAGCGAGACGCCGGTTTGCCAACTTGCCGGCGACCGCCACTTGAGTTTCGGATGGCGAGTCACAGCCTCACGGAAATGGCTGCGCAGGGCTTGCAGACGCTCGTCTCTTTTTCGTGAGTCAAGCCTGGATTGATAATCCACGGCGTCGCCGAGCGTCAACAGTTCTGCGACATTGCGGGTGCCATAATCCTCAAAGATGCGCACGCTACCGGCCCAGCGTTTCTGGCCCCAGGTCACCCACATGGGTCGCACCGCGGTTTGAACCGGCTTGCGCAAATAAAGCAGGCCGAGGCCTTTGGGTGACTGCAGCCATTTGTGCGGACTCATGGCGTAGAAGTCAACGCCCATCTGCTCAAGATTGACGGGAATCATCCCCACCGCTTGTGCGCCATCGACAGCGATGTAGCGCACGCCCTTTTCGCGCGCCATCTTCGCCATTTGTTTCACGGGATAGCGAATGCCCACCAGATTGTCCACGTGCGGGAAGACCAGCACGGTGGTTTTGTCCGTAATCTGCGTCGAGTAGAGCGCGACGATATCTTCAGCCGACATCGACGGGATGTCACGGATTGGGAAATCGAATTGGCGCACGCTGTAGCCTCTGCTCTGCGCGTGGTGGTGCCAGCACTGGCTTGCGCCCGGATGATTCATGCTGCTGAACAACACTTCATCGGCCTCCGTCAATTTCAGTCCGCCGGCGAGCAGACTGAAGCCCTCGGTGGTGTTATGGGTGAACGCCAGCTCGTCGGGACTGCAGCCCAGGAACTCAGAGACTCTTACGCGGGTCTGTTCGCGGGCTTCTTCCCACGGCCCGCCCCACATGTAGAGCCACGGGTTGGTTTCGCACAGCGCGAGATAACCCTTGTGGGCCTCGTGCACGATTTTCGGAATCGTGCCGATTGAGCCATGATTGAAATAGGTGACTTCCGGGGCGAGCAGGTACTCACGGCGCAGCCCTTCGAAATCATCATTGTTGGCGGCCTCTGGTATCTCCGCAAGTTGTGCGGCAAAGGTGGCGCGTACGGAAGCCAGAGTACTTGCCGCGGCAATGCCGGTGGTGGTTTTCGACAGGAAATCCCGTCTGTTCATGTCATTGGTTTTCACGAGTCTTCCTCAATAATATGTAAACCTCGACCGTTGCTACTTGAGCATGCTCATGATTTCATCATCGAGCCCGGTCAATTCCCAGCGCACGAGCGAAACCGGAATGACGCCGGCTTTGTTGACTTCGTCCATAAAGCCTTTCAGGGTAAACGCGTCACCTTGCTGCAGGGCGCGCTCCGCCAGCAGTTTCTCGATTTCCGCCTTGCCGGTGACGTAGCTCGAGCCGTAAAATGGCTGTTTCAGATAAAGGTCCTGCTCGAACCACACCAACCGGCCTTCCGGCTGCAGCCAGCCGCGCGGGGTCCACTTGCAGGCAAATTCCACTGCCTGCTCGATGGTCCAGTCGTTGCTGTGCATGTGCAGGCTGCCGAGCGCCCGGGCAGCGCGCTGCGCCAGCAGAATCCAAATCAACTCGCGGGCGCGCGGGCGATTGTCGAAAAGACCGGCGTGCATCAGCATCTCTTCCACGCCTGTCGCGAGCCCCTCTGACCTGCCTGAGAATATGTTGTAGAGCTGCGGCACCTGCCGAATGGGACTGGCATGCGGCTCATTGGCCATGCGGGCCAGCTCGAGCCAGTGGTAATGATGCGTGCGCATCACGACCGGATCGCGCAAATCGACCTGGGCAAAGAAGTGGCGGTAGCCGTCCGGCGGAATGAACTGCCCGATGCGCTCGCGCAGGGCCTGGTCCATATAGTCGCGCATGGGGACTATTTCCTGCTCATCGAGAAAGGCCAGGTATTCCGAGACGGCCGCGTTGAATTTCTGGCTGTGTTCCTCGCTGCTGGCAATCGGTTCGGCCGGTGGCAGATTGCGGTTGCGGTGCTCCTCGAGCTTCAAGGAGGTCATCGCCCGCGCCAGCTCACGGCGCATGAGGGTGACTTCATCCTGCCAGGTGTAAGGCAGCAGTTGCACATGCTTCAAATACCAATTGTAGTTGTCCACGCCAACTCCGGATGGTCCCGTTTTCGTGGGCGCCTCCGCTTCCAGCCAGGTCACGAAATCCAGAGTGGCGCTGCCGGCAGCCTCGACCGCAGCCACCAGATCGACATTCTCGGAAACCTGCTTGGCGTACTCTGAAAGCTCGTCCACCTGCTGATTCATGCGGCGAATGCTGCCCTGCCACAGGTCCCGGCAGTTTTCCACCAGATTCAGTTTTGCCTGGTTCAGCACGCTCGGCACGGCTTGGATTTTGGCGGTCAGCTCGGCAGCGTCTTCGTCGTTCAGCGGATAGTCGTATTGCCACAGTTCGATGGCGCCGTGAATTTCGGGGCCCTCGTGTGCCGGCGTGTCACTCTGCGATGAAAAAATCTGCGCATAAAACGCCGGATTGCGCGCCCACTGCCGGTGCACGCGATGCTCGAAATCGAGCCCGTTCATCTCCGCCAGCACCAGATGATAATCGACGCGTTGTGAAATTGTCCAGCCACTGGTATCGATGGCAGCGAGACGGCTTTTGTAAGCTGCAAATTCCTGGTATTGCGTCTGCATTGCTGAAGCGGAATAATCCGGGACACCATCGCTGACTTTGGGTTTCTGGAAGGCACGCCAGTCCTCAAAAAACGACAACAGTTGCTCGTAGGACGTATGCCCTGCGGTTTCATCCGGCACGGGCGTTTTCTTCTCGCCGCACCCGAAGATGGCAAGAGCGACGACACAGCCTAGAATAATGGCCTGCAGTGATGGACGTGAACGATCACGGTAAAGTATTTTCAGGAATGCCATTTGAGAACTCCTTTCGTTAGAGACGGCGACGGCTTCAAGGTGTTTGGTTGCGAGAAAAGAAATCGACTGGCCCGGCGGCGAGTTGGAGGGAATGTTTCTGCAATATTCCGGGCTAAGTCGTCACAAGATAGGGTAGTGAAAGATAAAAGGCAACTGTGTAGTTCCAGGACTGCCCGGCTTTACAGTCTGTCGCAGGCAGGTAAGGTTGAGTTGTCCATCTTCAATGTTGCGGGCAGGAGGGTCAGAACACTTGTGGATGAACTTGAAACCGCCGGTCAAAAGTCCATTGTGTGGAATAGCCTGAATGACCGCCGCACTGCCGTGTCATCAGGCGTTTATTTTTTGCAGCTAAAGGCCGGCCCTTATACGGAAACGAAAAAGATGAGCTTGGTGAGATGATGTATTTCGCGGCTTCGGGGTAAAACCAGAACTGGGGCTGTCTAAAAAGCACTGGACTCGCAATCTCCCTGCATGCGCGAGGGGATTGCTTACGTGAAAAACGCTCGCAATGACGGGGCCGCCCAGACTTTTAGACAGCCCCGAGACCTTTATCCAGTCTAGGTCGTTGCCGGTGTCTCACTCTCTTCGTTGACAACCGTGACCTTAGTGCTCGACCTGCCGTGCGCGAACTTGCGGCGCAGGCCATAATCGATCAGTTTCGGGTCGCGGGTTCCGTCCGGCAGCACTGTGACCAGATAGGCGTATACGCGTTCGCGCAGCACGGCATAATCGGCCATCTCTTGCGCCAGGTCGCGGCGGTTCTGTTCGCCTTGCGCCACCAGGGCCGTGATTTTGTCGATTGCCTGGCGCAGCTCCGTGGCCAGAGTATCGACTTTGGCGAGCACCTCTGGTGCGGGTTTGATGCCGTCGTCCGGCTGGGCCTCGGCGATTTCCAGGATTTGCTGCAGCCGCGCCAGCACCAGCAGCCGTTTGCTCTGCTTCGGTTTGTCGAAATTGTAGAGCTGCAGGGCCATGTCCTTTGTCTCTTTGCCGGCCAGACTGGTCAGGGAGAAGCGCACGCCGGTAATCGCTTTCAGGCTCTGTTTCTGGATAGCCCTGGCCAGACGCCGCTCCTGACTTTCCTCGGCCTGCAAGATACTGAAGGCCGCCAGGTGGTCCGGAAAGGCATCCTTTGCCGTCTCGACTTCGCTCTTCAGGTCGTCACGCAGGGGGGTGCCGGAGTTGGCGTGCCCTTCCCACATGTTCTGCAGCAGCTCGCTCCAATAGGTGAAATTTCTGGTGGTGAGTTTGTAAGCCATCCTTGCATCCTTTCAATTGATGATTTTGCCTGTCCTTGTCATCGGCATGCCACGCTGATTTCCTTAGGCTCTGTTTTTTGGAGTAGCAGATGGCGGCGCTGCCGAGTGCTGCCTAAATTTCTGTAATAGCAAAGCTAACGGCCATCAACCCACCATCTTCATACCGGCTGAGACGAAGAGCATATTTGATTTCCGTCATATCCACTCGCATATTTGTGCAAACCACTCGCATATTCGCAAAAATCTTTCGCATTTTTGGGCAAACCACTCGCATATTCGAGCAAACCTTTCGCATGTTTGCATAAATTTTTCGCGTTTTTGGGCAAACTACTTGAATATTTGGGCTTTCATCTGGCATGTTTGGCGTTGCATCTGAAATGTTTGGCGTTGCATCAGGAGTTTAGTGGCGGAATTTCTTCCTGCGGCACCGGTGTCCGGAGAGACAGGGCTCGGCGAGCGCTGTTTGCGAAGCAGTCCCCTCGGAAATGCAATGAGATTGCCAGGTCGCGCGGGTGTTCCTGGGAGCCATGAGATTTGCCCTGTCTCCGAATCCTATCGCAATTGGTCTTCTCGGGGCGGTAGGCGTCATGGTGGTCGCTCAGCACTTCCCGCACCTGGTCGAGCAGTTTGGCATTGGGATTGGGTTGAAGTTTCTGCTTGCTTTGCGTGAGAAATGTTACTACTCTATCAATAGTTGTCTTTCACGGTCCCAATATCAGCTAAGAACATGGAAAATGTAGGGGAAATCTTCCTTGTTTCACATCAAAATATCATAATAGGCGGACATTTTGTCCATATATATCGGTTGACCGCATGGGCTTTTTCCAGGGATCCAGATCGTTAGCAGGCACGGATATCGACCGCTTTTAGAGGTGTAAGACCTGCACTCGTGATGTCACAACCAGGACCTAGTGCAGCTGCTGTCACCTACCGTAATTCTGAAGCTAAAACGTAGTATTTATTGGAGTATTAGAAGGAATACCAAATGCTCAAGAAAGTCAAGCAAGCTAAGCTGTTTAACATTGCAGCCAAATTCGGAACAAATCCTCCAGGATTTGCGCTATTATTGGGTTCGGGAGCAAGCGCAACTAGTGGCGTCAAAACCGGTGGGCAGATGGTTGAGGAATGGCGAGAAGAATCCTTCGTGCAAAACCATAAAGACAAGGAGAAGAAACGAGATTACCTGGAGAGGCAACCTTCGTACAAAAAACATAATGAGTATGGTAAACTCTTTGAGGCAATATATGATTTGCCAGCACAGCGACGCAAGTACATTGAATCTTGTCTTAGCAAGTGTTACCCTTCTTGGGGATATACGTATCTTGCAAGCTTTATAGCAAACGGCTATTTCAATGTAATCATCACTACAAATTTTGATGACCTGGTTAATGACGTGTGTTACAAATTCCCAAGTGTACCCAAGCCACTATTGTGTGCTCATGATTCGAATATAAATTCGGTGCGACTACTCAGTTCTCACCCCATCATAGTCAAGTTACATGGCGATTTTCTATTTGACGATATTAAGAATACAACCCAAGAGACCACTAACTTAGAAAAAAACATGCAGGATAAAGTGGCTCAGTTTGCCAGCGAGTATGGACTCATTGTAGTTGGCTACGGTGGCAGAGACGCTTCAGTAATGGACACGCTAAAGAACTTGATCCGCGATGAAAATAATTTTAAGAATGGCATTTACTGGTGCGTGTCCAATAACGATATCTCAGACAGGTTAGAAGATCTAGCAGAAAATGAAAGAGTTCATCTCGTCGATATAGAGGGTTTTGATGAGTTCATGGCAGAATTCAATAACCACTTGGGTCTTGCCTTGCCGCGTGAGTTAGCTGCACCTTACGAATCGCTCGGAGAAAGCATTGACCAACTGTTGAGCGAAGCAGTAGACCCCGATAGAAAACTGGTACATCCTGTTATATTGAAGCACCAAGGGGAAATAAGAAAGGCTCTTCAGAAACTCCCTCCCAAGATTGTCCCAAAAGAGTTCGACTTCGAGAAGATAAGTGGCTTCGATTTTAGAGTCGGACCAATAACTGTTCGGCAGCAGATACCCTATGGGCCAATTGGAGAGGCACATGAAGAAGCTGGGAACACCGAGCATGCTCTTAAGTTCTTAAAACTCCAAATAAAACATGGTCCCAATCCTCGTGCTTTTACATATGTGTTCAAATTGCTTAGCAAGCATGGCTTAGTTGATGAGAGGTATGGCGAATTCAAAGCTATGCTGAAAGCCAAGGAGTCAATATTCAAGGTGGAGTATGGGGCTGCTAATGACCTGGCAATTACTCTCATGAACCTGTGTAAATGGTCTGACGCAAAGTGGGTCCTTGATGAGGCAGAGAGGGCTCTACAAGAATCCGGTGATAATAATCCGATTTTGGAATGCTATTTCAAAATAAACAGAATGCAGATTAAATCCCATCAAAACAAAGTGCTCACAAAACAGGATCATCGAGAATTAGAAAAGATATTAACAATAGACAATCCGTACACCAAGCTTGGTGCCGCAACTCTTCTGCATAAATGGCAAATAGCTGAATCGGCTCTTGAGACTTGTATACTTCATGAAGTCCCAGGAAAAAGTGGTATCAACACATGGCCAATAATCAAGCTGTTGAAACCGCATCTAAAAAGGAAGGCTATCAAAGAGAAGCTCAGGAAATTGAAGTGAACCATTGTATGAAACAACCACAGGAGCCCAAACGAGCCACGAAGGGGGCGGGCTGTCATGTGTAACCAGTCCCTTAATGCACAGTCAAAATGCTAACATTTGCCTGCAAGGGACCTCCAGGAGCTTCCGCTCCTTCCGGCCCCTGAGGCAGGCGTTAGCGGCGGGTGGCCAGGATGTAGTAAAACAAATTGTGTGGCACGTGCTTCAGCGCGCGGGTGCCCCGGTCGGCCATTGCACGGAAACCACTTGCTTTAGGCAGTGGTTTCCGTGCATACATCTCTGCAAGATGCATGAGCCCAGCTTCCTAACAAAGGCCGCTAGCTTGCGCCGGACCTGCAGCCCCCGTGCCTGCCCGCTCCGTTGGATAGGCTAATCCCGGTTGGCTCGCCGTGTTGCGCGAATTATCCCACGGGGTGGGCGAGGCAGGTGGCCGGTAAATCTCCTGCGAGCAGGGATCTAGGGTCACACGCCGCCCAATTGAAACTAGAGAATTCCCTTCGCGCGCAGCCACGCCAAATAATCAGACCAGAGGCTGACAAACTGCCCGGTGCGGGTGTCACGCAAGTCGTGTCGCGCAAAAGGGTACATGATGAAATCGTATGGCTTACCCCGACTGTCGCATGTTGGCGGTGTCGAGACGCGTCGGAATGCTGCGGTCCATGCCGCCGAACAACCACAGGCTCGGGATGTCCAATTCGCTGAGCAGGGGCATCGGCGTGTGGCCCTTCAGGCCGGTGAAGCCGGACAAGCGCGCGTAAACAGAATCCAGGGGCAGCGAGGTGCCATCGGCGAGACTGATGTAAAATATCTCGAGTCCGACACTCACCGTCGGCCCTGACCACATGAGCATGAAGGCGATGTCATCCGTTTCTGTTGCGGCCAGCGGTCCAATCCATCCGCCCTGGCTGTTGCCAATCAAACCGATACGCTGCGGGTCTATCTCCGGAAAATTCACCTGCTCGCGAGGGATTTACTCTCCGCGCTCGTCCCACCATGGAATCCCTTGCGGAACAATTGAATTGGGGATTATATCCCCCAACACATGCCGCCGTGTAGATAAGGTGTTTGTCAAGTGATCCGCTATAAGATCACTGACGAAAACGGCATCTACTTCACCACCCACACTATTGTGGCGTGGGTGCCCGTAGCGCCAGGAGCATTTTTTGGGTGACTATGAAATGCTAGCTATAGAACTGCTGGAGCTGCTCTGAGCAGGCGGGGAAATGAAATTCCCAATCTATGAGTTCCGCAGGGGATTCCCTGGTGAGAAAAGGCAGGTGGGCCTAAATCCCCTGCGAGCAGGTCAGGGACCGATATCAGCTAACAACATGGAAAATGTAGGGGAAAACTTCCTTGTTTCACATCGAAATATCATAATAGGTGGATATTTTGTCCACATATATGGGTTGATCGCATGGACATTTTCCATGGATCCAGATCGTTATGTGTATCCTTTTAGATGGAGAAAACATGGTTAAGTCGATATTATTAATTGCAATATTCTTTTCCTCAGTAGTCTATGCCCAGGAGGGGGAGGACCCTATTGGTGAGAATCGAAAAACCATGATCCTTGATACAATTCTCATATGCTTAAATGATGAATATGTGTATCCCGAAAACGTTCAGATAATAAGCGATTCTCTCACGCACTTCTTAAAAATAGGCCGTTACTCTGCACACATTGCACAATCTGACTATGTGGATGCATTGTCAATAGATCTAAGAAGAATCTCAAAGGATCGTCACCTCAGCCTCAAGGTGGTGAAGAATTTGAATGATGCAGGAGGAAGACAACAACATAGTCTCACATCTGAACAAGTGAGAGCAGTTCGGAATAAAAATTTCTATTTCAAAAATGTAGAATTGTTATCCGGAAACATTGGATATCTCAGATTCGATAGATTTGCAAATCCTGAGCTAGCCGCCAAAACTGTTTCAGCAGCAATGCAATTTCTAGAGAATTGTGATGCTATAATTATTGACCTCAGATTCAATTATGGTGGTGAAGAAGAAATGGTTAAATATATCGCTAGCCATTTCTTTAAGGAATCAACTTTGATGAACTCTAGAAATTTTACCAGAAGGAACTCAGTGGTAGAATCCTGGACTGACACATCACTATTTGTAGAACCGTTAGGCTCCTCGGACCTATACCTGCTCACCGGTAATGGCACAGCGAGTGGAGCTGAAGCATTTTCATATGGTCTTCAAAACCACAAAAGGGCGGTTGTAATTGGTGCAAGAACAGCTGGTGCAGCGCATTGGGTAGAATATTTTCATTTTCCATCTTTACAATTGGAGATAAAGGTTCCCGTGGCCTATCCTTCTCATCCGAAAACTGATACGAATTGGGAGGGTGTTGGGGTTACTCCAAATATTCAAATCTCAGAAAAAGAAGCATTTGACAGAGCTTATGTTTTAGCCCTTGATAGTCTAATTAATAAGGAGACCGATAAAACAAACGTCGAAGAACTTGCATGGTATAGGAGAATAGCTTCGCTGAAATTGGACTCTCAAGGGCTGAACACATTTGTCATTTCAGACTATGTTGGTCACTATGACGGAATAGAAATGATAGAGCAAGAGGGCGATCTTTGTTGGGATCAAGGAGATAATCAAATCTTTGTACTAATTCCCATTGCTGACGATCATTTTTTGTTTGCTGACGGAGATGATTTTATCGTAAAATTTGCAAGAGATGATAAAGGTTTTATTTCTGGGTACCAGTTGATGAGTGGAGGCAAAGACACATTTAAATTGCATCTGAAAGCTAAGGGCAAAGAAGGAATCTTTAGAAGAATATTCAAATAATTGAACACATAACGAGGGCTTCGAGGGGGATTGGTTGATGAAAATGACGTGGATGGATACATTGAATTTACAAAGCGAGTCTGTTTCGAGAAGCAGCTCAAGCCTAAAGCGTTATGTGTAAAGGACAAATGGTTTTCTATGAATAATATTGGAGTTGTTTTATACAAGAAAGGTGATGAGCCTGGAACCCTGAATGCAGAATATTGCCATACAGATGATGGTAAAGGGAGTGGTATTGCTGTTGGAGGATCAACTCAAGGTTTTGAGGGTAAATATCACATTCGATACTTCGATGAAAAAGGCAAATTACAGGCTGAACGTGGCCTAGAAATTAAAAAAGATGGAGATCGATTCAATCTAATGTGGTTCAACAACAAAGCAATAAGTGGCAGAGGCATCGGTTTTGAAACTATAGAAGGGTTGCTTGTTGGATATTACGATGTATGAATTTTCATTCTTTAACTACCCTGCTCGCGAGGGCTTTGCTCTCCGCGCTCGTCCCACCATGGAATCCCTTGCGGAACAATTGAATTGGGGATTGTATCCCCCAACACATGCCGCCAACGAGACAAAGTATTTGTCAGGTGAGCCGCTATAAGATCACTGACGAAAACGGCATCTATTTCACCACCCACACTATTGTGGCGTGGATGCCCGTAGCGGCGGGTGGCCCTGACATAAAAAGAAAGACCTGTGTGCCACGTGGCTTCAGCCCGTGGCTTTTGCTACGTTCGCCTGGCTTGTGCATCCTGCCCGCGCGGGTGTCCCTGCTAGCGATGACAGAAAGCCGTGTGGCACGCGTCTTATAGTCCGTGCGCTTTATCGCACAATCTAATACATACCATGGAGTCCGCGGATAAGACAGAGCACAGAAAAAGGGTCAAGCACTACAATACGCCTGGGCAGGCGCATGAGCTGACTTTCTCATGTCACCACCGCTACGGGTATCGGGAATCAACGGCTTGTAGGGAATATATTTGTTCCAGGTGGCTTCGATGAAGGCAACGGTGTCAGGAACATTGTCGGGATCTATTCGAACGGCAATGAAGGTGCGGTGGAGATTGTTCAGTCCGATTAGCAACGGCTCGATTTTCTGATGCAGCGACTGATAGTGAAAATCTTCAACTACGCCGATGACGTTAAGAGAAAAATGCGAGTCGCCGGGCACTCCGGTGCGTTTGCCAACATAATCGAAATGCGGCCCGGCCTATTCATATTTGATGGCATCAATCGGATTGGCCAGCGCCGCTTTCAGCGCCTGAAAACCAACGGTCAATAAAGCGATGACCAGCGCCACAACTGTCGCCAGGCCAAAGATGGTAAAATTGACCTGCGTGCGAAAGGCAAAACCCTGCAACCAGCGCTCCATGGCATAAAATGCGGCAGGCCATGCGAAGCAACTGGCAATGACAAGCAGCACCACGAACTCCTTCGAAAGCAGCAGCACGATATTGTTCGCTGAGGCGCCCATGACTTTACGGATTCCCACCTCCTTCGTGCGTAGCTCAGCGGTGAACGCCGCCAGTGCAAACAGTCCCAGACAGGCGATGAAAATGGCGAGAAAGGCAAAGGCTGTAAAAATTTTACCCCAGTTCTCTTCTGCTTTGTAGAGCCCATCCAACTCCTGATCCAGAAACGTGAATTCGAAGGCACGCTGCGGCACAATCTCACGCCAGGTGTCGCGCAGGAAGCCGATGGTCTCCGGCACATCGCCGGGCCGGATGCGCACGGCAACATAGCGCAGGAAGAAATTCGCAAATCCGCGGCCATTGACCAGATCCACCACAAATGGACCGATGGGCTGGCGCAGCGAGGTGTAGTTGAAATCCTTGACCACCCCGACAATGCGTTCGACGGTGCGGTTCTCCGGCGGCCCGCGCAGCCCGAATCGCTTGCCGATCGCTTCCTGCGGTGTCCAACCCAAATGAGCCACGGCACTTTCATTCACGATCAGGGTTTCAACGGAATCCGCGGCGGAATCCTTAATGTAAGCCCGGCCGGCCACCAGTTCCATTTCAAAAGTTTTCAGAAAATCGTGCGTCACATAGATAACCGGGATTTGCAACTGCTGGTCGTCAGAATACCCTTCCGGCACGAAGTTGTCCGTTTGGTAATTCGAGCCCAGAATATCATGCGTCATGGTGACACCGACAATATCCGGGTTTTGCAGGATGCGGCTTTTGAAGCTGTCGTACCAGCGCGACGGCGTGGTGCGCGCCAATGAAATCAGCACGACCTGCTCCTTGTTGAAGCCGAGTTTTTCACTCTGCAGAAAAGTCAACTGGTCGTAGGAGACTCCGGTCCCGATGATCAGGATGATAGAAATCGCAAACTGCACGACCACGAGCGTTTTCCTGAACAGACCACCACGCGCGCCACGGCTGAGCGTACCTTTCAGCACTTTCACCGGCTCAAAAGCTGACAGAAACAGTGCCGGGTAGAGGCCCGCCACCAAGCCGACGAATAGGGTAATCACCAGAATGCCAGCGATGGTGACAGGCTGCAGCAGGCTGGCCAGGGTCATGGTTTTGCCGGCATAATCATTGAAATACGGTAGCGCCAGCGCGACCACGCCGAGAGCCAGAGTCCCGGAAACCAAACTCATGACTACCGACTCGCCAAGAAACTGCTTGATAAGCTGACTGCGGAAAGCGCCGAGGGCTTTGCGCATGCCAACTTCCAGGCTGCGCTGGGCCGAGCGGGCCGTGGCCAGATTCATGAAGTTAATGCAGGCGATCAGAAGAATAAACACGGCAATCGCGGAGAAAATGTATACGTAGGAGATGTCGCTGTTTGGTGCGATTTCAAAATCAAGATGGGAATTCAAATGAATGTCGCGCAGGGGCTGCAGATAGACGTCCGCTTTGTCGTGCAAGAACGGCGGGAAGTACTTTGCGACCATGTCAGGGAACCGCTCAGCCAGGGCCTCGGGAGAAGCTCCCTCCGCCAACAGTACGTAGGTCCAACAGGGATTCCAGTACCAGGTGCGTGGCAGACGCCCGCCCAGGACGTTCTTCAGACCGGAAAATGACGCCAAGAAGTCAAACTGAAAATGCGAGTTTTCCGGTACGTCTTCGACAATGCCGGTCACCTTCAGGTCGGTCTGGCCCTCATAGCGCAGTACTTTGCCCATGGCTTCCCCCTCACCGAAATACTTCCGGGCCATGGCCTGCGTCAGCACGACTGAGTTCGGCTGGTCAAGTGCGCTACCGGGGTCACCGGCCACGAAAGCAAAATCGAAGATTTGAAAAACGGTGGAGTCTACAAAAAAGAAGCGGGGCTCGTTGAACTGTTTTTCACCGTCGAGATATTCAAGCGCGAGGGAGGGCGCCTGGAAATTGAAAAAGCGCACCGAGGCTTCAACCAAATCCGGATAGTCCAACACGACGGCGGGCCCAAAAGGGAAGGGCATGCTGGCGGAATTTTCACCGACACCTTCCGCGCGTACTTCCTCGGCCACGCGATAGATGCGATCCGATTTGCTGTGATACTTGTCGTAACTCAGTTCGTCCTGAACATAGAGCAAAATCAGGATGCAGCAGGCCATGCCGATCGCCAGTCCGGCGATATTGAGAAAGGAATAACCTTTGTGCTTAAGAATGTTGCGGACTGCAATTCTTATGTAGTTCTTGAGCATGCGTTTCTCCGTGCGACTAATTCAGATACTTCTCTTCTATGAATCGATGCCAGCCTGTCTCAAACTCCTGCGTCGTAATACCCAGGACGGATTGCAGGTTACCGTTGGTTTCAATCAACTGTCTCACAGCATCAGGCCCCCACGCCTGCACGATGTATTCAAGCAAAACATACCCAACTCTATAGATGTCACCATTGCTGCTGTTGTAATCCGAACTTAGCTCCGCCAGCGTGGGATAGTCGCCGCTGACCATAAAAGGCAGGTTTTTTGGATCGACAAATTCTCCCGCCTCATAAACTGCAACAGCTTCCCACAGCCAGCGTGGGTTATTCGCGATTCGACTGTTGACGTGCAACGAGACAACGTGGACGAACTCGTGTACCGGTGTGGTGTTGGAGTTGCTGAGAAAGAGCATCCTGAACTCATCCAATCCCATGACGTAGCCGGCCGCACCGACATAGCGGATGCCGAGGTCTCTCTCCATCGCTGCCATGAAGCTCTCTCTTTCCAGCCATATCTTCGCCGTTATCCTGGGCAAGGTCGGGACTTGCAGGTCATCCATTATTCTTTGGTAATTGCGTTCGAGCATTTCTGGGATACCCGCAACCATTGACACGGGTAACCCGTCGTACAGAGCAAAGCTGAAGTGCTGAGTTTCAAATGAATCGCCATTACCGTCGGCCGGTGTGCTGGGATTCTCGTTGCCACAACAGAGCAAGAGTGGCAGCAATAGCATGGAGAAAAATGTTTGCGTGGCCTTCATAATGCATCTCGCACTAAATGACGAACAGATTTCCATTTTGTTCGGAACAATAAACCTCACTCAGCACCCGATATCCGGCCGATGCCGATATGTACAACGGATTCTATTCCTGCAACTCCGCCGGAATCGGACGGTTGGCATTCGGAATTTCATTCGTGATCGCAATGATCTTCCACTGCCCGTCTTTTTTGACAAGCGAGAAGTGGTCAACGCCCGGCCGGGGACCGCGCGCAGAACCTGGAACGCTGGACTCATAGAGCACGAGAATCTGCGCCATGTCTCCCATCACCATCGATTTTGTGCGGATAATCTTCTCGGTGAATCCAACGTCGGCTATCTTCGCCTTCTCGATGAAATCGATAAAATCCTGTACCCAGTCATCGACTGAGAATACAGTGGTTTCTTCTTTCCCCGTACGCAGGACGATAACCGCCTCCGCAATAAATAGTGATTTCGCGCGCTGCCAATCGGGCAGATCGTCCGCTTTGAAGGTCACGATATCGTAGAGTTCGGCGACAACATCGCCTGCCGATTTTTCGCCACCATCCCCTGGCAAAACAGCTGCTGTTGCAGATACGGCCAGCAGTATTAAAACGAACATAGGTGTCAGAATTCTATGATTGTTCAATTTCATGATTGTTCCTTTAACAAAAATATCGATTAGTGCTCAATAAAAGCCTTCGCATCCACCCAGAAAATATCTCCCCATCCGGTCATACCGTCGCGTATTTCATGGCGAGAAAAAAACAGGTACTTGCCATCTAACGTCACTTGCGGAAAGCGATCCAGCTTTTCACTATTTATACCAGGTCCAAGATTCTTTGCCGCGCCCCAGTCACCAGACGGGGATCTGTGGCAAATGTACAGATCTCCACCGCCACCATAACCACCCTCCCGTTCCGAGCTAAAGATTATAAAGCGCTCATCAGCTTCCACAAAAATGTGGGAGTACGCCAAACCGGTGTTTATCATCTTGGGCAGTTTTTGTGGTTTGCCAAACACTCCGGCGCGAAGTTCAGAGCGAAAAAAAGTCCTTTTCTCACCAACCATCCCAAAATAAAGCGCACCTGACCGCGTGACGGCAGGCCAGATTTCAAATCCTTCTGAATTAATTGGTGCGCCAATATTTACCGGTACACCCCAGCCGCTCTGTTGCCGGTCCACATACCAGACATCCCAGTTGTCCTCAGTCGATTCAGACCCGGCGGCAATACCGTAAAAATAAAGCCTGCTGCCTTCGGGCGAAAAGTATGCGCCATCAATGCGGTTCACTTCATCAAAGGTGAGCAAGGTTCGCTCTGACCAACGTCCATCTATTTCCTTTCTGGTGAAAAGCGCTTCCTTTCCTTCAAACCAGACGGACCAAAAGACCTCTTTCCCGTCCAACGAAAACGTGGGTGCGATATGTTCGTGGAGTTCGGTTGAAACAAGACCAGGCGCAAACTCCTCAGCCGTCATACCAGGTGATTCCTGTCCGAGATAAGGCCCGCGTAGTTCTCTATTCTGGCCAAAACAAATACCCCAGGAAACAGCAACAAAAAGCAATATCGCTCTAGAAAGTTTGTTCATTATGAATCCTATTTGTTGGAGTGAGGCTCAGGCTTTACGTCGAGATGGGTAACACTATCAATCGCCTCTCTGACAAGTCGCATCACTTGCAGTTGTTTTGCGATTTTTTCGTCGGATGGATCGACGAATTCAGATAAGGTGATACCGACAAGATGGCGCTTGCGGTCGATCCACGGGTAAGTTGTCAACCCGCCAAGACCGCAAATTTCCTCCACCTTTTTTGTTACAGGGCTCTCCGCGAAAATCCAGGCGCCAAACGCGTAGCGCAACGTGTCCGCGCCGTACGCATAATCGGGATGATTGGGTGGCATGAAGCTGTTGTAGACCGGTGCATTATTGGTCTGGTTCGTGAACATTTCGTCGATTGATGCCTGGCTCAGAACTCGCCTTCCGTCATGAACACCGTTGTTCGCGACCATTCTGATGAATTTCATAAATTCGTTTGCAGTGGTGAACAAGCCGTGCGCCGGCCCGGGGTTTGCACCTGGTAGGTAGGCCATTTCTGTTATTCCACATTTGTCGAGTACCAGCTCTTTTACTACGGTGCGCCACTCCTTCCCGGTCACTAGTTCCACGATGTGTGCGACGGTATGAATGCCGTTCTGCTCATAGGCAATCTTTGTTCCTGGTTCAAACCCGAAAGTGACACCTTCAACAATCTCATCAGCGATCTCTTTAAGGGTCAAATCCTCCTGCAACGTGATGTAACTCTTAGATTCTGACAAGCCGGAAGACATCGAAAAAGCCTGCCGAATGGTAAAATGGCCCTTACCGGCGGCGGTGAATTTGGGCAGATAGTGGCCCACCGAATCACCTAATGAGAAATAACCCTGCTCAGCCAGCCTAAGCACGGTAGCGGCGGCCACCCATTTCGACGCAGAGCGGATAAAGACACCATAATCTTCATTCACCGCTCCCGATTGAAATCGATAGATTGGTTTATGGTCCTGTTCTATCAGAACGATTACGTTGCCATGAAACGCGCCTTCGAGTGCGTGGTCGACATCGCTGAAGTCGTAATTCTGGGCGGAGAGCACAGGCGCGAAAATCAGGGCCCAAACAATTCCTATGTAATTCATTTTCCCTCCTCATATTTTGAAAAATTTATAGAAGGAGCTACAGCTCACAGACTATCAATCGAAAATTCCTGACTCGACATCAACATGATACCCTCTTCCTGATACTGTTTCAGGAGTTGCTCCCACTTCTCTTCAGCTTGTAAGGCGATGACGTCTGTGATAACGTTTACGGTGTATCCACGGTTTAAAGCGCCTTGGGCCGTGGTATGCAAACAGCCATCAGCATCCAAGCCTACAAGGAATAATTCATTCACTTGATGCTCAATCAAAAATCCATCAAGCTTCGGGCTGGAAAAGCCATCGCTTTTCGGTTTCGGGAATATGTGATTAGACATGAGCGAGATTCGTTTATCAATCTCGGTTCCCGGGTTTCCTTTTATAGCCGTTCCTCCAGCAAGTAGGTTAGATAGCATCCTACCGCGAAAATCATCAAGTTCTTGTCGAATGTAGACGACGATGATATTTTTCCTGGATGCAGCTTTTATGATTCTATTCACTGTTTCAATCAATTTTTTGGAATCTTTGTAAGGAAATGGCGGCTGGGCCGTTGTTCCAGTGTAGTCTTCCTGAATATCTATCACGAATAATGCCTGCTGTGGATTTTCATATTGTTCAATCTGCTCACCGTGAGTCGGTTTTGATATGCGAATGACTTCACCAATCACAAAGCTTATGAAACAAATGATAAGTACTGTTATCATAATCGAGACTTTTCTTATCTTGCTCATCTACATTTCCTCTTTTCAATATCCGCGTATTTGAAGATCTATCGCGGGACAGACAGTGATCGCCTCTAGAACATAAAAACACGCAAAAGGGGAGAGCAAAGGCAACAAAACGAAGGCCACACCCATGTGGTGGTAGGAACACTGACGGTTTTGAAACGATGCTCTTCTTCATGCCAGTTCGATTTTTCACTTATGTTGTGCACTCCGTTTCATGTCATCGAGAATTCGTGCGTCAACCCAATAAATGTCTGCGCGAAATATAGGCTCATTGCCTTCGAACAACGGCGAATGCCAACGTTTCCGTGGATTGGCGCCCTCGTGTTCGCGGCTGCTGACAAAGAATATGTATTTGCCATCGGGCGAAAGAGTAGCGCTCTTCTCCATGCGTTCGGAGTTCACCTTCGGCCCCAAGTTAATTGGCCCGCCCCATGTGCCGTTCGCTTTTCTAAAACTGACAAACAAGTCGTGGCCCCGATGCTCAGTGCGCATTGCGAAAAGGGCATAACTGCCGTCGTGAGCGATGGCGGAGAGCAGCGCCGAGTCTGGGAAAGCAGCAATCTCTTTGCGCTCGGCGAAAGTCGTACCGAGTCGATGTGATTTGTAAAACTTGGGGGTCGGATCGTTTCTGCGCCTTTCAGAGGACCAGTGCAACACGCCATCGGCAGTTTCAAACACGTTGAGTTCGTTGAACTCGGTATTCAGGGCTGCAAGTATTTTGCTGTCGCTCCAGGTGTCGCCGATTCGTTCTGCCACGGCCAAATCCATATTAAAACTGCCATCGGTGGCCGTATTCACGGTGGTGTAGATTCGTTTTCCGTCGGTGGAGAATGCAACAACACCATTAAAAATCCTTCCGGAGAACGACGCGACTACGGGCTTCGACCAAACTCCAGTCTGTTCCCTTGAGCAAAAAATGGTGCCGTAATAGCGGCCGTCAATCTTGTATACGATGCGGAAGTAGACCTCCTTGCCGTCGGGACTGAAGGCAGGAGCGGCATCATCATGCAACTCGGTTGAAATGAGACCCGGCGCAAACATTTCGGCGGTCATGCCGGGTGTTTTTTGGCCCAAGTAGGGACCAAGCAGCCGGGGGAAATCGTCCTCTTGTGCAGAAAGGGTGGCGAGTGAAATCAGAAAAAACGTAACTCCGCAAAGCGTTGCTTTTCGTTTCAATGTTCGACTCCGTTAGTGTTGTATCTGCGGCCTGATGTCATATAACGACGTTTGTGCTCACCCAGTAGACATCACGTTGCCATTTCCAGATTGGTCAAGCATTTCGGTCAGTTCAGCGTATGTGACTCCTTGGCCAACGCGCGACAAGATAATGACCGTCGTGACTTTAAATATACGGTGTACGAAGGAATTTATGCCATTTTTCGACAGTCAAATTGAAGTCAGACAGCGTTCAAGATGGTGCATAATGTGGCTGGGCAAGAAAAAGGCGTTCGTCCTGCATCGCCGCGGCAATCGGCTGGAGGACATTCGGGGCTGCATTCGACCTCTCCTTGAGGCACTGACACACTTGGATTGCGTCAGGCGCAGCAAAGCAGGTTGGGTGGACGCTTCCTGACCTACGAACCTAAAGGTGGCTTGCCTGTGAAGACCCAACTGGTGAACACCCCAGGCTAGTGCTTGAACCAGGAATTGACCTCAGAATAGGTGATAGTCGAATCGTTCAAAAGCTGGAAAGTGCCTGAGTCCAGCAACTCGCGGGCGATTTTTCGAAGCAAAGTCAAGGCCGCTCGCATGTGTCTGGGACCCAGGCTGACCCGCGCGACGCCGATCTGCTGCAACTCCGAAATCGCAGGGGTCGTAGCGCCGGCGATGATGTTGAGCGGCGCATCGATTTCCGCCACCAAAGACGCCATAGTTTCCCGGTCGAGGTCGCCCATGTCCGGCACGAAAATGCAATCCGCTCCTGCTGCGCGATAGGCATTTGCGCGCTGGACCGCATGCTTGAGTTTGCGAGCACGATCCTCCCTCGAAACCAGAAACACATCCGTGCGTGCGTTGATGACCAGGTGGATGCCTTCTGCGTCCGCCATTTCACGAATGGCCGCAATGCGTTCCAGCATCACCTCCTGCTCGAACAGGGGATGCTCGGCGTTGCCTGTACTGTCTTCCAGATTAAGCCCGACCGCGCCAGTTGCCAAAACACTCCGCGCCGACTGCACAACACCTTGAGTGTCGCCTGCATATCCAGCTTCGATATCTGCGCTCACCGGCAGGTCAGTGTCCTTCGCAATCCGGCGCACCACTTCCATATTCTCGTCCAGACTCATGCGCTGCCCGTCAGGATAGCCCAGGGTGGCAGAGATGCCTGCGCTTGTCGTCCCGATTGCCTGGAATCCCTCAAGTTCGAAAACCTTGGCGCTCGAAGTGTCCCAGACGTTTGGGAGAACCAGGAGCTGCGGTGCACTGTGCAGCGCAAGGAATTCCGCAGCCTTTTGTTTTTGGGTCTCGTGGGTCATAGTTTTAAACGGCTTAGAGGATAGGTGTCATTTCTTCCCGGCCTACTTCTTAATGTTCAAACAAACCAGTTCTTTATGATTGCGCAGATAGAGCCGGCCCTGCGCCAATGTCGGCGCTGTCCAACATTTTCCATTCAAAATCTGCGCTGTGGAAGTTTTCACAAACGCCGCCGGTGTCGCCTGTGCCAGCGCTAGTTTGCCGCGCTCGCTTAGAATGATGAGCTGTCCATCCGCGGCGATCACGGAGCCACGCTTGAACCCCCTCGCCTTCCATTTGAGTTCTCCAGTTTTGGCGTCAAGGCACTTAAAGATTGCGCCGTCAAAACCATAGATGTGGTCGCCATACAAAACCGAGGTGTTGACATCGCTACGCATTTTGTTGGACTCCCAGACGAGCTGCGGGTGAAGGCTGCCTGCCTTCATCGAAAGCTGGACCATCGCCGCCCCCGAGCCGCTGGAGATGTAAACCCTGTCCGGCGCCACAAAGATGGGAGTGCCCGTGTTTAAGGGGTCGCCAGTAACCGGACAGAGCGTCTCCCAGTCGTATTTCCAAAGCGTGGAGCCATCGGCAGGGGAGAGAGACCGCAGTCCGCCGGCGCTCCAAAAGATGAGTTGTTCAACCCCGGCAATGGTGGTGCTCACCGGCGAGGAATAAGCCACCCGATCACTCCGGGAAGTCCAAAGAACCTTGCCGTCCTTCTTGTTCAAAGCAACGTAGACCTGACCCTCACCGCCGGCTTCCACAAAGAGTCGTTCTCCCGCTACCATCGGCGAAGATGAGTATCCGTAGGTGGGAAGTTTGGCGCCAAAATCGTGCACCAGGCTGTGTTGCCACAGCAGCCGTCCGGTTTTCCTTTCGGTAGCGATAAGCACGCCATCCGTTCCGACGGCGAACACGAAGTCACCGTCCACCAGCGGCGTGGATCGCGGACCGTTGCCCCAGGAATTGCTGAAGCCGACGCCGAGTTCGAGTCGCCAGATCTCCTGACCAGAGCCCGCCTCCAGACAAAATAGATACTGTTTGCCTCCTGCATCCCACATGGTGTAAAGCTTGCCATCCGAAACCGACACGCCTGAGAATCCGGCGCCGATTTCTTGTCGCCACAGGATTTCCGGCCCGCTGTCCGGCCAGTCATGGATCAGGCCCGTTTCCGTCGAAACCGCATCCCGGTTCTCACCGCGCCACTGCGGCCAGTCGCGCCGGGCACTATCGGTGGATTTGCCCAAAGCACCAGACTCGAGGTGTACGCCCGCAAGCTGGAGCGATAGCGCAAGAATTGTGATGGTCGTTTTCATAGTTCTTTTCCTTGGGTTACTCATGGACTTCTCTAACGAAATAGTTGCTCAATGCAACTGCCATATGAGGTTTTCAATCAATTACAACCTGTTGCCGTTTTGACGGAGAACCGCTCTTTTGCCGCCCGCGCCAGTCGCGCAACGAGTCGTGTCGTCGCTTGCCGCACGTCGGAGTCGAAACCTTCGAGCAGTTTCTCCATTTCCACCACAAGATCCTGTTCAATTCGCTCGTGCAGCTTGCGTCCCTGTGGCGTCACTTCCAGGCATAACGCGCGGCCATCGCTGGCATGGGCGGTGCGCCGCACATAGTTCTTTTCTTCCAATGCACTAACCACGCGGCTTGCCGTACTTTTGTCCAGGTGAAGTTCGACCGCGAGCTGATTGAGCGGCATCGACCCCAACGCGACGAGTCGTGCAATGGCATGGCATTGCGTCACCGACACATCGTAGTAACAAATGCGCTGGCGGTCGCGGAACTGGTAAACTCTTACCAGCTCACTAACCGCGTGGTGCAGCTCGATTGCATCATTTTGGAGAGCTTTCTTCTGTGCGGGCTTTGTTTCGGTTTGGTCGTTCACTTGATGTCCCTGGTAAGTTGAGATGATGGCGCCACGGCGAGTGGCGGATAGAAAATCCTACGCCCCGGGATTCAATAAAGTTGCACTATACAACTAAATTCGTTTTGAACGCTTTCAGGGATTGGGCGCAGCGGTGGTGCAGGTGCAGCTCCGCAGACCTCATTCGCTGGCCTGCGGAGAGTCGCCATGACATCCGTCCACAACTGAAACTGGCCGGTTAGAGACGAGACGGGCTCATCAGCGTGGTCCAGAAAGGGTTATTCAACTCACGCTTCCGATGGGGTAGAAGATTTCCATTAGTCGGATTGCTTTGGCCGCCAGTCCGGCCAGTAGTCACCGCCTTCGTGGCGTGTCAGCCGACGCTGATTGCTGCCGTCGGCATTCATGACATAGATCTCGTAGTTGCCGTCGCGGCTTGATTGAAACGCGATTTCCTTACCATCCGGGGACCACGTGCCATCCTCATCCACTGCTTTCGTGT
Organism: Candidatus Zhuqueibacterota bacterium; assembly: GCA_029261995.1. Lineage (GTDB taxonomy): Bacteria > Zhuqueibacterota > Zhuqueibacteria > Oceanimicrobiales > Oceanimicrobiaceae > JAJDAF01. Next base: position 82,865 of record JAJDAF010000055.1, read on the forward strand.
CGGTGAGCTGAATCACGTTACTGCCATCGGCATCCATCACATAGACATTGCGGTGGTTCAGCGGAATGCCGTGATTGGCAAAGAAGACTATCTTTGAGCCGTCTGGCGACCACTGCGGAAAAAGGTCCCAGTCCGGCGTGTTGAGCAAGACCCGCCGGTTGCCACCGTCTGCGTCCATTACGCTGATGCCGTAGTTGTCGTTGACCACATCGTAGAGCGCAATCCTGCTTCCGTCCGGCGACCACACGGGGTATTTTTCGTCGAAGTCGTTGTCACTCATTTGGCGCAGTCCGCTGCCATCAACGTTGGTCACAAAGATCTCGAAGTCCTCTTCTGTTTTGGCGGAAAATGCAATCTGCTCGCCGTTGGGCGACCAACTCGGATGCGAAACGGATAATCCGATGCTGGTGAGTTGCCGGCGGCCAGTGCCATCGGCATTCATCACGAATACCTCCGTCCTGCAATCCGGAAAGCAGTCGCCGGGATTTTCATCGACTTCATCCGAGGTAAAAGCCAACATCTTCCCGTCGGGCGACCAGGCCGGACAGCGCTCGTTGGTGGACGTGTCAGTGATGCGGCGCTGGTTGCGGCCGTCGGCGTTCATGAGGTAGATTTCGGCATTCCCGTCGCGATTGGAATAGAAGGCAATCTCCGCGAGGCTGCCATTGTTGCCGGCATCTCCGCTGCAGCCGTTACCGAATGCAAGCAAAGTTAACGCAATTCCCCACACGACTCCATATCTGCTGTACGTTCTGTTTATGACCATTTTTCCTCCTGTGCCTTGGCTCCGAGATGAGCATCGCTTTGGAATTCAACCACAGCGTGGGTAACCGGGGTGAGCCGCAAACCCACTGATTGACTTCGGCGTGAAGAGATCACTTTAACCGGAATCGCCTGGCGGCATGTACGACGGCTTCTCTGGATTATTAGCCAGATCACAAGCTGTTAGATAAATCAAGGCAATCACCTTTTTCATCTTCTCGATATTGATCTTATCTGCTGTATCAGACGGCGTGTGATAGTCAGGGTGAGAGCCCGTGGTGTAGAAAATGGCGGGGATTCCCTTTTCAATAAAATGCCACTGGTCGCTTCGCTTGACCATATTCTGAACATTGTCATAGAGGTAATGAATCTCCATACCGATGTCACGGTTGTTGCGCTCAGAAAACACCTTCATGTCCGAACTATAGGTCGTTCCAATGGCGTGCAAAGAGTTCTTGCTCTGCTCCGCTGTAACCAGGAGTTGGCCGCCGCGCTGGGTGTCAGTGAGTGAGTGCGTATCCTCATTTCGGCCAATCATATCCATCTGGACCATCGCAACCGTCTGGTCGAGCGGATGCAGCGGGTGTTCGACATAGTATTTGGATCCATACAGGCCCTTTTCCTCGGCGGCAAAAGCAACGAAAACCACACTGCGCTCCGGCTGCCCGCCAGTGGATAAAAACGCCTCCGCAACTTCGAACAAAGCAGTAACGCCGGTAGCGTTGTCGTCGGCGCCGTTGTAAATTTCGTCGCCAACCCGTCCATCATGGTCGTAGTGGGCTCCGATTACAATCGCCTCATCGGTTTTGCCTCTGAGCAGCCCAACCACGTTTCTTACCGTGCTGGTTTCCGTCCTGACTTTAGTTTGCACGGTGATGGTCCGGTTCTCGACCGGGAACGAGTTCGGCTTGAGACTAGCATCGATTTCCCTCTGAATGGCGCTCAGGTCTTTGCCTGTTCCCGCCAAAATATCTCGCGCGACTTGCATGCTGATATGCAGGGCAGGAATCCCGATGTTATCTCCAGCCCCAGCCAATTGCATGGTCTTGAGTCTTGTCGGCTGATTCTCAGGCCAGATTTGCTCCTTGGTGAAGACCTCGTACGACTCGTGATTCACGGGGTCGGTGACAACCAGTATTGCAAGCGCGCCATGCTCCTGGGCATTCCGGGCTTTCACCATGAACTGCGCGTGCTCGGTGGTAGCGACGCCATCAAAAACGCTGCTGCTGTCTTGTTCCTGAGGCTCGTGACGCAGCAGCAAGACGATCTTGTTCTTGACATCAATGCTCCTGTAGTCGTCGTATTTGTGCTCCGGAGCCGTGATGCCATAACCGGCAAAGACGATCGGGGCTACCACGTTCTTGTTTGCGGTGAAGCTGAAGGACATGAAATCCTGGCCGAATTCGTAGTCTGTGGTGACCGTGGCGCTGCCCTTTGTGGTGGTGAGTTCCAGACGGTTGACGCCATTCAGCTTTCGTTCAATCAGGTCGAACGGCTGGAAGTAGGAGTCCCCGGCGGCAGACTCCAGACCCGCTGCCCGGAACTGTGCCGCAATGTACTCCGCGGCAATCTCGAGACCGCGGTCGCCATTGCCACGTCCCTGCAACAAGTCAGAGGCCAGGAAATCGAGGTGCGCTTTGATTTCATGCGAGGTGATCGATTGCACGGCTGCGGTAGTCAAATCTGGCCCGGTTGAAGCTGACAAGAACGACGAACCGGCGAAAACTAAGACAGTTATCACAAGGAATAGGGAAGCTCGGTGGCACAGGAATCGTTTCATCACAATACTCCGCTTTGGTTCTGGATGGGTACTTGGGTTGATGGTCTCCGTGGTGCTCGCCGGCACGGGCTGACAATCCCGCAACACTTTTGTTGGTCAGTCCCAAACAGTGAAGTGTTGCCATGTCGCAGCGCACGCTAGGCTTGAAAAATTGTAACGTACAAACTCGCGGGATGTGCCCGGCCGGGCCGTTCAACTACCGGTCATTTGTGATGCAAAACTGTCGCAGGCGAGGGTTCCTGTCCGGCGGCTGGTGGACAGGAAACGCAATGGTGGAGAAGATATTCTGCAAGGGTGCCGGAACCTGTGCAAGACTATTTCTGCAGGTGGAAGGACCGCGGTGCCCCCATGCCCTGGTTGGCGGAACCACCAAAGTCGTCTTTGAGAAAGACCCGGTCGCTGCCATCGCGCAACTCAACGACATCCACAGCGCCGCAGCCCGCAAACCCAAAGTGCAATGACACGATCCGGCCGAGGGGCTCTTCAACGGAGAACTCGTAAACCGGCCCGCCGTTCAGCCACACTGTTGAGGCGCCGTTCTGCACCGTCCATTTGATTTGGTTCCACAGCGACAAGTCACAGCCGAACATGGACAAATCATTGTCTCTACCGCTCACCGAAGCGCCGGAGGTCTCCAGAGTGAGATTGCCGACGCAGCCGGGGGCGCTCAGTGGCAGCATCAAATCGCCGGTCTCGCACATGACCCCGATTTGTACGTACTGGCAAGTCGCCGCGCCTTCGTACAGGTTGTTTTTAACTCGGGTTTCGAGCGTGAAATCATCGCCGGTGAGGGTGCCAAAGTCACGGGAAATGCTGAAGCCGACCCAGAAATCCGGACGTGAGGTGTCAATGTTGCGCGCTCTGAGTGCTGCAGGGGAAACGTAGAGACGGCCATCACGGACAATATCGCGTTGCGGCAGGTAGGTTGGAGGGCCAGCGCTCGTGGCATAGCGGACCAGCCCCAGCCAGCCGGCCGTGGTGATGTGGACGTCGTACAATCGAACCACTTTCCCGTCAGCGAGCAGTTGTGCCTGATGCAGGCCGGGGTAGTAGTAGACATTCGAAAACTGTCCGCGCTCGCTGTCAATTCGGGTTGTGCCCACGTGCTCCGAAGACGGATTGATGAACACGCTGTCGGCCTGAATCCCACTCAGGTCATAGTCGAAGACCACGGTGTTTGGCAGGCCATGTGGCAAGAGCTTCCTGCCTGAGAAGACCACTTGATTCGCGCTACTGCTAACCACCACCCGCGGACCGACGCCACTCCAGAACAGCACTGAAATTCCGCCCACCGCTGCAAGAATGAGCGTTGCCAGCGCGAAACGCGCAAACAAGCCAGCTACACCGGAGCGGCGGGCACTCTGACTGCCCGTGCGCGGGACCAAGGGTTTGAGCAGGCTTCGGTTTTGCGCCTTCGTTCCCGCGCTCTTGAAATCAAGCCAGTTTTTGTAACCCACAAAGGCGGACAGCGCATTCAACGTCATGGGATGGGGCAGGCTGTCATAGCCGCTCTTCCAGATTCTCTTCAAGGTCGAGAGGCTGAGCAGAATGCCCGTTTCCTGAAAAATCAATTCACTCAGCGCTTCGAAGTCGCGCTGTTTCCAGGTCGCGTTCCGGGCACGGCCCAGCTTTGCATGAATCAACTCGCGGCACCGGTTGAGGTGGAAAGACTCTGCGTTAGATTGGCTTCTGTTCTTCATGATTTGGCTCTGCAAGACATTTGGGAGGACTCAAGCGGCTCTCAGCCATCGTTCAAGTATTTTTCATTTCAATGAAACCACCACGGTCGCGGCGGTTCTCTCATGAACGAACTCGCAGTACAATTGTTTCGCGGGACAGAAGCGATCTATTGCACCACAGCCTGCACTGGCCTGGGATAGCCCAAAATGTCTATTCGTGCACAGTTGTGGTTTTGGTGTACTCGGCCACTGGCGTGTGCAGGGCGATGCCGCTCTGCCGGTATCTAACCCATGCGAGAGTCAAAAACAGGCCGGTTAGCATCGCGCCCACACCTATTAGGCCACCTTCCGGCCCAAAAGCTCCTCCCGTCCATGCCTCCGGCCCTGATTGCTCGACCTGAACAATCGTGACCACCTTTGCGGGCATGGTAATGCCGCTGACGGGAAATCCAAACACGCTGCCTTGAAAGAAATTCCAGGTGATGTGCAGTCCAATCGGAATGGCTAATTCTCCGGTTAGAACATAACCCAAGCCCAGGAGAACGCCACCCAGAATGATGTTAAAGGTACTGACAAGGGTCGCATTGGGGTTGTCCAAGTGAAACAGCCCGAAGATGACGGATGACAGAAGCCATGCGATAACAATAGCACGCTGGGGACCTATTCTCCTGAGATTAAGACCTTCCGACAAATTGGTAAGGAGATAGCCCCTGGTGACCAGCTCTTCAGCGACACCAACACACACAAAAACCGTCATGACAACAGAAAGCGGCAAGACAAACAGCAAGTCCGGATCTAAGGCATACAAGATCTCGGTGACGGTTACCCAGCCAAGAAGATATTCAGTGATGAAGACTCCGGTGATTAGGAAAGCGCCCAAAAGCATGCCAAAGCCGAAGTTGAGCCACCAGTCTTTATGAAGAGACAAACCGAAATCTGCCAACCGTCTCCTGTCAAGAAACCTGCCGGCCAGCCAAACGCTGATGAAAGCTGACGCGAGAGTCGAACCGGCAAAGACAATGAAGAACCACAAGGGCGCCTCACTGCTTAGTTTGATGCCCGGAGCAATGAGGCCACGCAGAGATCCCAACGCCTCCCCTAACGCAATAAAAAGGATCAATTGCAATGCCACACGGAAACCTGCTCTCATCCGGCATTGTTCATCATTCCAAAAAACCAATTTGATCTTCTTCATCTTAGTTCTCCCGATATGGATCAAGCGCGATTTAGTCATTGAGTTGAAGTGAACCGGAAAGCCGTGACGCCTAAGCGTTACGTTGTTGCGGTGCGATTTGTGTCATAGATCCGACATTTTTGAGTTTCGTGTCAGGCGGGGGGATGATTGTTTGCAGGCAGGTCAGAGATATTGTGCGGGGATGGCATGTGCGGTGAAGGGACATTGACTGCACGCGAGCGGACAGCTTGAGATTTAATGGTAGTTTATGGATGGTGCGGTAAATGCTACGGACTCCTATTCATTCCTCTCTGGGGCACCCGGGCTATGCCACCCGTCAGGCGAATATCATCACTGTACGGAATGGTTGACTGCCATGACTCTCAATAGATTGCCAGACATAATTTTTCTTACATCCGCTTCTGAATACCCTTTCATGAGCAGGCCATCTTGTATCCGTTTATAGGTATTGGTCTCGTTTAATGATTGCGGGACGTATTTGCCATTCGCCTGATAGTCTGACCCTATTCCGATGAGATCAACGCCTATGAGTTTCTTCAAATATTCAACATGCTCAATAAACTGTTCGATGCCATCCTTTGCACTCTTTGCATTCGCGAATAAATCGCTCTTATTGAATGTAACAAAAACATATCCCTGTTCTTCTTTGAGTAGCTTCAACACCCTATCCGACAAATTACTGTTTCGCCCTGCTATTTTTCCTGCACAAGAATGGGAGGCGATAACCGGCGAATTTGAATACCCGAGAACCTCGACCATTTGACTTTCAGATAAATGCGAAATATCGATCAGAATTCCTACTTTGTTCATCCGATAAAGGATCTGTTTTCCGAATGCTGTAAGTCTGTTTTCTTTGAAAAATCGATCCGCTTCATTGTCGATAATGGTGATTGAACGAATCCCGAGTTTTCGGTACTTGTCAACATTTTCTGGGTTTCCCTCAAAAACTCCGTGGAAATATTCAATCGTTAGAAAAATTGCCACACCTTTGCGTTGCGCATCGTTACCATCGGAGTTTGAATGGTCAATGATTCTGAAACTGCGTTCCCTTGCTGACAAGGATTGAAGGTCATCAACATCTTTTGATATTTCCGCAAACAGGCTATCGAATTTTACTCTCCTTATGGGGAGCGGATAGCCAAAAATCTTGACATTTCTATCAACAAAATAATGAAAACTTGACATGAGTTCGTCATTGTTATACGAAAAACCGTTGTGGATATGTGTGTCAGCAATGACAATGTCCTGATCAACGTTGCTCTTATCAGTCTGCCCATAGCTGGCGGAATTCAATAACAAGAACAGCAGCGGAAGCAAGCTTGCTTTTGCATTTCTAAAGTGAAGCATACTCTTCTCCAGGTTCTGGCGGGACTCACGTTGGACATCACACGACCGTCGTTCATAACGGTTCACGACAACCATCAATCCCACCCGGTGGCAGTCGGACAGGTTGGCGTCAATCGATGAAAGACGGTTGGAAGATATTTACATCAAAGATACAAAATCAGCGCGGGGGATGTCAAGCACAAAGCGGCCGGGTGGCCCGGGCATGAATAAAAGACTTGTGTGGCACGTGTCTTCAGACACGTGCCACACGGATTATTAATTATCTCTATCGGTCAGGGCCACCAGTCCGCATATCCGCGCGGCTAGTTGACCTTCAGTTGCTGCTCCTCCCCCGGCTCGATGACCACTTCACCCAGATCTGTTTGTTGCGACGATAGCAGTCGTACTCGGTAGGTGCCGGAGACCAGCTTCACCGGGTCGCCATTCACCACCCCGGTGGTCACAACCTTGTCGCCTTGCAGCACCTCGTAGGGGACTCTTAATGAAGTGCTCATGGCTTTCTGCAACTGCTCACCGTCGTTGGCCTCGACATAGCGGCCGTTGCCCGCGCGGGCCCACTCTTCGAAGCGTTCCTTGAGTTGGAGTTCATCGATGGCAAAACCGACGATATTCACGCGAACTTCGAAGCCCGCGGACTTCAGCGCTTCAATTGCAGCCTTAGGGTCGCCGTCGCAGGTCTCTTCGCCGTCCGTAACCAGCACGATGGTGGCAGGCCCTTTGTGGCCCGCGAGATCCTCCCTGACCTTCAACAAAGAGGCTGCGATCGGGGTTTTTGCGAGATTCTTTGCCTCTATGCCCCGGATTTTGGTCGCTGCGGCATTTGGATTGATGGGCGCCAAGCCGATCTCGAGATCGGTCCGACATGAGTTTGCCTCACGATGGCCGAACACCCGCAGCGCAAATGAAGTGCCGGCTGGCAGAGTGTTGCGCACGAGGTCGTCCAGAGCTGTCTTGGCGATTTCGATGCGACGTTTGCCGTCCAGGCGCTGCAGCATACTGCCGGAGGCATCAAGAATCACTTCCACCGCGCTACTGCCTTTCGAGACCGGTTCCGGAACGCCGGCGGCCGTGACCCGCAGAGTTCCGGCTATCACACCGGGTGTGACAACAATCGCTCCAGTCGCAAGTATCTGGCGTGTTTGCCCGGTCATGTAGCGCAGTTCATGCCGACCGACTTCGAGCGGCGCTTTCAAACGCACAGGACTGCCATGTCTCGTATATTGGTAGCTCAGGTATTCCCGATGACCGGCGCCCATGGCTACAATCGTGACATAGTCGCCGCTATTATCCGGTCCGCTCCAAGTCACCTCGAACTCCGAACCGCCCGCCACATTGGCAGGACCCGTGACCGTAGCCGTGTTCGCCAGGACGACGAGAGATGTCCTGCCAATCACTCTGCGCGACTGCCCCATGTGATAGCGGAGCTCGTAGCGCCCGGGCTCTTCCGTCACCCGGATGACAGCGGGGTTGCCGTTTTTGGTATACCGGTAGTTGCCGTGTTCACGGTCGCCGGCGCCTTCGGCGTCGATACTGATGTAATCCTCCTGACCATCAGGCCCTTGCCAGTTTACCGCGATTTCACCGCCGGCGGCCGTTTGTGACGCAGCCTCCAGGGTTGCAGTGACCTCTCCCACGGTCAAAACCCCTTCGCCAATGACGCGGTAGGTGCTTCCCAGATGATAGCGAACCAGGTATTTGCCAGCCTCAGCGGGAGCGCGAATGCTCACAGGACTCGATTTGGTGTAGGCCCACGACCCATAACTGCGATCGCCTGCTCCCGGTTCATCGATACTGATAAAATCCAGCGTATATCCGGGTCCGGTCCAGGCGATACTCACCTGAGCGCCGGCATCCACGGGCGCAAGGCTCTCAAAGCTGGCTTGTGCGTCTGTCACCTCCAGGAGCGAACTTCCCAGCACCTTGTAACCTGAGGCGCCGTCGTGGTAGCGGATGGCATATTGGCCGGGTAGTTCCGGGGCTTTCATCTCGGCCGGCTGGCCTTTTTTCGTATAGATGTAGGGCCCGTAAGACCGATCCGCGGCGCCTGCCTGATCGATGCTGATGAAGTCGAGCGCTCCTTCCGGGCCGGTCCAGCCTATTTTGATCTGAGCGCCCACTACGACCTGCTTGGGCGCGGTCACGGTTGCGCTTTGAGGCAGCACGCTTGTTGTGATAGAAATCATGCCAACCAGTATGGCCAGGCGGATCACCCATGTTGATTTTGGTCTCGACATAACATCTCCTAATATGGGAATAATGCTCGCAGTGGATTTAAGCCCACCTGCCTTTCTCACCATGGAATCCCCTGCGGAACCAATAGATTGGGAATTTCATTCCCCCGCCCAGTCAAGAGAATCCGTTGACGAACGCCTCGCCTTTCCCAACAGCACCCAGAATATCAACGAGATAGTTTACGAAATCTCGGCCTTGTTTCATGAGATGGGCACAACTTCACTCAGAATCTGTTTATTGATTCGCGGCTTAAAAGAGGTCTTCATCACAAGGTCAACCCCCAACAAGTCAGACCAATGGTTCTTCAGATGGACAAACTCGCTCAAAGTGAGCGGCTCAGAAAAAGTAACGGGGATCTCCAGGTCGCTGTCGGACCGTTGTTCATCTCTTACAATTGAACCAAAAAAGCCCGAGCGACTCCAAGCGATATTCGCCTTGGAGACGAGGCAGCTCCTTATTGAGTATGCTGGAGATTGTCGATATAACCATGCTCATGGGAGAATATTGGACTTTTTTCACTAATTTGCAACCTTATTGGCAGAGTCACGGACCGTTCCCTAACGCAACGTTCAAAACACGCTCCACGCTCTACCCTCCATGATCGGTCTATTCGCGTGACAGTCGCCCGCCGCTGACGATCAATGCGCCATTGGCGGAACGCTGCTCAATCGTAACCTCCATCTTGCCCTTGAGGGCTCCGGAGTCTGAACCATAAATAACCAGTTCCGCTTTCGTGAGTGCCCCCGTCGGGCTCTTGCTGAGCAGAGCTTCAGCCCGCTGCAATCGTTCGCCAACATCTGGAGCGGCGGTTTCGCCGGGTTTGAAATCGCCGGAGATCTCATTGTTGCCGAACTTCAGCACGAGGTTGCACTGGTCCTGAGTAATCGCGAAACTCGCCCGTCTCTTTTGACCCGTTCGAATATTTGTTGAGCCGCTGACCTCCTTAACATAGAGTTCTCCAACCCAGGCGCCGGCGATGTCGGGGCACCGTGCTGCCTCGGCAGTTTTGGCGGCAATCGGGAAGTGCTGCCAGTCTCCGGCCACCAGGATATCACCGGGTGTCGGGTACTCCCAATTGAAGAGCATGCGGTTGAGCAACTCTAGGCGGCTATCTATCTGCTCGACCGCCACATCTTCACGGGACGCGATGATGGTGCCGCCGCGTTTGGACAGCAGCGCATTTCCGAAATTCTGCACAAACTGCCGGCCGGCATCGGTCCTAGCCGTCGAACAATTGACCAGAATGACGGTGGCGTTTTCAGCCATGACCTCGGAGAGAGATTCCAGATCTTGCAGCTTCCTTTTGTAGGTATCAACTTCCTTTTGCGCCCGCCGCGTATCCCGGTTCTTCGCTTGCCTGGCCTTTAGAATTTTCTGGTAGAGTTTGAGCTGCTGCTTCAGGTAGACGGGATCGACGTCCGTGGGCCACAACACATCCCGGTGGAGATTGATGCTTGGCGTCTGCGCCGAACCATGCCCGGCCAACACCAAAAACTTGATCTGCTTATTGTTCATCCCAACCTTGCGCAGCAACTCGAAGAGATGTTGCGGGTTGTCCGGGATGAAAATGTGTTCTATCTGCGGCGTCTGTCCCATCCACGTATACATTGCCTTTTCCACCTCGTCGCCGGTCTCCAGAGGATGCGCGACGATGCCCACGCCCACCTTTTTGGTTGACTCATCAGGGGGCGTCACCGCCGACACCAGCAACGACGGTGCCAGGCAACACACGGTAAATAGCCAGTTTGATATTGCGTACATGATGGCCTCCTTCTTCATTATCTGCAATAAATAAATCAAAAGAATCATGCCGGACAAGAAGAATTCTACTGTCGAAGAAATTTGCCGATCGTTGTAGCTGAATGAATCCGGTTCAGCCTGTTTAGGTGTCAACGGAGCGGATGGCGAACGGCTGGCCACGCCAACTTGTTCTTATTCTCCAAACGTGTGCCACGCGCCTTCCAGGCCGTGGCGATGCCATTTCATCAGCACAGGTAGGCTATCACGGTCCGGAGCCAGCCCTTTGGTTGCAGCTTGGGCATGGGCCGATGACCACGGCCACTTCTCAGGAGCATCTACCAAATCGGCACGCACGCGGGCGGGCCAGGCGGGCATCAAGTCCCCGTCGAGCAGAACTTGCCTGGCACGGCCAAGTTCTGCTAGGAAGAGCGAGCACATCTTCGGTGATTCCAAGTACGGATAACGATGATAACAGGAAGAAGTCAGTTCATGTGAATGCCCTGGGGTATTGTAATGCTTGACCCTCTTTCTGTGCTTTGTATTGTTCTCGGGCTCCATGGCAAAAGGTAGATTGTGCGGCAAAGCCACGGGCTAAAGCCGCGTGGCACACGTTCTCAGTTAACGAATTCCCTACTATTTATTAGTCATGCCTTTTCTGTCGTTCCTTACAGCGCGAACGTACGGGGTCGCAGAAATACGTTTCATGCTCTTTTTCTTTTTAGAGTCATATTCCGTAATTACACCTGGGTAGACACTATGTATTCCTCTCTTAAAATCTATTGAGTAATATTTTCTGTCCATGGAACTAATATTCTCATAGGGGTAATCTGATGTCCAAATTACAAATTGACGGGTGTCAAAAATATCATTTATGTATAATTTTTTTCCAAACCCAAAACGCCCGCCTGATGTTTTTGAAGACTCAAGCAAACTCAACCCTTCCTCCAATGTTGGAATTCTCCAATCATTGTGGCCCGCATATCCACTTCGGTTAAGTGTCTCAATCCAGTCGTCTACTCTAGATCTAGTATCACTAGTCTTTCGTGATCCCGACTTTTGCCACACCAACCCTGTCGTACTGTCAACAATAACTACATCCTTATCAATTTTTATCACAGTAAACTTGTTCTGAAATCCATCAAATCCCGGATTGAATTGCATATGGAAGAATCTGTTAAACTTTACAATTTTCTGGATTTCTGTATCCGAAATCTCCTTAGAAGCGCTGCTGAGTGTAACAATGTTACTTGTAAATCTATGAATTAGCTCTTTATTTACACTCTCAATAGAATCGAAAGATGTCTTAGTGGCTCCTAAATTCGATTGTAATGTCACAATCACATGTTGTTTGCTTTGATTTTCTTTCTGTACTGTCTTAACTTCGAATTTACTTCTATTCAATTCATTCCGTGTTTCGAATAATTGCACCCTCAACGTGTCAATTCTGTTAAGGGCATCATCCAGCGAGGCAAATATATCTAGAGAATCAATAGAGCTTTCATAATCAAACAAGTCAGCAGTTATGCTTTGATTATCGATTAAGGCGTATGCAATTCTTAGGCTCTGTTCTAAAGAATATACTTTATACTTATATACTTCTATTACTTGTTCCTTGTATTTGATCTCATGTTGCAAAGAATCCAAAAGAGCCTTGCTTCCTCCGTGTTTCCTTTCTATTTCCAGCCTGACTCTTAGTTCAGAAACATCATAAATAAGCTCTTCATTATTTTCCTTAAGTGTGTTGATTTCCACTTGATAATGCTCTTTGTAGACATCTTTTAGCACATCTTTAAAACTTGCCTGGCTGTCTTCAATATACTTAGGAATAACCTTAAATTGATAAATGCCAATTACAATGGATATTATTGTGACCATCGTTGAAATCAAAGTCAAAGGTGATGAGGCGAAACGTTCCCTTAATATCTTGAGTCTATCCCACATAACTTGTAACTTTGGCTTTAGACCTGGCAATTCGCCTAGTAAAGCTGCAAATTTACTTAAAAGTGAATCCAATAACCTTCTGTCGAAGCCAATACTATCAAATTTCTTAAGCAAGAAGTTTTTTATGTATAGAAGCTTCATTTTCTCATGTTTGCTTCAAGAAACATGATGTACACTAGTATTAATACTGGATTCATACATAATCTCTTACTAGGAAGCGATGGGTGACCACCCCAATTTGTTAATGCTGGCAAAAGTGCGGCACGCGCCTTTCAGGCCGTGGCAATGCCTATTTCATCAGTAAAGGCATGCTATCACGGTCCGGAACCAGCCCTTTTCTTACGACTCAGTGCAGGGGCCGCCGGGTGGCCCGGACATGAATAAAAGGCTTGTGTGGCACGTGTCTTCAGACCGTGCTTTTGCCGAACAATCTACCTCGTTGCCACGCGGGCCGGCTGGCCATGCCAACCTGCTGCCCGGGCTGTTATAAGCACACGTGTGCCACGTGCCTTTCCAGGTCGTGGCAAATGCTCATTTCATCACCACAGGTAGGCTATCACGGCCCGGGACCCGCTCTTTGTTTGCAACTTGTACGTGGGCTGATGACCACGGCCACATTTCAGGCGCATCTCTTTCTGTGCTCTGTTTTGTGCTCGGGCACCATAGCAAAAGGTAGATTGCGCGGCAAAGCCACGGGCTAGAAGCCGCGTGGCACACGGTCTCAGTTACATTTCTTGTCAAGGCCACCCGTCCGTCGACTGAATTTGCGGTGTTAGGCACGGGCTGAGCCATCTGCCACATGAGTTATCCCTTTTCATGGCAAGAGCACCGACGCGGCGTCATTCTGAGGATTCGTCGGTGAGTTCAAAAATTCTAAAAAGAAACAGAATGAAGCTGAATGCATTCTAGCACGTGGAAACTCGACAGCCTTGAATAGGATTGGCGCATGCAGTGTTTTTTTGTATTTACAAAGCATCATGCTTTTTAGAAGTCCCAAACCAGACTTACCATCATAATTCTCTTGAATTGCGTTTTGTCGTATTAGTTCTGCTTTAGTCTTAATCCCTGTAACATCTGCGATGAGCCAGTTTTCAAAACACTTGTCAGGAGAAAAAACATGAACTTTGTTCACTAATTCATCTTCACTGTAATGCGTTGTCTCACGGATTTTATTTACAATTATGGTCTTTATTTGCATTGACAGCTCATTCGATGATAAGGCTCTGCTTTCTCTGTCCATGATGCATGCAATGTAGCGAAAGGGGCCCGAAAGAGCCATAATCAAAATACCATAGATAGAATTAACATAACCTTCAAGATTAACGTCTTTTCCGTTGCAACCACCAGTTCTTAGATTTAGGCTTATTCCATATTCTTTCTCAAATTTTGCTCTAAAGGCTTGAATTTCGCTTTGGCCATCGACTATAAAAATACATGAAGATAAATCTATCACTTTGGTGTGCCCCCCAAAGAACCAGAAACGTAATGATATCCGCAACCAAACCCTGATGTCTGAATCGCTTCTTCAAGTTTGATATCATCCGAAATTCTCCCAGCACTAGTTATACCACTTTCCTCTGTAACCACAATGATCTCACTGGGTCTCACTGTATTTAGAATAGTCTCAGAGTGTGTGGTAACAACGCAAACTTTATCATGAAAATAATCTCTAAAATATTCAATAAGCATCTGAGAAGCCCACGGATGAAGGTAGTTTTCGGGTTCCTCAATAATTATTGCACTTTGCTCATGTGAGTAGATGCCAATCAAGAGAGCAAGCAGTTTAACTGTTCCATCCGACAGTCCCTTTGCAGGAATCTTTCGTTTGTCCTTGGTTAGAACCGCAAACGACTTGGTACTTTCGTGTGTCTCAGGTAATAATTTATGATATCGAGGAATTACGCGACTGAGTAATTCATTAAGGTTCTCGGTAGCCTCTTCATTGTGCGATACAATCTCGTGAACTGCGTTTGAAAGCCTTCTCCCATCTGATAGCATGTTGGAAGATTCCAAAACGTCAGACGGCTTTTTCGCTAGATGTGGATCGATATTCCATGCATTCGAGTAACCCAAGTCTTCCTGTACTTTATGAACGAAGTAAAACAAAGAGCTTAATAGTGGCAGCGAAGTTTCAAAATTGAGTTCTCTTGTACTAAACTGCAAAGTTCTCACCTTGTCGATCAGATCCTTCGATGCGACCGGTCCGATTAATTTTCTGTCTTCAATCTTGATCGTCAAAGTTCCGTCACTCTCCCTTGAAGAACGTAGGATTGTTTTAAATCTCTTTTTCTTTGAGAATCTATATAGCCTGAGATTTTCGGCCTCTAAAATGAGCTTCTCTTTAAAGACAATCTTAAATGAGTATTCATATTGCAGCCTAAAACGTTTATTTTCCCAATTTCCAGATGTTTCGCCTCGGCAGAGAAGAAATATCTGATTTTTCTGTTGAGACTCGTTATTGCATAAAATTGTGAAGGCCGATTCTACTCCGCCAACTGAAAGAAGATAGTTTCTGAATTTACCTGCAGCCGCTGAGGAGATTAATCCCAATGCCTGACAGATATTGCTTTTTCCTGCCCCATTAGGCCCTATTAGGATGTTAAGCCCCTTATTGAAGTCTAATTGGAACTCGCACAAAGACTTGAAGCCGTTAACAGCTACATGAGTAATCATAATTTTGATAGTATTCCCAACCCGGCCCAGCCGGAGCGAGAAAAGTTTCTTGAAAAGTTTAACGAAGAATCTATCGCTGTAACTTACGTAATAACGCTATTCGCAGCGACGGCTAATAATATCCTGCCAAAGAATGTCAGAATTTGAGTTAACAGGTACTAAATTTCTAATTAAACAACTCTGCTTCAATGCATAACCGTCGCGCCTCAGCGGTGCGGAGTGAGGTACGAGCGGAGCATCCGACTGAAAGCGCTTTGTTATGCTATTTTGCTTCATTTGAAAAGTATGGTTTTGTGTACCAATAAATCGAAACGGATATATCCACCAATATAACGACTAAGAAGTAAGCAGTGGTATCACTAAAATACATCCAACCTAAACCATACACTATTGCAAATACAAAGTGTGTTATAGCGGCTGGGAACCAATGTGGAGTTTTCTTTCCAGCGAATTCCCATAGTAAGCTAAACGACTTGAATAGAACCAGGCAAATCCAAATATCTTGAAGCGTTACTGGAAAGTAGGTTTGTATGGCACGATCAATAGCAATAAACGTAAATATAGTTAAGCCTGTGTCTAAAAGCGCTCGAATTGGATTGTAAATTCTTTTTGCTTCTTCATCTGCGGTAAACAGAAAATCAAAGGTGAAATGTACCGTTAAGGTTATAACCAAAAAAAGTTGTATAGGGGATATTTGTTTATAACCTTGATAAAAATTATAAATTATGGCGCCAAGGATTGCCGGGTAGATTAATCCGCATATTAATATATGTGAGTGTTCGGACTTACGATCCATTTTTTAACCCTATTCTTGTATTTAACTGGCTCAGTTTGAAGCATAACTTAGTAGCAAGCCGCGAGGCGGCCAACCGATTTGTTTCTATACTTAGAAACTCATTTCTATATGTAGAAAGCCTCTATCTAAAGTTTCTGTATCTATAAATTTTGTGGTTTCTATATATAGAAAGCTGGTACAGAAGAATCCAGAACTTTTGTGCTCCAGCAATCTCATTTATAGTATAGTCATCTCAGTTAAGCCCAGTTGTTGGGCATTGTTGTATGAGAGCTGCCAGACTTGTTCCTTTCTGCTCCGTTTTCCTCCGACCAGTTTCCCGAGGATGCCGTTTGTCATGAAACAGGACAAAGCGTTTGACCCACGGCACATACGCTAGTTCGGTGCGGATGCTGTAGTGGCGTGTCCGTATCGCGGCGCGCATCTGGTCGCAGCACGTGGGATAGACGCGAACATAGCTCTGGCAGGTCATGTCTGAATCCGTATCCAACGTACCTGGAAGTTTGGGGTTGGTCAGTGAGTCTGCCATGTCACCACCCTGCAAGGTTGCCATGAAACTCGAATCCCACCTGGTCAGAATCGCAGATACCGGGGCCGTTAGATGGGAAAACTTGCGAAAGACAAACCAAAGATAGCAAAGCCGGGCCGGGATGTCAACAGAAAAGTGACGGAATCGTCTAATTTCTCGTTCGAAGGAACGAGAGAATTACAAATTATGAATTAAGAAGTACGAATTGTGGTGGTCATCTGGGATTCTGTGGCGAGCCATGGCGCCGGCTCCCGGCCTGTTACTCAGCCACGAATTTACCTGGCGCGGCCAACGCGGCAACCCAGGAATCTTGAGACTGGCCGCGGAGGCACACGGATATCACTGATATCCGAGGGTTTGTTGCGAAAACAATTCGAACGAACCCACATAATTCACGGATATCTATCTTGTCATCCCGCAAGGACCTTGTTATGGCCCAACAATCAGTTACTTAGGCAGCCCAAATTCTCATGGCAAACAACTTCCCTCCTGGATAACATCTTGAACAAGGATTCATGTCTGAGTGTCAAGTTTGTGAACCGATCAGGCTAATTCGAACGCTTTCCAACTATAGAAAAGAATTGCAATAAGGGCCTCACCGAACAAATCCGTGCTGCATCCGTGGAAATCCGTGGCTGCAAAACTTTGCTTAAAAAACACTGTCTTGCAGGTTTGTAGTACGGATAGAGTCATGGCCCTTGAGAGTCGGGCTGCCATTTCGGGGAACCATGGATGCCCGACGAAAAGATTTTCGGGCATGACAACCCCTTTTCGGCTAGCATGGCTTAATCCGGGTCACATTTGTGCTCATTCGTGGCTGAGTCCATTGGGTTGCAGTCTGTTGTGCTTTTGTCTGCTCCTTGCCTAAACACCAAAACAGCGGTATGCAAGCGCACGCTGCAACACCAAAACATAAGTATGCAGAGCTTCAGGTAAAGTATGCGAGCGTAAAAGACAAGTATGCGGAGCTTCGGGAAAGGTATGCGAGCGTAAAAGATAAGTATGCAGAGCATCGGGAAAGGTATGCGAGCGTAAAAGATAAGTATGCAGAGCTTCGGGAAAGGTATGCGAGCGTAAAAGATAAGTATGCAGAGCTTCGGGAAAGGTATGCGAGCGTAAAAGAGAAGTATGCGGACCAAGTTCCGGCAGGCGAGGGCGGCAAGAGATGACATTTGCGTCATCATGCTACAGAGGCCGCGCCGGCGGTCGATAACGCAGGCAGGTGGAGTTACCCAAAACTCAAGAAGGAGAAGAAGATGGCACGTCAACTATCACAACGCGTTTTCACCTATTGGCTCAACCTGCTGCGCAGCATGTGGGACGGCCACAGCAACAGCGGCACCGCCCTGCGCGACGACCTCAAGACCGAGCTGGAGGCGGCGAAAAACACCTTCCCGGGGCATGTCAACACCTACACCTCCCTGTGGGCGCAAAGACGCACGGCCAAAGGGGAAGCCACGGTGCTGCAGGAACAGGGCATCATCGCCCTGATGGATGTCAGGTATGCCCTGGAAAGCCAGTTTCCGGATGAAAAGCAACGGCAGATCGCCCTGCAGCTCTACAAGGTCAAGAACATCCCCTCGAGCCGGCCGGCGGTGGCCAGCGCCCTGCAGAAAATCGGCGAGCTGGCGGCCGAACAAACCAAAGACGCCTGGAAGCCGGATGCGGAATTGCTCACCACCATCGCCGGCCTGACCACGGACCTGCAGCAAAAAATGGACGAAATCAAGACCCTGAAGTCGGACTGGGAAGAAGCGCGCCGCGCATTGCTGGCTGCCGTGGACCGCAACATCAACCTGCGCGAGCGCATCCATGCCTACTTGGCGCGCGTGCTGCCGGGCGGCAAGAACGACCACCTGCTGCTGGACTACGGTCTGCGCAAGAAGTTCAGGCGCGGCCACTCAAAGCCGCAGGTGACGGTTGTGAATGAAGAGGCCATCGAAGAAGAAAGCACACCCGAGACTTCATAACCCTGCCGCGGCAATTGCCGCGGTCTTCTGCAAACGAAGACCTGCCAGGTTTACAAAACCTGGCAGGTCTGGCTTTATCCCCACCGACAGGCTGCAGCAAATTCGCCATGAGCCACCGATGCAGACGAATTCACAGGGGGGATCCAGTCGACAGGTAACCTAAAGGTTAACAACGCCGCCATCAGCGATAATTTCCTCGCCAACCACGAATGAGGAGTCCGAGGACGCGAGAAAAACCGCCACTTTTCCCATTTCTTTTGCCGTGCCCATCCGCTTCAAAGGAATGAGGCTTTTAAACTGTTCTTTAGCTTGAGCAGCTTCATCCGCAGGAATACCCATTTTGCCGAAAACAGGCGTATCAATCGTTCCCGGGCTCAGGACGTTGACCCGAATTCCCCGGTCTATCAATTCAGCCGAAAAGGTTCGCGCAAGTGACCTGACCCCTGCTTTGCATGCGCTGTAAACGGACATCCCTGCAAAGCCTTTGTGGGCGGCGATAGATGCTACCAATATGATGGAGGCGCCATTATTGAGATGTGGCAGGGCCTTTTGCACAGTAAAAAAGGCACTTTTCAAATTCAGATCCGCCATGCGATCGTAGGCATCCTCATCAACTTCCGTGACCGAACCCAGAGTGCCTGCGCCAACGCCCCCGCCTGCATTTGCCACAAGAATATCAATCTTGCCAAAGCGCTCGGCGGTTTCTTCGTACAGCTTTTCCAGATCATCCATCCTGGTGACATCACCGCGAACGGCGATAAAGTCCGACCCCATTTTTTCAGCCGACTCATCCAATGTTTTCTGAGTGCGTCCAAAGATCGCCCCTACAGCGCCTTCACGTTTGAGTTCTTGAGCTATTCCAAATCCAATACCGCTGTTTCCACCGGTTATCACCGCTACTTTTTCTTTCAACTTCATCGTTCTTACTCTCGACTTTTGTTAAGGTCTTATGGGAAAAAATCAGAGCGGCACACTCCGAAGACTCGAAGTATGCCGCTCGCGTCAGACCAAGGAAGTTATTGCTGTTTAATGATAACTTTGGTCTGCACCATGTCCATTTTTGCGATCGCCTTTTTCAACAATGGAGCAGCCTGTGTTTTGAACTTCACGTTTGCATTGAGGGCATCATAATCATCAGCCTTGTCCCACTCGACGATACCTGTCATGTGCGGGGCGTAGGCGCCTGCGCTCTGTCCCTTTGCAGGTGAAAGTTTAACTTTGAATTCCGGATAAGGCCGTCCGTAGCTGCGCTTTATTGGCTCGGAGATGGCAAAATATTGTTTTAGTAACTCACCGGATTCCGGCGCAAGCCATGCACCGAAGAATTCATAGACCTTGTTGTCTTTGAAGGCGACCGTCACATCTTCACTCACCTCATAAAAGCCAGGCTTGAAGTAGCTGAGCGCCTCATCCCGCAGCGGAGAAATTTTCAGAAACCGGGGGTCCCTATGGAATTTGTTTTTGACCGCCAGACTTGGCCACTCAAAAATACCAATCATCTGTCCATCAACTTCTCCCACGATTTTCTTGGTGACACCGAACATTCCCAAAGGAGCCCCTCCATATTCAGCAACGAGAGGCATGACCTGGGGAAAATAGTTTTCGTTGAGCTGTTTTTGCTTGCCTTCCTTTACCGTGAAGGAAGTAATCTCATAGACCTTACCCATCTCAAAAGTGATCGTGTGCGTTCGGTGCGCTGAGTTGTCGTGGTTAGCGCACTTGGTTTCGTTGTTGTTGACATGACTCCAGCCGGTTGTGAAATAAATCCCAACGCCAAAAAAGATAAGTGCAGTAAGCATTCCTGCTTTGTGAATTCGATTTTTCGATTTGAATCTGTACATTTTGATCTCCACTAGTTAGTTTTGTTTTCCAGGTTTCTGTATGCAACACAAGAACGATTCCTATGTTTATCATATCTCACGCATCTCTTATCACCTCCATGTTTAAAGTGAAATAGCACCCTTCGGCCTTTCAACAATCTCCTGTGCTATTGAGCCGCTGGCCCGGTCATGACTTTGTTTGGCTCGTAATCTATGACTTCTTCCCGGATCCAGTTTTTGCCATCCTTCATGTCGCATTGACGTTTCGCCCCCTTGCTGCTCTGTGGCGAGCCATCTAACAAGCGCGAATGCCTTAGATTCGGGTTGAATTTGTAGATATTGCCAAAGTCGGCCCAACTTTCCCATACTCTCTCAACCGGGGCGTTGATTCTTCTTCTCACAGTTACAGCTGCCATGAACTTTTTCCTTTTCGGTTAACCACCTTGCGCGAATAACGGTCTTCCCGTTTATATCAATTGCAGAATCAAACGCATTCCAAAGCAACCTTGTTTCAGACTATATATGTCTAAAGCTCTTGCTTATTTGTCCAAAAGTCTTTATACTGATTCGGTTTTGACAAAAATGGACAAACACGATCAAGGAAGGAGAGCGCAAGATGGATGTTCTCGCTGACGTACTTTCCGCAACGCGCATTGGCAACACGATATTATGCGGGGCTGGTTTTGAAGCTCCCTGGGGTATCAGATTCGACGCAGAGCCTCGAACTCACTTTCACTTTGTCAGCCGTGGCCTTTGCTGGCTTCGCCTTAATGAGCAAGCCCCGCCGATACAGCTATTTCAGGGAGACGTGGCGCTCGTTCCGTTTGGTGGAGGTCATATTATCTCGGATAGCCCCGATACGTCACCTTTGCGATTGGCAGAGGCGCTTGCCAGCCAGGCTTGCAGTCTGCAGCATGGCGGGCAAAGTCACTCCGAAAGCAATTCAACAGCGTTGATCTGCGGGGGCTACTATTTTGAGTATGAGGGAAAACATCCGCTTCTATCATTATTGCCTGACTTGATTCACATCCCTGCTGCCCAGACTGAAGGCACCGAATCGCTGCAGACTGTTCTTCGACTCATAAACTGTGAGATCAGTCATAAAGAGGTTGGCACGACCACAGTGGCATCGCGGTTGGTGGATATCCTTTTTGTTTACATATTACGGGCATGGTTAGCTCGGGAACCTGAACTGCCGGCAGGGTGGCTCACCGCCCTAAAAGATCCACAGGTTGGGAAAGCGCTCGCTTTGATGCACGAGCAGCCCGGCAACCATTGGACAGTCGAAAAACTTGCAAAAGAAGCGCTCGTTTCACGGGCGATGTTTGCAAAAAGATTCACACAGTTGGTGGGAGAGCCGCCGCTTTCCTACCTCACACGCTGGCGCATGGACACCGCAGCTCGAATGCTGCGTGAGTCGGAACATGTCATTTGGGCAATTGCCCGGGATGTCGGATACGAAACCGAAGCCTCTTTTAGTAAGGCTTTTCGTAAAGCCAGGGGGCTTCCTCCAGGGCAGTACAGATCAAAACACCGGGCCAGGCAAGGAGAATCCCAGTCATAGCAGTGAGCATTTGCCACGGCCTCAAGCCGTGTTGTACACCTGTGCTCATGACAACGCGGGCAGGCTGGGTTGACCTGTCCGTTAGCGAGATTCAGACACTAAACCAAACTTCAAAGGGGCAAACATGCAATACGATGTCAAAACTCCGTCAGAATATATTGATAAGCTCGAGAATGACTGGCGGCTCGAGAAGCTGGAAGAGTTAAGAGTATTGATTAGGTCAAAAGCGCCAAATATGTCCGAGGGCATCAACTATAAAATGCTGAGCTATGGCGACGCCAATGGTATTGTTTTTCATCTCAATGCTCAGAAGAATTATGTGAGCCTTTATGTTGGCAACTCACACAAAATCGACCCGGATGGAGAGTTACTGCAAGGCTTGGACACAGGTAAAGGCTGCATCAGGTTCAAGAAGTCTGTAGCTATATCAGAAACGAGAATCGCAGAGTTTATAGAACGGGCGGTTGTCTTGTGGAATCAAGGGTCTGATATCGCGTGCTAAGCCAAGCTTGTCGTGCGGTGATAGAGCTGGCCTGCTGCAATCCCGCAGCCTCAACCTCAAGGCTCATGCCACTCAAAGCGAGAATCACCTTTACAACGGATCCTGCCGACAGGTGGTGGTCGGGTGACGTTTCCTGACCCGTCCGAGGACGGCTGTTTCCTTTGCAGGATGAGCTGCTCACTTGATAGGAAGAGCTGCACAGTTGTCGGGAAGGGCTGTACACTTGTAGGGAAAAACTGCACAGCTGTCGGGAAGAACAGCTCACTTGTCAGGAAGAACTGCTTCCAGGTCGGCAACGGCAGCCCGGTGCGCCGGGATGTGCCGCTTTGCGGGGATTCTGCTGCAACGCAAACTCCCGTGGTATCACCGGAATGCGATGCCGGGGCCGGCAGATGTTCCCCAACAAATATCTTGACAATCGTGTGATTTATTCTTTTGTTTGGAGGCTCCCCACTACTCCAGTGAAATAGCAGAGACATGAAGCGGGTTGAAGGCGGACTCACTACGGAAGTGGCCTTATGCAGTTTCCCATATTACCCTTTCCCGGGAGGATATCCGGTTAGGTTTCGTAGGTTATTCTTCTCGTTGAGCTATGAAAGCAATATTCTGCGCGAGATATGACGGAGACTGTAGGTTTCTTTGTTAAGTGACCAGTTGATGCTTGCCGGATTCACTGAAGGGTCGTGCATTGGACACCGACGACAAATAAAAGGATAATAAGGAGGAAGTGAGATGATGATGATAATCCGTACTTGGGCTGTCCTTTCAGTATGCACGTTGCTGCTACCATGCACCGTGACAGCCCAGCATTTTCCGTCGGCCAAGGAATTGGCTTCACTGATTCAGAAACGCGTGGACGACAACGGTGCCGTCGGGATAGTGCTCGGCGTGATGGAAGCTGATGGTTCAACCCTAGTCGTGAGCGCCGGCGAGGCGGGCTCAGGCGCCAAAGCCCTGGGTGAGCGATCGGTCTTTGAGATCGGCTCGATCTCAAAAGTCTTCACCTCGACCTTATTGGCAGAGATGGTGCGGCGGCGCAATGTGAATCTCGCTGACCCGGTGTCATCTTATCTGCCGGACAGCGTTCGGGTTCCATCCCGTGCTGGTCGCGATATCACGCTACTCGATCTGGCTACGCATCATTCGGGACTTCCGCGGCTACCGAGCAACATGGTACCGGCGGACCCATCGAATCCGTACGCCGATTATTCAGTTCAGCAGCTCTATACGTTCTTGTCGGCCCACGAGCTTCGCAGGGACATCGGCTCGCAATACGAGTACTCCAACCTCGCCGTAGGGTTGCTCGGGCACGCGTTGTCTCAGGCGGCGGCCACCAGCTATGAGGACGCGATACGCGGAAGCATTCTCAAACCGCTTGGGATGGACATGTCTGGGATCGAACTCGATTCGAATATGAGCGAGTGGATGGCCAAAGGCCATGATCAGCAGGGCAATGTCGTACCGCTCTGGGACCTGCCTACCCTCGCAGGTGCCGGTGCATTGCGCTCCAATGTCCGTGACATGCTGCGGTTCCTTGCCGCAAATATTGGGGAGCCTAAGACACAATTGGAGCTGGCCATGCGGACTGCGCACGTGCCGCGCGAGAAGATTTCCGATCAAATGTCAATCGGGCTCAACTGGCACATTCGCTCGGTGGGCAAATCGAAGATCGTCTGGCACAACGGTGGCACCGCGGGGTTTCGCACCTTCATAGGGTTCGATCCTGAACGAGAGGTCGGCGTTGTTGTTCTCACAAACTCCGGCCACGGTGCTGACGACATCGGCTTGCATCTCATCAATCAGGACATACCGTTGGCGCCCCCAAGAGAGCCAATCAAACGCACTGAAATAGTTGTCCCAGCCAGAGTTCTGGAGGAATATGTTGGTGAATACGCATTAAGCCCTCAATTCTCGATCGCAGTCACGCTGGAAGGAGGAGCGTTGTTTATCCAAGCCACGGGCCAGGGAAAATTTCCTGTCTTTGCCGAATCGGAGTCCAAGTTCTTCCTAAAAGTAGTAGAGGCACAGATTTCGTTCCGGCGCGATGAGACCGGGGCGGTGACAGGTCTTATCCTTCACCAGAACGGGCAAAACCAGCCGGGCAAAAAAATGCGGAAGAGTGCTCCGTTGGCGCCTCCGAAGGAGCCAATCAAACGCGCTGAAATAGTTGTCGCCGCCAAGGTCCTGGAGGATTATGTCGGCGAATACAAGTTGAGCCATCAGTTCTCCATCACAGTCACGCTGGAAGCTGGAGCGTTGTTTATCCAAGCCACGGGGCAGCCGAAGAACCCTGTCTTTGCCGAATCGGAATCCAAGTTCTTCCTAAAAGTAGTGGATGCCCAGATTTCATTCCAGCGTGACGAAGCCGGAGCAGTGACAGGTCTTACCCTGCATCAGGGCGGGCTGAACCAGCCGGGCAAGAAAGTGCGATAAGTAATGCAACTGGCCAGACAGCTTAGTGTTCGCTATGACTATTGACTCGATGCTTTTATGAAAATAGAGTGCCCATATGATAAGCCTACCGTTCTTAGCACCTTTTTTTCAATTTACTAAAACTATTGCGGTTTCTCAAACTCCATCGAGCGAGAAGGGGATTGGGCGGAATCTCCTCCTGGGAGGAGACAGACCACGAACGTAGTTCGAGGTCAGAGGTGGGTCGAGAGCACTAATGTTGCGTGTTCATTCACGAACAACCTGGCCAGGAGACACCTGTGCTTGCAGCTTCAACCGGACCTCTGATGCTATTTCAGAACGAGTAATTTTCCGGCGCGGCGGGAGCCGTTGGCTGCAATCGTGTAGAGATAAAAACCACTGCCGACATCTTGCCCGGATTGGTTCTTCCCGCCCCAGTGAAACTGGTGACGACCACGGGCAAACGATTGCTGCGTGACGAAAACTTCTCTGCCGCGCAAATCAAAAATGCGCAACCTGACGGCGCCGGGCTCAGGCAGGTCGAATGAGATCACGGTGCCGGCATTGAACGGATTCGGGTAATTGCCAAGCAATTTGAACTCTGTCGGCGGGCGCCCTGATTTGGAGGCAGCCGAGGATACTGAGGTTATCATCCCGTCGCCCTCGCGCACGGTAATTTCCTGATTGACCGCTACCTGCATGACGGACTCCTGCTGTCCAGAGGGCCAGCGAATATCGATGCGGTCTACCAGCGATGCTTCCCCAAGGCCAAAGTGCAGCGCCATGAGACTCTGCCCCAAGAAATCGACGCCATCATTGCTGCGGTGGTAAGCTTCTTCCCCAACCCACGCAGTTGCGGTGGCGCCGAGGGCATCACGATTGCTGGTGGTGCCCTCGAGGTGAAGCTTCAACCAGTTGCCGCTTGCCGTTCGATTCTCGTAGAGAGAAGGCGAGGTCCACCAATTCCCCGAGAGCATATCCAGGTCACCATCGTTGTCGTAGTCGAAAACCACGAGCCCGCGCGCCTCATGGCTGTCATTGCTGCCGGCATCCTCGGAGCGGTCCCAGAACAGGACCCGTTCGTCCTCCAGGATGTCACCTATGAGCAGGTTTTCAAAAAAGAAGTTTTTGTGCCGCTCGCTGGTCCAGCCGTTGACCACATAGAGGTCATTGTCGCCATCGTGGTCGCAATCAAAAAACTCAGTTCCCCAGGCCCAGCCCGTGTCGTGCACGCCAACCACTTTCGCTTCGTTGGTGAAGGTGGCGTCGCCGTTGTTGCGAAACAATGGGCAGGTTCTGACCGCTGAAATGTTGGTGAGGTAGATATCGAAGAAGCCGTCGTTATCGTAGTCCGCCAGGTCAACTCCCATGCCGTTGCCATTGTCCTGCAACCCAAACTCTACCGTTGCTTCCCGAAAGGTGCCGTCTCCAAGGTTTTGGTAGAAATGATTGTCACCATAGTCGTTGATCACATACAGGTCGAGATCTCCGTCATTATCCGCGTCCAGCGGCAAGGATGACCAGGTCGAGCCCTCATCCCCGAGCCATGTGCGTTCGGTGATGTCCGCGAAGGTTCCATCACCATTGTTCTCGTACATGATATTGTCACCGATCCACGCGCTGACGTACAAATCGAGATCGCCGTCGCGGTCACAATCCCACCACATGGCGCTGGAGTTGTGGTCTTCCGTCCGGCCAACAACGCCTGCGGCAACAGTGACATCGGAAAACGTGCCGTCCCCGCGATTGCGGTACAAGACATTGGGGCCCAGGTTGGTCAGGAATAAGTCCGGATAGCCGTCGTTGTTGTAATCGCCCCAGGCCGCGCCGAACTGATTGCCCATGCTGCCGGGCCCCGGGCTGGTCACGCCACCCCTTACTCCGGCCGCTTCCGTGACGTCCTGAAACCTGCCATTGCCCTGGTTTCGGTAGAATCGATTCCAGGTGCGCTCACTCCGGCTGTCATACCTGTCGGAGGCAACGACATAGAGATCGAGGTCGCCGTCTTTGTCATAGTCCGCAACCGCGACTCCGTTGGAGTGTATTGACAGGCCGAGTCCTGCCCTCTCTGTTTGTTTAACGAACCATTGCGCTTGTGTCGTCGTTGTCAGCAACAACGTACATGTAAGGGCGCAGAAAAAACGGGTACAATTCATCCTTCCTCCACAATGCGCAAGACAGCGTGTTTGAGCCAGACGATTGGCAGATGTTCGGGAATGCAGGTTGACCACTCAATGTAGATAAACAAAGCCTGAAATTAAACAAAAAAAACGACACGCAAGAAAACAGTCTGGACCTTCGGTCATTGCTGACGTCGTAAAAGTTTAGGCTGCAACTATCGTCTCGAATATGCGTCCGTGATTACAGCGCCAGCCGTCAGGCCACATCCAAAGTGCGCACGAGATGCAAGCACCCAAACCATTTGTCATAGATTCCACAACGATTGATTTGTACTGAAAGCTCTTCCCGCGGGCTCGGTTCAGAAAAGACCAAACCAGCCGTCAGACCAAAACCTGAAGGGGACAACTAATGTACGCAAGAAGATTCCTGGCTTTTTTTCTACTGCAACCGCTGATTCTTTTCAACACCGTGCTTGCTGATGACAAGCCGATTAGCCAACAAGGGTCTGTGAGCTTTATTCTGCACACCGACCAGACTTACAGCAACGGCAAATGGCAGCATGAGTTCAAGCAGACGCTGGTGGAACTTCCGGGGCTGGCCACATGCAACCTGGAACGCAGCTACGGCGCTGTCACGATCTCATTCGATTGGGAGAACGATGAAACACACAAGTTCTTTCTTCTGCAACTAACGGATCTTCCGGGGCCCGCAAAATATGCATTGCATTTCACCTGGGATGCGGCGCAGGGTCTCGCGGAAGGTTACCTGAACGGCCTGCCCTTCAGGTTGGAAAATAGTCGGTTCTACTACCCATGGCAAGTCGTGGGCCTGGCAACTGGTTTCAAAATACCACCAGGACCCAATCGAGTGACGGACATGCAGATCGAACCCAGGTATCTTTCGGAGGACGAGGTGCGCGCGCAGGTCCCTGGCGAGTTGCTTGGCAGTGCGTCAGAACTCCTGGCCGCAACTGAGATGCCTTCGGCCATCGATGTCTCCAAACGCAAAGGCAAGCTGGTCTACGCCTCGAAAATGAACGATGAAGCCAGCATGCAGGGCTGGGTGCTAGAGGGTCCCGCTGAAATCACGTTCGAAGACGGCCAAATGGTGATGCGGTCAACGATTCCGAAACCCACGGACGGTTCCACCGGGCATTTCAACTATTGGTGCCCGGCGGATGTGCCAGAGAGCTTCATCGCCGAGTGGGAATTCAAGCCTGTCAGCGAGCGTGGTCTTTGCCTTATTTTTTTCTCATCAAAAGGACAAAACGGTCAAGATGTCTTTGACGAAGGCCTGCCGGAACGCGACGGACATTTTCAGCAATACGTCAATGGCGCCCTCAACAACTATTGGATGGTCTATTTTTCGAACCACCGTCTTATGCGCACGACCAACATTGCCAGGACCTACTTGAGCAAAGCCAGCAAGTCCCGCACCCTGGCGGCCGGGCAAATCGGTGTCACACCCGGGTCAAAGCAGTTCCATCGCATGCGTCTCATCAAAGATGGCGCGCACATACAATTGCTGGCGAACGGCAAAGTCTGCCTGGATTTCATTGACCCTGGCGGCGAGAGATGGGGGCCGGCTCTCGGTGCAGGCAAAATCAGCCTGCGGCAGATGGCCTTTACTGTGGGGGCCTACCGCAATTTCAACGTCTGGGGCTTGCACTAGAACCTGGAATCGGTGGATTTGTAAGGGCACCGCGCTCTTCATGTGTTCTATATTGGAAGGACCATGCGAACGAGCCAAAGGAAGGTACCCATGCGCATTTATACCCTTGTTACCCTGCTGGCCTTGTCCTCTTTCCACGTAGCGCAAGCTCAGGAGTTTACCATTAGCGGCTACGTGCAGGACGGTGAAAGCGGTGAACGGCTGATCGGAGTAAACCTCTTTGATCCGGAAGCCAACGTCGGCACCACAACCAATGTCTACGGCTTCTTCAGCTTGACCATGAAGCACATTCAGACAGATTCGATTTCTCTGGTGGTATCCTACATCGGTTATGAACGATGGCAGAAGAGACTTTTCACCGGTCAGGACCATGTGCTGAATATCGAACTCAGTCTCCAGGCCATCGCCCTGGACAGTGTCACGGTGTTTGCCGACAACCTGGAAACCATCGAGCAGAAAACCGAGATGAGTACCATTGAGATTCCCATCAGGCAGCTCAAGACCGTGCCTGCTTTGCTGGGAGAAGTGGATGTGATAAAGTCGATTCAACTGTTGCCCGGCGTGCAATCGGGGTCCGAGGGCAGTAGCGGGCTGTACGTCCGCGGCGGTGCTCCGGATCAGAATCTGATTTTGCTCGACGGAGCGCCGGTTTATAACGCATCTCACCTGTTCGGCTTTTTTTCCGTATTTAATTCCGACGCGGTGAAAAACATCAAACTGACGAAGGGCGGATTTCCGGCGCGATTCGGCGGCCGGCTGTCATCCGTGGTCGAGATCAACATGAAAGAAGGCAACAACCAGGAATTCCATGGGCAGGCGACTGTCGGTCTGGTGGCCTCGCGATTCATGCTTGAAGGCCCGCTCAAGAAAGGCAAATCCTCCTTCATCTTTTCGGGAAGGCGGACCTACGCCGATCTGCTCATCAAACCGTTCCTCGACGAAGACGACAACGGCGGCTACTATTTCACCGATGTCAATGCCAAGGTGAACCACATTTTCTCCAGCCGAAACCGGCTCTACTTGAGTGTTTATGCTGGCCTCGACAAGTTTTACTTCCGAAGCAAAGATACCTATAATGGAGAGACATCGCAAGAGAACGGCAACCTGAGATGGGGAAATATCACCTCGACCCTGCGCTGGAACAATCTCATCAACAAGAAGCTGTTCAGCAACACCACCTTGATTTACAGCAAGTATCGCTTTACAGTTGAGGCTGAGGAAGAGTCACGACTGAGCGGCGGCCTGGCGGAATCCTACCTGCTGAAATACTCTTCCGGAATCGAAGACTGGAGCGCTCGACTGGACCTTGACTTCAGACCCAATCCAAGCCATTACATCAAGTTTGGAGCGGAGGGCACCACGCATTCGTTCAGCCCGGGAGCCGCGCAGTACAAAGCCGAGGGTCTGGACATCAGTGCGCTCGACACATTGATCGCGCCGACTCAGCAACAGAGCGCCATTGAAGCGAGCGTCTATCTGGAGGACGACCTCAAACTCTCTGACCAACTGAAAGTCAACGCGGGGATTCGTGCTTCAATATTCTCCACCAGCGGCAGGCAGTACACCTCCGTGCAACCGCGCTTCTCGGCGCGCTATCTTCTCGGCGACTGGGCTTTGAAGTCGTCCTACGCAACCATGAGTCAGTACATTCACCTGCTCTCCAACGTCGGAATAGGCATGCCGACCGATCTATGGGTTCCCGCCACCGACCGGGTCAAGCCTCAGGAAAGCCGGCAGATTGCCCTCGGTCTGGCACGCTCGCTGAGGGACAACCACTACGAGTTTAGCGTCGAGAGCTACTTCAAGACCATGGACAACTTGATTGAGTACAAGGAGGGCGCCGACTTCATTGGCCTCGACACCGACTGGCAGAAGAAAGTCGCGGCAGGCTCCGGACGCTCCTATGGCCTCGAGTTCTTTCTGCAGAAGAAACAGGGCCGCACCACCGGCTGGCTCGGGTACACTCTTTCCTGGGCCGACCGTCAGTTCGCAGGTCTTAACTTCGGCAAGCGCTATCCCTATCGCTACGACCGGCGCCACGATATTGCCTTTGTTTTCAACCGTCAACTTTCGCCGGGGATCGAGCTTTCCGGAACCTGGGTGTATGGCACGGGCAACGCAATCTCGCTGCCGGTCGCCACCTATCCAACCTCGTTCTATGGCTACTTTGACCAGGAAGTTGACTATCTGCCGGAACGCAACGGCGTGCGCATGCGGTCTTATCATCGTCTGGACCTGGCAATCCGGTTCATCAAACGAAGGGGCATTCGTGAGCGCACATGGACCATTGGCATTTACAATACCTACAGCCGCAAGAATCCCTTCTTCTACTTCTTTTCAACCAACCGGGCAGGCGATCCGGTCGTGAAACAGGCAAGCTTGTTTCCGATCATTCCTGCAATCAGTTACAGCTTTGCCTTCTAGCGGCTTACCATGGAGAATTGATATGTCACGAATAGAGAAATTTTTGGCGCAGACAACAAGGGCTGGATTGATTGGGGCTATCCTGCTCGCAAGCGGTGGCTGCGAAACCGTGGTGGATGTAAACTTGCCGGAGCACCAGCCGGTCCTGGTAGCGAACAGTTTTTTCGGGCCGGATAATATTTGGCAAGTGAGGATGTACAAGAGCAAAGACATCCTGGATGGCGGCCCAATCCAGACAGTTGGCAATGCCACCGCGCAGATCCTCGAGCATGAGAACGTGGTCGCGGCTTTCACCCACATCGGTGACGGGCTGTATCTAGCGACAAACGACCGGCGCCCCGAGGTTGGGCATTCCTACACATTGAGGGCCTCGGCTCCAAGCCTCGAGCCAATCGAAGCGTCGGACTATGTGCCCATCCCCGTGCCTATCGAAACCGTGGATGTCGATGCGAGAACAACTCCTTTCAAACTCACCATTCATTTTTCTGACCCCGCGGATGCCAAGAACTACTACCAGATTCTCGTGCTGACGCAATCGGGGAACGACATGCTACCGATTTGGATCGAGTCTGACGACCTGATTTTTCAGGAGTTGGACGGCATTAATGGCAACAACGCACTCTTCGATGACTCATTCATTTCTGGAAGAAGGTACAGTCTGAAACTGCGTGCTTATCCTTGGGGGATAAGCCCACCGCCGCCAATGTCAGTGGTGCTGGTTTCGTTGACCGAATCCCACTACAAGTACCTCAAGTCAGCGGAATTCCAGGAAGATAATGGCGACAATCCATTCTCAACGCCAGTGCAAGTGCACAACAATATTCAAAATGGTCTCGGCATTTTTGCGGGGTACAGTGGATCAACCGTCCCTCTGTTTAACTGACCTGGCTAGGTCCGGCAGCTAGTGTGCAGATTATTAATTTCGCACCCTATATCACCCCGCAGGGGTTTGCTTTTTTGGCTCTGACTTGCTATTCTGGATTATTCATGAAGTAGAGTTGGGTGTTCAGCCTTTAGGCTGCAACTCATGTCAAAACAACACGCTGAAGCGTGAACACCGAACGAGACCAACGGTTGCTGCACGCACACGGTTTTGACCTTGAGTTTCGGATTTATGAATAGACCAGGCTATAAATATATCACCCCCATCGGGGTTGAGAACTCAATAACCGCGTAGCGGTGGAATGTTTGTAGAAAATCGAATACAAGAATGATTAACCCCAGAGAGACTGTCGAAAAAGGTCCAGATTTCGAAATGCTTCGAAAAAGGCACTAAAAACAGCATACAAAAATGGTAAACCAAGTCGCGATCGTCGCTTACAAGTCAAATATGGAGTTCGCCATTTTCAAGAGAATCCGGGCTTGACTTTTTCGACAGTCTCAGAGGGGTGACACATTGGTTCACTAACTAACAAATCACGACACTAGATCACGGAGTGGCTGAACTTTTATGGCAGCCCACGAAGAACCGCAACGTTAGGGAATCGTAAATGGCAATCCGCTTTGCACACACCAACCTTGTTGCCGAAGACTGGCGCCGATTGGCTTCATTCTACCAATCCGTATTCGGTTGCGAACCAGTCTACCCCGAACGCAGTCTTTCCGACGAATGGCTGGATAACGCGCTTGCACTCAAGGACGCGCAGATTTCAGGCATCCATTTGCGCCTTCCCGGGCATGGTGAGACCGGACCGACTCTGGAGATCTTCCAGTACCGAAGCATGCTGCCGAGGCCCGACACGGCAGTGCACCGACCAGGATTCGCCCACATCGCATTCGCGGTAGACGACGTCGCCGCTACCGCACAAACCATCCGGGAGGCCGGCGGGCGAGATGTGGGAAGACTCACCGAGCGTGAGATTCCTGGGGCCGGGCTCATCACGTTTCAGTACCTGGCAGACCCGGAGGGCAACATTGTCGAATTGCAGAATTGGGCCACCACAGACTGATGCCAGTTGGGAGAAATATCATGAGGATTACAAAACCAATGCTGTTGTTGGTAGTCATGACCATGTCGGGGTGTACGACATCCGACCCACCGACCGGGCCTGATGATGGGTATTTGTACCGCCAGCCTGAGCAAATCAGTGACGGCTGGCAAACATCGACGTTGGCGGCGGAAGGGCTGGATGTGCAAAAGATCGGCAATATGATGGAGACTATTCTGGCCGATGATGCTCAGCATTTCTTGAGAAGCATCCTGGTCGCTCGCAACGGCAAGCTTGTATTCGAAGAGTACTTCAACAACACCGGCATTGACAGTCTAAACCATATCCAGTCGGCGACAAAGAGCATCACCTCCGCCATTTTCGGCATTGCCCTTGACAAGGGTTTAATCAGCGGCGTGGATGCCCCGCTTTTTTCCTTTTACGCGGAGTATGACCATTTGCGGGATGCTGAGAAAGACAAAATCACTCTGAGGCACGTTCTGACCATGACTCCGGGTTTTGAATGGAACGAAGTGTCAACAAACGTAATAGGGGAAGAAAACGACAATATTGTGGGTCATAGACGCAACTATATTCAATACGTATTAAGCAAGCGCGTGGTTCAGGAGCCCGGCACATACTGGTATTACAACAGTGGCTGCCCCCTGCTGCTGGGCGGCATCATAAAAAGCAAAACCGACATGATGCCCGAGGATTTTGCTCGTATCCATCTATTTGGCCCTTTGGGCATAACCACTTGGGCCTGGCCCGGGCTTTACTATACGAACAATTTGACGGGAACACACGGCGCACTCTACCTGACGGCTCGCGACATGGCAAAGATCGGTCAATTGTTTCTAAACGGTGGTTCGTGGGACAGTTCGCAGGTCATTTCAGAAGAATGGGTACAGGAATCTACCCGGGGCCATGTTGCCCTCGGCGGAGACAACGCTTACGGTTATCTATGGTGGAGAAAGAAGATACATTCGCACGAGGCATTCTATGCTGACGGTTATGGCGGCCAACAAATTGTAATTGTTCCGGATGCACAAATGGTGATTGTGACTACAGCGTCGTATCAACATTTGCTCAGTGAAGGAGCGCGTGCGCATTCCGCTCAGAGATACAAGATTTGGGGTCTAATATCCGACATCGTGCGTGCGCTCTAGACGAGGTCTTGGAGCCGTTTCGTTGCTGAAGCCCGCCTTTAATTTGGCTGCAGCATCCAAGTCGGCCATGCCACACTCGGTGAAGGCGGCACACGCAACAACGGACATATTGATATTAGTTGCAGCCAGCAACTTCTTGTCGCACAGGTCGTAAAGAACTACCGATCGGCAATCTTGAGCCGGTTTCCAACATTCTGCCATTCCCAATAACAACAGCAGTGAGAACGTCGTGTTCGATAGTGCTGTCACCGATCCAAGTTCAAGGCCCACCTTCAATAAAAGGAATATGATCATGATACAAAAACTATGTCGCGCGCTACTGATATGTTTTGTTTTGGCAAGCGGATTCATCTTTGCCCTGCATGCAAACGACTTCAACAAACAGCTTTACGCCGAGCGCCGGTCGCAGCTGATGGAGAAACTCGACAGCGGAATCCTCATCCTTAAGAATCCCGAAATGGCCAGAAGAACGAATGACGTTTTCTACTACCCCTACCGGGCCGACAGCGATTTCTACTATCTCACAGGAAGCGAAGAGCCGGACGCTGCCCTGATTCTCCTGCCGGATGAGGAGCAGAAGTTTGTTCTCTTTACAAAACCGAGCAATGCCATGTCCAGGCAATGGTTCGGCGAGGTGCCCGGACTGGAGGGAGCGATGACAACCTTTGGCGCCGATACCGCCTTTGCCATCGATGATTTTGAGGAGAAGTTGGGCAACTACCTACCCGGCAAGAAGACGGTTCATTTTGACCTCCGGGATGAGGAGCTGACCCGGACAATTCAATCTAAGACAGCCAACATGCGTGGTCGCAAATTGCGGGAGATGGTTGACCTGCTGACCGTCGTCCACGAAATGCGGACCATTAAATCACCCGAAGAGATCAGCCTGATCCGCCGGGCGGTGGACATTACCTGCGATGCTCATCTCGAAGCCATGAAAGCCGTGCAGCCCGGCATGTTTGAATATGAAATCGGCGCCATCTTCAGCTACGTCTTTGAAAAGAACGGCGCCCATAGCAAGGCGTTCGAGTCCATCATCGCTTCGGGTCCGAACGCCACCATCTTTCATTACAGCAAAGTAGATCGCCAGACCCGGGTCGGCGACATGCTCATGCTCGACATGGGCGCGGAGGTCCAAAACTACACCTCGGACGTCACCCGTTCCTATCCCGTCAACGGCAAGTTCACTGAGCGACAGAAGGAAATCTATGAAATCGTCGTCGAAATGGAGGATGCCATTCTCGCGCACATGAAGCCGGGCAATAAGTGGTTCGATTGCCTGAAGCAGGCGGAAACGGTTGCCAAACAACGCCTGTTCCAGCTCGGCTTGATCACCGACAAGGACACCCGCTGGCAGCACTTCCTGTATTACTTTCCGTTTTGTGGCCACTCGCTTGGCCTTGATGTGCACGACGTCGGCGATTTCGGCCGTTATCGGGCCGGCGGACGAACACTCGAACCCGGGATGGTGTTTGCCGTCGAACCTCTGATTTACGTCGGCGCCAACCTGGTAGATGCGTTCAAAATGCTGGTCGCCAGCCGGATGAATATCCCGGCAGAGGAGATCGAC
Source organism: Candidatus Zhuqueibacterota bacterium (assembly GCA_029261995.1). GTDB lineage: Bacteria > Zhuqueibacterota > Zhuqueibacteria > Oceanimicrobiales > Oceanimicrobiaceae > JAJDAF01. The sequence goes on from JAJDAF010000055.1 coordinate 118,687, forward strand.
AAATTTCTCGAGCAAACCAAACCCGCATTTCAAAAATACCTGCACATCGCCGCGCGCATTGAAGACGATGTTTTGATCACGCAGGGCGGCAACGAAAATCTCTCCGCCAGGCTGCCCAGAACCATCAGCGAAATCGAAGCCGCGATGTCGCAAAACAGTTATTTGACCCGCTCTGGAAATTGAACGGCGGATGGCCGGGGACACTACGACTACCTGCAGCTCGCCAAAATAGATGGCCAGTGGAAGATCGTGAATGTGCTTTGGAAGAGGAACCCGGACGCGCCGAAGCGGAGTTAGCGCAGCTTCACCCTTAGTCACCCGTCATTGCGAGCGCTTTTCGCGAAGCAATCTCCTCGCACCACCCAAGGAGATTGCCACGCCACGCTGAACAACGCGTGACTCGCAATGACGGGCTTGTTCTCGTTCCGACGGTCTCCGTCGGAATGCATACAGGACGCTCTGCCTCCCGTCCCTTAGCTGTGTGGACGCAGAGCGTCCATTATACACTCCCACGGAGACCGTGGGAGCGAGAAGAGTTTTAGTGTTGGGTGTTCATCCCGGCTGCAACTCATGTCAAAACAACACGCTGAAGCGTGAACACCGAACGGGACCGCACGCACACGGTTTTGACCCTAAGTTTTGGATTTATGAAGAGATCAGGTTAGGCCAAAGATGGTGAAATATGTAGGACCGACTGTGTTTGGGTTATTTCTTTTGAGACATTTCATCCAGCATGTGCTGGTAGTTCTTTCTACAAGTGATTGCATCTGGGTGTTCAGGGCCAAATACGGTTTCAAGAATCTTGATTGCTTCCAGGTAAAGCGGCTCCGCCTTGTCGTGCTGGCCTTGAGCATAATATAACCCAGCCAGATTGTTCAGGCTGGTAGCATAATCAGGATGCTCCTTGCCAAGGACTTTGGCTGTAATGTCTCGCGATTCGACATACAGCGGCTCCGCCTTGCCGTACTGGCCCTGGGCTCTATATAACGCAGCCAGATTGTTCAGGCTGTTTGCATAATCAGGATGCTCCTTGCCAAGGACTTTGGCTTTAATGTCTCGCGATTCGATATGAATCGCCTCCGCCTTGTCGTACTGGCCTTGAGCATAATATAAGTTAGCCAGATTGTTCAGGCTTTGTGCATAATCAGGATGCTCCTTGCCAAAGACGTTGGCTATAATGTCTCGTGATTCGATACAAAGCGGCTCCGCCTTGCCGTACTGGCCTTGGGCTCTGTATAGCTCAGCCAGATTGTTCAGGCTGGTTGCATAATAAGGATGCTCCTTGCCAAAGACGTTGGCTATAATGTCTCGCGACTCGACATACAGCGGCTCCGCCTTGTCGTGCAGGCCTTGGGCTCTATATAGCTCAGCCAGATTGTTCAGGCTGATTGCATAACTATGATGTTCCTTGCCAAGGACTTTGGCATAGATATCGATGGCTGCAAGATAGAGCCATTCAACTTGCTCATAGAATCCAATAATATCTAGATACAGTCCCAGGTCATTATATAAGGTGCCAACGCTTGCCAAATTCACTTCATGCTCTTGCGCATATTTACCACAAGTCAAGATATGCGGGTGCAAGGCTTTGAAAGTTGGCCAGGCATTAACATCTATTTGTGGGTTTAAGCCATGAAAACTCCTAGCCATCACCCCAAGAACAAACTCAAGACTCAGCATTACCTGCATATCTGCCAACTCATACCGTATCACCGCTTGCACCAGCCGGTGCATGGAGAGGGTCTCGTTTTCTATGTTTGCAATGGAGTAGCGCTGAAACAAAACGCGCATTTCCGCCATTTCGCCTTTGTTGCCCAGGAGTTCCTGCATTGACTCAGGCAGCGCATCAGCCTGCTTTGCCATCAAATGCAATGGAATATCATCCGGAGCCATAAAGGCACACATATTGAGTAAGGCAATGGCGCCTGGCATGCTTGCCTGAATTTTCTGAATGGCGAGCGCCCAGGTGGTGGCAACGGTCTCGTTGTATTCTTCTTTTGGGATAGATGATTTGCTGAGATATTTCTGCTGGTTGTTGTTGAAGAGTTCGATATAGTCAGAGATTGTCAACCCGGAAGCAACGATATAAGCTACCGCCTGTTCCATGGCCAGCGGCAGATTTCCCAGTAGGTCACAGAGTGCACTGATGTCGGGCTCGTTGGCATTCTCTATGCGTGTTTTGACAAACTGCCGTGCTTCTGCATCCGTCCACGTGTCAATTGCGATACTTTTGCCGACACCCTGCAAGCTCTGGTTGCGTGTGGTGATGATCACATGGCCCTGCCGGTGTTGCGGCCGATAGGCATAAATCGTATCTCGCGACTCGACGTTATCAAAGACCAACAACCAATGTGGGTTTTGGTTGAGATAGTCACGCGCGGCATCAACCTTGACTTGCTGCTCCTGCGCATTTTTTTCCGGCAGCCCAAGCTTTTCCGTCAGCAAAACAAATGCTGCTTGAATCGTCACTTCCGTCTCTGCATTCACCCACCAAACGATGTCATATTTTGTGTGATGTCTGTAAGCGTACTCAACGGCAATCTGGGTTTTGCCAATGCCGCCAAGCCCTTTGATCACCTGGGTGAGGGCAGCGTCTTGTTCAGCCTGCAAGGACTCATGGAGTTGTGCCAGAATCTCTTCACGGCCGGTGAAGTACTCGTTCTGCTGAATTGGCATATTCCAATAAGGCGGCAGAGTACCCGGATATCTGGGCTCCCTGGCATGTGCATCTCCGGCAAAGCCTGCGAATTCTGGCTTGGTCTTTGGTTTGAGCCTTGTCTTTTTGACTGCCTGCTCTATTTTCGCAAGTAGTGTCTTGCGTGCTGCATCTTCGTTTTTGTTAACAAGGTCAATGTAGACAATCTGTGGCCACAAGCCCTTCAGGTCACATTGTTTGACGCGTACGGGGATTAACAATCCTTGTTCTCCAGTTGGGTCTTTGCCAAATGCCACAGCCCATTCCGGTTGAGTAAATGCGGATTGGAAATAATTAGGTGAAAGGATAGGCAGGATTCTTTCGCATGCTTCGGCAGACTTCTGCACGTCAATGACGAAGTTGCTGCCGGCACTGAAATCCCACTTCATGATGGTAACGGAGTAGCCGGCATCTTCAAGCTCATACGCCACCCACTCCGCGGCGCTTTCGTCTGCTATGGTGTAGCTGACAAAGAAGTCGTTCATCGTTGGCTTACCTTCCGGCTTTTCGACTTCGCCCATATCCTGGCTTCCTCATAAAGTCCGGCTCGTCGCCGGAACATCTGGCGAGTTCTGGGAGGATGCAATCCCAGCGTCACTTATGCGAAGGGGGTTCCCTGGCGGGACTGGTAAGCGGCCGAAACCCTCCGAGCAAAGTAACGACGGTAACAGGAAAAAGTCAACTCATGTGCGTGCCCTGGGACGTCGTGGTGTTTGAGCCTCTTTCTGTGCTTGGTTTTGTTTTTGGGCTTCATGGCAAAGTGCTGGATTGTGGAGCAAAAGGCACGGTCTTAAAGACACGTGCCACACGGACTGTCAGTTATCGCTAATCGTCAGGGGCACTCGCGGGCGACCGCTGATGTAAAGTAAGAAATTGCCTTGCCCGAAGCAAGTCCGACAATTCGCAGTGAGGAACCCATAGCCTCAAACCCCCAATAGGAGCAAAGGTGAAGCTTCACGACATCTGTCTGGCCTCTGAATATGGGCGGTTGTCGTGAATAGTGCACACAAGCCGGAATAAACAAGATGCCCATCTCTGTTCGTGGTTAGCAAGGGTAACCGTTGTCTCATTTCCGGAGGACAGATGCATGAACAGGAATATCTTTTGCGCGTTCGCTATGGTTCTTGGCCTTTTCTTCATAGGGTGTGATGATTCCCCGAATGAACCTGAACCGCCTCCGTTCACCGGAATTCTGAGGACAGATGCCAATACCAACATCCTTGGCGGCGATGAAGGAGATTTTCAACCGCGCCCGCAAATCGAACAAAACAGCAGCCCGATAAAACCCCTCAACATCGCACTGCACCCTGCTTTTCCGAATCCTAGTGACGATGACAGGATCATTCTTTTTTACCAGATTACCGAGCCCGACAGTGTTTCAATCTTCTTGTTCGACCGGCCGAACAGTGCGCCGATTGACACGGTGGTGAACTGGTTCCATTCCAGTACGGCCGTGTATGCCGCCATTTTAGAAAATCCTGGCAAGACGGGTATTTTGCGTGTGGTCATGGAAACCGGCAGCGGGTTTCAAACTTTTGGCGATGTGCAATTTGTAGAGTAGGAGTGATCGGCGGGCACAGCTCAATGCACGTGTCGCAACATGCCCATCAATTACAGTGCTCTGTGCTTGGTTTTGTTTTCGGGCTTGATGGCAAAGTGCTGGATGGTTCGGCAAAAGACACGGTCTCAAAGACACGTGCCACACGGACTGTCGGTTATCTCTGGTCATCAGGGGCACCCGCGCGGGAATTTTGTTCAATAATGTCACATTGCTTGACGCGCACGGGGATTAACAATCCGTTGGCCCCGGTTGGGTCTTTGCCAAATGCCACAGCCCACTCCGGTTGCGTAAATGCGGATTGCAAGTAATTGGGTGAAAGGATAGGCAGGATTCTCTCGCATGCGTCGGCAGCCCTCTGCATGTCAATAACGAAGTTGCTGCCTGCACTGAAATCCCACTTCATGAGGGTAACGGAGTAGCCGGCATCTTCAAGCTCATACGCCACCCATTCTGCGGCGCTTTCGTCTGCTATGGTGTAGCTGACAAAGAAGTCCTTCATCGTTGGCTTACCTTCCGGCTTTTCGACTTCGCCCATATCCTGCCTTCCTCATAAAGTCCGGCTCGTCGCCAGAACATCTGGCGAGTTCCGGGGGGATGCACTCCCGGCGTCACTTATGCCAAGTGGTTCCCTGGCAGGACTGGTAAGCGGCCGAAACCCTCCGAGCAAAGTAACGATGGTAGCAGGTAAAAGTCAACACATGTGCATGCCCGGGGACGTCGTAGTGCTTGAGCATCTTTCTGTGCTTGGTTTGTCTCCGGGCTTCATGGCAACGTGGTAGATTGTACGGCAAAAGGCACGGTCATAAGACACGTGCTACACGACTGTCTGTTATCTCTGGTTGTCAGGGCCACCCGCCCGCTCAGTGGAGGACTGTCAGGTCAATACGATTAATTGTACAGGCGAATAAACAACTTAGATGGCTTTTGTTCTTTCGATGATGTATGGAACTCTGAGTAAGTCGTCTTTAATGTATTTAATTGTATCGGGGAGAATATTTCCAACTTTGAAATGTGCCTTCCATTCTGCAACCCCATCATAAACACATTGACGTAAGTAGTTCTTTATGCCCATGCTGCCACTCAATTCATTCCAAAATGGATGATTCTTATTGACAATAACAATAATTTCATCTCTCGATGAAGTCGAATCAGTGATAACATATGGATCATTAACAGACATTGTATCTTCAACGTAGAGCTTGACAAGTAGAGCATTGATCTTTATCTCAAGTGGAGCGACACTCTCTACTACCGATAGTTGAATTTGCTGATTAGATTCAGTGATAACCCTTTCTGGTGGCACTTCGATTGTTTCAATTGTATCGACAAGCTCAGGTGATCTTAATTCCAGAATTAGTTCATCGAAGGCTGAATGGAAGTCTGAATCAGATGGTCCTCTTTCATCTACGGATTTGCTTCTGTACTCAACAGCGACTCTTTTGAAATCTCCGATCGCCAGTTTGATTGCTTCATCTAAATCATCTTCCTGAGTATCTTGCCATAAAATACTATCCTTTGTGTGGCTAACTTCGAAGCCATCAAGAAATAATTCCCCAACTATTCTTTGGTTTATCAAATCATTGATCCCGCCTTCTTGCTCGCCAAAAATGCTCTCAGGCTTATATGCATCAGGAGGACACTGAATAACACGGTTTGATTGCACTATAGAGAATCCACCCCTATTTCTTCCGCCGCTCTTTAAGATGCCGGCCCATCCAGACACATTTTTTTCAGAGACCGAAAAATCAAATGTGCGTTTGTAGATCTTACCTTCACGGTTTGGAACGAAATCTTCATTGGCAAAACCCACCCAACCGACCGGCTCGTTATTCCAGAACAAAGCGAGCTGCTTATCGTCAAGGTCAAAACGATAAATGGATGACAGATATGACTTTATCTTATGGATTGACCGGGTTTTAAAACGACGGTGCAGCTGTTCAATTCTTATTCGAGTGTAGTGCTGTTTGATATCTACATCTTTTTCATCAATTCGTAGCTCTAGGTTGCCAGCGGAAATTGAATGTGCGTTAAGTCTAAGAGTAAGTTCTTTTGAATCATTGAGCCTTGTCGTTGTAACAGTCCATTCATCCCCTAACCAAAACGCTGCCGTCTTCATACCTAATCCATACCGGCTTCTACCGTTAGGGTTCTGAGGGGGCGAACCAATGCTAAATGCTTCCTTCAGCTTACCGCTTGACATACCAATTGAATTATCGATTATTTCAAAGTAGTCTTCTTTAAGAGATTTTTCTACACCTTTGTGATAATTTATGTGAACTTCTAACTGAGATTTCTCCTTAGTAAAGGCTCCCAATAAATCATCTCTATTGTCATAAAAGGCCTGAGTGGAATTATCCACGAATTCGGCAAGAGCATACCAAACTTTGTAAGAAAGTCTCTTGTATGAGCCTATGATTTCTGGGGAAAACTCAATATTGATCTTCCGCATAACTAATTTATCTCCAGATAGTATTCGCTAGATTCAGATTGGATGAGTACGTACCTATTTTCAATTGGCAGCATATTATGACCAACGACTACCAAGAATATTCTATCTTCTTCAATTACCTTTTTCCATCTGGTTTTTTTGCCTTTATAGACAATCTCTAAGATGATATCGTGGCTTTCTTCTATAAAGTTCGGTGCAAAGACTTCCAAAATATTTGCAGAACCTCTAAGGAAGGCGCAATGAGATCTATTCTTGACAATGTGTGGTGTATGGCCCTCAACGCGATAAATATCTATTCCATTTGTACCTTTATATATTTGAAACACGCTGATAAAAGCCTGATACTTCCTCACTTTCTTCTCCCACTCTGGCATCGCTTCATTAACGATAACCATGACCTTGGGAGGAAAGTTGTCTACCATGAATACAAGCTTATCTGTATCAAGTGAACTGTTCTTTTCCTTAATATACTGCGCAACTCTATCTTTCTTATAAATCCCTGACGAGAATACTCGAACCTGCTTTTCGACGTGATCGTCCCAGCTATGCCTCGACATCTCAACTTCTATTACATACCATTCTTGGTAGTCCTTTCTTATTAAGACGAAATCCGGAGTTGAACTTTCGTCTTCAGCATTGGAGATAGGAAGTGAGAATGGAACACCAATATAGTTGGGATATACGCTATTTAGTTTTGACAGAATAGTGTTTTCGAGATTTTTTTCATAGTAAGATGAGGCGTCAATCTCGTCATACCATTCATTCTTATAATCCAGGACCTTTGATTTGCCAAGCATAAAACACTCACTTTTGCTCCGATAAACGTGGGTGGGGTTTACTTCCCAAATCTTCTTCCTTGATGAATCTGCCTTTGGAGCCTTCGATATATTCACTAACGGGCTCAATCGAAATCCATCTGCGGCCCAGTTTTTCTGCCATTGCACCCGTAGTATTACTTCCACCAAAAGGATCCATGACAAGATCTCCTGGCTCAGTTAGAAAATTGATGAAAAACTCTACTATGTCAGATGGCATCCTAGCTGGATGCGGCTGTAATCCTTGCTCTTTGCAGAATCTCTGATAAATGCTATTTGAGAGGGTATTAGATGAACTTATCACATTTGATGGTATGGCCCCCTTATTATTGGTGAGAAAGGATGTCTCACCAATACTGTGCTGAGATGGCCGACGACCAGAATTATACGACTGCCTTTCTAGCAGCTTCTTCATTGACGTGCTATATTCCTTGAGCACTTTTCGATTGTCTGCTTTTGGAAAGTCAGTCTTACTCATCCACCAAATGTATGTGAATGAGTCCTTAACCCTTATGCGTTTTACATTCACCCACTGCGCCGGAGTAGGCAACTTGGCAATGTTATTCCAAACGAATTGCTGACATAGCTGCAAATCTCCCTCTTCTAGAAAAGCCAACAAAGCCCTGATGGCGAGAGTTGACATTACGGGACGACCTGGTTCCCAAGCATTGCCGAGCTCAATAACAATAGATCCATCGTCTGTAAGATAGTCTTTGAACAGTATCGCTAAGCCTGACAGCCAATCGATGTATTCGTTGCCCCTCAGGTTGCCATACTTCTTTTTCTTGTTCAAAATGAAGGGCGGCGAGGTGAGAATCAGATTTACATTGTGTCGGTACTCGATGAACTCGGGTGATCTTGTTGTTTCTTCAATTTTCCCGTTAAAGGCAGCACCTAATTTCGTACTATATGCTAATTCCATTATTTCACAGTTTCAATAGGTGAGGCAATGCTACATTGATAGTAGGTGTTATACCACAGTAGTTATGCGGCCAATCGGTCAAAAATGAGTTTGTCTATATAGAAACAGATTTCCAAAGACAGAAGCAAGTTCTAAGAGCAGAAACTTCCAGGTGGAGCTCGAATTCTTCTTTCCTAATCCCAGCAGGCGTAGGGGCGTCTGCTTCCAGGCGAAGCACGAGCCAACCTTGCTGCAATATCGAGCCAGAAGGAAGCGGGGCGGAGATAGCCGCCCCTGTTTCTGAAAACAATTACGACGGGTCCACCAGCCCCAGCCGTTCCAAATACTGCGGCTGAGACTTCAATGCAATCCGCGCCACGCCGCGAAAATCGCTCATCCAGTCATCGAGTTCATCCATGGCCTGGTTGCGGTCCAGGGTGGCGCGCTGGGCCTCGCTGGCTTCTTTCAGTTGCGCCTGGTGTTCCTGCTGCATGGTCTCAACCAGCGCCTTGCCGGCTGTCAATCTCTCGGCAGTAACATTAACCCGCGCCAGATTGTCCTGAATTTCCTGCGAGCCGAGCGCCGCGTCGTAGAAGTTGACCATCTGCATGTAAGCCTTGTCGTAGGCCGTTTCCCGTTCACCGCCCAAGTCGAGCTGGCTCAGCAGATCGCGCTGGCGCTTGAGCACGATGCGCCCTAGCGCCACCAGGTCCGTATACTCTTCAAAAGCTGCCCGATGGGCGGCTTTAAACGCGTCGGTGGCGCCGTATTGCTCGCCATACTCTTTTTCCTGCTTCTGGTTCAGGTCAATGGTGGTGTCGTAAAGCGCCTTGCCCACCAATACCGTCGGCTCGTCGTAGCCGTAGTTGGCGAACAGCGGCTTGACCACCTCGTCCGTCAACGCCACATCAAGATGGAGTTTGTACTTTGACAGGCGTTCATTCATGGATAGAAGACTGATATCCATAGATACCTCCTTGTGGTTTGGTTATGAGAAGATGCATTTGTGAGAATTGAACCCGTCGTGCCCTGATCTGCCATTTCGTCCACCGGTTTATCAGTTTCGGGCGCCCGTTTACCATTTTTGGCAGACCGTGGTCCATTTTCCGGTGCCCGGAACCCATTTCCGGGTGCCCGAATATGATTTTCCTGTGACCCGGAACCGTTTTCCGGTGCCCCGGAGCCATTTCCGGGTGCCGGAATATGGTTTTCTGGTGTCCCTGAGTCGTTTTCCGGTGCCCTGAAGCCATTTTCCGGTGGCCCGGAGCCATTTTCCGGTGACCCGGTAGCGTTTTCCGGTGGCCCGGAGCCATTTTCTGGTGGCCGGGAACCGTTTTCAGGCGCCCCTGGGCCGTATTCTGGTGACCCCAACCCGTTTCCGGGTGGCGCTCAGTCATTTCCAGGTGACCCTGCACCATTTTCGTGCGAAACCGGAACGTCAGTAAGGCTTTTGGTTTGAGTGCCATGAGCCTGCCGCTTTCAAAACAAGTTCAAATCACCACGCTGTCCCCACCTGCCCGGAGTTGAAATGCCTGAAGTCTTGCGATGGGAGAGTAATTAACGAGACATATGGTGAATATGTACATGCAATGCGGTGGAGTCAAGCAAAAAGTTGCGCAATCTTAATAAAGGATAGTTTTGTTTGGTACATGACTAGTGTGCAGATTCTTAATTTCGCACCCTAATTTAGCAGCCCATATCACCCCTCTGGGGTTTGATTTTTTTGTCTCTGACTTGCTATAAATATAGCACCCCTATCGGGGTTTAGACTCAATAACCGCGTAGCGGTGGAATGTTTATAGAAAATCGAATACAAGAATGATTAACCCCACAGGGGTGACATATTAGTTCACTAACTAACAAATCACGACACTAGCAGCTCTGTCATTTCTTGGCAAGATATTCCCCAGCGGGCCTGGTTTGAACACGGACCGTGGTAGCCAGACCGCTCATAATGTCAGAAGGAAGCGCCTCAGGACAACGGCTCGCCCGAAATAAACAACCGACCTCCCCTGAGAGTGTCAAGTGGATTCGATGTTCGTATCCGTACACTCCAGGTGGTAGCACCGGACACCTCAACTCATTGTTCCTTAACTCTGTCGTTCTAAGTTCTTAAAAACAAAAGTGGCATAATTGTTGTTTATGTCGCTGCCTTGCCTCTTGACTTTTAACCATTACTCATAGTGACTAGTGTGCAGATTCTTAATTTCGCACCTAATGTGAGCAGCCTATATCACCCCTCCGGGGTTTGACTTTCTTGGCTCTGACTTGCTATAAATATATCACCCCTATCGGGGTTGAGAACTCAATAACCGCGTGGCGGTGGAATGTCTATAGAAAATCGAACACAAGAATGACTAACCCCAGAGGGGTGACACGTTGGTTCACTAACGAACAATCACAACACCAGGAGTCATGCTGAGCAGCGTTAGCAGGGAGAAGTTTTCATGCTTGCGGCGCGATACGTTTCATGCTGCGCCAAGAATTGTTCTCTGGCTGCCAGCTTTCACGAACCCTGCAGACGCATTACAGTATGAATGAGCACACGAAAGGATATTTGGATGATCGAGAATTATCTCAAAGTGGCCATTAGAAACCTGGCGAAACACAAAGCCTATTCTCTTATCAACATCACCGGACTGGCCATTGGTATCGCCTGTAGTTCGCTTATTTTTCTTTGGGTTCAGGATGAGCTGAGTTTTGATATGTTTCACCCAAACGCCGACCAAATCTATCGTATCACCTCGGTGCTGCAAAAAGACTCGCCTTCCGAGCAGACGCTGCCCTACACGGCTCCCCCGGTGGCCGCGGCATTGCAAAGGCAATTCCCTGAAATCGAGAAAGCCGTGAGCCTGCGGACAAATGTCCGGATGCTATTTACGCATGACGGTGAAAGCTTCGAAGAGAAGAACGGTTACTACGCCGGTCCGGAGTTTTTTGAGATGTTTGACTTTCCGTTTGTGGAAGGCAATCCATCTCTTGCATTCGCTGAACCCTACTCTCTCATTTTGAGCGAGCAACTTGCGTTGAAGTATTTCCGAGATGGAGATGCCGTCGGCAAAACCCTGAATGTGGACGGTCGTTTCGACGTGACGGTGTCCGGCGTGTTCAATAACTTGCCGGCCAACTCGTCAATGCAATTCGACTATGTGCTGCCGCTCGAATTCGCCCGGCAGGCCCAAAATGAGCCACTCGAAGACTGGGGCGCAATATTCTACCAGACGTTTGTCAGGCTGCAGGCGGAGGCTTCTTCTGACTCTGTCGGCCAAAAAATAGCACGCGTCTACGATGATGCATGGGGGAGCGGAGAAGGCCCTGATCTCGGACTGCAGCCTTTACTCGACCTCCATCTGCTCTCGCCGTTTCAGGAGACGAGCGGTGACATTTTATACGTGCGGATTTTCTCCATGGTGGCCTTCTTCGTCTTACTCATCGCCTGCATAAATTTTGTCAATCTGGCTACAGCTCGCTCTGCACACCGTGCGAAGGAAGTCGGTTTGCGCAAAGTCGTCGGTGCTCACAGGACGCAACTTTTCAGGCAGTTTCTCGGCGAATCCGTCCTGTTCTCACTGCTTGCCCTGGGCCTGGCCGTGCTAGGGGTCGAGTTGGCCCTGCCATGGTTCAACCAGCTTTCCGGCAAGGCGCTGTCCGTGGACGTACTGATGCAAGATTATGTGCTTGTTTTACTGGGAGTAACGCTGCTCACAGGATTGATCTCCGGCGGCTACCCCGCATTTTTCCTGTCAGCGTTTCAGCCTGCAAAAGTGCTGAGGGGCAGACTAAGTGGCGCCCTCCGCGGAGCATCTTTGCGCAGAATTCTGGTGGTGACGCAGTTCGCATTTTCGACCATGCTGATTGTCGGTACACTCGTCGTGCAGGACCAGTTGAGTTTCATACGCAACAAGAAACTCGGTTACGATCGAGAGAACCTGATTCGAATTGACATGCGCGGTGACTTGGATAGCCACTACCCGGCGTTCCGAGATGAATTGCTACGAATCCCGAATGTATCGGCGGTTGCAGCATCTTCACAAAGGCCAACGCGCGTTGGCCTGGCCACTTACGACATCGACTGGCAGGGCCGGGCACCTGAGCACACGCAGAAGATGATCATTCTGGGGGTCGATGGTGCTTACCTTCCAGCACTCGGTTTCGAAATAGCGGCTGGCCGGATCTTCGCTGAGGAATTTATCACAGACGTTGACAACTACGTTGTTAACGAAACGGCCGTCCAAGTGATGCAGATGGCGGCTCCGGTCGGCAAAACATTTTCGTTGAGTGGCGAGTCTGGCCAAATCATAGGTGTGGTTAAGGATTTTCATTTCAAAACTGTTCGGACGAAAATCGAGCCTATGGTCTTAACAATGAAGCAACCGCTGCGCCATGTGCTGGTGAAATACACTTCCGGCAACGCGGAAGATGTCCTCACTCGCTGCGCAGCCGCCTTTCGGGAACTTGAGTCGAGCTACCCGTTTTCGTACAGCTTCGTGGATCAGGACTTCGATAACCTGTACACATCAGAGACGAGGCTTGGTACGGTAGTCAGGTATTTCACCCTGCTGGCGGTGCTGATTTCAAGTCTCGGTCTGTTCGGCCTGGCGTCCTACTCAACAGAGCAGCGCACGAAGGAAATCGGGATTCGAAAAGTGCTTGGCGCTTCCGTCGGGCGGGTGATTCTTACGCTCTCCGGGGAGTTCGCGAAGTTGGTAGCTCTTGCAAACCTGGTTGCCTGGCCGGTCGCTTATTGGGGAATGGCCACCTGGCTGCAGAATTTCGCCTACCGAACAGATCTTGGCGTTGGTGCTTTTCTACTCGCCGGCGGGATTGCACTTGGGCTTGCGATGCTGACATTGAGTTTTCAAGCCTTGAAAGCGGCGCTCGCGAATCCGATTGTGGCTCTGAAGTCCGAGTAGTCCGGCAGACGCGCAGCTTCGTGAGAAGCGAGGCCCGCTCTGTACATATGAGCCAGTGTTCCCCAGGCGTCGCAACTGAAAGCCGGCTGGCTCGCCAATATCCATGCATTTGATTCTGTACCACATGTCTCCGCAGAATCGATGACGTTGCCCTCCCTGAGCGGTTAGTTTGAGCATCAACTCCCGGTCAACTTGTGCCCACCTGTGAGGGCGTAAACCAACTCCTCTGCTAGACGGACTATGGTGTCGGCCTACGCAACTTGCCACGCGACTCCCCACTAGCAAGCGACCTGACGGTTGTGTGCCGAATTAAATTTGGCTCATAATGTCCGCACAATGTCCTTTCAAAAGTCATCCGATAGCTTAGCTTATGTGGTGTAGAGGGTTCTCAGTCACAATCCTGCGCAAGAATAGGAGCGATATGGTTAGTCATAAGACACAAGCGAAGCAGATCGTCTTCCTAATCCTGCCGACGGTGCAAATACTCGATCTGGCCGGTCCTGTCCAGGTTATTGATGAAGCCATCGAGCATGGCGCCAGCTATGATTTGCGATTTGGTGCTCCAACGGCGGCAATAGTCTCATCGCAGAAACTCACAATGTCGGACCTGGAGCATTTCCGGGATGTCGATCTGCACGCGGGAGATATGGTGGTGATTCCTGGCATCCACGGCAACATGCTTGCTGTAGAGCAGTTGGACAAGCTTGGAGAGAGTTTGTACCAGTGGCTTCGCGAAGCTCACCATAGCGGTGCTAAGTTGTGTACCGTTTGCAATGCCACGTTCGTTCTTGCGCATGCCGGGCTGCTGGACAATCGTCCCTGCACTACGCACTGGAAACGACTCGAACAGCTTAGGAAAGCCTATCCTGCCATCGATGTCATCGACAAAAGGCTTTTTGTCAAGCACGAAAACATCTACACCAGCGCCGGCATCACGTCAGGAATTGACCTCGCGCTCTCAATTGTGGAAGAGGACTACGGGCCTGCGTTCACCGCCAGGATCGCCAAGGAGTTGGTAGTCTACATGCGCCGGGACGGCTACCACGGGCAACTGAGCACATACCTCGAATATCGCAGCCATCTCAATCCCGGCATTCATGATGTGCAGGATTGGCTTGCCAACAACCCTGAAGCCGAGTATAGCCTGGAGTCTCTTGCACGCATTGCCGGCATGAGTTCTCGCAACTTGACCAGGTTGTTCCGAAAGGTGACCGGTATTACGATAAAGGCCTATGCCACCAAGCTCAAACTGGAGTTTGCCGCAACGTTGATGAACAATCCCAAGCTGACTATTGAGACCATTGCGAAAGAGTGTGGCTTCGACGATGCGCGCCAGTTTCGCCGGCTCTGGAAGATGACGTACGGAGTTTCGCCTTCCGACAGCCGGAATGCGCTCGTGCGTTGATTCATATCACCTGAACCTGCGCACTTATTTGGGCCACTTGCTGACGGTACCATCCGTGCCACCGTTGGTTCTTGAGGTTCGCCTTATAGTGATCGTCCATAATGAAGGAGATATCTCATGCAACACCTGTTCATCCTAACCACTGCCATGGTCGCTTCTATGCTGCTGATATCACCCGCCAATGTTCGCGGACAATTGGACGACCGTCAGGATAAGACGACGGTTTATGTTTGTCCGCCGTGCAGCGTAGATTGTCATGATCATAAGTACAGTGAGCCGGGGACCTGTCTGGGGTGCGGTATGAATTTGGTCGTTGCAAGGGAAGCGCCTAAGGCCTTGATGCTGTATGAAACAGATACGACGGACATATGGATTGGCTCGCAAGATGTGCAATTGCGAGCAAGTTATTATGTTCCTCAAGGTGTAGCTGAGCCGTTGCCCGCCGTCGTGGTCGTACATGGCTCAGCCCCAAGCACACGAAATGACGTGAGTTTTTCTACGCGGATGTTTCTTAATCTCGGGTTTGCAGTTTTGGCCTATGACAAGCGGGGCGTTGGAGAATCTAGCGGCGAGTATCGACGCTTCAACGTAAAGGACAGCCAAAATATATTTGAGGAGTTGGCGGCCGACACGCGGGTTGCAACACGATGGCTGAGAACTCAAAAAGAAGTTGACGCCGCCCGCATTGGGTTAGTCGGCGGAAGTCAGGCCGGGTGGATTATGCCGCTGGCGGCCTCTAACACAGATGTCGTTCGTTTTATCGTCATTTTTGCAGGGACGCCAGTTTCAGCGGGTGAGGAAGCATACCATGGTAGGTTAACCGGTGACGGAGGCGGCAATGGACTGCCGATTGAGGAAGCGGATAGTCTGTTGGCGCAGTATGATGGTCCAAAAGGCTTTGATCCAAGGTCGATATTGCGAAAAGCTACGGCGTCAATGCTTTGGATTTTTGGGACCAACGATGTAGTTATTCCTACCAATGCATCTATTGCGGAGCTGCAGCGCATAGTAGAGAAAGACAATTCCAATCATGAGATTCACATCATTGAAGGCGTAAATCACAATTTTGTGAATATCGAGACCGGAGAACCTTATCGCACGGATTCGATCGTTAGGTCATGGTTGACAACACAAAATCTAATTCGATAGACATAAGGCTCAAGGGGAGAAGCCCACGCAGAAGAATATGACTTTTGCCGGGGTTCTGGTGTTACCATCTGCGTCACTCATGCAGAACCTGCGCTAGGAAATTCTGGACGATCGCCGTGCTCTCTCCTTTTGCGTAAACCACAGACAATTCTGCTGTCTCCTCAAACCCCGCAAGCTCGACGAAGGTCACCTTCAAATCATAGCCGTTCTTGACGCTGGAAGGCACGATCGAGTAGCCCAGTCCGCTCTCCACTAGCCGCACCACTGAGTTCATCTGGCTGGTTTCATGCACGATGCGGGGCGCGAATCCCGATTTACTGCAGATGCTCAGCACGCTGTCGATGAGCCCGGGCCCGCACACTCTGGCAAAGGAAATGAACGGCTCGTTGGCCAGCGCCCGAATGCCGGCGGCGGTGGCTTCGACCGGCTCGTACTCCGCCGGCAGCACCAACGAGAATGGCTCACGGTAGACAGACCGGGCAATCAAGCCGGCAATATCCACCGGCGTGCGAATAAAGCCCACATCAATTTGCCCGGTCTGGATGGCCTGGATTTGGCTCTCGGTGCTCAACTCGAGCAGTTGCGCGTTCACGTCCGGGCAGGCGGAGTTCAGCTTCACCAACAGGTCCGGCAGGATGCAGTGCATGGCCGCGCCAACATAGCCGATGTTGATTTGTCCAACCACGCCCTGGTGCATGAGCCCAAGGGTTTTCCGGACTGCTGAAAGATGGTTGAATATCTTTTGCGACTCGTCGTAGAGAAATGCGCCCTGGCTGGTCAGCGCGACGTGGCGTTTATCGCGGTCGAAAAGCATTACGCCGAGTTCTTCCTCCAGTTGTCTGATTTGCCGGCTCAGAGGCGGCTGCGCTATGAACAGCTTCTTCGCGGCTTTGCCAAAATGCAGGTTTTCAGCCACGGCCATGAAATACTTCAGGTGACGCAAATTCAACTTGATACCTACTGAGTATTAATTGATGATAAGATTGATATTTTGAGTATCAAGAAGAATATAGTACATTCGCACTATCAATGGAAAGAAAAATTATCCTTGAAAGGTTGAAACTTATGCAGCAAATTCTAACCAAAGCAGCGCCCTACGCAGTCGGGCCGTTTTCGCAGGCAATCGTGCACGACAATCTGCTGTTCTGCTCGGGGCAACTGGCGCTCGACGCCGCAACCATGATGATGGTCGGCACGACTATCGAAGAACAAGCGCGACTTGCCCTCAAGAACATGCAAACCATTCTGAGAGCGGCTAACCTCGATTTCGCCGATGTTCTGAAGACAACGGTTTTCCTGAAGGATATGGGTGATTTCCAAAGAATGAATTCCGTCTACGAAGAGACCTTTTCCGAGCCAAGACCTGCAAGAACAACCGTCGAAGTCGCACGTCTGCCCCTTGATGCGCTGGTGGAGGTCGAGTGCATCGCACGATTTCCATCGACTTCAAATGAATAACCAAAACCGGAGTGTGATATGATGACTTTTGACTTCAAACAGGTGGATGTGTTCACCAAAGTGCCCTATCGTGGCAATCCCGTCGCCGTGGTCATCGGCGCCCAGGATTTGGACACGGAGACAATGCAGCAAATCGCTGCCTGGACCAACTTGTCCGAGACGACGTTTTTGCTGCCGCCAACTCGGACAGACGCCGACTACCTGCTGCGCATCTTCACGCCAAAGCAGGAGTTGCCATTCGCGGGTCATCCCACTATTGGCAGCGCGCACGCCGCTCTCGAAAGCGAATTTGTCAAGCCAACGGCGGGCAAACTGGTGCAGGAATGCGGCGCCGGCCTGGTGCCGTTACGCATCGATGCCTCCGGTGACCGGCGCAGCATCCATGCAAAAGCCCCGCCGGCAAAAATACAATCACTGGACGGGGAAACAGTGGCAGCGCTTCAGTCCGCGCTCGGGTTGAAATCGAACTGGCGTATCGACCCGATGCTGGTTGATGTCGGCCCTGTCTGGCTGACCGCGTATGTCGGCGACGGATCAGATGTGCACGAGTTAACTCCGGATTTCGTACAGATTGCCGAGCTGAGCAGCCGCTGTCAGATGACCGGAATCACCGTATTTGGCATCGATGCTCAGGGTTCCGTACCCGTGCAGGTGCGGTCGTTTGCCCCGCTGCACGGCATTCCGGAAGACCCCGTATGCGGCAGCGGCAATGCCTGCGTCGGTGCGTTTCTCGCGAATTCCGGCATGCTCGCCGAGGTCGGCAAATCCTACATCGCCAATCAAGGCACGGAGGTGGGTAGAAATGGATTTGTAACCGTCACAGTTGATCCCAGCGAAATGATTGTTGAGATTGGTGGCAACGCGGTCACTTGCATTGATGGGACGATTTCAGCATGAAATCCCCATCGAAAAACCGGGCAACCGGCGGCACATCTGCGAATGCCGGGGAGCATGCTCCGTTGCACATCGAGACCCCGATTGTGCGTTCCGCGAGACTCAGCCGGCACTCTTCAAAGGAGGTCTTTTTGAAGATGGAGTGCTATCAGCCGGTGGGTTCTTTCAAATTGCGCGGCATGGGCCGGCTTTGCCAGACCCTGGTTGCGGATGGCAGGCGTCATCTCTTCTCATCGTCGGGCGGCAATGCAGGTTACGCCGTTGCTTACTCCGGCAAAAAGCTCGGTGTGCCGGTGACCATCGTTGTTCCCGAGGGCGCCAATGAGGTGGTGTGCGACACCATTCGCTCAGAGGGTGCCGAGATCATCAAGCACGGCCGTGCTTGGGATGATGCCCATGAACATGCGGTCAAGCTAGCAGAAAACGCAGGTGGCGGCTATGTGCACCCGTTCGACAATGGCATTGCCTGGCAAGGCCACGCCAGCTTGATCGACGAGGCCGTTACGCAATGCAAAAAGCCGGACGTGATTGTGCTGTCAGTCGGCGGTGGCGGTTTGTTTTGCGGCGTAATGACGGGGCTGCTGCGCAGCAAATTCTGGCAAGATGTGCCGGTAGTCACGGTCGAGACTGAGGGCGCGGCCTCTCTGAAAATCTCCGTAGACGCAGGTCAATTAGTCAAGCTTGAAAAAATCACCAGCATTGCCACCACGCTGGGCGCCAGACAAGTGGCGGCCCAGGCCCTGGACTTCGCGCAAAACCCGCAAGTGCAATGTGTGGCGGTCACGGACCAGCAGGCCGTGAGTGCCTGCTTGATTTTTGCGGACGACCACCGCATTCTGGTCGAGCCAGCGTGCGGCGCTGCGCTGGCGGTGGTCTATGACCGGCTTGCGGTTCTTGATGGCGCCGAAAATGTCCTGGTTGTGGTTTGCGGGGGAATGGGCGTGAGCATGCAGATGCTTTCGGACTATAAAAAGCAGTTCGCGATTTGATCTTGCCTGCACCATTAATTGAATTCAATGTACAGAAACCGTTTGGAAATCCAGGCGGAATTCAATGCTCATCCTTGACCGGCCACTAGAGAGTTTCACGTAGAATATGTGATTCGACCTGTTCGCTAGGTCAACCGAAACTTGCCCGATTTCCTGAATCAATAAAAAAGATTGGTGAAACTTGAGAGTATCGAGTCGATGCTTGGCTCATCTGAAGTAGATACCCGGTGACACCTTTCTTCAGTATTGAGTCTCACGTCGCTTATTGTGGCGCAATACGGAAGTGTTCGTTGGATGTTGATCGCGTTTCCCAGGTTTAATGACTTACCGTTACAACTCATTCGTCTGAAAAACAGGGAGATGACATGAACAGGATCATAGTTGCTGCGTGGTTATTTGGTTTTGCGCTTGTCGCTGCAAAGACACCCGTGTTCAGCCAAGCGCCCCCTCGCACCGTTATTCTCGACACAACGCAAAATTTCCGCTGGGTCGAGCCCCCGCAACCTGTCAAGAGCCCGGATATTCAGCTTCTTGCCTTCAATCCCCAAACCAACAATCCAGACACTCCCGTGAAGGATTCGCTGACCGTCAGCTTTTTCGTTCCTGCGGGGAAGAGCTTGGTAGTCGAAGTCCGCGACCGGGTTGGCGATGACTACTATGCACAGATAGGTCCTGCCTCGGGTTCTTGGCCTGCGGCAGAATCGCAGCATCTGATGGTTTCCAAACAGGAACTGGAAGCCGCTGGCATTGTTGTGAAAGATCTTTTTTTCATCGGCCGCACAACGCAAGCCGCTTCAGGATTACTGGTGCCTATCGCAATCAACGTCCCGCAAACCGATTCCCTGACCGGCTATGAACTCCATTTCAAGCCGAACATGAGTCTGCTGGTGGACATCGAAATCAAAGCTGGCCAAGGGGATGAGCAGACCACGATAATGATTCAGCAAGATGAATACTACCCTGGGAATAAGATTTGGCCTTTGTCATGGGACGCTAACTTAAACGGACAGCCGTACATTGAGGGACTTCTTACACTAGCAATTCGGGGTCGCCAAAAGAGTGGCAGCACCGAGAAAAGCTTTGAGCGTAGCTTCAATTTTTATCACATCCCGAGTTATCGACATACGCGGCACAGCCAAAAGTAAACGCATGACACGAACGAAACAAAAGAAAGGCGGGATATTGGCACGCCGGGTCCTGATCTTCCTTGCGCTGGTTCTCCTGGGTATTGGTTTCAAGGTATTGGGATCGTATCGGACGCCGCAGGCTATCACAATGGACGCACTTGTCGAGGTCGTTAACTTTGAACCAAGCCACCCCGAGGTTCTGGGTAAGTCATACATCGCTCGGACAAACGTCTCGGATCTCAGTCTGGAAGGCTTCTCAACGATTCGTCTCGGACGCGGTCGCGTCACAGAAAACCCCAATGATGCCGCGGCGACAGACGCGGTCACTCATACGGTCGACTCTTGCCGGATAACAGCGGCAGATAGCCGGTTCAATTCGTTTGCGCACTTTGATTCGCCCAGCCTCCATATTTCTGATTTTTATCCTTATGGAGCTTCCGGCATCAAGCTTAAACTTTCCGGCGTTATCAATGAAGTCCAATGGCAGGTGAGGGGTGGGAGACCCCGTTTGTTTGCAGCCACCCAGGGGCGAGAGGTTTCTGTCTCCGCCAGGGATTGTCAAACCGGAGCCAATTTGGTCGGCTCGCCAATACCGCTTTCGCGGAGATTTCATTTTGAGCCAGATTCAACGAACATCGAGAACAGCGAAATCACAATTCGTTTTTCTGGCGACGGTGATAGCAGCGCGAAAGAGCAAGAAGTCGCATTGTTTTACGGTATTCGCAAAATGGGAAAAGACCTGAATCTTCTCAACACCAAGATTCAGGTCGATCGCATTGACTTTGGGCAAAGCCCGCTGAATTCGACCCTTACAAGGTTTCTTTGCCTGCGATTGGTTGCCGGGGGGAAATCCATTCCGGTAGGAAGCGGCCTGCAGATGTACGCAAACATCGAGGATCTCGAAGGCTTTCAGTTGGAGCGGGCTACGGCGGAGACGGCTGATCTGCTCCGCGTTTCACTTCGCGGTGAGACGGCGAGGTTTCGCGCAGGAACCAGCCAGCAGCCGGCCAACCGCGTCGAACCCGCGGTGTCCGGTGTTCTGGCAACTTGGGTGCAGCTCGTGGCAGTCGTCCTGGCAATTCTGCAATTCTTGATCCCGGCTGTCAAAGCCATGCTGAGGACAAAACACGGAGGTAAGAGATGAAATCTATGACAGTCGGCCTGCTGCTGATAGTGACCGTTTGTGGCGCGGGCTCTTTAGGGGCCCAGCAACGATTGGCCCCAGAGCTTCTGGTTGAAAAACAAAAGAAACTGGTCGGCCGGATAGAGACGGGTGAGGCCAAAGGCTCGGGTTTTATCGTTGCAGCCGCCGACCCGCAGCGGTGCTTCTTCATTACCGCCCGCCATAACATTGCCGAGAAACGGTCGCAAGGAGACGTGGTCGAATTCTGGCTGCTGCCAGACCTGAAGTTGAAGCTGCCGACACAGCACAACCTCCTCGACTTGGATGCTAGGAATATCTCTAATAATAGCGATTCGTTGGCATACCAAGCTGACGTAGCGTTCATTGATCTTCCGATTTCAGTTGTGGGCAAGAAACAACCCCTGAATCTAAGCAACGAGATGTTGTACTCTACAATGGAGGTTTGGCCGATCACCTATCCCGGCGGGGCGCAGAAATCCGAAATCAAAAAGGGCATAGTCAAGTCCTACCAGGAACCATTTAATATCGATTTTGGCGGAAGAGTATTCGAGCAAGGCGAATCAGGTGGAGCTGTGATAAACGCGAAGGGAGCGGTCGTTGCGATGGTGGTCAGTAGGAAGGACACGGCCAATTACATCATTTCCGCCCAACGGATTCGAAGGTTAGCCAACAAACTTGATGTCTTGCTGAAAGAACCATCTGACGTGTACAGGGTAGCTGTGTCAGACATTGGATTCCACCATCCAGTCGAAAACCTGTCCTCGGAGTTTATCAGCCATTTGAGCAAATTCATGGCACATAGCGATGGTCGAATCATCGTTGACCGCGAGGACAGTTTCCCTGATGATGCTGCCCATGTTCGCACCTTGACTGGCGAGGGCTTGAAGGCAGGCAACAGCGATTTGCTGTTCACTTTGACCCTGGCCACGCCGCACAGCAGAAAAGATATCGAGTTTGAGAAGAGAGTCTCGGCCAGCAACGTCCGCAATCTGGCCGACAGTGCCGGCGTCAAACTGGCGCGCCACTTCGGCTATGAAGTTACATTTGCCGGCCCACACTATGGCGCCTGGAAACGGCGCTTGCCTGTCAGCGCAGTGGCAACGGTCGCCTCCGTGTTTCTATGGAGTGAACGCAACAACCAAAGAACCGCTTACGAACATGCACTCACGAGCACAGAGGCATCTGACAAACATGGCGACGTTAGGCTATTGGAAAACCTGGGAATCCCGCTCACGACCTTGGCCGCCGGCAGCGCCGTCTGGGCCGGATTCAGTCTTCGCAAACGCAAGCCCGTTTTTGAATTCGTAGGGAAGGAACCGTCTCATGAAAACATCTCGAGAAAGTAAGAATCGAGCAATTCGCTCGGCTTGGGGATTGTTGTTCCTGGGAATGCTCGTTGCAGCAGCGATCGCACCGGTGGCGTGTACCGGGCATGATAATCCGTTTGATCCGGACAATTCCAAGACTGGAGGGGAGCCCTTTAATCTTAGGGCATATAACGGCTATGGCAAGATCGAGCTGGAATGGGATTTTCCCAAGATTGGACAGGACAAGATAGAGATCGACTCTTTTTTTGTTCTTCGCACAGGGCCTGAGCAGACAACCGACACACTAAGGTTCGGCATCTTGACAAGTTTAACCGACTCTTTCAACCTCGGCGGGGACACAACTTACACCTACCAGGTAATGGCCGTCGATGGTGTTCGTGAATCCGATCTTTCCAATGACTCCTCGGCGGTGGCGTACTCTCTGCCTCTGCGTGGCGAGGATATTCTCAATGGTAGGGATTTCAGCCAGGCGAAAGCCGTTGCTTTTGATAAGCGAGTAAAATTCATATCCCTCTCTGGTGGAATAAGAGTGGTCGATGGCGATATGCTCGGGCCGTGGGGGGATGCATACACACCAATAGATGACATGGCGGTGCTGCGCTCGATTTCAGGGGAATCGACATTTGTCGCAGTGTGCTCTGAACAAAACAATAAAGCTGAAATATTTTCCTGGGCGGCTGGCTCGCTAAGACAGATTGCCGAGATTGACATCACGGCTCCACGGGCAATTGTTAGTGACCACTCTTCAAATCGCTTTTTGATCGCCACGAACGACTCCAGAATTCATGAGATCCGGAGAGGTCAGTGGGAGCCACGGGTGACGGGCATGAGAACAGAAAATGACCCTGTGGACCTTGCCATTTTTTCTCCATCCAACCGCCTTTTTTGTGCAAACCAGGGCTCCGATATCGTCTCTGCCTTCGACCTGCGCGACGGAAAACTCCTGGATACAATTCGGGTAAGTTCAGAGCCGGTCGCCCTTTGGGTGGGCCCGGACTCTTGTCTCTACGTGGCGTGTAAGAATGCAGCAACGGTGGATGTCATCGATCCCTCCGCCTTGAAGAATCTACGCGAGATCGCCATCCAGGACCCGAAAAACACCACGCCATATATGCCAGTCGGTGTTTCTGGTTTTGCAGATTCTCTTCAACGACATGCTGGCGTTTTGGCTGTTCTCTCCAAAGGTGATAACCGCAGTTTTGTTCAGTACTACAGCTTGGAAGATCGTAAGCTCCAATGGAGCATTGGACTGCGACAAGACGCAGAGCCCAGAGGAATTACTATGAACGAGTTCGAACGAAGTTTGTACATTGCCGTAGGCAACAGAGTTCGGAAGTATGAAATGAAACTGAGGTGAGATATGAAAACGGTTTTCGCTTTCTTACTGCTGGCCGTCTGTTTTGTTGGTTCTGTGGAGGCTTCGGAACTTCGTCTCGCTGCTGACCATTTTTCGAGAAGCATCACGCCCAATGACACAGCAAAGTTTTGGGTCGAAGTCTTCTACCCCGGTGGCAAGCAGAGAACAGTAGACCTCCGGACCAGGCGAACCGCTGGTTTGAAATGCCAATTATCCGCGCAAAGTGTAAAGACCCCTCAACTCATCAAGCTTGAGGTCATTACTGAGGACGGTAGAGAGCGCGATGGCGGCGTTCAAATCATTGCCAAAATGGGGAGTGTCTCCGATACGCTCAACCTGTGGGTGCATGTTGTCCGGGCCAGCCGCGACTCTCCGCATATCATTCTTGACGCACCTTACAAGGCGCGATTCGCGAAAAACCTGCCACAAAGTCTCGAAGGGGCAATTGTGCCAGCCATGGCAGGACGTGTCAAGGTTGTCCTGCAGTCGCCAGGGGGCAAGAAGAGCGCGAAAATCGTTCATGCAGATCAGAATGGCCTTTTTCACCTGACCCACCCTTTTGATAATCATGGAATCTGGACGGCCTGGGCCGAGGTGAAGCTGCTAGACGCAAAAGGAAGAACGCTGACCACAAGGCGAAAAACCAAGTTCAAGGTACTCCCTTCGGTTTTTCGGCTAACTGTGGCGGCGGAGAGCCTGCAAACTAAGGGCAATCGCAGTTACCTTCATGTCAAGGGGCAAATCGCTTTGGATTATACTGCCACCCCGGTTCGCATCGAGATTGTGAGGGTAGAACAGCCAGGGGATCCGCAAAGGCCCAAAAGACCGCAACGAACTACCATCTACGACTACCAAGATCTCGGCAAGTTTGAACACCGATTCGCGGTCTCGAAAAAAGGCGTCTATCGCATTACAGCCAGGCCCGTGATTGCTGAAGACCTTTCCCGTTCGCTGGGGATGGCAGGCCCGAATCTTGAACAAATGGTGTACGCAAGTCCTAGTTTCTTAGAACCTCCGGTCCTACCGGCGCGTACATCCACAACTACTCCTCCCGACACTGTGGTTGATTCGTATGCCCTTCCTTATGAGGTACCGGCTGGTTTTGCCGTGATCATAGTGGGCAAGAGTTCGGGCGACAGGTACCGGTACCACCTGAACATGGCATATCTACTGAGAGACATGCTAATCTACAACCGCGGCTTTCGCCCGAATGACATTCTCTTTGCGACTCTTACGCAAAATGAACATTCCGACCACACTCTTGTGAATCCATTTGATTCAGCTAGACTCAGGGGAGAGATCGAGGAGTATATTTGCTCATGGATTTGCGATGAAAATTTTCTTTCTCACCGGGGCCTGCTGATGTTCCTAATTGGCGACGCTCGCGATGATGGCGCAGGCAACGTTCTGTTCAGTGCAGGTAGCCCCGAGCTGAATGCCGCTGACTTGAACACCCTACTCAACCTGAATATCACTTGTGCTTCCGAATACACCCAACCCGTTTGCACGGACCAGTGCAGCACATCAACTCAAGTTTTCGCGGCGCGCCCATCTGGTTGTTACCATGGCTTAGTTTATTTGTTTGCGGGCGATGGCTCTGGTAAAGTCATGCCTGAGGTGCTTCCCGGCTTGGTGCCAACTACAATCGGTAAATCGCATGCGATTTCATCTCTCGCCTGGAATAGTCTCAGTGCTGATTCTTATCTCACGGATTGTGGCTTGACCTCATTTCTCGCCAAATTTATTGAGGAAACCAAAGCAGGTGACACTGTCAGGAAGGCTTTCAAGGGTGCCTGGACATTATCATCAGGACAGGGTGCAATAGATGATGATTTGACCAACAACTCACCCGCTGCGTCGGCCTCCGGAAATGCTAGCAATGCATTCTTTGGTGATGGCCCTGCAACTACTGAAATAAAACTTGGCTACAACATATTGGATTCTGAATTCCCGCCTTATATCGATGTTCCTGAGAGGAGCACGGCCCTCAGCAGCATCGCAGGCAGTCCACAAATAACATCAGAAGGCACACTGAACGTAGTCATCGACAATCCCAACGACTACCCTGTTTTGCAGGTCAGCTTGAATATCATTCCGCCAGCGACAAGCGCTCAGGCAAAACAGTGCTTCAAATTAAAAGAGTCAAAGGAAGCCCGTAGTCTCTGGCAAGCACCACTAAACATGTTTGATAGTCCAGGCCTTTATCGTGGCGTGATTCTCTTGACCTACGAAACACCTGAGGGTCGAACTGGCTACGACACGCAAAGTTTTGAACGATATCGATACCTGGTAGAAGACGACCAAACGCAAACCCCGCCTGTTGTCATCGTTGACCCCGACCCCGGCAATCAAGTAGATTTTGACCTCGGAGTCCTTGGCGGCGTTGATTTTGATTCGGACACCCGGTCGCAGCCAGTGGTTGGCGCCGGCATCAGTTTATTTACGTATGGCAGGAAGGACGGCCGAAAACTCCTGGCCTTTCCGATTCTCTCGCTGTCAGGTCGGGAGAACAGACAGTGGGTTTCTCTTTCACCGGTGGCTATCAACTTGGGACGGCTCTTAACGAGAGGCTTCCTATTGTCTGACCTCTGGCTGCATGGCGGCGGCGGATTCATTGTAAATGATGGCCGGCTTCGCTCCAGCACGGGCAGTTTCGTTTTTGTTACCGGGCTGCGTACGCGGTTCTAATATAATCAATGGCAATCATCGATCAGGCACGCCACGTTTTTCTTCAGTTGCGGATGCCGGCTGGCAAGGTCCTTGTCTCATCCGCAGCTCTTTTCCAGCTCGAGAGCGGTTGTAAGAACGCTTTTGCGAGCCCATCCAGGCGCGCCAAGAACATGGCGCGCTAGAAAACCAATTTACAGATAACCAACGCACCGATCAACCCGGCTGCATCCGCCAGCAGACCAGTCGGAACGGCGTGGCGGGTTTTCTTGATGCCAACCGAGCCGAAATAGACCGCCAGAACATAAAAAGTGGTTTCGGTGCTGCCGTACATGGTTGAGACCAGCCGTCCGATGAAAGAGTCCGGGCCGTGGGTTTTCATGATTTCAGTCACCAGGCCGAGCGAGCCGCTGCCGGAAAGCGGGCGCATGATTGCTACGGGCAGCGCTTCCGCCGGCAAGCCAATCAGGTCGGTGGCGGGTGAAATTAGTGCGATCAGAAAATCCATGGCGCCGGAGGCGCGGAACATGCCGATGGCCACCAGAATGGCCACCAGAAACGGGATGATCTTAATGGCGACTTCAAACCCGCCTTTGGCGCCCTCAACAAAGGCTTCATAAACCTTGACTTTCTTGAAGAAGCCGTAGCCCACAATCAACAGCATAACGAGGGGGATCGCGAGGTTGGAAATGACCCCGGCAACCATGCTAAGTGTCTCACTCATGACTTCTTCCCTCCTTCTATGCCGGAGTCGATGCCAGACTGTCGGCGCTTGAAGCCAGGCAGTCTCTGCAGCAGTTTGGCCACGATAATGGCGGTCGTGGTCGCACAGAGCCCTGCCACGATGGTGGTGGCGATGATTGCCTGCGGCGCAGCCGAACCCAGAGAGAGCCGAACCCCGATAATCGTGGCGGGTATGAAAGTAATGGCGGCGGTATTCAAGCCCATGAAGACCACCATTGCATCCGAAGCCTCTTCCTTATCCTGATTCAGGGTTTGCAGGTCCTCCATGGCTTTTAGCCCGAACGGCGTGGCGGCATTGGAAAGGCCGAGCCAGTTGGCGCTTAGGTTCAGAAGAATAGAGGCCATGGCAGGATGGTCCGCCGGAATCTCAGGGAACAGCCGCTTGCTGACCGGCCGGATGACCTTCGCCAGCAGCGTGTTCAGCCCGCTCTCCTCAGCGATCTTGAGAATACCGAGCCAGAGCGCCATAATGCCGATCAGCCCGAAGGCAATGCTGACGGAGGTTTCCGCCATATCAAAAGCGGCTTTCGTAACCTCCGGCAGTTTGCCATTGATTGCTCCGGCAACGATGGCAATGGCCATCAGTGACAGCCAGACGTAGTTGAGCATGGAGCCTCCGTATCTTTACTTAGCAAGGACTTGCGTTTGAAGAATGTGCTAATTTAATACGGCAACGTCAAGGAAATGAAATCCATGCTCAGATGTTCCACTCTGGAGAGCCTGTCGCAGCAAGAAAGCGAGCAGCAAATCCTTCCGGTCTGCAAAATGCTTTCGAGTTAAGCTAACTCTTTTTCCTCATTGGTACGACCATTGACACTTGACGGCGATAGTCTTCATAGGTTTCGCCGTGCACTTTCACCAAATCTCGTTCCTCGAATTGGATCCCAATCAAGATATAGCCTGTCGTAGCCACGGCGAATACCAAATGGCCGACCGTCATGAGGGGTGTTGCCCAAAATGCTATGATGAAACCCGTCATGATCGGATGGCGGACGAATCTGTAAAGAGTGGTGGTCGTGAATTCCAGATGCGTGTAATCTTTGCGGCGCAAATTTAGATAAACTTGCCGTAATCCGAAAAGATCAAAGTGATTGATCATGAATGTTGAAAGAAAAACGATGAGCCAGCCAAGCCAGAATAGCGCTGTCAGAAGCATTGAGCCAACACCATTCTCAACATGCCATACTACGCTCGTCATTGGCTGCCACTGCCAGTACATGAGCCCTAACAACAAGCTGGCAATCAACACAAAGGTGCTACGTTCCACAGCTTCAGGCACGAGTTTCGTCAACCACTTCTTAAATGCTGGTCGGGCCATAATGGTGTGTTGAATTGCAAACAGGCCCAGGAGCACAACATTCATCAACAAGGCTTGGGCAAAAGGCCCATCGACGCCAGAATCAACCGATTTTGGCACGAGTAGGTTGCCGACGAAGCCGATTGCATATAAGAACGATGCCAAAAAAACAGAATATGCAATGGCACCGTACAAAAAAGAAATTACTCTGCCCATGATATTTCCCTCCTCTTTGATTTATGAATAATGACCACTAATGTCACGATTTCTAATTTTCCGAACAAAACTCTGACAGGGTTTCGACCCTTTTTTTATGCCTGAAACGGTTAACATCAAACCCTGTCAGAGTTCGTTTATTTGGAAATCATCACACTAGATGAAAAAACTCCAAAGGATGCTCACGCCGACGGTTTGATATTTTGATTCATTCGGTAGAGATTTTTAGGATCATATTTGTTTTTTATCTGAACCAGGCGGTTCCAGGCTTCTTCGGTGTAAGCGTCTTTGACGCGGCCTTCACCTTCTTCGCTGAGAAAGTTGACATAAACGCCGTTGGCAAACGGCTGGGTTGAATCGTGAAATTCTTTCGCCCAGGCAAGACACTTTTTGTCTTCATCGGCGTTCTGCCAGCGTGTGTGAATGTTTAGCACAAACGGTGTTTTGCGCAAGGCATAAGCCGTGGCATTTTCCGGTACGCGGCTCGGAGCGCCTTCCATGTGAGGAATGAAGACCTCGCACTCGTCGGTCGGCATCTTTCCGGCGTAGTCGACAACCTTATCGATGCACTCGCTCGAAAGCTCCTTCAGGTGGTGCGATTTCCAATAATTGCGGGCGCCATGGGCGACGAGCCCATCGAAACCTGCCTGCCAGCCGGCCCAGGGGTTCATGCCGGTGTGCTCGCCGTGAAGTTTGCCGAACTCCCGAATCGGGCTTATCAGTTTTTCTCCTTGCTCCCGGTCGCCAAGGTAGACAAACGGCACCACCACAACCATCTTCCCGTGAACGGATTCAGGCAGAAAAGGAAGCGGCGGCGCGTGGCGGACAACCATCCAGACGGTCATCTCATCGGGCAGCGTTCGCACATATTCGCTGTGAAATTGAATGTACTGTTTGGCGTTCTCAAACGGATGAACGATGAGACCAGAAAACACCTCGGCGCCAATCTCCGCGCATTTGAATTTAAAAGAAGTCACGATGCCGAAATTTCCGCCGCCGCCGCGCAGACCCCAGAACAAATCGGCATTCTCCTTCTCACTGGCGGTAAGCACGCTTCCGTCCGCGGTCACGACATCCGCGGACAGCAGGTTGTCAACGGTCAGGCCGTGTTTACGGCTGATCCAGCCAAAGCCGCCGCCGAGAGTCAAGCCGGCCACGCCAGTGTGAGATACGATGCCGGCGGAAGCAGCCAGGCCGTGGCGTTGGGTCTCAACATCGACATCGCCCAGCAGGCAGCCACCGTCAACACGCACGGTTTTATTCTCTTTGTCCACGCGGACGGACCGCATCAGGGACAGGTCTATCATGAGTCCGCCATCGCAGACGGCATTGCCGGCCACGTTGTGCCCGCCGCCTTTTACCGCAATTTTGAGATGGTGCTCTCTGGCAAAATTCACCGCCTGAACCACATCGTGTGTGCCGAGACAGCGTAGGATAATTGCCGGTTGGCGGTCGAACATCTCATTCCAGATTGTCCGGGCATCATCGTAGCCGGCTTCTTTGGGCAATAACAATTCACCGCGCACACTTGCCCTGAGTGAATCGATTGCCGCGGTATCAACCTTCTTGTGACTCATCACCTACCTCCTTTTATGAATGCTCTGGTTTCCTCGATACGCCAACTGCACATCATCCTCATCCTTTGCGCTTGCGCGCCAAATATTGAAAAAAATCACGGCAACAGGGCTCGAAGTTGTAGTTTTCCTGGCAAGGTTGTATCTTGTCAGAAGAGGAGAGGCCAATTTCATGAACGACAGCAAGCTTCTGAGCCAACGCATCGCTGCCGGTGATTCCCTGGCGGAACACGAGTTGTTCCGGAAATATGACGGGGAGATCGAAACCATGGTGCGCATTCGCATGCGTCATGCCGTTTCGGAGCAGGACCGGGAGGATGTCGTGGCTGAGATCAGACACGCCGTGCTGGTGAGTTTGCGCAAAGGCGCATTTGACCCGCAAGCGGGCAGGACCGTTGGGGCCTACATCGCCGGCATCGCCGCGAATACCATCGGCCAGTTTTTTCGCAAGCGCGAGAGGGGTGAAAAATTCGTGACCGGACTTGATGGCGAGCCTGAATCCGATTCCAGAAGCCCGCTCGCTGAACTGCTCGACAAAGAGTGCAGGCAGGAGTTGAGCCACTGCCTCAACAAGCTGAAACCGAAGTACCAGCAGGTTTTGTTGTTGCGAATCTACGAGGGCAAAAGTATTGAGGAGATTTCGCACCAGCTTGGCATCAAGCCCAGGAGGGTTAGCGAGAGAATTCATTACGCCTTCAAATTGTTTGTCAAGATCTGCAGAAAGAGAGATCTTTTTTCAATATGAGCAGCCTAGCGACAAAGACTGTAGATGGGGAGAGACAGATCATGAGAACGAAGTAGATTGAGCCAGGAGAGGTTACAGTGGAATGTAATTTGACTGAGCGTGACCAGCTCATCGCAGGTTACGTGACGGAAGAGCTTTCAGAAAAAGAGATGCGGGACTTTGAGGCGCACTACTTTGAGTGTTCCGTGTGCTCCGAGGGTGTGCGCCTGGCTGCAGCAGCAGCCAGCATTCTTGCGGAAGATGGTCCGCGCGTCCTGGCGAATGCGGCTGGTTCGCCTGCAAAAGCGAGTGCGAAACTGGCCAACGTTTTCGGAAGGTCGCCAGAACCGGCATCGAGCAGCAGACGGTATGTCTTCCCAGCTTTCGCTACAGCGGCGTGCGCAGTTGTGCTTATGATGCTCATCTTTGCGCCAAATGACCGGCGGCATGAAGAAAACGCGGTCGTGGCTGGCAACTTCACGCCGGAACCGTACTTCGAAAACCTGGCGACGCAAGTCGTTAGAACGGGGCAGGCGAGTGAGCAGTTCTCACCAGAGAATGGCGCCAATCTCGACGCTGAAATCCGGCTCGAGTGGCGATCAGGCGAACCGTCATCTGAAGCTGCTCCATACGAAGTTGTGCTTTACAATAACAAACGCGATGAAATGCTGCGGTCAACCGTGTCCGGCTCGCAACTGACCATCCATGATGATCTGCCGCCGCCCGGTATTTACTATTGGGCTCTTTTAACAGAAGATGAGTTGGTCCATGTCGGATGGTTCTATTATCGCAAACCGTAGAGGCCACCAAGTTCATCTGCCTATCAAAACAAAACTGCTCCAGAGCTTGGGATGTGCCGTGGCTGGCTCCTCAAGCATTTTCAACTTTGCGGCGTGCAAAGCGGCCGGGTACGGCTGGCCTTGCCGAATCTGCCGGTAAAGTTCGGCCATCAGCCGGCCGGTGTGTTCGTCATAAACTTTCCACAGCGAGACGATGATATTTCTGGCGCCGGAGTAGAGAAAACCGCGCGTCAACGCCATCAGTCCCTCTCCTTCAACCAATTTGCCGAGGCCGCTTTCGCAACTGCTAAGCACAACCAGATCTGCATTCAGTTCGAGATTGTAGGCTTCACGAGCGTAGAGCATGCCGTCCTCGGTAGTGCTTGAATCATTCGGTTGTGAAAATGCCAGAGCCGAAAGCTGCGGCCTCTCTTCGTTGACCAAGCCGTGAGTCGCCACATGCAGGTACCGGTATCCCGCTGTGTTCGACTTGAAATTCTCTTCAGAAGCCTGCCTGTGAAAAAAAGCCCTGTGTCGGCCGGACTGGTCTTGCAGCATATTAATGATGGACTCAACTTCCTGCTTGCTATATTTCAGCTCCTTGAAGCTCTCGCCGTCCTCCACTGCCCGCAAAAGTTGGTCGCCGGATACATAGTCTTCGAACACTGGCGCGTTTGCCGCCGAAATGGAGTCGTTGCCCTCTTTATCGCCGAAAACAGGCGCAAAACCGACAAAAAGACCGGTGTAGCGGGGCGTCTTCTTTTGGTGACTCTTGAGCCAAAGGGTCGCTGAGTAGTGGTATGAGATTTCGAAATGCCGCGCCAGGTAGTCGAGCCGGGTGAAATCAACGCTGCCTTGAGCCGGACTTTCACGTGTCAACAGTGCTTCCAACGGCAGGTAATGCAGGACATCGTCGGGAATGATAACAAGCCGGTCTTTGCCGGCAATCATGTGCGCAACCGGCTCGATTAAGCAGCCATAAAGCCAACGGCTAGTTTCAACATACTGCCTTTCATCAATGACACGCTTGATGGACGAGACATATCGGTGCGCCATGATTTCGAAGGTGGAGTCCTTGCGCACAGTCGTGACCTCGAACGCATTGTGCGTCAGCGTAAAAATGTGAATGCTGCTGTCGCCAACAAAGTACTCAATCAGTGCGGTTTGAGCGCCGAGCGCCGACTGCAGGTCGGAGATCGAGGCAATCTCACGGCGGTACTTCAGATCGTAGTAGTCCGGGTAGTCTTCTTCGAATTGTTCGAGCATCTCGTCGTACTGTTTCTGCAGGGAAAAGAGCCTGCTTTTTAGGCCAGCGATCTCCTGGGTATTGCGCTGGCCTGTTTTCTTTTTCTCTTCCTGTTGAAGCAGTGTTTCGTAGCGCGCCAGCTCAATTCTCAATTCTCGCTCTTTGGCGAGTGCCGGCGCCGGAATGCCGCCAAATTGCTTTGCGCCCACTTCCAGGAGTGATTGCGCCAAAACACCCGCCTTGCTGCGCTCGGATGATCGAAATGCCTCATGCCGATATGTTGCTTTGGTGCCGGTGTTTGCGACTGCAAGCGCAGCTTCAATAGCTCCGGCGTAGATGTCGCGACTGAGTTCGCCCAGGTACAGCCGTGAGTCTTCCGCCTTGTAGCCTCCGCGCATGCGATCGATCAGCGCCAGCGCCAGCTCATAAATGCCAACCGCCTCCTGCAGGTCATCCCGGTCATGCGACTCGATTTCGTAGCGTTTCGCCAGGACAGAGGCTTTGAATGACAGGGAGCGTAAGGCTTCCTGCTCAGAAAGGACACCCGCAAACGGCGTCTCTGCCTCTTGCTCAGATTGGCGATAATTGGGCGCTACTGAAAGAATCGAGGCGTCAATGGATTTGAGCGAATTTTCAAAATCACGCTGTTTGCAATAAACATCTGCCATCCCACGCAGGGTAGCGGCGACCCATGGATGGGCGTTCCCCAGCGCATTTACCCGAATGTCCAGAGCTTTCCGGTAGAATTCCAGAGCCTTGTCGTAGTCTCCCATATTCTGGTAAACAGAAGCGATGTCATGTTGGCTCATAGAAGCATCGACAGCGTCGTTGCCCAATAAGTTGCGCCTGATGGACAATGCTTGCCAATGATATTTTAGCGCACTCCCATAGTCCTTTTCCCCGGCCAGGGTCCTGCCAATTACGCCATAGGTGTTTGCCAGACTCCAATGGTTTTCATCAAAAATCTGGCGCTTTATTTTTAATGCCATTTTGAGATATTCGAGGGCCTTGCCGTAATCTTTTTTCTGGAGGTAGACATAACCAATGTTATGATAACTCGAGGCAACTTTTGAGTCACTTTCTCCAGAAAACTCCTGGTACAATGCCGCGGCTTTCTGATAATAGTCCAGAGCGCGGTCATAATCGCCGCGATAGTCCAGACCGTCGGCAAGGAGGTAATAGCTTTCCGCCACCTCGGGATGGCTTTCACCGAACAGGCGTCGTTTGATGCCCAATGCTGTCTTGTAGTATTCTACGGCGCGTTCGTAATCTCCTTTGTTTGCAAACATATAGCCAATTTTATCATAGCTGTGGGCGACATCGGGATGATCGTCCCCGAACAAACGGCGCCTTATCGATAGCGCCTGGTGGTGAAACTCCAGCGCACGGTCGTAGTCCGGTTTGTGACGCAAGATATCACCACTCAGCTCGTAGCTGTTAGCCACCCTGGCGTGGTTCTCTCCAAATCGATCACGCACTATCGCCAAGGCAGAGGCATTGTGTTCGAGCGCGAGATCATAGCGGTCTTGTGACAGATGGATATTTGCCAATTCGGTATGCGTCGCAGCAATATCGGGGTGGTTTGGACCAATCTTGATTGAACCGACCTCAAGCGTTTCAGTCAAGAGCGCCAGGGCGGTGTCGGGCTTCGACAGCTTCAGCAGATTGCGGGCGATGCCGAGTTTACACCTGATGTACCTCTCCCACTCAGGTCTCTCTTCCAGGACGACGGCGCGGACCAGGTAGAGTTGCAGCGCCTTTTCATAGCAAAAAGAAGCGCTATCATAGTTGGTCGCCTTATCCAATAGTCCCGCCCGGCTGAAATAAGCATTAGCCACGGCAGAGTCAGGCAATGCAACTGTCGTGTCCACTCGGCTGTAGAGTTGGTCCAGGGGCTTGGTCTTTGAAGCTGTTTCTTTCGATTGGCAGGAGAAGAAAATCAAAGCCGGCAACAGGCAGACGAAGGCGTGAATACGCAACGTATTGGCAGCGCTCAGTAGCTGCCGACCTCCCCATGGGGAGGTCAGCACGATTTGAGCTTCGCTACACATAAATCAAGAGGAAGTTATTGTTCAATTTGGCTCGCGATTGACTTCAAACTTGAAAACATCCGGCCGGGCATAGTGACCGGCAGCATCAAACATCCTTTTTGAAGCGGTGACAAGATCGAGATCAATATCGGCATAGATGATGTCTTCTTTCATCTCAAGCGGACCAGCGATAAACTCACCTTTCGGATTGACAATGCAGCTATTCCCGGAATTAATCCACTCTCTACCTTCGGGATAGGCTTTCTTGAACTCATAGCGATCCGGAATATCTTCCATCCGAATGGCCATACAACAACTGACAACGAACATGCCACCTTCTCTGGCAATGTGCCTTAAGCTCAGGAGCCAATTGTCGCTCTTGTCCCACGTGGGGGCAGCGAGGATTTGTGTTCCGCCGGCGTACATTGCCTGTCGGGCAAGCGGCATATAATTCTCCCAGCAAATCAGGCCTCCCAGTCTTGCAAATGGGGTCTCAAACACATCCAAGGTGCTACCATCTCCCTGCGCCCAAATCAAACGCTCGCCACCGGTTGGCATCAGTTTGCGACGTTTGCCCATGATGTTGCCATGCGCATCGATGAACAAGAGGGTGTTATACAGGCTTGAGTTACTTGCCTCGACGTTGCGTTCGTGCATCCCCATTGCAACGTGAACCTTGGCGCTTTTTGCAGCCTGACAGAGCTTTTGTGTCGTCTCATCCGGAATAGACACGGCATTGTGCACCAACTCGGTATACAGCTCATTCAAAACCGCACCATGGCTATTCGGAACGACCCACACCCAGTCCGGATAGCCCGAAATGAATGCTTCCGGAAACACAACCAGTTTGGCGCCCTCCCGGCCGGCTTGAGCGATTAAATCGCAGGCTTTCTCGACAGTTGCCTTGCGATTGAGAAAAACTGGGGCTGCCTGAGCAGCAGCGACTTTGAATGTTTTTTGACTTTGACTCACATCCATGATCGTACCTCTACTCCATAATGGATTGAAAACGGACTTCGATTATCTGCCTAACTAAATGGCTATTCAGGAATTGAGAAATGGTAATTCGAGAATCGGAATTCGCCTGCCACAAAAGCAGCCGGAACGGCTTTGCCAAGCAAATCAGCCAATCATTAACTCAAGAGTGCTCGTGAGAATATCCCTGACTTGGTAATGCTCGGCACAGCGCCATTAAAACTAACGTTTTCCGCACTCAGAATCAACTGGATTCTGCCTACCGGACCCAACTGGCTGGCTGCCGCCATTCGCGTCCTCCATCTTCTATTCTCTATCTTCATCCAGCTCTTAGAAAATTCCGAAACACACCACATTGGTATTGAAAAACCGCAATCAATTGCCTATCTTAGCGGGCTTATTTGCCAACATGTACGACTTTAAAATGTGGAGGAGCTGAATATGGCTTCAGAATTCAAGAACCACCCCCTGACTGACTTTTCAGTAGACGGAAATCGTCAAAAACAACAAGCTGCGCTGGATGAAGTCAAGGGCCAGTTTGATCGCGTGCACCCGCTTCATATCGACGGCCGGGACGTCGAAACCGGAGACATTTTCAAATCATACAACCCCTGCCAGAAAGACCAGGTCGTGGGCAGTTTCCACAAGGCCGGCAAAGACCAGGCCGAGCAGGCCATTCAGGCTGCCAACAAGGCGTTTGAAACCTGGCGTTTCGTGGCCCCGGCCGAGCGTGCCGAGTATTTGTTCAAGGCTGCCGCTGTCATGCGTCGCCGGCAATTCGAACTCAACGCCTGGATGATCTATGAAACCGGCAAGAATTGGGTAGAAGCCGATGCTGACACGGCGGAAGCCATCGACTTCCTCGAGTTCTACGGCCGCGAAATGCTGCGTTACGCCGAAGAGCAGCCACTCACACCCATCGCCGGCGAGAAGAATGAGATGTTCTACATTCCTCTGGGCGCGGGCGCCTGTATTCCACCGTGGAATTTCCCTCTCGCTATTCTTTCGGGCATGACCACCGCCGCCATCGTGGCCGGCAACACGGTAGTCCTGAAACCGGCCACCGACTCGCCAACCATCGGTTACAAACTCGTTGAAATCATGAAGGAAGTCGGTTTGCCGGCCGGGGTCTTGAATTTCATCCCAGGCAGCGGCGCGGTGATCGGCGATGGCATTGTCAAGCATCCGAAGATTCGATTTATCTCGTTCACCGGGTCAATGGAAATCGGCTTGCGCATCAACCAGTTTGCGGCGACGCCACAAGAAGGCCAAATCTGGATCAAACGCGTCATCGCCGAGATGGGCGGCAAAGACGCCATCATCGTCGATAGCGAAGTTGATCTGGATGAGGTCGCGGACGGCGTGGCAGCTTCCGCGTTTGGTTTCCAGGGTCAAAAATGCTCGGCTTGCTCGCGCGCCATTGTCGATGCTTCGGTCTACGACGAGTTTCTTGAAAAGCTGGTGGAACGCAGCAAGAAAATCACCATGGGCGCGGTGGAAGATCAGGGCAATTTCATGGGCGCGGTCATCAACGGCGCCGCTCAGAAAAAGACCCTGGAATATATTGAAATCGGCAAGCAGGAAGGCCGGCTGCTGCTCGGCGGCGAAGCCGGGCCGGACAACGGTTACTATGTGCCGCCCACGATTATCGCGGACATCGACTCGAAAGCCAGGCTGGCGCAGGAAGAAGTGTTTGCACCCGTTCTTGCGGTGATAAAATCGCGCGATTTCGACCACGCCCTTGAAATCGCCAACGACACGGATTTCGGTTTGACCGGCGCGGTCTACTCGCACAATCGCGCCAAGCTCAACAAGGCCCGCCAGATTTTTCATGCCGGCAACCTCTACCTGAACCGCAAGTGCACCGGTGCGTTCGTGGGCGGCCACCCGTTCGGCGGCTTCAACATGTCCGGCACGGACTCGAAAGCCGGCGGCCGCGACTACCTGCTGCTGTTTGTGCAGGCGAAAACGGTGGCGGAGAAGATTCGGTAGTTTTGCAGATTTCGGTTGCAGACGAGTTCCCAGGGTAGCTCCAAACGGTAGATACCCTGGGAACTGGACAAACAATGACTTGTAGAAGCTTACCCCCCAGACTTTAGATTCACCAACGTCCCGGTAAATCCCACCTGCAGCACCCAATCGGCGGCATCGTCCGTCAGGCCAAATGCAAAAGCGATGTCCGCAACCAAACGTGGTGAAATCGGGCGGGTCAAGCCAACGTCCAGGGAGAACGCGCTGGCGCCGTCGCTCTGTTCCCCAAATAACTCCAGGTAGCCACCGGTTTTGCCCTGCAATTTTGGCGAAAATGCGATGGCGTAGAAAAAGGTCTCGGCCCGGTTGCTGCCGAGATCGACGTCGGAGCCCCCGAGCGTGAGGTCCATCTGGAAAGCCGTGTGCTGGTAGCTGAGCACGGAGTACGCAGTGAGTCTGGTGTCGCCGCCACCGAGAAAGTCCACCCTGGCTACCCCTGCCACGGCGCCCCAGGTGTCGTTCAGGAATTGATATTTGGCCTGCCCACCGGGATCGCCGACTTCAGTTTCGGTGCCGCGGGGCGCATCAAACCGGTCGAGCAAGCCGTTCATGAGAAAGCCGAATTCCAGTCTTTCCAAAGTGGCGAATTTAAGCAGGGTCGGCAGGGTCCAGCCGTTGTCCGTCAACGCCAGTCCGGCTTCGAGTTCGAGCCAGCCTGGCGCCGTCAAATAAGCGTTGTCAGATGCAGATGGGCGTGTCGGGCTGGCCTGGATTCCCTGCGCCAACAGGGTTTTGCCCGCAAACATCTGCAGGGCAAGGATAAGGAGAACGCTGTTGCGGTTCATTTGGGTTTCTCCACTTGGACATAGAGATTGCTTCGGCAAACAACGCCTCGCAATGATGGCTACGAGTATTAGGCTAGGCACGAAGTAGTTGTTAATATAGGGACAAAGGTTTCTCAACGCGGAGTCGCAAAGACCGCAGAGAAAGACGAATCGCTTTGTACAAGATTCCCAAGCAAACGCATGACACTTCATTGCATCAGATAGATATCCAATTCTATTCTATGCGCAACTCCGCGTTTTCGGCGAACTCCGCGTTGATGCCTCCGGCAAAAAATTACAGAATTTTTGCTTTTGAAATGACGGAGGCAATTTCGTATATTGCTTCTTCTAGAATACGAATGTTCACCATCTACTTCAGTCCAATAAGTTAGTGAATTGCCGCTATGCTGTCAGACAAAATCATCATCAAAGGTGCCCGCGAGCACAACCTCAAGAACATCGACGTCGAGATTCCGCGGGACAAACTGGTTGTCATAACCGGCTTGTCCGGCTCTGGGAAATCATCTCTGGCATTCGACACAATTTATGCGGAGGGGCAGCGCCGCTATGTTGAATCTCTTTCTGCCTACGCCAGGCAGTTTCTCGGCCTCATGGAGAAGCCTGACGTTGACTACATCGAAGGCCTGTCGCCGGCGATTTCCATCGAGCAGCGCAAAGCGAGCCAGAATCCGCGCTCGACCGTAGGCACGGTCACGGAAATCTATGACTATCTGCGTTTGCTGTTCTCGAGAATCGGCAAGCCTTATTGCTATAACTGCGGCAAGCCCATCAAACGGCAAACCGTGCAGCAGATGGTCGACCAGATTCTCGGGCTCGAGCAGGGCGCCAGAATCCAAATCCTGGCGCCGGTTGTGCGCGGTCGAAAAGGCGAGTACAAAGACGTGTTTGACGAAGCGCGCCGGGACGGCTTTGTGCGCGTGCGCGTCGATGGCGAAATGTACGATCTTTCAGAAAAAATCGCGCTCGACAAGAAGAAGAAGCATGACATCGAAATTGTCGTGGACCGGCTGGTGGTCGATCCCAAGATCGACACCCGGCTGGCGGATTCCCTGCAAACCGCATTGCACATCGCCACCGGAATTGTGCTGATTGAAGTGTTGAGTAAGGATCCCGACGGCGAGTCCACCCGTCTTCTTTTCAGCGAACATTTTGCCTGCGTTGATTGCAGTATTTCCTACGAAGAGCTGGCGCCGCGCATGTTTTCATTCAACAGCCCGTACGGCGCTTGTCAGACATGCAACGGCCTGGGCACCAAGATGGAAGTTGACCCCGACTTGGTGGTTCCGGATGCGACCCGGTCGTTGCGCGCCGGTGCAATTGCCACCTGGAACGAGAGCCGGGAAGGCTGGTACTTCAATCAATTAGAGGCGGTGGCCGAGCACTATGCGATTGACATGAACAAGCCGTGGCAAGAACTTGAGCCACAGCATCAGGCGGTTGTACTGCACGGTTCAAACGGCGAGGAAATCCGCTTTGTCTACCAGCGTGAAAAGCGCAAAATGAACGCCGAGTTCTCCAGCACCTACGAGGGCGTGATTCCGAACCTCGTGCGGCGCTATAAGCAAACAGAGTCAAACTACATCCGAAGCTGGATCGAAGGCTTCATGAACGTCAAGCGCTGTCCCGAGTGCGATGGCGGACGGCTGCGCAAGGAGGCTCAAGCCGTGCGCGTGGGCGACAAGAATCTGCGGGCGGTGACAGGACTTTCGATTGAAAAGTGCTTTGCCTTCTTTGAGCAGATAAGACTGACCGAGCGCGAGCAGAAAATCGCCCACCAGGTGATGAAGGAAATCCGGGAACGGCTCGGTTTTCTGGTCAATGTCGGCCTGAGCTATCTTTCTCTGGACCGTAGCGCCGGCACGCTTTCCGGCGGCGAGGCACAGCGAATCCGGCTGGCGACGCAGGTCGGTTCGCAGCTTGTCGGCGTGCTGTACATTCTCGACGAGCCCTCAATCGGTTTGCATCAGCGCGACAACCGGCGGTTGCTAAAAACTCTGCTGCAGTTGCGCGATTTGGGCAATACGGTGGTCGTGGTCGAGCATGACCAGGAGACCATGGAATCCGCCGACTACCTTCTCGACCTGGGTCCCGGCGCCGGCGCTCACGGTGGCGAGATTGTCGCGACCGGCACGCCGCAGGAAGTCGCGCAAAACGAACGCTCGGTGACGGGTCAATATATTTCCGGCAAGATGTGCATCCCGGTCCCCACGAAGCGCCGCAAGGGCAATGGTGAGTTTGTGACCCTCAAGAAGGCCTCCGGCAACAATCTACAGAACCTCACGTTGAAGTTGCCGCTGGGGCTTTTCAACTGCGTGACAGGAGTCTCAGGCTCAGGTAAAAGCACTTTGGTGAACGAGACTCTCTACAAGATACTCGCGCGCCGGTTCTATCGCAGCAAGGCGCTGCCGCTCGACTACGCCGAGATCACCGGCATCGAGAACATCGATAAAGTCATCGAGATCGACCAGTCTCCGATTGGCCGCACGCCACGCTCGAATCCGGCGACCTACACCGGTTTGTTCACGCATATTCGTGACCTTTTTGCGATTGTACCGGAAGCGAAAATTCGTGGCTACAAACCGGGCCGCTTCAGCTTCAATGTCAAAGGCGGCCGTTGTGAAGCCTGCCATGGAGATGGCTTGATAAGAATCGAAATGCACTTCCTGCCGGACGTCTACGTCAGTTGCGAGGTGTGCAGAGGGTTGCGCTACAACCGCGAGACACTGGAAATCAAGTACAAGGGAAAATCCATTTCTAACGTGCTGGAAATGACGGTCAGCGAGGCGTTGGAATTTTTTGAACACATCCCCAAGATAAAGCGCAAGTTGAAGACCCTGTTCGATGTGGGTCTCGGCTACATCCATCTTGGGCAGCAGGCCACGACGCTCTCCGGCGGAGAAGCGCAACGGGTGAAGCTGGCGACTGAGCTTTCCAAGGTAAGCACGAGCAAGACCCTGTACATTCTGGACGAGCCCACAACCGGCCTGCATTTTGAGGACATCAAGATGCTGCTCGGTGTGCTGAACCGGCTGGTCGATAAGGGCAACACCGTCGTGGTTATCGAACACAATTTGGATGTCATCAAAACCGCCGACCATATCATTGATTTGGGGCCGGAGGGAGGCGACGGCGGCGGGCTGATCATTGCCACCGGTACTCCCGAGAAGGTCGCTAAAGCCAGTCGTTCGCATACAGGACAGTTTTTGAAACGCGAGCTAGAGAAGGCCGGCTGCTGACAGACTCTAACAGCATTACCGGCGCCAGCCTGGCGCCACACAATATCCTCCCCCTGAACATCCGATTTGTTACGAACAATTCATTGCGCCGAGAATATTTAAGAAGGGCAAGTTTGCCGATATTCAAGATGCAGTTTGCCTGATGTAATTTGTTAAATATGGTAAGGAGCATTAGCAAGACGAGCAACCGCAATACGAAAGTAGCGCTGTGTCTCGCGGGCGGCGGCATCACAGGCTCGATGTTCGAGATAGGCTGCCTAAAGGCACTCGACGACCTTTTTGATGAGAACTTCAGGGTCAACGAGTTCGACATCTATGTCGGCATCAGTGCCGGCGCCATCGTTGCAGCAATGGTGGCGAACGGATACACGCCGAAAGAGCTGTTTGCCGCGATCGCTGAGAATCGTAACTCTCCCATCAATTTCAAGCGCAAGAATATCTACAACCTGCCCATGGCTGACTTCGTCCGCGCGGTCGTACCCATGCTCAAGAGGCTGCCGAGTCTGCTCAGGTATGGTTGGTTGAACAGACGCCACGCCACCCTGATGGACCTGCTCTCGATCATGCAGGAATTTGGCCCACCCGGCCTGTTTTCCCTAAACAACCTCGACAAGTTCCTGGCAGCAGTGCTTTATCCCGAGGGCAAAACCAACGATTTTAGAAATCTGAATAAGGAGCTCTACATTCCGGCCACCAATCTTGATACCGGGCGCCGCCATGTTTTTGGTGAAGATGATGACACGGTGCCGATTTCAAAGGCGGTCGCTGCATCGG
Source organism: Candidatus Zhuqueibacterota bacterium (assembly GCA_029261995.1). Taxonomy (GTDB): domain Bacteria; phylum Zhuqueibacterota; class Zhuqueibacteria; order Oceanimicrobiales; family Oceanimicrobiaceae; genus JAJDAF01. Next base: position 161,950 of record JAJDAF010000055.1, read on the forward strand.
CAGCCATTCCGCTCTTCTTCAGGCCGCTGCGCATCAATGGCCAGGATTATATTGATGGCTCGACGGGCCAGGTGTCTCACATGGATATTGCCATCCGTCATGGCGCCAAACTCATCGTGATCATCAACCCGACCGTGCCGATAGAGAATGAAACTCACGACGATTTCCTGCCAACATTTGATGGCAATTGTGGACGCCTGGTTCAGAAGGGGATGGGCTTTATTAGCGACCAGGCCAGGCGCATTGAAACCCAGACACGATTTGAGTTAGGCTTTGCACGCTTCAAGCAGGAGCACCCTGAGATAGACTATGTCGTTCTGCAGCCCAATGCATCGGAAGGGTTTCTTTTCCTGCACGGCGTCATGGAATTCGACTCCCGCAAGTCGATCATCAACTATGGCTACTATACGACAATCTCGGAGATGAAAACGAACCTGGCGCGCTACAAGGATTTATTTGCAAAGCACAAAATCAGAGTGCGCGATTCGATTCAATAGGATAAGCTTTCCAGCGGTTCGCAGACCCCTAAAAATAGAACGGCCAGCATTCGCTAGGCGAACACTGGCCTCCCCCTAATCCCGCTTGGTTTTTCGAAGGTGTCGTGCTAAGGTGTCAGTTGGGATTAAGGACGTTCCTAATATGTGGCCGGATGAGATAACTTTCTCATATGAGAAATGAGATTCCGGTTTTTGATGGGCTTAAACAGGATTTCGTCGGCGCCATGTTGCTGGGCCATGTCCTCGTGCTCCTGGTCTTCCGTGTCCAGAATCATCATGATTTTCAAGTCACCATATTTCTTCTTGATCTTCTTGACCAGGTCAGCGCCCGTTTTCTCTGAAGGTTGAAACTGCTCAAGGTTGTAATCCAATAAAAAAATTTCCGGGCGCATTTTCCGCAGGTAGTACATCACCGATTCAATATTTTCGGCAATTTCGATCTTGTACGCATCGCAGAGCGCCAGATAGATCTGCATTTGCGTCCCAAGCTCTGTGTTCAGAATCAGGATCTTCTTCATGGATTTGTAAGGTAACAAAGGGTGCGCAATCAAAGGTGTCCAAAAAATTTACACTATAGTATGGACAATTTGAGGCATTTGCGGAAGGAAAAGATCAAAATTATGAAGGAATCTTTTGCAAATTTCGTCGAGGATCCATGCTCAACCTAAGATTTAAGAAATAATTAACTTAAGCATCCAAATCCGAGTCGAGCGGATACTGGCGATTGAACCAGCCAATGGCATAGAAAGCAATGCAGGCGGCGACCGCCACAACAGGGGGATTGACATGGCCGTACCACTCGTACCATTCCCAGTTGCCGATATCCAGGTTGAGATAGAACAGCGCAAACAAATTGTTGATGAGATGGAGCACGATTCCCGGCAAGATACTCTGGCTTCGCCACGCCAGATAGCTGTAAAGGCAGCCGGTGACGAAAACCTGCAACATCCAGACCGATGGGTGCACGAGCGCAAAAATCAGCGCCGACATGGAAAGTGCCAGCGGCAACTCGAAGCGGGCTTCAAGTGCTTTCTGCAGAACTCCCCTGAACAACATTTCCTCAAAGAAGCCGGCAAAAATCACTGCGCCGAGAATCAGCGCGAGCCAATCCCCTGCCGTCTCGGCGCGCATGGTTTCCGCGATCAAGGTTTCGAACTCCGGTGGCACCGCGACAAATGTAGAGACAATACGGTCAAGTTCGTCGCTTAGAACCGGGATGGCAATGCTGAGCACAGCCGCTGCTGCAATGACTCTGCGGCTGATCGGCGACACCCTGAAACACACGACAAAGTCAAACTTCTTCTTCTGAAGATACCAAAGTGTTGGCAGGATCAACACAAGCTCGCCAATGACAAGCTGCAGGTGTCGTACTGCTTTGCCAACCGTCAGGGTTATAATCGCTGAGAGCAGGAAGCTGCCAAATATGAGGAAGACGATAGTTCGTAGCTCAGGATGGCTGGCCCGGTTTTCGGGTTCGCGTTCTTCGCTCAACTTGCTTTTCTCCGGGCCAATTCTGAAAACAGGATTCCGGCAGCCACGGCCACGTTCAGTGAGTCTCCGCGGCCAATGCGGGGAATGCTCACCGCAATATCCGCCAGGTCGCGAATCCCGGAACCAATCTGAGTCGTTTCTCCGCCAAACAGCACAACATTTTTCTGGCTAAAGGGGGCAGAATAGACCGGGGTATCTCCGCTGGCGTCCGCCAGGATGACATGATATCCACTTCGTTTGAGATCGACCACGGCCTGTGGCACATCGACGTCCTCGACGATTGGCAGATGGAAAACCGCCCCCATGCTGCCACGGACAACTTTCGGGTTGGTCGCTTCAACGGAATTCTTACCGATAAGCACGCCGTCGAGGCCAAACCAGGCGGCTGACCTGAGAATCGTGCCGAGATTTCCGGGGTCATTGAGTGCGGCGAGGGCCACCAGCGTTTGAGGCTTCTGTTTCATGAGATGCTCCAGGTCGGACCGCCGCGTGTGTACCACGGCAAGAACACCCTGGCAGTGTATGGTCTGGGAAATCTTGCTCAAAGTCACTTGGCTGGCTTCAGCAACCGGGGTTCCGAGTTCACCGAATCGGGCGATGACGCTTTGAGCCCGGGCACTGGAGGCTAGGTCGGGACAATGGACCACGGCCTCGACGTTCAACTCTGACCCGATGAGTTCTTCGCACAAACGAACCCCTTCGACAAGAAACTTTTGCTCCCGGTCTCGGAACTTCTTCTCGCTCAGGGAGGCGTAGTATTTTTCCTGATTCTTGGAAATCAATTGTTTTAAGTGATGAGATGAGATGCCTTCAGGCCGGGCAGTTGTTGGCAAGCCAGGGTGGCCAGAGAGAGATTCAGTTACGAAAGAACTTCTCTTCCTCCGAATTGATGACATCCATGATGTCATCCGGCTCCATGGTCTCGATGAGGCGGTCCCGAAAATCCTTCCTGTGCATAAGTCGGGAAATACGACTCAGCGCTTTCAGATGCGGGCCGGTCTTGTCTTGCGGCCCCACGAGCAACCAAACCAGGCGCACAGGTTTGTTATCCAGTGAGTTGAAGTTGACGGGCTCGCGGGTGATGCCCAGTGCGGCGATGATGTCGTCAACTCCGTCTGACTTCCCGTGTGGGATCGCGATTTCGTCGCCCACTCCGGTGCTCATAACGGCTTCCCTGTCTAGCACTGCTTTAAGAATCTGTGACTTATTCTTGAGCTTGGTCGAATCGTCAATGATCTCGACCATCTCTTCGATGATCTTGTCTTTCTCAGTGTTTTCGAGCGGTATTTTTACTCGCTCGCGTGTCAGAATATCCATCAACTTCATCGTAAAACCATCATCTTTCGTGCCGCAATCTACTTACCGGTGCAGAGGTCTGCAAAAAAATCAATATAACAAAATAATGTGAAGTATCAAGATAGATTTCGACATTAAATTCAAAAGCCATTACATCTTATCGATGAAATGGCTTTAACAAATTGGCGGGACCGACGGGATTCGAACCCGCGATCTCCGGCTTGACAGGCCGGCGTGTTAACCAGGCTACACCACGGTCCCATGCGTGGTCATATCGAGATACTTCTATTTCTTCTCGGACTTGCTACTGTACATGATGGCTACGGGAATCAGGACGCAGTAGCCAATCACCAGCAGCACCGGTGCAAGCGAGAGTGACAAGAAACCATCGACCGGACCCTGTGCAAGAGCCAGATAGCCGATAACCAACACTGCCGCGCTCACCACAAACAGCACATAGTTCGACTTGCTGAAAGCAATTTGAGTTGGTTTTGTCTTTTGTGTAAGTCTCGCCATTGTTGCCAGTCCATCCTAAAATTTAGACGAAGAATATACCACCAAGGAGATTAAGAGTCAAGTGGAAAACTTCTTTTTCGTTTGCTTTTTCGCGAAAATTGACTACCTTTTTTTTAACTACCTGTAACAATCTATTGCGATGCCATGCATGTCGGGAAGATACAAACCGCCGTTCTGATGCTATTGTTGTTTGCAGAGGGCAATGGCGTTCAGGCCGGGGCAAGCGGGACCAAGCGCGGCAAGAGCTTGACTTACGAAGTGAACGTTCGGTCGGTTCGACAAGCGCCGGTGCTGGACGGAATCCTGAGTAGGGACGAGTGGAAGCAGGCAGCGGTGGTCTACAACTTCACGCAAAAGGAACCGGACGAGGGCCTGCCTGCCTCTGAGCCTACCTTCATTCTAATCTCCTACGACGAGAGCCACATCTACTTCGGCATCCGCTGTTTCGACCAAACGCCAAACGATATCGTCGCCACTGAAATGCGCAGGGATTACGACCTGTCGGAAAATGACTATGTCGAAATCATCATCGACACGTTTCACGACCAGCGCAATGCTTATTACTTTGCGACCAACTCTCTTGGCGCTCAGTTAGACTGTGAAATCAAGACCGAGGGCACCCACTTGAACTGGGACTGGGACGGTATCTGGCAGAGTAACGCACATCTCGATGAGCTTGGCTGGACGGCTGAAGTCGCCATCCCATTCCAGACTTTGCGATTTGACAACCAACGTGATTTGACCTGGGGCATCAATTTTGGGCGCTATCTCCCCGGGCGTCGTGAAGAGTCCTACTGGTCGCCGGTTTCCAGAGACGACGATTTTGATGACTCAGGCAAGTACATGGTGTCGAAGTTTGGCACGTTGAACGGCCTGCGCGACATCGGACATGAGGATCGATTCCAGATCAAGCCCTTTTCCACGGCTGGCCTGCAGAAGGACTTTACAGGCGCGGGTACGTCTGAGAATCTTCTGGACGCCGGGCTTGATGCCAAGATTCACATTACCTCAAATCTTGTTTCCGATCTGACAGTGAATACCGATTTTGCCCAGGTCGAGGCCGACGAAGAGCAGGTCAATCTTTCCCGGTTCAACCTGTTTCTTCCGGAGAAACGTGACTTTTTTCTTGAAGGCCTGGATGTGTTCAACATTGGAGACGGAACCTCATCGGATCCGTTTGCTCTGCTGTTTTTTAGCCGCAGCATCGGCATCTCAGGTAACCAGAAGATCCCGATTGTCGGAGGCGCCAAGATGACCGGCAAAGAGGGTAAGTATGAGATCGGACTTCTCGATGTCTATTCGAACGACGCATCTTTTGTGGATGATTTTTCAGGCGAGACGCGAGTCGTACCCCAGACCAACTATTCGGCATTTCGTATCAAGCGCGACGTGTTGTCCCGTTCAACGGTCGGCTTCATGGCGCTGAGTAAGGATCCAAAGGACGGCGGCCGGTACAACCGCACGTTCGCGGCCGACGGTAACTTCACCTTCGAGAATAATTTGAGTCTTGGCGGCTACCTGGCCCGAACCGTAACGCCAGGGCTAAAAGGAGACGACTATAGCGCCTTCGCCGAGGCATCATGGGGAAATGACCTTTACTCCGCAAGTGGCTCAGCGACCTATATCGGCGACAACTTCAACCCGGAAATGGGTTTCATGCTATGGAACCAGGGCATCCGAAAATATGGCATGCAGATGGGAGTGAGTCCGCGCCCAAGATTTCTGAACACGCGCCAGACTCACCTCTCTTATAACATCGAATACATCACCGACCACAACAACGAGCTGCAGTACCGCACCATCCAGCCGAGCATATTCAACGTCTTCAAGGATGAGTCCTATTTGTTTATTAGTCTAATAAACTACTATGATAACACCGCCGGCTTCAGTCTGGAAGGCGTCGATGTGCCTGCCGGCGTCTACACCTATAATGTGCTCGGCGCCAGCTACAGGTCGGACATGAGCCGCAGGTTTGCGGGAAGCATCGGCGGCGGCGGCGGCAGCTTCTATGGTGGCAGCTTTCTGGGGTTCGATGTGACCACGCAATACCGCCCGAATGACAAATTTGCCTTCGACATGGCCTGGGACTGGAACCGCGTGGCGCTCGACAACGGTGAAATCACCACAAGCATTCTGAGTGGCCGCTTCAACTATTCGTTCTCGACGGATCTCTTCGTGAAGACTTATATTCAGTGGAACCATTTTTCGAAACGGATTGTCAGCAACATTCTGCTGAATTACATTCATTCGCCGGGCAGTGACTTTTTCCTTGTCTACAATGAGAAGTGGGATACCAAAGGTGGTATCAGCACGCGGGACCGTGCAGTGCTGGCAAAACTGACCTACCTCTTGAAATTGTGATTGAATCCCAGAAGCTTCCTGCAGCCATGAAAGATTTATCTGGCGATCTCCCGGTCTGCAGCGAAACACATCACCCATCCATTCCAGCATGAAAAAAGAAAGGCGTCCATAATGAGAAGATTCCTGCCCATCGTTTTCGTTCTGCTTTGCTTGCAGACCTTGGGAGCTGAACAGTCGGTTTACAAAGTCGCCCTGATTCGCGCCGCCCCCGGCAGGCTGCTGCCCCTCATCGAGCTTCTCAAAGAGGATATCCAGAAGCACGAAACGTACGGCATCAGAAAACCCTACCTGATGCGGCACAGTCAGGGGGACCAGTGGGATCTTCTGTTCATTTTGCCGCTAGGCAGCCTCGAGACCTACTTTGATGAGCAAGTCGTTGCGCAACGCCGTGCGTCACACTCTTTCGATCAACCCTATGGCGATTCGTTTTACGATGACATTGCCCACCATGAAGAACTCTTTGTTTCAGGCCCACCGTTCGAAACGTTTACCAGGGCCATCGAAACCTTCGACTACTACCATGTCGAGATGTTCGTGGCCTTGCCGGGCAAACAGGCCGAGTTACTCAAGCAGCGCGAAATGGAAAATGTCTATCTGAACGGCATCAGCCGCGACCCTAACCTTATCTTCACAAAAGTTGCCGGCAGCCGTTGGGATTGCTTCACGATTGGTTTTTACCGCGACATCAAGCATTTTGCCGAAAGCGCCGATATTCCTGCCGATTTGGAAGAAAAGGCCGCCATCCAGGCTGGCTTCAAAGGCGCAAACACCATCGGCAGCTACTTGCGCGAACTGATCAGCGAGCACCACGATACCCTGGCTGGCGCGGTGCGCTAGGTCGCTCGGAAGCTCCCGTATGCTCACCCCCGTTTTGCTCACAAACCTGGGTTTGGTCATTTGGCTGTACTGGTCCGCGAAACACGCAAGCGCTTCCGCCCGTCGCCGCATGACCGTCGGGTTGGCCATTTACATGTTTGTGCAGCCGTTTACAGAACCGCTGGCAGCAGTGCTGTTTGGCATTTATCCACCCGAAATGGCGTCGTTGATCCCGGTTCATCTTTGCGACTACTCCGCCATTATTTTGGGCTTCGTTTTACTTCAGCGCAGACAATTTTGGTTCGATTTTGCTTTCTATGCCGGCATCTCGGCGGGTCTCCAGGCCACCATTTTCTACCTCAGCAATCCCGTCACCTGGGCGAACCCATTTTTTGTGGAAAATTACCTGAGCCACTGGCTGCTCATGGCCATCCCGGTCTTTCTTGTTCTCACAACGCCATTGCGGCCGACCCACTCCGGTATGTACAAGGCACTGGCAATGATGGTGGTCCTGGCTGTCCCGGCCGCAATCGTAAATCAGATTCTTGGTACAAACATCATGTACCTGTGCGACAAGCCGCAGGGGGCCAGCATTATGAACAGTCTTCCGGAGTGGCCGGTTTATTTGCCGGTTTTGCTGGGGATTGCGTTGGGGGAGTTTTATGGGCACTTTGGGATTTATCGCAGCTTCGCTACGCTACGAAGTCGTTTCTCAGTTGGCAGGGATGTAGAATAAGTCCGAGTGCTTTTGCGTCCCGTAGCCGCAGTCGTTTCGCAACACTGTGACCATCTGATGCGCCGAACTACCTCAACCGCAAATCCAGCGAAACCGTCGGCGTCACCCCCAACCCCTTGATATCTTCCTTAACCACGGCGCCTTCCCGCAAGACAAAGTTGCGGTACCAGACATTGTCCTGGTCGTAAAGGTTATAGATCGAGAAACCGAGATGGCCGTAGACGTGCGGGGTCGCAAAAGCTCGGGTCAGACTCACGTCCAAGCGGTGGCTGGCGGGCAGCCTGCCGGTGTTCAACTGAGCTGGCGCTGTCAGACGCAGGACTTCCCCGAAGCCTTCCGAGCGCACGCGTTCGACCTCTGGCTGTGTAACAGGCGCCCCGGAAGCGTAACTCCAGGTTGCCGAGAGATTCCAGCCGTTGCGGGTGGTGCTGGCCACCAGATTGAGCTTGTGGCGAATGTCCTGGTTGGCAGGGAATTCCTGTAGACGCCGGTCCACAAGAGCTGTGATTTTGGTATCGCTGAGACTGTAGCCAATCCAACCTGAAAACCGGCCGCTGGTTGTTTGCAGAAGGGCGTCCAAGCCGCGGCTGATGCTGTGGTTGTCATGAAAGATCGCTGATCTGGCCTGGGCTCCCAGATACTGCACGCTGGGGATGCCCTCGGTCAGATCATCCTGCCGGTTTCTGTAGAACTCCAAATCAAAAAGCAGGTTACCGCTCTCGAGTTTCGTTCCCGCAGCCAGGTGTTCGGCAGCTCCGGGTTTGATGGCCTCGCCGTCAGCCAGCACCCAGAAGTCGCGCCCGTCCGTGTACTGAAAAAAACTCGGCATGCGTCGCACGAACTGGTGGCTGCGACCCCAGGCGCCTTTCAGTGAAACAGAAGGCAGAATTCCGTAACTTGCACTCAGTCGCGGTTCGAGATAGGATTCGGAAGTCAAATCATAATAAGTGGCGCGCAGGCCGCCGGTCAGCAGCAGTCCACCACCCGGCCGCCAGCTGTCTTGTGCGTAGTAAGCCTGCTGGGTCGCACGCTCAGTCTCGCGCAAATCATCGACAACATGGAAGCCGCTGTTTGAATAGCGAACCCGTGTACTTGAAATCCATGAACCAAACTCCAAATCGTGAGCAGGATGCAATTTGAAGGTGTTGTCCCATCTCACCGAGATGTCCTCAATCTCATTGCTTGAATTGAGCTCGAAGATAGCGGAATCTGGCGGCGATGTATCCGGAGCTGGAGCATGGCCCGAGAACCGAGGGTCCGGCGCCACCGCCAGTGCGTTTTCGAAGTAGGACTGGTCGCTGGAGTAGTTCGAATAGGCAATCATGGCTGTTGAATGCAGCGTTTCGCGCCACTCACGATTCCAGGTGAAACTTGCCCCGCGGTTACCCCAGTCGGCGGATTCCTCCTTCATGAAATTGCTTTCCTGTCTGCGGTGCGGGCCCATTCCGCGCTGTGCTGGCGTGGGCTGCGATTCAAACCTGTCGAGGTTATCCTTGCCGGCATAGAAACTTGTGGTCAGATTGTCGCGCCGGCCTGGCGCCAGGCTGGCTTTGCCAATCACATCGTAGAAAGCAATACTGGGATCGACCTCGGAAGGCACACCAGTCGGCCCGGGCACAAAGCCGGGAGCCTGCCTTCTCGGAATTGAGCTGGTGAAGGCGTTGAAATTTCGGTCATAGAGGTCGTTAAGGATGTAGCTGGAATAGGAGCGCCGCAGCGACAGCAGCAAGGCTCCGTTTCCCGCGAACGGCAACTCGAGTACCGATTGGCCACTCAGCAGGTTGGCTCCGACGTGCAGCCTGGGGTGCTTGAAATCGCCGGACTTGGCGGTGATTTCCATGACGCCGGAAAGCCTGCCGCCATACTTCGCGGGAAAGCCGCTCTTAAAAACCCGCACGTCTTTGATGGCATCGGAATTGAAGGCGCTGAAAAAGCCGAACGAATGGTCCAGATGGTAGAGCGTCATGCCGTCGAACAGAACGAGATTCTGAGATGGCGTGCCGCCTCTCACAAAAAGCTCCGCTGTGCCCTGGCTGCTGCTGACGCCCGGCAAGAGCTGCAGCGAGCGCAAGACATCTCTGCCCCCAACCAGCGGCAGCAGAGCTACGTTTTCAGGCGCGAGAGCGACTTCCCCAGCGCCATCTCCAACCTCGGCAAGTTCCCAGTTTTGCGGCTGCACCGTTACCGGCTCACCCACTAGCGTCTGTTGCCGCATGGCAATGTGCAGTGGCTGGGCCAGTTCTTTGCTTTGCAGGAGAAGGGTCTGGTCGGCGTAGCCGATGTAGCTGATTCTCAGCGAGCAGTCGGTGAAAGGCATGGATGGCAGAACAAATCGACCCTGCAGGTTCGAAGATGTCCCGCGGCTGCTGTTGAGCAGAGCGACGTTGGCCGACGGCAGCGTCTCACCGGTCACGGCGTCCACAATCAGCCCGGAAACATCGATATTCAACACCCCGAGTTTCAGAAACAGGACAAACTCTCCGCGCGACTTTCTCTCAAAAGAGATAGAAGTCCTGCGCAGCAGATGGTGCAGGGCTTTGTCAACCGGCAGGTTGTTGAAATCAGCCGAAACCAGCAGGCTGTCAACGGCGGCATCGGAATAGACAAGATCAATATCTGCCTGATCAGCAATTGACTGCAGGGCGGCCGCCAGAGTTGTCGTAGGCAAATGCAGGGATACTGTTTTGAGGTCGGGCATTTCTGCCCTGGCGGGTCCGAACAGAAGAGTCAAAGCCAGAAGTGCGGCGAGAGATCTTGTCATGCTACGTCAGTCGATTGCGTAAATCGTGAAGCTATTGCCATCCTCGGTAAAGCGCAGGTGCATGGCCAGGCAGAGCGATTCTATGACTTCGGCAATGGGCTTCTGGTTGAAAGTGGCGGTCAGCGTTTCCTGCTCCAGATACGCCGCCGATAATCTGATCTTGACCTGGTAGCGTCGCTGCAGCTCGGCAATCACCTCCGACAGCGGACTTTTGCTGAAAACGATTTTTCCTTCGAGCCATCCAAGCCGGTGCGCGGCATCGACACTGACCGGCGCACCGGAGAGCGATTCGCCGGAACACACCGCCATCTGATTGGCGGTCAATTCCAGCGATGCCGGTGTCTCGCTTTCGCGGGGTCTTACGGCGACACGGCCTTCCTGCACGATGACCCGCGTCTCCCCGTTCCTGGCCCAGACGTTGAAGACAGTGCCGAGCACGCGGACGCGCGCGTTTTCCGTTTCAACGATGAAGGGTCTGCCATCTTTGGCGATTTCGAAAAAGGCCTCGCCCCTAACAACGACCACTCTCTCGTCATCAGATAAACCGGCCGGGTAGGAGAGCTGACTGACCGAATTCAGGCGCACTGTTGAGCCATCGGGTAATTCGACAATTTCCTGTGCTCCGACTCCGGCAGTAAGTTCTACCCGGCCGTCTTCCGGGGCGAATTTGTTGTAAAACAGTGAGGCGAAGAGTACCAGCAGCACGCTCGCAGCCAGGGCCAGATAGCGCGCATTGCGCCAGGGCTGGACCCACGTTCTTTTGCGATCAGTGAGGCCAACAACCCTGGCCGGTCGCTGGCTTTCGAAATGCAGTTCGCTGGCAAGCTCAAGCCACTCAGTATCAATTGCGGGAAGGCGCGCCGGTTCTGTTTTGGGGGAAGTCCGCCAGATTCTGGCAAAATCGGTGAAGAGCTTCTCGTTTTCGCTTGACGCAGTGCGCCAATGTTCAAGCTCCTGGTTCTCGGCCGATGTGGCTTCACCCAGGAGATGCTTGATAATCAAGGTTTTGTAAGCTTCTTCACTCATGTCATTAGTCGTGGCCGGGAAGCATGCAAACCGCTTCCCAGCCACTCACGTTTGGTTATTCAGAGATACTCAACTGCACTGCATCCCCTGCGCGCAATTGAATCGCATAGTTAGTGTCGTCCGTGCTTTCCACGGTGGTCATTTGCATGACCTGCACCAGCACACCCAGCACGCCATCGTGGCTGAGCAGCTTGGCAATATCCTCTGCCGGTACAGTGAAGCTGCCTGTGTTGTCCTCAACAAGATATCTGAAGTGCAGGTCCGGATTCCGTCCCGGGCCGCGATGTCCTGGGCCACCACCATCACCATGGCCACCACCTCGCCCATCCGGTCCGCCAGAGAAACGGTCGCCGAAGCCGTTGCCATTACCGCCCGGGTTACCGTTGGGGTCGCCGTTGGGGTCGCCATTAGGACCACCGTTTGGGGGGCCGCCACCGCGCCGGCCGTGGTCGCGCTCGAAAGATGCGCGGTCAAGAAGCGGTACCAGTCCGACCATCAACGCCTGGCCGGCCTCGCCACCCTGCCACGCCACCACCAAACCGGCGGTCGAGTCGAGCTGAGCATCGCTGGTGGGACTCGTTACCTGCAGCGCTTCCGTGGACGCCGTAATTGCCATGGAGGCCGCCGGAAAAACATCAGAGCCGGTTGCGTCGAAGCGATAAGTCTCGCCCGGCAGGTATGGAATGGCCTCACTTACTTCGCCTTCGTCGTCGTGCAGCATGCCGCGCGGGTTGCCGGGCCGTCTTTTGCCATAGTTGTAGAAGACACCGCCATTGCGCAGCTCAATCTTGAACAGCTCGAGCGACTCGCTGCCGTAGTTCAAGGTCACGGTTCCCATGTCAAAGCCACCGAATCTTGGGCGAAAGCCATCGTTGTCGCTCTCGAGATCAGGAGCAACCGCGAAGGCGTCACTGCGCTCCTGCACTTCTTCATCCATGGGGTTGTAGAATTTGCCCCAACCCACGGAAAAAATAGCATCTTTGTCGATGGGATCGACGCCGGCGGCATCGTAGCTTGAATACTCGAAACTGGCTGTTGCTTCATTCTCCAACTCTTCCTGCGACAAGGTCAAGGCTTCGTCGTTGGAACTCACGCCGTTGTCGTCGCTGCTGCAGCCAATGGCCAACGCAAGCAAAGCGACGCCGGTCAATCGAAATAGGGTGTTCAGTGATTTCATCATCGTCATCCTTTCTAAGTCTGATTCATAATCCGTTTATTTTACGCGTCCCTTTGCGACGGTCTGCCCGGGCCCTGAGTTTTCCGTTACATTGTTCTCTGCGTTTCATTAGCGGATACGAATGGAAATGACAATACCCTATGGTGTTCAGAAAAAAATATACAAAATTTCAAACTCTCAACCGGTAAAGAGCGTGGAGCGTAGAGTGTGAAGCGTCTGGTTGTGCCAATAGCCGTCACGCTCCACGGTCATGTTCAGCCTTTCAAGAGCACGCATTTCCCCCATCTTCTACAGCAATGTACGATAGAAATGTGATTTCATGCCGTTCACTCCTCATCGGAATTCCCTTTCAATCCTTTTTGTGTGGAAGGTGGCAGAAAATTTTCACCGGTTACCACGTTTTTACCGGTTTTCTGTTCCAATTCGCGGCGCGCTTTCTTAGAAATTCTTCCCCCTTTTTTGCCCGCTTCCGTATTTTCCGCCATACCGGTTGCTTCAACGCTTTCAGCAATCTGGCGGGTAGAGAGTTCAGCCAGGGCGGTGAAAATCAGCTCTGCTTCGCTCATATGGTCGCGCAGGTTCTGGGTTTTCAGACCTTTGATAGCCTTGTGCTTTTTAACTGAAACGCCGCTCCATTCCCGATGAATGATGTTGGTCAGAATCGCGTATTCTTTTTCGCCCTCGATCTCATGTTCGTTCCAATAATCAGTCAGCTTGTTGCGGGTCTCCTGACCCATCATCCGCTGCTGAATCCATTTTTCGCTGCGCCCGTGCTGTTTCCAGTATTCCCGGGCGCGGTCAAGGGAACGTCCCGGGTCGCTCATGTCCTGAATGCGTTCGTAGCCTACTTTTGCGAGCCAAAGCTTGATTGGTTCAGCTTTTGGGCTTGGGACAGATTGAATTATCCGCAGTAGTGTTTCGGGTGAGGCAGCATCAGTCAGTCGCATCTTGCCGTCGGCAGCGACCATTTTCAAACGGTTACAATTTGTAACCGTTTGACTCCCATCTTTCTTCAACCGGTTTTTCAGCACTTTCCAGTAATTTCTGGCAGCTTGATAATCCGGTTGCAGAATCAGCGCTGCGATGATATCAACCACTGAAAAATACCATGTTTCGGAATTCCCATCATAAATTCTGCGGATCTTGAAATTTTCAAAAACCGCAAGGGCTTGTTCCTTATTCATTATCAGCCATTTCCAATTATGTAATACATCTTGAACAATCGATGATTTATCGACTGTTCAAGTCCGCCAATGCTCCGATGACATCAATTACGGAGAAATACCAGGCTTCGGCTGCTATTGAGCAAACAAGAATATCAGCAGCAGCGGTTTCAAATAGTCTCGCAACAGCACAAACGCTTTCGTCATTCGCGCCTCGACCGTCTTGATTGAAATCCCAAGCTCTTCGGCGATTTCAGCGTTTTTCATCCCTTGCATTCTACTGAGCCTAAACACGGCTCTGACGGCTTCAGGCAGCCGCGAGATTGCCAGATCGATTTCCTCTTCGAGTTCAAACTCCGGGTTGAATTCCTCACCGGGCTCGTCAACAGCCTCGTCTTCAAAAAAGGCCTGCCTGTGCCCCTTCTGGCGGAAATGGTCGATGACAAGATTGGTCGCGATCTGGTAGAGATAGGCCTTGATGGGCTGCGCCGGGTCGAGCCGTTCCCGCCCGTTCCAAACCCGAATAAAGAGCGTCTGAATGAGATCTTTTGTGGCTTCGTCTTCCTGCACCCGGCGCCAGATGAATTTGAACAGACGCTCATAATAGCGATAATAAAGCGCTTTAAACCCAGGCTCATCTGAGTCGATGATGCGCCGGACAAGCTCGCCGTCAGAGGGTTCTGATGGCGGGCTGGCTGCTGGTTTCAGCTTTGGGCCGGTTTCGGGCATGTGCAATGATAGGCAATAGGGGGCTGAAATGCAAATAGGTCTGCTCGATTTCGTCCTACATAATTTCCACCTGCATTTTGCGGCTGTGAGTGTCGCAGGCGCGGCGCTTTCTGCTACCGCGCCGGCCCTAGTTTACCACCGTCGCCAGCATAAAAATACCCACCATGACAAACAACATGGAAATTGTAACCTTGACCACGTCCGGGTTGAGCTTCGCCTGAATCAGCGGTCCAATCTGCCCGCCAACCAGGACGCCGGGAATCGTGTATATCACGACATTCGCGACGCGCTGCATGGATTCGGCATCGGCGCTGGTCGCAAAGCTGTAGAAGTGCCCCAATGAGGCGAGCAGCACGGAAATGACCACAACGAAGATGGAAGTCGCAACCGCCACCGGCGACGGCACCCGGCAGCGCGCTACGAGTTGGTACTCCTGCAGTTCGGCCAGGCCAACGGAGATCATCCCGAGAAATGCGCCCCCGATTGCGGCGAAGAACATGCCCTGGGGTTTTTCACAGATGGTATAGTGGTACGTCGTGCCATCGGCGGCCGTGAGCTGAGATTCATGGCTGGTCTCCGCCTGTTCCCGGATGTCCCCATCGATTTCCTCGCGCTTCTCTTGCCGGTAAGACAAGTAGAGCTGCGTTCCAATAAATATAATGCCGACCGCAAAGATTGATTTCAGCACCACCGCCGGAAACAAATCCGCGCTCAGGCTGCCGACAACCGCCATGGGTACGGAGAACATCAGCAGGACACCGCCGAGCTTGTAGTCGATCAACCGCCGGCGGGCGTAGGCGTACAACCCGGAACTGAAGCCGAACAACTCGGTCGCCAGCGCAGCGCCGATGGCAATGGAAGGCTCGAGCTTCAGAGCCAGAATAAACAGCGGCGAGAAAAATACAGCGCCGCCAATGCCACTTGCCATGGCGATGGTCGCGATCAGTATCGAGACCGGAAACAGGTACAGGTTCGTCAGGGTTAATTCCAAAGTGTCCTCCCAGGTTTTCTTACATAGAAATGTCAAGCTAGAGAACGGAAAAGCAGTACTGGTTTCTTCCAGAAATCTGATGGTAAGTCTCTGCCTTTGGTCAAAGGGAGAACAGGAGGGGTTTGTCTGCCATGACAATTTGCCTGAATTCAAATCATCCCTGTCCCTCCTTTGCGAAAGGAGGGGACTGCCGTATAACAGACTCCGTCTAATCCACGAATACTTAACCGCACACGAATAAGAAGTCCCATTTAATGCAACCAACAAGCCAACTCATCGGAAATCGCGCACCGCCAAACCAAACAAGTGAAACAAATTTAGTAACCTTTTCACTTTAGCCCCTGTCTTACTCAATAACACGTTCCGCTCCGTGCGCCTGCTAAGGATTTCCCGCGTGCAGGAATTGACGAATATCTCAAACGGTGACTGTTATGCTAAAAAACATTGTCAAGCTATCCCTGCGCAACTTTTGGAAGTACAAAGCTTATTCGGTCATCAACCTGCTGGGACTGGCCACGGGCATCGCCTGCTTTGTTCTGATTCTACTTTGGGTCCAGGACGAGCTTAGCTTCGACCGCTTTCACGCCAACGGCGACCGCATTGTGCGCGTGGTTCAGCTCGACACTGAAGAGCCGGGCCAGGGTATCAGCCGGGTAGGGGCGCCATGGGGGCCTGCGCTCGCCGCCGGGTTCCCTGAAATTGAATCTTTTGTGCGCTTCCGCTTCGCCGGCCGCAGTCTCTTTTCCGCAGGCGATCAACAGGCGTTTGAAAGTGAAGGCCTGTATGCTGATTCGACCCTCTTCCAGGTGTTTACCTACCCGATTCTGCGCGGCGACAGCCGAAAGCCTTTGGACAATCCTGACGGCATCGTCCTGACCGAGAAGCTGGCGAAAAAGTATTTTGGCGATAGCGATCCAATCGGTCAGTTGCTGACGCTGGATGCCAACGACACCCGCATTGTCACGGCGATCATGCAGGATGTGCCGGAAAACGCCCACATGCATTTCGACTACCTGCTGCCATTTTCCAGCTACCAGAACTGGGACACAACTGAGTGGCGTGTCAGCAATTTTCATCTTTACCTGCTTCTGCGCCAACTTACGCCGCTCGAGTCGATTACGGACAAAGTGCATCAGTTCATTGTGGACCGAATTGGCGAGGACCGAATGCGCAATACCCAGGTCAGCCTGCAGCCGGTTACGGCAATCCATCTGGACTCGCACCTGCAGCGTGAGTTTGAAGCCAACGGCGACCGCACCAATGTCACTCTGTTTTCCCTGGTGGCGCTGTTTATTCTTGCCATCGCCTGCATCAATTTTGTGAATTTGACCACCGCCCGGTCTGCCAAGCGCGCCAAGGAAATCGGCATTCGCAAAGTGGTTGGCTCACAGCGCAGCGAGTTGGTCCGCCAGTTTATTGGCGAGTCGGTTTTCGTGAGCCTGTGTGCCGTCGTTCTAGCCGGCGGTCTGGTCGAGCTGGCACTGCCCCATTTCAGGGAGATGTGCGGCAAAACCCTGCCGGTCAGCCCGTGGCGCGATCCGGGCTTGCTGTTGATTCAACTCGGGACTGGCCTTGTGGTTGGTCTCTTGTCGGGCGCCTACCCGGCCCTGCTGCTTTCCCGCTTCCGTCCGGTCGCCATATTGAAGGGCGGCAATCCGCTCTCCGCCGCAAACTCCGCTGGCAACACAAACTGGTTGCGCAAGGTTCTGGTGGTGCTGCAGTTCGCCATCTCAATTGCTTTGATCGTCGGCACGCTGGTGGTTTACCGCCAGCTCGGTTTTGTGACCAGCACTAAACTCGGATACCAGCCTGAGCAGGTTCTGGTCCTGCGCCTGTCAGACAGCGAGGTGCGCCACGAGGTCTCGGCATTCCGGACCGAACTGCTGCGCTCACCGGCCATCACAGCAGCCTCCGTCACCTCCAACCTGCTTGGCGGCGGCGATTGGGGCATGACTTACCCATATACTGACGAGAACGGAGAGCAGCGTTTCCAAGCCCGCACCCTGATCGTCGATGAGCATTTTGTCGAAACCATGGACATGCAAATCGTGCAAGGCCGCGACTTCTCAACTGAGTTTGCCACCGATGCAGGCTCTGCCTTCCTCATCAATGAAACCGCCGCCAAGTCCCTGGGCTGGGACAATCCGGTCGGCAGGCCATTCAACCGCCCGTCAGGAGAAAAAGATGAATCCGGGGAATGGACTTACGTGCCTGGCACCATTGTCGGCGTGGTCAAGGACTTTCATTTTCGCTCGCTGCACGAACAGATTCGTCCGGTGGTAATGTTCAGCAAGGCGGATTGGTATACCTATCTGAGCCTCCGGGTCAGCTCGGCAAGTCTTCCGCAGACCATGTCCTTCATCGCCGATACCTGGCAGCGTTTTGAGCCCAAACGGCCGCTCGACACCTTCTTCCTACAGGAACGCTTCGACCGCATGTACCGCGCCGAAAAACGCTTTGGTGAGACCTTCACGGGCTTTGCTGTTCTGGCGATTGTGATCGCCGGCCTGGGCTTGTTTGGTCTTGCTTCTTTTGTGACCGAACAGCGCACGCGCGAAATCGGAATTCGCAAAGTGCTGGGCGCGACGGCCGGCGGCATCATCGTCAAGCTTTCCGGGGATTTTACGAAATGGGTGCTGCTGGCCAACCTGCTGGCCTGGCCAACGGCCTATTTTGTGATGAACAATTGGCTGCAGGGATTTGCCTATCGCGTAGAACTGGGGCCGGGTGTTTTTGTTCTGGCCGGCTTGCTTGCGTTTACCATTGCGCTGGTTACGGTCTGTTTTCAAGCCGTGAAGGCTTCATTGGCAAATCCGGTTCATTCGCTGAGGTATGAGTAAGGGTAGATGTTCAGGCTTCATGGTGTCATTCTTATGCAACTTGCAATCTCGCATAAGAAATTTCTCTGCTGCGCGCGGGAGTTCAAATCGGCTTTGTTCGTTGCACGAACCTTTGCACTAACACAAAGTGTAATTAACGGCAACACGCCCCACCCGCCAGAAAGCAGCAACATGTTATAAATATCAGATCTGACTCCAATATTGAAATTCTGATGTCGCATCGATGGAAATCATGTGTTATCTAGCCGCGCGCCCGTGATCCCCCATATTAATTGCAAAAGAGGATCAGGATTTCGCTTTCGAAAATCCACCAAATGAAATGCTCCAATAATGATAGGAATTTCGGGAACTGTTTTACAACTTCGAAGTATTGCGGGTATTACTGGGCATTTTCTTTTACCGAACTGACGTATAAATGCATCAATTTCAATTTCATGCCAAGGGCCCTTCTTATCTCCAATGAAGACTGCTGCCGCTTTAACAGAATCAATTTGTTCTTCAAGTGCTTTCACCCAAGTTTCACCAGGCCTTATTTCCCACTCATCGAGCCAAGGTAAGATCCCATGCTGTTTCAGTCGCAGCCCAATCTTTCTTACTTCTGCTTTATTCTCATGGTTGTGACACAAGAAAACATCATAATGACCATTCACGCGCTTGTGGTTGATGATTGATTTAGCTGCGTTCTCTCCTATGATTTCCACGTCTGTCACCCTCAGTTCACCAAGTTCACCTTTCTTAAGTGCCCACAATAGCTTTTCCGCCAAATCATATGGGAGCGCAATTCTTAGTTTGACGCTCCCCTCACGTTTTTCGAGAATATAGATCTCCCACGGTGATGCTTCAATTGCTGTACGTATCTTTTGGAAGAATTTAGCTTGCCTCTCGGGCGTGAAATGTTGGTATTCTTCCTCGATTGTTATTTCGACTTCTGCAATATCTCTCTCCACCGAAGTTATAACCTCAGCCCTTTTGTCTTCAGATATCTGACTCATATTCTGATTTGCATCAGATGTACTAGGATCAGGATTAATTACCTCATTCAATCTATCAATTCCTACAGCGAACATTGCAAGTTGACGCTTTTCGTTGTCCGCATGCAATGGCAACATGGAAAGAAAAAGCAACCCTTCAATTAGCTTTATAGAATCTAAATCAAAATCTTTACTTATTAGATCATCAAACCAATTTGCAATCGCATTTTGATTTTCGCTGCGTGGAATGTACAAGTCAATTCGATTACCGTTATCATCAGCTTCAAATAAGTCGTTGACAATATAGTTATAGCCGCCCCGAATTGAATGTCTCAGCTTAGCTAAATCATATTTACAGTCACCAAAGATACCAGCCGAACCGAAACTGCCCCTTGGATCAATTAGCTTGACCAATCGGCTGTCCAAATCATAAAGAACGTTTGCCAGATGCAAGTCACCATGAATAATGGTACAGTGCTCTTCCTCAAAGAGGGCTGTTGCCCTTTGAAAGACTGAATCTTTGAGCGATAACCATCCATCCACCTTTCGACTATTTATATAGAGCGTCCGGTACGTTATCAACTTCTCCCAGTCTCTTTGTTGCTTCGAGCGCGTTAGTTGCTCAATTCGCTCTTCTGTTTTCTTATGATACAGAGCACTAAAACTATCTGGTGAAAGATCGGCTCTATACTCTCGAAATCTCTCAGTGATCACGAACAAATGATTTAAAATCGACTTCCAAACTTCCATTTGCAAGTCTTGGTAAACCCAAGCTTCTTCGAGAGAATGATAGCCATAATATTCAAGTTCTAATGATGATTCTTTCTGTTCGCCCTTACGCGGAATATAGTCAATAACGCGAGGGGCCAGTCCTTGGAGTTTTTTGGGAATGCTAATGTACCACGAATATTCCTGATGAAGTTCTACTGAACGTTTGCTCTGTTTTTTTAGTACACCAAGTTCCGTGTCGACTTTGATATCATTGTGAGAGCGGGTTGCGATTAACTTTTTTCGACTCTGATTTAGACCGTTAATACTACCGCAGTCGAGCCAACTTTCTGCACGAATAGCCCGTATCTTTCTTGCTTTGTTGTATTCCTTCAGTGCGGGACTCAGCTGATATGCACCACCAATTCTTCTGTTTTCTATTTCAATTGTGCGCTCAAGGCATTGCTCCAACAAGTCCTTGTCCTGAAAATAATATAAACCAATCAACGCATTATCTGGCAATGTACGGGTTAGTGGTTTATCGTCAAGATTCTTCACATAGCTATCTTTATCTGTCTCTACATAGCACCAGCGTGACACCTCCTCCTGAACCACACCGTACATTACCCAATCTTCATCGAACTTTAACTCGTCCCTTTCTTGGCTTTCTGACTCATGGTTAAGAATAGTATGACCTAAGACAATCAGAATGTCTTCTGTGTTCAAGCTCTTCTGATCTCTTAATCCTTTTAGCAATGAATGGCCTAAACCCTTAGGATTATCTTGTTGCTCTACTTCGCAAAAGTTCACATCGCACGGTAAATGCCGGTTAGACACGTAATTTTTGATGTGCTTGTCATTTTTGGGAGTGAGGATTAACTGATTTTCAAAGTTTCCTCTAACCAGCTTATCCAAAATCCATCCTAATATGGGTTTCCCATTAATTGGCACCATGGCGGCGGATTTAATTTGCGATGAAAGTGCAAGTACTTGTGGGCGAGGTGGTGCTGCAGCGGCAATCACTACGTCAGGTTTTTGCTTCATCTTACTTTATCCAGTTTAAGGCGGTAAGCACTGTATGCTAACTTACGTATGTGAAGAAATATACTTCTTGAGATCTTCTGGTGTCCCCATATTCGAGATATCATCGCAGAGAGCTGCCACAATTGTTTTTCCTGACCTAACCATTTCGGCAATAACTAAACTGATATAATACTCGCCATGCATCTTCGTTCCCTTCGCAAGGATTTCATTAGCATGATAAATAAACTCGCTGCCATTAGAAAAGAAATAGAATCCAACATTTGCAAGAGTGCTTAGATTTTGTCGAATTACTTTTTTCTTCTCAATAATTTCCTTAATGACATAATCGCGACCAAATGTTGAAAAACTCCACTTTTCTTCTTCAGTATCAAACACTGGAATCGCTCCGTCAATACCTCGGTAATTTTCGATCACAGCTTCATACCGTTTGCTTTTGAAGTAGATGTCACAATCCATTATCAATATTGGTTCATTACTATCAATATAATCTCTCGCAACCAACGTTGTTGTCACGGCTCCCTGTGGGTTTTCATCGATAAGGATTCTGATACCAGGAAATAAAGCATCCAATTTTTCCCCAATTCGATGAAACTGGACATCCTCGTTTCGAACTATGGCGATAATGTTATCGGGTGAGATTTCATCAAAGAAACTCAACGACTTCGTTGCCCATTTGATCATAGGCGTCCCTAATACATCAATTAATGGCTTCGGTGTCATCATACCAACATTCTTAAACCTCTGCCCTTTCCCGGCCATAGGCATTATAATTCTTGGCGGTTTCATTCTATACTATTTTCCACTTAGCGCTAGCATTCTCAAACAATCTGCACGTGGGAGATTTGGCGCCCACGTGTTTGGCCCGCCAGGTAGTCTCCCACGGATCAGTGAAAAGGAAATTGTATTCCCCAACGATTCAAATCATCTGCAAAAGTTCAACCCAGAGAAACGAATGGTCGTCGGCAGCGCTCTCTCCACTGCTTTCTCAAGAAAGACTTGCTTTGGTTGTCAGGTTGCCGCCCTTTACGGGATACAATCCCGAATCCATTTGTTCCGCGAACCGAGTTTGGCACCGAAGCTGCGAGCAACCGGTGCGTGTATCCTTGCACAAAATGGATTGTCACATCAAATACGTCCAAGCAGTTCAGAGAATAACTTTCGATTTTGAGTAATAAACTGTATAGTTCTCAGCAAAGGATGACTTTCTGACATCGCATTACTGTGGATGCTTGTTTCAGCGATCTTCATCACGATATCAGACAAAAACTCAGAGATTGTAACAACCCTGCCACCAGCAAGAGTTGGATGATTAGTATTGCTCCCAAAGCCAAGTAAACAGATTTGCTCTATCTCTTTGGGTATATCCAAGCCCTTAAATATTTCTGGAATGTACTTACGACCAGCACTGAATTTCTTCTTAAACCGTTCTTCTCTCTTGGCCCAACTGTCTGCATCGTGAGTAGGCTCGATATGGACTAGATGCTTTGTTTGTGGGTGGAATGCAACAATGTCAAGCTCACACTCATAACCACCTTTGGGCAATTTGCCAACCAATATATTGCGGCGAATGAAATAGCCTTCGTATTCGTACCATTCCGCAACAAGTTGTTCTAAGTAATTGCTCGGCATATCCGTTTTTCCACGTCTAGCTGCTTGTTACGGGATACAATCCCGAATCTATTGATTTCGCACCGGATAACCTAGCGGGACGGGCACGGGATTTGCAAATCCGGCGAGCTTGAGCACTACTGTTCCGCATATTAAGCTACTTCAGGATAGGCATTCCATTCTTTACCTTCCAAAACTCTACCATTGGTCTTTTTATTTCTCTTAACGCCGTCAGCTCCCCAAGTCCCCCATTGTTTAAAGAAAAAGGCAACATTTTGCTCTTGGCATTGCCTTTTAATGCTTAGTGCCCACGCCTTTTTCATCGGTCGTGCGTTTGCTCCGCTTTCGCCCCCTACAATCACCCAATGAATGCCGGTCAAATCAATTTCTCCAAGATCCTCCAACAAAGGTTCAACGGACAGGAACTTAATAGTAGCGTTGATGCTTCTAAGCTTGTCTATTCTTGGAACACCATGCCTTTTGTTTTCAACCGTGACACCGAGCCAGATATTTTCAGGAATTCTCTTATCGTCGAAATAATCGAACATGGCCTCTTCTCTCTTGGTCAATATCTGATAAATGTGATGTGGAGTTAGGTTAATGACACTCATCACTTTGTCCAAAAATTGAATTGGCATCTCTTCATGGAACAAATCACTCATGGAATTTACAAAATATTTGGTTGGCTTTCCTTTCTTCAACGGTTGCTCCAACCTATCATACATCACTGAGAATTCAAAACCATTTTCATAGCCTGGTGCTCGCATGCTTCTAAGCCTGTTTGCCATGACCTCTGCATAGCAGTATCTACAACCGGCAGAAACTTTTGTACAACCCGTGGTCGGATTCCAAGTTTCCTCTGTCCATTCGATCTTAGTTCTTTTCATAATTCAATCATTTATTGTGTATTGACTCTTTTTCCTGTTCTTATAGACATTGTCATAAGTAACTAGCGGAGACCTCCCATCATATGTCAGTTTTCCCAAATTCTTAAGTTCTCTTACGCAATCAGCCGCATGTTTTGGAATATGCCCTGCACCATAAGTGAAATCCAATAGTTCAGCATTATCAGCAATCTCTTTGCTTAGTAGTCGGTTCTTGGTTTCTTTTTTGAAGCTCTCAATCTTACTAAGTTTTTGACCTTCAAACATGTTCAATTGAGCTTTTCCAGCTTCATCATCAATGTCGAAATTCGCATCGCCGTTTTCTCCATTGCGCTTCCACCCAATTGAAAGAAATTTGTCTACTGCTCTTGGATGTGATGCTCCAAAAATGATTCCATGTATGTTAGCTCCCTTTCTCAAGGAAAACGGATATAATTTCAGTTTGGTGCCTGTTGGCAATCTCTTTCTTAAGTGATCGGTTATGGTCCTGTGGATCTGTTTGTAGCCCTGCCCTTTTGCGACCTCCATATCAATATCCAAATGGACTTTAAACTCATCTCTTTCCCCAAACCGCCAGAAATAGGAAGATGAAACAAAATAAAGGAAGTCGGTTCGTGACGTTTTTTCTAATTCTAAGAAGTATTTTTCGGATAGAAATTTAATTCCGTTTTGGTCCAAGTAAACCAAAGAAGGATGTTTCTCAATATCTGAGAACAATTTGGGGAATAGTGTTTCAAAGTCTTCGTTGTAGTATCTGATTTTCACTCTGTTCGACAGACTCGTATCCTTATCCATGAATTCCGAGCATGACCTTTTGAGTTGTTCATATTTCTGTTGTTTCTTCTTTGTGGGTTCGAATTCATTGAGGTGGAGAACGACATTCACTTCCTTCTGAAACAAATAGCCTTTTTGTTCTTGAATTTTAGTCAATATGCGGATTGGGCTTCCGGGAATACCATTCTTATCATAACCTGTTCCGGCAAAGAAGTCAAAAATGTGGATTTCAAGCACATGATCCTGCATTACAAAAGTTGGAATCCAGGCCTGGGCATAATCCTGAAAAATCTCCAACTTGGCAATCGTGCTTTCGTCAAAGGGTGAATCATGTAAATCTTTATATCCCATCCCACTCACTTGTTTGCTTCACCGAACCCCTCCTTGCTCATGCCACCATCAAGAAGCTTCTCCCGCGGATGTCACACATGCAAAAAGGGCTGAGAAACGGGAGAATCAACGGAAACCTGCTAGAAGATAGGTGTCTGTAGGCCGTCTGTCAAGGATTATTGTTGCAAAGACAGGGTTTTTGGTGGATAGCTAGAAGATAGAGGATGGAAGATAGAAGATAGAAGATAGAAGATAGAAGATAGAAGATTGATGGTGCGATGGTGGGCGGAGGAAAAGCCGGACTCTTCCTTGCAGACTTTGACTCCTTCCCGGGGAACATTAACACTTCCTGCGGCTGCTGTGCCCCTTCCTGCGGAGATTTTACCCTTCCTGCGGGTATTTTACCCTTCCTGCGCGTGTTTTACCCATTCCTGCGGGGTTTTGACCCTTTCCTGCGGGGGTTTGACCCTTCCTGCGGGGTTTTGACCCTTCCTGCGGGGCCTTTGCAGGCCCCGAAGGGAAGGAGTCGCCGGGAACCGCTTATTCAGCGTTACTTGAGCTGCCGGCAGATGATCTCTTTGCGGCGGCGCGTGCTTTTCTGAAATAGTGGCTGGCATAGCCTTTCAGGCGCGCTTCATTGCGCCAAAAGACGTACTGGCCGCATTGCCGCACTT
>JAJDAF010000056.1 GCA_029261995.1 Candidatus Zhuqueibacterota bacterium
TTCACTTTGGGGGGGGTTGTATCGGTGGGGGCCCCCGGCCCCCCCCCCCACGGCGCCGAACGCATATTTCAGGTCATTACCACGCCGGTGGTTGATGTCGATGGCGAGGTCAGTCATTTGCTGGCCATGCACCTGGATATCACGGAATCCGTGCAGCGCGAACGCGATCTGCAGAAACAGAGCGCCGAGAAAGAGCGACTCGCCTCCCAGGTGCTGCTTGCGGCCGGCGTCATCCATGAAGTCGCCAAACCGCTGGCAGCCATGAAAACCACCATTCAGGTGCTGGAAGACGAAATTGAAGACAGCGAGCAGCGCACTTATTTGTCCGGCGTGGAGAACGAAATTGATCAACTTGGGGAGTTTCTGCAAACATTCTCGAAGTACGCCAGGCCGAGAGCCATCACGCGCCAGCCGTGCAAGCTTGTGGATGTTGTGCAACACCTTAAACTGTTGATCCAGAAAGAGGCCGAGCGCAGGAACGTCACCCTGGAGTTGCGCAATCTCGACCTTCTGCCGGAAGCGATGCTGGACTCGATTCAACTGCAACAGGTGCTGCTGAACATCTGCGTCAATGCCTTTGATGCCATGCCGGATGGCGGCGCCATCACCATCGCCGGCGCCGAAGTGCGGGAGCCCGCGCCTGGCCTGCAGTTGACTGTCAGCGACACCGGCGCCGGCATTGCTGACGACAAGCTCGACAGTATCTTTGACGCATTTTTCTCAGACAAGCCCAGCGGCACCGGCCTCGGGCTTGCGATTGTGAAACAGATTATCGACGGCCACGGGGGACAGATTCGGCTGGAAAGCGAGGTGGGTGCAGGCACGACTTTTGTCATTACGCTGCCTTATTCCTGACGTGCTTTGCAGTGAGGGTTGTCAAAAGTACCGGACTGTCATTTCTCGCTAACCCAACACTCTTGAATCAACAGTAGAAAGTGAGTTCATCAACCAAGAGTACTATGAGCGCCACCATCCTGATAATTGAAGACGACGCTCTCATGCGGAAATCTCTGGCATCCTTCTGCAAGAAAAATGCGTTTGCCGCCTTGCTTGCGGAAAATGGCCGTGACGGCATGAGTTTATTCAATCAGCACAGCGTTGACGTGGTGCTGCTCGACATGCGCCTGCCCGACGCCACCGGAACGGAACTTCTCGCCCAAATCCACAAGCTCGATGCTGAAGTCGCGGTCATCATGATGACCGCCTTCCCTGATTTGAAGTCCGCCGTTGAGACCATCAAGAACGGCGCGTTCGATTACGTCACCAAACCTTTCGAAGTCGCGGAGCTTTTGCAGACCATCGAAAAAGCGCTGCAGATCCGCTCCCTGAAGAGCGAGGTGTTGCGTCTGAAGCGGACGCTTCCCAGGCAAGACTTTCCGAACATCCTCGGCGCCAGTGCTGCCATTGAGCAAGTCAGGGCTATGATTTCGAAGGTCGGAATGGCCGCTGACACGCCCGTGCTGATTATGGGGGAAAGCGGCACAGGCAAGGAGTTGGCAGCAAACGCCATTCATTCGGCCAGTGAACGCAACAACAAGCCGATGGTCGCCATCAATTGCAGCGCCCTGCCGGACCACCTGCTCGAGAGTGAGCTTTTTGGTTATGAGAAGGGCGCTTTCACCGGGGCTGCGCAACGCAAGCTCGGGCTGTTCGAGCTGGCCAACGATGGCACACTTTTTCTCGATGAAATCTCGGAAATGCAGTTGAATATGCAGCCGAAGCTTCTCAGGGTGCTGGAGGGCCATCCGTTCAAACGTTTGGGTGGAACCAAGGACATTCAAGTCAACGTCCGCATCGTTGCGGCCAGCAACAAGCGCATGGACGAGATGGCCAAAACCGGACATTTCCGCCATGATCTTTACTACAGGTTGAGCACCTTTGTTATCGAACTGCCGCCGCTGCGCCACCGTGCCGATGACATCCAGTTGTTTGCCGAGCACTTCGTGGCCAAATCTGCAAAGCACATGCGCAAAGCCGTTGCCAGCATTTCAGCGGATGCTTTGAAGGTACTGCAGCAGTACCATTGGCCCGGCAACGTGCGTGAGCTGAGGAATATCATCGAGCGGGCAGTCATTTTGTGTGACGAATCCGTTCTTACCTCTGAACATTTGCCGGGCCAGCTTCTGCCGGCATCAAGGCCACCAGCGGCGAGCGCCGCGGATACAGACTGGTCTCTGGCGGACATGGAAAAACGCCATATTTTGTGGGTGCTGGAACAGGTTGGCGGCAACAAATCCGCGGCAACCAGGCGGCTGGGCATCGCCCGTTCGACATTTGATGAAAAGTTGAAGAAATATGGTGCGAGCTGATGTAATGCCGGCTCGCGCCAAAGATGGTTGCTACAATCGAAGGTGTTTCCATTGCGGTGATTGGCGGTGTCGAAGAACAACATTTCGTCCCTACGGGACTGGTGTTTTTTTGGGGGGGATGATTGTGCTATAAATATCTTGTCCCTAACGGGACAAAGCCGTCATCCAGATACTATCATTCGCCAAAACTGAGATCTCGTCGATTCACGGCGAGAGCCTGGATAGCAGAACAGAAGCCATGTCCTCGTCCCGCTAGGGACGGAATATTTATAGCAGAAGCTGGCTTCCCGAAATCCGGTAAGTTTCCCGGAATCCGGTAACCACCCGCTTGCAGGCAGTGCTGACCCGGGTTGTGTGTCAATGTCTCAGGCCATTTGTTTTTATTGATTTTGTCATTGTCTTTGCTACATCACCCCATTGTGGATCCTAAATTGCAAACGGTTGAGCCGCATCACCCTATCCACCATCCTGCAAAAACCGTTCTAGCACAAGATTTAATCTTTGAGGAAGGAGAAAATCGTGAAGACAAAACTGCTACTTGCCGTGATCTTGCCAGCGCTCGTGTTGGTGAGTGGGAAGGTGTTTTCTCAGGACAGCAATAGCCTGAAATTCTCCGGTGATTTGCGTTTGCGCTTTGAGAAAGATTACAGCGTCACAAACAGCGACGGCTCGGGCCGCGAGGATCGCGACAGAGCGCGCTACCGCTTCCGTTTCGGGCTAAAAGCGAAACGTGGCGAGCATATCGAAGTTGGCGCTCGCCTGGCAACCGGCAGCCCGACCGACCAGCAGTCGCCGCACCAGACTTTTGGCGATGATCTGGGCAAGAAGAATTTCAACATGGACCGCGCTTATTTCAAATACTCTTTTGACAAAGGTTGGGTCTGGGCCGGCAAGAACGGCTTCCCGTTCTGGAAACAAAACGAGATGTTCTGGGATGACGACGTCAATCCCGAGGGCGTGTCGGCTTCTTACACCGCAAAGAGTGGTGACGGCCCGAGCGTGACTTTCGCGGGTGGACAGTATTTTCTCAACAATTTTGGCGAGGGTCTTTTTGAATCCACCATGTCAGCCATTCAGGCCAGCCTCAAGACAAAAGCCTCCGCAGCCACAATTACCGCCGCCGCTGGAATCTATATCTTCAACAACAAAGGCGGTGACGTTAACGCGGCCGACAACTTTAATGCTCTGGACAACATGGACCACAATATCTTTGTGGCCAGCGCTCAGGCAAAGTTCAAAGCTGGCAACACGCCCATCCAGGTGGGCGCTGATTTCATGAAAAACCTCGAAGATCCGACTGCGGCATTGTTCAGGGATGCGACCACCGGCTTTGTAGCCCAGGTCACGGTCAAGCCCGGCAAGTGGACGCTTGCGGCTTACTATGCCAACATCGAGAAATATGCGGTCATCCCGACTCTTGCACAGGATGACTGGTGGCGTTTTGGCCCCTCCGGTCACACGGGTTCGAGCGACCTGAAGGGTTTTGAGTTGCGCGCCGCTTATGATTTGGGCAACAAGATGAACCTGGTGGCGCGCCACTACATCACCGAGGAAATCGAAGGCAGCAGAGAAGCCAACCGTTTCCGACTGGATTTCAACATAAAATACTAGCCTAATCTCCCTTTGAAGGGAGACAGGTTTTCGCTCGTCCAGAGCGAAAAGCAGAGGGATGTTAGCCCCGATGCGATCAATTAACCAGGAATTTCAGATTTCATGAATTATCCAAGCTAGGAGCGAGACAATGAAAGGACCCAAACTACTATTCTACACCTTATCCGTAGCCTTGATGCCTCTGATGTGCTGGGCGCAGGGCTACAAAGTCAAGCCAGTGAAAGACGGCGGTTCGATAAGCGGAGTCGTGTCATTTGAAGGCGCGCCACCCAAACCTCGCGTTGTTACGGTCACCAAAGACACTGAGATAGCGAAGGACAAGACTCGCGAAATCGATGTGGTCACGGTCAAAGACGGCAAACTGGCCGAGGCGGTTGTTTATTTGAAGAAGGTCCGGGCTGGCAAGGATTGGCCTGCGGTCAAGGATAGCGGCATGGTCGATCAGGTTGGCGCAAAGTTTGTCGTGCACAGCCGTGTCATCCACTCCGGCATGGATGTGCCGGTGAAAAACAGCGATCCCGTGCTCCACAATATTCATGCCTATGAGCTGATCGGCCGAGGCCGGCGCACAATCTTCAACAAAGGCCAGCCGAAGGATATGACCTTCAATCTCGAATTCGACACCAAGCGCTCGCCGTACGTTAAAATCGAGTGCGACGCGCACAATTTCATGCACGACTATTTGTTCGTCGCGGAGAATCCCTACTACAGCGTCACCGCGGAAGATGGCAAGTTCAGCATCGCTGAGGTCCCGGCCGGCAAATATATTTTGATGGTCTGGCACCCCAATCTCGGCGATCAAAAAGCTAAAGTCACGGTTGGCGCCGGCGGGGCGATTGAGCACAATTTCACCTTCTCAACTGAAGGAGGGGCCAAATGAGCCGTGTGCTGAAACAGATGTTTGTGCCCGCGATTTTGCTGAGCGCGCTTTTCTGGATGGCGCTCTCGAGTCCCGGTGCAAAGGAAGATGATTCCTATCCGGACATCGGGCCATTGCCCGCAATGGATGCTCCGGATCCTGCCAAAGTTGAACTGGGCAGATACCTGTTCTTCGATGTGCGCCTCAGTGGCGACGCCAGCATGAGCTGTGGCTCCTGCCATCAACCGGAAAACGGTTGGACGGATGGCAAGGACCTGTCGCTGGCCTACCCCGGCTCGAAGTACTTTCGCAACACCCAGACCGTGCTGAACATGGCATACAAGCGCTATTTCTACTGGGACGGCCGCCTGACAGGCAAAGACCGCGACACGCAGGTGCGTGACAAGATCACCGAAACCCACTTCATGAACCTTGACGGCCGGATCATGCAGGAAAGGCTGAAACAGGTTCCTGAATATGTGGAAATGTACCAGAAGGCCTTCAATGGCGAGTCCAGCTTTGGCAAAACCTTGAAAGCCATCGCGGCGTTTGAGCAGACCCTGGTTTCAAAGAATGTCCCGTTTGACAACGACGCCATGTCCAAAGATGCTACGAAGGGAATGAAGCTCTTCAAGGGCAAGGCCGGCTGCATCAAATGCCACAACGGCCCGATGTTCACGGACAACAAGCCTCACAAAGTTGGCGCTCCCGAGCACCCTGATTTGCTGACCGACCCGGAGCGCGCAACGACATTCCGTTCGGTGATGAAGTTCCTGGGCGTGCCCAATTATGAAAACCTGCGCAATGATCCCGGCTTCTTTGCTGTCAGCAAGATGGATGAAGACTTCGGCAAGTTCGTGACCCCGACTTTACGTGAGCTGGTGAATTCAGCTCCCTACATGCACAACGGCATGTTCGAGACGCTTGCCGATGTTGTTGATTTCTACAACAACGGCGGCGGCGAAGGCTCGGAGCTGAAGGCGCTGAAACTCTCGGAAAAAGAGCAGCGGCGGTTGGTTGCTTTTTTGGAAAGCCTGAGCGGCGACGAAGTGACGGTGGAAATCCCTGTTTCGCCAGAGTACCAGGTCATCGAGAACTGGCGCGAAGTGCCCAACTAAGGAGAATGTGATCATGAGAAACACAAAGGTAATGAGTTTGCTCTGGGCGCCGCTTCTTCTTGCTTTGGCGCTTGGCCTGGTGGCGATGAGCGGACCGGCTGACAACGACTCAAAGGTTCCCGGACTGGCCGCCTTGGGACCGCCACCGATTCCGGCTGACAACCTGCAGACGCCGGAGAAAGTTGAGCTGGGCAAACTGCTGTTTTTTGATGCCCGACTTGGCGGTGATGTTTCGATTTCCTGCGGCGATTGCCACAGTCCGACCATTGGCTGGCAGGACGGCGCGGATATCTGTCGTGGCTATCCCGGCACCTCGCACTGGCGCAATTGCCAGACCATCATCAACTCGGCCTACCTGGACAAGCTGTTCTGGGCAGGTTCTTCCCGCAGCCTGGAAGGCCAGGCCCGCAGCGCGGCTAAGGGAGGCGTGGCCGGCAATGGCGAAGATGATCTCATGGAAGAGCGCTTGCGTCAAATCCCCGAATATATCAAACGTTTCAAAGATGTGTTTGGAACAGAACGTCCTGAGATGTTCGACGCCTGGCGCGCGATTGCCGCTTTTGAGCGCACGCTGGTACAACGCGACACGCCATTTGATAACTACATGAACGGCGACAAAAGCGCGCTGTCGGAAGATGCTGCCAAAGGTATGGAAATCTTCAAAGGCAAGGGCAATTGCATTCAGTGTCACAACGGCCCGCTGCTGACGGACCAGAAGTACTACAATGTCGGTGTGCCGGAAAACGAAGTCTTTGCCGAAGACGCTCTCAAGCAAATCACCTTTCGCTATGAACAATACGCCAAAGGCGTGAGCGAAGAAATCTACCGCAAAACCAAAACCGACCTCGGGTTGTACTATCGCTCCAAGCGCGTTGAAGATATGGGCAAATTTCGCACCCCAACTCTGCGCTATCTCGAATATACCCCGCCTTACATGCACAATGGCGCCATGTGGTCGCTGGATGAAGTCGTCGATTTCTACAATGACGGTGGCGGTGAGGACAAGATCGAGCAGGGCTTTGGGCACACTACCAAGACCGATCTGCTGAAACCCCTCGGCTTGACAGATGAGGAGAAAGAGCAACTCGTCGCCTTTTTGCAGAGTCTGAGTGGCGAAGAAATAATCATGGATATTCCCGCGCTGCCGCGATACGGTGTTGACCGTGGCGATGGTCTCAAAGTGGAGGATTCACAATGAAAGATGACTTGAAGCTGGTAAAAGACACGGAGACGAACTTGCCAGGCTGTATCAATCGCCGGCAGTTCCTCTTCTACAGTGCAGGCGCGGTGTCAACCTTGGCGCTAAGCTCAGTGTTTGGCGCATCGTCAGCGTTGGCGGCCGAGGCGCTGTTTGCCGAGTACCCGAGCAAAAAATTGGCATCTCTATCCGATCTTAACCAGGATCAGCCGATTGATTTTCTCTACCCAAACGATGATCCGACTTACGCGCAATGCGTTCTGGTTAAGCTGGGCGAAAAAGCCGGCGGCGGCGTTGGCCCGGACCAGGACATCGTTGCCTTCAGCAGCCTGTGTACGCACATGGGCGGTCTGCTGGGCAGATCCTACAAAGAAGAGCACAAGGTTCTCGGGCCGTGTCCTTCACATCTGACCACTTTCGATCTCACACGACACGGCATGGTGGTCGCCGGGCACGCTGTGGAAAGTTTGCCGCAGATCGTGTTGGAAATGAAGGGCAACGACATCTACGCAACAGGCGTTGCTGGCCTAATTTTTGGCGGCGCAAAGAACCCGGGAATGTAGGCGTAGAGAGTAGAGCGTGACAAGCGCTCCACGAATAACAAAGGAGAAACGAAGATGAGTAAGAAACACATAGATTCAGTCCCGTTGCCGCCAAAGGATGCGGAGGTCCTGACCACATGCTGCGACTACTGCATCGTGGCCTGCGGTTACAAGATCTACCGCTGGCCGGTTGGCAAGAAGGGCGGCATCAAGGCCGGGCAAAACGCTTTTGGACGGGACTTGCCCATTGAGTTGGATAAAGGCGGCTGGGTCAGTCCCAATATGCACAATGTCGTTTCGCACGAAGGCAAACCGCATCACGTGATTGTCGCGCCGGATACGGACACTGAAGTTGTCAACAAAGGCGGTAACCATTCTATCCGCGGTGGCGCCATTGCGCAGAAATGCTACAGTCCCGACAAGCCAACCAAGGACCGGCTGCAGCATCCTCTGTTGCGAGTGAATGGCAAGCTGCAACCCATCTCGTGGGACGATGCGACCACCATTTTCGCGGAAACCTCAAAGTATGTCATCGAAAAGTTTGGCGTCCACGCCTGGGCGACCAAGATGTTCTCGTATCAGTTTTTTGAGAACACCTATGCGCTCACCAAGTTGGCTCTGCGCAGCATTGGCACGCCGGCGTTTGCCTGGCACGACAACCCAACTGTTGCGCCTGCGACGCCGGGATTCAGGGATGTCGGCATCGACAACTTCTCCGCTTCGTACGACGACTGGTACCTCGCAGACACCCTGGTGATTGCCGGTACGGACCCGTTCGAGACCAAAACAATCATCTGGAGCGAGTATATCATGAAGGCGATCACCGAGCACCAGCAGAAGGTGATTTTCATCAATCCTCGAAAGACCACTGGCGTGGCATTCGCGGAAGAGCACGGCGGTCTGCATCTCCAGCTCAACCCGGGTACGGATACGATCTTGCACCTGGCCATCGCCCGAACTATTCTCGAGAATGGCTGGGAAGACAGCGAGTGGATCAAGAAATACACCAACAACAAGTGGGAGACCGACTCCGGTTTTGGCCAGGGCACGCGCAACACGGATTGGCAGTGGCGCACCACCTGGGGCAAGTTCCAAACCAAGGGTTTTGATGACTACAAGAAGTGGATCCTGAGCCAGAAAGAGTCAGACCTGAAATACGCGGCTGAAACCTGCGGACTGGATGCTGAAGACATCGAGTGGGCCGCCGAGCTGATGGCGAAACCTCGCGCCGATGGCAGCCGGCCCAAAACCTCTTTCGGCATCGAGAAGGGCAGCTACTGGTCGAACAACTATACCAATACCGCATCTTACGCCTCGCTTGGTCTGGTGTGTGGCTCTGGCAACCGTCCAGGACAGATGATCTCCCGTTTTGGTGGTCATCAGCGTGGCGGCATCAAGGGCGGCAGCTACCCGATGGGCAAGTCGCCCGAGAAGTTTGGCGGCCGCCGCAGAAAGCCGCTTGACCTCGACCGCTGGGTGCAGGCCGGCAAAGTACGCTTCGCCTACGTGGTTGGCACCACCTGGACCGCCGGCATGTGCGGCTCCGGCGAGTTGGCTGAGGTGTTTCGCAATCAAACTACGCGCAACCCCAACCAACTGACCAGCAGTAACGTCGATGATGTCATCGAGACCTTCAAGAAGCGTATCGACAGCGGTGGCATGGTGCTGGCCAACCAGGAAATCTATCTGCGTAAGGGCATGGGCACCGAACTTGCCGACTTGGTGCTGCCGGCCGCGACCTGGGGTGAATGCGATTTTGCCCGCGCCAATGGCGAGCGCCGCATTCGACTCTACTCGAAGTTTTACGACGCACCAGGCGAGGCGCAGCCGGATTGGTGGATTGCGGCCCAAATCGCCAAGAAGATGGGCTTCAGCGGTTACGATTGGAAAGAGTCGAACGACGTCTTCGAAGAGGCCGCGCGTTTCACTCGCGGCAGCAGAAAGAACTACCAGCCGCTGGTGAAGATGGCGAAGAAGCAAGGCAAGAAGGGTCACGAGCTGCTGCGCGAGTACGGCACCACCGGCATTCAAGGACCGATTCGCCTGGAAGACGGCAAGTTGGTCGGCACCAAGCGCCTGCATGATTCCACCTTGAAGTTGCCCACAACTGGACCGGAACGGGAGACCGTCTGGCAGAAGTGGCTCACGAAATTCAAGAGCCAGTCCGGCAAGGCCAACTTCATGAAATCGCCCTGGTCAATTTTTGGTGACTTCTACGACCACATCAAACCGAAGGACGACGAGCTTTGGATTCTGAACGGTCGTATCAACGAAATTTGGCAGTCCTGTTTTGATGATGTTGAGCGCCGGCCCTTTATCACCGATCGCTTCCCGGAGAATTTCATTGAACTTCATCCTGAAGATGCGGAGCGGCTTGGTGTCGAGAGCGGTGACTATGTCACAGTCGAAAGCGACAGAGTACCGGTGCAGAAGTCAGGATTCTACGGCCGCGACACCGACGATTTGATGTTCACTAACCTGCTGAAGGACGGACACATCAAGTTCGTATCCGCCAAAGTGAAAGCGGTGGCCATGGTCATGGAGGTGCCGAAGGCTGGCACGACCTTCATGTATTTCCTGAATACCGACAATCCGGCCAACGCGCTCACGCCGCGGGTACCGGATCCGATTTCGGACAACTATCGCTTCAAACTCGGCGTGGGTAAGGTCAAGAAAGTCGGCGAGTCGCCGTACAAGAACTCATTTAAACAGATGACGTTCAAATCCAGAGCGATCGTCTAGAATCTTAGCAGAACCGTTTGACCCTTGCGATGGTTTGGAGCCTACGCAAGGGTTTTGTCTTGAACACAAGGAGAACCCATGAAGTTGACAAGATGCATTCCTGCACTGCTCCTGCTTACGTTCGCAACCGGCCTGTTTGCAGGCGGGACGATCAAAGGCAAAATTCTGTACAAGAAAAAACGCTGGGTCAGAAACACGGCGGTATATTTGGAAAAGGCCAAAGGTGACTTCAAACCCGAGCCAGCCCGGATTGACCAAAAGGGCAGCACGTTCATCCCAAAGTACACCACCGTCATTACGGGCGCAAAGGTGACTTTTCTCAACTCTGATCCAACGGACCACAATGTCTATTCGCCGGACGGCGAGAAGTATGACCTAGGGACGAAACCTCAGGGTGGAAAGCTGGAATACACGTTCGAGAAGACCGGCGTCTACACCCAACTCTGCAAGCTGCACCCGACCATGCTCGCCTACATTTTTGTTCTGCAAAATCCTTATTTTGGCATGAGCGACAAGAGTGGCGCATTCACCATCGAAGATGTTCCTGCCGGCAAGCACAAGCTGGTTATCTGGAACGAACGTTATAAAGGCGATCCGGTTGAAGTGGTTGTGAAAGAGGGTGGTGTGACTGAAGTTGAAATCAAGTTGCATCGGTAGATTTTTCCAAGCCGGGAAATGGGCACTGGGTCTGGATCCTTGGTCAGGGCACGGCGACCCGGACAAATCTCCTCCCCGGAGGAGACAGAAAACGAACCTGTTCGTTTTCAGAGGTGGGTTAGCGCTGCCAGCGACCAAACCGCTAGAAGCCGGTACCTGTGAAATTTTGCAGAAATGTGAATCGCATCCGCACATGGTCGAAACAGTTCATTATATAAGGAGGTCAACATGTCAAGGATTCATTTCAGCCTGATAGCAATCGTTGTTCTACTCTTTTCGCTCGGATGCCAGGAGCAAGCCTCAGAGACTCAGAAGGACGCCGGACAGGAGGCCAGCGCCGGCCTGTCAAATGAGCAGGTCGTACAGGCAATCGAGTCCCACATCCAGTCCGGTCTGGACTCGGATGGTTTGTATGCCATCGAAGATGCCCAGGACGGCAGCACCCGCAATCTCAAACTGGATTACGTCCACACCTCAGCGCATGAGGTTGAAGATGGCAGCTACTATGCCTGTGCCGACATGGTAGACGGCGAATCAACCCTCGACCTCGACTTTTATGTCGTGGAACAAGAAGGGGAGACAAAGGTCAGCAAGGTTGTCATTCATAAGGTTGATGGCGTGGCGCGCGAGGTAGTGAGCAACAAGCAGTAGCACCCTCTGCTGCGGATTTACAAGACGCCGATATGGACAAATACAAAGCGCAGATTCCTTCAGACGGCCACTGGTTTGAGCAGATCAAGTGCCAGGCGGCTTGTCCGGTGCATACGGATGCGCGTGGCTATATCCAGGCGATCGCGAACGGAGATTTTGAGCAGGCATACCTGCTCGCGCGTGGCCCCAATCCGCTGGCTTCCATCTGCGGGCGGGTCTGCGGCGCTCCGTGCGAAGTTGCCTGTCGGCGTGGGGAAATCGACAGCCCCATCCAGATACGTGCGCTGAAACGATTTTTGACGGAGAAATCTGGGGCTGAGTCCGGGCCAGCTCGCGTTGAACAAATAACGGAGTGGCTGCAACTCCAGTTAACGGGCAAAGTTCCGGCAGAAGGCAAGAACGGCACGCGTCCGCTGTTGGATCCGAACATGCGCGGCACTTTTAAACAGGCTGCCGGCCAACGAATCGCGATAGTCGGATCCGGCCCCGCAGGACTGGCGGCAGCTCATGATTTGGCCCTCATGGGTTTCGTGCCAATCATTTTTGAGATGGAACCGGTGGCCGCCGGAATGCTTGCTGTCGGCGTGCCGGAGTACCGTCTGCCGCGCGATCTTATTCAGGCTGAAATCAAGCTTATCGAATCACTCGGAGTCGAAATCCGCTGCAACACGACGGTTGGCAAAGATGTTATCTTCGCTGATTTGCGCAAAGAGTTCGATGCGGTGATCGTGGCCGTCGGTGCCAAGAAGAGCCGAATGCTGTCCATCCCGGGCGCTGATGCGCCCCAGGTGCTGGGTGGCGTGGAGTTCCTGCGCAACATTTGTCTTGCAAGTCCGGTGACGCTTGGCGAGCGCGTGGTGGTTATCGGCGGCGGCAATGTTGCCTTTGATGTTGGTCGCAGCGTCATTCGCAGCACGCAGCGTGATACGGCAACGGTGGCGGCGCGCCTTTCCGGTGTGCGTGAGACGCATCTCTGTTGCCTCGAAAGCCGGGTGGAAATGCCGGCTGATGAAGTTGAAATTATTGAGGGTGGCGAAGAGGGCGTGCTACTCCATCCCGGTTTCGGCCCCAGGGAAATCCACCTGGAGAATGGCCGCGTGACCGCCGTCACCTTCGTACGCTGCACGCGCGTGTTCGATGAGCAGCAGCGCTTCAGTCCACTTTTCGATGAATCAGATCGGCTGACAATCACTTGTGACACCGTGCTTCTGGCAATTGGCCAGCAGTTCGATTTGTCGTTTCTGGACGCAGGGCAGGAGGGCGTTGAACTCTTGCCCAACGGTGCGCCCAAATGTGATCTGGAGACGCTTGAAACCACGGCCGACAACGTCTATGTGGCTGGCGATCTGGCGCACGGTACAAAGCTGCTGATTCATGCTGTGGCCTCCGGCAAGCAGGCGGCTCGGGCCATCTACCGGAAGTTTGTTGGCGAGGCAATCACACCGCAGGCGGTTGAGCTGCATATCCCGTTGCCGGATTTCGCTCGCGAGTATGACTACGAAGCGAGACAGAGGACAGAACTAGCCGTGCTGGATGTGGAGCGTCGCGTTCTCAGCCAGTCATCACAGGTGGAGTTGTCGATGACGGAAGCGCAGGCCCGGCATGAAGCAAGTCGCTGTCTCAATTGTGGTATCAACACGATATTCGATGGCGAGAAGTGCATTTTGTGCGGCGGCTGCGTCGATGTCTGCCCCAGCGCATGCTTGAAAATAACCCGTCTGGATGAGGTGGATCTGAACGGTGAATGGCCTTCCATTCGGTCGGATCTGGCTGACCCGGGTGAAGAGGTTTCCATCATTTTGAAAGATGACGACACCTGCATTCGGTGCGGCTTGTGCGCGGCACGCTGTCCTACCACCGCGGTAACCATGGAAATGTTTCGATTGGAGGAGTCAACAACGTGAGTGCAAAGCTGACAAACGAAGAGATTACCCGGCGCGGTTTCCTCGGCTGGGGGTTCGCGGTTCTTGCCGGCATGGTGTCTTTTGCGATTTTTGTGCTGTCCACTCTGCGCATGCCTCTGCCGTCGTTACTGCCAGGAAAATCCGGTAGATTCAGGATTGGCAGGAAGGCAGACTTCCCGCCGGGCACCGCAAGATATTTTGAGGAAGAGCAGACTTACGTGTTCGCGGACACCGATGGTGTTTTTGCCATTTCGGCTGTCTGCACTCATCTCGGATGCATTGTTGGCAAAGAGGAACGGCAGTTCGTCTGCCCATGTCACGGCTCCTATTATGATTTGTCAGGCAAAGTCAAAAGTGGCCCGGCGCCGAAGAATCTGCAGTGGTTTAAGATTGTCAAAACGCCTGGTGGCCGGCTTGTTGTGGAGCGCAGCAAGCGCGTGGCGCCGGGGACAAAGTATCTCGTATAGCTCCGGATTTCAGCAGATCTTTGTCTGAAAGTAGGTTTACGAGACCAGGGCGGGATTTCAGGGCTTCGCAGACCTGCCCTTCCCAGGATGATAAATCTCCTCCTTGGAAGAGACAGAAAACGAACTTGTTCGTTTTCAGAGGTGGATCGTCTGGCGCAAATAACTGCCACCAGTAGCGTATCTCAACCATTCTTTGACCGCGTTCTCAGAAACCCGCCAGAGTTCTGGCGAACGCAGACTGGATTCTTTTTAGAACAAAACGAAAAGCCGCTATGAAACAAGAAAGAGAAACCTCGGCGCCCGGCAGCGCCATTGGTCAGTACCTGTCGAATCTGAAACAGTTACCTGGAAATCTGCGTCGTTCCATGATTCGCCATGGCGCCGCCGAGACAAGCCGGGCGCGGGCTCAGGCAGTGTTCAGCAATATTTTTCTGCACGTCCACTCTGTGAAGGTGCACCGTTTCTCTTTACGTTGGAGCTACACGTTTGGCCTGGGCGTCATGTCGGCCGGTGCGTTCTTCATCCTCTCACTTACAGGGCTCCTGCTGATGCTCTACTATGAGCCCAGCACGCAGAACGCCTACAGTTCCATGAAAGATATCATCTATATCGTGCCGTCGGGCAGGCTCGTGCGAAATGTGCATCGCTGGGGGGCGCACATTATGGTTATTTGCGTTTTTCTGCATATGGCCCGTGTGTTCTACACCGGGTCCTACAAGCGCGGGCGCGAGTTCAATTGGCTGGTAGGGCTTGTTTTATTGGTGCTGACACTGGCTCTGAGCTTCACGGGCTACTTGTTGCCTTGGGATCAGTTGGCGTACTGGGCCGTCACCATTGGCACCAATATCGCTTCCTCTCCGCAGGAAGTCACTGACGCGCTAGGCCTGACTGATCAGATTGATGTGGGCGCCTTAATGCGACATCTACTGATCGGCTCAGACCAAATCGGCAACAACGCGCTTGTCCGGTTTTATTTTCTGCATTGCATCTTCCTGCCCATGTTGCTGGTGATGTTTGTTGCGGTCCACATTTGGCGTGTGCGCAAAGATGGTGGACTTTCTCGCCCTGACGATATCGGACCTGAGTTGCTGGAAGGTATCCCAAAGGATGCGATGGCCGAGAAAACCTTCGCTCAAAAGTCCGTCAAGACCTACAGCCTGGTAGCCGTGGTGAAGGGCAGTCATCCCGAAAACAGCGGTGCTCCTGAGGATACCATCGACGCAATGCCGCACGCCTTTGTGCGCGAGTTTGCGGCGTTCATGCTTATTCTGGCCGTTGCAGTGGTGCTCTCCTACTTCTCAGATGCGCCGTTGAAGGAACCGGCAAACCCTTCGGTCCCCGAGAATCCCGCAAAGGCGCCCTGGTATTTTCTGGGCCTGCAGGAGTTGGTGGGTTATTCCGCTTTCATGGGTGGAATTGGCATTCCGACCATCGCACTTATCGGGCTCGGCCTGATTCCCTATCTGGATCGCGACCGCAATGGCATCGGCATCTGGTTTGAGAATCAGCAAGGCCGGAGCGTCGCCTTCGTGTCCAGCATTTTCTCATTTGTCACTTGTGTCGCCATACTAGCGTTGACCGTTAATTTCGGCTGGCTTCGCAACTGGTACCCGGACGTCCCACAGATTGTAATCACATTTGTCAATCCCGGCACTCTGCTGGTCGGCGTATTTGCCGCATGGTCACTCCTGACGATCAAGAAATTCGACTCCATTCGGATAGGCGCCATCGCGTTGTTCACCTGTTTCTTTGTCGCGTTTATCATCCTGACATATTTTGCCACCGTACATCGTGGTCCGAATTGGCAGTTTTACTGGTGGCCGTCATTGTGGCCAGGACATTGAGTCTGCACGCTTGACCCTAACGGGAACGAGGTTCATGAAAATAATCTTGTATGTCTCATCGGCTGTGGTTTTTCTGCTAACGGTCCTGACCTTCATCGAAGAAAATGTCTCCGCGGAATGGCGCGGTTACCAGGCCGGCTATCTGGAAGTCCTGGCAGGCATGGACCAGGATTCCCTGGCAACCGGCGAAGATTCTCCGCCAATCGAGCTGCGGCAAATCTACCTGCCCGAGCTGAATCGTATCGACCGCTGCGTTACCTGTCACCTTGCGATTGAAGATCCACGGTTTTTCGATCAGAAGAATCCGCTCAAGTCGCACCCCGGCAACTATCTCGACACCCACGATGTCGAGAAGTCTGGCTGCACCATTTGTCACGATGGTCAGGGTCGCGCCATCGCCTGGGAAGATGCCGCCGCTTTTGAAGATGGCAAATTTTGGGAGAAGCCGGTTCTCAAACCGCCATTTATTGAATCCAACTGCTATCGCTGTCACAGCGACACCTTGGCGCAAACGCCGAGTTACAACCGGGGCAAGCGTATTTTTGAGGCCAGCGGATGCCTGGGTTGCCACCAGCGTGATGGCAAAGGCGGCTATCTGGCGCCGGAGTTGCGCGGCATTGGAGATGCGAGTTTTCACGTCAAACATCCCTCGGACAGTCTGCGCACTGACCTGCTTGGCCAATTCCAAAACAATCGCAATGTCGCCTACATTTACGAGTCCGTTCGCTTTCCCTCGCTCCAGCCCGAGAATTCGGTCATGCTCGATTATGGTTTCTCCCATGAGGACGGGCTGGATATTGCTGTCTATCTGAAGAGTTTGACCCATCCGGAATTCGGCGTACCGCGTTTGCCGGAAGCCAGGGTCGCATCATTGCCTCTGCTTAAGCAGGGCGCCGTAACCTACCAGCTTTATTGCCGAGCCTGCCATGGCGAAAACGGTGAAGGTGGTGTTGCCAACCCGAACTATATTAAGGACGAGATACCCCAGCTTGATTTGCTGGCGGAACGTATGTTCCTTTATGAAAAAGAGGACGCGGACGTCATTATCGAGGCGCTAGAGCAATTCGGCGATCTGAATCTCGCGGAAGAAGAACCGGACGTTCCCCGCTTTCCAGTCGTGTTGGCGCAGTATAACGCCATCCGTGATGTTATCATCAAGGGCAACCCGGCCGGCAAAAAAATCCCGGAAGGGCCTTCGCCATTCAACATGCCGTCATGGCAGAAGAGTATTCCCGCCGCCGAGATTGATGCAGTAATCGCCTATTTGATTTCGATTTACGACTTCGAAGAAGATGATGAAGATTGGGATGATGAGGAATAGTGTTGAGCGTGTGTGCCGGGCATGGCCCATAGCTAGCAGGGTGTGAGTCCCTGCGCCAGGTTTTCGCGGAGCCGAAGGCTAGGAGAAGGGCAAGGGCGTCGTCGCGAGACGGGGTCTGAAGGAAGCCCAATCCAAAGATGCGGGGC
>JAJDAF010000057.1 GCA_029261995.1 Candidatus Zhuqueibacterota bacterium
TGAGCTTTGCGAGCAAGTCGTGATGAATGCCGGGGCAGATTGGACAATAGTTCGGGCCAGCTGGTTCAATCAGAATTTCAGTGAAAGCTTCTTTCTGGATCCAATATTAGCTGGCCATGTTGCTCTACCCAGGGGAGAAGCTCTTGTGCCATACGTTGACGCGGATGACATTGCTGACGTTGTGGTAGAATCGCTCCTGGATGACAAGCATACCGGCCAGACTTATGAATTGACAGGCCCGCGCCAATGGACATTCAAACAGGTGACGGAAGAGATTTCAAAGGTTACTGGCCGGGATATCGCGTTTACTCCAATTACGATGGACGAGTACAAAAAAATGCTTGGAGAATATCAAGTGCCGGAAGATTACATCTGGCTAATCAATTATCTTTTCACGGAAGTTCTTGTTGACAAAAATTCTGGCGTCACGAATGATATCGAAAAAGTACTGGGAAGAAAAGCCAAGGATTTTGCTGAATATGCCAGAGAGACAGTTGCAACTGGAATATGGAATCCTGCCCTAAAGTGACTATGATTTCTGAGCATAGAACGCGACACAGTCCAAAATGCTCGCAATTATGGAACGAATGAAACTCAAAAGATGAAAGGATTTAAGATCATGAAACATT
The DNA here is from genome assembly GCA_029261995.1 of Candidatus Zhuqueibacterota bacterium. Taxonomy (GTDB): domain Bacteria; phylum Zhuqueibacterota; class Zhuqueibacteria; order Oceanimicrobiales; family Oceanimicrobiaceae; genus JAJDAF01. The sequence goes on from JAJDAF010000057.1 coordinate 630, forward strand.
TAAGAATGGACCATCAGAATACCTGGATGCTGACGGCTGTGATTCTCATCGGTATTATTGGCATGTTCATGCTGACCCAAAACGCGCAACAAGCATCAGCCGGCCCGGCGACGATTGACTCACAAGGATATCCCACTTATCACAAAACCATCGACGTGGACGGGCTGAGTATATTCTATCGCGAGGCCGGTCCGAAAGGAGCGCCCACGGTTCTGTTGCTGCACGGCTTCCCAACTTCATCGCACATGTTCCGAAATCTGATTCCAGCTCTGGCTGACAAGTATCATGTGGTGGCGCCTGATTACCCTGGCTATGGCAACAGTTCCATGCCCAGTGTGGACGAGTTCGAATACACATTCGACCATATGGCTGAAATCATCGACACCTTCATCGGAAAGCTTGGCTTGAAAAGATACAGTCTGTACTTGATGGACTATGGCGCGCCGGTAGGCTTCCGCCTGGCGGCCGCGCATCCGGAGCGTGTCGAAGCCCTGATCATCCAAAACGGCAATGCCTACGACGAAGGCATCGATAACAACTTTTGGGAGCCGATCAAAGGCTACTGGAAAAGCCGCGCTGCGTACAATGTCGGACTTGATAATGATTGGTGGAAGAACATCAAGGCCGCGTACAAGAAGGAAACCATGTCGAATGAGGATGCGCTGCGCTTTCTCTTGACCATCGGTGCGACGCAGTGGCAGTACACCAACGGCGCGCGCGACAAGGAGACCATCAGCCCTGACAATTGGCACGTCGATCAGCGGCTCCTTGACCGGCCAGGGAATCAGGAAATCCAGCTCCAAATGTTTTACGACTACGGCAGCAATCCGCCGCTCTACCCCAAGTGGCAGGCCTACTTCCGCAAACATCAGCCTGCGACATTGATTGTATGGGGCGCTAAGGACGAAATCTTCCCAGCGGAAGGCGCTCATCCCTACAAGCGCGACCTGAAAAACCTGGAATTCCATTTGCTGGACACAGGCCACTTTGCGCTCGAAGAAGACGGTGACATCATTGCACGTTACATCCGCAACTTCCTGGCAAAGCACGGTGGGCAGGTGCATAACGAAACTGTTGCTGAGAAATGACCCACAATCCTTGGCGCCGCGGCGAACAAATCGTCGCGGCCACGGGATTTCTATAGCGATCAAATAAAGCGACCCCGGCCTTGAATTTGAGAGTATTCAAAATCACGGAGCAAGAGAACCTTCAAGAGGCGTCAGGCCTGACAAGAAATGTCATTTGTCGAATATGCCGAACCTAATCAGCAATGCAGGACTCAAAAAGGATGTTAGTCTACAGAGATTGTGGTTAATAAATAGATAATGAGAACACATACAAATCGTTATGTTTCACCAGGAGACCGAGATGAATTTTTTGTGGGTCTATAATAACAGCGAAGTAGATTGGGATGAGCTATCTGAGCTGTATCGGATTGCGCCGCTTGGAAAGAAATCCCCTGAAGACCTCGAAACAGTTTTTTCAAACAGCAAATTCAAATGCTTTGTCTATCTAGACAAGGCACTTGTAGGAGTTGGGCGAGCCTTGGCGGATGGCTTAGATTGTTCATATATATGCGATGTGGCGGTCCACCCAGAATACCAGGGTTTGAGACTTGGTAAAAAAATCATTGAAAAGTTAGTGGCGTTATCAGAAGGACACAAGAAAATTATCTTATACGCTAACCCAGGAAAAGAAGGCTTTTACAGCAAACTGGGATTTCACAAAATGAAAACAGCGATGGCAATTTTTCGAGATCAAAAGCAAGCCATAAAATCTGGCCTAGTAAGTGAGTCCCACGCATGATATTGAGGGGACCCATGAAAATCAATATTTGGAAAGGTCATTCATTGGTCATGCTTGCGACATTTCTCGTAGCTGGATCATTTTTGGCATCAGGTGAACTTGCGGGAATTATTAATCCATTTTCCTTAACCTTACTGCGGTTCTTAGGAGCAACAGTGATACTCTTCCCAATAGTATTGTTTAAACGGGAATGGAGGAGAAAAATATTATCGACCATCCCAAGAGCCATCGTGATTAGTTCTTTCTATTCTGCTTTCTTTATTTGCAGTTTTGAATCACTAAACACAACAACAGTACTAAACACCGGCACTTTATTTACCTTAGTGCCAAGTATCACAGCACTTTTATCGATACTTATCTTCAGAGAGACTATTCACCCTGACCGGGCTTTTGCTTACTTATTGGGAGCAATAGGAACCGTTTGGGTCGTGTTCAAAGGACAGATGGATTCACTCTTGTCATTCTCCTTAAATCAGGGCGACTTAATTTTTGTTGCCGGTGTTCTTGCTATGTGCCTTTACTCAATCTCCATGAAATTCTTGTATCGCAGCGATGAGATGATTGTTCTTGTTTTTTGTACTCTTGTAGGCGGTTCTATTTGGATGAGTTTAGCCATAGTTATTTCCGACCAACCACTTCAATGGAATCTGATACAAGGGCAATTAATCTTTCAAATGCTTTACCTGAGTGCCGGTGCGACACTCGTCACGGGCTATCTCTACCAAAAAACGACTATAATTCTTGGCCCCAACCGTGTAATGGCATACATTTACTTGAATCCAGCAGCAGTCGCTATCTTATTGCTCTTCGTCTATGAAGTGCCACTTCAGATATCTGTTTTTCCTGGTATTTTAATTTCAATAGCTGCCACATTCATGCTTCAGAAAAATAAGACTGAGGCAATTACGCAGAAGCCCGGTCAGGTTTCATTATCCACTAATCGCCTCAAGAATGGGGTTTCTGACTGGAATAACTATTCATTATTAATTAAGGAGTAGATCATGAACACGATGGAAGCAATAAAATCACGTCGATCAATCAAACATTTCGATGCCAGTCATAGCATGACGACTGAAGAAGCGAATGAGATCCTGTCGTTGGCTGTTCTATCGCCAACAGCCTTTAATATTCAGAACTGGCGTTTTGTTGTGGTGGATGATGTTGATTTGAGAAAGAAAATAAGGGAAGCGTCCTGGGGTCAATCACAAGTGACAGACGCATCTTTGTTTATTGTACTTTGCGCAGATTTAAGGGCCTGGGAAAAGGAACCCAAACGTTATTGGGTTAATGCGCCAAAAGATGTTCAGGATTTCATGATTCCGGCTATAGATAACTATTATCGAGGCAAAGAACAGGTGCAAAGAGACGAAGCTATGCGCTCCTGCGGCCTTGTTGCACAAACAATCATGCTTGCTGCAAAGTCAATGGGATACGACTCATGTCCTATGGATGGTTTTGATTTTGAGGAGGTTGCACAGCTGATTCATTTGCCAGATGATCATGTAATCGCCATGTTTGTGACAATTGGAAAGGGCACCAAAGATGCCTGGCCACGCCCCGGGCAACTCAGTCTTAGTGACGTGGTTGTCAAAAATGCGTTTGGGGCGAGTGCCATCTAAGTAAGTCCAGGTGGCTTCCATCGTCACCACCAGACAGGACTTAAGAGTGATGTCAAAACCCTGAATGTCAGATAGGTTTTGGAACAACCGAATTCAACAATTCAGGGTTTCCAGGAGATTGGTTTTCAAAATGTCCTATGCCGAATAACGCCCGAAAGGATGACGAATAATGAATCAAAATTTCACAAAACTTGCTTTCACAGATAGTGTAAGGAAAGTCCAGGAGCAATATGGCTCGCGTCAATCCTACGCGCGCATGGAGGCGTCAGGTGACCAATATGTTTTAGCGAACAGAGAAATCTCTTTTATCAAATCGAGAGACAGTTTTTACATGGCGACCGTTGGCGAAAATGGCTGGCCGTACATGCAGTTTAGAGGCGGTCCCAAAGGATTTCTCAAAGTGATCGATAGTACAACTCTGGCTTATGCTGACTTTCAGGGCAACATGCAATACATCAGTGTCGGAAACATGAATGCGAGTCGCAAGGCCTCACTTTTTCTGATAGACTATCCTTCACAGCGACGCCTGAAAATCTGGGCTGAATCAGAAGTAATCGAAGCAGGGCAGGATGCGGAGTTGTTACAAAAACTGAAGACTCCTGGCTACAAAGCTCGCGTCGAACGGCTAATTTTGTTCAGAATCCAGGCTTATGATTGGAATTGCCGGCAACACATCACGCCACGCTACACGACTGATGGAATTGCAGAGGGAATCGCCAGATCGAATTCGGATATTGTGAAGTCATGTTGTCCTGATGAGGTCGAGTAATGCAAACGACCACAAGTGCCGTTAGTGCGATGACCCTTTTCCGAATAAAGAACCGCCTGCTGGGAGCGCTAATGCCGGAAAAAGTAGCTCGGGATACCGCTCGGCTTTTTCTGACTCCTCGCCTCTTTCCCCTGAAAGAGTGGGAAAAAGAAGCCGAGAAAAAATGCCGGCGCCACACGTTTGGCGATGGTTTGAGCGCCGCCAGATGGGGTGCGGGCATCCGGCGGATCCTTTTGGTTCATGGTTGGGAAAGTCGAGCAACGCAAATGTATGGCATTGCTTCTGCGCTGGTTGAGAATGGCTTTGAAGTGATTGCTATCGACGCGCCCCTTCACGGACATTCCGGAGGTGTTAAATCCAATCCGGTGACGTTTGCCGAGGCGATTGCTACGGCCGTGAACGAGCTTGGGCCATTTGACGGTACGGTTGGTCACTCCATGGGGGCTGCCGCAATAGCATTTGCAATGGACATGGGCGCAGATCCGGGTCGCTGTGTTTGTATTGCTGCGCCGTCCTGTATGTATCTTGTCCTGAAAGCATTTTCCCGTCATATTGGATTGTCAGAGAAGTGTACTACAAGGTTTCTCCGCCATGTTGAGACGGAAGTGGGAAAGCCATCCAGGGAGCTAAATGTCGGCAGCATTTTTGCCAAACTAAAACCGGAAGTTTTGCTGATTCATGCCAGAAACGACCAGGAAGTTCCTTACTGTTCGCTGGAGCAGATCAAACAGTCATATCCTGATTTACTGACTTATTCACCGACTGACCTCGGACATCAGAGAATTGTCAGAGATACGACGGTATCATCGCTTATTAGTGATTTCATGAAATCCGGGCATATGACTGAGAACTTTCGGCAGCAGGCCACCTCACACCGCGCTTTACTAGCGAAGAGATTGCAGACGAAATTGCCAAAGCAATCCCGGATATCTTAAAATCGTGTTGTCCGGATGATATCGAGTTATGATTATTATTCAATGAAACTGAAACATACCTATTGTGAAGAACAAAGCGAATTTATTGGCCCTAACTGATGAGAACTTTCCTCATCACGTGCTTGAGAACACGCTGCTTGTTCTGGTGAAGTTCGGAACAAACTGGAGTGGACCATGTCATATCATGCTTCCAATCATCGAAGAACTGGCAGTGGAATTTTCCGGTGAAGTTGAGTTTTGCAAATTGGATGTTGACCAATATCCTGAAACAGCTAAGAAGTTTGACGTTCGAATTGCCCCGACTTTGCTCATTTTCAAGAATGGCAGAATTCTCGACCAGGAAACTGGCGTGATTGCAAAAAGTGAATTAGCAGGTAAGCTGAAAGCACTGCTAGAACATTAACTTTCAATTAACCAGGAGAGAACATCAAAATGAAACAACCCATCAAACCTCCGTTCACAGAAGAAACAGCGCGGGCAAAAGTGCAAGCGGCCGAAGACGCCTGGAATAGCCGTGACCCGGAACGCGTCGCCCTGGCTTATACCGAAAACTCCGAGTGGCGCAACCGCACCGAGTTTTTCACAGGACGTGAAGCTATCAGAGAATTCCTGCGACGCAAGTGGGCAAAGGAACTGGACTACCGGCTGATGAAGGAACTCTGGGCCTATACCGACAACCGCATTTCCGTTCGCTTTGAATATGAATGGCGTGATGGCGAGTCTGGCCAATGGATTCGCACCCACGGTAACGAGCACTGGGAGTTTGATGAGGCGGGACTGATGCGGAGGAGAGACATGAGCGCGAACGATGCGCCGATTCCGGAGTCCGAGCGTCGCTATCGAGTCTGAAAACTATCGACGCACGAATAACTTCTTTGTCGGACGCGGTATCAGACTCGTTCATAGACGGCTTACCAGTACTGCTCGATTCTGTAAACAGACTCAAAATTCTAGGCAAAAGAGAGAATCATGACAACAAATAGTATTCTTCAGCACCTGGTCTTCACGGTATTCCTGGCAGCATCAGCGAATATTTGTTTCAGTCAGACGGAAGAAGAGGACCGCGTTCCCTCGGAGCAAATCCCGGTTGAAGATCGTGAGACCGGGGACAGCTTCATCGAGGACGTTGGTGAGCTGCCCGGCGACATTGTGACTTTTCCGGTCAGAGTCGTCTTCAAAGGCATAAGCAAGACTGCGAGACTGCTGGATTTACGAAAGGTCCATCTTCGCGTAACGGATTGGCTGACCAATGAGGACGGCACCCGCAAGGTGAGACCCGTATTCGCCCCCAGCGGCGGTGGCGGAGCCACCTTTGTTCAAGAGAATTTCTTCAAAGACGGAATGACATTCAGAGCACACGGGAGTTTTGGCCATCGAACACGTCGACTCGTCTACGGGAGATTGCGAGATCCCCAATTGTTCCAACCAGGATTGGGACTGCAGTTCACGGGATTCCATCAACGAATGCCTGATGAGGATTTCTTTGGGCTCGGCAATCAATCTCTGGAATCAAATGAAACGAACTATCAGCACGAAGAGAACAGCTTCGAATTCTCCTTAATCTCAACCCCTTTCAAAGCTGCGCAGCTATCGATTGGATTCGTGTACAGCAATGTCAACATCAAAGAAGGTCGGGACCGCAGCCACCCTTCGACCGACAGATTTTTTTCAACCCAGCCGGTTCCCGGTCTGCCGGGCGCGGAAACGGGTTCGCTGCTCTTTAAGTTTTACAGAGATTCAAGAAACGCAACGGGGCATCCAACCAGTGGCGGAGAAGAACTTCTCTCATTCGAGTTTGCGAGAGAAATCAAGGGAAGCAGTTTTGGCTATCGGAAATACACGTTAGATTTACGACGCTACATCGACCTGTTTTATCAACGTGTGTTGGCGGTGCGGGTAAGGACTGAAGTTACTGATAAAATGGCTGGCCGCGAGATTCCCTTCTATCGTCTCGCTGGCCTGGGCGGCGCCGACAATCTGCGCGGATACAGACCCGTTCGTTTTCGGGATAAAGATTTGGTGCTCCTGGGCGCCGAATACCGTTTCCCAATCCATCTCTATACGACTGTGTATGGCTTCTTTGAGGAAGGGCGCGTTTTCAACAATGTCTTTGATGAGTTCGCGTTTAGCGATTTTAAATACTCTACAGGCGCCGGGCTGCGTTTCAGGGCACGCAACGGCAATCTAACTGCAATTTTTGAAATTGCCAAGTCACGGGAACAAACCAAGTTCATCTTTGGGCTGAATACCGATTTGAGGAGATTTTAGACATGCAGGGACTCATAAAAAACCTTAGCCGCGTTTTTCTTCTCTTGCATGTGGCCCTGGGCAGCATGCAATGCGCCGCACCCAGGCATTACAAATTGAGACCGATCATTACCGAGGAGAATGACAGAAAATCGATACCGAAGCCTAAAGCCCAAACGATCAGCGTTTATGAGGACGCCATTGAAAATATGGTGGGGCGTGAAGTGGATGAGTATGGTAACCTCTCCTGGCACAGCAGGAAACTAACCAATCGTCATAAACAAGCCAAGAATACAAACGCCCTGGATGAAGTGCCTAATTCATCCTGGTTCACGAACCGACACGGCCAACACGCCATGACTCTGGAAGAATTAAGGCGTGGACCCAACCAGGGTTCGGGCCCTGCTTACGAAGATACGCTTACGATTGTGGGCGCTAAGGTCGAAGGTGTTTCACCGGGATTAGTTATTAAAGACGTAAGAGGAGACATCTACTTCATCAAGTTCGACCGTCAGGGATATCCGCAATTGAATACTGCGGCGGAGATGATTACATCAAAATTTGTGTACGCCGCGGGTTACAATACGCCGGAAATCTATCTCAGTGTGCTCAACCCAAAACGATTGCGGATCGCAGAGGACGTTACGGTAAAAAATCGCTGGGGAAAAGATGTACCCATGACATTTGAGTTTGTTGAAAAAGTCTGGGGCAAGGTCCACCAAAGTCCGGATGGCGCCTACCGCGTTGTTGCGAGTAAATTGCTTGACGGGGAAGCCATTGGCCCCTTTCAGTTCGCGGGCCGTCGTGAGGATGACCCTAATGACCACATCAACCACAACCACCGCCGAGAGCTTAGAGGGTACAAAGTGATTGCTGCCTGGTTGAATAACAACGATGTCAAGGCCAACAACACGCTGGATATGTATGTCCATGAAAACAACAAACAGTTCGTCAAACATCATCTGATCGATTTCGGGACTTCACTGGGCAGCAGTGGTTATGGCGTCGCTGGTCGAAGCCGTGGTCGCAAGGGCGCATTCGACTTGGGTCAGATGTTGAAAAAAACGCTTAGTCTGGGTTTGTGGGTGGAACGCTGGGAGAAAGAGCCCCGGTTGGTCAGCCACTCGGTTGGCTATTTTGAATCGAGACTCTTCAATCCGGAGGACTACGCTCAGTTGACTCCAAACCTCGCCTTCCAAAAAGCAACCGAGTTGGATGGCTTCTGGGGCGCCAAGCTCGTAATGTCTTTCACGGATGCTCAGATACGCGCCGTTGTCGAAACCGGTGAATTTGAGAATCAGGACGATGAGGATTATGTTGCAAAGACACTCATCGAACGCAGAGACAAGACGGGCCGGTATTGGTACAGCACCGTAAATCCCCTCGACAACTTTCGGTTCGCTCAAACCACAGGCGTCACCGGACATCATGACGGAAATGCCGCAGTGCTTGAATTTGATGACCTTGCTGTCAAAGCCGACTTTGCCGGTGCGGCGGAAACTTCCTACCGATACAAACTGCTGTACCGTGGCGCAGATCTAATGAACTACAAGACTGAAGGAGATCCACGTTGCCCAATAACCGCTGAGATGTATCAAACGGTTCTTGAGGGAAAAGAGACCACCTTGGGCGATGACCCTATTCTGACGTGCGAAATTCAGACCAGGCGCAGTAAAGGCGGCTCCTGGGGCAAATCGGTCAAGGCCCACTTTTACGCTCCGCTCAGCAGCGAGAGCGGTGAACAGCAACCACAAATCATCGCGATAGAAAGAGAAAACTAGTTTAGAAGTGACGGTTGTCGCAGCAGTGGTTTTCTAGAACGGAATGATGAACCATGGCAACAGAACAGGAGAAAATGAAATACTAAAATTCGACGCGATCATCATCGGTTCAGGGCAGGCAGGCAATCCGCTTGCCCACAACCTGGCCGACCGGGGCTGGTCAGTTGCTCTCTTAGAGCGAGACCAACTGGGGGGCTCATGTGTAAACTATGGCTGCACGCCCACCAAAAGAATGGTTGCCAGCGCCCAGATGGCGCACTACGCACGCCGTGCGCCTGAATTTGGCGTGAACACCGGCAAAGTAATCGTTGACCTCCCCAAAATCGTTCAATTGAAAAAGGACATTGTCAACCAGTGGCGCGACGGGCAGGAACAACAGGCGAACAAGCGGCCGAGTATCACCGTGTTTCGCGGCGAGGGCAGTTTTACCGGCCCAAAAACCATCTCGGTGAACAGCGAGCAACTGACCAGCGACAAAATTTTCATCAACACCGGGACCAGTCCGCGCGTGCTACCAATCGAAGGCATTCATAACGTACCGTACTTGACGAATCGCAATATCATGGATGTGCAAGAACTCCCCGACCACCTGATGGTCATCGGCGGTAGCTACATCGGCCTGGAGTTCGGCCAGATGTTTCGCCGCTTTGGCAGCCGTGTGACGATTGTTGAATACTCAGACCGCATTATCCCGCGTGAGGACGGGGAGGTGTCAGAAACGCTGCAACAGGAATTGGCAAAGGAGCAAATCCGGTTCATTACCTCCGCCGTTGCCAAGAGCATCACGAAAGACTCGGCAGGCCAACTGCAACTCAGCGTCGAATCAGTTGGCGGTCAGGAAAGCGAAATCATCACAGGTTCGCATCTTTTGCTTGCCGCTGGTCGAAAGCCCAACACTGACTCGCTGAATCTAGCTGACGCAGGTATCGAAACCGATCGCGGTTTCGTCAAAGTGAACGACTATTTGGAAACGAATGTCCCGGGAGTTTACGCGTTGGGCGACGTCAAGGGCGGCCCGGCTTTTACCCATATTAGTTACAACGACTTCCAAGTCGCTTACCACAACTTGTTCCACGCGGACAAGAAGTCCATCAAAGATCGGCTTGTCGCATATTCGCTCTTCACCGACCCTGAGCTTGGGCGGGTTGGTCTGACTGAAACACAGGCGCGTGAGGCCGGCATGAATCTCATAGTCGGCAGCATTCCCATGAGCCGCGTCGCCCGGGCGATTGAGCGCGACGAAACCGCCGGTTTGATGAAGGTGGTCATCAATGCCGACACGGACCGGATTCTCGGCGCGAGCATCCTGGGCTCAAACGGCGGCGAACTGGTGCAAACCCTGATGACCATGATGCTGGCGGATGCACCTTGGACACTGTTAAAAGGCGCGGTTTACATTCATCCGACCTTGACGGAAGGATTCTTTGCTTTGATGGAATCGGTGAAGCAAACGCCGCAGCTTCGGGACCGCGAAAGTTTCCAATCTATCCAGCCCGGACTTCCTGAGTAACCCTCAAGGCCACAACTTCTTGCACGGGTTTGAACAGGATTGCCTTGAGAAGTCCCGCCAATATCAGGAACAACCCCAGGATACAAACAATGGTTGGGCCGCTGGGGAGATCAAACCTGTAAGAAACAATGAGGCCAATCATGCTGGCTAACAAACCAACAGCCCAACCGATAATCAGTTTCGCTGGCCATTGCGTAGAAAAAAGCCGGCTGATGGCCGCGGGCATGATCAGAAATGAAAAGACCAGCATGACGCCAGCGATCCGAACCGACAGCACGAGTACCAAGCCAAAAGAAACGTAGAACAGAAAATCCCAGAATTTCACCCCCAAGCCCATCTTGGCAAGAGCGCGGACGTAATCTTCGGAAATGAGAATGAACTTTTTTCTGAGAATCCAGTGCAGCCCGCCAACGATTGCATAGATCGCGACACTTTTCCAGATGGCTGGCCAGGTCACCCACAGAATGCTGCCCGTGAGAATCTGCTTGATGTGCTCAGCGCCTCCCGGGGCCCGGTCCGCCACCAGGATAGATGCCGCCGTGGCGATGGCGTAGACGATGCCGATAATTGCTTCCTGCGGAATGGTTTGCTGTCGCATTCGAGTCAAAGCGAAAATCGCAGCCCCGAGAAAGACAAACCCAAAAGAAAACAGGAAGGACAAGCCGTCTTCCACATGGATGCCCATCAGGAAGCCGACAGTGGTTCCCATCGCCGCAATTTGGGCGAGCGACAGGTCTACAAAGATGATCTCCCGCTGTAGGACATGGATTCCGAAATAGGCGTGAATTACCGAAATCACCAAAGCAGCCATCAAAGGCGGAAGCATGAAGATGATCAATTCCAACATTTTTTAGCCCCTGGTTCCGTATGCTTGGTTGAGCCTGTCAATCCAGTAGTCGATGAGATCGAAATAGCTGTTGACGCCGGGTTCCCCACCTACATCAAATGGCACGAAGACTGCATTCACGCCGGTGCGCCTGGCGATCATGTTCGGTGAGTTTTTCTCAAAGTAGTTGGCTACGAGCATCACTTGGATCTGCTGCCTTTCGATTTTCTCGATGACCTCTTTTACATGTTTGGCGGTCGGCGGAATGCCCGGTTTCGGCTCGATGTAATCGACAATATTCAAACCGAAGTCGCGCGCGAAATAGACCCAGTTCTTGTGGTAGCCAATGATCTTTTCTCCTCGAAAGGGCATCGCCTGTTCCAGCCACCCGCCCAATCTGCTGATCAACTTCTCTTCAGCATATTCTTTGCTTTCGAGAAAACCAAACAACGTCCCGGACCTGAGCATCTTCGACAGCACTTCGCCACCAAACATCTCCACCAACTCGCAGCCAAATAAAGCGCAGTCGAGGCTATCGATGAACTCCTCATAATTTGCTTGTAAGGCATCCGCGTTCTCTGGCGAGATTTTCTGCAGACCGACGAGAATATTCTCCGCCACAATTTTCATATTGAGAGGACTCGTATGAATGTGTGGGTTGCCGTAGACATGCACGTCGCCCATGGAGCGGTCGGGGTTGGACCTGGGTTTGTCCAGCAGCGGCACATCAGTCGCTGCGCTTACGTAGCCCACGGCGCCCTCAAAGATGTCCCGGTTGCGAGCTTTGTCGAGCAGAGTGGGCGCCCACAGCTCCAGGTCCAATCCGGTGGTGATAAACATGTCGGCTCTGCGCAGCATCATGGCATAGCTCGGTTTGGGCTGAACGAAATGCGCATCCTGGTTGCCAGCCGCGATGTGTTGCACCGTGATCAGGTCTCCGCCGATTTCTTCGGCTATGTCGGCGTAGCCCGGCAAGCTGGCTACAATAGAGAGATTTGTGCTGTGGTGGCGCCTATTGTGTTTCCCGTGATCTTTATGTCTTTGATGATGTTGAGAATATCCGGTTACAGTTGTTGAAAGGAGAAGCGCAACCGTACCTGCGAGTATCCGGGTTGTCGTTTTCTGTGTGCTTGACATTCGTTGTCTCCTTAGGAGATTAGTAGGCTTCATGCTTGTGAGGCCCCAAAGACCAAACAGATTGCAGCATGACCACGTTTTCATTCTCTCCATAAGTCATATTGAAGTGGCCGTATTGCAACCGCAGGAAGACAAATTCACTTTGCCAATAGGTCAAACTCGGAGAAACACCCCACAAGTTTTCTTCATTTGACTCTGGAAGCTGCGAGTAGTCGAATCGAACGCCTGCGCGCCAGCGGGCATCGAGTTTGTTCTCAACGTAGGAGTAGAACCCGAATGTCGTGACGTCATTGGTAAATGTCTCACGCCGGCTGACAATCAATTCATTGCGGAATTCGAACGCCCGATATTTGGAGCGACCGATGGGTACCCATTTGTAGGTCAAGTCCAGACCACCGATGATTGTTCGAAACTCTCCCTCCACGTCGTGATGTCCGAAAGCGCCTGAAACGCCGACTTCCAAATAAGTGTTGGAGGTCAGGTCGTAATAATTTTTCAAGTGACCAACAGCGACCCATTGCCGGGTTCCTGCATTGGCAAAGCTGACGCCATCGCCACCGTAGATGATTTCGATATCAAGTTCATTGACGTGTGACCAGAGTCGTGGCAGGAGGACGTTGGTTGCAGCGCCAATACCGCTCAGGCCGCCCGGACTTAGGAATTGTGTCAGCACACGCGGTCTATCCACCTGCGGCAGGCCGTGGTTGTGCCAGCGATTGAGCAGGCCAAGCTGACTGCGGTACTTGCCGATCTTGAGACCGACGTTCAGCGGAAGGTTCAACCATTCCATGTATGCCTCGCCAATATGGAATGACCCATGTCCCGGTATCCCCAGAAAGAACTTGGCTCGAGTGTATGGATCCAGGTTTGAGATGATGTGGAATTCCGCCTCTCTCAGCATCAACTGCCTGCCACCGCTACTGCCATGATGGTGGTCGTCGTCTGTATGTTCTTCCGCATCGAGACTGCTGAAATTGCCGATGAAATCACCCGTGACGCTGATATTGGGATTGAGGGATTGCTGCTGACGCTGGCCGCTGGAAAAAACCTTGGTCTTAGTTTTCGGATCAGGTGTCGATTGTTGCATCTCCGCCGCCTTCGCTTCCTGCAAAAGCTGTTCAAGTTCTGACTGACTCTCTGTCCTCCGGGCTGCGCCCTCAAGGCTTTCAATTCTTGCCAGAAGTTTTTTGAGTTCTTTTTGGTGTTGTTCTTTGAGTTGCTTGATGGCTTGTCGCAATTCTGATAGCTCTTGTCCGGCGCGCATTGAATTATCTTTTGCATCTTCATTCTTTGCAAAACCGGTCACAGTCAGAAACAACAGGGCTGCGCCCATGGCACACACTTTTGTGATTCTCATACCTACAGTCCTCAATGGGTTACTGCTTCGGCACTCAACTCGCCTCTCAGGTATCGCGCTAAGACCTCCTCAACCTGGCCGTGAATCCACGGGACAACTTCAATGGGGCTGTCTTTGAGTTTGTTTGAGTAGAATTCAGTGAGGCCATCACAGATGATCACCTCAACGCCTAAGTGAACTAAGGAGTTAATCTTCTCCAGCGGGTTGGCTTGAGCCCAATGGAAGGCTTCACGATTTGTAACCTCACCGTTTTCAATGGAGACGAGTAGAATATTCTCGCAGCAGTCTAGTCGATTCGAGATGCGATTGTCAAAAATTGGAATGGCAATGATTTCCATGAGTCTTCGATTCTTCCAGGTTTATGTTCGCCTGGCATGCAATGGCTGGGCCAACAAACGTCATGTTCGGTAAGTGATTGATATTAAAGTTAGATAGGAAGGTCGCGTTCATAGAAAACTCAAGAAGAAAAATCATCATGTCGCAAGATTGCGACACGCTGTTTGCGACTGTCGCCCTTTCCTGCCACTTTGTTTTGTTGAAGAGAGAAAAGGACTGATGCTGGATTTCAAAGATGTCATTCATTGCGGCCTTCGGTTCAATGCCTCGGCCCGCTAGTGAGCAATCCACTGGCGTGCTTCCTCGCGTTGCCCGAATGTTTTGAGTTCCATGTCGAAGGCATGACCGAATTGCTCCAACAGAAACGCCTCTGATTCGTCATCTGATACGAAGGCGACACGGCCAACATATGATTTGTTGTTTCGATAGAAGCCATGCTCGTCAAGAAATATTTTGAAAGTATAGTGGTCCAACAAATTAGTCGCGTCGAAAAGAATATTGACCTGCGTTTTGGATGAGCAACACTGCAACTGTTCTGTTATTCTCTTGAATTCCCCGGCCGTAACCGCGCCAGTCAGTACAATCTCTATTTCGCGGTCTGCCGTCTTACTGAATTGATACATGATGTATTCACCTCCTTCAACATCTAAACTCTGAGTCTCTCTAGATATTGCGAAACTCTCAATTATAATTTGCCGAGAGCCTCCTCATATAAAATTTTTGACCGTTGTATTCAGCCTCCATAAGCTGGTCTTGGTCGTCCAGTCAATCCTGGCTTTGTCCACGAATGCCTGCACAGCCTCTTCCCGCATTGGATGCACAGCGGCGATATTCAGCAAATCCTCCACTGCGCTACCTGACGAGGAGAACGCATTACCCTCATAACCCACTAAAAACTCCACACAGGATGTCCCCCAAAATTTGCTTGGACACCACAATATAATCAATTAATAATTTAGGAGTTACGTATTACAGAATTCGTGTAAATTGCTTGCAAAAAAGGCTCCAACCTTATACATTAATTTTATCAGGATTAACTTTTC
>JAJDAF010000058.1 GCA_029261995.1 Candidatus Zhuqueibacterota bacterium
TGCTGCTTATAGTTGTACCTAATAAATCGAGCCATCGAGTTATCCGTTTATTTTCAATGGCTTTAATATACTTATTTCTCGTGATAATTGCTGTGACTTATTTGGGTTTTCAAGACTTTTCCTACAGCTTCAACAAGATGGTAACCAGCCAACTGGCCGCAAAAAAGTTTCTATATCCAGAAACAAGTTTCTAATAGAAGAAACAAATTTCCAATATCAGAAACTTCTGGATGTTTCTAATAGCAGAAACATCATCAGTCAGAGACCTCAGCCCGTTGTTTCTACTATTGGAAACTCTTGTCGCCATGCGCCCTCTTATGGATTTCAATAGGAGCCTGCATCCCCTGTCCCCGCAAACTGGTGGTCACAAGATGGTTTACAGGAGAAGGTTCAGGGATGGCCAGGATAATGTAGATAACCCTCCCGGGCATGTCAAGCAAAAAAGTTGCGAGCCTGCAACATGACTGCAGGCGCAAGTCCAAAGCAGCATGTGGCCCGCAACGGCCTCGGCAGCATCCCTTTGTTTGGGGCGCGGCAGTGCACTTGATTTCCCACACGCCAGGGTCGCTGCCCGATGGTCAAAATAGCATTGTCCGCAAGGTAAAGTAGCGCTGCAACAGGCTAATATCGTTTCAATGAGAGCTAAAATCGTTTTGCCCGCAAGGTAAAATCGCAATTGTGCAGGCTCATATCGTTTCGATGAGAGCCAATATCGTTTTGTCCAGAGCCAATATTGTTTGGTCAAGAGCCAATATCGTTTGGTCGAGAGCTAATATGGTTGCGTCCAGGAGCCAAACTTCGTTTGTCAAAGGCAAATTATCCGCCGACGGATGGACAATCATAGCTTTCCGCGGCAGCAATCGCCGAAAATTGTGATTTCTTGGGTTTCCGGCTCAAGTTGGCCCTGTCCGCTGCCGATGCTCGGGCAAATCCCAATTTCTTTACTCATCAGGCAAAGGAGTTAAAATTATGGCAGTAACTATCAGCAAAAAAATCTTCCGCTACTGGCTGGAATTGTTGCAGAACATGTGGGAGGCCCACAACAACAGCGGCACCCCCTTGCGGGCGGACCTGGCCACGGAGGTGGAGGCCGCCAGCAGCGCGTTTCCGGGGCTGGTCAACACTTTTTACAACCTGAAGTCAGATGAGCGTCGAGCGCGGCGGGAAGCTGCCGCAACTCAGGCGGCCGGCCGCTTCGCCAGCATGGATGTCGGCCACTCGCTCGCCAGCGTCAAGGCGGAGCAGCCCGACACGGTGCTGGCGCTCTATCAGGTGGCCGAAGACCCGCCGACCCGGCGCCTCGATGTGCTGGCCCATCTACAGCACATCGTGCGGGTAGCGGCGGAGCAAACCGAGGAATCCATGAAACCCGAAGCAGAAGTGCTGGCGGAAGTCACCACCCACGCGGAAACCCTGCGCCAGCAAGTCGATGCTGTCACGGATATCATGCGGGAGCGTGAAAAAACTCGCGTCGCCTTGACCGAAGCCGTCATCGAGTACCGCGACCTGCGCAAGCGCGTCTACGCCTATCTGGTGACGCGTCTGGAGCGGGGCTACAACGATCAGGTGATGATGGCTTACGGCCTGCGCCGCAAGTTCAACCACGGCAGCCACAACATCACTGTGACCGTGGTGGATGAGGCGGAGCCGGTTGTCGAGCCTGAACCGACTCCGAGTTAGCCGTAATTCGCGGTCATTGGGCCAGACATCCCTCTGGTTTTCGCTCTGACGAGCGTAAACCGGTCTCCCTTCAAAGGGAGATTTCAGCGCAGCGCACCAAGCAACATCCCCCTTGCAAGGGGGACGATTTGTGAAGCGTCTAGCGAACAAATCAGGGGGATGTCTGGCATCCGCACCTTTACAAGTTCGTTGCCAAACACCTTGTGCCTGAGATAATCATACTTCAAATAATAATCACCGTTCTCCCAACAGTTCTTCCAACTGGAAGCGATGCTTGACAGGGTGCATCACGGCATGCTCCAACATGGCATCAATACAATAAGGAATACCCCATGGCGACGGATATACTTCATTGAACCGTTCCGCCGGAACATTACTCAGAGGCCGCCACCAGACTTTCAATAGATGCCCCATGTAACTCTCGGCCTCTGACGCTATGACCTCAACGTCAGGTACGGCTTTCATGCCGGACTCCGGCAGACCCAGATGCTCACAGCACCAAATCATATAGGTGCGAGCCCAGCGAAAGACGTGCCTTAACAAAGCATCAAAGGAAACATAGTCCGGGTCATCAACCTCGGGCAGGCTCACGCCGGAGGCTTTCGCCCGCTGCCACACTTGCAGGAAATGACGCAGTTGTTGATCGTGAAGCGCCACCGAGGCGCGTGTACCACGACATTTGAAATCTGGCAAGCCTCCAGCATTCATAAAATCGCTCATTTTCACTCCAATTTTTCGGCGACATAATCAGACGGCTAGACTGCCCGCTTCTTTACTGGACTTCAGAAAGGGCGCCAAACACTGTTGTCTCAGACCAAGATGCCTAACCATTTCGAAACATTCAAGAAAACATCTCCAGCCCCATCTGCCCCGATGGAGGCGTCGGCATTGAATCCACCTGCTTCTACTACTGGCTTGGCAATAGCCTGCCGCAAGGCGTTTCCCATGCTATCCGGGTCACACCATCTTGTTGCGCCCGAGGCTTACCGGATTGCTTGATTTTGCAACCGACATCCTCTATATTAACCATCCAGTTGTACCTGAATCGCTTCGGACGTGACCTGGTAATGGCAAGAGCGAGCGCGGCTGGGCAGTGAACGGCTGCTGAGCTAGGTCCAAAACCTGAGGACCGAGACATGGTTCCGGAAATCCGCGTTCAATCGTGCAACAAAGCCCCGGTTCATCCGCGGGGCAAATATGTGCTCTACTGGATGACCGCCAATCGCCGTGCCACCTGGAATTTCAGCCTCGAGCGTGCCGTCGAGCGGGCGATGGAACTCAATCGGCCCCTGCTGGTATTTGAAGCGCTGCGCTGCAGCCACCGCTGGGCGAGCGACCGCATTGCGCGCTTCGTGCTCGATGGCATGGCCGAGAATGCCCGGCAACTGCGGCAGCGCAAGGCCGTCTATTTCCCTTATGTTGAACCGAAGCCGGATGCCGCGCGTGGCCTGCTGGCGGCCCTGGCGAAGCGTGCCTGTGTTGTGGTGACGGATGATTTCCCCTGTTTCTTTCTGCCAAACATGATGCGGGCGGCGGCCAAAAAGTTGAAGGTGCGGCTCGAAAAGGTCGATTCCAACGGCCTGCTGCCTATGCGCGCCGCCAATCAGGTGTTCAAGACCGCTTTTGATTTCCGGAGATTCTTGCAACACACGCTGCCGTTTTATCTCGGCGAACTCGTCAACCCGGATCCGCTTGTGGGAACGACATTGCCGCGCATGCCCGGCATTCCGCGGGAAATATCAGAGCGCTGGCGTCCGGAGACCGGCCAAAGTCTGAAACAGAAATCCGCGCAATTGAATCTGTTTCCCTTGGACCACGGCGTTGGCGTGCTGGACATCGCAGGCGGCAGCCATGCAGCCAACAAGCGTCTCCGAAAACTTCTCGATGAAAAGCTGTCGTCTTATGCCGGTAGCCATGACAACCCCGGTACTGGCGCAAGCCGTGGCCTTTTTCCCTATCTGCACTTTGGCCACATCTCGGCGCATGAGATTTTTTCTGAGTTGGCGATCAAAGAAGATTGGTCGCATGGCAATCTCGCGGCGCTCGCCACCGGTAAGCCGGAAGGCTGGTGGGGCATGGGCAAATCAGCGGAGATGTTTCTCGACCAATTCGTGACCTGGCGTGAACTGGGCTTCAATTATTGCTGGCAACGCGAAGGCTACGACGATTACGCTTCCGTGCCGGCCTGGGCCCGCAAGACGTTGGAACAGCACGCCGGCGATGCCCGGGAATATACTTACGATCTGCACGCCTTTGAGCAGGCAGCAACCCACGATCAGATTTGGAACGCCGCACAAACTCAGCTTGTGCGGGAAGGCGCCATTCATGACACACTGCGTGCGCTGTGGGCGAAAAAGTTCCTGCAGTGGACCGAGACGCCGTCCCAGGCGTTGGATTTTATGCTCGAGTTGAACAACAAGTACGCCATCAATGGCCGCGACCCGGGTAGCTACGCGGACATGTTTTGGGCCTTCGGACGTTACGACCACGCCTGCTCGCCCGAGCGACCCGTGTTTGGCAGGCTGCGTTACCTCAGCTCGAGCGAGGTCGCGAAAAAACACAATCTGAAAGCGTATGTCGAAAAGTACGGCGCACCGGCGAACAAGTAGTAGCGGTTGCACAGAACCCTTGAATGATTGCATTAGGCTTTGGAGGCAATTACTTTCTCCGTGAGACTCCGTGTTAGAAAGAGTTGAACACGGAGTCGCGGAGTTACCGGAGAAACGCGGAGTTCATGTCTGTTTTGACTTTCGAAAGGGAGAGGGTAATGCTTCATGATGATTTGGCTGAAAAGATCATTGGCGCTGCAATCGAAGTGCACCGCCATCTTGGACCAGGGCTTTTGGAATCATCAGCTGCAATGTGGAGCGACTGGTCAGAACCCTTGAATGAGATCATTAGGGTTTGGAGACAATTACTTTCTCCGTGAGACTCCGCTAGCTCCGCGACTCCGTGTTAGAAAGAGTTGAACACGGAGTCGCGGAGTTAGCAGAGAAACGCGGAGTTCATGTCTGTTTTGACTTTCGAAAGGGAGAGGGTAATGCTTCATGATGATTTGGCTGAAAAGATCATTGGCGCTGCAATCGAAGTGCACCGCCATCTTGGACAGGGCTTTTGGAATCATCAGCTGCAATGTGGAGCGACTGGTCAAAACCCTTGAATGAGACCATTAGGCTTTGGACACAAACATTTTCTCCGTGAGACTCCGCGCGCTCCGCGACTCCGTGTTAGAAAGAGTTGAACACGGAGTCGCGGAGTTACCGGAGAAACGCGGAGTTCATGTCTGTTTTGACTTTCGAAAGGGAGAGGGTAATGCTTCATGATGATTTGACTGAAAAGATCATTGGCGCCGCAATCGAAGTGCACCGTCATCTTGGACCAGGACTTTTGGAATCTACCTATCGTGCGGCACTGGCTCATGAATTTAATCTTCAAAGCCTTCCTTTTCAAAAGGAAGTTGAGCAACCGGTTCGATACAAAGGAGTCATACTCGGCGATGAGAAGTACCGGGTTGATTTCATCGTTGATGGCAAAGTCATCGTGGAAGCCAAGGCCGTTTTGAAAATGCATCCTATCTTTAAAGCACAGACGTTGACTTACATGAAACATGCAGGCATCGAGGTTGGTCTTCTCATCAACTTCAATGTGGAAAGGCTGGTCGATGGTGTGGAGCGACTGGTCAAAACCCTTGAATGAGACCATTAGGCTTTGGACACAAACATTTTCTCCGTGAGACTCCACGCGCTCCGCGACTCCGTGTTGGAAAAAGTTGAACACGGAGTCGCGGAGTTAGCAGAGAAACGCGGAGTTCATGTCTGTTTTGAAATTGCTTTATGGGTTCCGGCTGGTCTGGGTTAACGATTCAACGAAGAAAGGCAAACTGATATGCCAGAGATGATTGACAAGATTCTGCCTGCGGCTACAATACTGTTTCTCGTGATGGATCCGTTAGGGAACATCCCGTTGTTCTTGTCCCTGCTGAAAGATGTCGAAGCAAAACGTCGGCGCCCGATCATTTTGCGTGAGGTGCTGTTTGCGCTGGTGATCTTGCTCTTCTTCCTGTTCTTCGGGCAGAAGCTGCTGGATTTTCTCAATCTGCAACAGGAATCGGTCAGTATCGCAGGTGGCATCGTGTTGTTTATCATCGCGATTCGTATGATTTTCCCAACCCCGGCCGGCGTGATGGGCAGTCAGTTGCAGGGAGAACCGTTCATCGTGCCGCTGGCTATTCCGCTAATTGCGGGGCCCTCCGCTCTGGCAACGCTGATCCTGATGGTGCGCAGCGATCCCTCCCGGACGCTGGAGTGGCTGGCGGCGCTGCTCATCGCCTGGGGCGTCACCGCCATTATCCTGCTGTCCGCGCCGTTCCTGTATCGAATATTGCGGCAGCGAGGGCTGGCTGCCATCGAGCGACTGATGGGCATGCTGTTGGTTATGATTTCAGTGCAGATGCTTCTGAACGGCCTCAAGAACTTACCGTGAAGAGAGTTGTGAAGTGTCATCTGTCTGGTCCATGGCAGAGCACGCGCCTGTAGCCATTGCAGGCGCGTGCTTCTCAAGCGGGGAGAAGCTAGGACTGAGGTAGTTTCACGGAGCTCAGCACACTCATGATTTTCCACTCACCGGCGCCGATTTTTGATAGTGCGACAAACTGGTAGAACGTTGCCTTTGCACTGGTAAGCTCAATTCGAGCCACCGCGTTGCTGAGCAGATCGTCGATCTGTACTGAGTGAATCTTCAGCTTGCGTTCCTGTCCGCCGATCTTCTTCCCTTCCAGCAGGGCCGCATATTGCTCGCTGTTGACCACCCTCAATCCATTTTCGAATCGCTCGCCTGTGACATAGTGAACGGTTGCGGCGTGAGTCAGCTTTGCCGCCAGTGCGGCATCTTGTTTGTCGCCGGAATCGACCCACTCCTGCATGAGGCCCTTGATGGCCTTGATTTCGTCTTTTTTGCCGGCGTAGGCTGGATTGAGGGTGGCGATTGCCAGGCTCATGAGTACTGCTGTTCTGAAATACATCATGTGAAGTACCTTTCAATAGTGATTTACGACATGACCCATCATGTCAATGAGTTGTGTTTGGGGGAAATCCAATTGTAGGAAAGCGCCCCGATTAACCAGCCTGCCAGTGCCGAAACCAGCACGAGTCCGGCCGCCACAATCAGAACACCGCCAAGTCCCGTGATCTGCGTGGAATCTGTGTTGATGTTGACATTCGCCAGCCCGGCTGCAGCCAGCAGGGTAAACAGCATTGCGATGGTGCCGCCTACGGCCAACGAAAGCGCGAGAAATCTCTTCACAAAACCCCGGTAGGGAATTCCGGGAACCTCAGTTTCTTGCAAGGCCATGGTTCATTCCTCCGTCTGTGAGTATAATGTTTGCAAGATGATACGGCGCAGGGGCACAAGAAGCTCATGGCCTTGGCGCGAGATGAGGATTGTTGTTGCGAATGGCGGAAAGATGGATGTGAACGGCGGTCAGAAGGGCCAGCCGATCTTCTCCTGCAAGGCCTGGCGTCGATTGCGGCCCAATTTGAGTTTCGTATTGTCACGGAGGATTACCTGATAGTCGCCGGTTGGCTGCGGCCTCAACTCCTTGATATTCGAAATCTTGACGATGGCCGAGCGATGAATGCGGCAAAAGTGTTCTGGGGACAAACTGTCCTCGAGCTTGCTCATGGATTCACGCAAAAGGTGGGTTGTCTTGCCGGTGTGTAGTTTGACGTACTGGTCTGCTGCCTCAATCCAACTGATTTCATCGACGCTGATGAAGAAGATGCGTCCACCGGTTTTGACCGCCAGCCGTTGCGGATATTTCGGCCCGGCGGCACTCCCCTGGTGGCGCAAACTTGCCAGTAGCGTCTGCAGTCCCTGGTTGAGTTGCCTGAGGTCTTTCTGTTCCAGTTGTTCCATGGCTCTCTTCAGGGCCTCGCGGAAACGGTCGTCGTCGAATGGTTTCAGCAGGTAGTCTATGGCGTTAACGTCAAAGGCTTGCAGGGCGTAGTGGTCATAAGCCGTGACGAACAGGACTTGCGGCAGATCAGCTGGCTGCAATCTGTCCAGCATTTCGAAGCCATTCATCTCCGGCATTTGAACGTCGAGAAAGATAAAGTCCGGCTTGTGCTCCTGAATCATCTCCATGGCCGCAAATCCATCCGCGGCTTCTCCGGCAATTTCGATTTGCGGCTCATTTTGCAGAAGCAGGCGAACGGTGGCGCGTGCGTGCGCCTCGTCGTCTATGATCAGGGTTTTGATCAAACAGCCTCCTCGCCCGAGTTGTACGGAATCAAAACTGTAGCCAGTACGCCATTGTCCTGGTTTTCAAGCGCCAGGGTCGCGGATGGGCCGTAAAGTTGCTCCAGCCTGGCCGCCGTGTTGCTCAGGCCGACACCTGCGGCCTGAGCCATTATCCATTCCGGTGATAACGGTGGCCCATCATTATAGACTCGCAAGGTCGTAAAGCCGTTTTCCTGCGCAGCATCGATCTTTAGTTTCCGGGCTGTCCGTTTCTTATCCAGGCCATGCTGGATGGCATTTTCAACCAACGGTTGCAAAATGAAGATTGGGACTTTCGCTGCAAGGGTTTCCGGGGAGATGGTCATCTCAATCTGGAGTCGATCCTTGAATCGGATTTGTTGAATCTCAAGATATTGCCTTAGAAAATCCAATTCCTCCTGCAGACGGATCTCTTGTTTGCCAACATGCTCCAGCGAGGCTCGCAGCAAATCGCTCAGACTTGCCAGCATCTTGATCGCCGTCTGTTTGTCGTCATGCCTGACCAGCGAACCAATCATGTGCAGCGTGTTGAACAAGAAGTGCGGCTGTAACTGCATCTTCAAAGATTGCAGTTGTGCCTGCACGAGCTGTTTCTGCAAGGTCATCGCCTGCACCTCGCGCTCGCGCAGTTTGTCATAGTACTCGAAGGCGTAACCGATGCCGAGAATGGTCCAGTAGATAATGACGTCCCAGTGAAAGACGGAGATAAAGATGCTCAGGTAGGCGCCAATAAACCAGTCGGGAGAGAAGCCAACTTGTCTTACTAGGCCGAGGATGACCGTGTACAAAACCAGGTAGACCAGCACCAGGAAAACGCTGGCCAGCATATGAAACAACGTGCCAGTCCACCAACGCGGCCGTTCGATCCGGACCCTGCGCCCGAGCCAGATAATGAGCGGCGTAAATGCTGCCCATAAAGACCAAACCAGCAGTTGTATCAAAAACATCTTCCACCAGGATGCAGGCTTGCCGCTCAGGACGTCTCTCAGGTAGAAGGAATT
This sequence comes from Candidatus Zhuqueibacterota bacterium, assembly GCA_029261995.1. GTDB lineage: Bacteria > Zhuqueibacterota > Zhuqueibacteria > Oceanimicrobiales > Oceanimicrobiaceae > JAJDAF01. The sequence continues at coordinate 8,958 of JAJDAF010000058.1, forward strand.
GGTCGAAAGCACTGCCGGAAAGAGCCAAAGGGCCAGCAGGTTCAGCTTGCGCTGCTTTAACAAGGTAACGAAGTTCATGGTCAATCTCTGATTCATTCAGATCAATAGGTAACAAAAGTTGTGGACTGGGTCAAGGACAAAACGCAGGGTAGAGTGATTATTGTCTATTGTGCGAAATAATCGACAACTAATCTTGTAATTCATTCAGCTAAAAAATCTCAAAAAATCCGAATATCGTTTTTCATTGTCAGTATGCGCTCGTATGGACTGCCAATGTCTCTCATTGCGTGCAATTGCGAATTGCTGGGCAGGCCTCAGACAGCGCAGGAGATACATTTGGACGGACGCAGCCATGTTTGAGGCTTGTGATGATTTCCCAACCAAATATCTTATCTTTCGGGCAATTCAGGCGGAGGAAGGCTCTTCAGCCAAAATGCTAAAAGCCTTTCGTTCACCAAGGACGTCAGAACCATCTGTAAACACCGAAACCCTGCGAGGAGGAATTCTAATGAAGAAAAGGGGCAAGTCTTATGCGTATTCAACCAAGCTGACATTTGCTTTGTCATTGCTGCTCTGCAATACTCCGCAACCCGCATTTTCTCAAGGTGAGTTTCAGCAATTGTCCGGGGCTTATTTGGGCCAGACGCATCCCGGAATGCAGCCACAAATGTTTGTTCCCGAGGCACTGCGGTCAAATGCGGACTGGTTCTGGCACGGCGCTCTTGCATTCTCACCTGACGGACATGAATTCTATCTGGACATTTATGTACCCGCAACTAACCAGGGCATTCGCACACGTTTCATGGAAATGAACGACAATGTGTGGAGCTCGCCGCGGTCGACGGCATTTGCAGGCTCAGTCACCGCAGCCAGCCCGACATTCACGAATGATGGTGCAAAAGTATTCTTCATCTCCGACAGGCCGAATGGTCGTGCTTACTCGGTGTGGAGCGCGGTGCGAAGTGAAGTTGGCTGGGCGGCCGCAACTGCAGTCAACATTCCGTCTCGGCCTTCCCTCGGTAACGGCTGGCGAGTCTCCGTGACCAACGACGAAACGCTCTACATGCAAATGGTGGACAACAATCTGAACACCGATTTCGATATTTATCGGGTAGAGCGTAGCAACGACGTCTACTCCGCACCGGAGCGGTTGAATGGCAATATCAATTCAGCCAGTATGGATCTGGGCGCGTTCATCGACCCGGATGAGAACTACATCATCTTTGGGTCGAGCCGGCCCGGAGGCTACGGCAGCACGGATTTGTACATCAGTTTCAAGGATCCTGATGGGTTCTGGATGCCGGCGATAAATATGGGGGCAACCGTAAATTCCAGTGCAACCGAGGGTGGCCCATTTGTATCCGCTGATGGTTCCTACTTCTTTTTCCTCTCCGACCATGAACCGCAATACGGTCGGAATCCCTACTGGGTAGATGCTCGGGTGATCACTGATCTGAATCCGGTCTCCGTCGATGAGCACCCGGCACAAGGCATTGCTCCTGAGCAGTTTCAGCTTCACCAAAACTACCCGAATCCCTTTAATCCTACGACCCGGATTAGCTACGATTTACCACGAGAAACAAGAGTAGTCCTGAAAATCTATGACTTGCTGGGACATGAGGTCAGAACGTTAGTGAACGAAGACCAGGCATCTGGCTCAAAATCAGTTGCCTGGGATAGTTTGGACAACTCTGGCAGGAGAGTCAGTTCGGGAGTCTATTTTTACAGGCTGCACACGGCGGGCTCAAAGACGCCAAAGCAGAGCAAGAAGATGCTGCTGTTGCGATGAAAACGAGTGACTTGACTATCAAACTTGCTGCGCAACTGCGAGGACAAACCCTGCCGTCAGGGTATAGCGGGCTTTAGGGGTATAACAGCAAACACGTCTATTACCGCCTAAGTCAGGACAGTCGTGCAGGAAATCAAATCAATGGGGCTTTTTGCCATCCGGAAGCTGTAATTAACTGCTTGAAGGAGAGGAGACGGAATCATGCGATTATTGGTGGTTGCTGCCAATTGTAAGAGAAGACTGATTCTATTCACGTCATTCTTCGCTATGCTTTGTGTTTTCAATCCTGTATCAGCTCAATCGATTTACATCAATGAATTTCTGGCATCGAATACGACCATCAATCCCGACATTGTCGATTTTGATGATTATTCCGATTGGGTTGAAATCTATAATGATGAAGATTTTGATGTTGATCTGAGCGGATATCACATTACCGATAACCTGAACAATCCTACCAAATGGCAGATCCCGGAAGGCGCCGTCATCAGCGCAAAAGGTTTTATCAGGTTGTGGGCGGATGGCATGGATGACAAACCAGGTAGTACCTACACCCGGTCTTTCGAGCCACATGAAACCTATACAACACAGTCGTATCATCTAAATTTCAAGCTCAGTAGGGGTGGTGAAGATCTTGGCATCTCCGATCCGGACGGCAGTCTGATTGATTCGCTGACATTCGGTATCCAGATATCGGATGTTTCCTTTGGCCGGCAGCCGGACGGTGGCTCCAACTTATACTTCTTCGGGGAGCCTACGCCCGGCTCTTCCAATATAACCCAGGGCACAGTGAACACGGAACCGGCCGAATCGCCGGTCTTCTCAATCCCTGGCGGGATTTATTCCGGCAATCAGACTCTGACTCTGTCTGCTGATTCACCAACAGCTGTCATCCGCTATACCACTGACGGATCGAGGCCAACATCCATATCGAATGTTTATGGGTCGGCTTTGATATTGAATACCACGGTTGTCATTCGCGCTCGCGTCTATGACGGAGACAAACTCCCCGGACCAATGGTCACGAACAGTTATATCATCGATGAGAATCCGACATTGCCCGTGGCATCACTTACCGCTTTTCCCGAGACTTTATGGGACACGGATATTGGTATTTATGCCAATCAAATGAAATCGCGTGAAATACCGACAACATTTGAGTTTTATGAAAAGGATGGCAGCGGTGGTTTTAATTATGACATGGGGATGCGTATTTCCGGCCAGGCCTCCTTTTTCTATCCGCAAAAACCACTGACGCTTTCCTGTGATGATCGCTTTGGGGTTGAAGAGGTTCCTTACAAGGTTTTCCCGAATATGGATATCGAAGAATATAAAGATATCTATTTTCGAAATTCAGGCACAGCGGATAACCGGTACACGATGTTCCGTGACGCACTGCAGCACAGCCTTGTCATTAATGAGATGGATGTTGATGCACTTGCCTACAGACCAGCCATGACCTTTATCAATGGCCAGTATTGGGGCATTTATAATTTACGTGATAAAGCAAATGCCGACTTTCTTGCATCTCATCACAATGTTGATCCCAACAATATCGATTATCTGGAATATGATTTCAGTCCAACACCGGTTGTTATTGAAGGTGATGTCAACGATTACAATGCCTTGCTTAATTATTTGGAGAATAATGATTTATCAATTCAACAAAACTATGAATATGTCAAGACTCAAATTGATATCGATGAGATCCTTAACTACATAATTACAGAGATTTACTGTGATAATGTGAACTGGGGAAATACGAATGTCAGGTGGTGGAAGGAAAAGACAGCGGGCGCTAAATGGCGCTGGGTACTGGTTGATTTTGATTGGGGATTTGGAATTGATTATCCCAATTTTTCATCACATTATTGGCAAAACACAATTGCATATTATCAAACCAACCTACCGCCCTGGTCATTGTTTATATATGATAAGCTTTTTGATAATGAAGAATTTACTGTGGAGTTTTTTCAACGATTTGCGGTTCACCTGAACACTACTTTCAGAACAGAGCGTGTTGTTCAAGTGTTTGACAGTTTGAAAATCCGTATCGACACGGAAATGTCACGACACATCGAAAGGTGGAACGATCCGGAGTATCAGTATGTTCTCTTCGACCGTCTTCCCATTCCCGATATGGAGGCCTGGAACGCAGACGTAGATTCAATGAGAGGATTTGCTTTAAACCGAACAGCCTACCAGTGGCAGCACCTTGTTGATTCCTTTGGATTACGCGGTACTGCCGATCTGACTTTGACACTATCCGATGCGGATCATGGCACGGTTGTAATCAATGGCGTTCAATTTGACACGAGTTTCACAGGAAGTTTTTTCATGGATCTTCCCATGACATTGACAGCCATACCGGATGCCGGCTACCGTTTTGTCCGTTGGGAAGGTATCATAGAAAGCGACCAGGAGAGAGTATCCCTCGCACTGGCACAGAATGATTCATTAACCGCGGTGTTCGCACCTTCCAGCGAAAGTGTTCTGGCTTCGACTGTTTCGTCGAATACAACTTTGACCCCTGCCAATTCACCCTACATTGCCATTGGTGACGTAACCGTTGCTCCTAATGTGACACTTACCGTCGAGCCCGGTGTTGAAATACGAATGCCCGCAGGCGCCAGCATCTATGTGAACGGAAACGTGATGATGAACGGCAGCGAAGTTAACCCCATACGGATTGGTCCCAACACGAATTCGGGAGCAGCCCAATGGGGTGCATTGTGTATTGTGAATGCAACCGACTCTTCATCCATTTCTCATGTCGTAATGACGGGAGCAACCGAAGGCCAGGATCATGATAATCAGATGGGCGCCATCTCAGCCTACCATTCGACCATTTCTATTGATCATGTGACCATCGAAGATGCACCCTTCCCCATATTCATCCAATACGGCAGAGCCGATATTCATAATTGCACCTTGCATTCGGATAAGATATCTGATCTAATCAACATCAAATACGCCGATTATGCGCTGGTGGAAAACTGCGTGTTCAGAGGCAATACCTCATTCGATACGGACGCGATCGATTACGACCAAATCGAAGACGGTATTATCAGGGGTAACAGAGTCTATAATTTCTACGGCGACAACAGCGACGGCATCGACTTGGGAGAAGATTCAAGGAACATCCTGATCGAAGACAACCTGATATTCAACTGTGCCGACAAAGCTATTTCCGTAGGACAAACATCCACCGCAGTCATCAAAAACAATGTGATCGTTAACTGTGCGCAAGGTGTCGGCATCAAAGATGAATCTTCCTACGCCTACATTGAGAACAACACATTTTACGGCAACGACTATGCGGTGGCTTGTTTTGAGAAAAATATCGGAGTCGGCGGCGGAAGCGCGGATGTCGTCAACAGTATTTTTTCACAGTCGAAGATCGATCCTTTCTTCCTGGATGATCTCTCGACCCTCAACATATCCTATTCGTTGTCCGATACCGATGAACTTCCAGGCACCGGCAATCTCAACGTTGATCCGATCTTCGCTACTAATTTTAGATTGAGCAGCACGTCTCCGGCCATCAATAATGGTAATCCTGCTACCCCACTCGATCCAGATGGATCACGGGCGGATATCGGCGCATATTATTATGATGATGCCTACGACAATCCGATTATCATCAATGAAATCCATTTCAATCCAACCGAAGGCGAGAATTACGAATTCATCGAACTGTACAATACCGGCAGTTCAACAGTAGATCTATCCGGATACAGTTTCACAGACGGCATCGACTTTGAATTTCCGCAAGGATCGAGCATCGATCCGGATGAGTACATCATCATCGCCAGGAACGAAAGCACTTACAGCGGACTGAACAGCCAGGTGTTCGAATGGAATAGTGGTCCACTGCCGAACCTCTGGTCGAACATTCAATTGGATGACAATTCTGGTGAAGGAGTAGACCTGGTCAATTATCACATCGGACGCGGATGGGCATCCGAACCGGATGGCAAGGGGCCGTCACTTGAGCTGCGTGCCACAAACCTCGAGAATTTGTATTATGTTAACTGGCGGGCGAGTTTCGCGGACGGTGGCACTCCCGGCAGGCCGAATGAGCTGCCGGCCATTTCGGATCTTTATATCAATGAATTGATGGCTTCAAACAACACGGTCATCCAGGACGAAGCCGGAAATTATGATGACTGGATCGAGATATACAATGGCGGCAACAGAGCCATCGATGTTGGCGGGCTCTATTTAACAGATGATTTCACCAATCCCGATAAATACCGAATCACCACCGCGGATCCTGATGCAACCACGATTCAGCCGAATGAATTTCTTCTTTTCTGGGCCGACGAAGAACGCAGGGAAGGCCCTTTTCACATGAATTTTCAATTGGCCGGTCCTGGTGAACAAATTGGTCTGGTACAGACCATTGATAATGACACCAGTTTTATCGACCAAATTGAATTTGGTGAGCAGACGGCAGACATTTCTTACGGGAGATATCCGGATGGCGCAGATCAGTGGCAGGATATGTATTTACCGACTCCCGGAACAGAAAATACATATATCGATAATTTTTTCACTCGCGGTATTTTAGTTGTGAATGGTGTTGATTTTGGTGTTTACGGGGAACAAATACTGAACGCGTATGAGAATCGGGCATTCTGGGGTGACTTCCCAATTAACTTTTGGGACTGCTTTGATGCTCCTGGTGGGGGATACCCATCAACGCTGCCCGAGCCATTGGGGCACGGTTTTGTACCCGACAGCGTTTTATATGAGTTCTCGACAGTTGTTTGGGTAGGGAATAACTATAATGGTGATATTGAATCTTGGCAACAAACATCAATAGAACAATATCTTAACCTGGGTGGTAATGTTGCCCTACTAACCAGAAGGGGAGAAACCTTCATAACCGGAGAGTTGACAAATCGACTTGGGGTACTTTGGACTGATGATCCCAACAATCCTTCTGCTGTGCCCAATCTTTGCAGATCAGTTTATCCCGGCCTGGTTGATATTGCTGTGTTGAACAATCCGGATCTGGGTATTTGGAATACTCTCTCAACTCCTTTTGACACGGATTTTACAAATAGTGAAAGCAGACTGCTGTTTAGAGAAACGGACTTTTATCCTGTACCCGTAGGCCTGGGTGTTTGGAATAAGCCGGCAGCAGGAGGTTCGCTTAAACCCGATGGCGGTCAGTTTGTGTTCTTGAGCGGCCGGCCCTATCGCTATGACGCCAACGATTTGCATGCAAACATGGATTATATTTTGGGCGAATTCTTCAATGAATCCATGACGACCGGTGTTGATTCGGATGAGATGGTTATCACGCAATTCTCACTAAAACAGAATTATCCCAATCCATTCAACCCGGAGACGACCATTCGATTTGATCTTCCCAAACAATCGGAAATCTCTATAAAGATCTACAACATTCAAGGAAGACTGGTCCGCACGCTTTCAGAGAAAAAGACATGGGCGCCCGGCTCACACACCGTCACGTGGAACAGTAAGAATGATTCTGAAAATACGGTAAGTTCAGGTGTGTACTTCTACAAATTGAAAACCAATGATTTTGTTAAGACGAGAAAAATGATCCTGCTCAAGTGATCTTGCGAATAGCAACGGAGAACACAGCCTATGAACCGATGAATGATTCATAAGTGATAGTGGGTGGATCAAAAATGTCGCACACCTGTAAGATTGGCTGTCGTGTCTCTTCGGCAGCCAATTGTTTTTTCAAGCCTGTCGGGGTAAGTGGCATTTCAGGAGTACCATCATAAAACGCCCCGCTGGATTGCTCATCATCTCCTGTCTCCAAGACTAGAGATCTGAGCAGTCACGATCCCGAACTCATGTCGAGGTTGTTAAGATGCCTAGCAAGGACAAACCGTGCGCCGTCGTTTTCATGCTCTTCCTGGTCTGTTTTGCCCTGAACCAGAACCATCTCCCCGCTCAGGATCTCTTCATCAACGAGTTCCTCGCTTCCAATAGCACGATTAGCCAGGACCCGGATTACCACAGCCACTCAGATTGGATCGAAATCTACAACCCCAGCACCATTGAGATGAATGTCGCAGGATATCATCTCACGGACAACCTGGACACCACGAGATGGCAAATCCCCGCCGGAACAGTGATCCCCGGCCGCGGCTTTCTGGTGCTGTGGGCAGACGGTAAGAATGAGCGCCGAGCCGGTCATCACACGAATTTCAAGCTGAGCAAAGAGGGAGAAGAGATAGGCCTGTTCGACCGCTCGGGCGTGTTGATCGATTCGGTGACGTATGGAATTCAGGCAACGGATATTTCACTCGGCCGCCAGCCGGATGGCATGGCGAGTTGGGTTCAGTTTGCACAACCGACGCCTGGCGCGGCCAATCTCACCAATGCCCACCTGCAAGCTGCGGCGCCGGAATTCTCCCTGACCAGTGGCTTTTATGCCGCGAGCCAAACCGTCACGCTCATGGCAACTGAGGCAAATGCCGAAGTCCGGTATACGCTGGATGGCAATGAGCCTTCTGAAACCTCGGCGCTTTACACGGGCGCTATTGCCATAGAGAGCCGCGCCGGCGACCCCAACGTCTTCTCCGAAATCCTGACGAATCTGGACCCGCCGCCGTGGCTGCCGAATTGGGTCGGCCCCAGTGGCGAGGTTTTCAAAGCGACGGTCGTCAGGGCGCGAGCTTTCGTGGCAGGCAAGCAGCCGAGCGACATCGCAACCGCGACCTATTTTGTCGATGCGAATATTGCCGCGCGTTATCCGACAATCGCTGTCATTTCACTCGTTTCGGATTACAGGCATCTTTTCAGCGCAGTCAGCGGAATCTATGTGCCTGGCATCACCCATCAAACCGGGAACGAAGATTCCGGCAATTACTTTCAGGATTGGGAGAAGCCGGCGCACATCGATTTTTTTGAGCCCGGCGGCCAACTCGGCTTTGCGCAGGATGTTGGCATCAAGATTCAGGGCGGCAGTTCGCCGGCCAGTCCGCAGAAAGGGCTGCACGTCATTGCGCGTAGCGAATACGGCAACAACCGGATTCGACATCCGATTTTCGCCAACAGCAAATCAAAGGCCGGCAAACTCACCAAATTCAAACGCTTCATGATCCGCGCGTGGGGCAGCACGATTCTCGCCGCCATGTTCAACGACGCTTACGGACAACGGCTTCTGGAAGAAAGCGATATGGATATTCAGGCTTATCGCCCGGCGGTTGTGTTCATCAACGGCGAGTACTGGGGTTTGCACGAACTCAGGGAGACAAACAAAAGCTCGTGGTACTACCAATTCCATTATGGCATCGACCGGCAGAATCCGGGTGTTGACATCCTGCAGCATGAAAAGTCAGGCAACGGCTCGTTTGCCCAGGTGGATGAGGGTGACGCCGTGCACTGGAATGCCATGATGAATTTTTTGAACACCCACGACATGAGTCAAAGCGAGAATTATGAGTACGTCAAAACCCAGATGGATGTGGAGAATTTCATCGCGTACATCGGCCACTGCGCTTATGTCGGGAAATGGGATTGGCCCAACAACAACGACGCCAGTTGGCGCCCGAGAACGCCGGATGGCAAGTGGCGCTGGATTCAATTTGACATGGAGACCGGCTTTGGCGTCGCGACCGGGCTGGGCGCGCAATTTGCCTTCCTGGGGCCGCAGTACAACATGCTCGAGCACACGATACATGGTCTCGACATCATCGATTTCGGGCGTTTCGGTCCTCATCCTGTACTGGCGCAGCTGGTTACAAACGATGCCTTCAATCGGGATTTGGTGAGATGGTTCGATGCGCGCATGGCATCTGAATTTCATCCCGATACGATGAATGTCAAGCTTGACGAAATGGTGGCTGGACTGGCGCCCTACATGCAGGAGTATCAGGAACGATGGCCCTTTGAAGGTCAGATTGGCGGAGACTGGCAACAGCAGATCGATGAAATAAGGCACTACATCAGCGAGCGACCCGCCTTTGTCAGACAGCACCTTCTCGAACAATTCGGCGATACTTCTTTGGCCGATGGCACAACCTCCGGGATTCCGGACGAGTTCAGACTTCTGCAGAACTACCCCAATCCGTTCAATCCCACCACGACCATCAGCTACGAGTTGCCGAACGCGAGCGACGTCACCATTACCATCTTCAACATCGCGGGACAGGAAATCGCCCGACTGCAGGAAGGGCGCAAAGCCGCAGGACGCCACGCGGCAACCTGGGATGCCGGAGTCAGCCCGAGTGGCGTTTACTTCTACGAAATCAAGGCTGGGGATTTCATCGCTGCCCGAAAGATGTTGCTGGTCAGGTGAGCATTAGCCGTTTGTCTCTTCCTGAAAAGTCATTGTCCTCATTTCAGCAGCACAAGCTTTTCTGTTTTACTAAAGCCCGGGACCTCAAGTCTGTAGGTATAGACGCCGCTTGCCAAACCCGTGGCATCGAACTCGACGATGTAGCTGCCGGTGGCCTCAAACCCGTCAACCAATACTTTGACTTCCCGACCAAGCATATCATAAACCTTGAGCGACACATGGGTTGCCACCTGCAGCAAATACTGAATCTTGGTTGTGGGGTTGAACGGATTTGGATAAGCTGGAAAGAGTCGAAAGCCCTGAGGGATAGCAATAGCTTTATCGCGGACCGATACCGGTTTCACGGAGGAGATGTCCATGATGCGCGGCAAGTGGTCGGAGGCCATGTTGGTATCGTCAGACAGCAGCCCGTATTGCTCAAGCTCACTGTCGGGCATGGCCAGAGTATTCAACACAAAGTGATTGCCAAGCTCGACGACGCTATCCGTAAATAGGATGTAGTCCAACTTTCCGGGGCTGAATGATTCGTTGTCATTTCTCCATGTATAACCCATGCGAATCGACGTATGCCTGGAGAATAAGTCAGTCAACGCCGTATTATCCCAATCGGGTTGGAAGTCGCTCCCGAAATGGAACTCGTCTGTAATATCGCCCTCAACAAGGGTTCTGAGTTGCTGCGACGAGCCAACCAAATTGAAATCACCCAGATGAACAATCGGGGTATTGTCTGGCAGCGGGAAAGGCCCGTTGCCGGCACGCCAGTCCCGCAATACCATGATAATCTCATCGGCGTCTTGCTGGCGACTGACGTTGTTGCTGCAACATGCCAGATGTGAATTCATGAGCAACAGATTTGTTCCTAACACCGACTCCGCTTGCAGCAAGACCGCCATGGTTCGCCCTGAAGTAGTGAGCAAGGCCTGATTGAGCACCGGATACCTCGATACGACCAAATTGTTGTTGCCTAATCCGACACTATGCAGATCAGTTTCCTGCAACCAGGAAGCGATTAGCGCTCTTACCTGCTCGCCGCCCGCCTGTTCCTGAAAAGCCATAATGTCAGGGTCAAGCGCCTGAACGATGCGTTGAAATCGTTCTTGTCTGCCCGGACTTAAGATCCCGCTCCCCAGCGTGTTGTAGCTCAGCACTCTGACATGCTGTTCGTGCTGACGCTCCAGCGGAATCAGGTCTGGTGGCGCAACGAAAGTCGTGTCAATAGCATAGCGGACGCCGCCGGGTTGGTCGGGAATCAAATCTGCCTTGTCAGATGTTTCCAGGACAACAGCGACGGTATCAGGCGTTTGCATGGTGCCAGATGTCATCGCAATGCTGCTGAGGCTAAGCGCCAACTCAAATTCCTTTGCCGTAATCGTCGGAGCGCTTCGCAATACAATCTCAGCCTGTCCAATCGTCGCTTGTCCTGTGGCACTGTGATAAACGCCCTGCCGACAGCCAAAACACCACTCCAACTCGGCCCCAATGCCATGAACAGCCAGGCCAGACTCGCTGTTGTTGTCGGTGTCGATGTAAAGGCGAATATCGTTGAAGTCCTGCAGCAGTTGTTCGCCATTGTGAAAACTGAATTTCAGAAAAAGGAAATCATTGTCATTGGCTATTTTGAGTTCAGCAACGTCTTCATCAATCCCGTCTCCGAGAATGTCAGAATGGGCAACTGGAACGGAGTTCCAATCCTCGAATAGGCCATCGATTGTAATCGGGCTGCCAGACCAGCCATGAGTTGCCAGAAGGCCCAATGCAGCCGCCAGGATGATTAGCTTTGCTAACATAATTCGATCCTCTTTTCTTTGCTTCGACAAGCTCAACCAACAGACTGATCGTCCCCTGGGCCTGTCGAAGGGATGTTACTCATATTTCAATGCCGCAACCGGATTGGCCATGGCCGCCTTCAAAGACTGATAGCTAACAGTCAGCAATGCAATAACAATCGCCAATACTCCGGCAAGCACAAACATCCAGAGGCCAATATCAATCCGGTAGGCGAAATTCTGCAACCACCTGTTCATGGCGTACCAGGCAATCGGCCATGCTATGAGGTTGGATAATATAACCCACTTGGTGAAGTTCAGGCTGAGACGTCCGGTGATTCCTGCCACTGAAGCGCCCAGCACTTTGCGGATGCCGATTTCTTTTATCTTCCGGTCTGCAACAAATGACGACAACCCGAACAAACCAAGACAGGCAATGAATATTGCCAGGAAGGAAAAAATCGTGAATAGTTTCCTGGTTTGCATTTCATTGGCATAGAGATTACTGTAGTCTTCGTTTAGAAACGAATATTCGAATGGCATGTTTGGAGCGAAACGGTTCCATGTCTTCTCAACCTCTTCTATCGCCCCAGCCAGGTTTTCTGTGTTGAGTCGGATGGAGATGTAACGCTCCGTATTCTTGTAATAGCCACCAGACAGGAGCAAAGCCATGGGTCTGACTTTCTGATGCAGCGATTCATAGTGATAGTCTTTGATGACACCAACAACGGTGAAATCTCCCCTGCTACTTGCCCAGTTATTGACTTTTTTGCCGATTGGATCATCCCAACCCAAGAGTTCCACAGCTTTTTCGTTCAGAATGACGGCAGACGAGTCCGTCTCGAAATCATCTGAAAAGAATCTTCCCTGCGCCACTTCCAGCTTCAAGGTCTTGAGAAAATCGGTGTCACAAACACAAAGATTCAGGGTGAAGTTCTCGACACCTTCCGCCCCGAATCCGATATTGCTGAAACTTCTGCCTGGTAGTGTATTCGAGCCTGACACATCCGCGATGTCGCTTTGATTTCTTAAAACCTCCTTGAACGTATTGACGTTGCTGCCCAAGGTTCCCGGGTTCTTGACCACCAAAACTCGTTCCTTTTCGAATCCAAGTCTGGTACTCTGGAAGAGGTCCAGTTGTTGATAGACGGTCAGTGTACCTATCATCAGGAATATGGAGATGGAAAACTGCAGGACGAACAGTCCGTTTCTAATCCACGCACCGCTCTTGCCTTCGCTGGTCCGACCTTGTAACATGGTAATCGGTTTGAAAGACGACAGGATAAATGCGGGGTATGAACCTGAGACCAGACCGACAATAACGCCAAGGACAATCAAACAGGGAATGACAACCAGGTTGCCAAAGTACTGGGTCTCGATCTGCCTGCCGATCAGGTTTCTATAGCTGGGCAGAAGGAGTTCAACGATCAGGATTGCAACAGCCAGGGCCATCAAGCTCAACAAAACGGACTCGGTCAAGAATTGCCACCTGAGTTTGGTCTTGTCCGAACCCACTGTTTTCCTGATACCGACTTCCTTTGCCCGCAACGACGATTTCGCAGTCGAGAGGTTCATGAAATTGATGCAGGCGATCAGCAGAACAATGATGCTGATGATAAAAAACATGGTGACGTAGGTCTGGTTGCCATTGGCTTCAAACTCGCCATTGAGGTCAGAGTTCAAATGAATGGCAGTCACAGGCTGTAAATAGTACTCCCAATAATTGCCCTTTGCCACCCACGCATCGAATCTCTCGCCACCCATGTATTTTCTGGTGAACTCCTTCAGCTTTTCTTCCAACCCTGCCTTTGACGTGCCCTCTCTCAAAACAATATAGGAAAGGAAGTTGTTGGATGACCAACCCGTGTCGTTGATGTATGTCGGAAAAGTGGTGAGCGATGCCAGCATATCATATTGAAAGTGAGAATTGGGCGGTACGTTCTCTGATACGCCACTGATCTTTGAGTCAATTGTGCCTATGTCATCGCCATGATTGGCTTCAAGGATTCTTCCGACAACGTCAGTCCGTCCAAAGTATTTTAGTGCCGTGTTTTCCGTAATGACCACAGTATTGGGTTCGGTTAAAACTGTTGCCGGATCTCCGTGAATCAGAGGGATGTTGAAGACCGCATAGAATGTCGAGTCAACGGCATAGAACTTTGACTCATAAAACGTCTTGTCATCTAAAGTAACAGGAACTCTTCCCAGCTTTAGAAATTTCACGCCAGTCTCGATTTCAGGGTACTCCTCCAGAAGTTTCTGGAAGGTAATGGCTGAGGAATAGGTCTGGGCAATTTTGGTATCCCCGACCGATGCCCTGACAGCGACCCTGTAGATTCGATCCGCTCTCTTATGGAACGTGTCATAGCTGAGTTCAAAGCGAACAAAGAGGAAAATCAGAACGCTGCACGCTATGCCAATAGCAAGGCCAACAATATTAAGCAGGGACGAACCTTTGTGTCTGAGAATATTTCTCAGGGCGACTTTTAAGTAGCTCTTGAACATGATCTCTCCTTTTCAATCATCAATTCTGTAAGAATCAAGAGTCGTTGAGAATGATGTTAGTGTGATAAAGGCTAGCGTCAGTTTCAGTTGCCGGAAGGTTTCGTGCACACTTTCATACGTCCGGCACGGGCGTGAACTGATGAGTACAATTCCGCCGTAGGAAGACCTACGCGAATCTGTGTTTCAAAGATGCATAGGAAGTACCAGCGAGAGGCGGTGAAACATCCCCCTGATTTGTTCGCTGGACGCTTCACAAATCGTCCCCCTTGCAAGGGGGATTCTGTTTTGGTGCGCGTCCCAAGAATCTCCCTTTGAAGGGAGACAGGTTTTCGCTCGTCCAGAGCGAAAAGCAGAGGGATGTTGTCCCGAGATGAGAGATTGCACGTGAATCTCGCATCTGATGACTTGCCCAAGCGATCGCAAACACGCTTAAGCCCAATCCTGAATACCCAAGATTTCCAACACCTTCTCATACTGGTCGGTATTCAGCATCGGGAATCCTTCCTTGACCGCGTTTTTGTAGAGACGCTCGTCAAGCTGATTCGGTCTCAGGCGCTGGTCGGCGCGGCTCAGATCCAAAAGTGCGGGGATGTTGCGCTCGGTCAGCGCCACGGCTGCCTTGATGTTCGGTACGTACCACCCCGCAAAGCCAATCATGTGGTCGGGATCAACGCCGGCAGCCAACACCGACTCCAGGTCGGGCAAATCCAATGCCGGGATGAACGGAATGAAATAAACCAAATCGGGAGCGAGCGATTGATAAGCCTTGACGCTCTCAAGACCATAGGCGCTCACGATAACCCGCGCCTCAGCACCATGCTCGCGAATCTTTGCCACCACGACCTCAGGCGAGCCATCTTTGAGATCGAGCCACAGCAAAGCGCCGTTGTTGCCCCAGGCGAGAAATTCATCAAACGTCGGCACCCGGAAGTCGGTGACTTTGCCCAGGGCGTCACGCAAACGCAATTGCGCGATCTGCCTGGCTGTCGCTGCATTGACCGGACCGGAGCCTGTCGTGCCACGGTCCAGCGTCTTGTCATGCACGCAGACCAACTCCCCGTCGGCGGTGAGCCGGACGTCGATTTCAATCATCGCTGGTCCGGTGCGCACCACTTTGGCGGCGGATTCAATGGCGCATTCCGGCCACCTGCCTTGCGGTGAATAACCCGCCCGGTGCGCCATCAACAAAGGCTGAGTCAGCGCATCAAGCCGGGTGTAGCGGGCAAGGTCTCCCGGAGAAGAGAAACGCTTTACGAACAGGCGTTCCGCCGGCTTGGTTTGGGTTGCCAAGACATCGAGCAAAGATATGCCTGCCAGCGTTGCTACGCCTGCTTTCATGAATTCGCGGCGGTTCACAAGATGTTCCTGTTCATGAAATGTCAGCTCTCTGCTGGTGGGCGACAACGCCTCGACCAGCGTTGTTCCTTATTTCTCTAACCGTTCGATGAGGAAGAGAATTTCCGCCGCATCATCGGCCTCGAGCGCGAGATCATCTGCCAGGGCCGTGTCACGGGAGCCGTTGAGAATGGTGGCTACAGCCTGCAGCAATTGTTTAAACGAGTCTGAGGCGTTTAGGTCATTGGCAAGCTGGTTGAAAAGTGGTTGGATTTCATCAGCCTTTTCTTGAGAAATAAGGCCCAATACGTGATCCACCAGTTTCCCACCACCGCCTTGGGCATACCCCCCTTGCTGCCGGTAGGCAAGGTAGGCTGCCCTGGCCTGCGCCCACGCCGCCCGTGCAGCCGCCTGGTTCCCGACCGCCGCATCGATGCGTTGCAAATTGAAGAAGGTTTTCCACGGTTCGGCCGCATGAGCAAACTGGCGGTCGCACTCGATCGCCCGCATGACTTCCGACCGGGCTTCGTCGTAGCGTTTGAGTTTGCGCAGGGTGTTGGCGATGTTGTTGCGCACGATCCCTTCACGCAGCAAATTCCCCAGTTCAACAAAAATATCCGCCGCTTGCCGGTAAAAGGTCACCGCCTCCTCGGGCCGATTCAAATGGTAGTCGTAAAGACTCCCCAACTGACCCAACGTACCCGCCTGCGCGGCCCGGTCGTTGCTCTGGGTCACTATCTCCAGCGAGCTGCGGTAGGCCGCTTCCGCCTCGCTGTAATGCCCGGCATCCTGATGTACAATGCCGATTTGGTGCCATATGGATGCGACGGACGCCGGTTCATTCTGATGTTCAAAAATGGCTCGGGCCTCATCATAACCAGCGACAGCCTTGGCATGCTTGCCCTGCATGCGTAGCACATCCGCCAGATTCGACTTGCCCACCGCTACCCCACGGAAATCGTTGAGTTTTTCACCTCGTTTGATACGTTCCTCATACTTTGGGGTCGCTTCATCGAGCCGCCCCAAACTTTTGAGACAGTCGGCCTGTCGTGTCAGGGTTACCGCAGCCATACGCTCGCCCGGCTTTCCCAATGTTTCAAACAGGCGCTGGCTCTCGACATACAGGTTCAGAGCGGGGGTGGCCTGACCAGCCGCATCCAAAACCTGCCCAGCCAGGTTGGTCGCCATCGCCAAATGGAAATCGGCTCCACTGTAGGCCGTTGGGCCAACTGCTTTGGCCTTTGCCAGCAGCGCCTGGGCCTTCGCATGGGCCGGTTGCAGCTGCCCTTGCTGGAGCAGGCGCTCAATCAGCAGCCGCTCGTTTTCAAAGAGGGCCTCGCCCCACGCGGGAATCACGGCGGCCGCCCGTTCCCGCACCGCTACCGCCCGGGCCAGCGCCTGCGGCCGGCCCAGACGGGCGAGCAGTTGCTCAATACTCCCTGCAGTGTCACTAACGGCTTCAGCCGCCGAACGGTCCGCCGCGACCCGCTGCCCCAGCCGGTCAAGCAGGGCCAGCAGGTTGGGGAGTTCAAGCAGGGTCAACTGGAGCGCCATTGTGCTGTCCTTGAACATTTGCTTGTAAAGAAAACCGACCAGTTGCATCA
Source organism: Candidatus Zhuqueibacterota bacterium (assembly GCA_029261995.1). Classification (GTDB taxonomy): domain Bacteria; phylum Zhuqueibacterota; class Zhuqueibacteria; order Oceanimicrobiales; family Oceanimicrobiaceae; genus JAJDAF01. Next base: position 26,247 of record JAJDAF010000058.1, read on the forward strand.
TGGCCTCTGCCCAGGCCGCTTCCAGGTCGGCCAACCGCTCCGGGCTTTGCCCCAGCTTCAGGTAGGCGGGCAGCGCCGGGTCCAGGCGTAGGTAGCTGTTCTCCTGGGGTTCCGCCATCCCCACGCCGACCAGCATTTCAGCCACGGCTCCCATATTGTCCGGCTCAATCCCCAACACCATTGCTATAATTGCCAAATTGCCACCCCCGTGGAACACGGCCAGCCGGTTCACCTGCTCCCGCACCTCCGGCGGCAGACGGCGCAGAGAAAGCTCCACGCTGGCATAGAGGGAGTTTTCCCGGTCTCCCTTGTTCTGCGCTTCCAGCTTGGCCATCAGTTGCGCCACATTCTGGGTGGTGGCTCGCACGCCTGAGGCCACTTCCCGGGCCAGCAACACCAAGGCGCGCGGGTGGCGGTTGACGGTGTCCACCAGTTCGGCTACCTCTTCCGGGGTGGTGGCGTTGTCGCTGGCGGGGGGCTCCCAGCCTTTTTCGGCCATCACCCGCTCCACCAGTTCAATTGCCTCGTGTTCACTCAGCCGCCCCAATTCGACCGTGTTCCTGGTCTTGGCAAACGGCTTCGGTAATAGCTCGCGGCTGGTAAAAATAAGGCGGCACCGCTCCGAAGCTGCCAGCAGTTTTTTGCCCAGCACCAGCAATTCGGTCACGTCGGCCACGCCGGCAGGGTTGTTGCCTTCGTGGTCCGGCAGCACGCTCTCCATGTTGTCAATCAGGATCACCGTCGGGAAATCCCGCAGCGCCCGTTCAAGAGGCTGCAGGGCGGCGTCAAGGTCGTCGCCATATTGGGCCACGGCGTATTTTGGCAAAAGCTGGCGGCCGATGGCATCGAGAACCCCCTTGACATCCTGCACATTTTGCGGCTCCACGCTCACAAAGGCGGCCAGCTCAAACCGCCCGGAACGCACCAGCCAGCGGGTCAACTCGGCAGCCAGAACGGTCTTGCCCATGCCGCCGCTGCCCCGGATGACCGCATAGTTTTCCTGCTCCAGCAGCCGCTCCACGTGCAGCAGCATGCGGCTGCGCCCGACAAAAGTGTGTTTGGGCGGCTCTGGCAGCTTGCCCAGTTTGAGTTGCCGCCGTTCTCCGGCCAGCCGGGTGGCCGCCTCCCCCACTTTGACCGTGAAGAGCTGCGGGTCATCTTTTTCCTGGTAGAGCACCGGCACAAACCAATCCTGTAGCTCCAAGTCCCCCGCGCCCATAATCTTGAAGCGGTAGGCGTCGCCGTAGAGCGTTGCCTGCCCGGCCAACATGGCATCGCCCACCCGTTTGCCTTCAGCCAGACTCTGGTAAAATGGCTCGACAAAACGGCGGGCGGTCTCCACCAGGACCGAGTGGCTCATGGCCACAACGGAACCGACCCCTTCTTCCAGCAGTTTTGCCGCCACCGAGGCTTTTGGGTCGTCGGTCGCTTGGGCGGTCTGGCAGGCATCGAGGTAGATGAGCGGCACCCCGTATTCGCGCAGTTCGGCGGCCAGCTCTTTGGCGTGAACTAGCTTGAGCAGCCGTTGCCCCAGCTTCTTTTTGTCGCGGGGGTCCTCAAAGCAGAGCGCCCCCAATCCCACTCGCCGGTCATAGACGCCGTGGCCGTCAAAATGAACGATCTCATACGGGTCTTTTTGCGTTTGCGCCTTTTTGAGGGCAGCCTTGAGCGCAGGGAAGGTTGGCGGATGCAAAATATCCACCTTAACCAGTTCTTCTCCCAGATTTTCCACGGCCTGCACCAGCGCCAGGGCGCTGATGCGATGGTCAATATAGCCGACGTCGTGCCCATCCTTGTCAATTTCCGGGCGCGGGCTGAGCAGAAGCACCCGGATTGGCAACTTGGCTTTCAGGGTGGTAGTCAGCTTGCGATTGGGCAGCCGGCGGCGTACCCGCACGCCGTTGCCGCCTTGCGCGAGAAAGCCGGTGCCGTCGTGCATGATCTCCCACGGCAGAGAGAGCAAATCGCTGGCCGCTTCTCGGAAGAGGGAGGTCTTCTTTTTGGCGGTCCCTTCCGGCGGCTCAGAATCGACCTGTACGGAAAAGCGGCGACTGGCGGTTTTGCGCCGCCACTCGTCTAGCGGCTCACGGGCTGATTCGCCACCCAAAGCGGCGGCGTAGAGAGCGTTGCCCCACTCCGGCAGATCCTGTTCGGTCTTTTTGGCCCGCTCTTTGAAAACACCGGTCGGCCAACGGAAGTAGCTTTCGATGTACCAGCGTATGTCCTCCAGTTCAAGCGGGCCAAGCGGGGCCTTGAATTTGTAGCGCCGGCTGGTGATGGCGCGGCTCTTGTCGGCCGGGTTGTAGGTCAGTTCAGCCGTTGCTTCGGCCCGGCGCACTCCGTCTTTGTCTTTGACAAGCGGGTCGGTTAGTTTGAGGATCAGCTCTTCAACCGGTTCGGCCTGCACCATCTTTGCAGACTCCCAATCTTCAGGCAGTTGTTGTCCCAATGCAGCGAATATTTTGGGCATCGCCTCGCTCAGGCTGGTAGGTTTGTCCTTTACAAAGATGTGGAGCGGCTCGGTTGGGAAAAAGGGTTTGAGAATGCCCCGTTTCACCCCCGGCAACACAACTGAAATCACCTTGTAGCCATCCGTCCGCTTTTTGGCTTCATCCAGGGCGATGCCCACCTCTCGCTGAACCCATTCAGAGCTGAGGGCGTCGATGCTGACCACCACCAGGAAATGGCTGGCGGTGCGAATGCTGCTTTCGACCTTGGTGTCCAGGTCATCGCCGCCGGTCAGCTCGCGTGAATCGACCCACGGCAGTTCGCCGTGCAGTTCAAGGATTTCGCGCAGTTTTTTAACGGTGTCGTCGTCTTCGGTGGTGTGAGAAATGAAAATGGGCCGGTCCATGGGATCACCATTCTGGTTGAGGTCTAAGGGTGAGATTCAAGCTCATTCATCGATCCACTGACAAGTAGACCCGGGAATTTCGAATACCGCGTTATACCTACCATAGCATGCCTGCTTCTGTCGTGGATAGCAATAGGAGTTCGCATCCCCTCGCGCCTGAAATCGGTTGGTCACTGATGATGGATAGGAGACGGTTCAGGGACGACCAAAACAATTTAGACAACCCTGCCAGACATGTCAAGCAGAAAGTTGCGTCCCGGAAACATAGCCGCCATGTACAGTGTCCAAGAGCGGTTCTGCCTGCAGCCCCAAGCCGCCACAGTCTCAGATGACTTCCCGAGGGCCAAAGCTGTCTCCCCAAGAGCCTAAGCTGTCTCCCCAAGCGCCAAAGTTGTCTCCCCAAGCACCGAAGCTGTCTCCCCGAGCGCCAAAGTTGTCTCCCCAAGAGCCAAAGTTGTCCCCCCAAGCACCGAAGCTGTCTCCCCAAGCGCTAAAGTTGTCTCCCCAAGCACCGAAGCTGACTCCCCGAATGCCCAAGCTGTCTCCCCGCGAGCCAACGTTGTTTCCCTGCGGGGAGTGTCAGAAACTTTGTGTAACTTCTGGATGTGGGAGGGTCACAACACAAGCGGCAGGCGGAGACGGTCCAAACGGTCATGTCGCCAGCATGGCTCTTGGGATTCCGAAGGGGGCTGGCGGTCAGGTCATATTGCAGTAAAGCCTTCCAGGTGCTGGCTCTGGAAGGCTTTCGGATTGCCATATCACCCCTCTGGGGTTTGACTTTTTTTGTCTCTGACCTGCTATAAATACACCACCCCTATCGGGGTTTTAGGCTCAATAACCGCGTAGCGGTGGAATGTTTATAGAAGATCGAATACAAGAATGATTAACCCCAGAGGGGTGACACATTAGTTCACTAACTAACAAATCACGACACTAGATCGCAGGTTTCTGAATAAGCTGCTGCAGCTCAACATCAAGTTGAGGCCACAAGTGAGCATGGCTCTCGACAAGTCGGGCAACATCACCCAGGTCTTTGATTTTTTTGCTCTGTCGATGCTCCGAGTCTTTCCAACCCTTGATTTTTCCTCGCAAAGTGTCGTCAAGCGCAGCGACTCGCATCAGGATACCATGAATATCCGCGGGAACGGACCTGTCTGGGAAAGCGCTGTAGAAATCTTCTGTACTCAACTGTATGCTGATCTTCGAAACACCTTTGAAATTGACCGACCAGGGGAAGCGTTCTGACTTGAATCCAGCCTCTTCAAGGAGCTGCACAGCGCGCTCCACGGATTCGGTGGCAACGACCAGATCGACGTCTTGTGTCACCATAGGTTCTTCCGCCCAATGGTTGACTGCGACACCTCCGATCGCGCACCAGGCGCTATCAGCCCGTTCAAGGCAGTCTACCAGGCGCATGACATCGTCTGTTCCACCCGCGGTCTGCCAGTCGTAGAATCTTTTCGGTGTTCACGCTTGAGCGTGTTGTTTTGACATGAGTTGCAGCCTAAAGGCTGAACACCCAACTCTACTTCGTGAATAATCCAGACTAGAACGGTCCAGCCTTTTTTGTGTAATTTGCACAAATTTACAGGATGAACCGCAAGTTTCTTGACAAACGGTTGTCATAAAGAAAAACGCGGCCAACAAAGCGATAGTCTTTTGGCTCGCTGTCCCTGAAACTTAACAAAGAGAAGAGAATGAAAAAACCAAGTCTGCTTATTGCTTTGTCACTTGCATTGTCGTTGAGTTTCTCCGCTTGCAGCGAAGAAAGTGTAACCGATCCGGGTGACTCTGACTGTACCTCATCCATAGAAGTTGACACCTCGCGAGGACCATGCTCGGAAACATTGAGTTCTACACCGCAAGTTAGCATGAGCGTATCCGGCGATACCCGGACGGTCACAGCCAATAATATTCCCAGCCACAAAGTAGGCCTTTTTGGCAATGTTGCCGGCGCGCTCAACCCCAATGCTATTCAGGCGCAGAATAGTAGTTATGAAATCGACGCCACGCCAACCCTTGCGGGAGCCGTTACGCAACTTCTAGGTGACGATGGCCCGCAGTATTCATTCGGTGTTTTGCTCAACGGCGTTGAAGTGGATCCTGTAGCTGCCGAGCCCTGGCCGCATGAGGGCTTCATGGCAGCCAATGTTAACTGGCAATGGAACCTGGAAGCGACAATGGTACAAATCGGCTTGGACTGCAATAATGCTCATGTCCAGCCAACGGGCAAATATCATTATCATGGCGGCCCGACGCTCTATCTTGACAACATCAACGTCAGCAGTTCCGCAATGACGCTTATTGGCTATGCCGCGGATGGATTCCCGATTTACTACCTGTATGGGCACGATGATGCTGATGACAGTAGCTCCGGCGTTAAGGAGTTGCAGCCGAGTTATCGATTGAAGTCGGGCCAAAGACCGGGAGATGGCGTAACGGCGCCGTGTGGCGACTATACCGGCGTTTACTCGGCGGATTTTGAATACGTCCCGGGTCTTGGCGATTTGGACGAATGCAATGGCAGAACCGGTGTGACGCCGGAATTTCCTAACGGCACATACTACTACGTCATTACGGAAGATTTCCCCAATATCCCAAGATGTTTCAAAGGCACGCCGTCGAACGATTTCAGGTTGAGACCGTGATGAAGTCCATAAAGATATTCTGCCTGGCTCTGTGCCTGCAAACCGCTTTGCTATATGCTCACGAGCCCAACGGCGCATATTTCGAAGTACGCCAGGATGGCAACGAATTGACCGTTGAGGCTGAATTCCCCTGGACGTTGCGTCTTGCTCTGTTGAAGGCATTTCCACAGCTTGATGAAAATCCAACACAGGAAGCATTTGACAAAGCACTATTTGACTATTTCAGAAACAATATTATTGTCGGGGAGAAAGGCAAAGTTTTGAAGCTGAAGAAGGTTGAACAAGTCGCGTTGGGTCATTCTCATAGCGTCGTTTACAAGTTAAAATATGCGCCATTGCAGCAAACGCATGGACTGAGTATTAGCAATACATGTTTGTTTGAATTGTATGAAGATCAACGAAACTATGTTGCCGTCTTTTCTTCTGAAGGAGACAAAGTCACAACCATGACGACGAAAGACAGTTCGAGTCTGGTGATCTCGGGCAATTCACCCGAAAGCCACAATCGCGGGATTGTCTTCTTCGTCGCCTTTTTATGCCTGGCAATTGGCTACGGATGGTCAGGAAGGAAGTCTTTGTCTGGAGGCGACATCAGGACCGGTGGCGTCATGCACCAAGAACAGACGTGATGCCACCGCCTGGAGCGATGGCATCACGTTGACAGGTGGGTTTCGGTTTATTTTACGAGCAGCAACTTCCTCGTCGCCGTCGTCCGCTGTCCAGGATTAACCGTCAAATCCTCCCCAACCAGCCGGTAGAAATACATGCCACTGGCCAGATTGCCAGCATCAAAATCCAGACTGAAATTGCCGGCCGGACGCACGCCATCCACCAGGGTGGCGACTTCCCTGCCGAGAATATCAAACACCTTCAAAGTCACGTGCTGTTGCGACGGCAGGGTGTAAGTGATGGTCGTGGTCGGGTTGAAGGGATTGGGGTAGTTCTGCTGCAAGGCAAACTGCAAGGGCAGCAGCGGCACATCCCTGTCATCGACGCTCGTGGGCAGGCCGCCTTCGACTTCCAAGACGGTCCAGCCTTTGTTGTTGGCTTCGTGGATTTCCACCATGGCGCCGGCCGGGTCGAGCACGGCGTAGATGCGTGAGAAACGGCCGATGGTTTCCGGCACCCGCCACTCAAACTCGACGACACTGTTGCCGCGGTCCTGAATGGTTTCGGTGGCGACTTCGGTTTGACCGTCGGTATTGACAATCGGCACGCCTCCTGCATCCGGATCGCCGATAAAGAAACGCATCTTCACCGGACCGGTGGTCGGCAGCAGGCTGAAATTTTGTACCCGAACCTGTGTGGTAACTACATCGCCGATGCCCGGCAGGGCAGGGTCGAAGATGATGTCGCGGGTACGAAAGCGCTGCGCTTCCTCGGCCAGGCCCAAGCCTTTTTCCGGGTCGTAGCGCCAGGGCAAAGTGAAAGCGGGGTCCGGCTGCTGAGCGTAACGCTCAGACCACCAGGTTGCGGGGTCGGCCGGATTCGGCGGTAGCTCAGGCTTGACCGCATAATCCAGCACCAGCGCACCGTTTTTGGCCCAGTAGGCGTAGGGCGTGACAGCGTAGCGGGTGTTGCCAAAGCTCAGGTCGATGCCTTCGAAATGCACGGACAGACCCTTGCGGTCCCGGACTTTCGAGGTGTAGGTGGAGACGCTTTCTTCCTTGTAGTCCCCCGAAATCTCCACGTCAGGAATGAACTTGAAGGGTACAGCAAAGGAAACCTTGCCGCCGATGAATTTCGACTCGGAGTTGGAGGTCGAGGTCTCGGTTTCGGTTTCCGCGGTCAGGGCCCAACTGGCGTTGGAATTGTTGTTGAGGGTGATGCGATCGCCGGTGTCCCAGCGCACGGCAAAGTCCACCGCGCTGTTTTGTGACGGCTGCGCGATCTCCTGGTAAGAGAGAATGTTGCCGACCTCGTGCGGCGGGATGTAGGTCAGAGCGCTGAAGCTCTTGCTGTCAAACCAGGCGCGCTCGCGCGTGCTGGGCACGACCACGGAGATGTAGCCTTCCAGCTCGCTGTCGAGGTAGAGCGGATACTCCCAGATGTCGTAGTCGGCGATGACGGCGTAGATCCAGTCGTCAGCGCTGGCATCGATGGTTTTGTTGACCTTGAACGTCTGGCGCCGGTGCTGGTAGCGCGAGAAACCCTGGCCGTAACGGGTTTCTAACTCAGCCTTGACGCCGACCTTCACGACCGGAATCTCAAAGCCGCCGCTGACTTTGGCGCCGACGGACCAGTCGCTGTGGAACTCGGTGTCCATCTCGATGGTGCGCTCGGTCTGGGTCTGGTAAGTCGCTTTGAAATCGCAATTGTTGCTGCCGTAGCATTCGGTGACGTCATAAGCCGTGCCGTCGAAGACATCGAAGTGGGTCGGCGGTGCGTTGAGAATCACGAGCGGCTCAACGATGTCGGTTTTGGTGAAGCGCTGCGGCTTGCCGACCCGAATGCCGTTGTTGCCGAAGTCGCCGGCCGCCAAATAGATGGGCCGGGGGGAAGAGTTGTCGCTGAACTCGCCCTGATGGCTTGCCACCTCCAGCATCCTGGGGAATTGGTCCGGCCTGTACTTGAAGACCTTCATAATAACTTCACCGTCCGGGTTGATGCCGGAGTTGATTTCGACATTGCGAATGGTGACGATCTCCGGGCTCCAGACGGAATCGCCCTGCGCCACGCTGTTATCAGCATCCAGGTCTGCCAGCACCAGGATGCGATGGCTGTCGTTTTCGGGCTCCGTGCCGAGACTGGTGCCGCCAATGTCCGATCGATTCAGTTCTGCGTCCCAATCGTAAATCTCCAGCGTCCTCATGGCATAGAGCAACTCGTCATCGCCGTCATTGTCCAGATCTCCCGTCACCAGACACATGGGGTAGCCGTTGCTACCGTTGGTTTGATGGATTTGGTCGGTGCGGGAGACGGAGTTGATGCCGCTCAAGTCCTCGGCGACTTCGACCGTCGTCACGTACCAGGTGCTGGCGGAACTGTTGTCGCCGCGATGAATGCCGACTGCGATTTCGTCAAAAGTGTCGCCGTCGAAATCTCCGGCTGCCACACCGACCCGGCTCAGCCACTGGCTGCTGCGGCTGGTTTTTTCAAACAGGGTTAACTCGTCTTGCGGCAGGTTGAGCCGGGTGATTTGTCCGGTCTCGTGGTCATAGTCATAAACGAAGACCACAACCTTCCAGCAGCCGCCGTCCTGGTCGCAGCCGCCGGTGCTGGGCGGGATGAGCTGGCCGGCCACCAGAATAATCTCGTCCGTGAAATCGCCGTCCAAATCGCCGGTGGTGATATCGAAGCGTGCGGAGCGGCGTTCCATGCCGCCGCCATCGGTCGGTAGAAAGACATCGGAAATTGAAGCGGTTTCCGTGGGAGAGAGCGAGCCGTTTGTGTCGAACAGCTTGATGGTCACCGAGCTGTCGTCAGCCCAGTAGGCCAGTGCGAATTCTTCCTCCGGATCATCATCGAGATGGCCGCCGGCGAGACGCAGCCAGCTCTTGGTGGTGAAGCGCGGATCCGCAATCAGCTTGACGCCGGGCACGGTCATGACATTCGAGTTGGCCCAGTTCAACTGGCGCTTTTCGATCTCCGGGATGATCATGTTGATGGACTGGTCCGGGCCTTCCCAGACTCCGATCAGGTCGTCGGCCGAATCGCCATTGAAATCGCCTGTGATGACATCCATTTGGCGGTCGCCGGTAATGCCATTGTCGCCCGACTCCGTCTGCAGGTCCTGGGGCTGCAATTGGTCCGGCACGTTGGGGTCCGGGTTGTTGAGATTCAAAAAATCATAAATGCGCTGGTTGCTCTCGCTGCTGCCGGACCATTCGGCCCACAGCAAGACGACCTCGGCTGAGTTGCCGAGCCGGTAATTGCCGAGCAGCGGGTCTTGCGCACTGTCCTGGGTTCTTGCCCGGGCGGTGAAAATCAAAAGAAAGATGATGCAGATGAATCGTGCCAACTTCATGGGTTTCCTCCTCAATGCTGGAATGAGTGTTTTTGCCTTCACTCAACAACGCGCAGAAAGGAGTGGAAAGTGATCAGTCAATAATCCAGTCCGGCGGAATACTTAAGTTCAAGCCAAGGTCGGCTGTCCGCGGCGAGACGCTGATTTCTCTGGCCAAGCATTGAAACCTTGCCGCAACGCCTGTGTCGCCACCAGCCTCTTGTTTTTCATCTGGCCGATGTCGAGCGCTTGCTGCCACTGGTAACACTGATGCATCGCATTACCTTTGCCTGGGATACGATTTTTTTAGGGCAGTTTTTCTTACGTGATTCGATTTTACTGTCGGTACTACATGATGATCCCAAGCGCGGCAAAACGCAATTATTACCCAATCACCTAGTAGAAAAGCCATCAATTGAAAACTCAAACGACGAGGTTGCCTTGAACGTGACTATTCGGATTGCTGCTGTACTGCTCATCATGTCGACGGCTGCCTTTGGCAACGACAAAGGAAACATCTCAGCGAAGGCGCTCACCGGCACCTGCTACGGTTCAACCGGTAAGCGTGGCCCTGACGCCGGCAGTCTGCTCACCATCGATCTTGAGACCGGTGAAGGAACGGTAGTGGGCGCCACCGGCAAAGAGGCCGTGCCCGGGCTGGCCATCAATTCAACCGGTTCGATTTATGGCACGACGGTTGACAAACAGGGTAATCCGTCGGAGCTTATTCTCATTGATGCCGCCGACGGCTCGGCCGTGACGCTGGGCAGTACCGGCATCACAACCATCGAGGGTATTGCGTTTGACGCCAACGATGTCTTGTTCGGTGTGGCCAATGACGGCGATTTGTACATCATCGACATCACCAGTGCGCAGGTGACTCTGGTCGGTGATACCGAGGTGTTTGGCGCCGCCGGACTGGCATTCGATCCAACAGACGGCGGCCTCTTCCTGTCAGGCGGCGGTCTGGCTGAAGATGAGATTTATTCCATCGACCCGGTCACCGCAGCGGCGACGCTGATTGGGTTTACTAACGTCGATAGCGCGGCCACGCCCGACATCGCTTTCGATGATGCCGGACAGATGTTTGGCAGCAAGGGTGGGGGACAGAATGAGAATTTTCTCATCTCCATTAACAAGGCCACAGCTGAGGGCGCCGTGGTAGGCCCCATCGGGGTGCTGGCGGTTTCAGGGTTGGCTTTTGGTCCGTCGCTAGCGGTTTCGGTAGAGCGGTCGCCGGACACCGTCCCCGGCAACTTTGCCTTGGACCCCAATTATCCGAACCCCTTCAACCCGAGCACGACGATTGGATTTACACTGCCGCACGCAGGCGATGTTCGGCTTGCGATTCATAATGTACGCGGACAGTTGGTGCACACCCTGGTATCCGGTTTGACAGCCGAGGGTCGTCACCAAGCCGTTTGGGATGGCCGGGACCGATACGGTCACCGGGTGGCGAGTGGCTTGTACCTCTTTCGAATGCAGGCGGGTGATTTTGTTGCGGTGCGGAAAATGATACTTACGAAATAATGCCATAATCTGGAGTTCCAATGAGAAACAAGACACCTTTTTGGGTGCGAAAAATGCGTGTCATGGGAATGATGTCCGTTTTGTTCATTGCAACAGCGACACTGGCGCAGACGCCTATCGATACTGGTTACCGGGATTTCAGTTATCCCTCCGGCACCAGCGGCAATTCTGAGGTCACGGCCGAGAAGCCGGAAAGCAAATTATGGTGGAACGACGGCTTCTGGTGGGCGAGCATGTGGAGCAACTCAGGCAATGCCTACCACATTTTCTACCTTGATATTCCATCTCAAACATGGGTAGACACCGGCACTGAGCTGGATGACCGGTCCGACACCAAGGCAGATGTTCTCTGGGACGGCTCGAACCTGTTTGTTGTGTCTCACGTCTGGACTGGCAGCGGATCCAGCGCGAGCGCCGGCAATCGCGGTGAGTTTTTCAAATACAGTTACAACTCGGCCAACGATACATACTCGCTGGAAAGTGGATTTCCTGTGGAGGTCAACCAGGCCGAATCAGAAGCCCTCGTGCTGACCAAGGACTCCACAGGACAGTTGTGGGTGACCTGGGTGCAGGACTCCAAGGTAATGGTCAATTACAGCACTACCGACCACGCCACATGGGCCACGCCGTCCGTTCTTCCGGTTGGCAGCGACGCCAACGTAACTAGTGATGATCTCTCCTCTATCATTTCATTTCATGGCGAGAATGGTAAGAAGCGAATTGGCGTCATGTGGAGCAATCAAAGCTCTGGCAACACGATTTACTACGCCACTCACAACGATAATTCGCCTGATGATAACTGGCAGAGTTTCCCGGCATATACGACTTCAGGTGACGACCATCTCAACCTGAAGTCGCTGGCGAGTGATGATTCTGGCAGTCTTTTTGCCGTCGTGAAAACCTCGAAGTCGTCGGCGCTTGTCGTGCTCCTGGTACTCAAGAAAGCATCAAGTGGTGTGTTGGCCGGCCACTGGTCTGCACACAATGTTTACACAAGCAGTACCTACAGTCCCACGCGGCCGCAGATGCTGATCGATACCAGCAACCGAGAAATCTACGTATTTACGCGAAACAAGGAGGGAACCAACAGCAACATTTACTACAAATCTACCAGCCTCGACAATATCAATTTTCCAAGTGGGCTCGGCACGGCCTTCATCAAGAGCTCGTCTGACCAAAAGATAAACGACCCGACCACGACCAAGCAAAACGTCAACAGCACGACCGGACTGGTGGTGCTAGCCAGCGACAGTCAATCGAAATATTATTTTCACAATTATCTCGTTCTGGGTGGTATCCCCGAGCCGGATATCGCAGTCACACCAGCATCTCACGATTATGGTAGTATCAACGAGGGCTCGAGCGCTTCGCAGGGTTTCTTGATTGAGAACTTGGGAACTGCCGACCTGAATGTCACCGCCACGAGTTTGACCGGCGGAGACGCAGCGGAGTTTGCTATCACTTCCGGTGGCGGCTCGTTCACTCTGGCGCCTGGGGGAACCCGCACAGTTGCAGTGAGTTTCAACCCACTTTCGGGCGGCGCCAAGAGTGCTGCGCTGAGCATCGCAAGCAATGATCCCAATGAAGACCCACTGAATGTGGCGCTGGGCGGAACCGGTGTAGCCCTGGCAGCAGACATCGCGAGCACGCCTGACTCTCTGGGTTACGGCGACGTGGTGGTGAACACGTCGTCGAGTCTGACGCTGCAGATTTTGAATCAGGGTATTCAAGATCTCAATGTCAGCGCCACCAGCCTCATCGGAACGGATGCCGCTGATTTTTCCATCGACAGTGGTGACGGAAGTTTCTTGGTGACGCCAAACGGGAGCCACGACATCGGCATCAGTTTCCATCCGGTCGCGTTGGGGACGAAGAATGCGACGTTGCGCGTCTCCAGCAATGATCCGGACGAAGATCCGTTCGATCTGTCGCTGGGTGGCAACGCGGTGCAACAACCACAGCCGGACATCACCCTGACACCGACGTCACACGATTACGGCACGATCTTTCTGACGCAAAGCGCAGCCAACACATTCGAGATTCGCAATGACGGCAATGCCGATTTGAATGTCAGCGGTTCAACTCTCCTGGGTATTGACGCCGGCGAATTCAACATCGATGGCGGCGGCGGAAGTTTCACTCTGGCGCCAGCCGGGATTCATTTGATAGACGTTAGTTTCAGTCCAACCTCGGTAGGTACGAAGAGCGCAACGCTGCGGATCAGCAGTGATGACCCCGACGAAGATCCATTTGACGTCAGCCTGGCCGGCACCGGCGAGGAAATTCCGGCAAGCAGCGGCCAGGTGACCTTTGAAGAGACGCAGCACGGCGGCTCTTCGAGTTCCTCCAGTGTGGCCACCGCGACTGCTCTACAGGGCGCACCGAACAATCTCTACCTCGCCGCCATCACTAGCAAACCCTTCAAAACGGCAACGAGCGTCGGCGGTTTGGGCTTGACTTGGACGTTGCTGAAGTCGCAGTGTGCCGGGCGAAATCAGACCGGCATGGAGGTCTGGATGGCGGTTGGCAACGGCACAGGAGGCGTTGTGACAGCGTCGCTTTCCGGGACGCCCAACAACGCCGCCATCAACGTGACGCGCTACTCCGGGATAGACATATTCAACCCCGTTGGCAGCATTGTGAGCGGCAACACAAATGGCATAGACGGCGTCTGCAGTGGCGGCGCGGATGCCGCAGCCTATTCCTTTGATGTGACCACGAGCTTGCACGGCTCACACATTTACGGCGCAGTCGCCATGCGCAACAAAAGCCACACGCCCGGTGCCGCTTATGTTGAACTGGATGAATTCATGCAGGGCAGCGGTGGCAGTGCCGCCAGCCTTGCCATAGTTGACCGAGGGGTTGCAACCCTGTCCACCGTGACCTTTGATGGCTCATTTAGTTCCAGCGTCGATTGGGCGGCAGTAGGCGTGGAACTCCGGCCCGGCGCGGTCGGCGACCAGCCTGACATTGCTGTGACACCGGCCAGCCACGATTTCGGTGATGTTGTTGTAACGAACACTTCATCAAGCCAGTCATTTGTGGTGGAAAACAGCGGAACTGCTGACCTGCAGGTTTCGGCCACGACTCTGACTGGCTCCCATGCTGGCGAGTTTGCCATCGTTGGTGGCGGTGGCTCGTTTATCCTGGCGCCCGGCGCCACGGCGACAATTGATGTGAATTCCACACCCCTTTCACTCGGTGCGAAAACAGCTAATCTGAGCATCGCCAGCGACGACCCTGACGAAGATCCATTGGATGTGCCGTTGAGTGGAAACGGCATCGCCGCACCCGCGCCGGATATTGCCGTTGCGCCAGCCTCGAACGACTTCGGGGATGTGTTACTCAACGCGTCTTCAATTCAGTTGTTCGTGGTCAGCAACACGGGTACCGCGGATTTGCATGTCAGTTCATCGACGCTAACCGGGACCGTTGCAGCCGAGTTTGCCATTATTAGCGGCGGTGGCGCATTCACACTGGCCCCGAGCCAGACCGATACCGTCGAGGTTAGCTTTACCCCCACCAACGCCGGCGCAAAATCAGCAACCTTACGCATTGCAAGTGACGATCCTGACGAGAATCCTGTCGATGTGGCCTTGACCGGAAATGGCATTCTTCCAACCCCGGACATCGCTGTACTCCCAACCTCTCATGATTATGGCGATGTCGTCATCAACACCAATTCCAGCCGTTTGTTCGAAATAACCAATGACGGTAGCGCGAATCTTAACTTGACTTCCAAAACGCTGGCAGGCGCCGATGCCGGCCAGTTTAGCATTCTGAGCGGAGGTAGCGCTGTGACGCTCGCTCCTGGAGAAACGGATACGGTTGAAGTCAGCTTCAACCCAACGACGCTCGGGGCAAAGTCCGCCACCTTCACCATCGCCAGCAATGACCCGGACGAGAATTCGCTAGACGTGAGTCTCAGCGGCGCCGGCGTGGCAACGCCGACTCCGGACATCACAGTAGCGCCAACCTCGCATGACTACGGCGCCGTGACCGTGAGTACCAGCGCTAGCCAGACCTTCCAGCTGGGCAACAGTGGCAACGCCGATCTTATGGTGAGCGCGACCAGTCTCTCCGGCGTGGATGCCGGCAATTTTTCTATCTCAGCCGGTGGCGGCAGTTTCACGGTAGCACCTGGCTTGACGCACGACGTAGACGTGACCTTTACACCGAACTCAGTTGGCGGCAAGAGCGCTACCTTGACGATTACCAGCGATGATCCGGACGAGAATCTGCTGGATGTCAGTCTGTCAGGCACGGGCCAGGATGCCCCGGTTGGCGGTGATGTTGTGTTTGAAGAAGTGCAGACGGGCGGCTCTGCCAACGGCTTGGTATCTACGGCGACAAGTCTGGCTGGCGGCGTGGATCAGCTTTATGTTGTGGCCACAACGAGTAAGAAGTTCAAGAGCGTCGCCAGTCTGAGCGGACTTGGCTTGACTTGGGTAAAAGTCATCGAGCAGTGTTCAGGTCGCAGCCAGACGGGCCTGAGCGTCTGGTACGCCATCGGCACCACAAGCGGGGGACAGGTGACGGCCAGTTTCACAAGTGCGCCCAACAATGCGGCCATCGTAGTGAGTCGCTACTCCGGCGCCAATCCCGGCACTCCTATCGGCAATGTGGTCAGTGGCAACAGCAATGGCGCGTCAGGGATCTGTGATGGCGGCACAGATGGCAATGCCTATTCTTTTAGTGTTACCACATCCAGCCCGGATGCTGTGGTCTTCGGCGCTTCGGCATTTCGCAACAAAAGCCATGCACCCGGCAACGGCTACACGGAACGCGCTGAGTTTACGCAGGGCAATGGCGGTAGTGCAGCCGGCGTGGCGGTCATGGATCAGAAATTCGCCAGCAGCGGTGCAACCGTGCTGGACGGCTCTTTCAGCAGCAACGTTGATTGGGCCGTCGTTGGCCTCGTCATTCTGGGAGGACCGTCAACGCCGACGCCTGATATCGCGGTTGCACCCGGCAGCCACGATTTTGGCAGCATTCTTCTGAGCAGCAGCGCTTCGCAGGGTTTTGAGGTGAGCAATCCTGGCAGCGCGGATCTGGTCGTCAGTTCCACATCCTTGACGGGAACGCACGCCGGAGAATTCAGCATCGACAGTGGCGGCGGAAGCTTCATCTTGACCTCCGGACAGACTCGTACGGTCAGCGTCAGCTTCAATCCTGCTTCGTCTGGTAGCAAGGCTGCGGCCCTGCGGTTGGTGAGCAATGACCCGGACGAAGATCCGTTGGATGTGGCTCTGAGCGCCACCGGTGTGCAACCCATCCCGGACATTGCAGCCTCTCCAACGTCGTACAACTACGGTGACGTTTTCCAGGACAGCACTTCTTCGCAATCGTTTGTGGTGAGCAATTCCGGCAACGGTGACCTGAATGTGAGCGCAACTTCGCTCGCAGGAACCAATGCGGGTGAGTTCAACATTGAAAGCGGGGGTGGCAGTTTCGTATTGACTCCTGGTCAGGATCGAACCATCGTCGTTAGTCTCACGCCCGTATCGGTGGGCAGCAAATCGGCTGTGCTGCAGGTGGCAAGTGATGATCCGGATGAGAATCCACTGGATGTCGCCCTGATTGGCAATGGCGTGCAGCACCAGCCAGACATCGCCGTTACGCCCACTTCAGGCAACTACGGTGATGTGGTTCAGGACAGCACGAAGATTGACACGTTGGTCGTGAGCAACGCCGGCACGGCCGATTTGAATGTCACCACAACCACCATCTCGGGGACTCATGCCGGCGATTTCAGCGTCACCAGCGGCGGCGGTTCATTCACGCTGACCCCAAACCAGACGCGTGAGGTTGTGGTGAGCTTCACACCGTCAGCGCTGGGCGGCCGCACTGCCAGTCTGGACTTTGCAAGCAATGATCCAGATGAGAATCATCTCAATGTCCCACTCAGTGGCAACGGCGTCGCTACTCCGACCCCGGATATCGCAGCGACACCCACCTCGCACGATTATGGCACGGTGACGGTGAGTTCAACCTCGTCTCATACTTTCGCCATTAGCAATACCGGTACGGCAGACCTTACTGTCAGCACCACGTCATTGGTGGGCGCGGAAGCAGGCGAATTCAACATCGTCAGTGGCGATGGCGGATTTGTGGTGTCTGCCGGCCAGAGCCACAACATCGATGTTGACTTTGCGCCAACCAGCATTGGGGCGAAGAGCGCCTCACTGAGGATTACCAGCGACGACCCGGATGAGAGTCCTTTGGATATCAACTTGAGCGGAACTGGTAAGGACGCGCCGAGTGGCGGGCAAGTCGTGTTTGAGGAAACGGCAAGCGGCGCCTCCAGCAACTCGAATTCACTGCAAACCACCGGCGCTCTCACCGAAATCGCGGGAGATCTCTATCTTGCGGCGATATCGAGCAAATCATTTGCAGGCGCTGCGACTGTGACCGGATTAGGTCTGGCCTGGACTTTGGTGGAAACGCAATGTTCCGGTAGGAGCCAGACCGGCGTCGAAGTCTGGATGGCGCAGGGCTCGCCTGGCGGCGACGGCACTGTTTCAGCGATCCTGAACAATGTGCCGCAAAACGCCGTCATCGTCGTGACACGCTATTCTGGCGTACTAGCTGGCGCTCCCGTCGGTGCCGTTTCATCTGCGAATACGAATGGCGTTGCCGGCGCCTGCTCAGGCGGCTCTGATAACAACGCCTATTCCTTCAACCTCACAACTACCGCAGCAAACAGTTTTGTCTTTGGCGCAGCGGCCATGCGACACAAAACCCACACACCCGGCGCAGGTTATGCGGAGCGTCTCGAGGTCCGGCAGGGGACGAGCGGCAGCGTTGCCTCGGTGGCGGTGATGGACAAGGAAGTGGCCGCCGCATCTTCTGTTACAGTCGATGGTGCATTGAGCGGCACGGTTGACTGGGCCGTCATTGCGTTGGAGATCAAAGCCGGGGCCGGAACGCCATTGGCTGCCCTCGGGCTACTGGGTTCGGAGAAGGCGGAGTCGAGCGATGGCGAAGAGACAATGCTGACAAATGCCGCGGATGCCCTCAAGCAGACCACGGCTTTGCCAGAGCAATTCTCGTTGAGCCGGAATTATCCCAACCCGTTCAACGCCGAAACCACGATTCAGTACGCGTTGCCGGAAGCCGCCAGGGTCCTACTCCGCGTTTACAATATCCGCGGACAGTTGGTCAGAACTCTAGCCGAGGGTTGGCAACATGCGGGTTACTTCCGAGTGCGTTGGTACGGAGATGACAATAGCGGCAATTTCGTTGGGAGTGGCGTCTATTTAGTACAATTGGAGGCAGGGTCGCGTCGGTTCAATCAACGGATTCTACTACAAAAGTAGAAGCGAGTTGAAAGGTAAAATGCCTGTCGTTCTCATGAAAGACAGGCATTTTACCTTTGGCGTCGAGTCGTAACCTTAGTCAATACTGCGAGCGTAGCATCCTAGCGCAACAGTGTCATCCGTTTGACTGCTGAAGCTTCACCGGTATAGATTTGATAGAGATAGAGGCCGCTGGCTACTCGCTGACCGTTGCGGTCATTGCCGTTCCAGACAATCCTGTGGCTCCCGGCGTCTAGTCGGCTATCGATGAGTGTCCGGATTTCCTGCCCAAGCAGATTGTAGATTTTGAGAGTCACTCCGCTAGCTTGCAGCATCTGAAACTCAATCGTGGTTTCCGGATTGAATGGGTTGGGGTAGTTCTGCCTCAGACTAAAGAGTCCGGGCAAGCTCCCTGGACTGTCGTCCACACTCACCGCGACTCTCTTTTCACTGACTACCAGAGTGCTGAAGTGCGCGATCTGGCCAAAAATGCGGTTGGCGCTGCTGTCAACCACCACATCAGAAATGCCGGTGTTCTCCAGAATCTCCCCATCTTCCGAGAAGAACAGACTTAGGTCATCGACATCCTTTATCAGCCCACGCTTGAAAGGGATGGCGACGTTGAGTGGTTCATTGAAGAAGTAGGGCTCAACCAGTGAATCGTTGACAAAGACATGGAAGGTGACACCCACAACAATCTTCTCACCAAAATCAACGGAGTCGTTCTCATGTTTAGCGAATTCCGGTAGCTGCATGTGGATGGTGATATCTTCGTCAAGGCTGCCGGCTGGGAAGAAAACGCGAGTTCCATTCAGGATGTTGACGGGGTTTGGCAACCCACCGATGACCGTCGATTCGCCCTCATTAATGGTCTTGGCGGGCAGCACCCTACCGTCCGGCAGCACTCTTGAAAAAGTAATTACATTGGTGCCAGAACTGTCTGTCGTTGTGTCAGCTACCGTGATCAGGGCGGTGGCCTTCCATTGGTCCAGGCGTCCGGTAATCAGGGCCACGCCAGGGCTGGTCGTTCGCAGCAAGTCATCTTGGGAAATAGTGCCGATGGAGTCGCCCGCCATGGTCCATTGCGCAACCGTATCGACAATAGCGCCGCCATTTTCTTTGAATCGTGCGGTGAATTGCAGTTCGGCGCCCACATCGAGAGTGGTGTCGTCAGGCTGAACCGAAAATTTGGGCGCCGACATGGCGACATCCTGAGCATTTGCTGTGGCTGTGACTGTAATCATTAACAATGATGTGATTACCAGGGTGCGTATCGGTTTGTACATGATTACTCTTCTCCTTGAGGTTTGTGCTGAACGATTCTATTGTTTGTTGAGAATTGACAACGTTACTCAAATCCTGGTCAAGAGGTCCGTGTTCGAACATGAACCTGCTGAACTATGTTGGTGTTGGAGGAATGAACAAGATTGGCGTCATTTTGTGTGGTTGATGTCCTCGTGGTGCGGTGCCGGTCTGCATTTTGCAAGAAATATGCCACCATTCTACTGACGAAGAGCATCCGGACATTTGACTGCGTATGAATTTCATGAATCCAATGGCCGCAGGTTCGGTTCAAGAGAACGCTTCATTGCAGAGTGCTCAGAATTTGCCCATGTTGGTCAGAAAGTGTCCATTTCGTCACGAGGGTCTACCAGGAAGGCGTCTTGGTTGTTCAAGGTCTCCGCCTCAGATACTTTACAAGTAAGGTCGCCGACGCGAAGGAGTCGGCTTGTTGCGCATTCAATATTTTGGTTGCGGATGTCCAATGAATCTCCGTATCTTTTCCCAGTTGCGAATGAGCAAAGACCACCAATCCGTCACAAATCTGATTATTGACCCTGACGGCAAGATTCACTTCTTTTCTCTTCTTGATACCAAAGGTTTTGATGCAAAATTTTTCACTCTGACCGCTCGGCTGGATGAGCTTATTCTAAAACACAAACCTAACTAGATCGCCTTCCGTTCCCGGAATCGAAACCATCAAAAGCGACCATGCAACACGACGGTTACACTTTGGAAAGAATGAGATTTCTGCATGAAGTCTCACAAAAGATCTCGGAGAAAAAGCCGCTGCCTAGGTTGTTGGCTGAAATCATGGAAAACAGCAAGGGCGTGATGCAGGCTGAAGCGAGTTCGCTTCTGCTCTACGATCCCGATGAAAAGACGCTCAGCTTCCAGGTTGCCACGGGCGAGAAGGGCAAAATGATCAAGCAGTACAGCGTTGACTTGGGAAGCGGCATTGCGGGGTGGGTTGCCGAGCATAAGAAGCCACTGCTCATCGAAGATTGTTATGGTGACCCTCGGTTCGACCCTGCCTACGACAAACAAACCAAATTCACAACCAAGTCGATGATTTGCGTGCCCTTGGTTCGCAAGAAGCAGCTCATCGGTGTGATTCAGGTGATTAACAAAGTTGATGGCGGAACGTTCGACAAGGAAGATCTGATGATCTTTGAGACGTTGGCCGCCCAGTGCGCGATTGCCATCGAGAATACAAAACTGGTTGAGCTGCAGGTTGAATCAGAAGCTCTGGAGCGCGAACTCAATACCGCTCGTGACATTCAGCAGACGTTGCTACCCTCTGCACTGCCAGAGTTTGATGACATTGATGTTGCGGCTCAATTGATCCCTGCCAGGCAAGTGGGTGGAGACTACTACAACATCGTTCGGGTGAGTGAGAAAGAAAGCCTGTTTTTTGTCGCAGATGTGACGGGAAAAGGAATTCCTGCGGCGCTGATTGTTTCGACTATCCATTCGTGTCTCAGAACCTACATGACGCTCGCGACCGGCTCGTTTGACTTGATGACCTTCGCGATCGGCCTTAACCGGGTGCTTGTCGAATCCACCACACTGGACAAGTTTGCAACAGCGTGGTTTGGGCTCTACCACCACGAAACTGGCATGCTCATGAGTGTCAACGCCGGCCACAACCCACCCTATCTCTTTAGCCAGGCAACCGCGGCGCCCACGGAATTGGATGCTGGCGGCCTGTTCCTTGGCGTCATGGAGCTGCAATTTGAACACCAGCAGGTGCAGATGAACTCTGGCGACGTATTAGTGTTTTTCTCAGACGGCGTGACTGAAGCCGAGAATAGGAAGGAAGAACAGTACGAAGAACACCGGTTGGTTGAGGTCGTCGTCCGGGAGCAAACACAATCCGCCACCACCATTCTAGCGGCCATCGAAGCAGATGTAAGCCGTCATGTTGCCGGTGCGCAGCAGAGCGATGACTTCACGTGCGCGGTTGTGAAAATTCGCTGAGTTGATCTCTACTCGTACTTCAGAATTGCCGTCGGCTTGATCCGCGCTGCCCGCAAGGTCTGTGAGCCGATGGTAATTGCAGCGATCAGAAGCACCAGCAGAATGCTCACCAGAAACAAGCGTGGTGACATTTCGACGCGGTTGCCGAGATGTTGCAGCCAAAGGTTGTTGATGAACCAGGCCAGCGGCGCCGTCAGTCCAGCCGCCAGCAAGGTCAGTGTTAGAAATGATTTCGACAGCATGGCCACCATGTCCGAAGTTGTGGCTCCCAGCACTTTGCGCACACCAATTTCTTTTAGCTGTGTTTCCATCATGTAAGCTGTCATGCCAAGCAGACCCAGGCAGGCGATGAGAATCGCAAAACCCGCGGCCAGCCCGACGATGTGCAAAAAGTCCCGCATCAACTTCAATTCCATGGCTTCTGCCAGATGGTCCTGGTAGAGATGGTATTGTGGCGGTTTGCCAGACGCCAATGCCTGCCAAGTGGTGTTGAGATGGGCGATGACGGCGCTGTAGCCTTCCGGATGGAAGCGAATATTGGCGACCTCGAGTTCTTCCGAGTTCATGCGTAAAACTAGCGGGTCGATATCGTCGAGGGCCGAGAAGTAGCGGTAGTCTTTCACAACCCCAATCACCTGCATCTGCAATTCATCATCCACAGTGATGAACTGGCCAACGGCATCAAGCGGTTTGCCAAGCTTGAGACGCCGAACCGCAGCTTCGTTTAACAACACGGATTGCTGCGCTTCCGCACCGTATTCTCTTGAGAAATTGCGGCCGGCAATGATGGGGATTTCGAGATTGGGCAACAGGTTCTCGTCGATCCAGACGCTGTAACCTTTCTCGTGTTCGGGCAGGTGCTGTGACTGCAGCCAGGTGTCGCTGCGTGAGCCGCTGCCGGTTTCGACCGACTGAGCAGAGACATTCACAACCCCCGGATGGCTGAGAAGCTTTTGGCGGAGCGTTTCGTAGGGCACTTCCGCGAGTTCGACATTCAGAACATTTGTGGGATTGAACCCATAGTCGGTCTGGCTAAGATGCTGCGATTGTTGATACAAAAGCAAAGTACTAATGATAAAAATCAGTGATAGCGCAAACTGGCCGACGATCAGCATTCTGCGTAGCGTAAAGCCCTTGCTGCCAATCTTGCTAATGCCTTTCAGCACCAGTGCAGGCATAAAACGTGACAAATAGAGGGCCGGATAAAGCCCGGATAACAGCCCAACGCACAGGCTGAAGAACAGAAAGATGGCGTAAAGACCCGAGTCCGTCCACTCCGGGGAAACCTGTGAACCTGTAAACTGAACCGGCGTCAGGCTGTTGAAGCCATCAACAAGCCAGCCCAGCAAGCCGACCGCCACGATTAGCGCGAGCCCGGACATGCAGATCGCCTCGACCAGAAACTGCCCGACAATCTGACTCCGCCCGGCTCCGACCACCTTTCTTACGCCCACCTCTCTCGCTCTGCGTAGCGCCCGCGCAACCGAAAGACTGACATAGTTGAAGCAGGCCGCCAATAGAATCACGCCAGCCAGAGCCGCCAGGATCAACAGCGCCACGCCCGGCAGGACCATTTTGAGCTGATTGTCCATGAATGGACCGGCGGCCATGTCCGTCAATTTCTGCAGATGCAGCCCCGCCAGGTGGGAGGCCTCATCCCCGGGAAAGTGCTGGTCGATGATTTTGGGCAACTGCGCCAGCAGGCTCGCGGCCTCTGCCTTGCGCAACAGGACCAGCGTGTAAGAGCTGCGAACGGTGCGGTCCCAGAAATTCAGCCTTTCGCGCATCCTGCTGTCGGACTGCAAAGTCGCCATCGACGCCAGCACTTCGAAATCGATCAGCGAGGGTTGTGTGGCGTCGGCCACAACACCGGTTACTTTGAATTCTCCCTGGCCCGCGATTGCGACCACTTGGCCCATGACATCCTGGTTGCCAAAGAGCTTCGCGGCTGCAGATTTTGTAATGACCAGAGAATTGGGTTCGCTCAGGGCCGTCTTGGGGTCGCCACTGAGCAGCTTGAAGTCGAGCAGGTCGAAGAAGGCGTCCGAGGCATACAAACCCCGGATATCCACGCTCTCCGTGCCTTGCAGCACGCTGCCGTTGTAATGACGCAACGTGAGATAGTTGATGACTTCCGGGATTTCCTGACTCATAATCTCACCCAGCCCGTGCGGTGAAGTCGCGTAGAGGTGGCTCGTGCTGTTTACCGGCGCCTTGTAGTCGGAGTAAATGTGGAAGATGCGCTCCGCCTTGCCATGGAAACTGTCGTAGCTCCACTGGTGTTTCACGAATACGATAATGACCAGGCATACGGACATGCTGGCCGCCATCCCCAGAATGCTGATCAGTGAAAATCCCTTGTTTCTTAGAAGATTTCGAAAAGCGATCTTGAAATAGCTGGCAAGCATCATGACGCGGTCTCCGAATGCATAAAAGATTGGTTGCGAGGCTGGTCGGTTCTGCTAGCAGACAGCCCGAGCGGGGAAAAGGTTGCACGTTTGAGGCATCGTGATCCGCAATTGGGCGTGGCTCAAGCGTTGCAAGAGACCGCTAAAACGGAGTCAGTAGGGCTGGCTGAAGCAACTGAAGGGCGAATTCCGGTTCGGATGTATGTAATCGTGAAGAAGGTTTGCGCGAGAAGCGACCGGCTCACTCATACCCAGCCGGTCGCTGTGGTTTTGCAGGCTATTCAAATAGTTTGAGATATTGGGCGAAGCCCTCTTCATCCAGCTTCTCTTTCGGCACGAATCGCAGGGATGCTGAGTTGATGCAGTAGCGCAGGCCCGTGGGCTTTGGGCCGTCATGGAAGACGTGGCCCAGGTGGGAATCGCCGTGCTTGCTGCGCACCTCGGTGCGGGTCGCCCACAAACTTTTATCGACTTTTTCATGGATGTTGTCAGGCTCCAGCGGCTGCGTGAAACTGGGCCAGCCGGTGCCGGATTTGAATTTGTGAGTCGAGCTGAACAGCGGCTCACCTGAAACGATGTCGATGTAGATGCCTTCTTTCTTGTTATTCCAGTAGTCGTTCTGAAATGGCGGCTCGGTACCCTCTTCCTGGGTGACGCGATATTGCAGGCTGGTGAGTTTGCTTTTCAGCTCAGCGCCCGAGGGTTTGCTGTACTTGCCGTTTGAGCTGTGTTCGTCTCCCCAGGTTTCTTTGATAAAGCGGTCGCGGCCGGAGCCCTGGCGATATCGTTTATAGTGGGCTGGATTTTTTTTGTAGTAATCCTGGTGGTATTCTTCGGCGGGGAAAAAGGTCGAAGCCTCGATTATCGCAGTTACGATAGGCTTGTCAAACACGCCGGATTCCGCAAGTTTCTTTTTGGATGCTTCCGCAAGTTCTCCTTGCGCGTCATCATGATAGAAGATCGCGGACGAGTATTGATGTCCGCGGTCATAAAAGGAGCCCCCGGCATCGGTCGGGTCGAACTGACGCCAGTAGACATTCAGCAACTCCTGATAAGTGATCTCCGCCGAATCGAAAGTGACTTGCACCGCCTCGCGGTAGTTTGTCTTGCCCGAGCTGACTTGTTTGTAAGTCGGGTTGCTTTTTTCGCCTCCAGCGTAGCCGGAAATGACAGACTGCACGCCGTCGAGGTGTTCGAAGGGTGTCTCCATGCACCAGAAACAGCCGCCAGCAAAAGTGGCTTTCTGCGTTTCGCCAGCCAGCAACGCCGCGGGCTGGCTCAAACCTGCAAGGATTCCCAAAGTGAGTGTTGCGATCATTAGCTTCATGGTTTACTCCAAAATACGTAAGTTATCTTCTTGAAGAATAGTTGCCTTGACAGAATAACGCATGCCAATCTCACAAAAGTATCACGGATTCATAACTTATCGTGACAGTAACTTGACCAAGTCCTGATTCACACGGAGCCGGGCATCAGGTTTCGCAGTTCGACTCCGAAATGTCAGGCAAACCGGCCTGATTTCAGCGTTGCGGAAGGGCCGCCTTTCTGCTAGCCGATTGCCAAGTCTCTCAATGCGACGTGCGATTTTTTCCGGTTGCTCGCGGGCTGGTCTGTCCCATTACAATCGCAATCCAACCGTTTGCCATCCCGCTTTTTTTGTTGCAGGTCGTCTGACGGTACCCTATCTTGCTACGCCTATTTCGAGAGCTTTACGTTCTCCGGCCCCTGGCAACCTTTATTGTCACATTACAGCAACATCCGGCAATAGGTAAAGGTTCCCGCGGCAACCAGGAATTCTGAGGCGGCCGCGAGAGTTGCATCGAGACATCCATTCACAAAATCAGGAGAGGCAGGAATACAATGGAATCGATATCTTTTGTGACCCACGTCGTCTGCAGCGAGTGTGGAAAAAATTTTAGTCACCGCGAGTTGCAGACATTCTGCCCTACCTGCAACAAGCCATTGGTTGCGGTCTATGATTTGGAGAAGGCGAAAGCGACCATGAAGAAGGAGCGTGTCGCTGCCAGGCCGTTCGACATGTGGCGTTACCGGGAACTCCTGCCGGTGGAAAGCGAGGCCAACATCGTTTCACTTGGCGAAGGCTGCACGCCGCTGATTCAACTGAAACAGGCGGCTCAGCAACTCGGCGTGCGTGAAGTCTGGGTGAAAGACGAGTCGCAAACACCGACGGCGAGCTTCAAAGCGCGCGGTTTGGCCATGGCGGTTTCCAAGGCTCTGGAATTGGGCGTCGAGAAGCTGGCGATTCCGACTGCCGGGAACGCCGGCGGCGCGCTCGCCGCATACGCCGCTCGCGCCGGCATGCAGAGTTATGTGTTCATGCCGAACGACGTGCCGCGAACCATTTATATGGAAGCCAAGCTCACCGGCGCGCATGTCGAACTGGTGGAAGGAATCATCAGTGATTGCGGCCGCATGGTGGCGGAAAGGAAGGACGCCGAAGGCTGGTTTGATGTCTCGACATTGAAAGAACCCTATCGCCTTGAAGGCAAAAAAACCATGGGGCTGGAAATAGCCGAACAGTTCCACTGGCAGCTTCCGGAAGTGATCATCTATCCGACTGGCGGCGGCACCGGCTTGATTGGCATGTGGAAGGCATTTGCCGAACTGGTTGAAATGGGCTGGCTGGACTGTGCTCTGCCGCGCATGGTATCGGTGCAATCCGAAGGCTGTGACCCGATAACGCGTGCCTTTCGCGCCGGCCGGCTCGACTCCGACTTCTTCGAGAACGCGGAGACCGTGGCTGCCGGGCTGCGCGTTCCCAAGGCGTTTGGCGATACCCTGGTTCTGAAAGCGCTGCAGGAAAGTGGCGGTGTCGCACATTCGGTTTCTGAGCAGGAGATTCTTGACGGTGTGGTCGAGATTGCGCGAGCCTATGGCCTCAACTTGTGCCCGGAAGGCGCAGCAACCTGGGCAGCACTAAAGCGGATGCGCGATGCCGGTGAACTCAGCGAGTCGGACCGGGTTGTCCTTTTCAATACAGGCTCGGGCCTGAAATATCCCGAGGTGATGGAGATGCTAACCTCCGATTGACATCTCCTTTCAATTGAAAGATTTCGCTTGCATTTTGGCAATCGATATGCTACTTTGTTCGCCTTTTTGCAGGGAGAGTGAATGGCCTTGTTGAACCAATTGGTAAGTCGAAATAATATGGAATTCAAATGCAAGCAAAGCTGTATCGGCGAATCTATTATCCGCGTTTTGTCTTTCTCATCGCGGGTTTGGTTTTGGTTTACCTGCTGATGTTTATTTTTCAAAACATCAGCCAATAGCGCATAGAGTTTCGCTAAGCCGAAACAAAAAAGGCCGCTTCCCGGAAGCGGCCTTTTTTTTGTGCTCTGATTTTTCTTTATCTTGAGACTCGTTCAATATATCGACCCGTGCGCGTATCGATCTTCAGAACATCGCCTTCTTTGATAAACAACGGCACCTGCAGTTCGGCGCCGGTCTCCATTTGGACAGGTTTCTGCATATTCGAAACCGTATCGCCTTTCACGCCGGGCGAAGCTTCCGTCACTTTCAGCTCGATAAACATAGGCAGCGTGGCCTGGACAATATCTTCTTCCAGAAAGAGCACATCCACCATATTGCCCTCCTTTAGGAATTTGAACTGGTCACCAATCAGCTCCTTCGGGATGTTGATTTGGTCGTAGGTCTCAGTGTTCATCACGCAAATATCGTCGCCGGTCGCGTAAAGATATTGCATGTCCTTGCTCCGCAGTTTGACTTCATCAATGTCGTCGTGCTGTCGGAAGGTGTACTCGACGACCTTGCCGCTCTTGAGTTGTTTGAGTTTCGTGCGAATAAAAGCATGACCCTTGCCGGGCTTCACATGCTGAAATTCATTGACCACCCAGATTTCACCGTTGTACCTGAGGGCCATCCCATTGCGAAAGTCTGAAACGGATGCCATGCTTCCTCCAAATATCTTTGCTGTGATGGTTTTCGATTTTGACCGTCCTGAAAGTAGGGAATCGATGCCAAATAATCAATTCAAAAAATATTTGCGGTCTTGACAAACCCAAATAATTTACTAATTTACTATCTTGTCGTTTCGAACCTAACCTTTTGACCTCCATTTGCAGCCACAGCTTAGTATCGTTGTTCCTGTTCTCAACGAGGCACGGACGCTGCCAGTTCTGCTCGATGATATCCAGGCCTGCCGGGCCGGTGTTGATTGTGCGGTGGAGTGTCTGGTGGTCGATGGCGGCTCCAGCGACGCGACAGTTGCCGTTTGCCAGTCCTACGATGTTGTCGTGGTCGAGAGTCAGTGTGGGCGGGGAGCGCAGTTGGATACCGGCGCGCGAGCAGCCGTCGGCGTGACACTACTTTTTTTGCATGCAGACTCCCGGCTGACACCTGAGCATTGCCGTGTGGCCGTGGCTACCGCAGCTGGCTCTGTTCTGGCTGGCGGCTTTCATCTGCAATTTGACTACGGTCACCCCATCCTGAGATTCGCACAAATGGTCAACAAAGTAAGATTTCGCGCTACCAGAATCTTGTATGGCGACCACGGCCTGTTCCTTCTTCGTCGTGACTACCAGGCACTCGGCGGGTTCTCAAAACAGGCGCTGTTCGAGGACATCGAATTTTCACGGCGCCTCAAGAAAGCGGGAGAAGTCGTGCTGGTCGAGCCGGTCATTATCACTTCGGCCCGCAGGTTTCGCGCCGGCGGAGTCATTCGAACCTACCTCAAGATGGCGTCACTACATGTTGTCTACGCACTTGGAATTTCGCCTGACAGACTCGCAAAGTGGTACAGTTTGAACAGCGGTCAGAATTGAAGCCGCAGTCCAGGTTGTTAGATGAGAACCTTTCCGCAGCTCGCGCGTAAGATGAAAACATTATCGAAATTGTCCATTCCCGTTCTTGTTAACCTCTTTGCGAACTAGGCGAGACACGTTTGACAGGCATCCATTCCATTTCCAAGACAGTTGCACGCTGCACGCTTTGCCCAAGACTCGTTGCCTGGCGCGAACAAGTCGCTGCGCAGAAAGTGAAACGCTTCTCGCAACAAACATACTGGGGCCGACCTGTACCGGGGTTCGGATCTGAGACGGCGCGGCTGGTGATTGTCGGCCTGGCGCCGGCGGCCCACGGCGCCAACCGCACCGGGAGAATATTCACCGGCGACCGAAGCGGAGATTGGCTTTACCGTAGCCTGCACAAATTCGGATTTGCGAACCAGCCGCAGTCCGTCTCTCGCGACGACGGTTTGCAACTGGAAGATTGCTACATCACCGCCGCCGTCCGCTGTGCGCCACCACAGAACAAACCGACCGCCGATGAGAAACGCAAATGCCTGCCGTATCTGGTAGATGAGTTTAAGAGTCTTTCAAATATGAAGATCGTCCTTGGGCTGGGCAAGTTGGCGTTCGATACCATCGTAGGAGTTTTGCGCTCAAGTGGCGAGGTCGATTTGCCCGTGAAGCCGGTGTTTTCACACGGCGCGGAGTTCAGCATTGACGATTCGCGAATATTGTTGGCATCCTATCATCCAAGCCAGCAAAATACTTTTACCGGGCGGCTCACTGAGCCGATGTTTGATAGCGTATTTGCGCGTGCCCGGACAATTCTCGACTCTGCAGAGTAGATTGTTGATTCTTGAAGGAGGTCCAATGTATTTTCGTTTTCCGATTATCGTTATCTTCGTTCTGGCTTGCATTGTCGGTCTCATGGCGGTTCAGGGACATTTCGGACAGAAAATGCCAGCCGTGGAGGCAAGCACCGAAGTGCCGCTCATAATAGAAGGCGCCGGCGGCTCAACAGGCGTGGCCGACAAATCCGCTTTCGAGACTGGGGCCGCCACCATCCGCGCCAACGATCTGAAAGCCCATCTCGAGTTTTTGTCAGATGATTTGTTGGAGGGGCGCGATACCGCCAGTCGTGGCGCCAGGTTGGCGGCGATGTACATCGCTACCCATTTTGAGCGAATTGGCCTAAAGGCAGTGGGTCAGGACACCTCTTATTACCAACCGGTACTGTTTTCTCAGAAACACATTCTGCCGCAGTCTGAACTGAAGGTTGAGTACGCCGGCGAAGTTGTCCCGTTCGAGTATGAGAAGGATTTTCTTGTCACCAGCACGCCTGACTCCTCGGGCGAAGTGATTGTGGCCGACCTGGTTTTTTCAGGTTTCGGGATCACAGCCCCAAAGTATGACTACGACGATTATGCCAACCCATCTGTTAACAACAAAGTTGCGCTCTACCTGAGTGGAGAACCCTACGGGAATGACGAGACGTTTTTCGAAGGAGACAAGACGACCCGCTACTCCAATGGCTCTGCAAAACGGAATGCCGCCCGCGTGGCCGGCGCCTTGGCCGCGGTTGGCGTGATCAGAGACGAACAACTGACACATTTCAGTTGGGCTCAAATGCAAAATTACCTGACCGGACCTACCATGACGCTCAAAACCGGCCAGGGCCGAAGCAGAACGGAAGCTGGCTTCCCAGCGGTGATTTTGAGCCCGGAAGCAGCAAGCCAACTGTTTGAGGCAGAAGCCCAAACTTACGCTCAGTTGGACTCGACGGCCTCCGAGGGTGTCTTGCAGCCGCATGTTATGAACAAGAAAATTCAAATGACCATTTCTTTCGAAGACCGTGAAGTCATCGACAACAACGTGGTCGGCTTCCTGGAGGGCTCCGATCCTGCACTGAAGTCGGAAGTCATTGTCTTCACGGCCCACTACGACCATATCGGAATTGGCGCCGCGGTTGCTGGTGATTCACTGTACAATGGCGCTGCAGACAACGCCTCCGGAACCTCCGGACTGTTGGAGTTGGCCGAGGCTTTTGCTTCTTTGCCCACCGCACCGCGGCGATCGCTTCTGTTCCTGGCAGTGACCGGCGAGGAAAAAGGGTTGCTTGGTTCGCAGTATTACGTTGATAATCCGATTTTCCCACTCGAGAAAACGGTCGCAAACTTCAACCTGGACATGATTGGAATTGGCGATACCACTGCGATGGTCGTCTACGGCATGGACCGCAACTCCCTCGGCGACGATGTTCGGGAAGCTGCCGGGCAGTACGGTCTTGAGATTTGGCCCGATGACATGCCGGAGCAACGTATCTATTACCGAAGTGACCATTACAGTTTCGCTCGCAAGGGCGTACCGGCCGTTTTCCCGAGTTTCGGCAGCAAACGAGAGTTTTTCCCTGAGTTCAGAAAATTCTACCACCGACCGTCAGATGACACAGCTCTGCCGTGGCTCAACTATGGTTATATGCAGAAACACGTGCAGGTTGTTTTTACCGCTGCGCTCAAGGTTGCAAATGCCGACACCGCCCCGAAATGGACACCCGGAGACGAGTTTGAGAAGGTGCAACAGGAGATGCTCGAAAAGTGATCAGCGTCAGCATCAACTGCTTATGTTGCGCCCCGGTTTGCCGATAGTATCATTGAAACCGGCCGGTTAAGCTAACGTAACTTTGGGAATGTGAGAAAGGTGAGCCACAGTGTTCGTTTTCCTTGCATTTCTGGCTCAATCTAACTAATTTTTATTTCATATGGACTTATCAACCTGTAGAAGGAGTTACCGAAATGGCAAGCACATGGGATGATCTCGTAAAGACCGTACGTGAAGGCGTGGACACGGTTGTCGAGAAGACCGAAGAGCTGACAAAAATCGGCAAGATCAAAGTCGAGATCATAAACATCAAGCGTCATGTTGACAAGAATTTTGCTGAACTCGGCGGCAATGTTTATCACATGATCGTCGAAGACGACGAGACTCAAATTGCTGGCAATACGGATGTCAAATCCATCGTCGAGCGCATCAGAACTTTGGAACAGGATCTTGATCGCAAGAACGAACAGCTCGAGCAGGTCAAGGTAAAAGACAAGAAAGATGTAGTAAAACAGCCGGAAGCGGCATCCTGACAGCCTCATTCTGAGCACAGGGCTAAACGACTACCAATTCTCGAGTTAACAAATGAACGCAACGACTTTGTTGTGGCGAATCATCTTCAGCTGGGTATTTGGTAGCTTTAGCCCCGTTCTATTTGGGCCAGCCTTTGGCCAGGCTGAAATTCCTCAGTCGCACGCGAGACGCCCGGCGGTCCTTGGGCGCACCACCGTTTCGATTGCCGCGGTTGGAGATCTCATGCTAGGCTCATGGGTTACTCCCGTTCTTGAAAAAAGCGGCGCAACCTATCCATTTACGGCCACCCGGCCCTATCTTGAGTCCGCGGACATCGCCATCGCCAACCTCGAAGCACCCTTCACCGTTGATGGTGAGCCATTTGAGAAGACCTTTAACTTCAAAGTGCCACCCGAATACGCGCACGGCGTGCGTGCCGGCGGCATTGATGTCGTCACTCTCGCCAACAATCACACCTTGGATTATGGCGTGACCGGCCTGCTTTCTACCATGATGGCTCTTGATGAGGCGGGTGTGGCGCATAGCGGCGCCGGCCCCAACAAGAAGGCCGCACACAAGCCAGTCGTTCTCGAAGTTGACGGGCGAAGCGTTGCCTTTTTCGGCTACTCGATGACATTCCCAGCTGAGTTTTATGCCAGGGAAGACAGCGGCGGCACGGCTTATCCCGAAGAGAGACTGATGTCTACAAACATCCGGGCCTGGAAAGATTCGGTCGATTTCGTGGTCGCATCGTTTCATTGGGGGGCCGAGAAACGACAAACGCCGAAGGGCTATCAAATCCACTTTGCTCATCTGGCTATCGACAGCGGTGCGGACCTGGTGCTCGGACACCATCCGCACGTATTGCAGGGTCTTGAAATTTATAATGGCCGCCTAATCATCTACAGCCTCGGCAACTACGCTTTCGGCTCTTACAGTCGCAACTCAGTCGATAGCATTATCTTAAAAATTCACCTTAGAGATGATGGTTTGCTCTACGCCCGTTGCGTTCCCTTGAATGTCAACAACCGCGAGGTTGAGTTTCAGCCCGCCGTTCTTGATGGCGATCGCGCCAGAGCCATCATCGCGTCGTTACAGGAGCTTAGCAAACCGCTCAATGCTGAAAAAAACATCATCGATGACACCGGTTTGATCCTTGGCGATTGGGCAGAATTCCATGATGAGTGGTTATTGGACACATCGTTAAGTTCGTTTTTGAATATACGGAAAGCCGAAGCCAACTAGCCGCCAGCGGAAAGCATCCGAGTCTTCACATCGTAGCACACATTTCTTTTCGGCATGCAATTGCACTGCGCAAACTCGAGTTGTTTGCCTAAGTTCCGCATTGTGGCGAACCCTGTCAAAACGCGTGGAGGGAAGATGGAGTCAAAGGTGCACGATCAGGAGATTATTCTGCAAAAGCTGTGGAAGAGCCGCAAGTTGTTTAACGCCAAACTTGAAACCGCTTCCGGCAAACCGGTTGAGGTTCTGTACGCCGGCTCCGAAAACAATGACTCCGGGCCAGATTTCAAAAACGCCATCCTGAAGATAGCTGGTGTGCTGCTCAAAGGTGATTTGGAAGTGCATCTCAATTCAAGAGGATGGTACGAGCACCGCCACCATCTCGACGCTGCCTATAACAACGTCATTCTTCATCTGGTGTCCGAGTTTCCTGCGAGAGAGCTGCATATCGAACGGGAGGACGGTGTGAGAGTGGAACAGCTTCATGTACACCTGGACAAAGAGAGCATCGATCTGTGGAGCAGGCGCGACCCGATTCAGGATGACGCCGCCGGCCTCTGTTTGGTCAAGGCGTGTCCGTTGCGCGAACAGTCAGCGGAACACATCATGAAGACGGTTGAACGTGCGGCCGAGCTGCGGTTTCTTGACAGAGTTGAACAGATTCGTGAGGATCTGAGCTTGGTGAACTGGGATGAGGTCTTGTACCGCCGAATCATGCAGGCCCTGGGCTACTCCAAGAATCAGCAGCCATTCCGCCGTCTCGCTGAACTCGTGCCTTTCGCGATGCTGGCTTCAGAGATGCAGTGGGTGGCCGATGAGACGGCGGCAAAGCGTTGCGCTGCGCTTCTGTTTGGTGCGTCGGGCCTGCTTCCCGGGGTGGCATCACTACAGGAAGGGCTTGCGCCGGACAGCGCGGCCTATGTTGCGCCCATCATTCAACTGTGGAGTGAACTGAGCAGAAGACTCGAATTAAAACCAATGCGCAAAGAAGATTGGCAGTTTTTCCGATTGCGGCCTCAGAATTTTCCCACCCGCCGCATTGCGGGGTTTGTCCAGGTCATGCGTCGCTTCTATCAACCCGGTCTTCTTGAAGGACTGATGGTCATCGTTCGGGCTCACCAAGACAACATCAAGGCCCTCAGACAAGAACTCGAGAAGGCGTTTTGTGAACGACCCACGGACTATTGGTCGAACCACTACACCTTTGATGGCGAGACGGGTGGCGCGCAAAATGAAATGCTCATAGGAAGAGAGCGGGCCAGAGACATTCTGGTCAATACGGTGACCCCAGTGCTTTATCTTTTTGCCCAGGAGTCATGCCAGGGGCGACTCAAGAATGTTGTCCTTGAGTTGGGTGCGAGTTATCCGAAGCAGGCTGAAAATGAAATAACGCGGCTGATGAGAAAGCAATTGAGTTCACTTGAATTCAGGATGGATGACAATGTGAAAACCGCTCGCCAGCAGCAGGGGTTGATTCAGCTTCACAGGATGTACTGCAGAAGCCTGAAGTGCGAGGAGTGCCTCGCTCTGCCTAACGGGTTTCGCTAAGCTCGGGATTGGTTTCGATGATTCCCTGCAGCACAATTCGGTACTCGCCGGTGTCCTGATTAATGGTTTCAAGAATGGCTCTGCACTGTGACGAGTTCTCCAGCATTGCCGAGATCTGCTTCTTCAGGCTGGCCCCTGAAAGCTTTGTGACATTGAGTTTTTCGAGGTCTGTGAACTTTACCTGTGCCATGAATTCCTCTCGACGCCGAATTGGCCGTAGTGCTGCATTTCGCTGTGGCTAGTCTATAGTATCGGATTCTATCTTGCATCCTTGAAGCAAATTTTACTAATCTTGTCGCCTGCCGATATGGATTAAGCGCAAGTAACATTTGTCGGACAAAAGGCTTGACTTTTTCAGATAAATAGTTAACTTTGTGTTCGTAAAGTAGTCTAAAACAAGTCCGTTGTACATCAAACTTTACAGATATCATGAGACCGCTTATCACAATTTTTTTCATCATATTCGCAGTTTCAGTACTGTTTTCCGGCACAATAATCGGCAATTTCCGGGGACAACCTGGGTTCAATAAGGTCACTCTGAAGTGGACGTCTGAAGGAGAGCAGAATCTCAAGGGATTCGAAATCGAGCGGAGTTTCGAGAATAAAGAGGGTACTTTTTTGGGCGTGGGCTCTGTCAGCGCAAGTCAGGAGATCAAACAGAAGAAAGAATATGAGTATGAAGACAAGACCGTTTTTAAAGGTGGGGCACGTACCTTCTATTATCGCCTGAAGATAGTGGACACAGATGGGGGGGCGACGTATACCAAGCCGCCCATCTCGGTCAGTCCGACCATCTCTAACGCCCGCCAGACCTGGGGGAGTATCAAGGCGATGTTCAGGTGATCCCCCCAGCAACTCTGGATTTGTTTCACGGGCAGCGTTTCGGAGGAGCGCTGCCTTTTTTGTTTGTCCTACTTCCGACGACGAGTTAACTGGGCTCAATCACAGCGCGGATTCGGGCCTCGACTTCAGATAATTCTCCCAATCCCGGTATCACATGCAGGATTTTCCGGCGGTCATAGTACTCGACTAGCGGCGCAACATCCGCATGGTATTTTCCGAGCCGGCTTCTCAGTATTTCCTCACTGTCGTCTTGCCTCTGAATTACTCTGGTTGCAATTTCTGGTGGTGGGGGACTAAAAGTCACGTGGTAGATTTTGTCGGTGACCGGATCGATTCGACGGCCGGAGATTCTCCCAATGATCTCACTGTCCGGCACTTCGATTTTCAGCACGTAGTTGATGCGTTTGTCGGGGTTTGCTAGCCCATCACTCAGCGCGTCCTGCAGGGCTTCGGCTTGTGGAACTGTCCTCGGAAAACCGTCGAGTAAAAAACCCTTGCACGCATCCGGGAGAGAGATTCGTTCCATGATTATTTCAATCACGAGGTCATCGGGCACAAGGTCGCCCTCCGACATATAGCGGTCAGCCCGTTTGCCCTGCGGCGTCCCTTCCGACACTGCTTCGCGAAGCATGTTTCCTGACGAAATGTGTGGGAACCCCAGTCGCTTCTGGATGAGCGCTGCCTGTGTTCCTTTTCCTGAGCCCGGCGGGCCGATGAGTAAGATTCGCATCTCGTGTCCTTTTGAATTAGCTCCATTTGTCACAATGAAAAGTGTCAATCTGGTCTCTATTTAGGTATTGAATTGACCGATTGCGTAAATTAGAATAATAAAATTGTCTAACCTTTTGTTAAGGTAAAAAATGTGCGCAAAAATGCAATAGCAACGCGCATATAGAACGAAATGTCAAGATTGATAGGTGTGGCAGAAGAGTATCTATAGTCATACCATGCTGTGCCATTGGGTATCTCCGGCGCAAATGGTCTGTTATTTTGCCGTTTCAAAGTGGCGTCATTTTAAGTGATGTGGTTGTGGGATGACACCAAATAGAAAAAGGCCGGATTGGCGGTCCAGCCGTTTTGCGTCCCCTAGGGGAGTCGAACCCCTGTTGCAGGAATGAAAGTCCTGAGTCCTAGGCCACTAGACGAAGGGGACATTGATGAACAGTAGGGTGAGCGAGGGGACTTGAACCCCCAACCACCGGAACCACAATCCGGAGCTCTGCCAGTTGAGCTACGCCCACCAAAACAGTGCTCCAATTTAGAATGTTTTTCAAAATATGCAAGCCTTTTCTCTGAGTTCTTTTGCAGTGATTCGCTAAGGTTCAGATGACATCAATCTACGGCTGGCGGTGTGGTTTCTGAGTTCCATCCAGCAGCTTCGTTAAAATTCCCAACGGTGAGCCCTTGGAGACCTGAGTTGCGAACGCGTATTTCGGCTGCCTGGCGAACTGGCCCTTCGGGCTTGGTGGCTCAATGTCGCAGGTGACAGCGCGGGACACTTGCAATATTCCCCAACATCTTTTATCTTTGTGTGACCTTGAGGCCAGGATGGTCAAGCTGCAGATGCCACGCCGAAGGCCTTCTGCGGAGGACAGCCTTAACAGGAGCCTGGTCGGGCTCCACAAATCACTCGCAAATTCGGCGTTCCGCGACAGGAGAAAACAGTGGACAAGAATCAAACCATCAGTTTAGCCAAAGTCAATCGACGTCAGTTTTTAGCATATTTTTCCGCGGCAGGCCTGTCAACGACTCTGTTGCCCGGTGTGCTTTGGGCGCGCATGCAGGAGAACCCCGCAGCGACGGTGACCAAAGGAATGCTGGCTGAAGCGGAAAAGATCGCCGGGCTTGAGTTCACGGAAGCGGAACGCGACCTCATGCTGCAGGATCTCGATGAGTATCTACAGAGCTACAAAGATATTCGAGAAGTCGAATTGCAGAACTCGGAGGCTCCAGCGCTACTGTTCAATCCTGTCGTGCCCGACCAATCTTTCAAGGCGAGGCGTGAGCCCTCAAAATACAGCAAGCAGGAAGAAGTGAGAGCCCCGTCGAAACTTGAAGATGTTGCGTTTTGGCCGGTGACCCGCTTGGCCGAGCTCATCCGGACGCGCCAGGTCACTTCCGTGGACTTGACCCGGATGTACCTGAGCCGGTTGAAAAAATATGACACGCAGTTGCAGTGCGTCGTTACACTGACTGAGGAGTTGGCCCTGCGTCAGGCAAAGCAGGCGGACCAGGAGATCGCCGCAGGCAACTACCGAGGGGCTCTGCATGGCATCCCATGGGGGGCGAAAGATCTGCTGGCAACCAAAGATTATAAAACCACCTGGGGCGCCGCCAGCCACAAAGAGCAGGTTATCGACATGGATGCCACCGTTGTGCAGCGCCTGGAGTCCGCCGGCGCTGTGCTGGTCGCCAAGCTGACCCTCGGGGCGCTTGCCTGGGGCGACGTCTGGTTTGGCGGCAAAACCAAGAATCCCTGGAATCCGGAAGAAGGCTCCAGCGGGTCATCTGCGGGCCCGGCTTCAGCAACGGCTGCCGGTCTGGTGGGATTTGCGATTGGCTCCGAAACCTGGGGCTCAATTGTCTCGCCCGCCACCAGATGCGGCGTCACCGGTCTTCGGCCGACTTTTGGACGCGTTAGCCGTCATGGCGCTATGGCACTGAGTTGGAGCATGGATAAGCTCGGCCCCATGTGCCGCAGCGTGGAGGATGGTGCGCTGGTATTCGAGGCGATTTATGGACCTGACGGTCACGACACCACGGTTGTAGACCTGCCTTTCAACTACGACGCAAACGTTGACGTCACGAAGCTCCGAGTCGGTTATCTCAAAACGGCTTTTGAAGAGCAGAGGGAGGAGAACGAAGAGTGGCGGGTTTTTGATCTGCGCAGCCTGGATGTGCTGCGGTCACTCGGCATCGAGCTGGTTGAAATGGAGTTGCCTGATGAGCCCATCGATGCCATGGCCTTCATTCTCAGCGCCGAGGCGGGCGCCGCTTTTGACGATCTGACCCGCAACAACCGGGACGACTTGCTCGTGCGACAGGAGCGCAACGCCTGGCCAAATGTCTTCAGACATGCGCACATGATCCCTGCGGTCGAGTACATTCAGGCCAACCGGTTGCGTACTCGCGTCATGGAGAAGATGGCGGAGATCATGCACGACATCGATGTTTACGTGGCGCCGTCATTCGTGGGCTCGAATCTATTGCTGAATAACCTCACGGGCCACCCCTGCGTGGTGCTGCCGAATGGCTTCAAGAAGACGGGCTCGCCCACCAGTATCAGCTTTGTGGGGAATCTGTTCGCAGAGGCAGAGACCCTCGCTGTCGCCCACGCGTACCAGAGCGCGACTGATTTTCACCTGCAGCGGCCGCAGTTGGGGAGTTAGTAGAGTTTTCGCGTTATGACCATTGGAGGTTGCGTTCCACGCAATTTCCTGCTAACTTGTTTTAGGCAACGTAACCACAAAAGGTAGACTGTGGCACTTGAACTGAAAAGCCTCAAAAAGGCAATTGGCGCTTTGGAGAGATCGGTGACGATAGTGGACACTGCCGCGAAGGTAGAATCGCTTGACGATGCGCTTCAGGAGACGATTCGCGCAGGCATCATCCAGAATTTCGAGGTGGCCTATGAACAGTGCTGGAAATTCACTCAGCGCTGGCTTCGAGAAAACCGCACACCGGAAGATGCCGACCACCCGCGCACTCGCAAAGAGTTATTTCGAGTGGCGGCGCGTCACGGCCTTATTGAAGACCCGTTGCCCTGGTTTGCTTATGGCGATGCCCGCAATCTGACTTCTCACAGCTACGACGAGGAAACCGCGGAATCCGTCTACCAGACTGCGGTGCAGTTCATTGCCGATGCCAAGCTCCTGCTTGCCAAACTGGAAGCGTTGAATGATTGATGTGGAAGCCAATTATCTTGATGAGATCAAGACGATTTTGGCGAAACATCTGCCCGATTGCGAAGTGCGCGCTTTTGGCTCACGTGTTAGTGGACGGCCAGAAAAGTTTTCCGATCTCGATCTTGCACTGGTTGGCAGCGAAAAAATCGACTGGCGCAAAATAGAAGCTCTGAAAGACGATTTCGCCGAATCCAATTTGCCAATGATGATTGATGTGCTTGACTGGCGCGCCATGTCGGAAGAATTTCGACGGGCGATTGCAGACCAGTTTGTGGTCATTCAGAGCAGAGAGAGTGAATGAGGCCAACCTGCGTCTAATCATGGACAAAAAGCAACTCAGCAACATCCTAGACGAAATCAGCACCCTGCTCGAAATCAAGGGCGAGAACCCTTTCAAAAGCCGGGCATACATGATGGCGGCCCGCACTATCCTGGCTGAAAGTGCGGAGCCGGCGAAACTGGTGGCGTCAGGGGAGATTCGCAAGATCAAAGGCATCGGAACTGCGCTGGCTGATAAGATAACGGCGCTGGTCACCACCGGCAAGCTCGACTACTATGACGATCTCAAGGCCTCGGTGCCACAAGGCTTGGTCGAAATGACCGCCATTCCCGGGTTCGGGCCCAAGAAGGTCAAGAAAGTCTATGATGAGCTTGGCATCGCCAGCATCAGTGAGTTGGAGTACGCCTGCAAGGAGAACCGTTTGGCGGACCTGGCGGGATTTGGCGCCAAAACCCAGGATAAGATTCTGCAGGGTATCGCCTTCCTGCGCAAGTACCGGGAGCGTCATCTCTTCCACCGGGCAGAGGCCGCGGCCAAGCCACTTCTTGAAGCAGTCGCCGGCCACCCTGAAGTAATCCGTGCTGAGGTCGCCGGTAGCTTGCGACGGAAGAAGGAAACCATCAAAGACATCGACATCGTGGCGAGCGCAAAACCCGAAAATGCGGATGCCATCATGGCGT
Source organism: Candidatus Zhuqueibacterota bacterium (assembly GCA_029261995.1). Taxonomy (GTDB): domain Bacteria; phylum Zhuqueibacterota; class Zhuqueibacteria; order Oceanimicrobiales; family Oceanimicrobiaceae; genus JAJDAF01. The sequence goes on from JAJDAF010000058.1 coordinate 66,567, forward strand.
TTTTTGTCAGCCTGCCAGGCGTCGATGCGGTCACTGGACAGGGGACAACCAAGTCGAGCGTCGTGCTGGACCACGGCATTTCCGCCGACCTGCGCATCATGCCGGACGATAAGTTTCCCTACATCCTGCATCATTTCACCGGCTCCGCGGAACACAATACCGCCATGCGCAGCCTTGCCAAAAAGCGCGGGATGAAGGTGAGCGAGCACGGCCTTTTCGATGAAAACGGCGACCTGATTCCCTGTCAGAACGAAACGGAAATTTTTGAGACACTGGGCCTGGCGTTCGTGCCGCCGGAACTGCGCGAAGACCATGGCGAGATGGAAGCTGCCGCGGCGAACGCAATTCCGCAGCTCGTCGAAATGGATGACATTCGTGGCATTCTGCACTGCCACTCAACCTTCAGCGATGGCGCCAACACCCTTGAGGAGATGGCTACTGCGGTACGCGATCTGGGTCATGAGTATTTCGGCATCTGCGACCATAGCCAAATCGTCGTCTATGCCCGCGGCCTGCAGCCGGAACGTGTGGTCGAGCAGCATGCTCTGGTCGATGAGCTTAATCAGAAGTTCAACGACTTCACGATTCTGAAAGGCACAGAGTGCGACATCCTGAACGATGGCAGCATGGATTACTCCGACGAGGTTCTCGCCTCCTTTGATTTTGTGGTGGCATCGGTCCACAGCAATTTGGGCATGAAGCACGAAGAGGCCAACCGTCGTGTCATCCGGGCTATCGAAAACCCGTATGTGAATATCCTTGGCCACCCAACCGGCCGGCTCCTGCTCGGCAGAGAAGGACTGCCGCTGGATATGAACAAGATAATCGATGCCGCCGCCGTGAACCACGTCTCCATCGAGTTGAACGCCAGTCCGCACAGGTTTGATATCGACTGGCGTTACTGCAAATACGCCAAAGACAAGGGCGTCTATATCAGCATCAATCCTGACTCCCATAGTGTCGACGGGCTTGCGGACATGCGTTACGGCATCGGTGCTGCTCGCAAAGGCTGGCTGGAAAAAGACAACGTCCTGAATACCTTGAGTCTCGCGGAGATCCAGGCGTTTTTTGCGCGTAAGCGCGGGAGCAGATAAGCGATTCAACGATGCCACTTTAGCCCGTTGAGAGTGAGGGTCATTTCAGACAAATCCTGCCTGCTTCATCTTACCTTTTTTGTGGGCTTACTGAGAGCGATTCAACCGACAGCATGCCTTGTGCAGGTTTCTCAGGAACGGGAGAAAGGAACGCCGAACTTCGCAATTTTGGCAATGGTTGTTTCCTCCGCCTGGCCGATTGGTGTTTCTTGGTTGGCTTAAGGTATTACTAAAATAAGATCTTACGTATCGCCCTTCCTTCAACCCTTTATTTGGTACACACTTTGCGGTTTTTGCAGGGACTCCCCTTCACGAGATCCTAACCATTTACCGCGAGGTGAAGGAACATGATAATTCACAAACGGCCGGAAGCCAACTTGAAACTCCACTACCGCAAGGTGATGGAGATTTGCGTGATCGGTTCTCTGGTTATCCATCTTTTTATTTTCAGGGCCTTGCCGGCCTTTGACCTTGGCGCCGACGGAATTAAGAGTGTAGATATCAAGATTCAGGTTGAAGAAATCCCACAGACGGAGCAGATCAAGAAAGCGCCTCCTCCGCCAAGACCCGCAGTTCCCATTCCAACAGAGAGCGAGGACGTTCCCGAGGATCTGACCATCGAAGCGACAGACCTGGATTTGTCAGACCTGCCAATGCCACCGCCACCACCGGAGGACGATGGTGTCTGGGACAGCTACGCTTTCATTCCCTATGATGAGGCTCCAACTCCGGTTGGTGGCTTCGGTGCGATTCAAAAGCACTTGAAGTATCCGCAAATTGCCAGAAAGGCCGGGATAGAAGCCAGGGTCGTGGTTGGCGTGTTGATCGACGAGAAAGGCAGATCTGTCAAAACGCAGATCCTGCAATCATCGGGCTACACAGTGGGTTTTGAGGCGGCGGCTGAGGCAGCGGTTAGCGGAGTTCGATGGCGACCTGCAAAACAGCGGGATGAGCCAGTAAAAGTCTGGGTCTCCATTCCCATAAATTTTAAGCTGGACCATGCCGGCGGCACCTAGATAGCGATATTTCGATGCGCCGTTTTTTCGGAAACGATCTCATCAGAACGCTGGAGCAAAGCTCAGCGACAATATCCGCTGAACGAGACGGAATCGTCAATCTGTCCTGTCTCGGGTCGCCCAGAGTAACTTCCCATGCATAGGAATTCTCCTGGATGGATTCCCATGCATGGGATAAATATTTCGTAAGTAAAAGAAGAATTCCTCGTCGATAATTGATGATAAATTCTTTTCAAATATTATCTTAAGTTTGTTTTCCATCCGAATTGCCCGCCCGGTACGCCGTTTGCCGTATCACCTAGTTGACTTCATTTTGGTTGCAATTTTCCCAAAAAAAGTATTAATTGTGAAAAGCTTTTTCCCTTTGTCGTTAAACAAAACTCTGAGCCGAAACATCCCCGAATATCTTCGGATGCGAGATAAAACGAGTCTCTTTTCCCTAATTTCAATCATGGCGCTTGTCGTGGTTGTTGCCGGCCTTGTTGGCATTCATCTCCTTTACAATGCTGCGTTCCAGCAACAACGCGAGCGGTTGATCGAAACCGCCATCAATCACGGGAGGTTGATTGAGGCGATGGCCCGTTTCGGTGAGCTTCATAGCGGCGGCTCTTATCCGGGAGGGGTGGAACAAGCCACGCTCAGCCAGATTCTCGATGCCTACGAAGCGACTGATGGCCATGGCAGAACCGGCGAATTGGTGTTGGCAAAAGCCGTGTCTGGCAAGGTCATCTTCCTGCTCAGTGGCGGCGAGTCAGAAGTAAATCCGCTGCCATTGTCGTTCGATTCTGATCTCGCCGAGCCCATTCGGCGGGCCCTTTCCGGCGAAGCCGGTACTCTGGTTGGCAAGGACTACCGGGGAGTCACGGTGCTGGCCGCCTACCAACCGGTGCACCAGTTGAACTGGGGCATCGTCGCCAAAGTCGATTTGGCGGAAATCAGGAGCCCGTTCTTCAGGGCAGGGATGTTCGCGGCTGCTGTTGCTTTTGTCGCAATCCTGTTCGGGGCCGGGCAGTTTCTCCGAGTCACTAATCCGCTGCTTCTCCGACTGATTCAGAGTGAGACGAAAACAAGGGCTGTCGTCGAAACCGCCGTGGATGGGATTATTACCGTCGATAGTCACGGCCTTGTGCAGTCATTCAACGCTGCCGCCGAACGTTTGTTTGGTCACACCGCTGACGAAGTCATCGGGCAGAACGTGAGGCTGCTGATGCCATTACCGCACAGAGATGCGCACAACGATTACATTCAACGCTATCTGGAGACTGGCATCAAGACCGTGATCGGTGTGAGACGCGAGGAAACCGGACTGCGTAAGGATGGCACTGTCTTTCCGATCAACCTGTCCGTTAGCGAATTTGTGCTCGGCAAACAGAGAATGTTCACCGGCATCGTGACCGATATCACGGAACGCAAAGAAGCGGAGAAAGCGCTGTTCGAGAGCCAACGTTCGCTGGCGACGCTGATGAGTAACCTCCCCGGAATGGTATACCGCTGCCACAACGACGAAGACTGGTCCATGGCCTTCGTCAGCGAAGGATGCGTCGATCTGACCGGCTACCAACCCGAGCAATTAACCTCCACGGATGACATCCCGTACAGCAAGATCATTCATCCCGACGACATCAACTGGGTACGTGAGGACGTCAGCAAAGCCATCACCGCTCATGAACCGTTCCGCGTGGTCTACCGCATCCGGACCGCACAGGACGAGCAGAAATGGGTCTGGGAACAGGGCCAGGGAGTTTTCTCTTCACGCGGTGTGCTGCTTGGGCTCGAGGGTTTCATCACCGATGTCACCGAACGCGTGCAGGCAGAAAATGCGGTGAAGGAAGGCGCCGCCCGCATTCGCGCCATCGTCGAGACCGCGATGGATGCGATTGTGACCATCAATGAGCGCGGCATCATGGAGTCGGTCAACGGTGCTTGCGAACGTATGTTTGGCTACTCGGCTGAAGAGGCGATCGGCAAGAACGTCTCGCTTCTTATGCAGCCTCACTACGGCGAGCATCACAACAGCTTTATTGACAGCTATCTCGCAACCGGCGAGAAAAAAATCATCGGGATTGGGCGCGAGGCTATCGGTATGCGCAAAGGCGGCAAAACCTTCCCCATCCGGCTTTCAGTGAGCGAGTTTTTTGTAGAAGAAAAGCGCATGTTCACAGGACTGATTCAGGACACTACCGAAGAAAAGTCGCTGCAGCAGCGCATTCTGCAGAGCGAGCGGTTGGCAGTGGTCGGACGCATGGCTGCCAAAGTAGCACATGAAGTCAGGAACCCGCTTTCTTCCATCAGTCTGAACGCCGAGATGTTACAGGAGGAAATTTCAAACACACAGGTAGACAACCCGGAGGAGGCGCATGCTCTGTTAACATCAATGATCGACGAAATCGATCGGGTTACGTCTCTGACCGATGAGTACCTACAGTTTTCAAGGTTGCCTGACTCGAAGCCGGTCCCGGGCAACCTGAACGGGTTGATTCATGAAATCGTTGAGTGGCTTCGCCCTGAACTGGAGGAAAAACGAATCTCGCTGCAGTGTAACGGTGTTCGTGAGCACCTGAGTGTCGCGTTTGACCATGCGCAAATTCGACGCGTGATCCTGAACCTGGTGCGCAATGCCATTGAAGCCATGCCAAAGGGCGGCACACTGCGCGTGGCGACCGAGAAGACCGAAAAAAAGGGTGTTATCGCCATTCAGGATACGGGTGCCGGCATTCCTGAAGATCTGGTTGACGACATCTTCAGCCCATTCTTCACCACCAAGGATCTCGGTACTGGCCTTGGACTAGCACTGTCACAGCAGATTGTCCTCGAACACAGCGGACAGATTTCATGCAAGAGCAAAGTCGGGGAAGGCACCCTGTTTACAATCGAACTTCCACTAGAAGAAAGATGATGAGGTTTTGCTATGAACGCAAAGACCATTCTTATTGTAGATGATGAAGCCAGTGTCAGACTATCTCTGGAAAAAGCACTAAGCAAGGTTGGTTTTCTGACAAAGAGTGCAGTCTCAGGAAATGAAGCGCTGCATATTCTTGAACACAAGTCAGTCGATCTTGTGTTAAGCGATCTGAAAATGCCGGACGGCGATGGCCTCGAACTTCTGCGCGAGGTGAAGAAATCCAGCCCCAAAACTGAAGTGATTCTGCTTACGGGGTATGGCACCATTGAAAAAGCCGTCGAGGCGATGAAAGAGGGCGCGTACGATTTTATTACCAAGCCCTTCAAAAAGGCACTCATTTTGAGCACAGTAGAGCGCGCGATCGACCATCAGAATCTGGCCTCTGAAAATCGCTATCTCAAGGCGCAATTGGGCAAGGGCAAGGCCTACGACACCATCATCGGGCGCAGTCAGGCACTCAATGACGTTATGTCGATGGTGGAACGAGTTGCGCCGCTAACCAGCACCGTACTCATCACAGGCGAAAGCGGAACAGGTAAGGAGCTTATAGCCCGCGCGCTGCACCGCAAGAGCCATCGTGTGGACCATCGGTTTGTACCGATAAATTGTGCCGCCATACCGGAGAACCTAGTCGAGAGTGAGTTGTTTGGGCACGTCAAAGGCTCCTTCACCGGCGCGATGCGCGATAAGAGCGGGCTGTTCAAGGTTGCCGACGGTGGCACCATCTTTCTCGATGAAATCGTCAGCGTGCCGCTCAATCTTCAGGTGAAGCTATTGCGGGCCATCGAGCAAAAAGAGATTCTTGCCGTGGGCAGCACCGGGCCGGAGATCGTCGATGTCCGCATCATCGCGGCAACCAACAAAAACCTCGGCAATGAAGTCGATGCCGGCAATTTCCGTGAGGATTTGTACTACCGGCTCAACGTTGTGGGTATCATGATTCCGCCCCTCAAAGAGCGGGTTGAGGATATCCCGGACTTGATAACTCACTACATCAATGTCTACAACGTGCAGCTCAACAAGCAGGTGATGGGCGTCGATGACAACGTTCTTGCCTTTCTGATGAACTATGAATGGAAGGGCAATGTGCGTGAGCTTGAGAATTCTGTGGAACGCGCCATGATTCTTTGCGATGCCGACAGGTTATCCATTTCGCACTTTCCGCACATCTCGTCAGCAAAGAATAGTGACAAGATCTGGCAGGGAGACCTGAAAGCTTCGGTTCGCCAGTTCGAGCACGACACCATAATCCGAACCCTGGAAATGTCTGAGCACGATAAGCCGAAGGCCGCCAAGATTTTGGGCTTGAGTCTGTCTTCTCTGTATCGGAAAATGACTGAACTCGGGATTGACCTGAAGACTTGAGCACGAGGGTTCAGCCATCTGGCTTTGTAAGCACGTCGTTCCACAAGCCAGTGCAGGACTCCCGGTTTTCCGGGAATGGTTGAACATCGCAATCTTACAGCGTCAGTTGCGGAGGGCCGGACAGAGGCCTTGACGTCATTGGCCGCAGAAAAATTCTGTTTCCTGCGCATTTTGAGCCCACCGTGAATCTATCGTTTCCTGGCTGTTTTCAGGCTAAGGCTCGGCGGGGTTATGCCGGCCAGGTTCTCGTTTGGCTCATCCTTGCCGGTCAAGCTAGTCGCCCACCCGCACGGACTGCACCCTCCAAATAAGATCAGACTCGATTCCCATAAAAGAGAATCTCAATTTCTGCTTTTTCCAAATATGCGAAAACTTCAGCACCGCCGGGCCGAGTTTTTGGCATATCTAAAATATTAATAACTTACACCTTAGCTAGCCATGATGTCTGCGATTGCAGCTGTATTCAAGATGGCATGGTTTTTTCTGATCCTATCGCAATGAGTAACCAACATCAGGAGCACCTGGAGAACACCGTGTCAACCTCTGAATCAAGAACAGTATTGATCGTCGACGATGATTCTGAATTCAGACTTTCGTTGGGCAAGATAATGCAGCGCGCAGGTTACGATGTGAGTATCGCGAACGATGGGGCGCAGGCGATTGAAATGGTAGGGGAGCATGATTACGCTCTAATTCTCACCGACGTCCACATGCCGGGGATGTCAGGGTTGGCTCTGCTGAAGAAAATCAAGGCAGCTTCACCAGGTTCGCAGGTAATCATTATCACCGTCAGTGGCGAAGACCACACCTACAAGGAGGCCATGATGTCAGGTGCGTTCGCGTTTCTGAACAAGCCCGTGAAGATGAAGAAGGTGTTGACCTACGCCAGAATGGCACTTCAGGGCAACTAGGGAGAACGGCTCGCGCGGGATTTCGTTCCGCAGAACCTCGTCTAAAAACATAGGAGTACCGGTATGGCAAATCAAAGCGCCGACCCCAAAAGGGTGGAGCCGAAGAACAACGATACTTCAGCAATGACAATTTCTTACCAAGACAAAACCGCCGGGCGCGTTGAAGTCGAGGCCGATTTGTGCAAAGGCTGCTATCTATGCATCGAGGCCTGTCCGCCTGGGGTGCTGGTTGTTTCCAAAAGCATGAACAAGATGGGCTACAGCCCGGTTGAGTATTCAGGTGACCAATGCACGGGGTGCGGCATTTGTTTCTACGTTTGCCCTGAGCCTGACTCCATCCGAGTCTACAAGCGGAAAAGAGTAAGCGGAACGGAATCTAAAAGTGAAGCCTAAGACGCGAACTTCCAATCGGTGCGGGTGCTGGCTACGGCCCGTTCGTACACAACGTAAACAGTGGAGCATATGATATGCCTCGAACATTTGTTAAGGGAAATGAGGCCGTTATCAAAGGCGCTATTTTGGCAGGTTGCCGTGCCTTTTACGGTTATCCCATCACACCTGCAAGTGAAATTGCAGAATCTGCGGCTGCTTTGTTTCCTCAGGTTGGCGGCACTTTCTTACAAGCCGAAAGCGAAGTCGCGGCAATAAACATGGTTTACGGCGCAGTGTCAACCGGCCAGCGCGCCATGACCGCCTCGTCAAGCCCTGGCATCAGCCTGAAGCAAGAAGGCATCTCCTACGCGGCCGGCTCGGAGCTACCGGTCGTCCTGGTGGATGTCATGCGCGGTGGCCCGGGCCTGGGCAATATCGCCCCTGAGCAATCCGACTACAATCAGGTAGTGAAAGGCGGCGGTCACGGCAATTTCAAACTGATCGTGCTGGCGCCGAACTGCGCCCAGGAAATGTGCGACCTGACCATGCTCGCTTTTGAGCTGGCGGACAAATACCGTAACCCCGCGGTGGTTTTGACCGATGGCTTCACTGGCCAGATGATGGAACCCATCGAGCTTCCTGAGTCCGTTACCCAACTGCCAACGAAAGATTGGGCAGTTGCCGCCACACCGGAAACAGACAAAAATCTCATCACCTCTATTTACATGGAGCCGAGTGACCTTGAGGAGCACAACCAGAGGCTGCAGAAGAAATATGCAGCGATTACGGAGGCGGAGGTACGCTACGATGAGTCGCAAACGGAAGATGCGGAGTTGATTCTGATTGGCTACGGCATTGTATCGCGCATTCTGCAAAGCGTGGTTGACAAGGCGCGGGCCGCAGGCAAGCATGTCGGGCTACTGCGTCCCCAAACGCTTTGGCCGTTTCCGGGTGCGCGCATTAAAGAGTTGGCCAAGACTACCAAGGGCTTCCTCGTGGTTGAATTGAGCAACGGTCAAATGGTTGATGACGTACGGCTTGCCCTCAATGGCGAACGTCCTGTGCATTTCTACAACCGCATGGGTGGCGTCGTGCCTGATACCGAAGAAATTTTTGAGCAGGTGGAGAAAGTCCTTGCGCAGTTGCGAGGCTAGCCAGTGAGTCGGACGATACAGAATCTGGCTATAGTCCGGCTGCTTGTTTTTTAATAGAACTACCGTGGAGACCAAAATGGCAAAAGATATTCTGCAGAAACCGGATTCTCTTTACGACGAGTTTACCCGGAAGCCTGGTTCCGATCCTCTGACGACGCACTATTGCCCCGGTTGTGGACATGGGGTGGTTCACAAATTGATCGCAGAGGCAATGGATGATATGGGCATTCGGGAGCGCACGGTTTTCGTCAGCCCGGTAGGCTGCTCCGTGTTTGGTTATTACTATTTCAATTGTGGCAACGTACAATCGCCGCATGGGCGGGCGCCCGCAGTGGCAACCGGCATCAAACGCGCGTTACCGCATTCTATTGTGCTCAGCTATCAGGGCGACGGCGACTTGGCGGCAATTGGCGGCAACAACATCCTGCAGGCTGCAAATCGTGGCGAAAATATCACAGTCATCTTCGTCAATAACGCAATCTACGGGATGACCGGCGCCCAAATGGCGCCAACCACGCTGATTGGCCAGAAAACGACTACAACGCCGACGGGACGCTCCGCGGAAAATGAGGGCTATCCCATCCGGGTATGTGAGTTGCTGGCCACTCTGGAAGCCCCGGTGTACATTGAAAGAGTCGCGATTTCAGATTCCAAACATGTCATGAAAGCCCGCAAGGCGATTCGGCGTGGGATTCAGAATCAAATCGACGGCAAAGGCTTCTCATTTATTGAAGTCCTGGCGGCTTGCCCTACCGGTTGGAAGATGGACCCGGTTGACGCAGTGCACTGGGTCAATGATGTCCTGATGGAGCACTTCCCGCTTGGCAAAGTCAAAGACAAGAATGGCGATGCCCCAACCAGGGACCTCGTTGCCGCAGCCGCCAAAGCACAAGTCAATGGCCAGAAAGTGCGTGAGATAGTGGGTGATAGCAATGGCTTTTCAGAGCATCTGAGTCCGCCGAAAACCCCGACGAACTATCAGAGCCCACGCGTAAAGATTGCCGGCTTTGGCGGACAGGGTGTTCTTCTGCTCGGCCAACTGCTGGCCCAGAGCGCGATGGTTTCTGATCTTTTTTCAACATGGCTGCCGTCATATGGGCCTGAAATGCGGGGTGGTACTGCGAACTGTCATGTGATCGTATCGGACAAGCGCATCGGCTCTCCACTTGTGAGTGAAACCGACGTCCTGATTGCTCTGAATCTGCCCTCTCTCGAGAAATTCGAGCGGGATGTGCGGCCCGGTGGCGTCATTCTTGTCAACAGTTCTCTCATAGAGCGAGATGTTCAACGCCAGGATGTAGAGGTTGTACGAGTGCCGGTAACCGAGTTGGCCAATGAACTTGGACAGCCGAAAGTGGCCAATGTTATCATGCTCGGCGCCTACATTGGATACACGAAATTGCTTTCAGAGCAAAGCGTTTTAGCGGCCGTCGGCAAGGTTGTAAAACGCAAGGAATTCATGGAGATAAACCGCAAGGCGTTGACGTGCGGCATGGATTATGTGCGTGACCAGGTTGATGTCGGTCGTGAAGCGGAGTTGGCTTCTTAGGGCCCTTCGTTACTCAATTAAGGTAGAACACCGGGCCGGTCTTGACTCATGACCAGCACCCCACGTTCCTGAGCCTGATGTTTTATGAAAACGGATATGTTGGAGAGCGATTGAATTTACTGAGTCTACAACCGGACATCATCTACGGCCCGGTGAAATCACGACGGCTTGGCCGGTCGTTGGGGTTGAACCTATTGCCGACGGCATTCAAGCTTTGCTCGATGAATTGCTGTTATTGCCAATACGGCTGGACCACGGAGTTGACGGCGAAGGTCGGTGAACACAAGGGCCTACCTTCTGCCGATGATGTCCGGGCGGCGCTTGAGTCGGTACTCAGCAAAGGCCAGGAGTTTGAATATTTGACCTTCTCCGGCAACGGCGAGGCAACGCTGCATCCGGAGTTTGCCAAAATTGTCGATCTCATTCTGGAATTGCGGAGTTCATTCGGCGCGAGTTTTAAGTTAGCCTTGCTCTCAAATGCCACAACTGTGAACCGGGTCGATCTGGCGGACGCGTTTCGTAAGATCGATCTACCCTTGATGAAGCTCGACGCCGGCAACACCAGCATGTTCAAAAAAGTAAACCATGGCGTGCCACCGGTTACGTTTGACGACATCGTGACGGGTATCAAAGCCATGAACAAAGTTGTGATTCAAACCATGTTTGTCAAGGGCAGTGTCGATAACAGCACCGACCAGGAAGTCGATAGCTGGATTGCACGGCTCAAGGAAATCAAGCCGCGCTGGGTGCAAATATACAGCCTGGACCGCGGAAGCGCCGACGACCGTTTGCAGGTGGTTGGCCAGCCAAGACTTCAGCAAATCGCACTTAAGGTTCAAAAAGGAACCGGAATAAAAGTGGACGTCTATTGACAAGAAGCCAAAAGGAATAGAATCATGGAAACTCTCAACGCACAAGACGTTTTGCTGCAAGTCATGGACCACCAGCGCCGAGGCGACAACTGGGAAGCGATGAAACACTTGAAGGAGTTGGCGCAGTCGTTTCCCGAAAACGCCTACTATCAGAAGATGTTGGCCAACACCTATTTCCACATGGGTTTGCTCGATTGGGCCATCGACTACTACGTCAAGGCGATAGAAGTCGACAATGATTATCTCGATGCCCGCTACGACCTGGGCGTGGCTTACTACCACCGCGGCTGTGTGAATCAGGCTATCGCTGAATACCAGATGGTGCTCGAACTGGACTCGAACTACCACGCGGCCCATTATCGCATCGGAATCTGCTATCATCATGCCAATGAGTTCGAGAAGGCAATACATCACCTGGTAGAGTCAACGGTGATCACTCCGGAGTACGTGATGGCGCACTATCATCTTGGTGTGATTTATTACAAGCAGGGCATATACGAAAAGGCCGAGGCCGAGTTCAATCGCGTCCTTGAAGAGAATCCCGAGGACAACGCAAGCCGGAAGTATCTGGATCTTTTGGCAAGCGATGCATAGGTTCTCGGTCTTATAAGAGGGCTGCGGTGTGGATTTCCAGCAGGAGCAACAAATGGTACCCGTGGAAGTCTACAAATCTGAGTGGATGGCCAAGTATGGCAGTTATGCCATACTGCTTCGTGAGATCGGCGGAGAACGGACATACCCGATCTTTGTAGACGAGTTGGACGCGCAGATGGTCAGCCTGCTCGAAGAGCAGAAGTGCTTTCTGCCGTATACCTCATCCAGGGTGTTGCATGATCTGTTGGACAGGGTTGACGTCAGCATTTGCCGCGTAGATATTTTTCGGCAGTTTCTGGGAGATGTTCTCGCCAAAATCTCGTTTCATCACAAAGGCAAACTCACGAAAATGATCTGCCAGCCGGCGCCGGCGCTCGAACTGGCTCTACGCTGCAACCTTGAGATTCGTGTCCAGGATTGCTTGATGTATGGCGATACTGCTTCCCATCAGTCAAATGACAAGCAAGAGCTTGCTGCCCTGAAAGATGCCTTGATCCAGGCCATCAAATCTGAAGCATACGAGGACGCCGCCAGACTCCGCGATCAGATTTCGAGAATGGAAAAGCGGCAAGGCCAGGGCCACGGCGAGTCACACTAAATCGACCTTCCCAAAAACAAGAATCCCTCCAGCCCGGTTTCCCACTTGTGGGATGTTGACCGCTAGGTTTTCCATCACCTCGTTGCCTAAATTGTTGATTTTTCTATTCCAGATCCCGTGACCTAATCTGGCATAAGGCTTGCCGGATTAGGGGTGAACGAGTTTCTGAAACGGTGATGCACTGGAGGAACCACGCATGAATATCGGCATACCAAATGAAGTTTCTGCTGACGAGCGGCGAATCGCTTTAACGCCGGTTGGCGTTTATGCACTGGCCAACGAAGGACATTTGGTCTACGTCGAGCGAGGCGCCGGGGAGTCATGTGGGTTCAGCGATCGCGAATTTCAGGATGTTGGTGCGGAGATTGTTTTCTCGCACAACGAGGTTTTCCATCGCTCAGACCTAATTGTCAAAGTACAGTCGCCAACTGAAGCGGAAAGCGAATTGCTCGATCGCGGTCAAACGATTTTTTCGTTTTTGAACCTCGGTATGGCCAAACGCTCTGTCGTGGAGCGCATGCGGGAACACGAGGTCACCGCATTGGGCTATGAGTTTGCGGAACACCCGGATGTCGGCTTGACCATCCTGACGGCCATGAGTGAGATTGCTGGAGCCCTAGCGCCTCAGATTGCGGGCAGGTATCTTGAAAGCGTGCATGGCGGTAGGGGTATTTCACTGGCGGGATTTGCAGGCATCCCTCCGGCCAATGTGGTGATTGTTGGCGCGGGAGTGGTTGGTACAAGTGCCGCCATGGCCTTTTCGGCCGCAGGCGCTCAGGTGCTTGCCATGGACCGCGATGTCGCAAAGCTTCGGCGGATGGAGAAGGAGCAGGGCACACGGATTTCGACCTCCATTGTCACGCCGCTTCTGGTTGAACGCGCAATCCGCTTCGCTGATGTGCTGGTCGGTGCAGTTATGGTGCGTGGCCGAAAAACTCCTCACATCGTCTCGAAAAAGCTGGTTAAGGAAATGAAGCCGGGCTCCGTTATTCTGGACATTTCTATCGATCAGGGCGGCTGCATTGAAACCAGCAGGCCGACTCGTCTGTCTAATCCGACTTTTGTGGAATCTGGTGTCATTCACTACTGCGTGCCAAACGTCACGGCGGCAGTAGCCCGCACCGCGTCGCACGCGCTCAACAATTCGGTGTTGCCCTGGGTGCTTCAGGTTGGCAAGATGGGAGTGCCATCGGCCCTGGGCCGATTTTCGTGCCTGCAGACGGGCACGTATTTACATGAGGGCAAAACTACCCTGAAATCTTTATCCGAGCTACTCGACCTCGAGCACACTGAGTTGACTCAGGGTGAAGGGGGCCTCCGTGCTTGAAAGGGACCGTTCTGTATGCAGTACATTTGGCTGGCCGATGATGGCCCAAGATTTTGGAGTCTGCGAGCGGTCGTAAACAAGCGAGTGCTTACAACAAGAAGGAGAATCGCAGAGCATGAGATGGCTCGAGGATTATAAAAGCAAAGTAGTGACCGCGGAAGAGGCGGCTGCTGTGGTCAAAAGTGACGACAGGTTGTACAGCTCCGGAAATGCGGCGACTCCGTACGTGATCTTGAATGCACTCGCAAATCGCTACCAGGAGTTGCAGGACGTCGATGTTTTTCATCTGCTCCTGATGGGCGATGACCCCTTGTCCCGGCCGGAGATGAATGGCCATTTTCGCCACAAATCTCTGTTTGTCGGTCCGGCCGACCGGCAGGCCGTCAATGAGGGGCGCGCTGATTATTTTCCAATTTTTCTGTATGAAATCCCGCAGCTTTTCCGCGAGCAAATTCAGCTCGATGTGACCGTAATTCAAACCTCGCCGCCAGATGACCACGGTTTCCTGTCACTTGGCCTCGAAACCGCGGCTTCGAAAGCTGCTGCCGAAACGGCCCACCTCGTCATTGCTCAGGTGAATGACAAGATGCCGCGCTCTCTGGGCGATTGCTTTCTGCATATCTCGCAGGTCGATAAAATCGTCGAGGTCTCTGCTGACTTGCCAACCCTGGAACCGCGCGAGGCGACTGCGGTCGAGCGGCAGATAGCCCAGAATATCATGCCGATGATCGAAGATCGCTCCACCCTGCAGTTGGGGATTGGTGGTATTCCGGACGCAGTGTTGGCTTTGCTGAGCGATCGCAAGGATCTCGGAATCCACACCGAAATGGTTTCTGACGGTGTCATGCACGCGGTGGAGAAGGGTGTGGTGACCAACAAATACAAGACGCTCCACCCGGGGAAAGTGGTAGCGACATTTGCATTAGGTAGCACCGAACTGTATGAGTATATCCACAACAATCCATTGTTCGAACTGCGCCAGGTCGACTACACCAACGACCCCTTTGTCGTGGCACAGAATGAAGGCATTGTCGCTATCAATTCCGCCGTCGAGGTCGATCTGACCGGGCAGGTCTGCTCCGACTCGATTGGATACAAAATCTATTCAGGCTTTGGTGGGCAGGTAGATTTCATTCGGGGCGCCGCCCGTGCAAAAGGCGGCAAGCCGATCATTGCGATTCCGGCGACGGCCAAGCGGGGCGAAGTGTCGCGCATCGTGCCGCACCTGAAAGAGGGCGCCGGTGTGGTGACCAGCCGTGGCGACGTTCACTATGTGGTCACGGAATTCGGGATTGCCTACCTGCATGGCAAGAGTTTGCGCCGCCGGGCAGAAGCGCTTATCTCAATTGCCCATCCTGATTTCCGGTCAGAGTTGGAGGCGTTCGCACGGGAAAGACGACTCATCTCTTAGCCGGGTCGGGTCGATGTGCTGCTCTTTCAGGGTGCCCGACTGCTCTTAAATGGAAAGACGGTAAACGATGAAGATCTTCAAGAAGATTTTGTGCCCGGTGGATTTTTCCAAAGCGTCGCTGCATGCGCTCGCTTATGCCCGGGCCTTTGCTGAGATGTTCGATTCCGAGCTTGTTCTGTTGCACGTTTCACCCAACATAACCGAGGCCTACTCTGCCTTGCTGCCGGATTTCCCAACACAAGGGTTGCACAAGGAAGAAGATCTCGCGGAACAGTTTAACGAGTTTGCCGACGATTGGAGCGGCAAACTCAGGAAGGTAATTCGCGCCGGCACGCCATACATTGAAATACTCGAGTACGCGAAAGAACAGGACTTCGATCTCATCCTCATAGGCGCCAAGGGCCATACAAATTTCGAGCGGCTGTTTATGGGCGCAACCGGTGAAAAAGTGACCAGGTTCGCTGATCGACCTGTTTTGACTGTGCATGAAAAGCCTGGCGGATTGCCGATCCGACGCATCCTGGTCCCCATTGATTTTTCGCCGCTCGCCTACGCCATCCTGCCGCTGGTGGCAGCCTTGGCCAAAGCGTTTGACGCGGAAATAGACCTGTTGCACATCGTCGAAATGGGAGACCATTCGCAAAGCGAAGCGCAGGCCAGAGAGTATGAATATTTCGAAAATGTCAAGGAAGCGCTGGCGGGACAGTGGGAGTTGCCGGATGAATTCAATCGCATCAAGACGCACAAGTTTGTTCGCCATCATATTGGGTCGGCGGGCTATGGCATTCTTTCGTTTGCACAGGATTGGGACGCAGACCTGATAGCCATGGCCTCTCACGGCAGGACCGGCCTGTCCAAGGTTTTGCTTGGCAGCGTTACCGAGAAAGTCATCAGAATCGCGCCTTATCCGGTTCTGTCTATCCGGGTGAAAACCAGCGATAAGAAGGCAGAGGGTGAAGATGCTCAAACAAAGCGTCGCTGATTTCTTATCTCAGAAGCGGATCGCCGTTGCCGGCGTATCTCGCAATGCCGCCGGCAAAGCGGCGAACGCGATTTACGACAAACTCAGGCAGTCCGGATATGAAGTGTTCGCTGTCAATCCGAACACGGTCTCCATCCAGGGTTCGCCCTGTTTTCCCGATTTGCAGAGCCTGCCCGAGAAGGTCGATGGCGTTGTTATCGTGACCAGGCCTGCCGCAACGCTCTCGCTGGTCAAAGCGTGCATCCGGCAGGGCATACCTAGAGTATGGATGCACCGGTCTTTTGGACCCGGCAGCGTTTCTGAAGAAGCAGTCGCCCTGGCCGAGGAAAATGGTCTGACCGTCATTGCCGGCGGTTGCCCGATGATGTTCTGCAAGCCTGTAGATGTTCCGCATAGGTGTATGCGGTGGTTTCTGACCCTGGCACGCAAGCTGCCAGACTGATTGAGTTCATCAAACGCTGGAGGAATTATGCGCAATAAACTACTCCTGACCGCTGTTGTCCTGTGCTTGGTTGCTGCAGTTTTGAGTTGTGGTCCTGCGAACACTGATGAACAGGAAAAGAGCCGGCACTCACAACTTGTCGCGCAGGGCAAGGATGTCTTTGTAAAACACCAGTGCGACCGGTGCCACTACATTGGCGACGAAGAAGTGGAATCGGAAGCACCTGATTTAACGGATCCACTTCTGGCCAACGACAGCCTGTTCATCATAGCTCACCTGAAGTTTGTGGAGGCCTCTCAAATGCCGCCCCTGCAACTGACTGAGCAGGAGAACCATCAGCTCAGCTATTTTATTTCGCACCTGCACGCTGCAAAACAACCGCCGCTTGAGGTGGAGGCAGACAACATCTGTTCTGTCTGTTACGCGCCGGTTTCGATGCAAAAGGCGAAACAGCGTGATCTCTTTGTCAAGTTCGTGGGACGTTCTTTCTATTTTGAGTGCGAGGCGTGCAAGACGACATTTAAGAAGGCGCCAGAAGCGTTTATCGAGATGTTGCGTCGCTATGAAATCGCGGCTCGCGAGAATTGATCCGGCCCTAATTTCCGAAAGGAATCATGAAGTGCGAACTGCTTGCGCCGAGCAGGGGAAAGGCGGGAGACGACCACGTTTTCATCAACCTGAAACGGCACGCAATTTCGGTTGCGATCAACACGTTCACGGTTTACACCTTTGATCTGCGCGGCCGCCTGATGACGGCGGTTCGTGACCGACACACTTTTCGTCGCAGCCTCGACAATCGGGTCATGGAAAAGTGGTCGATCGTGAATGGCGGTGGCCGCCGCCGCTTGCGGATCTGGCTTGACCGTAGTGCGAGTAAGGCCCTCGTCGATTCGATTATTCAGCAGGTCAGGACGCTCCACCGAGCCGTCGAGCGAGGCCAGGTGCAGCCTTACAGCGGCACTGATCTTCCCCGAGAATCCGAAGTTCAAGACCTTCTGGATGGCCTGGCAAAAATTCTACACTACGACTTTCAGGCTCTGGAAGCAGATGCGGAAGTCTTCCGCTCCATCTATCGTCCAGTTGGCATTCTGCCGCCGGATTTGTATTTGTCGCTGGTTCTACAAGCGACTGAGGGCTGCTCCTACAACCGGTGCAGCTTCTGCGATTTCTACAAGAGTCAGTCTTTCCGGGTGAAGTCGCCGCCTGAGTTCCGGCGTCATATCCGGGAGGTCATTTCGTGGTTTGGTCCAGCCCTGAGATTGCGCAGATCAGTGTTTCTCGGAGAGGCGAACGCCCTCGACCTGGCAATGGCAAAATTGCTGCCTCTGTTGCGGATTGCGGCCTCCGAGATCGCTGCGACACGCGAGAAGACTTCGAGTGGTCACTGCCTCGACGGTTTCTATGGATTCATGTCTGGGTTCGGTAGCCGCAAGTCAGGAGATGATTTCGAAGAATTGCGGGCAGGAGGCATGCGCCGGATCTACATCGGACTGGAGAGCGGCAGTCCGGACCTGCTTTCGTTCCTGAATAAACCGACAGCCGTTGAACGTATCCTTGAACTCGTGGCAGGATGCCGGCAAGCAGATATCGGAGTCGGCGTTATCGTTCTCCTTGGCGCTGGAGGCACACGCTTTCAGGCCAGCCACATCCGGGACACGGTTGCGGCGGTAAGGGAAATGAAGCTTGGTGGTGGCGATATGATTTACTTTTCGCCAGTCCTCGAAGAGGCTGGCGCCGCCTATCTGCAGAAGATGGTTGATGAAGAAATCACCCCGCTGACGCCGAGCGACATCCTCGACCAAAAGCGCGAGATGCTGGCTGGAATGCTGGTCGCGACGGACCGGACTGGCCCAAAAGTGGCGACTTATGATATTGACGAGTTTATTTATTGACAACCGGCGAGTTAGGGTTGACTTTGATGTGATTCTTTTGATCTTTGAGACGTTGTACCTTCAGGAAGCGCTTGGTCAGCTTCCGTGCCGGGTGAGCCGGTAATTTCGAGCCAGCGAGTTCTGACTCAAACCAAACATCAATTGGAGCGGGATTAATGATAACAAAAGAAGATGCTTTACAATATCATATGGGCGAGCGCAACGGGAAGATCGAGGTGACCACAACGAAACCATGCAACACACAAAGAGATTTGTCCCTCGCCTACACACCAGGGGTCGCCGAACCGTGCCGGGAGATCAGCGCCAATCCCGACGACGTTTTCAAATACACCGCCAGAGGCAACCTGGTTGCCGTGGTGAGCAACGGCACTGCCGTCCTGGGTTTGGGCAATATCGGCGCCGCCGCAGGCAAACCGGTCATGGAGGGCAAGGGCGTTCTATTCAAGAAGTTCGCCGATATCGATGTCTTCGATATCGAGATCGACTCTGTGGACCCGGAGGAGATCATCCGTACGGTAAAGCTGCTTGAACCGACTTTTGGCGGCATCAACCTGGAGGATATCAAGGCGCCGGAGTGCTTCCGAATTGAAGAGGAGCTGAAACGCCAAATGGACATCCCGGTGTTTCATGATGACCAACACGGCACTGCCATCATTTCGGGTGCAGGTCTGTTGAACGCCGCCGAACTCACTGGACGCAAACTGCAGGACACGAAGATCGTGGTTCTCGGCGCCGGCGCGGCTGGGATCGCCTGCGCCAAGTTCTATGTTTCTCTTGGCGCCACGCACTCGAATATTCTGCTGGTGGACAGCAAGGGCGTGGTGTATGAAGGGCGCAAGGAAGGCATGAATCCCTACAAAGCGCTGTTCGCCGCATCCACGGACAAGCGGTCTCTTGCCGATGCACTCAAGGGAGCAGATGTTTTTTGTGGCGTCTCCAGCGCAAATCTGGTCACTCAGGAGATGGTCAAATCAATGGCGGACAACCCGATTATTTTCGCCATGGCCAACCCCGATCCCGAAATCACCTATGATGACGCGATGGCTGTCCGCGACGATGTCATTATGGCTACCGGACGCAGCGACTATCCGAATCAGGTCAACAACGTACTGGGTTTCCCGTTCATCTTTCGTGGCGCTTTGGATGTTCGGGCAACTGCGATCACCGAGGAAATGAAAATCGCCGCTGCCCGGGCTCTTGCGGATTTAGCCAAAGAGCCAGTTCCGTACACTGTCGCTAAGGCCTACCGCCTGGAGGACATGGAGTTCGGGCGCGAATATCTGATTCCAAAACCATTCGATCCTCGGGTTCTTATTTGGGAGGCAACAGCGGTGGCGCAGGCTGCCATCGAATCGGGCGTGGCGCGCCTGACCATCGACATCGACGAATACAAGGAAAAGCTCGAAGCCCGGCTCGGTATGTCCAGGAAGGTCATGCGCGGCATTATCAACAAAGCCAGAAAAGCACCCAAACGAATTGTCTATCCAGAGGGTGAGCATCTACCCATTCTAAAAGCGTGCGAGATTGTCCTGGATGAGGGTATGGCCCATCCCATTCTGATTGGCAACCGGGCAACCGTCATGCAGCAAATTGAAGAGCACCGTCTGAATCTGAAAAAGGGCGTCGATATCATCCAACCCAATCGGTCCGAAAAATATGGCCCCTACGCTCAAGCATTTCATCGTCAGCGTGAGCGCAAGGGCGTGACGTTGGCAGAAGCAAAACGACTGATGCGACGTCCAAACTATTTCAGTGCCATGATGGTCAAGCTCGGAGATGCTGACGGCATGGTCTCAGGTTTGACTACAACCTACCCGGAAACCATAAAACCGGCGCTTCAAACCATTGGCGTTGATGACGGCGTCAGCAAAGTAGCCGGCCTCTACATGATGGTTATGAAGGAGCGCGTCCTGTTCTTCGCCGACGCGACAGTAAATATTGAGCCGACGGCGGAAGACCTGGCCGAGATTGCGATGCTGTGCGCACGCGAGGTTTCGCGATATGGTTACGAGCCGAGGGTGGCAATGGTGTCTTTCTCCAATTTTGGCAGCACCCGCCATCCGTCCGCGGAAAGGATGCGGCGCGCCGCGGAAATCGTGCAACAGCGAGACCCTAATTTGTTGGTTGACGGCGAAATGCAGGCAAACACCGCCGTCTCGCCTGAGATTCTTGACGAAACCTATCCATTTAGTAAATTGGCTGGTAAAGACGGCGCGAATGTGCTGATTTTTCCCAATCTCGAGGCCGGCAACGTCGCGTACAAACTTCTGCAAGAACTCGGTGGAGCGGAAGCGATCGGCCCGATTCTGGTCGGCATGAAGAAACCGGTTCATGTGTTGCAGGTTGGAGATTTCAACGAACTCGACGTCGTCAACATGACGGCAATTGCGGTTGTCGATGCGCAAAGCTGATGGGAGCACCGGATAACGGATTTGCCTCCCGCTCCGGGAAAGATGTCCTTCTTGGAGCGGGAGACACCACGATCCAAGCACGCGGGACCATTTTCGGTTCTCTGGAATCTGCCTCCGGAAGCAAGAAAATCCCATCACTATTTTTTCAGAAGTAGGAATTAGACCACCATCCCGATCATCAGATTTCACGGAAAAACAGATGTTTACGTCTAGTCAGGTTCCGGCACGCAAATTGATGTATCAGCTTTGACCTATTCCAACCCTTAAAGGAGGTGAACCAGATGACCAATGTTGTTGTTCTCACTTTGGGTACCGCTCTCCTACTCATCGGGCTCTATTTTTTCGTGACTGTTATTCGGAGCAAGCTGAAGTTCGGCGGGAAAATGCTCGTCACTTGCCCGGAGACACAAGAGGCCGTCGGGGTCAAAGTTGACGGCAAATCTGCAACGCTCAGCATGCTGCCTGGACAAACCGGACTGCACCTGAGTGAATGCACGCGCTGGCCAGAACGGCAGGATTGTGGTCAAACGTGTCTCGCCCAGATTGAAAACAGCCCGGATGCCTGCATGGTGCGAAACGTTCTCGCGGACTGGTATCGCAACAAAGCATGTGTTTATTGCAGGAATCCTTTTGGTGAATCGCATTGGCATGACCATAAGCCAGCCGTGCGAAACGCGGACGGCGACATCGTCGAATGGGCCGACATCCCGGTCGAAACCTTGCCACAAGTTCTGGAAACCCACAGTCCAGTTTGCTGGAATTGCCTGGTTGCAGAAAACTTTAGAAAACAGCATCCTGATCTCGTGACTGACAGGCCCGTGCATCACCATTAAATTTCTTTCTTCCTCAACCTAACTGGTATCAACGCAGTGAGGTGGCATCATGTCCAGATTGAAAGACGCGATCCCACTTGAGAAACTGGCCTCCCGGCAAGTCCGTTTATGGGAGCAGACCGTCGATAAACCGGGCGTTGGCAAAACCGAAGCCGTGCGGCCCTGCATAACCATTTCAAAGGAGCCTGGTAGCTGCGGGGTCGAGCTTGCCCATCGGATTTCGAAACGGCTGGGCTGGCATGTTTTTGACCGGGATCTGGTAGAGTCCATCGCCAAACAGGCTGATGTGCGTGCCGAAATGGTGGAACTCTTTGACCAAAAAACTCAAGACGATATTCACAATTGGGTGGTAACACTTCTGGACCGGTTTGCACTCGGCACCGACGAGTATTTTAAGCACCTGGTCACCGTCATCACAACGATTGGGCGTCACGGCCATGCAGTTGTCCTGGGCCGCGGCAGCAGCTTCATCCTCTCTTCTGACAAGACATTACGAATTCGCGTCGTCGCCTCGTTCGAGCATCGGGCTCAAGTGGTAGCCGAGCAGATGAGAATCACACGGCGCGAGGCCGGCAAGGTCGTGGATCAGCAAGACGCGGAGCGTGCCGCCTTTATTCAGCGGTACTTCCACCACTCGGTAACTGAGCCAGAAAATTACGATCTCATGCTGAACACCGGAACCATCTCGCTCGAGGTAGCTGAGAGTATTACGATTCATGCCCTGCAGAGCAAATTCGCGAAGATTATTCCGCCGGATTCATTGGTGCATGTGGCGCAGTAAGTCAACCTGACAGCGACTGCTGACATATTCCGATTCTTTCTCAAAGGAGGTAAGCGATGGCGAATTCTAAACCTAGTATTGTCTCTCAGGTGGAGGATGAACATGTGGTATTGAAGCAGGAGATGGGTGCGCTCAGTTTGTTTGCAATGCAAGAAAAAACCAACAACGATTTTGGAGATTGGCGCCTCCAATTTGTCTGGCAACTGCGCGATTTCAAGAATCGACTTCTCAAGCACTTTGACCTTGAAGAAGAAGGCGGGTTTATGCGCGATGTCCTAGATGTCTCACCGCAGTCGTTCAACAAGGTTGAGGAGTTGAAGGCTGAGCACGAAGAAATTGCCTCAGACCTGGAGCGGATCACAGCAACCATCCGGGGCATGCGCGAAAGAAACTCTGAAACTCTGCAAACCGTCCGCTCGGATTTGAATGATATTATCACAGTGCTTCGCAAGCATGAAAGCGATGAGAACCAACTTATTCAAAGAGCCTACTATCGCGAGTATGGCGGCCCGGCCTAAGTGAAGTTGGCACATTGCCAGCGCAACATAGTTAGACTGACCGCCGCAGACAGTCTGTAGCGAGAAATGGCCCCTGGGTAGGTCAAGTCCTGCCGGTGTGTACGGTCGTCAGTTTTTCAGCTGTCTTTTCTTCCAGAAAATCCCCCGGCTTTCGGCTTTGAGAGCGGTTTCTCACATCGTCTGTTTTCTTCTTATGATCTGCCGGATGTTCGGTTTTTGAGATACTTCCCAAACTTGGAAAAATTCTCAGATTGATTGTCATTCCAGAGAATCACCGCTGTGGCATTCAGGCGACACCACTTTCCAACCGATATGTTTTATATCTCTTTAGGCCATGTATCACCCGGACCCACAATGGCATCTTTTTTGATTGCTCCCGGGCATAGCTCACTAGAATTTTTACTACAATAGAAGGCTAGGAAAATGCCCAAAAACGCCTCAAATGACAGGAAGCTGGTTGTGCTTGAAGCTGCACAATTCCAGGCCTTGCTCAGGGCATTGCAGGACGGTGGTTACAGTACGGTTGCACCGACTCTCAAAGAAGGTGCAATTGTGTACGACGAAGTAGCAACCGTCGATGAACTGCCTGTCGGAAAGACGGATGAGCATGCCGGAGGATCGTATCGTCTCAAGACCCGCAAGGACAAAGCCGTCTTCGGCTATGTCGTGGGGCCGCATTCCTGGAAGAAGTTTCTTCACCCACCCACGCTACGATTATGGCAGGTGCGACGCAATGGCAATGGACTGGAGTTTGTCCATACGCAGGAACAACCGCCAAAGTATGCCTTTATCGGCGTACGCCCCTGCGAACTCAGCGCTATGCAGATTCAGGACAAGGTCTTCATGGCCGGTGAGTTCGCGGATCCCATTTATCAAGGCAGACGTGAAAATGCCTTCATCGTGGCGGTCAATTGTAGTCAGGCCGGCGGAACGTGCTTTTGCGTTTCCATGAAAACCGGTCCCAAGGCGCAGTCGGGTTTCGATTTGTGTCTGACTGAAGTAGTAGAAAAGAAGAGTCATTTTTTTGTGGTCGAAATTGGATCTGACCGTGGCGCGGCCCTGTTGCAGGATGTCCCGCATTCGGAGGCCACGCCCGAGCATTTGCAGAAAGCATCCGCTGCCGTCGAGCAAGCGGCAAGCCAGATGGGGAAAACACTCGATGTGTCAGATGTTAAAGATCTGCTGTACCGCAATGCCGAGAGCCCGCATTGGGAAGATGTTGCCAGGCGCTGTTTGGGCTGCGCAAACTGTACCATGGTGTGTCCAACCTGCTTCTGTACAACAGTGGAAGAGGTGACGGATCTGACAGGCGGAAATGCTGAACGCTGGCGCAAGTGGGACTCCTGCTTTACCTCTGATTTCTCCTATGTTCATGGCGGCAGTATTCGCACCAGCAGTTCAGCACGCTACCGCCATTGGCTGACTCACAAGTTGGCGGCCTGGGATGACCAGTTTGGCTCTTCAGGCTGCGTCGGTTGCGGGCGCTGCATCACATGGTGCCCCGTCGGCATCGACATCACGGCAGAAGTCCAGACGATCCGCTCAAGCGAGACCTCGAAACCCAAATAACATACCTTGGAGGATTAATATGGAAAACCTGAGAGCTTATCTTGCTGAGCATGCCTTTCTGCAAGGCCTTAAATCCGAACATCTGGATCTCTTGGTGGGTTGTGCGGAGAACGTCAGGTTTGACCCGGGGGAGTTTGTTTTTCGCGAGGGCAAGACGGCGGAAAGGTTCTACATGGTACGACACGGCAATATTTCACTTGAGATTTTCAAGCCAGGCCACGGCCCCATCGCCATCGAAACCATCGGTGAGGGGGAACTTCTGGGCTGGTCGTGGCTGGTGCCGCCTTACCTGTGGAATTTTGATGCCCGCTGTCTGGATTTGACCCGGGCTCTTGCCCTCGATGGCGCCTGTCTGCGCCAGAAGTGCGAGGATGACCACGATCTGGGCTATGAGATTGTTAAGCGCTTCAGCAGCATCATCTCGCAGCGTTTGCAGGCGACCCGACTACAATTACTGGACATTTACGGTAACGGGGGCAAGCGATGAATCAAATGAATTCAAACCCGATGTTACCCCGTTCGTTCGCCATAAATCGAGTGCTGAAGGAGACCTACGACACCTTCACACTCGATCTCGCGCCAGCCCAGAGACACACCGGCTTTTCGTTTGCGGCGGGCCAGTTCAACATGCTGTACGTCTTCGGAGTTGGTGAGATTCCCATCTCAATCAGCGGCGACCCGAACGATCCAGGCCGGCTGGTTCATACGACTCGGGCCGTCGGAACGGTTACCAAGGTCATGGACAAACTGAAACTAGGTGACCAGCTTGGCGTGCGTGGTCCGTACGGAACGAGCTGGCCGGTTGCAGAGGCCGCTGGTCACGATGTCGTCATTGTCACAGGGGGCATTGGCCTGGCGCCATTGCGGCCCGCAATGTATGAACTCCTTTCTCATCGAGAGAAGTTCGGTAGCGTCGTTCTTCTCTATGGCGCCAGAACTCCTGAAGACATTCTCTACAAACGGGAAGTCAAAAAATGGCGTTCCGAGTTTGATCTCAATGTTCACGTCACAGTCGATAGGGCTGCCGGAGGCTGGCGGGGCAACGTTGGCGTCGTCACCGCCATGGTGCCAAAAGCGCCCTTTGACCCCTACCACACGATTGCGCTGGTTTGTGGACCCGAAATCATGATCCGATTTACGGTTATGGAGTTGCGCAAGCGTGGCGTTCCCGATGACAAGATTTACGTCTCCATGGAGCGTAACATGAAGTGTGGAATCGGATTATGTGGCCACTGCCAGGTCGGCGCAAACTTCGTGTGCAAGGATGGTCCGGTATTCCGGTATGACCGAATCAAGAACCTGCTTGAAATAAGAGAGGTCTAGAACCGTGGAAAAGAAATCAACTGAAACGCAAAGCAAGCCGAAGCGCAAGCCGAAACTCGCGGTCTGGAAATTTGCGTCCTGCGATGGCTGTCAACTCAGTCTGCTCGATTGCGAGGACAAGTTGTTGGCCGTGGCCGGCGAGCTTGAAATCGCCAATTTCCCGGAGGCGTCGCGACTGGTGCAAAAAGGCCCGTACGACGTTTCCCTTGTGGAAGGCTCGATTACAACGGCGCACGATGCTGAGAGAATTCACCAGATTCGGAAAATGTCGAAGGTTCTTATTACCATTGGCGCCTGCGCAACGGGCGGTGGTGTCCAGGCTCTTCGCAATTTTCAGGACGTCAACGAATTCGTCCGTATCGTCTACGCCTCGCCGCAATACATTTCAACTCTCAAAACCTCGACACCCATCGATGAGCATGTTTTTGTGGATTTTGAGTTGCGTGGCTGTCCCATCAGCAAGAGCCAGCTTGTCGAAGTCATTTGCGCATTTCTCAATGGGCGCAAGCCGAATATTCCTGCATACAGCCTGTGTGTTGAGTGCAAGAGACAGGGCGTTCCCTGCGTCATGGTTTCACAAGGCATACCTTGTCTCGGGCCAGTGACACAGGCCGGTTGCGGCGTTTTGTGTCCATCCTACAACCGGGGCTGCTACGGCTGCTTCGGACCTATGGAGCGGCCTAATGTGGCAGCCTGTTGTGAGCAGTGGTCGAAGCTCGGCGCAGACAACGGCGAGATCATGCGCGTCATGCGAACCTTCAACGCCCATGCAGATGAATTTCGCAAGGAAAGCATGAGGTACGAAAATGCCAGTAACTAAGCTTCATCATGCGCAGCCTGCCAGTCGGCACGCTGCGCAACACGATTCGAAGGCCAGGAGCGTATTAATGAAGAACAACAAAAATGGCAACACGAGAAAGAGCAGGACCATAAAGGTCGACTATCTGGCTCGCGTGGAAGGCGAAGGAGGCTTGTTTATTAAAGTCAGAGACAACAAAGTCCGGGATGTCAAACTCAGAATTTTCGAGCCACCCCGGTTCTTTGAGGCTTTCCTGCGTGGGCGCCACTTCATGGAAACCCCGGACATCACAGCGCGCATTTGCGGCATTTGTCCGATTGCTTATCAGTTGGGCTCATCTTACGCCATGGAAGACGCCTGTGGCGTCAAAGTGGATGGCCCGATTCGGGAGTTGCGCCGTCTGATTTATTGTGGCGAGTGGATTGAAAGCCACGTGCTGCACGTCTTCATGTTGCACGCGCCGGATTTTCTCGGCTTCGAAGACGCAATTCAAATGGCGGCAAAATATCCTGACGTTGTCCAGCGCGGATTGCGCATGAAGAAGATCGGCAACGACGTCATGACGCTACTCGGCGGGCGGGAGATTCATCCCATCAATGTCAAGGTTGGCGGATTTTACAAAGTTCCTACCAGGAAAGAGCTTAGCGGGCTCATGGAGAATCTCAAGTGGGGCCTTGATGCTGCAAAACAGACCGTTGAGCTGGTAGCCACTTTCCCGTTCCCGGATTTTGAGCAGGAGTACGAGTTTGTCGCGATTCACCATCCCGACGAGTACGGCCTGATCGAAGGCAACCTGGTGTCAAACCGGGGAATCGATGTGCCCATTAGCAAATACGACGACCATCTCATCGAAGAGCATGTGGAGCACTCCACTGCCTTGCACACCCGCGTGAACGGCCGGGAGTCCTGCTTCCTGGGACCGATGGCGCGCTACTGCCTGAACTATGAACAGCTCACGCCATTGGCAAAAGAACTGGCCAAGGCCGCGGGGTTGGGCCGGGTTGTTAACAACCCATTCAAGAGCATCATCGTGCGTGCCATTGAAACGGTCTACGCGTTCGAAGAGGCGATTCGGATTGTTGAATCGTACGAGATGCCGAACAAACCGGCGTTTGATGTTGAGCCGCGTGCAGGTACGGGCTACGGGGCCACGGAAGCGCCCCGCGGGATTTGCTACCATCGCTACACCATTGACGACAACGGCATCATTCAAGACGCGAAGATCGTTTCACCCACGGCCGCGAATCAAAAAACCATCGAGAAGGATTTGTGGAATTTCGTGCCGCAAAATGTTGACCTGCCGGATGAAAAATTGAAGTGGCAGTGCGAGCAGGCCATTCGAAACTACGATCCCTGCATCTCCTGCTCAACGCATTTTCTCAACCTTGAAGTGGACCGGGCCTGATGTCACATTTCGACGAGACCCTGAACCCTGATGTTCGCCAGGCGCCGGATAATGCTTGTCCGGCGCTGGCGATTCGCGTTCAGCTATGGAGGTTACGCACCGGGGAGCCCGTTCTCATTCGTCCAATTCAACAACAGGACCGGCCGTCGCTAGCGAGGTTTCACGAATCGCTGTCCGACGAAACAGTCTATCTGCGCTATTTTAAGCTTTTGAAACTGAGTACCCGAACCGCGCCGGAAAGGCTTGCGCGAATTTGCGCCGCAGACACAAGTCGGGAGAGTGTGTTGGTTGCAGATTATCTTGGCGAAGGCCCCGCAGGGCGCGCCATCATTGGCGTCGGTCGTTTGAATGCGATTCCCGCCAGCCAGGACTGCGAAATCGCGGTCGTGGTGAGTGATGCGTTTCAAAACTTGGGGCTCGGCTCCAGGTTGCTGCGGCGGTTGCTGGAGTGCGCCCGAGAGCGCAGGTACGAGCGGGTTGTCGCCAACATGTTGCCGGAAAATGACGTCGTTCGGGGCTTCCTGCGCAGGCAAACATTTCCCATGAGAACGCAAGTCGATTGTGGCGTGTTGACGGTTGAAATCGACATCAAGCAAATCGAGTTGGACTATGATTGAACAAAGCAAGGTCAAGCTGATTGGAGTTGGCAATCGCTTCCGAAGAGATGACGGGGTTGGCTGGCAAATCGTGCAGGCACTGAGACAAACGCATCTGCCGGAAACCGAGGCTTTGGAAGCCTCCGGAGAGGGTGCTTCCCTGATCGAGTTTATGCAGGGAGGTGACACGGTATTGCTGTTTGACGCAGTCGTTTCAGGCGCGACACCGGGCGCCATCTTTCGTTTTGAAGCTCACAACGAGCGTATTCCCACACGGTTCTTCAATTATTCCACCCACGCGTTCAGTGTGGCCGAGGCCATCGAGATGGCGCGCGCGCTAGGGAAGCTCCCCGCCCGGCTGCTGGTCTACGGCATCGAAGGCGATGACTTTGATGGAGGAGTGTCGCTGACTCCAGCGGTGCAGGCAGCGATTCCGCGCGTGATTGAGTTGGTGATGCTGGATTTGAAGTCTGAG
Organism: Candidatus Zhuqueibacterota bacterium; assembly: GCA_029261995.1. GTDB lineage: Bacteria > Zhuqueibacterota > Zhuqueibacteria > Oceanimicrobiales > Oceanimicrobiaceae > JAJDAF01. Next base: position 95,758 of record JAJDAF010000058.1, read on the forward strand.
ACGACGGCAACCGCGAACGGAATCACATAGCGCTCCAAGAATAGTGCGTGGCCAGACCGGGGCGAACCATAAAAAAAGCCCTCTCTTAGTGGCGAGAGGGCTTTGGTCTACCAGCACGACAGCCTGTTTCATCGGCTATCTTTTCACCCAATGCCCCGGCACAAAAATATATCCACGTGCGGTGTGCTTCCAGTGCGGTTGGATGTAAACGAAGCCAGACTTCCTTTTCACCCAGTAGCCATCAAGCCAAACATACCGGCCGCCTTTGTAGACGTGGTGACCGCTTACCCAAACGGCGCTACGATATGGTCTGGCCGGTCTTACGACTTTCACTGTCCTGGCTTTCGGCGGGCGCAACTTGACATGAACTTTGACGCCAGCATTGCTCTGAGCTGGAACCAGGAATGCCGCCAGCAAGACGGTCAAGGCCAGAGATTTGATTGTTCGTTTCATGCTGTTCTCCTTGTTTTATCAGATGCAGTTTCGTAGTTTCGAACTTCGTTGCTATTCCAAGCAATGGTCATGCCAGTAGGAGAATATTTGCCACAAATATAAAGTTTCAATATAGTTATAGTTGTTTCTGAAATAGTATCGTTGCTTAAGAGTGTGTCCTAAGGGGAGCAAAATTGCACGAAATGGTTCAAGTGGAGAAGTGGCTCGAATGAAGAAAATTCTTCTCGGTGAAGAGAGTTGGTCTGATGCGCGCGGCTGGGGAGTGAAGCCGTTGGCCGCCGCCGGACTGGCGTCGGAAGTGGTCAAAGAGATGCATTTGGTTTCGCTGGAACCTGGCGCTGTGAGAGGCAATCATCTGCACGAATTGGGGCGGGAATGGATTGTCATTTTCGGTGGCCAGGCTTCGATTGCCTGGCGTTCTGAGAACCGAGCGAGCATTCAAATTGATAGAATTGATCCCGCGACTACTGCCATGTTCGAGATTCCGCCGGGTCTGCCGCATGCCATCAGGAACGACAGCGCCCTGACGATTTTCATATTATCCCTGAGCGATTGCGCTGAGCCGGGCGCCGTTCCCGTGGCCGACTTGTTTGAAGCTAAGTGAGAATAGATGTTCCTTTTGTCAGGCTAACCTGGAAGACCTCCGGTTCGATACCGGTCTCTTGTTTGTATTTGGATTTAAGGATTCGTTCGAAGGCCGCGCAGGCGTCACTCCGCACCAGATTCAGCGTGCAGCCGCCGAAACCGCCGCCCATCATCCGGGCTCCCAAAACACCCTTGATATCACGCGCAACTTCGACCAAAAAATCTATCTCGCGGCAACTGACTTCATAGTCATCTCTCAGTCCGGCGTGACTTTTGTCCATAAGGTCACCAAGCAAGTCTGCGTCTCTGGCTGCAAGTGCGGCTGCTGCGGCATGAACGCGTTGGTTTTCCTGCAGCACGAATTGGCATCTGCGCAGGACGGTGGCCTCCATTTCTGACCGGAATTCCTGCAACTGCTCAAGTTTCACATCCCGCAATGCGCGAATCGTGCGGTCGTGTTTTTGGAGTGCCCGCCCGCCGGCTTCACATTCCAGACGCCTCTGATTGTACTGCGACGATGCCAGGGCGTGAGACACACCGCTGTTGCACAAAACAAGCCGGACATCGTCCATCGCAAGAGGTATGATTTCATGTGCAAGAGAACGGCAATCGAGTTTCAGAACTGAGTGCTCCTGGCCAAACAGATTGGCGAACTGGTCCATGATGCCGCACTGGACTCCGGCAAACTCGCGTTCGGCATCCTGAGCGATTCTGGCAAGCTCATGTCTGTCGAGCTTGAATCCGCCAATTTCGTTCAGCGCGAAAGCCAGCCCGCAAGTCAAGGCCGCCGATGACGACAGCCCGGCGCCGATCGGAATGTCACCACCGAACACGCAGTTGAAGGGCGATAGTACCAGCCCGCGCCGCCTCAACTGATCGACAACCCCGAGCAGGTAGTTAGCCCAAGGTTTTTCTGCCCCGCCGAGGTCGTCCTGGTGAAAGGAATGTCGTTCTCCGTTGTTTGCCGCGACGAGTGTGCTCCGTTTGCCTGCGCAGGTGGCAATCGCAAAACAGATCTGCCGGTCAATCGCGGCAGGCAAAACAAAGCCATCATTGTAGTCGGTGTGCTCGCCAATCAGATTGATGCGGCCAGGTGAGCGTACCATGAGCGGCTGCTCCCCGAACAGATCTCTGAATTGACGTTCTACAGTTTCCGGGTTCATGGAGCTTGCTTAATTGCGAATTAGCTTGCAGGCAATCTTGCTCAAGTTGGACGGTCTGCCTTGTCGTTCAAGAAATGGTTTCATGAAACAGCGGGTCACGAGATGTTTATCGGTAATCACACTTGATTCATTGGTTTGCCTGACGCCATTTGAGCCAAACATACACCGGCACTCCGGCCATGATCAGCAAAAAACCCCAAAAGACAGTTTCTTCTCCCGAGCCGGCAATTGCCCAAAGTGAGTACATAAATGCCAACATCGCAAGGACGGCAGGCTTGAGCATGCGCTTGCCTTCAAACCGGTGCGGCTGTTTGATAAGAATCATCAGTTCGGACAGGGTCGCGAAGGTGTAGGGCAGGAGGGCTGTCATGGTGGAGAGCAGAATGATGAAGGTGAAGAGCTGCACAAGTGTGCGCGTGTAATTCAGGCCGACGAGAATGGTGATCAGCACGCTCGAAATGGCCAGTCCCAGAGCTGGCGTCCCACGTTTCGATTCTTGCTTGAAAAATGCTGGAAACAGGTTATCGCGAGCAGCTGCAAGCGGCACCTGGCTCTGCATTAGAATCCAACCGTTGAGGGTGCCAAAACAGGCGACGACCGCACCACCGGCGACCAGATATCGGGCCCACTCGCCCCACAGGTTACTGGCAGCATCGGCGAAGGGCGCAGTGGAATTCATCAGGCTTGAGGCTGGGACACTTCCCATGACCGTCACGGTTCCGAGCACGTAAACCAGCGTTGCCACGAGTGTCCCCAGGATGGTCGCGCGCGGGATCGTGCGTTGTGGATCGACGACGTCGTCTGCCGGAATCGTCGCTGATTCGAAACCCAGAAAAGCCCACAGTGTCAGGGCTGCGCTAGCCGTAATCGCGCTAAAGACTGAACCGCCGTCCTGCTGCATGCCCCCGATGTTGGCGACTTCGATATGAAAAATGCCGAAACAGGCAATGGCGACAAGAGGCACGAGCTTGAGAGTCGTTGTTGCCAGTTGCATGAGGCCGGCGTTTCGGACACCGGTGGCGTTCACCCAGGTCAGTAACCAAATTGCTGTGAGCGCGACCAGGCCAGCCAGCCACGGCGTACTGGCAATTGCGGGCCAAAATACGGCCAAATAGCCGGCAAACGCTACGGCGATCCCGGCGTTGCCCGCCAGAATGGAAATCCAGTAGCCCCAGGCGACAAGAAAGCCGGCGAGGTCACCGAAGCCCTCACGAGTGTAGGCGTAAGGTCCGCCCGCTTTTGGCACCAGCCTGCTGAGGCGGGCGAAAACCAGGGCAAGCAGCAAAGCCCCGGCTGCGGTAAAGAGCCAGCCGAGCAGGCCAATTCCACCGTATGGCGCCAAAGCTGATGGCAGCAGGAACACGCCCGAGCCAATCATGTTTCCGACCACGAGCGCCGTACACATCCAGAGGCCGAGCGAGCGTTGTGGGGATGTTGCACGGCCTTGAGTTACTGCTGCTGCCACTTGGCCATCTGCCATGTAGGATCTCCGTCACTTGTTTTGGATTTGCTATGCACAGACTTCAACTGCGGCGGCCAGGTAAAGTCTCATCGATTCAGCCTTGGCAGTCCTGACAACATCCAAGCCTACCAAAAGGTGATGTACAAAACCGCCGTCAGCACGAGTACCACGATGCCCAGCTTTTTCGCCAGGGGGCTGCCGGTTATGTCGATCTTGCTGTCTCCCTGCAACAGCACGGGATCAGCGAGTGGCCTGCGCCACGTGATGACGGCCATCATTGCGACCTGAATGATGAATGTTATCGCCATGTGATTCAGAAAAGCGGTCTTGGGGAATAGCCAGAGTAGCGCGCCAAAATATCAAGCCGACTTAATCCGGCAAACGGAACATCTCTTCAGCCGGCCGCAGCGGACGATTCAGCCACAACGGGCGCCGCAGGCCTCCGGGTCCGGGCGCCGGGCGCGCGAGCTTCAGCCATTCTTTATAGATCTCGAAAGATTTGTCCGTATCGACGAAGACATCGCCGTATTTGTCCTCCGCGTGCGCTTTTTCGATCTTGACTTTCTGGTGCCAGCAGTGCATGCCGCTGATCGGGTCTGCGTGCACCGGGAAGGTGATGTTTTGGTGCACACCCCCGTCGCTCCAGAAAATTCGGCCCGAGTCAGCATCCTGGCTTTTGTAGGGGCGAATGCCGTCCATAACCCTGATGCGCCATTTGCCTTTTTCCGTTTCGGAGATGTCCACAAGATTGGTCGCCCAGCGGTTGCCAGCCGCGTCCTGGGGCCGGCGCCATCTGCCAATGTGGTGCGAGCACGCCACGACTCCGGGCTTCATGCCCTCAGTAATCCAAACGCGGTCCACAAAATAGCCGATGTCAGTGGTGACTCTTAGTAACTCGCCGTCGCGAATTCCAATCTTTTCAGCATCGATTTTGTGCATCCAGACCGGGTTGCGGTTGGCAATTTCAGTCAACCATTTTGAGTTTGACGAGCGCGAGTGAATCAAAGTCGGGAGCCGGAAGGTGGGCACCAGCGGGAACTCGCCCTTTGCACGGTCAATGCGGTCTGGGTGAATGTGGCTTTTGATGTAGGTTGGAGTTTTGTACTCCGGCCAACCCCAGTCGACCAGCGTCTGCGAGTAGAATTCCTGCTTGCGCGAGAGCGTCGGAAATCCGACGCACGCCTGGCCGCCAACCATGACGCCGATGGCCTTGCCATCCTTCAGGATGGTGTTCTCGCCATCGACCATACTGCCGAGCAATTGCTCCTGAGTCAGTGGCGTCAGATTTTTGTGGTAGGCGGTCTGCTCCACTTCAAAGGCGCCGTATTTGCGCATGTAGTCGAGCGGCGTGAGTCCTTCTTTCGCAGCGGCTTGCGGCAGACCTTTTGTGTTTTCAAAGATATATTGATAGTACTCGTCAATACTGATTTTTTCGCCCTTGCGGTATGGAGAGATGAAGTGCTTCCGGATCCCAAGGCTGCCATCCGGGTCAATGCGCCATGAAAGTTCAATCCAGAATTCATCTTCTTCCCAGACTTCCCCGGGGTTGGTTTCGTAGGTGAATTCAACTGGTTTGCCCATGCGACGGGCGGCTTCGCGCAACACCGGTTGGCGGAAGGCCATCCACATTCCTGAATGAGTCTCGTAGCTGATGATGTCGTGGCGTTCGCTCGCGTGGCCCATGGGCAGAACGTAGTCGGCGTAATAAGCGGTCTCGTTCCAGGTTGGCGTCAGCGCCACATGCAGCCCGATTTTTTCTTCGTCAGACAAAGCTTCAATCCACGAAAAGCCGTCGGGGTAGGTCCAGACCGGGTTGAAAACTCTGGTGAAATAGACCGACAGTTTGCCGCGTCCTTCTTTCAGGAAATGCGGCAACAGGAAACTCATCTCGTAGTGAGACAGAGGGTATTCGTTGGGGAAATGCAGCTCATTCCAGAATTTTTGAGCAGGCGGTTTGTCAAACATCGCCGGTTTGAATTTATTCCAACCGCTTGGTGAGGTGCCGCCAACGGTCCCCACGCTGCCGGTGAGCACATTGAGAAAATGCAGACAGCGGGCGACTGCCCAGCCGCCGAGGTTGCCGCTGCCGGCGCTGCGCCAGTTGTGGGTGGCAAACCGCGTCCCGGCCTCGCCGATTTTTCTTGCCACTTCAACAATTGTCTTCGCTGGCACGCCGCTTTCCTGCTCTGCAAACTCGGGCGTGAAGTCTTTGTACTCTTCCTTCAATGCGGTGATGAAGTTTTCAAACGTAGTTTCAGACTGTGGCCGTTCCTTTTCGAGATAAGTCCGCCAGTTCACCCAGTTGGCCATATATTCCCGGTTGTAGAGTCCCTCCTCGATGATGATTTTCGCCATCGCCAAAAGAGCAGCGGCTTCGCTGCCTGGGTATGTCGGCATCCAATAATCAGCCATGCTGGCGGTGTTCGACAGCCGCGGATCCATGACTGCCAGCTTGGCGCCATTCATTAATCCCTCGATGATGCGCTGTGCGTGTGGATTGAAGTAATGTCCTGACTCCAGATGGGCGCTGATAAGGAGAATGAACTTCGCGTTGGCGTGGTCCGGCGACGGTCGGTCAAAACCGTGCCAGATAGCATAGCCGAAACGTGCGCCAGCCGAACAGATGTTGGTATGGCTGTTGTGGCCATCAACTGCCCAGGATTGCAGGACACGATCGACATATCCTTCGTTTCCGGGCCGACCGACGTGGTAAACAACTTCATTGTTGCGTTTATCCTGCAATGTCTGCCGGATGCGCCCGGCGATGTCGTCCAGGGCATCCGGCCACGAAACCCGCTGCCATTTTCCCTCGCCGCGCTTGCCGGTGCGCTTCATGGGGTAGAGAATTCGGTCCGTGTCCTGAATCTGGTTGATGGTAGCCGGACCTTTGGCGCAGTTTCGGCCACGACTGCCCGGGTGGTAGGGATTGCCCTCAAACTTCCGAACCTGCATGGTCTCTTTATCGACGTAGCTCAACAAGCCACAGCCGGCTTCACAGTTGAAGCAGGAGGTCGGCACAATGGTATAATGCCGGGCTTCGCGTCGCGGCCAGAGCTTGGCTTCGTACTCTACCCAATCATCCCATTGGTCGGGCGGCGGATAATCGGTGAGATCGCCTGGCTCGTTCAGTCGTGGCAGAGTTTCTCCGAGTTCCTGATTCAGGTCGGGAATCAGGCGGAGTTTTTCCGCGATTCGTTCGATAAAGCCGGGTTTGTTTGCTGCCGACATTGCGTCTCCTTTGTCCAAATCTTGGTTCAGAATTTACGAATTTCTTCGGAGCATGCTCGAGAGAAACGAATTCAATATGCTCCCGTTTAAATCGCGACGAGGAATTCATGGCCGCTAACCACTCCGGGATTAAGAGAGCGGCAAAAGTTGCGGCGCCCGCACCCAAATGTATTCCACAAGGTAAATCCCGAGCAGCAGCAGGCCACCGGCAAGCGCCATCGAGAGTGACCCGCCGAGCCACAGCAGCAAGCCAGGAATGAGATTTCCCGCGCAGACAACTCCAACCCAGAACACCGGACTGAACTTACCCGAAACAATCATTTTCACGGTCTTCTGCGCGTCCCCGGTGGGATGTTTCGTCGCCAACTCGAGTGCGGTGACCAGAAGGTTGAAAGCACTCGTGCAGTAAACCAGCCTGGTCAAGTACTCGTGCCATGCCGTTTCCGGCGCTGAAAATAGTGCACCGATACAAAAAATGGCGGCCCCGGCCATCATCGCGTGCAGCAGCATGTGCAGCGAAAGAGTGGGACTTTGCCAGAAATCTCTACCGCTGGCCTGGGCGAAAAGAAAGGCCGTGTAGATGGCGGTAATGATTGCGAATACCGCGCTTGCCCATCCCGTGAGCGACAGAACGCTGTGCCAATCACTGGCGATTGCCAAGCCATGCCAGATAAGAAAAATGCCGTAGAAGGTAATCGCGTAGCCCCCGCGCACCAGCCAGGAACGCCATTGCGGTCGCAAAAGGATATAAGCGAACCGGGCCGGTTTGTCGAGGTCTTTGATGAGCAGGCCTGTTGTCAAAAGCAGGAAGATGATTGCGGTCGCTAGCCCGGCCCAGCGCATCATTTCCGTCAACTGCGCGAACCCGAAGACAGTCGCCAAGAACGGCGCCAGAAAAGCTCCTGTCGAAATGGCCTTGGTCCAGACATAAGCTGAAACTTCCCAACCCCAGAGCACGCCTTTGCCCGGGGCATCGTAGGTCCGTGCTGCAGTTTCCTGAACCACATCAGCGGCTTTTTCGAGATTCTTTTTGTCATCGCCGACCGTGGGGACAAGCACCCTGGCCGCGGCGTCGCCAGGATCGTTTGTGCCGCGGTTCGCTGCCGGTAGCGGCGTCCGATTTGACGGGCTTGCGCTGGTGATCCTGGCCTCTGCATATCTGGCAAAATGGCCGACGCCGGTGGCCTGGGAACTCCACAAATAACTGGTGGCAGGCTCCGCGATGTCCGGGTTGAGCGTGGCCTGATCACCTTCAATGTAGAAGACATTGGGCTGCGTGCCTTTTTCCGACTTGCGCGTCGTCACCTGTTCGCGTGCCAGGAGTTGCGAGATTTCAGAAAGGGGATTGTGCATGTCACCGGAGACGATGGCGTGCTCGGGGCAGACATTGACGCAGGCAGCCTCTAAGCCGATATCCACCCGGTGAGCGCAGTAGTTGCATTTGGCTGCTGTCTGTGTTTCCGGATCGATGTAGAGAGCATCGTATGGGCATGCCTGCATGCACGCTTTGCACCCAATGCAGCGCCGATTATCGAAATCGACGATGCCATCAGCGCGTTTGTACAGCGCAGTGACCGGACAAATGTCCACGCAGGGTGCGTCGGAGCAGTGGTTGCAGCGCATCACGGAGAACAAGCGGCGGGTGTCCGGAAAGGTCCCCTTTTCGACATACTTTACCCAGGTGCGGTTTACCCCGATTGGGACGTCATGCTCTGATTTGCACGCCACGGTACAGGCATGGCATCCTATACATTTGCGGTTGTCGATGACAAAGCCAAATTTCATCCGGTTCTCCCTGGTCCTGATCAAACACGAGTCTGTGAGAAGGTTTGGTTAGAAATACAATGTAGTGATTCAACGTGGTAGTGTCAAATCCTGAGCCGCAATCTTTCGGCCGGAGCGACAGGTTGGCAAACGCGCGAGAGCCGAAATGACGCAGATTCTATTTTCAGCGGTCCCTATGTCAAGAGTTTCGTTGCGGCGTCGCTGGCGAATCTGAGCCTTCCTGCCGCCCGCTCCCGAGTGGCGGAATCGCCTCCAGCCAGCCGCTGCGCGACCTAGATAGCGGTTGACAATCGCGGCGAGATTTGCTATCTTGATGCTTGTATTTGTGAAGAATATACGGAGATAAATGACTTCCAAAGGCAAAATTCTCTGGGTTGACGACGAGATAGACATGTTACGCTCGCACATCATTTTTTTGGAGGAGCGTGGCTACGAAGTTCGACCGATTCCAAACGCGGAGGATGCCATCGCGTTGCTGCGCGAAGAAGCGTTTGATATGGTTCTGCTTGACGAAATGCTGCACGGCAAGGATGGCTTGACTGCTCTGGGCGAAATCAAGGAAGAACACCCATCTCTGCCAATCGTCATGGTAACCAAGAGTGAGGAAGAGTCGCTGATGGAAGATGCCATTGGCGGCAAAATAGATGACTATCTGACCAAGCCCGTCAATCCGAGCCAGATTTTGCTCACCTGCAAGAAGATTCTGGAACGCATCAAGATCACTGGAGAACGCATCTCCCGGGATTATATTTCTGAGTTCAACGAAGTGTCGCAAATGCTGAACGGTCCCATGGACTGGAACGACTGGTCGGGGCTTTACTCACGACTGGCAGAGTGGGAGGTGGAAACCGACCAGCATAGCGAACTCGGCCTCAAGCAAATGTTGCGTGAGCAGGAGCGCGAGTGCAACGTTGAGTTTGGTAAGTTTATCGAGAACAACTATCCGTTCTGGCTTAACGGTGGCGAGGGTGCGCCAACACTCTCAACCGAGTTGATCGAAAAGTATGTTGTGCCTCATTTGCGCGCGGACCGGCAAGTCGTTTTTCTGGTGCTGGACAACCTGCGCCTTGACCAGTTCCTGACCATTGAACCTTTGTTGTATCCCTACTTTAAGATGCAGAAGGAAAACTACTGCTCCGTACTTCCGACGGCGACGCCCTTCTCCAGGAACGCCATCTTCAGCGGCTTGTTTCCAAGCGAAATCAAGGAGCAGTACCCCCACTGGTGGTTGCAAGCCGACGACGATGAACACAGCCTGAATCGCCACGAACATCAGTTGCTCGACGCCCAGCTCGAGCGCCTTGGAATAGAACTCAAGCCGGCATCCAAGTACATCAAGATCCTGGATGTCGCGGAAGCCCGCAGAGTTACAAAAAAGATAGCGACGTTTTCAAATGTGCCGCTTCTAGCCTTGGTTGTGAATTTTGTGGATATTCTGGCACATAGCCGTAGCGAATCGGAGGTGCTGCGTGAAATTACTCCAGACGAGGCGGCTTACCGCTCGCTGACCAAATCCTGGTTTGAGCATTCTTACGTCTTTCAGATTCTCAAGGCGCTGTCGCAGCGCGATTGCACTGTGGTGATTACTACCGACCACGGCAGCCTGCGTTGCATGCGTGGCGCCAAAGTTATCGGCGACCGCGACACCTCCACTAATCTCCGTTACAAATACGGCAAAAGCCTGAAGGTCGATCCGAAACACGCCATCATCGTTAAGGATCCTCAAACGTACAAATTGCCTTCCCTCGGGCTCAACTCAAACTACTTGCTGGCCAAGGAAGATTACTACTTCGTCTACCCGACGAACTATCATCATTACCTGAACTACTACAAGGACAGTTTGCAGCATGGCGGCGTTTCTATGGAAGAAATGATTCTGCCTGTCGTGACCCTGCAACCTAAGTAGGCGCAGTGAGAGACATGGGCCCCGGCACTCCTGAGCTATTGGCGCGGACAGCTATTCAATCGAAAAGTGAAGATGAAACTGTGCGCCTGGGCATGGCATTCTCCGAAAATTTGCAGGCCGGCGATGTTGTCGCTCTGTATGGCGACATGGGTAGCGGCAAGACAACTTTTGTCCGTGGCGTCTGCGCCGGACTGGGCAGTTTGGACGAATCAGGCAGTCCGACCTTCACTTTGATAAATGAGTACGAAGGGCGATTGCCGATTTATCATTTTGATTTCTACCGAATCAACTGCCCGGCCGAGGCTGAGGACCTTGGATGCCTCGAGTATTTCGACGGCGGTGGCGTCTGCCTTCTCGAGTGGCCGGACCGCGTGCAGCCGCTGCTGCCGCTTCGGCGATTTGAAATTCATTTCCATCATCTGTTTGCCACCGGCCTGGAGTCGCACCGCGAAATACGGATTTCGATGCCATGAAGCTGCTGGCCATCGATACAGCCACGGAGCTTTGTGGCGTCGCCCTGACAGACGGGGGAACACTGGTAGCCGACTACCGGTTGAATGTGCGCAATGTCCACAATGAGAAACTGGTCGCCGCGATCCAATCGCTGGTTCGGGACGTATCATGGCAGCTTGCTGACCTCGACGGCATTGCGGTTGCGATCGGCCCGGGTTCGTTTACCGGTCTGCGCATTGGCTTGTCGGCAGCAAAAGGGTTGGCGTTTTCTCTCAACAAGCCGGTCGTGGCCATAAACAGCATGGATGCCTTTGCATCCCAGGCAGGCCTTGGCGACGGCCCAATCTGTGTGGTGATGAAAGCCAGAGAGACTGAAATCTATGCCGCCCGATATGAGATGAAAAGCGAGCTTGAGCGGCTGTCTGATTATATGATTCTCTCGTTTGATGAGTTCTCCTCGTGGCTTGAGGCGCCCACGTTGGTGGTCGCGAGCCCTGTGGCTTTGTTCAGCCGGCTTCAGTGCGCAAACCTGGTTGCCGCGGCTCCGGAGTTTTGCCTGGCCAACCCTCTGCAGATCGCGCGGCTGGCAGGAATCAGGTTGAGCAAGGGCGACGTCGCGGACCTGTCCGAACTCGAGCCATTTTATTTGAAAGAGTTCGAGCCAAAGAAGAAGCAATACTATGTTGACTAGCACGGCGCCGGTTGTCGAACCAACGAAACGCATGCCCAGTCTGGAAATCCGCAGGATGCTGCTGTCGGATCTGGACCGGGTGGTTTACCTGGAGAAGGAATCGTTTCCTGACCCATGGTCAGAGCAGAACTTCACCTACGAAATTGTTGAAAACCAGTTTTCCCAGCCTTATGTCGTGACCAATAATGGCCACGTCATCGGGTACTCGGTTCACTGGTGCTTTGACATCGAAGCGCATCTGGCTAACTTTGCGGTGGATGAGAGTTTTCGCCGTCAAAACGTAGGCAGCTATCTGCTTGGATTTTTGATTTCCGATATTCTCAGAAAAAATATCCATTCGATCTATCTGGAAATCCGCGCATCTAACGAAGCTGCACGTAATTTGTACAAGAAGCATGGTTTTAGAGAAGATGGTGTGCGCAAGCACTATTATCTGAAAGAGAAAGACGACGCCATCTTGATGAGTTTATCCTTGAAGGAGGGCTGAGAAATATGGATTGGTTTAAGCGGGCAAAAGACGGGCTGCAACCTCAAAAGAAGAAGGAAATGCCGGAGCTGTGGCTTAAATGTGGCGGGTGCGGTGAGATCATCTATAAGCGTGAACTTGAAAAGAATTTTCACGTTTGCCAGAAATGCCAGTTTCATTTCCGAATCAAGAGTTCAGATTACATCGCCCATTTGCTGGACAACAATCGGTTCGATGAATTCAACGCCAACATCAGCTCAGTGGATTTTCTGAAATTCAAAGCGTCAAAAAAATATTCTGACCAGATCAAGGCAGCGGTAAAAAAAACCGGGCAGAAATCTGCTATTCGAACTGGCTTTGGCAGGATTCATGACCACGAGGTGGTCTTGTGTGTCATGGATTTTTCCTTCATCGGCGGCAGCATGGGGTCGGTGGTTGGGGAGAAAATTGCACGCGCGACTGAGGAAGCCATCAAACGCCACGTGCCGCTCATCATCATTTCCGCCTCGGGCGGCGCCCGCATGATGGAAGGCGCGATTTCGTTGATGCAGTTGGCAAAAACATCTGCAAGACTCGCCCAGCTCGCCGAAGCCGGACTGCCTTACATTTCCATCCTCACTGACCCGACCACCGGCGGCGTCACCGCCAGCTATGCCATGCTGGGCGATGTCAACCTTGCTGAACCCGGCGCCTTGATTGGCTTTGCCGGCCCGCGAGTCATCAAGCAGACCATCGGCCAGGATTTGCCCGACGGCTTTCAGCGCTCCGAGTTCCAACTACAGCATGGCTTTATCGATGCCGTGGTGGATCGCAGCGAAATGAAAGAGAAACTGGGTGACCTTCTCGAATTCATGACAGAGACCCAGGCTGAAGATTCGGCCAGCAACGGCGAGTTGGACGGTGAGAGTCTGCAAGATCTCGCGCCCCTGCCAAGTACGGATGCGGAACCCCTGGATGACGAAGCCGTCAAGAACTGACGTGACATTCAGGTAGATAGACTGTCGCTTTTTAGGCTGTAGCAGGACACACATGCGAGTTCATACGAAGCTGCGAGCTTTTGGGTCATTAAGGGAATTGCATTATCAGTTCAGCCTTTCCAAACGGCTGGGATACTTCAAAGAGTATGAAAGAGCGAATAATAACGAGTCGATAATTGTAGAGACTGAAAAGGTCTTAGGCGCTTTGATCAGAGCATTGCGCAAAACCTAGCAGCCCTACAGTCTAAACACCTTAATATTAACGAACTGACGTGACCAACTCCAAACCGAAAATACTGCTCAGCAATGACGACGGCATCAGCGCCGCGGGCCTGGCGGCGCTTCATGAACAGGTGAGAGATCTTGGCGACGTCACGGTTGTTGCGCCTGACAGCGAACGCAGTGCTGTCGGCCACGCAATCACCATCGCAGACCCTTTGCGCGTCTGGGAGTTCGAGAAGAACAACGAATTCTTCGGTTATGCCGTCAATGGCACACCGGCTGATTGCGTCAAGATTGCCTACTGGGCGCTTCTAAAAGAAAAACCGGATTTGGTCATCTCCGGTATCAACCAGGGCTCGAACGCCGGTATTAACGCGATTTACTCGGGCACTGTCTCCGCCGCGACGGAAGGCACCATTTTGCATGTGCCGTCGTTTGCAATCTCTTTGGCTTCATTTACAGAACAAAATTTCAGCTATGCGGCCAGATTTGCCCGCAAACTTGCGCTTGAGGTTCTGCAACACGGGTTGCCGAAGGGAACCCTGCTCAACGTGAATGTCCCGGCCATCCCGGAACATGAGATCGAGGGGGTGCAGGTGACGCGCCAGGGCAAGGCCACTTTTCGTGAACATTTCGACAAACGTGTCGATCCCGCGAATCGCGTCTACTACTGGCTTACCGGGCAGAAGACCGAAATCGAGGAGAGCCTCGAGGTGGACGATTTCGTGGTTAAGAATCGCCGCATTTCAATTACACCGCTGCACTATGATCTAACCAACTACGACTACCTGGACGAACTAAAGTCCTGGAACATCACCCCTTAGGATTCGATGCAAAATACCACCGAAGAATCTATTCTCATACTGGATTTCGGCTCGCAGTACACGCAGCTCATCACTCGCAAAGTGCGTGAGCTTGGTGTCTATTCCGAGATCAAGCCGTTCAATATTCCACTGCAGGAAATCAAGAACATGGCCCCAAGCGGCATCATCCTTTCGGGCGGGCCCGAATCGGTGTATGCCGAATCCGCGCCGCATCCTGACTCAGCCATTTTTGACCTGGGCATCCCTGTCCTTGGCATTTGCTACGGGCTGCAGTTGACGGCGCACTATCATGGCGGCAAAATAGAAGACGCTGCCAGGAGGGAGTATGGCCTCGCCGAGTTCATCGTTGACGACTCCGGCGACTTGTTCAAGAATGTCCCAACCCGCTCCAATGTGTGGATGAGCCACGGCGATGCCTTGACTCAAACGCCGGATGGTTTTGAAGCCATCGGACATACTGCCAATTCGCCATTTGCCGCAATTGCAAATCGGAGCAAGCAGATCTTCTGCGTGCAATTCCATCCTGAAGTGACTCACTCTGTTGCCGGCAAGCAGATATTGGGCAACTTCGTGCATGACGTCTGCACTTGCAACGGCAGTTGGACTCCAACTTCGGTTGTGGAGAAAACGCTTGCTGATATTAGCCAGCGTGTTGGTTCTGCGAAAGCCATCTGCGCCCTGAGCGGAGGTGTGGATTCTGCCGTTGCCGCGGCCATGGCTTATCGCGCGATTGGCGACCAACTCACTTGCATCTACGTTGACAATGGTTTGATGCGCAAGAATGAGACAAAGCAAGTATCGCAAACATTTACACAGCATTTCGGAGACAATTTCGTTGCCGTCGATGCCTCGCAGCAATTCCTCGAAAACCTTGCCGGTGTGACCAACCCCGAAGAAAAGCGAAAGATCATCGGCAGGACATTTATTGAAGTCTTCGAAGCAGAGGCAGAGAAGATTGTCGATGTCGATTATCTCATCCAGGGCACGTTGTATCCCGATGTCATCGAGAGCGTATCCGCGCACGGGCCATCTGCTACAATCAAGACCCACCACAACGTTGGCGGCCTGCCGGATGTGATGAACCTCAAACTGATTGAGCCCCTGCGCGAGTTGTTCAAAGACGAAGTTCGTCGGGTTGGCAAAGAACTGGACATGGCTGATGCGATTCTGGGCCGGCATCCTTTCCCCGGGCCCGGGCTCGCAGTTCGTGTTCTTGGGGAGATCACCCGGGACCGACTGGACCTTCTGCGTGACGTGGACGCAATTTTTATGGATTCGCTTCACGAGTATGGCGAGTATGAGAATATCTGGCAGGCGTTTGCCGTCTTACTCCCGGTCAAATCCGTTGGGGTTATGGGTGATTTTCGGACCTATGATAATGTGGTCGCCCTACGCGCCGTTACAAGTCTGGATGGCATGACAGCGGACTGGGCAAGGATTCCGAATGACTTGTTAGCCCTGATCTCCAACCGGATTATCAATGAAGTACGCGGTGTAAATCGCGTGGTCTACGACATCAGTTCAAAGCCCCCGAGTACCATCGAGTGGGAGTAACGTGACCGGATTTTCATTTGCATTTTAGCATTATTCTTTCTACTTTCGCACTTTCCAGGCCGTTCAGTGAGCGCTGATTTCAACTCGAAATTCCACCTGCAACCTCGAATCATCTAAGGAGAGATGTTATGTGCGGCATCATCGGATATATTGGCAACAGGGACGCCACTCCAATCTTAATCGACGGACTCAAGAGACTCGAATACCGTGGGTATGATTCAGCGGGTATCGCCGTCTTGGATGACGGGTCAATTTCGCTACAGAAGGAACCGGGCAAGCTGATTGAGCTGGAGAAATGCTTGACTCGTGCTCCGATTTCCGGAAATCTTGGCATTGCTCACACGAGGTGGGCCACGCATGGCCTGCCAAACAAAGTCAATGCTCATCCCCACACTGACCACAGTGGCCGGCTCGCCTTAATCCATAACGGCATCATTGAAAACTACCAGGCCATCAAGACCAGGCTGCAAAGTTCCGGCTACGAATTTGTCACCGACACCGACACCGAGGCACTAGTAAATCTGATTTCGGAGTTTTATGATAATGGCAACTCGCTGGAGGATGCCGTCCGTTCAGCCTTAAGCCAGGTTGAAGGAACTTTTGGCATCGTCGTGATCTCAAAGGACGATCCCGACAAGCTGATTGCGGCGCGCAAGGGCAGCCCTCTCGTTGTCGGTTTAGGCGCCGGGGAGTTTGTGGTCGCTTCCGACGTGTCCGCGATTATCAATCACACCAAAGACGTTACCTATTTGGATGATAACGAGATCGCCGTCATCTCCCGGCACGGAGTCAAGATCAAAACAATCGACAATCTCGAAGTCGATAAGAAAGTCGAGAAAATCTCATTTGACCTTGACAAGATCGAAAAGGGTGGTCATGAGCATTTTATGCTCAAGGAAATTATGGAGCAGCCGCAGACCATCGAAAATGCCATGCGTGGCCGGCTGCTGAGTGACGAGGGCACTGTTCATCTTGGTGGGATTGAGCACGAGAGCGAATCTCTGGTCTACGCCCCGAAAATTCTCTTCTCCGCTTGTGGCACCAGTTGGCACGCGGCCCTCATCGGCGAGTACATGCTGGAAGAGCTTGCCCGCACTCCGGTCGAAGTCGAATATGCCTCGGAGTTTCGCTACCGCGATCCTGTGATCGAGCGCGGGTCGGTGATGTTTGTCATCAGCCAATCCGGAGAGACGGCCGACACTTTGGCGGCGCTGCGCGAGGGCAAGCGCAAGGGGGCAAAAGCTCTCGGCATCTGCAATGTCGTCGGTTCGACCATTGCACGTGAAAGCGACGCCGGCGTTTACCTGCATGCCGGGCCCGAAATTGGTGTGGCTTCCACCAAGGCATTTACTTCACAAGTCACAGTGCTGAGCCTTATCAGTTTGCTGCTGGCGAGAATGCGCAACATGGGCGCATCGAAAGGCGTGGAAATCGTCAACGAAATGAAGGCATTGCCAGGCAAAGTGCAGAAGATACTGGACCACAACGATACCATTAAGGAAATCGCGGAAGCCTATTGCGAGTGTCAGAATTTTCTCTATCTTGGGCGCGGCTACAATTTTCCTGTTGCTCTCGAGGGTGCACTCAAGCTGAAGGAGATTTCATACATTCACGCGGAAGGTTATCCTGCCGCGGAAATGAAGCATGGACCCATTGCGCTGATCGATGAGAATATGCCCGTCGTGTTCATCGCCACCAAAGACTCCACCTACGACAAAATCACCAGTAACATCGAAGAAGTGAAAGCCAGAAGTGGCCGCATTATCGCCATCGCCACCGAAGGCGACGAAGCCATTAAGTCGAGGGCTGACCACGTGATTTACGTCCCGCCGACTCTGGACTTTCTAACACCAATTCTTTCCATTGTTCCGTTGCAGCTCCTGGCCTACCATATTGCAGTGATGCGCGGCTGTGATGTCGATCAGCCTCGTAACCTGGCGAAGAGCGTGACGGTCGAATGAGGGGTGCCTTTTTATGAAAAAAGCAGTGCGTTGTTTCGTTTGGTTTGGGTTGTTCGCCGCAATCATGACGCAACCTGGTTTTGCTCAGAGCGGTTCGGTCCGGCTTAAGTCTGAAGTTGAAAAAGCGTTCAAGCGGGCGCTAACTGACTATGTTGGCAAGCGTTATGACTCCGCCATGTCAGAATTCGAGTCGCTGGCAAATTCTGAGCAGGCTCACCACCGGCTGACTGCAGCCCTGTTGATGACGGGCAAGAGCAAATACAAAATCGGCAAATACACGCAGGCTCTTCCCTACTACGAGCGCCTGATCGACTCCTTTCCACGAAGCAGGTACCACGATGACGCTTTGTATGCCAGGGCTGCCGCGAATTATCGACTTGGCAAAAGCATGAGTGCCACCCGGGACTGGCTTGGTTTGCTTGACAACAGCCAGGAAGCGACTCTGCGTAGCAAGAGCACGCAACTGGCGACGCAGTTTATGAGAACCGAGCTTTCGATTTCCGAATTGAGACGGTTAGCACGCACGTCAAAGGGCGCGTCCGGGGCTGCCTTCGTGACCCTTGAACTGGCGCAGCAATTGCTGGCCAGTGGCGCCACGGACGACGCCATAGCATCTTTGCGTGACTATCAAAAACGATTCGGCTCAAACGACAAGGTCAACAAGCTTCTCGGTAGTGCAAGAACCTGGGCCAGCCGGCCAATCAAAGTGGGTGTGCTCTTGCCCTTGTCAGGTTACTATGGTGATGAAGGCAAGAGTGTCCTGCGGGGAATTCGTTTTGCCCACAACCAGGCTGCCGATGGCTCGGCGGCCTCGCTGCAACTTGTCGTTCGGGACTCAGAAAGCAGTCTGATTTCCGCCCTGCACAGCGTCAATAATTTGCTCCACCGCGAGAACGTGCGCGCCATCATCGGAGAGCTGGAGAGTGACGTGACCGCGAGCATCGGCGCATTGGCCTCGGTTGAAGGCGTGCCGGTTGTTGCTCCGGCAGCATCAGAAAACGGAGTCGCCTCTGTTGGCAGAGCTGTATTTCAGCTCAACAGTGACCTTGAGCGCAAGGGAGCCGCATTGGCGCACTACGCTATCGCCGAGCTGGGCATGCAAACCTTTGCGACTCTGGCGCCAGTCGATGAATACGGTCAGCAGATGGTGGACAGCTTCACTTCCACCGTGGACCAGCTGGGAGGACGTATCATCGGGCAAAGCTGGTACTATGGAACACCTGAAGACCTCAGCCGGCAATTTAAAAATATAAGAGATGCCGCTTTTCATCATGACTCCACGGATGTTGACGCGCTTATTCTCGAAGCGAAGGAAGAAGGCGACCGCCTGGATGAAAATGACATCCCGGTTCTGTCTGTCGATGGTTTTTTCATTCCGGTTTACGCTGAGGATCTGAAATACGTCGCCCCGCAACTGGCGGTACATAATATCAGAACTCAAGTTCTGGGTGGTGAGTTTCTTGACGATCTCGAAACTCTGACCCACCAGCAGGTGGAGCGCTATATCAACGGCGCCATTTTCGTCAGCGACTACTTTCCAAACGAAGCGGATCTGGAGTTTCGCGACTTCAGGACAAGTTTCAGGATCAGCATGAAAAAATCTCCCGAGCGCTGGGAGATTTTCGGCTACGACGCCTACCAAATTCTGCACGACGCCGCCGGGCAAGGCGCCCGTTCGGGCCGAGATTTCAGTTCAGCTTTGAGTCGTATCTCAGGCTACTCAGGCAAGAAAGGTCTTATTTCCTTTCAGGACAACAATCGGGTAAACCGGGAAGTCAACATTTTGCAATTCATCAATGGCAGAATCGTGAAACACCACACAACTACCGAGCAGGAATAGTCTGATACGGTCTCCTCGCCGCTGCCGTGTTGGTGTTTTTCCACCCGGCATGTGCCCATTTTTAACCTGGAACGAACGTTGCTATCCGCGATGAAGTCGTTCGGGTTTTTCCAATCCAGTCGGTTTCATGAGCAGGTTTTTAGCTTGCAAAAATAGGCCAGATCATTTATATTATTTGCGACTTTTTAGATAGGTACGTCGCTTGAATTCATGGATAGGAGTGTTATTTGTCATTTATCGAAGCCGTTGTGCTGGGGCTGGTGCAGGGATTGACCGAGTTTCTGCCTGTCAGCAGTTCGGGGCATCTTGTGTTTGCCAAAATGCTGCTTGGAATCAAAGACAATGGCATCGCTTTTGAAATATTTGTTCATTTCGGCACGCTGATCGCGGTCCTGACAGTCTATAAAGACGATATCATAGAAATTTTTGTGGATTGCGGGCGAGTCATTTCTAAAAAGTCGTTCGCCAAAGCTGCGAACCAGCGTAACGATCAGCTATCCGGATTAACCCTTCTGATGTTTATCGTCATCGGAACGGTCCCGGCGGTCGTGTCTGGGCTGCTTTTCCGGGATGTTTTTGAAACCGCATTTTCCAACGCGGTTTTTGTGAGTAGTGCCTTGATTTTCACAGGTCTGGTTTTGATGACCTCAAGACTGGCCAAGGATAGCAACAAGCCACTGAATCATCTCAGGGCTCTACTGGTTGGCTTGGCTCAGGTTCTGGCTCTTTTCCCTGGGGTGTCGCGGTCGGGCACGACGATCACAACGGCTCTGCTGCTGGGTGTTCGGCCAGCCGAGTGCGCCAGATACTCGTTCTTGCTGGCCGTGCCTCTCATTTTGGGCGTCACGCTGATGGAGTCATACGAGTTACTTTTGAACCCGCCTTCCGTGGACCAACTGTCGAATTATGTCGTCGGTTGTCTGGCTGCATATATCTCTGGTTTGTGGGCCATCAGGTGGCTCGTCTCCGTCGTGCAAAGGGGCAGGTTTGACCGTTTCGCATATTACTGTCTTGCAGTGGGGCTATTAGGACTAACGCTGAGCTATGTGATCTGATATCCCTTTAACAATTCGAGGGAGGAGTATGAAACAAGCCGAGTTCTTTTCGTCGCGATGGGCATTGATTCTCGCGGCGTTGGGTATGGCTGTTGGCACCGGCAACATATGGCGATTTCCCAGAATCGTGGCCCAGAATGGCGGCGGTTCATTTCTGATCCCCTGGGTGATTTTCCTCTTTCTATGGTCCATTCCTCTTCTCATTATCGAGTTTTCAATTGGCAAGGAAACCCGCCGCGGCACGGTTGGGGCCTTTGGCAAGCTTCTCGGCAAAGACTACACCTGGATGGGCGCTTTCGTCGGGTTTTGTACGATGGCCATCATGTTTTACTACTCCGTGGTCATGGGCTGGTGTGTCAAGTATTTTGTCTCCTCTCTGATGGGAGACGCAGCTTTGAGTCAGTCGCGTGAATTTTGGGATAGCTTTACGGGTGGCTATGAGCCAGTTCTCTATCATCTGTTTGCGATGCTTGTCGGGTCTTTTGTCATCTACAAAGGTGTGACCAGGGGAATAGAGAAGGCCAACAAGTTCCTGATTCCAACCCTATTCGTGCTGCTTGTGGTCGCGGCGGCCCGAGCCCTGACTCTGCCTGGCGCAGTTGCGGGATTGAATTTTCTATTCGAGACCGACTTGGTCAGCCTTCTCAGTTACAAGACATGGCTGGAGGCTTTATCGCAATCGGCATGGTCGACCGGGGCAGGCTGGGGACTGATTTTGACTTATGCGGTTTACATGAAGAAGAAGGAAGACGTGGTCTTGAATTCATTCATCGCCGGCCTCGGCAACAACACAGCTTCGCTCCTGGCAGCACTGGTTGTCCTGCCATCGGTCTTTGCCTTGGCTCCGCAACTAGGACTGTCACCGCAAGAGATCGTCAGCGATTCCGGACCTGCGTCAACGGGAATCACCTTTATTTGGATTCCCAGACTGTTTGCCGAGATGCCAATGGGATCGACCCTTCTGGTGATTTTCTTTCTAGCCTTGTCGTTTGCCGCGTTGTCCTCGATCATTGCCATGATCGAGCTTTCTACACGAATTTTCATGGACGCCGGATTGGACCGGAGCAGAGCCATCGCTTTTGTTTGCACTTTTGGCTTTCTGCTTGGGTTGCCCTCCGCGTTGAATCTGAACTTCTTGAATAATCAGGATTGGGTCTGGGGTCTCGGTCTGATAATCAGTGGTATGTTCTTTGCATTTGCCGCCATCAAGTACGGTGTCAACCGAATGCGAACAAACCTGATTAACGTTGATGGTAACGACGTTGCCGCTGGCAGATGGTTTAACTATATTGTGACCATTTTGATTCCTGTCGAGTTTGTGGCTCTGCTCGGCTGGTGGTCCTATCAGGCCGTCTCCACCTTCGATCCGGAAGGCTGGTGGAATCCATTTCGAACGTTCAGTCTTGGCACTTGCTTGTTTCAATGGACGGTCGCGATTTTGATTTTTGTTATACTAAACAGGAAGTTGTATGAACGGAGCGTCGGCCGCGAGGCTGAAGGCAATGACGAAGCGCAATTGGTCTGACTCCGGCCATAGAATTTAGAATAGGAAACAGCCATGTCACTCTCTGCAATCGTTTTGATGTGTGTGATTCTGCTGGTGGTCTGGGGAGGTTTTGCGCTTTCGCTTCGTATGGCGGTCAAAAAAGAATCAAAGAAGCACTAACATGAATTACCCGGAGTTCCAAAAACTCGCGAAGGAAAGGCAAGTCCACCCAGCCTATTTTTTCTGTGGTGCAGAAGATTATCTGATGGACCAATGCCTCGCCGGGTTGGAGAAGGCGGCCTTCGCTGATGCCGCCTCCCGGGAGTTCAACTATGACCTCTTTTACGGGGGGCAGACTGACGCTGGGAAGATTCTGGACACGGCAAATGCCTACCCGATGTTTGCGGAGCTGCGGATGGTTGTTGTGAAAGATGTTCAGAAACTGGCGCCCTCGGGGTTGGATGCGCTGGCTGCATTTCTGGAGAAACCTCCCGCCACAACCCGCTTGGTTTTGACCTGTGAGAAATTCAATGGACGCAACAAATCCTTTGCACGAATCAAGGCAAAGACTTGTTTTGTAGAATTTAAACCTTTGTATGACAATCAAGTTGCGGCCTGGATCAAGCAGGAGATGAAGCGTCGTGGCATTGAAATGTCTTATGACGCCAGCCTGCTCATCCATGCGCACGTCGGCAACAGTCTGCGGGCGCTTGCCAATGAGATGGACAAAATTATGCTGAATCTGGATGGTCGAAATCGCGTGGATGAAGCCGATGTCCAACGCGTGGTTGGCCTTTCAAAGAAATTTAGCGTATTCAATCTTAACGATGCTATCGGTGGTCGCGACCTGAATAAGGCCTTTCTCATCTTGACCAAGATGCTGGAAAGCGGAGAATCTCACACCGCTATTCTGGCTATGATCGGGCGCCACTTTACCAGCTTACTCAAGGTTAAAGGATGCGTTAGCCAGCGCAAGAAGCCCAATGAGATTGCGGCGATTGCCGGCATTCCACCTTATTATGTAGCAAAGACACAGGAGATGGCAAAGAACTTCAGTCTATCTCAAATGGATGACGCTTTTGCAGCACTTCTCGATACAGATCTTGCACTCAAAACGAGCCAACAACCGCCACAAATCGCCTTGCAGACCTTGTTGGTCCGCATCTTGAGATAGGTGGCGGTCACCAGGAACTTTTTGAAACTCTCTATGGTTGAAGACATCGAAAATATTGAAAACACGCAGCGGCCTTCCAAGCGAGGCGACAAACGTCCGTCTGATGAAGACCTGATTGAACGGTTTCAAAAGGGTGATGCCTACGCTTTTGATCTCATCGTAAAGCGCTACAAAGAACAGCTCCTGAATTTTGTATATCGCTTTGTTGGCAATCAGGAGGAGGCCGAAGATATTGTCCAGGAAACTTTTCTGCGGGTCTATCGAAAACGCAAAGCCTATAAACGCATCGCCAAATTTTCGACATGGATTTACACGATCGCGGGGAATTTGTCCAGAACAGAACTGAGGAGAAGGAAACGGCGCAAGCTCTTCTCGGTCACGGATATGGGGTTTGAAGACCGTGACTACGAGATATCCGATGAAGGATACAATCCGGAAAACCAAGTCGATGGCATCATTCAGGAAGAGATCATTCAAAAGGAAATCAACAGCCTTTCGCCCAAGTTTCGCGAAGTTATTATATTGAGAGATGTTCAGGAACTCTCGTATGAGGAGATTAGTAAGATTATCGACGTACCGATAGGTACGGTGAAGTCCCGGGTGAACCGGGGGAGATTGAAGCTGCAAGGCCAATTGAAATACCTCATGAAAAAGAAATAGATTTTCCTGCAACTACCGAAATATGAAGTATATTGCATCCATGGTTTGAGAGGGAACGCCTATGTCTGATTGGGAACAGTTGAAAGACGATATCTATGACTACGTGGACGGCTTGCTTCCAAGCGAAGCGAGAAGAGAGGTTGCCCGACAAATCGAGCGCAATCCGGAAGCCAGAGCATTCTATGATGATGTCGTTGCGCTAAGAGTAAGCCTGAAAGGTCTGAAGTATATTCAAGTTCCTTCCGATTTCGACACAGTTCTCAGAACCCGAATCAGGATGGAGCGCAGTATGAGCCGGCAGGGATTTTTTGCCGGCCCGTTAAGACTACCCGCTGCGGCAACCGTTGGCGCACTCGCTGTGGCTGCTGTCGTGATGGTTTTCAACCTGACTGGCTCAAACACTCAATCCAATTCGCCGATACCCCGTGGCGGTGTGCATGTATCGTCGGCGCCTCCTGCCATCAACTACGTTCCCGTTGACCGAATGGATATTGATGCGGGGGGGACGAAACTGGAGCGCCGCACATCTGCACGAGATTACGCATCACGCGACTCACTCCGAGGCCGGACTTCGGACGAGAGAATTCTGACCGTTGAATTCTAGTCGGGCCGAGCGCGGTTTTGTTCAGACGAAGATTTGATCTGATGCACGTTGTGAATTCCAAGACGGTTTTGTGTTCGGTCCTGCTTGCATCCTTTGCAATTTGCCTCCCGAGAGCGGACTCTTTGGCCGGTGAAACGTTCAAAGAGCTTGAAGGAGCAATCCAGTCTCTGATTCTTTCCAACAGCAAGTCTATTGTCACAGTAACATCTCGATTCTCAGACGAAGTCTCCGTAGATGCAAAGGGGACGGGCCTGCCGTTTTTTGGTGCTCCGAACGAGAAACAGCCCCTTTCCTATGTAAATGTCGGGAGTGGCACGGTCTTCAATGATGCAGGTTTTGTTGTGACCCGGAGCAGCATAGTCTGGGGAGCCAAACGAAATTGGGTCACATTCGCCGATGGTGTTGAAGTTGACGCCCAGTTCATTGGGCATGACCCAGAAACAGGATTGGCCGTCCTGAAACTGAACCTGGCCAATGCGCAGCCGGTACAATTCGGGGATTCGAATGAGGTAAAGATTGGCGGGCTTACTATTGTTGTCGGAAATTCCCTCGGTGTTTTTCCATCTGTCACGCTCGGAGTTGTGAACGGTTTGCGCGAGGATAGTATGATACAGTTGTCCGCAAGTCTTCACCCCGGAAGCAACGGCAGCCCCGTGCTGAATTTGCTCGGCGAAGTCATTGGCGTAGTCGCAGGTCAGTTGAATCCTGCGAATACGGTATCTGGCTTTGCGGTTCGCAATCCGGCAACGCCGACCCTGGCTTATCCAATAAACCGGGTTCGTCGGATCGTTGATGACCTTATCAAGTACGGCTACGTTCGAACGGGATGGTTGGGCGTTGTCGGTTACCAGGATGATCAGCGGCCTAAAATCGACCAGATCAAAACCGAGAGTCCCGCTGAACGAGCTGGCCTGACTCAGGGCGATATCATTCTGAGGTTCGCCTACCGGCAGGTGAACAGCATCTCTGAGTTGGCCACACTTGTGGAACAAGCGTCTCCTGGGGAAAAAGTGGCCGTCGATTATCTCAGGGACGGAGCCACTCTCTCAACGACTGTTCTTCTTGGAGAAAAGCAAAAGCCAGCAGCAGCTCCTTCCGCCGCAACTACCGCTACAACTGGCGGGTCAGATTACCGCCCCGCTCGCGTGGAACCCCACACGCCCGATCTCACTGACATCCTCATAGAAAAGAATGCGCAGTTTGAGCGCAGGATTAACTACCTGGAAATGGAGATTATCAAGCTCCGCAAGCTTTTGGAAACTTATTAACTCAAGCTTGCAGTGGCCTGGTTCACCCTCCTCTCAGGTAGGGGACTTTACAGATTTTCTGTTGACATTGTCGCAAATTTTGCTAAATTAGTTGCTCGTTGTTTCTGACGGCATGAGTCAGGAGAGTATCGCTTAAGGGCGTAACTCGGAGAACGGATTTGATTCTCGCAAAAGTTATCGGAACTGTGTGGGCGACGAGAAAAGACGAAAAGCTCGTAGGCACAAAGCTGCAGATTGTTCGACCGGTGGATTTGGAATACGCCGATAAAGAGGGGTTTTTTGTGGCAGTTGACGTTGTTGGCGCGGGCGTAGGTGAGATTGTTTTGGTCTGCCAGGGGAGTTCTGCAAGGCAGACTAGCACAACGGAGAACCGAGCAGTGGACGCGACGATTATGGCTATAGTTGACAAGCTGGATGTGGCAATATGAACTTGGCTCGAGTCATCGGAACGGTCTGGGCTACGCAAAAACACGCGAGCCTTGTTGGCGCTAAAATGCAGATAGTGCAGCCGCTCGACCATCATGAAAAAGACGTGGGTTCACCCATAGTGGCTGTTGATACAGCGGGTGCCGGGCCTGGTGAACTGGTATATTATGTGACGGCCCGCGAGGCCACGATGCCGTATCCGGTCGATATGGTGCCAATCGATGCAGCGATTGTTGGCATCGTAGACTGGATTGACGTTTTCGACGACAATGCGGCGCAAAACACCTTGCAGCCAGAAGTCAATTAGACCAGGGTTCGAATTGCATTGAATCGCAAACTTGTTTTAGCTACCAGAAACCCGGACAAAGTCAGAGAGATTCAGGAATTACTTGCTGACCTGGATGTTGACTTCCTGACACTTGACGGGTTTTCCGATGCGCCCGAGGTTGATGAAGACGGAGACACGCTTGAGGCGAACGCTTTAAAAAAAGCAACTGCAATTGCTCGTCACACAGGCCAGGCGTCTGTCGCCGATGATACCGGCCTTGAAGTGGATTTTCTAAATGGAGCACCCGGCGTTTATTCAAGTCGTTACGCAGGCGAAAATGCCTCTTATGCTGACAATGTCCGCAAGCTGCTGTCCGAAATGGACGGCGTGCCAGACGGGGATCGTAACGCCCGGTTTCGTTGCGTCGTCGCGTTTGTGCATGGCAACCAGGAGCGTACGGTTGATGGTGTCTGCGAAGGGCGTATCTGCCGCGATGTCCAAGGGTCAGAGGGATTTGGTTACGATCCCGTTTTTCGCGTGACGGAAACCGGGTTGACTTTTGCAGAGATGGGACTCGTCGAAAAGAACAAAATTAGCCACAGAGCAAAAGCGTTTATGAGTTTCAAGGAAATGTACCAGGCATTGTAGTAAAATCGGGGCGTAGCGCAGCCCGGTAGCGCATCTGCTTTGGGAGCAGAGGGTCGTAGGTTCAAATCCTATCGCCCCGACAACAAAAGGTCTATCGCCGTACTGGTGGTAGACTTTTTTTTATTTCAGGCTGTGAGGTTGTCCGATTCTATTCGTCTCCGGCGACCTCAGGTTTGCCGCCCTAAACTGTTGAGTTTCCATATTTTGTTATTTATATTGCTGTCATGCCAGACGACAAAACCAAGTTCAGCCATATTGAACACACGGCGGATGTTGGCATAAAGATATTTGGAGCTACGCGCACTGCGCTTTTTGAGAATGCCGCAGAGGGTCTCTTCGACATCATAACCAATCTGAAGCAGGTAAGAATTCGGGAAACCCGGCGCATCGCGCTGGTGGCCGGAGATGGCGAAGAACTTTTGGTTCGGTGGCTTTCTGAATTGAATTACATCTTTCTTACCGAGATGTTTCTGCCCCGCCGTTTTCATGTTTTGACAATGAGCGAAACTGAAATGACTGCTGAAATATCCGGTGAACATCTTAATCCTGCGCAACACGTGGTTCACACGGAGGTAAAAGCAGTAACCTATCACGGCCTGTACCTGCGCCGGGAGTCCGGGGCATGGCAGGCTCAGGTCATATTCGATTTGTGAAAGTATGCCGGAGATCAAGTTCAATAAAATTCAGAGCTATCTTTGGGAGATTCCCAAACAGGGCGGTATGCGCGTACCGGCAAGAATTTACGCGACCGAGAAGATGATGGGCGCGATTCAGAGCGACAATGCACCGGTACAGGCTGCGAATGTCGCGCACTTGCCGGGTATCGTCAAGTATTCTCTGGCAATGCCGGATATTCACTGGGGATATGGTTTTCCCATTGGCGGAGTAGCCGCTTTTGATGCTGAGGCAGGCGTCATCTCGCCTGGTGGTGTTGGCTATGATATCAATTGCGGCGTACGGCTGATGGCTTCGAAGCTAACCCGCGCGGAAATCCAACCGCGAATGAAATCTCTTGTCGCTTCTCTGTTTCGCAGCGTGCCAACCGGAGTTGGAGCGCAGGGCGAGTTGCGCGTGAGCAGCAAAGTTGAGAAACGCGCTCTACTGGGTGGCGCAAAGTGGGCCGTGCAGGAAGGCTACGGTTCGGAAGAGGACCTCGAGTACATCGAAGAGAACGGCTGCGTTGCCGGCGCCGAGACAGCCGCTGTCAGCGAAAGGGCGCTGGAACGGGGAAAAAATCAGTTGGGAACGCTCGGCTCCGGCAATCATTTCCTCGAAGTCGGCTATGTCTCGGAAATTTATGACGCTGAGGCCGCACGCGCCCTCGGCTTGCAGCTCGAGCAGGTCACGGTCATCATTCACTGCGGCTCACGTGGATTTGGACACCAGGTTTGTGACGACTACATCAGCGTGATGAATCGAGCTGTTCAGAAATACGACATCTCGTTGCCCGACCGGCAGTTGTGCTGTGCTCCCATCAAATCGCCGGAAGGACGGCAGTACCTCGGCGCCATGCGCTGCGCTGTCAATTTCGCGTTCGCGAATCGGCAAGTCATCGCCAGTTGGACTCGTGATGCTTTCGCATCTGCCTTAAATATGAGCAAAAACGAAATTGGCTTGCGGCTCATTTATGAGGTCGCCCACAACATCGCCAAGATGGAAACTCACCTGGTGGACGGCAAGAAAATGCGTCTCTGCGTGCACCGCAAAGGGGCCACGCGCGCTTATGCACCGGGTTCGCACGGCATCCCGGCGGCATACGCAGCAGTTGGCCAACCCGTACTCATCCCGGGTGATATGGGAAGGTATTCTTATGTTCTTGTCGGGGCGCAGGGAGCTATGACAGACACTTTCGGTTCGACCTGCCACGGCGCCGGACGCGCCATGAGCCGCCACAAAGCCAAGAAAGTTGCACGCAATCGTTTTATCGCTCAGGAGCTTGCCGCACAGGGTATTGTTGTCCAGGCCTCAAGTCGGCGAACTCTGGATGAGGAGATTCCGGAGGCCTACAAAGATGTTTCGACTGTCGTAGACGCGTGTCAAATGGCCGGGATTTCAAAAAAAGTGGCGCAGTTGAAACCGTTAGGTTGCATCAAAGGATAATCTTAGAAACTGAAATGAACAAGACCAGCGCCGAACTCCGAGTTCGGGAGTTGCACGACTTACTGGATCATCACAATCACCGCTACTATGTGCTCGACGAACCGGAGATTTCTGACACGGAGTACGATCGCCTCCTGCGCGAGCTGAAGACTCTGGAGGAAAAATTCCCGGAGTTCCTGACCCAGAATTCTCCGACCCAGCGTGTGGGCGCCGAGCCCCTGGATTCATTTGAAAGCGTGGCCCACGCCGTTCCCATGCTCAGTCTTGACAACGCCTTCGGACTTGATGAAGTCAGGGAATTCGACCAGCGCGTCAAACGCCTGCTCGAAATGACGGAAGAGATTGAATATGTGGTTGAACCCAAGATCGACGGTGTGGCGGTAGAGCTTGTCTACGAAAACGGACTGTTTGTCCTGGGCTCGACGCGTGGGGACGGTCTGGTGGGAGAAAACATCACGGCAAATTCGAGGACGATCAAGGCCATTCCCATGCGCTTGGATCGCAGGCAAGCACCTGCGCCCGGGCGCCTCGATGTGCGTGGCGAAGTTTACTACACGCGTGACGGATTTGTCAAACTCAACAAAGAAAGAGAAGCAAGCGGAGAGCCAACCTACGCGAATCCCAGAAACACGGCTGCGGGCTCGCTCCGTCAGCTTGACTCCAGAATAACCGCGAGCCGGCCCCTTCACATCTTCGTCCACAGCTTCGGACAAGCAGTTGGGTATGACTTTGGCAGTCATTTTGAAGCTCTTGACACGTTCAAAAAATGGGGATTTCGGATCAACCCTCACATTCGGTTGTGTGATGGCATCGAGTCCGTCATTTCGGCCTGCGATCAGATTATTAGGCTGCGAGAGCGACTGGAATACGAAATTGACGGCGCGGTTATCAAGATCAACCGGTTGGATTTGCAGGCGCAGGCTGGCGCCCGTTCGCGCAGTCCGCGTTGGGCAGTGGCGTTGAAATTTGAGGCCAGACAGGCCACCACACAAATCGAAGACATCAAAATTCAGGTAGGGCGCACCGGCGCCTTGACCCCCGTCGCAATCATGACTCCGGTCAAGATTGACGGCGTCGAAATCAGCCGGGCTACTCTGCACAACCAGGATGAGATCGACCGCAAGGGGGTTCGAATTGGCGACTGGGTGGTCATCCAGCGCGCCGGGGACGTTATCCCGGAAGTTGTCAAAGTTATCGAATCGAAGCGTACAGGCAACGAGAAACCCTATCGTGTTCCCGGATCTTGTCCCGTGTGCGCCTCGCATGTCGTGCGCATCGAAGGGGAGGTCGTGCATCGTTGCCAGAATGTCTCATGTCCCGCGCAACTGAAGGAGGGTACCCGGCACTTTGCCTCGAAAGGTGCCATGGACATCGAAGGCTTGGGGGAGAAGCTGGTCGTGCAACTCGTGGAAAAAGGGCTTGTAAAAGATGTGGCGGATTTCTATACTCTGACGATCGAGCAACTGGCAGGCCTTGACCGAATGGCAGAAAAGTCCGCGCAAAACATCGTCGGTGCGATTGAGGCAAGCAAGCAGGTCGAGTTCGCCAGACTGCTTTTTGCATTTGGTATCCGGCACGTCGGCGAACATGTCGCGAGGGTGCTCGCCAATAATTTCGGAACACTGGATAATCTGAAAAATGCAACGGTTGAGCAGTTGATGGAAACTCACGAAATCGGACCACAGGTTGCTGAAAGCGTATTTCAGTTCTTCGGAGAAGAACATAATCTACAAACCATTGACCGTTTGTTGGACTACGGCGTCCGGGTTGCGGAGGTGGAGCAAGTGTCGGAAGCCGGAAAGTTCGAGGGCAAGACATTTGTTTTCACTGGCTCACTTGAGTTGTTCAGCCGGGATCAAGCTGAACAGTTGCTCGTCCGGCTGGGCGGTCGTGCGTCTTCTTCTGTCAGCCGCAAGACCGATTATGTCGTGGTTGGCGCAAACGCCGGCTCGAAGGCAAGAAAGGCCGCGGAACTTGAAATCCCCGTCTTGACGGAACAAGAGTTTCAGAGTCTGATCGACAGCTAAACCGTATTTGTCTCACACTGTTTCTTTAAGGAGGAAACCATGTCTGACCACAGCAACGGAGGCGAATTTTTCAAGGGTCTTTTATTTGGCGGAATCGTCGGCGCGGTTGCAGCTCTGCTGTACGCTCCAAAGTCCGGCAAGGAAATGCGCGAAGATCTGCGTCAGCGCACGCTCGAACTGCAGGACGACGCGCAAAGCAAACTTGCGTTGGCCCAGGAGCGCGCCGAAAAGCTGATGCAGCAAACGCAGGCTCAGCTCGACGAGCTTCGTAAGGAAGCCGAAGCTGCAATGCAGGAACTGAAAGACTCCGCGGCCGACAAAGTTACCGGGGGAAAACGGGCCGTGGAAAAGGAAAAGGGTAGAATCAAAGATGCTGTCGATGCGGGCGTTTCCGCGTACAAGCAGGAAAAGGTCGCGAAAAGCAAAAAGGCGTGACGCGACCCGTTCAAAATTATTTGCGAACCAGAAAAGTTGATAGAAATGGAAGTTTCCACAAGCGTTGCGATAATCGCTGCTCTGCTCTTCGTTAATACACTTTTTGTTGTCGTTGCCCTTCTGAAGGCAATGAAGCTGTTTGGCGAGGCGCAAAAGCTGCTTGAGATGGCGCGGTTGCAGTTGGCTCCCCTTGCGCACGATTTGAGCCAGATCACCGGCGATGCTCGATCTATTGTCAAGAGCGTAGAAAAGGAAATGGGCAAAGTCGGCGACAGCCTTACTGCCGTGCGCGACACCACTCGCAATCTGCAGGAATTTGAGGCAATGATTCAAGAACGGATTGAGCGCCCCCTGCTTGACATCACTGCGGTGCTGTCTGCGCTCGTTAAGGGCGGGAGGGTGTTTTGGTCCAGTTTTTCGAAAAGGTAGATCCCGGATAGGGGGGCGCTAGCAATTCATATTTCAGGGAGGCAACGGATGCGATCCCGAAATTCGGTAAAATCAGTTCTTGGCCCGCTCGCGCTGATACTGCTCGCGCTACATCTGGCTGCGCTGATACTTCTTCTTCTTGATCTTAGGATCAGGGTGCTGTACCAGGCTGAAGTAGGTTGCCTGATGGCGTGTTTTGCTGCCTATCTGGCGTTGGCAATCGCTGTTTTTTGCGTGCGAGAGTCTGCTATCCGGCCGACACGGGAGTTCCTCCTCTGGGGAGTGGGTGCAGCCGTCTTCACCGTGTTTCAGGGTTTCTGCGCTCTCACGGCGGCGCCGTTCAGCGTGCTATCTGCGCCGGAGAGCTTGTCCGGCTTGCTCAGAGCAGTAGCAGCCATGTCATTTGCCGTCTATTTTGTGGCGCCGTACTTTGGCCGGAAAGCAGGCCCGCCATCTAAACAGGTTGTCTGGCTCATCGCTCTGTTCTTGACCATTGTGATGATGTTGGTATTAGTCTACGGGCAGGCGGTGCTGGTCCGTTACGAGTACCTTGTTTTACCGTCGCTGCATTCTCTGGCAGCCCTTCTCTACTTTTGCGCTCTCTCAGCCACGCTAATTCAAAACCGGCGCCACAGCTTGTTGCCATTCTGGCTGCTGGTGGCTCTGCTTCTCGCCGTCTTTTCAGATGTCTGTTTTGCGCTTTCCCAACAATCGAGAGACAGTCTGTTTGTTGCGGGTCAGATTGGCCGGCTGTTGTTTCTCTCATCCCTGTTTGCTGGCGCCTTGAGCTTCAAGAGTCGTCTTCTCGGTACCAACCGCGGCCTTGGACAGAGCCTGGAAGAGGAACCCGGAGTTCTTGTGCCGGGGCCACAGTCGGGTCGCGAACTCATCGAAAACATGGCTGACGGCGTGGTGGTTACCGACTCATCCGGAACCATCAGATTCAGCAACCATGCTTTTCCGGAGATACTGATTTATGACCGTGAAGCCATCGCAGGATTGCATATCTCCGTATTCTTCGACACCACAAACTACGAAAAACTCCTGCATTTTTCGGTGCAGGCCGCCAACGACGGCGGGCATGAACTCGAGTTGCTGGCCAGAGACAACAGCCGGGTTCCGGCTTCTATTGTGATCGTACCAATCACCGGCTCTTCCGGCAACATTGTGGGCACGCAGTATGTTGTGACTGACTTGACCGAACGCAAGCAGGTGGAGCGAAAGTGGCAGACACTGGTGCAGAATCACACACGCCGGTTGGAGGTGTTCCAGCATTCCGTCGAGCAGTCCACACATTGCGTGGTTCTCGCCGATGCCCATAATAACATCGAATATGTCAACCGGGCATTTGAGCGCCTTTCCGGGTATGAACGGTCCGAGCTCATTGGCCAGAGTACCGAGATTTTGTGCCACGACAAGCCGGGTGAAGCCGTGCACGAAAAGGTATGGGATTTGGTTAACGATGGTCGTGCCTGGCATGGTGATTTTCCTTGCCGGCGCAAGGATGCCACCGCATGCATCACTGAAGTGTCGGTTGTGCCTATCAAAAGTGGTAACGGGCCTAATCAGAAGTGTTTGTGGATGCTGCAGGACATTACGGAACGGAAAGCACTGGAGGCAAGTCTTCAAGATTACACGGAGCGGCTGACCAGCAAAACTGATGAGCTAGAGTCTTCTCGAGCCTATTACACCTCCCTCTTATCCGGAATGTCCGACATCTTGCTCGTCGTGGATAACAAAGGCCACTGTACATTTCTCAACAAGTATGGTCAAACACGGCTGGGATATGGTGCGGATGACCTCACCAAGGACAAACTGCCCATATTTTTTGACGATCTCAAGAAGCTCGAAAACGACTATGGCGCTGCGATTCAAGTCGAGATCAAGGATTTTGAGGCACTCATTCGGCCAGCGGAAGGCAGGCCGATTCTCTGTTCCTGGTACGCCCGGCCTTTGGTGGATCGCCATAATAAGCGGGTCGGGGCCATGGCCGTCGGCCGAGACATCACCGCCTACAAGAAGCTGCAAAATGAGCTTGAAAGCCATGCACGGAATCTGGAAAGAAGCGTCCAGGACAGGACGAATGAGTTAGAACGCAAAGTGAATCAACTCGGAAAACTGCTCGAGATTGGTGAAGAGATTCTCCTGAACACTGATGTGGATGTCATTCTCAACAAGATTTGTGAAGCCGCTCAGTCGCTGGGCTGGCGTGGCGTCGTGATCAGCTTGCGCGATGAGCAGAAGAAAGCCTCCAGACCCGTAGCGACAGCAGGCCTGGAACCCAATCAGGTGGAAGAAGTGATGGCATGGGGCAACATCCCTTTTGAACACACTGAACGTTATTTCAAGGAACGCTTCAAGGTCAGCAATTCATATTTCATACCGAATGAAGATGAACTGGTCACCGCCAAAACCCGGTTTGCGCTACATCGTGATTTGACAGAGCGCGAGCCCAATCAGTGGCAGTCCATGGACGCGCTGGTCATTCCTATCAAGAGCCGTGATAACGTTCTCGGTATTATCAGCGTCGATGATCCGGAGGACAAACGGCGCCCAGACCCGGACCGGGTGAGGGACCTCGAGATTTTTGCCGACAAGGCGGCCCTCGCAATCGAGAATGCCCGGTTGCTGCAGGCCCAGAAGGAGAGGGAGAGGGAAGCTCAATTCCTGGCCGGACTCGGCAAATTGTTTCACGCCAGCCTGGATATGAATGAAGTGCTTGCCGCTGTGGTTCAGAAAGGAGGAACCGCTGTCGGCGGTTTGTGCAGCCTGATGCTGCTGGATGAAACCGCTCAGCAGTTGGCGCCGGAAGCCACTTATCACAGCAATTCTGGCCTGGTTGAGCATTACACTGAAGGACTCAACAAACACCCCTGCTCGGCCGGAGAGGGGATCATTGGCTCAGTGGTTTCAACCGGAAAGGCCTGCATGCTGTCCAGGCCATTTGCTGACGACGGTGCGGTACTCGCGCAGCCTCCATTCTTTTATGTCGAGAAAATGCAAGCCATTGTTTCACTCATGATTGTGCCGCTGCGCGTGAGTGGCAAGAACGCCGGCGCCATGCTCTACCTGCTGTTCGATGAGAAACGGCGATATCGGGCGGATGAGCTGCGCCTGGCCCAGGAATTGGCCGACCGTGCGGCCCTGGCCGTTGAGAATGCTCGACTTTTCACTGAGGCTGGCGAAAAAGCTAGGGAGCTGCAGCAGGCAAGCAAGATGAAGTCAGAGTTCCTGGCTAACGTTTCGCACGAACTACGCACCCCGCTCAATGCAATCATTACGCTGTCAGACATCTTGCTCCGGGAAATCTCGGATGCCGGCGACGCTGAGCAAATGAAGCAAAT
The DNA here is from genome assembly GCA_029261995.1 of Candidatus Zhuqueibacterota bacterium. Taxonomy (GTDB): domain Bacteria; phylum Zhuqueibacterota; class Zhuqueibacteria; order Oceanimicrobiales; family Oceanimicrobiaceae; genus JAJDAF01. The sequence goes on from JAJDAF010000058.1 coordinate 131,252, forward strand.
GCAGATTATCCAGCGGAGCGGCCGAAACCTTCTGAATTTGATCAACGACATCCTCGATCTTTCAAAAATCGAGTCTGGCGGAGTCAAGCCGGTTTATTCTGAAATCCCGGTGCGTGCCGTCATCGAAGAAACGATAGAACACATCCGACCTCTCTGTGTCAAGAAAGGCCTCACTCTGGAGCATGAATTCAACAAAGGTGTGCCTGAAATATTCCTGACAGACCAGGACAAACTGACTAAAGCGCTTATCAATCTTCTTGGAAATGCTGTCAAGTTTACGCCAACGGGTGGAATTACCGTGGAAGTGAGCCCGCGCAGCAAGAAAGCGCTTGAAATCCGTGTTGCGGATACCGGTGTCGGCATCCCGGCCGATTGCTATGAAGACATTTTCAAAGAGTTTCATCAGCTTGACAGCACGGACTCACGCGCTTTTGGCGGCACCGGCCTTGGGCTAGCGATTACCAGGCGCATCATTGAAATGATGGATGGGCAGGTCCTGGTTGACAGCAAACCTGGCAAGGGCTCCATATTCACGATTCTGCTGCCGGTGAAATCCCAGGCGGATGTCGATGTTGCTCAGGCGAGTGAGCCGCCACGGATACCGGAGCCACGGCGGCTGCCGGAATTCAGTATGGAGCTGCAGGATGATCGTGACCACCTGGTGCCGGAAAAGAAGACCATCCTGGTTGTTGACGATGAACCTGATTCACTCTACATCATGTCTCACTACCTGCGCGAGGGGGAATACCAGATTGTTTTTCCGCAAAATGGCGAAGATCCTGTTGAGCTGGCAAAACGTTTCATGCCCGCGACAATCATGCTCGATATCATCATGCCTGGCCGGACTGGCTGGGATATTTTGCGAACCCTGAAGTCTGACAGCGCAACCAAGTCCATTCCGGTGGTGATGACTTCGATTCTCTCCGAGCAAGCCCGAGCAGTTGACATGGGTGCTGCTGCTTATCTCAGTAAACCTCTCGAGCCGGAAAACTTGCACGCCACGCTAACTGAAATCGAGGAACGCTCTAGAAAACGGAGAACCTTCTTTGAATGGGCCGGTCTGTTCAACCTTGGCCGGCGCCACAGACTGCAGCGGCAAGTAGAGTCCGCGGGAGCAGCACAGGCATCAAGGATATTGCTGGTCGATGATGACAAAGATACGCAGTACTCGTTGCGCCTGCTGCTGGAAAATGCCGGCTACGAGGTCCATTTCGCCAGCAGCGGCCCGGAAGCTTTGCATAAAGTCGGCTTGGTCAAGCCCGATCTCATTCTCATGGATATCATGATGCCAGGGATGAACGGCTACGAGACCACCCGTGCTCTCAGGGAAAAAGGTGATTTCAAAACGGTTCCCATAGTCGCTGTAACGGCCAAGGCCATGAAGGGCGATCGCGATCAGGCAATTCTGTCTGGCTGCAATGACTACCTGGCGAAACCTATCATGTCCGCCGAATTGTTGACTATGATTGAACGGTGGCTGCGAGAACCGGTCGCCAACTAGAAACGAGTTTTTTGAAAGGGCCGTCCGGATTCTCTGACGCCATACGCGGCTAACCTTCCTGTCTCACCCTCACGAGATGCAACTGGTGCATGAGCAAATGGTCGGCAACGCTGACCGTTGAACCGAATGTCACGCGGCGAATTCGGTGGCTAAACTTCTGTTGAGCATCTCCAGGCATGCTCTCCTGTGCTTGCTCTGTTTCGGTACGCTCTGTTTCATAACGATACAAGTCTTTCCGCCAGGAACTTGATTCCATGAGTTATTTATACTCAAAGTGCGGGATGAACGTATTTTTTTCAGGCAAGGCCATGCAACAATTACACAACGCGGACTAGAAGACGGAAAATTGTGCACTGGCACAGTTTTGGCTCTAGACGAGTGAAACAGACATCCTTGACACTCACCCTAGCCCAAACATCATGATGACAGCCTCGCCACCCAGGATTCTGATTGCTGACGATGAAGAGTACATTCTGAGAACCTTAAGAAATGTGCTTCGGGACGACCACTATGAGATTCAAACCGTGTCAAATGGCCAGGCCGCCCTGGATGAGTTGGTTGCCGCTGAGTTCGCCGTCTTTCTCGTTGACCTGACCTTGGCGGATATCGACGGATTGAGGCTTCTGACCATGATCAGAGACAAAGGTATTCTGACCGAAACCATTATTTTCACGGGACGCGCCAGTGTTTCGAGTGCTGTGGAGGCGATCAAGAAAGGCGCGTACGACTATGTTACCAAGCCAATAGAGCCGAATCGCCTGAACACGATGATTCTAAAGGCGATCGAACACCACCGATTGGCAACCTCGCACCGAAAGCTTGAACGGCAGATTGAAACCCTGACGAGCTATGATAATATCGTTGGCCAGAGCGCTGAAATGGTCGATGTATACAACCTTATCGATGTGGTGGCCGACACCACGGCAAATGTCGTGATTACCGGTGAGAGCGGTACGGGCAAGGAACTGGTGGCCCGCGCCGTCCATCGCAAGGGCGCTCGGGGCGCCGGGCCTTTCATTGCGGTCAATTGTTCAGCATTTCCGAAAGAAATTCTTGAAAATGAGCTGTTCGGGCACGAGGAAGGCGCCTTCACCGGCGCACTCAAACAAAAAGCCGGCTGCTTCGAGTTAGCGGATCAAGGCACTCTCTTTCTGGACGAGATCTGCGAAATGCCTTTGGAGACCCAAGCAAAGATTCTCCGTGCTCTCGAGGAAAGATGCTTCCGTCGCTTGGGTGGCAAGAATGAAATCGAAGTCGATGTCCGTGTTATCTCTGCTTCCAACATGAAGCTCGAAAAAGCCGTGGAAGAGAAAAAGCTAAGAGAAGACATTTACTACAGATTAAGTGTGGTGGAGATCGAATTACCGCCGCTGCGCGAAAGAACCGGTGACCTGAATCTCCTGGTCAAACAATTCCTGCAACGGTTCAACGATCAGAACGGCAAGCTCGTGCGTGCAATCTCGCCCGAAGCGACGGATATTCTACACAGCTACCACTGGCCTGGCAACGTGAGGGAGCTAAAAAATACTATCGAGCGGGCGGTCGTACTGTGCGATGCGGAGGTGGCGCAGGTCAAGCACCTGCCCAAGAGAGTGGTGAAGCCAAACGGAGAGACCTTCGACGTTCAAATACCGCTCGGTATCAAACTCGAGGAAGCAGAACGGGAGCTGATTTTCCACACACTGGAATTTGCCAACAACAACAAGACTCGCGCTGCGCAGATTCTGGGCATCAGTCTGAAGACGCTCCATAACAAACTTAACCTGTATAGGTCACTAAATTTGTACACCTGATGAGTAATTAGTACGCAGTGTTCACCAGATTAGCGGGAATGCGTGCCGATGAAATTGGATTCTCTATTCTTTAAATATTTGATATTATTGACTCTGTCAGAGTACGACGAAATGATACCTTCTGTGGCATTCCATTTGCAAGATGTCGGCCCGACATAACCTGGAGCCATTGTTCTCAGACATCGGGATTGATGGTTTCTCTTGAAAGGAGGCTCGAGATGATGGGAGAAAAAATGACATCCGCACGACTGCTCGCCAAACCGACATTTGTCACAACTTTCATCCTATTTGCGGTTCTTAGCACACAAATTTATGGTCATGCCGGTCCGTTCGACTGCCCCGATTCCCGGGTGAGGAACGTAACGCGTACGGCTACGCTGTTTGAACTCAATCCAAGGTTCGTCGCGGGTGGAAGCGAGATTCTATACCTTGAGTTCACCGGCGACCCTGAACAGCCCATGCCCTGGGATTACCGTTTGATGGTCAGCGACCGGACCGGGGACAGCGTAGCCGAGCTGACCGGGCCAGGCGTCGTGGATTATATCATCGGGCTTGAGATGTCCGTGGTGAAGCTTCTGGTCGTCGCTCAGGCGCCTACGGAGCCGGCTGAATTTGAGTTGTCCGACGACATTGTACCGTGGGAATTATGGCAGCTGGATTTGAAGACCAGAGCGCGCAAGTTGCTGTATCTGAGTAAATCGGAATCGCTGAGGGCTGGTTACGCAAAACTGGGGTTGGCCGAATTGCCGAATTCCAAACAAGATCGGCTTACGACTGTTTCGCCAAACAAGGAAAACCGGCTTGTGGTCACAAGGGAGTCAGATTCCGGCAAGAATGCCATTAAATTTTATAACGCGCGTGGTGGTGCGGCCCAACGGCTGATTCTGACTTCTGAGCGTTACAATACCTACACGCATACCAGCTGGCTACCGCCGGTGGTGTGGTTGAATGAGCATCAAATCCTGACCCTGCACTTCCGGCACCGGCGGACAGAAGTCTTTCCGCAAAACGAAGGCGTGTTCTCTATTGTTAGGGTCGATTTGAGCGACGGAAGCACGGAGGTTGTGTTTGAGTCTGACAGGCTGAAGCCATTTGCCAGAATGAGCCTGAACGAGAACCATTCGTCCTTGTTGTTTCAGCAGACTGGTGACGAGCAACGCACTGAGCTTTGGCGCCTAAACTTGCGATCACGCAACGCCGATATGATCTATTGGACAAGCGGCGCGATAGGCGAAGCCCGAAGCTCATTAGATGGCGCCAGCCTGGTCTTTAGTAGACTAGAAGCTGACAACTTCGATATCATTCGCCTGGATCTGGAACGGCATCGGATGCAGCGGCTGGCAGGAAATTAACCCCTAAGTGAAACGAAAAAACGGATGTATTCAACTGAACTGAGTGTGGCGCAAGAGTTGGCATTGGAGGCAGGTCGGATTATTCTGCAACATTATGCTGGAGATTTGTCGGTTGGTATCAAAGATCACAACGAACCGGTCACGCAGGCAGACAAAGATTCAAATGAGTATCTGACCACCGAACTCGCCAGACTCTTTCCGGATGATGGCATTCTGGCGGAAGAATCCACCGACAGCGCGGACAGACTGGCTAAGAAGCGAGTGTGGTTGGTCGATCCACTGGATGGAACCAAGGAGTTTATTGGTAAGATTGGCCAGTTTGCGGTCATGGTCGCTCTGGCGGTAGAAGGCCGCCCGGTGATGGGGATTGTCTATCAGCCGACCACCGAAACCATGTTTTATGCGGAAAAGGGCCAGGGCGCTTTTGTGAACCGGGGCGGCACAAAGACCAGACTGGCTGTTTCCAAAATCGAACATATCGCGGAAATGGCGATGGTGGTCAGCCGCTCACATCGTTCTCCTCTGGTCACCGCCATCCGGGATGAACTTGGAATCAAGAAAGACATCGGATCTGGCAGCGTCGGCCTGAAGGTTGGACTGCTGGCCGAACGGACATGCGACCTGTACATCCACCCCAACTCAAAGACCAAGGAATGGGATACCTGCGCGCCCGAGATTATTCTCGAAGAGGCTGGCGGCAAAATGACCGACTGCTGGGGCGAGCCTTTGCTGTACAATAAAGAAGACGTCTTCAATTCCAAGGGCTTTGTTGCAAGCAATGACCGCGCCCATGATGCGATCATCCATGCCATGAATCCCTTCCTCGATAAAATGGATTAAGCTCCAATCAATCCGCAGCAGGCTGATTCTTCTCAATCACCGGATTGCCTGCTGCGAGTCCTACCGAGCTTACTACCCAGCCTCAAACCGCTTGACAAACCACATCTAAACGCTTACTTTGCTTCGCTACGTATTACGTGGCGAAGGATTCGATGAACAAGAAACGCATCTCAAAGAGCCTTCGGAGAGAGTGTCATTTCAACGAACATTGTTCAAATGCGCAGCCCTACCATGAGTTCACATGGCTAAACCGGAGCCAGGAAACGTGAGAAAAGAAATCTCAGAGCATCGCGGACGCTGGAGGTCACTCAAGGAGTTCTACCAACTTTATACGAGCGGCCTGAGCCGCGTTGAGATTGAACGGCTGCTCAAACAGGAGTCGCTTGGCATCTATTCTTACTATAACGCCAGCAGCAGCGTAGCACCAGCCGCAGGTTCTGAGGACGGTGCGATGGTCAAATCGGCTGGCCGGTCACGCGCGCTCAAGAGACTGTTGCTGGTTGTCAAACGCATCTTTTTGAGTTTCGTGATGAAACTAACGCCCGCAAGGCGTATGTTTTACGGCGTGGCGGTATTGCTTTTTGTCTTTGCCGCCCTGGTGTCAAACTGGCTCTATGGACTGGCTGCGTTTCTGCTGGTCAACGCCCTGCTGGCCTTCGAGTTGGCCGACAAAATGTTGGCAAAGGATGAACTCGAGATTGCGCGGGATATTCAGTTGAGTCTGCAGCCTGATCTTCCCGCGCTTAGTGGCGCCCAACTTGCCGCATTTTACAGACCAGCAAAAGAAGTTGGCGGCGACTATTACGATGTCATTCAGCTCGACGAGCGCAGAATTGCCATCATCTTAGGCGATGTCTCAGGCAAGGGCATGCCTGCCGCACTTTATGCAGTCAAACTGCAGGGCCTGTTCGAACTTCTCCTGGACCAGCCTTCGTCTCCAAAGGAAGTTCTGTGCGCGATCAATCGATTGGTGGCAAAGCGCTTGTACCGCCAGTATTTTATTACCGCACTGCTTGCCTTCATTGACTTCGAGAGGAGTTCTATGACCCTCGCACGAGCTGGCCACAATCCTGCGGTTCACTATCGGGCAAAGATGGGTAAGGTGGATTTGCTGGCGCCGAAGGGCAATGGTTTGGGTTTGCAGAACAGCGACCAGTTTGATGGTCACCTGATTGAGCAACAGGTCGCAATCGCGGCGGGTGACATACTCGTCTTCTACACGGATGGCATCACCGAAGCGATGAATTCCGAGCGGGAAGAGTTTGGAGAGACGCGACTGTCACAGTTGATCTCCGACAACGCCAGTGATTCGGCGGACGAGCTGAAGGAACGCATCATCACAAGTCTGACATCCTTCGTAGGTAAAGCCCTTTTTGATGACGATGTTGCCCTGGTCGTATTGAAAATCTGACCTGTGAGTTGGCCAGCGGTCAACTGGATTTGCCCAACTGAACGAGGCCGGAGTGGCATTTTTCTGTTTGCTTTTCGAAATTTATTTTCTACATTCGCAGACTACTTTCCGTTCTGTAGATCTTACAATCAAATAAAATTGAGGATAAAATGGATTCTCGAAAGCGAAGTTGGCTTTTTAGAGTCACGTGGCCGGTAACCAGTTATCTGGTCACCAACACATGTGTGTTCATGAGCTATCTGTTTTTCAACTTCTTCAGCCGGTTGACCGTCATCGGGCGGGAGAATATACCTGCGGACTCCAATAGCTTGATTGCCTCCAACCACCAGAGCATGATCGACAGTTGGTTGATCGGCATGGTCGCGTTCTTCCCGAAATCTTTGCTCTGGCCATCTTTCCTGCCTTGGAGCCCAGCGGCCGAAGAGAATTTTTTCAGAAATCCGATTCTTAGCTGGTTTGCATACAACTGGAGATGTATTCCCGTCAAGAGAGGACGGAAGGATGTCGGCGCCATTTTCAAAATGTCCGAAGCCATAAAGACCGGCAGGTTGATTCTCTTTCCTGAGGGTACGCGGTCGCGGGATGGCTCAGTCGGCAAATGCCGCAGTGGCGGCGCAGGGCTCCTCGTTCTCGAAACCCATCCAACAGTCATCCCAGTCTGCCTGGATGGCATGGCTGATGTGCTACCGATTGGCTCCCTCTGCCCCAAGATGTTTAAACGCGTCTACGTCTATTTTGGCGAACCTCTTGACTTGAGCGAGTTCTACGCTCAGGAGCAGAACAAAGAAGTGGCGCGCGCTGTCATGGCTCTGATAACAGACCGCATCAGGCTCATGAAAACCGAGTTGGAAGAAATTCGACGACACAACGAGTTGTCACGCAAAGTGTTGTTCGCCTCGAGCAAGAAGTACAACAGCCAAAAAGTCTGACATCCAGGAGAATTTTCGCGACGATTTTCATTTCCCTTTTCCCACGTCTTTGTTATATTCCGTATATCAATTCTGGTCCCGGAAGAAATCTGGGCCAAGTCCTGTTATTAAAGGCATCTGATGGATAAGTTCACGACTCGAGGGTTGCTCTATGCGGCTTTGAGCAGCATAGGAATGGGCTATGAGTTGCTATTTACCGAACAGCCCAGATTGTTCCTCGTCTGCATGTATGGCGCCGTAGTAGTGCTTGGACTCATCCTGATCTTTTTCGTCGAAGACAAGACAGAAAACTCAACCACCGTGTGACTATGCGTTTCATTTTATTGCGTTCGTACATCGTCTCTCTGCTCACTCTCTCTGTTGCTCCGACGATGCTGGCGGCTAATCCTGGCCAGCCAACCGTCTCTCTGCTCAGTCAGCAAGGCCAAAGCGTGACCCTGGAGGTCAAGCCCGCGAAATGGAACGTGCGCACAGTTGAAACTGCCAGGGGAGAGTTGACGACCATCGATTTTGCCGGCGCGGTCTGGGATGAAGTTGCAGGCCAACCTCAAATACCTTATGCGGTCACTGTCGTTGGTGCTCCTGCTGGAGCCCGGGTTCAGGCTACGGTTCTCGAGGTGGAACGCGAAACCATGGATGGTGTGCTGCTGATGCCGTTTTCGCCTGGCCGCAGGAAAGACGGCACCGCCATGGAGCTTGTCTTTGATTCCAAAACCTACAATAGCACGGCGTCGTTCCCGGCAAACATCGTGGCTGTTGATCCGCCTTCGCAGTATCGGGACCAGCGGATTGTCAGGGTCCGGATTGCCGGCGCCTTGTTTGAACCGGCGCAGAAAAGGGTGGTGCGGCTGAAGCGCGTGGTGGTACGACTCGATTTTGTGGGCGGCAAGACCGCTGCCCAGCCATCTTTTGCTGCGCGGTCTCAGACAGAGGAAGAGACGTATGACAATTTGCTCCTGAATTACCAGCAGGCCAAATCCTGGCGAGTTCCTCGTCCCGCGATGAACTCTCTGCGAAAGTCATCGTTGCAGCAAAACAGCACTAACTACCGGTTCAGTATTCAGGAAGAAGGCATTTACCGGATTGATGGCCGCACCCTGGAGGCGAACATCTCCGGCCTCAACCTAAGTACCATTGACCCGGACCAAATTAGGCTATTCAACAACGGCGGGCGGGAAGTGCCGCGAAACCCGGATGACCCGCGTCCGGCGGGCCTGGTTGAGAATGCCATCATCGTTGATGATGGGGGCGACGGAAGCTTTGATCGTGATGACTCGATTATTTTCTACGGCAAGGGCGTCTCCGGCTGGGACTATGACATTCAAGATGGCGGTTTCTCGCATTACATTAACCATTACGGTTTCAGCAACCTGTATTGGCTGTCACTGAACAGCGGTGATGCTGGTAAGAGAATGGCCTCCGTTGCTTCTCTATCACCGGTACCTCAGATAACGGAATCCTACGCCGGGCTAGCCGTGATTGAGGAAGAGAAAAACAACCGCCTGCGCTCAGGGCTGAACTGGTTCGGCCAGGGTTTCGCTGTTGATGAGTTCAGTCGATCGCATACCTGGAGCCTGGCTATGCCCAACGCCGTTCCTGCCGAGGAAGCGCAATTCAAATTTCGATTTGCCGCACTGAACCAGGGAAGCCACCGATTTACCGCTCGCATGAACAACAATACCGTGGGAAGCACGACATTCACCGGACTTCTCGGCGATTTTAGCGGTGACTTCCTTCGTATCAAGATGACAGATCAGGCGTTTGTGCTTGCGAATGCTCTTGTTGCCGGAGACAACACGCTCGAACTGGCTTACGCCCACTCATCCACTTTTGGCCAGGCATTTCTCGACTGGGTGGAAGTCATTTACACAGCGCGCCTGCAAGCCATAGATAATGCCCTGCTTTTTACCGTGTCACCCGCGAGTGGCTCCCAGACCTACCGCGTCAATGGCTTCACGGATTCCAGCCTCAGGTTGTTTGATGTGACGGATTTTTCAGCCGTCACGGAAATCACAGGTACGAGTATTTCCGCCGGGACTCTCGTCTTCACGGATGTGCAACAGGCAACAGCGCCGAAAAGATATGCGTGTCTCAGCCCGCAGCAATTCAAGAGCATCGATAGTTTCGAGATACACGAGTTTCTCGATTTGCGCGACCCCGGTTTGGATGATACGGATCCCGGTGAACTTGTCATCATCACCCACAACGATTTTTTCTCACAGGCTGAGCGCCTCGAAAGCTATCGCGAAAACAGTAGCCCAACCAATCAGTTGCCAACACGGGTCGTCCGGGTTAATGATATTTATGATAATTTCTCAGGCGGTCTCGTGGACCCGGGCGCCATCCGGGATTTTCTGAAGTTCGCCTTTGAGACCTGGCAGATCCCCCCAATGTATGTCGTCCTGTTTGGTGACGGCAGCTATGACTACAAGAATAGCAATGTCAACTTCATCCCGACCTACCAAACAGATGAGTTAGGCGACGCAAATCGAACTGTTCTAGGTGAACTGGAAAGCCGAACGACTGACAGTTGGTATACTTATGTCACGCGTGAGAACGATGTACCGGGCAATTCTGTGATGGATATGGCAATCGGCCGGCTCAACTCCAGGACAATTGTCGATGCGAAAAACGCCATCGACAAAATTATTGCCTATGAAACGCAATCGGCGCGCGGCATCTGGCGCAATACCGTCACCGTGGTCGGCGATGACGAACTGGTAGGCGGTGGCCGACCGAGTGCACAGGATGCTGGTCTGCACATTCCGCAGGCAGAGCGGCTGTCCGAGAATTCCGTGCCGCCACGATTCAATGTGCAGAAGATATTTCTTTCCGAGTTTCCCAAAGTTGTCAGTGCTGCAGTGGGTGGCTTTACCAAGCCGGCTGCCAAGGAAGCCCTTCTGCGCCAGATGAATCAGGGTTCGCTGATTGTCAATTATGTCGGCCACGGCAACTCCTCCTTGTGGGCTCACGAGCGAATTTTTGAAAAGGCGGATAACGACCTGGTGCAAAACCAGGGAAAGCTGATTTTCTTCGTCGCCGCCACTTGTGACTGGGCGCTGTTCGATGACCCAATCGCGCAAAGTCAAGCCGAAGAATTGTTGCTGGTAGAAGACCGCGGCGCCATCGCCATGGTCTCGTCCACCCGGCTGGTTTTCTCGAGCACCAACTTTGGGTTCAACACGCGATACTACAACAACCTGTTTAAAGAGGCCGGCCGCACAATGCGCATCGGGGATGCCTTTATTCAGGCACGCATTCAGAACAACAACCGTACTAACGACGAAAAGTACCATATTTACGGGGATCCAACCTTGCGGCTGGCTGTGCCACAGATGGAAGCCGTCATTACTTCCATGACCCCGGATTCCGTTATTGCGCTGTCCACGGTTGAAATTGTCGGCGAAATTCAACAAGATAGCAGCTTGGTAAGCGATTTCAACGGCACCGCGTTTGTCAATACCTTTGATTCCCGGAAATTTGTCGAGCACCAGCCCGAGGCGGGAGGCGTACAGCGATATTTCCTGCCTGGCAATTCAATCTACCGGGGCACGGTTCCTGTTCAAAACGGCAAGTTCAAGGCCAGGTTCATCGTGCCAAAGGACATCTCTTATGGTGGCCGTCAGGCCAGAGTGAGCACCTATTTCTGGAACGATGAGGTCGATGGCGCCGGGTTCCGGGATGACATAAACGTTAGCAGCAGCACGAGCAATTTGGTGGACGGTCAGGGGCCCGAGGTCAAGATATTCTTCAGAGAGCACGAAAATTTTAATACGGGGGATATCGTTGAAGAAAATGTGACCCTGGTTGTGGAACTAGCCGATACTGTGAGTGGCATCAATATCGCTGGAGAAATTGGCCACCGGCTGACTTTGAACATTGACCCGAATGACGAAACCTGTCTGTCGCAGTTGCAGCGCTCCCAAGGGACCGACATCATAGATCTGACAGATCTCTTCCAGTTCGATGAGGGCGACCACGTCAGGGGTAGGATTGAATTTCCCATGAATTTTCCCGAAGAGGTGGATATTGCCGGCCGCACTATCTCGTGCCTTTCTTTTGATGGTGAGCAGCGGCACACCCTGGTAGTGAAGGCTTGGGACAATTCCAACAACTCTTCGACCGCGTCGGCGGAAGTGCTGGTAGTACATGAACAGGGCTTGGTACTCCGGGAAGTGATGAATTATCCCAATCCGTTTCGTGACCGAACGACGTTTACGTTTTTTTCGAGCCAGGATTCCGAAGTCGAAATCAGAATTTACACCGTTGCCGGACAATTGATTCAGACCGTGGAATATCCCGCCGCACGCAACGGTTTTAACATGGTAGATTGGGATGGTCGTGACGCCCAGGGGGATGCCCCAGCCAATGGCGTTTACCTCTACAAGCTGATCGCCAAAGCGCAGGGAGCGAACGGCGTTAGCCAGAAAGAGATTGTGGGAAGACTCGCGATTATTCGATGAAACTGGAATTGTGAAGGACAAGGACATGAAAAACAAGATTTTGACGACAACTGCGATTTTGCTGCCAGTGTTATTTTTCTCATTCAAAGCCACGACCAACGTCGGTAGTGCGGACGCCGGAACCAAGAAGAAAGGTGAAGTCGAATGGCACGCCTTTGATGTCGGAATGGAGCGCGCCAAGAAAGAAAATAAATTATTGGTCATTGATTTCTACACGGACTGGTGCCACTGGTGCAAGGTTATGGACAAAGACACTTATGGCAACAAAGACGTCATGGAGTACGCCAAAAAGAACCTCATTCTGGCCAAGGTCAATGCTGAAACGGCAGAGAAGTTTAAGTATAAGGATGCCAGCTACTCAGGTCGCGAATTGGCGATGATGTTCGGCGTAACAGGCTATCCGATGACGGCTTTCATGAGTGCTGAAGGTGAATTCCTCGGTAAGCGAGCCGGTTTTATCCCTGCTGATGAGTTCAATGTCGTCGTGAAATTTCTAGCTGAAGAGTGGTACAAGAAGATGGAGTATGAGGAGTTTGTTAAGCAGGAGAGCGAAGGCGATAACGGTTGAGATATATTCCAAACCCGATTGCCACTTGTGTGAGGTGGCGAAGCAAATCCTGTTGAAGGTGAAGCAAGAGATTCCATTCGAATTCCTTCAGACTGACATTACAAACGACCGGGAACTGTTTGAGATTTACAAAGAGCAGATCCCGGTCGTTTTTATTGACGGCAGGAAGCTGTTCAAGTATCGGGTTGAAGAGAAGAAGCTGCGCAAAATTCTCAAGCGAGGGCGCTGAGCCCGGAAGAAGCCCACTGCCGGAGTTGTATATAGCCCGGATTTGCTATCGAATTACGGAAACTGATAATGAAAAAATATATTAGTCTGGTGCTGCTTGGAGCTACGATTCTCTTTGCCGGCTGTTCTTCAAGCGATGATTCTCTGAAACTGGAGCGCCTGTCAAATCTACCTCTGGCGGGCGGGCTGACGGACGTTTGGGGCTACATCGATGCAGTTTCGCAGAAGGAGTATGCCATCGTCGGCTTCGGTGGTTTTAGGGTTGCTGCAGACGCCGGCAGCGGTTTTTACATCATCGATGTCAGCGACCCGAAACGGCCTGAACAAGTCGCGATGATCAACACCGTTCCCGGATTTGACGTCAAGGTCTGGCAGCACTATGTCTATGCAGTCGATGGCAACAGCGGCGGCCAGGCGGCGATCGTCGATATCTCTGATGTGAGCGCGCCAACTGTGGTTGGCAATTTCCCGACCTCTCACAATATTTTCATTTCAGACAACGGTTTGATGTTTCTCGAGACTGCCAGCAGTCCGCAGCGCATTTATGATTTGTCTGCTCCCACCAGTCCGCGGTTGCTGTGGCAGGGCGGCCAGGGCGGCCATGATGCGACGGTAATCGGCAATCGCTGGTATGACTTTGCGGAAGGAGCCTCTACCAATATTTTCGACATCTCGCAACCGAACAATCCCAGGTTGCTGGGCGCCATCACGGCGCCATTCATCGCCTTTCACCACAGCGGCTGGCCAACAGAAGATGGCCGCCACTTGTTTATCTGTGATGAGCTGGCTGACCGCAACGGCGTGCCTGCCGATATCACCGTTTGGGACATCAGCGACGTGGGTGATCCGGCAAAAGTCGGTGAGTTCGCGGACCCCGGTTCCTCGGTGCACAATCTTTATGTGGTCGGCGACTATGCGTTTGTTTCCTACTACACAGCCGGTTTTCGTGTGTTCGATGTTTCCGATCCGGCGCAACCCAAAGTCGTGAAGTCATTCGACACTTCCCAACTGAGCGGCCCGGTGGTTTTTGCCGGCGCATTCGGGGTTTACCCATTTGCCCCTGACGGCAAGATCTATGTGAGTGACACCGGCAGCGGACTGCATGTGTTCAGATTCTCGGGCCTGCTTGATTCAGGTTCCCAAAGCCCACTTGCACCCTGAACGAAAACGAACTCGCTTTCACCCTGCGGGCAGGCGGTTGAAGAATTTGTAATCGTCTCCAATTCGCTTGCAATCCTACGCCTTGTTTCATACCTTTCGTATTCCAATTTTGACTCGAACAAATAGGCGCGTTTCATCGATGAATCCTACCTTCCGACTGCTGCAAGACATCATGAAGCAGCGTATTCTGGTGCTGGATGGCGCCATGGGCACCATGATCCAGCAATACAACCTGACCGACGAAGATTACCGCGGCCAGGCGTACAAAGACCATCCGCACGCCTTGAAGGGCAACAACGATCTTCTTTCCATCACAAAGCCGGAAGTGATTCAGGAAATTCACCGCACTTTTTTAGATGCCGGCGCGGATCTAATCGAGACCAATACCTTCAACGCGAATGGCATCTCACAGGAGGACTATCATCTGTCGGAGAAATCCTATGAGATCAATCTTGTATCTGCCCGCATCGCGAAACAGGTTGCGCAGCAATACACCGCCAAACAGCCAGAAAAGCCGCGCTTTGTAGCCGGCGCGCTCGGACCAGGCAACAAAACCCTGTCCATGTCGCCCGATGTCAATGATCCCGGTTTTCGAGCTGTCACGTTCGAACAGGTTGCGGCGGCCTACTATGAGCAAACTCGCGGCCTGGTAGAAGGTGGCGTGGATATTCTTTTGGTCGAGACGATTTTCGATACGCTCAACGCCAAAGCGGCCTTGTTCGCCATTCAAGAGTATTTTCGTCACACCGGAACTAGTCTGCCGGTTATGATTTCAGGCACCATCGTCGATGCCAGCGGCCGAACCCTCTCTGGGCAGACCACCGAGGCCTTCTGGAACTCTGTCTCGCATACGCGCAATCTGCTCAGCATCGGCCTGAACTGTGCGCTTGGCGCACAACAGATGCGCCCATTTGTTGAGCGACTCTCACGCATCGCGCCGCTGCCGACCACTCTCTATCCGAACGCGGGGTTGCCCAACGAATTTGGTGGTTATGATGAAACACCTGAAATCATGGCGGAATTTTTCGAAGAATTCCTGGCCAGCGGATTTGTCAATATGGTCGGCGGCTGTTGTGGCACGACCCCGGAACACATCAAAGCGATAGCAGAGGTCGCGGCAAAGTTTCCACCAAGAGCCCTGCCCGAAGTCAAAACTTATTTGCGTTTGAGTGGCCTCGAGCCGCTAACCTTGACGGAGCATACGAATTTCGTCAATATTGGGGAGAGGACCAATGTCGCCGGTTCGCGCAAGTTTGCCCGCCTGATTATGGAAGGCAATTATGAAGAGGCTTTGTCAGTGGCTCGGCAACAAGTCGAAAACGGCGCACAGGTGATCGACATCAATATGGATGAGGGCATGCTCGATTCAGAGGCTGCGATGGTGAAGTTTCTGAACCTGCTCAGCACAGAGCCGGAAATCGCCCGCGTGCCGATCATGTTGGATTCGTCGAAGTGGAGCGTGATTGAGGCCGGCCTGCGCTGCATGCAGGGCAAGGGAATTGTCAATTCCATCAGCCTGAAGGAAGGCGAGGATGTCTTCAAGGAGCATGCTTGCATGATTCTTGAATATGGCGCGGCTGCGATTGTCATGGCCTTTGACGAAGATGGGCAAGCAGCGACATTTGAGCGCAAGATTGAGATTTGCGCCCGCGCCTACAAGATTCTAACGCAGGAAGTGGGTTTTCAGCCGCAGGACATCATCTTCGATCCGAACATCCTGACGGTTGCCACTGGCATCGATGAACACAACTCGTACGCCGTTGATTTTATCAAGGCCACAAAATGGATCAAAGATAATCTGCCGCTAGCCAGCGTCAGTGGCGGCGTCAGCAACGTTTCTTTCTCCTTTCGCGGCAACAATCCGGTGCGGGAGGCCATGCACTCAGCGTTTCTTTACCACGCTATCGCCGCCGGTTTGGACATGGGCATTGTCAACGCCGGACAGCTTGAAGTGTACGAGGAGATTCAGGAGGATTTGCTTGAGTTGGTGGAAGATGTGCTCCTGAATCGCCGCCCGGATGCCACGGAGCGGCTGGTCGAATTCGCCGAGAGAGTGCAGTTCGATAGCGTTTCGGAAGAAAAACAGGCTGAATGGCGGAATGCGCCTGTGGAGGAAAGGCTCCGACACGCGCTTGTAAAGGGCATTGTCGATTACGTTGAAGAGGACACCGAGGAGGCTCGGCTGAAGTACGACAAGCCGATTTCCGTGATCGAAGGGCCCCTCATGGATGGCATGAATGTCGTCGGTGATTTGTTTGGCTCCGGCAAGATGTTCTTGCCGCAGGTCGTAAAGAGCGCCCGCGTCATGAAGAAATCCGTGGCCTACCTGACACCGTTCATCGACAAGGAAAAGGCATCCCAAGGCGCCAGTTCGCGTGCAAAAGTTCTGTTGGCAACTGTCAAAGGAGACGTGCACGACATTGGCAAGAATATCGTCGGTGTGGTGCTGGCATGCAACAACTATGAAGTCATTGATCTTGGGGTCATGGTGTCGTGCGAGGATATCCTGAGGCGGGCGCAGGAAGACAATGTCGATATTATTGGACTAAGCGGACTGATTACCCCGTCCCTCGACGAAATGGTATACAACGCCGGCGAGATGGAGCGGCTTGGCTTCAAGACGCCGCTGCTCATCGGCGGGGCCACCACCTCGCGGGTACACACGGCAGTCAAAATCGATCCCAATTACTCAGGGCCAACGATTCATGTTTTGGACGCCTCGCGTAGCGTGCCGGTGGTGAGCAACCTGGTTGCCTCAAAACAGCAAAGTGAGAAATACCTGGATGAGTACCGAAAAGAGTATGAGAAAGTCCGGGCAGACCATGCGCGCCGCACTGAAGCGAAGTCCATCATCTCGTTGGAAGCGGCTCGAAAGAACAAAGTCGCCATCGATTGGCGCCAGGAAGACATCACGACGCCCTCGAAATTGGGAACGGTAGCGTTCAAGAAGTACCCGCTCGCCGAAATCCGCGGTTACATTGACTGGTCGCCCTTCTTTTCCACCTGGGAGTTGAGTGGAAAATATCCGACAATCCTGGACGATAAAATTGTCGGCGAGGAGGCGCGCAAGCTGTTTGCCGATGCCAACAGACTGCTGGATGAAATCGTTGACAAAGGCCTGGTTGTCGCGAATGGCGTGGTTGGTTTGTTTCCGGCAAACTCAGTTGGGGATGATATCGAAATCTACAGCGATGAAGGCCGAAATGCCCTTCTGACAACCGTGCACACCCTGCGCCAGCAGACGCAAAAGACCGGCAATCACCCAAACCAGGCGCTTGCGGATTACATTGCGCCCAAGACATCTGGCGTCCACGATTACATCGGCGCGTTTGCCGTCACGGCTGGACTGGGCGCCGACAAGCTGGTCGCCCGTTTCGAAAAAGACCACGACGACTACCACGCCATCATGGTCAAAGCTCTGGCGGATCGGCTGGCTGAGGCATTTGCCGAACTCCTGCACGAGAAAGTGCGCCAGCAATGCTGGGGCTACGCCTCGGATGAATCCTTCACCGACGAAGATTTGATTTGGGAACGTTACCGGGGTATTCGCCCCGCGCCGGGCTATCCCGCCTGCCCGGATCACACGGAGAAGCGAATTCTGTTCGACTTGCTCTCGGCGGAGGAAGTCACAGGTGTCTCTTTGACTGAGACATTTGCAATGGCTCCGGCGGCGTCTGTTTGTGGTGTTTATTTTGCGCATCCGCAGGCGAAGTATTTCTCGGTTGGGCGGATTGCGGCCGACCAGGCGATAGATTATTCCCGCCGCAAGGACATGGCTGTTGCGGAGGTGGAGCGATGGCTGCGGGCGAATTTAGGGTAGAAGAACGAGCATGCGCGCCTGTGCAGACTGTCGCGACTCACCGTGAATAATCCCCAGAGAGTCTTAATCCTTCAGGACAAAAGCCAAGCCCTCGATATCAAAATCGTGAGTGACTGTCACTGGCAGGGCCGTCCCGATTCCTGAGCGTGTGTTGATCTCAACAAACTTGTGTGTCCCCTCGCTGAATCCATAGAGCCTTCCGGTCTTGTCGAAGGAAAGACTTTCAACATCTTCGAATCCGATTTCATTGATTGGGTGCACTAGCGTGCCCAGACCGCTTGCAGGATCTATTCGAACGAGCCTGTCCGTCGTTATTTCAACGCCGTACAATCTGATCTCCGCATTGTTCGAAAAGGCGAGTCCCTGAACATCCTTGAATCCGATGTCATCGATCAAAGTAAACTTGGCGGTTGTCTTGTTCAGCTTGCCAAGTCGTTCGTCACTTTCGATTACGAACAACTTGTGGGTTTGGGGATGAATTGCCATCCCTGTGATCTCCTTATCGACTTTCCCTATCAGTTTTGCTGGAATGCGGGTATCCCCAGCTTCCGTTGGAATATCGCCGATATCGATTTTGTAGAGTGCTCGCGGGCTATTGGAGAAAACCAGGAGCTGCTGTGAATCAGAATCCCAAGCCAGCGCTTCCATTTGTTCTACTTTTTTGCCACTGGTAATATTGACGACGATTCCCAGGTCCACGAAGGTCGGTGGATTTGCACGCAGGTTTAGTTCGATAAACCGTTGTTTGTCGTCATCGACGCCGTAGGCAAGGCCGTGGTTGGGGTCGTAGGGAAAAGGATCGTCGATATCCGGC
Source organism: Candidatus Zhuqueibacterota bacterium (assembly GCA_029261995.1). GTDB lineage: Bacteria > Zhuqueibacterota > Zhuqueibacteria > Oceanimicrobiales > Oceanimicrobiaceae > JAJDAF01. The sequence goes on from JAJDAF010000058.1 coordinate 150,132, forward strand.
ACAGTATCGTTGTCCGAGTCAGAATCTAGAAAATTAACGATGTCGTCTCCATCGCTATCGTCCTCTCCTTCGTCTCTATCGGAGTGGTCATCATTGTCGGAGTCTCGGTCTTCGCAGTTTAGTTTACCGTCCCCATCCTGATCGTCGTCAGGACCGCAACCATCCCGGTCGTTCGGTATAGTGTCCTTGTCTTTGTCTCCCGATGTATCTTCGGGTAACTCCGTCACGACTGCCACGGCCTGAAAATGACGTGTGAAGCTACGTGGCGTTAAGGTGAAGAGTTCGGCACCATTGGTACTGGAACCCGGCTCTTCGCCTGGTAGAAACCTTGCCTGGGTCGAGTCGATGACGAATTCGACTTCAAATTCATAGCCACCGTTGCCAAAGTTTTCCAAGCGAGAAACAAACCGGGAGAAGATGCCATCGTTCGCGAAGCGATCTCCAAGTTGTCGGTTACCGTCATCCCTGAGGCGGAAAAATCTGGAGCGTCCCGTCGGAGTGACCATTGTTGCAAATACGGATATGTTGAGTAGAGGCAAATGGTCACGGGCAACGGCTTCCAGTTGGATGCCAGCCAGAGTCTTTCTCTCGGTCCGAGTGGCGAGTTGCGGGTTGACGTTTACTCTGGCGGTGATTTTTTGTGCGGTGGCATAAACCTGAACGTCCCGGCTGATGCCAGTTGGCTGGAAGAGAAAATCCGCTTGAATCTCGCGTGTCAAATCTAGGATCGCGAAGTTCCAAAATCCGCTTTGCGGATCCGGGATTGCAAAACTAAGATAGCGGTCGCTTTCGTTGAGTCTGATGTCGAGAGATCTACCGGCTCGCAAATCTTTGGTGGAGATTATGGTGGTGTCGGGAGCAATTGCAATTAACTCCAGATTCTCTTGCGCTGTGGACCAAATGAGAGAGAAATTTGCCTGTGCCAGCCCCGTTTCGACGAACACGGGCCGCAACTCGAGCGTGTCTGCCGAGGTTATCTTGTCCGGCGGTAACACAGCGCGCAAGCTAACCACCTGGCCTTCGATTGCTTTTGCGTCTGCGCCCTCATACTCTTCATCATCGAACGGCTCTGTCTGCGGCTGGTCCAGATCAGAGCCACCTTGTACAAGCGCAGCGAGCGCCATAAATGGTTCCCCAAAGCCCACTGAATTCTCCGATGCCCAGAACGTGGCTCCCGACTCTTGTGCGATCTGCTGCAGCATTGCCTCGTCCGTGGAGCCGCCTAATGATACGGTGTGCAGAAGGATGCCTTCACTGACTATGTCAGGGAGAACGGCGAGAGGTTCGAAATTGGGATCACCGGGCGGATAGTTGTGAAAACCATCGGTGACCAGAATGATAATTTCCGGTCCCTGGCTGGTGGCGGCCACGAACATATCTTTAGCCGCAACCATGCCTCCTCCGATGTTCGTCCACCCTGTCGCACTGAACGACACCGCGGCTTTTGCATTTGCGATGACCATCGCATCGTCTGTCAGTGTCGTGAGTCCGAGTCGTTGTTGAGTTGTGTGGTTGAACGAAATGACCCCAAGCTCGACGTCCGCGAAGTCTGCACCTTTGATGCCAGGAATGAGAAGATCGATAAATAACTCTGAGAATAGGCGCAGGTTCTCTAATTTGGGTGTGCCGTCAGCTCCCGAACCATTCATGCTGCCAGAATTGTTGAGCAGCAAGACAATCTTCACTTTTGGTGCGTCCGGAACGGAGAAATCTGGCGGAGAAAAACAGTTCTCCGAGAGAGCATCCGAACAATCGGGTAGTGGATTAGGGTTAGGCGCTGTGGCTACCCCATCGTCACTGGGGGCATCGATATCATCGTAGGCCTCTGCGATCGTCTCCCAGCACGGCTTGCCGTCATGGTCTGCATGTTGATGGGTATCACAGTCGGGGTCGTGGTTACCGGACCAGCAAAACTCGGTGACTGTGTGGACGGGCGTGGATTCAGCGTCAAAGTAAACGTCGTCCTCTTTAAAGTCGTCCATTAGACAACCTGTGAAAGCCGGAGGACCGGCCTCTGCCACGCCGGAGGACAAAGGAGGCGTTGTGCATGTAGCCCCGGTATCATCAGTAACGCATTCACTGCTGCTCGACTTGTCTCCATCCCTGTCTCTGTACTCATCGCGCAGATCAAAAAAGTAGTGTCCAAATTCATGAGCAATGGTTACAGCGGCTCTTTCATCAATATCTTCCTTGTCGCTGATATCGTCAATTGTCCAGATATAGACACTTTTCAGTCCCACCTGGCCTATTTGTCCGGTGACATTTGCGTCACCGGAAGGAGCGGTTGTGCGGGTCTTCTGGATGTACATGTCCGCGAATTCCAAACCAACGTTATTTCTTAGAACGAACACATGTCCCAAGCGAGCCTGGCCATCGGTGGCATCGAAAAGAATTCGACTTGCCTGTGTCAGGCGTGCTGTTATTCGATCGATGTCCGCGTCCGTGACGAATGGGTCCAAGGTGACGATGATGTCGAACTTGCCGTCGTGAAAGCGGCCGTTGCCAGCCAGTAGCGGTTTTTGCAGTCCGGCCATGCATGCCATGATTGCGAAAAGCAACACACCTAAAGCGTTGGCGTTCTTCTGTGCGTATTTCATCAATTATCTCCTCAGATATGAATTGTGAGAGATTCGCCAAAAGGCGCCGAAGTTATTTAGTTCGTCAATTAGACCTCTGTCTTCGAGATCGAGCTGCAACCACTAGGAGAATCATAATGGTGGCAAGTGTCGCCAATAGCAGCAAGATGCGTGGATAGCTGCCGTCTGGCTCGCCTGGGTCGCCGAACATGGTAAAGGCCGCCCAGAACAAGGGGTGCTGATAGTGGAGGTCGCCCCGTGGCTGCGTATCCGAAATCATGCCGCGCTTTGCTTTCGCCAACGCTTCACTCTTGCGCAGCCCGTCGAGGAGATAGAGTTTGTAGAACTCAGGCATGAGCTGTGATGAAACCAAATCGACGATTTTCCAACGAGTCATGAGCACCGATTTGGCGCCCGCACTTAAGAAGAGTCTAGGAAGCCCAAGAGTGCCCTCACCGGCGACGGGTTTGCCTCTGCCGGTCTCGCAGGCGCTCAAAGTAACCAGGTCAGCGTCCAAGTTGAGTCCCGCTATCTCATAGCCCATCAGGAAGCCGTCGTCGGTTGCGTCCGGTCCCGCCGATAAAACCAGGCCGCTGAACGCATCATAGGTACTATCGACAAAGCCGTGCGTGGCAAAATGCAGGATATCGTAGTCCACGGCATTTTGAAACGAAGTCTCCGTGGCTGCATCTTTTTCGTAGAGTTCGCACCATGGCGCGATTTCGGCGATTCTGGCTGCTTCGACACCTGCAAACGGCAACGGTTCCAGTGAAATGCCGGTGTTCCGCAGATAGATCTGCCGGATGTGACTCGCTGAGTCCGAGTTAGTTGCCGCGAAGGATTCGGGTTGTCGATTTGTGTGGTTGTTTCGATCTGTACTTAGAGAAGGTTGCGCCAGAGGATTTGCATAGACCGCAATGCTCGGCCGCTGCAACCGCCAGCGAGATCCCCTTTCCAGGAGCAGGCTGCTGGGATTGTATGTGAATGCGTAACGCTTCTGCAAGAAGTGCTGGGCGTAGGTTGGCTTATCCGTTGGAGTAAAAGCTGGCCGGTCCGGCGGCTGCGTGAGCAGCATTTCGAACGGTAGATTCAGTAGACTCATGTCTGGCACGATTACCAGATTTCGGGACAAATCGACGGCGGCTTCCACAGGAGAAAATAGTTTTTCAAATAAGTTGAAAGCGATATCTGCATTGAAGCGCGTTTCAGCGAAAGTCTCGCGTGTGAATTCATGCAGCGGAGCCATGAGGGCGTTGACAGCAGACTCAATCTCGGTTTCCGTCGTCGTCAGTGGAATGAACTCTATGCCTTTTCTCGTGAGCGCAAGGACAAAAGCTGATTCTTCTGAAAGATGGTAGAGTAAGATTGTGTAATCACGATGCGCCGCCTGGGTAGCGGTTCCAAACAACGCCTGCTGTGGTGATTCCTGCACGCCCTTAAAGGCAGGTAAGTTTTCAGTCAGGCGAAGACGCTGCTCAATCAGGGCTAATCGGCTTATCTCGATGTCAGCTCGCTGTTGACTCAAGGCGCTGTCACTGAATACAGTCTTTTGTGCTTGTTGACGCAGCGCTCGCTGTCTACGTTGCAGATTTTGACAGACTTGGCCATAACCCGAAGCAATACGTTCCTGCATCGGTCTGCTTTGGGTCGCCATTCTCTGGCGTCGGAGTTCACGTAGGGTGCGCCCACGAGTGCTTTCCAAATACAAATACAGACTATCCAGCATGTCCGGCTTCTCGGAACCGACATAGAGCTGATGATAGCAGTCTATGATGTTTTCGTAGACTTCCGATGCATCCACAAAATAGGCAACTCTGAACTGTTCGGTTTTGAGCCTTGCTCTCGTTTTCTCGATAATGCTTGCCGCTATTTTGAATTCTTGAATGGCTTCGGGAATGTCTTCATTCGTTTTGTGGACTTCGCCAAGGCCAACATGAATGGCGGACTCGGCGTCTGTGTTATCTGGCTTGGTTCTTTCCAGGGCGCTGAGATACTGCTCCTCGGCGTCAGCCAACCTACCTTCGAGAAACTGCATCCGGCCCAAATAGATTGAGGACCAGAGCGCCAGGTTATCTGATTCACCCGATCTGGCCAGCTTATGCGCCCGCTCAAGGTGTGACTTGGCATCGGTGTATACCTTTTCGGCGAGACAGCTTCTGGCAATTTGAAAATGCCAGTAAGCGCGACGCCTTAGATAGCCATCCTGAAAAACAGGGGAATTGAGGAGACCATTGTATATGCCTCTTGCCTCTCTATTTCTGCCTTCAAGACGATAGGTGTCGGCCAAACCCTCCCGCGCCCTGCGGATGAACTCGACAATGTTCTTACTGGTCGAAATGTCGTAGGCTTGGGCGTAGAGCCTTGCCGCGAGTCGGGTCTGTCCTGCAATTTTGTTGATGTCTGCTTGGTTCAATAAAGCTTCGATCAACTTTTGTTGATTGTTGGATTTCTGCGCAAATTGGGCGCTCAAATCATAGTACTTCAGCGCTTCATCATATTGCTGCTTCAGATAAAACAACAAGCCCATGTGAGAATACCAGACTGACAACTTCCAATCCGACTTCAAGCGTTCGGAATACGAGATGGCCTGGCGAAAAAGCGTATCGGCCTTTGCGTATTCACTATTGTCGCGATGAATAATGGCCCTGTTTCCTGCCAGGTATTCCAGGCTTGGGATATCGTTGATTCCCCGAGCAATAGCATACGATGAATCGTAGTTGGCAAGGGCTTCGTGCGGGTTCCTGGAATTTCGTTTCAGAATACCCAAGACCATTAATAGCTTGGCTTCTGATTTGCGATCCCCCAACTGACGCGAAAGTTCAAGTCCCTTTCGCCACCACAATTCGGCGGTTTCATTTTGCCGTTGTCGGTAGTAACAATAGCCCAAGTTGTACAGAGTTGCCGGATGGTGCAAAATCCTCTCCGGTAGTTGCTCCAATTGCTGGGTTGCTTTGCCAAAATCCAGGTTCAAAAAAGTGTGCAAGGCATCTGCAAGATCCCGCAACTCAGGGTCGAGGTTTAATTCGGCCCTGAATTCAACCGTGCTGTACTTCTTGAAGTTCTTAAGGTCGAACAGCAGGAAATCGGTGAGTAACTCTGGCCCTGGCGAGTTTCGCAACGCCTGCATAAAGGCTTGTAGAGCCGCCTGCGGGTCGTTGCGAAACTCGGCAATCTTGGCAAGCATCCAGCGGCCATTGCGCGAATTGCGCTTCTTTTTGGCCAACTCTCCAAAAAAAGATTTGGCTTCAGGCAGTTGGTCGGTAAACCGATAGTGCTCGAGCAGGTTGTTGTAGGCGCGGTCAAATTGTGGGTTGCGTATGATGAAATCCTGCAGTACTGCAATCAAGTCGCCAGACGAATCCGCTACTACACGCTCGAGCTCCGCATAGAAACGCGACATCATTGTCGAATCGTCCCCCTGCTGGGCGGGGTATGCCAACATTGGCATCGCCAGAATGAAGACCACCACTTGCAGTTCGCAAATCAAGCAACGGAAGCAGGATTGCAAATGACTAGCTCTCCTAAGATTTATGTTTGGGCGATGAAAGCATGCCACCGCCCAAATCGTGCACAGACCTTTGCCTTTTTGTATTTGCGGCCATGTCTCCCCTAGGGTCTAGGGAAATGGTGCTTCGCCGTTGCCTGGACCAGTTGGAGGTTCACCATCGCCGCCTTCTTCAGATGCCCAGACCACCTCGGCTTCAAACGCCTCCACGCTGCTCTCGTTCACCTTGACAAACAACTCGAGACGCTTCTTGAAAAATAGAGGTTCTGAGAAACCAATGGTTAGTGTGCTCACCCGCCGGTTCGCGCCCTTGTGAAAAACGACTCCGAACGGATTGTTTCGGTCTTTCAGACCGAGCGTAACGGCTTTCTTGAAACTCATCTTGACCACGGTTCTTTCGTCGATAACGAGAATCACGGTCGTCTTGTCATTCCTGCCGCCCAATTTGCTGACCCTGGCCGAGACGAAACTACCGTTAATGTTCTGGTCGCCGCTCCGAATCAGAAAGATTGGCCGGTGAAGGCCAGTGAGTTGACCTTCTTCAAACTCATAGTCGTAGTCGGATTCCGGGAAGTCGAATTCATCGAGCCGTCCCAGTTCATGCCTGGTGAGAACGACTCTTGCCCGCCTTGGTTTTTTCACTCCTTTCGCGAAAGTGTTGACATTAGATGTGCCGTTTGCCATCGTTTTCCCTCCGTTTAGTTAGCCATTGGCCGAAAACTCGCTTTTTTTGTCATTCCGGCAATCCCCGGCTCAAGAACTTGCCGGGGCATGCTTTACACTTGCTCTCACGAAGATGATTCCAGCTACAATCTGCGGGAATGACAGCACAGGGCGGTTTTTGGTCAATCACTAATCATTTGTGCTATTCGCAACTGGGTCAGCTTCCGACCATACTCGCATCAGTGAGATAGCGTCATCATTAAATTCACTCTCAGTGTCAATTCGGCTCAGTTCCTGTTCGCCTAGCTCATTTTGACCTGTGAAGCCATAGGCGACTCCCAGAAAATACGTCTCGCGATCAAGCTGGTTGAGTTGCATGCGTTCGGCGAAGGTTCTGCCTTGCACCAGGTGTTCGACGGCACGATGGCCATGAGTCTCCCTTGTTTCCGAAGTCATTTCTGAATTGCGACTTCTCGCCATCGCTAAATGCGATACACCCAGGTAAAAGTAATAATCTCGAAAATTCTGGGCCGCCTCGGGGGAATTGCCTTCGGCGGTGAGCCGCCGCACTAATGGCAGCAGATTTTCCAGCCGGACAATGGCCTGCTCGTAGTGGCGCACCATGTAGTCCCCCATGGCCATCTGAAACTGCCGGTGAAACTTCTTGAAATCGGAAACGGGACCATTCTCCTCACTTGGCGTGCGGAAAATGACGGCGCGATATTCGTACGGAATTTTGTCATCATAGACGTATTTCGCAAACGGATCCGCTCCGAACATATTGACTGCGGCTGGCATGAGAACAATCATCACTAGAATCGCCGCACCCGCAGTCGCGATGGCCGGATGAGCTACCAGCCAACTCCACCACTCGACAACTCCGTCCTTCAAGTCCGCGGCGACCAACGCCAGCGCGCCGCTTTCTCCATTAGATGGCCTTTTTTTTACGATTCTCTCAGACAAAATTTGTTCGTCAGGCAGCATCTCGATTCCGGCCATTTCAGGCGTCTCGGCCATGACGAGTCCCGGAGTGACCAGCGGCAGTTTTGCCAGCAAACGCTGATAGAAAACCGGCGCGAATAGCAGCGCGTCGATAAATCTCTGACTGTCCTCCGATGTGGCATTGCCGGAGAATATTCTCAAGAGTAATTCGTCCATTTGTGTGAAGTTGATTGAGATGGTCTGTTTGCTGCTGGCGTGGGAGCCGATGGTGGCTTGGTGGCGTGATTCGTCAATAATATTCAGAAAAAGTTCTGCGCCTGGATCAGAAGCCCTCAGGGTCTGAATCCGAGTTCTGTCTTCCGGGCTGCCGGTATCGCGCAGATAATCTACGATACAATGGTGTGGCAGGTCTCGCAATGAGTCTGGCATATCTAACCTCATCCCTGGTTAATCTTGTCCATTTGAAGCCTCGTGGTAGGCATCCAGGACCTCCACGTAGGTATTGAAGCAGCGAAAGCAGTCGTTCATATGTCGCATCAGTTTCTGGCAGTCAAATTCTGTGCCGGAGGTCGAAGCGACAGTCACGAAAGATACAAAGAAATCAACATTGCCCTCGAGATAGGATTGTTCAGTCAGGCACGCGCTGTCTGGACACAGTTCGGACCATTTTCCGTCACCGTCACTTCTCAGCAGGGCTTGTCGTCTTGTCTTGAGCTTTTCGATGAATGACTCGTCCGCAGGTGTTGCTGGCGGCTGTCTGTTTTCACCTTTACTGCTTTCTGCCGTAATAAGGTAAGCCAGCAAGCGCCCAAGTCTGCCGGTCGGTGTCTCCTTTTGCCTGTTGTCCATAGTGTTCGATCCAGTGCTCCAATCATCTCAAAAAAAATCAGTATTTGCCAATATCTTTCAGAGCAAGCAATTGCCGGCTTGAAACGATCTCGATAACGCGTTCACCTATGCTTCTGAGACAGGGGAAGCGCCGAATGGTCTGTTGTGGCATCTGTTTCCACTTGTAAAGCATCAGAATGTGGATGTCTCTCTCGAGGTTCGCGCGGTTGCGGCGGGAAAGTGTGCGCAGATCGTCTACCAATTGTTCATAGAGCATCCAGAGGTTGTCTGCAGGCAGCACTTTCATGTACTGGGTCAATTCCGCGGGATCGCCTTCTGCCATGTGCCCGAACAATTTTCTGATTCTGGCCGAAGTGGTGTTGCTGCAGATCACCGCGAGGTAGGAGCGAAAGCGTTTCTCGCTTTCGAGAGCGCGGAACGAGCGGAGCGCCTTGAAATCATCTTTCACCAATATCGTCATGACATCGCCGAAGATGTCATTGACGTTTTCCTGCAGATCTCGGTGCAGTCGCGCCATGCGAAAATCGCGACTGGTCTTGGTGATCACATGATAGATGAATTTTTTGTACTGGCAGAGAAAGGCCCGCCAAGCCTTCTCATATTGCGGCGAGCCGGGATTACAGCAGTGCTGGAGTAGCTCCTCAAGTGTCAACGCACTCTCAATCTCGTTCATCGCTGCCACCCTCCTGGTTGATGGATCAAGATTATTGCGGTGAAGTGAATGTGATTCTAACCCAGCCCGGAGCCCACAGAACGCTTTTCGAATCCCGAGCAAGCATGGATTCAGTTTTGGAGAGATAAAGGCTTACTGGCTGCCGTGTCAAGCAAGATCTGGCGCGAATCGAAAGAGACTTTCTGGTGTTTTATCGGGATGTGCTTGACAATCGTATCGCGCTACGCAGGCGCCCCTGAAACGTTGACTGAGTAGCCGATACAGGGGTTAACCTAATAAAGTGTAACAAAATGTCAACAAAAATCTTGTCTTGTCGCCACATTTCGTGTTTCACGCGATGTGCTCGAAGTTGAGGCGAGAACCATCTATTCGCCGGTGTTCCCTGAAAATCGATAGCACCAGGCCTCGCCTTTAAGGACCACAGTTCCCGACTGCTCGGTGATTTCGACCCCGAGTTGGCAGACTGGCTTGGTGGCGTGCACTTTCCACACAGTGGCTTTGGCGGTAATGGTATCGTCGATGAACACGGGCGCAGTGAATTCCCAATTTTGACTCAAGAAAACCGTGCCGTGCCCGGGCATGTCCATCGCAACCAGCGCATGCAGGAGCCCCGTGGTCAAGCCGCCCTGGACAACGAGCCGTTTGAATTTTGTCTTCTCAGCAAACGCCTGGTCAAAGTGCAGCGGGTTACGGTCGCCGGTTATCTCGTAGTACTTCTCGACGTGGTCCCGCGTTAGTGTTATGCTTCGAGTTGCGATTTGTCCGACGGTTAGTTTCATGAGTCGTCCTCCACGATTTTAAAGGTTCTGGCCACGAGGTTGCGGCGCAGATTTCACCAGGTCGCCGCCTGATGCCTCTTCATGAGTGTAACAGCGACTCACGACGCTCTAAGGCCCGGAATGTCCAAAAAAATCCTGTTGCCATTGTGCCGCGGTTATGATACATTTTGTTGCCAAGTGCGTGCAGTTGCAGGCGGAGCTTGCATGGGCTGGGCTCATTCAAAGACGAACTCACAACACAAGCTCGATTATGACCATGATTTTGAAGTTTCCGCCGGTTGAGTTGGCAGACGCAGATTCAGGTTTGCTGGCGGTCGGGGGCGACCTCGAAGCGCCATCGCTTGAACTGGCATATCGCAACGGCATTTTTCCATGGCCACACGAGGAGGATCAGCCGTTGCTCTGGTTTGCACCGAAGAAGCGCGCCGTACTGTTTTTTGACCAATTCAAAATCCCCAGGCGGTTGCAAAGAGACTTGAACAAATCTCAACTGGAATTTCGGATCGATACCCGCTTCGCCGACGTCATTCGGTCCTGCGCCTCCGGAAAGATGCGCAAGGACTCACCGGGTACCTGGATCACCCCGGATATGGTGGATGCCTATATTGATTTTCATCACATGGGATATGCCCATTCGTTCGAGGCCTTCAATCCGCAAGGCAAATTGGTGGGAGGGATGTACGGCGTGAATATCGGCGGCTATTTTGCGGGTGAAAGCATGTTTTTTCTAGAGTCCAATGCCTCCAAATTTGCGTTCATTAACGCTGTCGAACATTTCCGTGGCCAGGGTATGAAGTGGCTCGATGTGCAGGTCATGACGCCACTCATGGAGATGCTTGGCGCGGTCGAAATTCCTCGCGCCGTGTTTATGCAATTGCTTGACGAGGCATTGGACCGGGCAGTGTGAAGGTTCTCGCAGCCTGGATTATAGTGGAGACCTGATTTCTGATGAGAAAGCCCATTGAAGGTTCTGCCCTGTTTGGCTATGCCAGATTTTTTGTGACACAATCCTTGACTAAACACTGAGAAGATGACGAGAGCAGTCAGAATGGCAAAAGTGGATCTTTCGGAATTCATCGCGCTACTAAGGCGCTCGAACAGAGTTATGATTTTCACCGGCGCCGGCATTTCAACCGGCAGCGGAATCCCGGACTATCGCGGTCCGCAAGGGGTTTGGAAACACCGTCAGCCCGTCTACTACCAGGATTTCATGTCCAGCGATGCCGCAAGGGTAGAGTATTGGGATTACAAGCTGGGAGGGTGGGAGAGCTTTCGTGATGCGCTGCCGAATGCTGTGCACGATGCTGTCGTCAAGTTGGAGCAGGCCGGTAAATTGGGAACGGTAGTCACCCAGAATATCGATGGCCTGCATTCGAAGGCCGGGACCACTGCTGAACGTCTGGTTGAAATCCACGGCAGCAATCTTGCGGTTGAATGCCAGGGCTGTTTGCACGTCACCGACCCTGCGGCGCACTTTTCTTTGTTCAAGAAAACCAATAGCGCGCCGTTGTGCGACAAGTGCGGCGGCTACTTGAAACCCGCCACCATCAGTTTTGGCCAAAGTCTGAGGGAAGCGGATTTGCAACGGGCGTCGGCCGCGGCTCAGGAAGCCGACCTCGTTGTCGCGCTGGGCTCCACGCTGTCGGTCCATCCGGCGGCCTCCTTTCCGCTCATGGCTGCGGAACGCGGCATTCCGTACGTCATCATCAATCGCGGCGCAACCGATCAAGATGGACATGCTGCTGTCAGCTTGCGCCTCGAAGGCGATGTGGGCGAGATATTCCCGCCAGCGGTCGAGGCGACACTGGCCGGCTCGTAAAGTCTCAGCCAGCAGTTTATGATTCATACTTGACAGGACCCCCAATGACTCAACTCAGTGCTGACATTCAACGCATCTTGAAAATCTTCGAAGAGCAGATCCCGTTCAACAATCTGCTGGATTTGAAGATCGAAAAGCTGGATTTGCAGGGCGCCAGCATGCGCGTCGATATGCGCGACGAGCTGGTCGGCAATTTTATGCAAGGCACGCTGCACGGAGGCGTGACCGCCGCCATTCTCGATGTCACCGGTGGCCTAACTGCGTTTATGGGGCTCCTGGAAAAGATGGGTCACCTCTCCGATCAAGAAAAGATGGAGCGCTTGTCGAAGTTTGGCACCATCGATTTACGCATCGACTATCTGCGCCCGGGGCGTGGGACATATTTTGTCTCGAAGGGCTCAATTCTTAGAACGGGAAACAAAGTGGCAGTGACACGAATGGAGTTGCACAACGATAAGAAACATCTTATCGCTACCGGGACCGGCAGCTATCTTTCAGTTTGAGGTGGGAGATCAGACAAGAATGAGATGCCACAGAAATTTGGTGTTGCTGGCTGCCCTTTTGGTGGTTTCCACCTCGCACGATGCACTTTGCCAGTCCAATAACTCTGGTACGACCACGCGCATACGGCGTGCGGCCTTTCTGTGCATTGACGGCGTTTACAATTCAGAATTCATGGCGCCATTCGATATTCTTCACCATTCAATTTTTCGTGATTCGAGTGACTTCATCCAGCCATTCATTGTCACACCCGACGGCAAGCCATTTGTGACTTTTGAAGGCATTACCGTGATCCCCCACCATTCATTCGCGACGGCGCCAGCCGTGGATATCCTTTTGGTCCCGAGCACAGCGACAAGCATGGCCACCGATCTGGACAATGAGGAATACATGAGTTGGCTGCGCCGGACCGCGGCGTCCGCCAACCACGTGATCTCGCTCTGCGATGGCGCGTTCCCTCTGGCCGCGACCGGAGTCCTGGACGGCCGGCTGGCGACCACCTTTCCCGGCGACCGCGATGCCTTCGCCAAGATGTTTCCGAAGGTCGATGTGCGATATGATGTGAACTTTGTCGTAGATGGCAAATTCATCACTTCGGCCGGTGGGGCACTGAGCTATGAACCGGCACTTTATCTTCTCGAGATGCTCTACTCAGCCGGCCACGCCAGGCGCACGGCTGAGGGACTGGTGCTCGATTGGGATGTCAGCAGAATACCCCATTTGGTTGCAAAGAAAGCGGCGAGATAGCCCTGAACCGGTGCGACCAGCCTTCCTTTCACCGCCAAAATCGTAGACTTCAAGCCAGAATTAGCTCGATTTGGGTATTGCAGCGTTCATCGTGTGAGGCTACAGTGTCATGAAAATCTGACCGCCGGTTTTTTTATGTGATTGACGAAAAAAACCGCACGTTGGTGACAACGTGCGGCCGGTTGAATCGTGTTGAGCTGAACGGCTGGAGCTTACTTCTGAAACAACATCCTCTGTACAAATTTTTTCTGCTTCACTTGCAGTTGCATAAAGTAGATGCCGCTGGCGACATCCCGGCCGTTGTCGTTGGCGCCGAGCCAACTCATGGTTTTGAAACCGGCTTCTTGCTGGCCATCCACGAGCGTGCGTACCAGTTGGCCGCGTACGTTGTAGATGCGAAGTTTGACTCTGGCATTTTCCGGCAGAGCATACCGGATTGTGGTGCCGGCGTTGAATGGATTCGGGTAGTTCTGGCTTAGCGAGAATTCCGTTGGAAGCACATCCGCAACTTCCTGCTCATCGTCAATTGCATCCATTTCCTCAGAGACGACTTCGTCTTCGCCGCCCGTCACCACAATAAGCTGTGGGCCGTTTGCGCCTTCTTTTGAGTCAAACCTCGATGTGTCCTTCGAGTCAAGCCGGACCGCGAAACTGTAGGCGCCATTTTGGGAGACAATGTCAGACACGTCGAACTCGACATCTTGCTCCGCGGTCTCCGAAGTGCTAATTGGCTTGCCGGTCAAGATTGGTGCGTTGTCCCACACCAGCATTTCTTCCTGCCATTTGCTATCTGAATTCTTGAAGAAGTTGGAAACGCGATAGATATTAGCGGTCACTAGGTCACGGCTGGTTTTGTGAAGCCGAACCGTCGCGTTCTGAACCTGACCAGTGACACCGGTCACATCGAATTGCAGATAGATGGTGGTCTGTTCTTTTGCGGCATCGCTCGTGGTTTGAGCTTCGGCCACAAGACGGTCGGCTGCGCCATAATTCGTGGTCGGCATCGCCGCTTTGACCGCCGCATCCGCGACCGGCTCAAAGGTGAGTAATTGCGACCCGCTGGTGGCGCCAACGGTGATGGTCACCGTGGCAACGTTTGAGGCGGCGCCATCGTTGTCATCAACCGTATAGGTGAAGGTGTCCTCGCCGAAAAAGCCGCTGGCTGGCGCGTAGGTGATCAACATTGAGTGTGGGTTGACGCTAACCGTGCCGTTGCCGGGTTGATTCTGGATTGTCAGGCTCTTGCGAACAATCTCGCCATCTGCGTCAGAGTCATTTTCCAGGACATCAAAAACTGCTGCCAGGTTGGCGAGCATGCTGAATCGGTCGTCGGCAGCATTGGGCGCCTGATTTCCGCCAGAGCTGACTACGGTAACAATCAATTCCGGCGGGAATGTGCCTTCCCTCAAATAATACTTTGCCTGGTTGTTGGAGGTACTGGTTAGTGCAAAACTGAATGTGCCGTCTCCCGAAATTGCCGGGGTGACGTCCAGGTCAACCTGCGCATTGGCGGCCACGGGACCTGCATTTGAGAGCGCGCCACCACTGATTTCCGGCGCATTCGCCCCAGTAAGAGCCAGCTCTGTCCACGCTTGGCCGACATCACGCTGGTTGTTTGAAACCGAGTAGGCTGAGCCACCATTGTCACTGCCGTCGCTGGCATCCTGTGCGATTTTCATTCGTAGCGTGGCTTTTGTGACCGCACCTGTCAAACCCGAGACATTGAATTTCAGATAGGTGTCGAACTTGCCCTTTTCAATCTTCCCGGTGGGCTTTGTTCCATAGTTGATGCCTGGCGCGGTAAGTTTGACTTGTCCGTCGTGCGCAGGTGTGAAGGTGAAACTCTGCGTGCCGCCGGCAGAGCCGACAGTGATTGAAGCAGTCGCTTCGTTGGAGGCTGCGCCGTCGTTGTCCTCCACCGTGTAGGTGAAATTGTCGCTGCCGCTAAATCCTGTCGCGGGCGTGAAGGTAACGACGCCGTTGTTGGCGTTGACTGCGGCAATCCCGTGACTAGGTGGCGTTTGAATTGAAACCGAGGCTGGTACCAGGCTGCCATCCGGATCCGTGTCGTTCTGCAAAATGTCGAGCAGCACAGCCGTGCCGCTTGCCGTTGTAGCCTGGTCATCGACGGCGACCGGTGCGATATTTCCGCCAGTGCCGATGGTTTCAATGACGAGTTCAGGCGGGTTGGCGCCTTCACGGGTGTAGTACTTGGCCTGGTCGCCCGAGCCGCTCGTCAGGCAGAAACTGTAGATGCCGTCGCCATTGATAGCGGAGGTGACTTCGAATCCAACCGTCTGAGTCACGCTGACTGCACCCGTGCTTGCCAAGGCGGCGCCTGTGGTTTGTGGCGCATTGCTGAAAGTCAGCAGGTCCTGTGTCCATGGCGCTGGATTGCCGGAAAAATCGTTGGACGCCGGAAAAAGCGTTCCGCCATCTTTACTGGCATCGCTGGCGTCTGTCGTAACTGTCAGTTGCAATCGCGCACTTCGAATCGCACCTTCCAGGCCGCTGACATTGAATTTGAAATAGCTGCTGAATTTGCCAATCTCGATTTTTGTCGTACCCTTGCTGCCGTAATTGCGGTCGGGTGACGTGTGCTTGACCTGCCCGTCGTGAACAGCTTGGAATCGAACCGTCGTCGTCGTCGCGTTGCTGACCGTGATTGTGACGGTCGCTTCGTTTGAGACGGCGCCTTGATTGTCTTCAACCGTGTAAGTGAAGGCGTCGATGCCGACAAATCCACCGTTCGGAGTGTAGGTGACCGCGCCGCTCTGCGTATTTGTAACCGCGGAGCCGTTTGTTGGAAGAGTCGTGATTGTCACCGAAGCAGGAACGAGACTGCCGTCACTGTCGGTGTCATTGGCCAAAATTGCAATTTGGACCGGGCTTAAGATTGCGGTGGCGGCAGCATCATTGACGGCAACAGGCGGACGGTTGTTGTTGTTGACTTCGATCGTCACTGTCGCCACATTCGAGACTTCGCCCAGGTCGTCTTCAACCGTGTAGGTGAAGGTGTCGGTGCCTTCGAAACCACTGCCGGGCGTATAGGTCAGAATGTTTGCCGTGCCGCCCACCGCGAGCGCGCCGTTGGCAGGCTGCGATTGAACGGCGACTGTGCTGTTATCGAGAATGCCATCCGGATCGAGGTCGTTGGCCGTCACATTAATGGTCACGGGTTGATCCGGTCGCGTGCCGGCGTTGTCATCGACGGCGACAGGCTTTTGGTTTGCGCCAAAATCGAAGGTTTCGACGATGAGTTCTGGCGGAAAATTGCCCTCCTTCAGCCAGTATTTACCCTGGTCATTCGAAGCGTTGACGATAGCGAAACTGAAAGTCCCGTCTCCGGTCACTTCTGGCGTGACATCGAAAAATACTTCCTGCTTTAACTTGATCTCTCCAGCGCTGTCGAGCGGAGAGCCGCTGACTTCGGGGGCATTCTGGAA
Organism: Candidatus Zhuqueibacterota bacterium; assembly: GCA_029261995.1. Classification (GTDB taxonomy): domain Bacteria; phylum Zhuqueibacterota; class Zhuqueibacteria; order Oceanimicrobiales; family Oceanimicrobiaceae; genus JAJDAF01. The sequence continues at coordinate 166,632 of JAJDAF010000058.1, forward strand.
TACGATACCGTCTTCGTCCCAGGTTGCATCCGAGTTTTTGAACAGATTTGAGACCGGGAAAATCGAGCCGCCGTCATCGCTTTCATCCTCCGCAAAATCGGCAACTTTCATTTTGACTTTTGCGCTCTTGACTTGCCCGCTCAGCCCAGTGACATTGAATTTCAGGTAGATACTAAACCTGTTTTTCTCAACCTTACCCGTGGGCTTGCTGCCGAAATTTTGGGGCGAGTTTGCCACTTTTACCTGAGCGTCGTCTGTCGGGCTGAATCTTTCGGTGACGACTTGAGGAGCCTCTGTCACCGCCACCGTGACCGTTGCGATGTTCGAGGAGGCGCCGTCGTTGTCTTTCACCGAGTAGGTAAAAGAGTCTCTGCCGATGAAACCGGAATTAGCTGCGTAAGTCACGATGCCGTTGTTCGGATTCACTTGTGCGGAACCGCTGGCCGGCTGACTCTCGATTGTCAGCGTAGTGGGTTCAATGTTGCCGTCGTTGTCGCTGTCGTTAGCCAGGACCGTGATGGTCACCTGGAAGCCAGTGGCGGTTGCCGCCCCATCATTCACCGCAACCGGAGGCGTATTTTCCGGAAAGATGCGCACTGTGACAGTGGCCAGGTTGGAGGTGATGCCATCCTGGTCCTCAATCGTATAGGAGAAGGCGTCGTCGCCCAGGAAACCGCCATCAGGCGTGTAGATGAAAGTGCCTGCGCCGGGTCCTGCCTGCAGCGTGCCGTTCGTAGGCTGCGCCGCCACGGTTGCGGAATTCTTATTGAGCGCCCCTTCCGGGTCAGAATCGTTAACTGTGACATCGATGGTAAGCGGCTGGTTCAGGCGGCCATTCGCGAGATCATCGACTGCCACCGGTGGTTTGTTTTCGACGGCAATCAGCGTCTCGACGGTGAGCACGGGGTCGTGGTTGCTTTCGTGCGTGAAATATTTCGCTTCGTCTGGTGAGTTGCTGGTCAGCGAGAAACTGTAGACGCCTTCCTGCTGTACGACATTGGAGACGTCGAACTCCACAACCTGATTGGTGACGACCGCGCCCGCGCTTGCCAGCGGCAGGCTGGTGCGCGCCGGCGAGTTGGGATCGTTCAGGTCATCTTCGTTCCATGGCGTGTTTGTGCCATCGAAGTCGTTAGACGTCTGAAAAAGCGTGCCGCCATCGTCGCTGCCATCCACTTCAGCATCCGTGACGGTCAGTTTCAGGGTGGCGCGTGAGATCTCGCCCTCGATTCCGTTAACGTTGAATTTTAGGAAGATGCTGAATTTATCTCTGGTCAGTTTCGCGGTAGATCGCGTTCCGAACCGGGAGGTGCTATTGTGTTTCACCATGCCGTCTTCGACAGCGCGGAAGTCAACACTGGCATTCTGCAGCCTGGTAACCGCGATGTTGGCGGTTGCGGCATTCGAAGTTGCGCCTTCGTTGTCCTGAATCGTGTAGATGAATGTGTCGAGGCCGACGTACCCTGGATTCGGCGTGTAGGTCACAACTCCGGTTGCCGGGTTGAGAGCAACAGCGCCGTTGGAAGTCTGGCTTGTGATCTGCACCGTCGCAGGAACCACGCTGCCATCGATGTCGGTGTCGTTGGCAATGATGTCGATTGCGACCGGCGAATCCTGCGGTGTGCTGGTCGCGTCGTTGACTGCTATCGGCGCCACGTTTGGCGGGTTGACCCGCACGGTGACTGTCGCCGTGTTTGATGTCTCGCCGTCTGAATCGCTGACCTGGTATTCAAGAATGTCTCTTCCCGCGAAATCTTGTACGGGCGTGTAGGTGATTCGCCCCGTGCTCCCGTTCACGACGATCTGTCCATTCAGAGGTTGGAGAAGAACAGCGAGGCTACTCGCGTCGATGTTGCCGTTGGGGTCGATGTCGTTGGCCAGCACGTCGAACTCTATGGCTGAATTGATGTCGGTGTCAAACGTATCGCTGACCGCGATGGGCGGTTGGTTGACCTCGGTCCATTGCGCGATATGATTGACTTGAGCTCCGCCGGCGGCGTTAAAAGAGCCACCGAAAAAGATATCGTTTCCGTCAGCGGCGACAGCCCGGCCCGGCGCGTCAAGGCCAGTGCCGAGTGGCGTCCAGTCTTTGCCGTCCCACTTTGCTGAATATGGCGCCCGTTTGCCATCTGCTTTCGGGAAGTCCCCTGCTGCAAACAGAACCGTACCGCTGCTGGCGATACTGCGCACGGGGTCGTTCACACCGCCCGCAAGACCCGTCCATGTGGCGCCGTCCCAGTGTGCCACGCCTTTGGCATTGGCAAGGCCTGCGATGGTGAAATCGCCGGCGACAAAAATACCGCTGCCGTTGCGCGTAATATCGCGCACGCGACCGTTGACGCCGTTGGATAGCGGAACCCATTTGGCTCCGTCCCACTGCGCGACGTAATTGATTTGCGTGCTGCCTGTATTTTGGAACTCGCCACCCGCGAAGAGTTGGCTACCGCTGAGCGCCACGGCGAAGGCGGTATCATCAAAGCCGTCGCCGAGTGCGGACCAGATCGTGCCATTCCAGTGCGCAACCCGCGCCGCAGGGTTGCCGCCGGCATTCAGAAAATCTCCGCCCACATACAGATCGTCGCCGTCGATGGCCAGAGTTTGGACTTCGCCGTCCAGGCCGTCGCCGAGCGCTTCCCAGGTATTGCCGGTTTTACGCGCCACCCGGTTCGCGCCGATTCCGTCTATTGATGTAAAATCCCCAGCAACGTAAAGGCTGCCGTTGGAAATCTCCATGGCGTTGATCTGGCCGTTCATGTTTGACGTCACTTCCGACCAGGCTCCGTCCCAAAGGAAAAGATGATGTGTGCCGTTCACCGCGTGCGTACCTGCGGCGTAGACCTCGTTGTTGTCCGCGGCGATGGCTAAAACCACGAACTGCAACCCGGTGCTCAGGTTAGACCAATTGCTGTTATCGACCACGCTGATCGTTACGGTAGCTTCGGCGGAGGGTGCATTCTCCTCGTCTTCGACGGTGTAGGTAAAGCTGTCACTTCCAAGAAAGCCGCTGTTTGGCGTATAGCGGATGAAGCCGCCCGCTGCCACCAGAGTTGTACCGTGCGCCGGGAGCGAAGCCACATGCACGGTGTTCGGGTTGATGCTGCCGTCGAGATCTTTGTCGTTCTTCAAGACATTTATGAGAATGGCCTGTTCGCGTCCGGTGGTGGTGTCATCTGCAACCGCGAACGGCGGCGTGTTCTCTGGTGCTGTGAACGCCTCGACTATCAGACGCGGCGCCGCAATTCCCTCATGGGTAAAGTATTTCACCTGGTTCGATGAGTTATTGGTCACGGCGAAGCTGTAGATTCCGGGTTCGCGCATTGCGCTAGAAACATCGAAGGCTATCACCTGATTAGGCGCCACCTGACCCACGGAAGCCAATGGCGCACCATCGATGGCGGGCGAGTTTGGATCATTGATTTCGTCTTCGTTCCAGGGTACGCTGCTGCCGTCGAATGTGTTGGAGACCAGGAAGACGGAGCCGCCGTCGCTGCTGCCGTCGTCAGGTCCATCGGTGACCGTCAACTGCAAAGTCGCCGTCTTGATCTGGCCCTCGAGGTCCGAGGCATCAAATTTGAAATAGCTGCGATACCTCCCCTTTTCAACCTTGGCGGTGGAGCGCGTGCCGAAGCGTTCGGCCGAGTTGGCTTTGACGTAGCCATCCTCTCTTGCCCCGAAGGTACGGGTTATAATTGCTGGAGCTTCGCTCACTGTGATGGTGACCGTGGCCGGCTCTGAAACCAGACCGTCGTTATCTGAAATCGTGTAGGTGAAGGTTTCGAGTCCGACAAAGCCATTCCCGGGTGTGTAGGTAACCATCCCGTTGGTGGGATTGATCTGCACAGTGCCGTTAGCTGGCGGAATAACAACGGAGACGGAGTTCAGTGAGATGGTGCCATCGTTGTCTACGTCATTTGCCAGAACGTCGATATCTACCGCGAACACGGAAAGCGTGGCTGCAACATCGTCATTGGCCTCTGGCGGCAGATTCGGCGGGTGAATTGTGATGGTGACGGTTGCCGTGTTTGAGACGCCGCCCTCAAAATCGCGGACGCGGTAGGTGAACTGATCGACGCCGATGAAATCGGTGTTCGGGGTGTAGGTGAGCAGATTCGGCGCGCCGCCCTGGGCCACGCTGCCATGTGCCGGCTGCGACGCCACCTGCACCGAGGTTGGGTCTATTGCGCCGTCGGGATCGCTGTCGTTGGCCGTAACATCGATGGTCTTGACTTCGTTCAGCCTTGCATTGATGAAGTCATCTCCCGCGACCGGTATCTGGTTTTCAACAAGAACCAGGGTCTCCACGAATAACGACGGTGGGAAAAGGCTTTCCTTCATGAAGTATTTTACTTCATCGCTGGTGTTTCCGAGAATGGCAAAGCTGAAGATGCCGTTGCCGGAGATGGCGGCGGTCACATCAAACTCAACAATTTGATTGAGTTCCACCGGGCCGACCGTGCTCAGTGGCGCACCGCTGACATCCGGTGAGTTGGCGAAGGTAAGCTGCGATTCGTCCCAGTCGATATTGGCGCCGGCGAAGGTGTTGCCCACAGGGTAGATCGATCCGCCATTCGGCCCGCCGTCGTCAGGGAAGTCCGTTACCTGAATACGCAGCTTTGCAGCACTGACCGTTCCCTCAAGGTTTGAGATGTTGAATTTCAAGAAGGCCCTGAAGCGGTCGGCCTGAATCTTGGTGGTGGCGCGGCTGCCGTAATTTTCGTTTGCCTCCGTTACTTTGACCTGCGCATCGTCCGTCGGGCGAAAGCTTGCGACGCGCACATCCGGGGTCTTCTTTATCACAATTTCAACTTTGGCAACATTTGAGGGTTCGCCATCGTCGTCGCTTGCTGAATAGAAGATGCTGTCACGACCAACAAACCCAGTTGGTGGAAAGTAGGTGATCACGCCCGTTTGTGAATTCACACCGGCGGTTCCGTGGCTCGGTTGGGTTTGAATCGCCACTGTCGAGGGATCCAGGAATCCGTCTGCGTCAGTGTCGTTGGCGAGCACGTCAACAGCCACTGGATTGTCCTGGAAGGTCGTGGCAAAATCGGTGGTGGCAACCGGCGCAACATTGGCCGGGAAGACGTTGATCGTGACTGTGGCCTGATTCGACAGCGCACTTTCGTTGTCTTCAACCGTGTAGTTAAACGAGTCCGAACCCAGAAAATCTGTGTCCGGCGCATAGGTAATCTCGCCGGTAATGCCGTTAACGGAAACTGTGCCATGGCCGGGCTGGGAAGTCAGGTTGACCGTCGATGGTTCGAGCTGTCCGTTGGCATCGTCATCGTTGTCAAGCGGGTTGAAACTGGCTGGCGTGTTGACCCGCACTTTGATGTCATCGTCCCTGGCCACTGGCGGATCATTGCCAACCAGTGCAAGAGTGGTGACGACCAGTTCTGGCGGGAACAGACCTTCCTTGGAATAGTATTTCGCTAGATCAGCGAGCAGACTGCTGACCAGGAAGCTGTAAACCCCGTCTTCAACAACAATGCTGCTGACGTCTATTTCGACCCACGTGTTTTCAGTGACAGGTCCAATTGCGGCAAAATGCGTCCGTGAGGTCACCGGAGCGTTCTTGTACGTCAGTTGGGCCTCTGTCCACGGTGTCTCGTTATCGAGGAAGTCGTTTGAGACGTGAAAGATGCGTCCGCCGCTGGTGCTGCTGTTGTCGCTGCCGTCTGTTACCCGCAGACGCAGTTTCATGCTTTGGATATTGCCGATTAGGCCGCTGATGTTGAACTTGAGATAAGTGGTGAACTCGCTGCCAAGAACTTTCATCGTGGTTCTTGACCCGAAATTCCCACTTGGGGAGAGAGAGCGCACCTGAGCATCATCGGTCGGGTTATACGTGAGAGTGACCAACTGCGGTCCTTTGGTAACGACAATGGTGACCGTGGCCTCGTTTGAAGTTGCACCGTCGTTGTCATTCACGGTGTAAGTAAAACTATCCGTGCCCAGTGCGCCGGATGTCGGCGTGTAAGTGATAGCGCCTGTGGTCGGATTCACGTTAGCTGCCCCGCGCCCTGGCGGCGAGACAATTGTGACGGACTCCGGCAGCAATTGGCTGTCGTCGCTGTCGTTGGCCAGTACGGGAATCCCGACCGCCAGTTGGTCAGTCGTTTCTGCCTGGTCATCGTTTGCGGTTGGCGCCACATTTGGCGGCCGGACCGTAATCAACACTGTCGCCAGATTTGAGATGTCTCCGGCCTCGTCGCGAATCGTGTAGGTGAAGCTGTCCGGGCCGAGATAATCCGTGCTCGGCGTGTAAGTGACTGTGCCGGAAGGAGTGTCGATATCCGTGGTTCCGTTACTCACATCAGAAACGATGGTCAGTGTCGGAAGGTCGAGCGGGTCGTCAACCCCGGTGTCGTTGTTGGTTACCGGGATATCAATTTGTGCGTTCACCTGCACCGAGGCGATATCATCTTCGGCTACGGGCGGTGTGTTTACTTCGTTGGCGATGACCTGCAGTATGAGCTTCGGAGGAGTTTGTCCCTCTTTCATGAAGTATTTGATGTCATCGACTGAGTTGCTCTCGATAGCGAAGGTGAACAACCCGTTGCCACTGATTGCCTGGGTAATATTGAATTCCACGATGTCGTTGAGCGCCACGCCTCCGAGCGCGCTTAGCGGCAACCCCAGGAAGTTCGGGGCGTTGAGCGCATTCAGGGTCTCTTCTTGCCAGGCCTCGTTGCTGCCCTTGAAGGTGTTCTCCGCAAGGAAAATCGTGCCACCATCGTCGCTGTTGTCCGCCGCATGGAGCTGAACTTTGGCGCTCAGAACGTCGTCGATCACGCCATCTACCTGGAACTTGATGTAGGTGATGAACTTGTCTTTCTCGACTTTCGAGCTGGCATTGGCTCCGAAATTGGCGTCCTTGTCGCCGATCTTGATGTAACTGTCTTCGGTCGGGGTGAACGTCAGGTTCTCCAGCGAAACAGCTTCTGCAACTGTGATAGACTGGTTTGGCGCAACATTGCGTAACCGCTGTGTGACCCCAGAGGGCCATTTGATTCGAATGGAGTCGATGTTGGTAGCGTCGCCCAGGCCGAAACGCGCGGCCAGATCGCTCTGCCCCCCGCGACCTGTTTGACCGGAAATTTCGTGCATCTGCGCCACTTGTTGACCATCGATTTCGGCGTAGACCAGTACCTTCGCGCCGATAGCCCGCTTGTTTGTGAGAACCCCAGTCAGCTCGATGTCGAGCCAATTGCCGCTGGCGCCTTCGTTGACAAAAAGCAGGTTTGCAGTGCCCTGATCTTGTGCAACGAACAAATCCAGGTCGCCGTCTCCATCGATATCGGCCCAACTGGCGCCGGTCGCGAATCCAAGCGCCAGAGTTGGCGCCCCCGAGATACTTGAGAAGCTACCGTCTCCGTTGTTCTCGTAGAACAGATTTGCGGCCGCGTCAGAATTGGTGCTGACGAACAGGTCAAGATCGCCATCGTTGTCAAAATCGCCCCAAGCTGAACCATGCGCGTCGGTGTTGTCCGTCACTACCGGTCCGGTCGTGAGTGCTGTGAAGTTTCCGGAGCCGTCGTTGCGATAGAGTGCATTGGCGCCGCCGGAGTTGGCGACGAACAGGTCGAGGTCGCGATCGTTGTCGTAATCGCCCCAGCTCGCGCCCTGGGTGTTGGCGCCATCATTGACCACCGGCCCGCTAGTGACCGCGGAGAAGCTACCGTCACCGTTGTTTTGGTAAAGCGCGTTGTTTTGGCTGTTCTGGTTGCCGACGAACAGGTCGAGGTCGCCGTCGCTGTCGTAGTCTGCCCACGCTACACAGGTACCGTCTGCGCCATCAGAAACGACGGGTCCGGCAGTGATTTTGGCAAACGTGCCATCGCCATTGTTTTTATACAGAAAGTCGTTCTGGCCCTGGTCGTTTGCGACTGCCAGGTCCAAAAATCCGTCATTGTCGTAGTCTCCCCACGCGGCGCCCAAAGACCGACCGCCATCGTTGACGATTTCTCCGATTGTAACCGCGGTGAAGCTGCCGTTACCCTTATTGCTGTACAGCCTGTTGTTGGGAATTTCATAGGGAACGAAGATGTCCAGGTGACCATCGTTGTTGAAGTCACCCCAGGTGCCTCCCTGCGCCGGATTGAAATCATTGACAATATCGCCCGACGTGACGCGGTTGAAAACAGAATCGCCCGTGCCGGTGTAGAGGAAATTCGCGTCAAAGCCGGTGTTGGCGATGAACAAATCCAGTTCATCGTCGCTGTTAAAGTCACCCCAGCTGGCGCTCATGGACTTGCCAGTGTTGGTGGCAATGTCACCCGTTGCGACCTGCTTAAAAGTCGGTGTTTGACCCAGGAGTGGGCTACTCACGATTTGAAGCAAAAACAGGGACAGGAGACTTGCGCTGCAATTCTGCAGCTTTTTTGATTCTAGCATCTTTCGACACCCCTTTACGTTGTGCTGTACGTCAATGGCTCTCTGGACCGCAGTCCATCAGAACGTAAAAGCTATACTCTCTGAGAATTCCCCCGGGTGGAACCGCACGAAGTGCGCTTCTCAAAAAGCAAACTGGTTGCGAAAGTCAGTTAGCTGTGAGATGTCACGGCTTCAGCAGGCCAATCAATTTTCTTGAGTTCATTGAGAAGGGGGCAGTTGGAAGATTGATGCTGGCTCGAAGTTGCAATCTGTGTGTTGTCGTCTCAAAAACCGCTATATGAATTGGCAGTGCTGGTAGTTGTCTGACCTCGCTTTCCTGTTGCTTAACTCATGTTCAAATAGCATGATGTGCGGCAGTTCTCTCCGCACCCGAAATATTACTGTATGAGTACCCGCAAACCCATGTTTATGAAGAGAAATCAAAGGACATTACGACCAATAGTCATCGGCGACAGTCGGTAACCCTCGTGATTGCCGTGGCAACGGTTTGGTCCTGGCGTTCAAATTTTGTTTTTGACGCTGATGCTTCTGCATTTTGCCGTTTTGCTCATATAGAATATTGATACTATTCTTCCTGCTTCAAGGTCCTTTGTGATTGTGGGTATTCCTTCTCCCGCCGCTAAAAAGTGACTGGCCTCGTGGGGGTGATGAGGAGATGACGCGGTTCATGGCCGTTTCTCTCCTGGCGTGGTCGAAAGATCTTTGCCATGGGTGGTTGCCCTGCGAACTCTGGCCCGCAGCCGGAATCCTGAAGCAAGTGGCTCAATACACTCAGACTGAATTGTCATAACTGTTTCATGCAATCCTGGCGGTGGACGCTGAATTCGTCCTGCTAATCGGAATTCTCAGACTGAACCTGTTGATGATCAGAATTGTACTTGTCTCAAATTGGGGAGGACTTCGGCTTAGCCTGCTCAACCAGATCGCGCGGAGCCGGCATCAGCTTCTTGGCATGATTGTCGAGCCAGCACCAAGGAGCAACCGCGAAATGCTCCTCGCCCACCGCCTCATCGGAAATGTTCCCAAGGGCAGCACCTTGGCTCAAGGATTATTCGGACCTGTTGCCGCTGAACGAGTGAGGCTGACCAAAGCCGCCGTTCGCCGTTCTGTCGCGCTGCGGGATTGCGCCGACATCAACACGCCTGAAGACCTGGACGCTATCCGTGGGCTGTCACCCGACCTGATTCTTACCGTTGGTTGGGCGAGCAAATTCAGCCCGGAGTTGCTCGATATTCCAACGCGAGCGTGCGTCAATATTCATCCGTCTCTTCTGCCGCGATACCGTGGTAGGTACCCGATTTCTGCCGCAATCTACAACAGCGTGCGCGAGAGTGGTATAACTTACCATCTCATGAACGAAGAATACGACCAAGGCGCCATCCTGCTCAAGCAATCGGTCTGGTTGCACGATCGCGAAACCAGCCTCTCGCTGCTCGGGAAAAGTGGCCGAGCAATTGTGGACTCCCTTGATAGTTTTCTGGACGCATTCGATGCCGATGAACTCGAGCCTGAGCCACAGGAGCATCGGGCGGCAAGCTACGCGCCAAGGTTCACCGCCGACGATGCATGGATAGACTGGCGCACACCGACCGATAGAATCGACCGTAAAATTCGCGCCTACTACCCCTGGCATCCGTGCTATGCTTTCCACCAGAATCAACGCATTGAATTTTCGGAGTGTGCCATCGATGCCGAGAATCCAGAGAGTTTTCCAGGTGAAGTTCTGGCGGTCAGGGGAAAGTCGGCGGTACAGGTGGCGACCAGCGACGCCACGCTCTGGCTACGCACCGTACCCGGAACCGGGCTTTTTCGCAACGGTTCCTCCAGGTCTGACGCCGGACGCGTGAAAGTCGGGGATGTGCTGACCAGCCACCCTTTGTCACTACAGCCATCTCCTTAGGCCCCGCTACCGTCAACACGCCAAAAGCTCCCGTTGTGTTCCGCCCGGACATGCGGAAAAATTCCGCACTCACCCAAGTTTCCGCACTTCTGTTGTCTGATTCTCGCACTCTATTTTTCTAAGTAATGACAGTTAAAACATGTACTTATGATGATGCCTGCAAAGCTGGCACTGGCTTTGCTTTGCCAGATGACGAGTTGCTTGCGGAGTGCGGCAACTCGCAAAAACACGACTCACAATTCTGGAGGGTTGATATGATGAAGCAAGCTATTGTTCTGGGCGGATTGGCCCTGAGTTTCCTGATGACGACTGGACTCAGCCATGCTCAAACTGACAGGCCATCCACGGGCATGACGTTCAAGCTCGGTTTTTGGAACATGGGCGATCAGTCTGAGTTCCTCACCTACATCAGAGAGGATGGCCGCGAATACATCGAGACCGGCGGTCTTGGCGGCTGGCTGACGTTTACTTCGCGCACGAGCGACTTCTACACTTTCGAGTTTAACCTTGGGGCATTCGGCAGGGCCGAGGGCTACGAATCGAGCCGCCATTTCGATTTCGATGATGATGTGGATGGCACTGCGGTCATTCCGGTTCTGTTCGGGATTCAACGCGAATTTCTCTCTGTCAACAATTCCAGCGATCTGCGGCCCTATCTGTCGGCCGGCATCGGGCCGTACTGGATCACGGATGTCAAGGACGAGCAAAGCCTCAATCGAGAAGAAGTGAGATCCAAAATTGACCCAGGCATGTATCTTGGCGGAGGATTGAATTTCTTTCTGAGCGACAAATTCGCGCTCAATTTCGATGGCAAATACCACATTGTAGATTTCAACATGGACAATGATGTCAGCGGGTTAGAGCTCGGAATTGGATTCAGCATTCTTTGGGGCAAGTACAAACCGCAGAATGGTCGCTAAGGAGCGGCCGATGAAAAACAGCCCAAGGCTGCAACTCCACACGACCGTGGCCGCCTTGGTTGACGGCGAGATTTGGACTTGGCGAATTGTGAACCTTATCAAGGAAGCAAAGAAAATGAAATTGGGCTCATCCGTATTTCTGTTCCTTCTGAGTTGCTCAGCCTGCGTTATTCAGCTCGAGCCAAATGACTTCTCTGATTGCATCGTGTCAGAGCAACTTAGTCTGGAATTCGACTTGCGACAGGCTACGAGAATAAAGCTCGAGGCAGGCGCTGGCTCTCTGATTATTCAGCCGGGCGCTACAGACAGCACTGTCAGTATCAATGGCACGGCTTGTGCACGCAGCCATGAGGATCTACAGAAAATCAAGCTGCGCAGCAACATCATCGGTGGTGAGTTGATTATCACTGCAGAGGCTCCAGTGAGCGGGAAATTCGACCTCATTGTGTCTGTCCCCGACAGTCTGCCCATCGACGTCAGCGACAGCAGCGGTGATGTTTTGGTTGAGGATCTTGTGAACGATGTTTACATTCGTCAAGGCTCAGGCAATCTCAATATTCGGGAAATCACGGGCAGCATCCGCCTCAATGATGGCTCCGGAAACATCGGTGTTCGAGGCATCTCAGGAGATGTTGTCATCGACCGTGATGGTTCTGGAAACATCGGAATTGAGCGAGTCGGTGGTAGCGTCATCGTGCATGAAGATGGTTCCGGAAACATCGATGTCCGGCAGGTCCAAGGTGATTTTATTCTGGAACGTGATGGCTCGGGCTCCGTATTCTTCAGTGATGTTGCCGGGAGAATCGTGCTGCCGTGAAGCCCGGAGAAGGAGGGTGGAGCACATCCCGGTCCGTGAGCAGATAAACTGGTAGATGGAAGGAACTCGATTTTGGAAAGCAAATTAGGCAGGCTCGGAAATCTCATGGCACTTGTGGCAATCGTGGTCGTGCTGTGCGGCAATTCCAGCATCTACGCGCAGGGCATTTCCCGTTCAAAGGGTATTGGCTTTCGTCTGGGCCTATGGAAGACAGCACGTTCAGATGCGCTGATCAGTGTTTCTGGCAGCGAGGTAGAATTGAGCGGCGCTGGCACCTGGCTGACCTTCTTCTCGCGAGTTAACGATGACTGGTTCTACGAGTTTCACATGGGTGCATTTGCCAGCGTGATTTCAGACGATGTGGACCGCGAGAATATCGTTGTCGAGACAGAAGACGTGACGGCGATCCTTCCCTTTCTGTTCGGCATGCGTTATGATATTTTGTCTACCAGAAATCACGGTGGTATTCAACCTTATTTGGGATTTGGTGTCGGGCCGTACTGGATCACCAATGTCGATGCACCGCTCAACAATCCTGATTTTGCCACGGTGGATTCCGGGCTGAAACCGGGCGGCTATCTTGGCGGCGGATTGAATTTCGCGTTGACCAGCTTTTTCGCATTGAAGTTCGACATGAAATATCATGCCATCGATTTTAAGTTTGACAAGGATTTTAGTGGTCTGGATTTTGGCCTGGGCTTTAGTGTCATGTGGGGGCAAAAGCGAGAAATTATTCGCGTGCTCGGCGTTCGCCCGATTGTAAACGATATTTACCCGGCCTATTACCAGTTTTACAATCTCTACCCGCTCGCCATGGTGACCGTGAAGAACATGACCAAGCGACCTATCGAGGTCAACGTGCGTAGCAACATCCGCTACTTCTCCGAGCGCCCCAACGATTCGGGTTTCGTGACCATCGCAGGCAAAGAGACGAAGGATATCCCGGTTACCGCGATTTTGGGACAACGCATTCGCAACGTCAAGCAGCGCGAAACCGCGGTTCTCGATTTGTCCGTCGAAGCACGGGCCGGCACCAAAATCACAAAGCAACTCAGCAGCTCTTTGATGGTTCACAATCCGAACTCCTGGAACGGCGAGATGGACAAACTGGTGTTTTTCGTGACCCCCGACAATGCCGATATCCTCGAATTTGGCCGTGCTATGGTGGCCGAGGTGGAGCTTGAAGCGCAGCCGGCAATACGAAAACTTGCCATCGCCAGGAAGATCTTTAACCGGTTGGGCAACATGGAGTTTCGCTACCAGAGCGACCCCAACATCCCATTCTACAAGGATGATCGGGTCCAGTTTGCAGGGGAAAGCCTGGACCTGAAAAGCGGCGACTGTGATGACTTGGTGGTGCTTTATGCTTCCTTGCTCGAGAGTGTCGGAATTCACACGGCCTTCGTCGAGGTACAGGACCCCGACAAAGAGTTGGCTCATCTCTACCTCATGTTTGACTCTGGTGTCACTGCCGGCGACGGTTACCTGGTCAGCAGTAACGCCAAACGCTATGTGATTCGCGAGTCAGCCACCGGGGCTATGAGAGTTTGGGTTCCAGTCGAAACCACTTTGGTTGCCGACAGTTTTGATGCTGCCTGGAGAACCGGCGCCCTGTCCTACCTGCAAGAAGGCGATCTCCGGGGAGGTCTGGTAGCCGGCTGGGTAAAGGTGATAGATGTGGAGTAATCGCGGCAATGGTTAACGGCGGCCGGCCTTGTCGGTTTCATTGCCAGTTGCCATCTCAAGTTAAGCATACGGAGCTTGTCATGATTTCGAAAATATCGGTTTTTCTTGTTTTTCTGTTGAGCCAGGTGCAGCCGGTCTTCACAGCGTCAAAGGTAAAGATTCTGAGCACGCGTGGCGAGGTCAGGGTCCGGCGTGGCGTGGAGGAAAGCTGGCATCCGGCTTCGTCAGGGACTTTTCTCGACGATATCGACTCCATCCTGACCGGAGAGCGCGGCCAGGTAAGCTTGCAAGTCCAGGACGGCAAGATGTTCAAATTGGGAAGCAACGCAACCCTGGACATTGCAGACTTGCGCAGAATCAGCGAACGCGAGCTTTTCCTCTTTCTCATGTCCAGAAAGATCAACAGGCTTGAGCGGCGCAAAGACAAGACCAGATTGCGCATCGGAAATGTCAATGTCGTGCATGCAGAGCGCAAGACAGACTCCACTGAAACTGACGACGAAGAAGATCAGCTCAATGAGTGGATCCGCGAGCGCAATGGCGCCAGGGCGCTCCATACGCAGGATTTCATCACCAACGCTGTCATGAAGATGAACAAGATCCTGCAAAAACACTCCGAAATCTCCGACTGCGGCGAGATTCATTATTATCTCGGCGAGGCTTTTGAAGAGCTGGGCAAGCCCGGCCAGGCTTCGAATGCGTACGCACAAGTGCAGACGCGCAGCCAGGTGGTCGGCTGCGACCCGTCGGACAATATCTGGCTTCGCAGGGCGATGCAAGCTGCAACGCGGATAAGCCGGCAATAGGGACACTGCCTGCCTGAGACAGGTGAACCGAGGGAATGAAAATGGACAACACAACAACGGTGAATGCCAGCGCGCTTGTTCGGGGCATCAGACGCTCGGACGCCCGTGCTTTCCGGGAGTTGTTCGAGCTTTTCCAGGAAGATATTTTTAGGTTTCTGAACTACAAACTTGGCAATGTCGAGGCAGCAGAGGATATTCTGCAGGACGTGTTTGTCAAGCTCTGGGAAAACCGTCTGCGTTTGCGGGATGACGTTTCCATCAAATCATACTTATTCACGATCGCGAACCGCACAGCGCTCAACTTTCTGCGCCACAACAGAATCGTCATGAAATTTGAGTTCGAGAAACGCCGGGAGACGCCCAGAGAAGACACACCCTATCTCGAGCTGGAGAAGAAGGATCTGCAGCAACGACTCTTGTCCGCCATCGCGAATCTGCCGGAGAAGCCACGCGTGGCGTTCATGCTTTCCCGGTTCGATGAGTTGACCTACCGAGAAGTCGCCGAGCGGCTGGACATCAGCATCAAAACAGTAGAGTGCCACATCGGCAAGGCTCTCAAGCTTTTGAGGGAGCAGTTGCATGCCGTGGCATGAGGCATCGCGCCGCAGGGGTGCTGGCCCAAACAATGTTTTTTGGCGCTCCGTGAGAATTTAGTTGCGTTCCGCGCGGAGTTTCTTATTTTTCTATTTGTAGAGCCGGTTCGCGCAATCGACCCCTTTCGTAGCCGGTATTTCCACCGATTCCAGCAGAGCTGACCGCCGCTTATTCCTTCTGATTTACTTACCTGATTGTCCTCCGACTCTTCAATCACAAGATGTCTGTTGATTTGCAATGGGGCTGTCCCGAATGATGACGTGAAGCGGCCTCTCCATGCACGAGTTCTCGCCAGGTCGTCGACCGAAATACTTCCGGGTTCAGCACTGTCCCGGGCTAGCTCCCGATCACAGCTAATGCAAGGAGGTGCCACTATGGCGATTCCACAACCATTCAGTTCGTATCTCGACGAACATCATTTGCCGTACGAGCGGATTCACCACCATCGCGACTACACTGCGCAGGAGACCGCCGCCGACACGCATACCAAAGGCCGCGACTTCGCCAAGACTGTAGTTTTGTGGGTGGACAACAAGTTCTGCATGGCAGTGATCCCAGCCACTTGCGCGATTGATCTGAGTAAAGTGGCGCAGTTTCTGGGCGTCAGTGAGGTCAAACTCGCATCGGAAGATGAAATCAAATCTCTGTGCCCCAACTGCGAAGTCGGCGCGATGCCGCCGTTCGGCGAACTCTACGGTTTACCGGTCTACATCAGTCACCTGCTGACGTACGACCATTTGATTACGTTCAAGGCGGGCACGCACGAAGATGTCATCCGCATGCCGTATCGTGATTTTGATGAAATGGTTAAACCGAAGGTGTTTGACTTCACCAGACAGGTGCGGAACTAGCAGGTGAGAGTGAAGGTTGCCCGACTGAACCTAGCTTGTTTTCATGGCTTTCATGTGCTCGATAGTCTTGCGCAGAGCCAGGTGGTATTTCCTCGGAAGGCCGCGAAATTGCGATGGCAGCGATTTTGAATGAGCGACTTCTGCCTGAAGCTCTGGTAGAGGGGCGAGATTGGTCAGGTAGCCGTCGATTTTGCTCTTCACCCGCTTCACTACCTCCGGGTCGGCGGTACCCGAAATCGCACGTGCGGTCTGTTCGATGTTGAATGAGTTTTCGAGCAGCGTCTTGAAGCATATGCCGCGGAAGTGCTCAGTGATGGTGCCGCGGTCCCGGTTGCCCACGACCTCAGCAGTTTTGGTAATGGCTGAGCGTGAGAAGTCCAACGCGCGCAGGGACTGCAAAATCTGATCTTCGAGAGGTCGATAATCGGCCGCGGTCTTGCTTTTGCTGATGGCTCGAATTTCCGCGGGCAGATCTGCTTGTTGCAACAATACCCTCTTTTCACTCTGCGCGATGATGGCTGCACGCCGAACCACATTCTCAAGCTCGCGGACATTCCCAGGCCAGTTGTATCTTGTCATCACCTGCATGGCACGTTCCGAAACGCCCTGTACGGCTTCGTAATGGTGTTTTTTCAGGAAGTGTGCGACCAGTAGCGGGATGTCCTCAGTACGTTCGCTCAGAGAAGGCACGTGAATGGGAAATCCGTTGAGTCTGAAATAAAGGTCCGCGCGAAAAGGGCCACCTTCGACTTCCTGCCTGAGATCGCGGTTGGTTGCCGCGACCACCCGCACGTCGGCCACGATAGTCTGCTCTCCGCCCAGTCGCTCAAATCTTCCTTCCTGCAGAACACGCAGAAGCTGTGCCTGGAAACGGCCGTTTGTTTCCGTGATCTCATCGAGAAAGATTGTGCCGCCGTTCGCCAGTTCGAATCGTCCTTTGTGGCGAGAATTTGCGCCCGTGAAACTGCCCTTCTCGTGTCCGAAAAGCTCACTCTCGAGCAGCGTCTCGGAGAGCGCGCCACAGTTGACTGCCACAAATGGTTCCGATTTGCGTCTGCTGCACTGGTGGATGGCATGGGCGACCATCTCCTTGCCGGTGCCGGTTTCACCCGAGATCATAATCGGGATATCATCGACCGCAACTTTTGTCACCAGTTCCAACACCTCGGCCAGCGGACTTGTGGGGGCGTGAATGATTTCTGTAAACGTGAGGCGCGGCGCCACTTGCATCGGCGCGGAATAGTCACGCAAGTCATCCACCTGCTTCTCCAACTCCAGAATATGTCGCTGGCGTTCTTCGGCGACGCGACCCATCTCACCAGTGGCGGCCGATTTGTCTTTGAGCTGCGTTTCCAGAGCGCTCAATTGCTTCCGGGCAACATCGATTTCCTCTTCCTTTCTGGAGATATCTTTTTCAAGCATGCTGTGAACGGATTCATTTTGCGTCTGGAGCTTGCGCCCGCTCAGAACCGCCGCCAACGCACTGGCGGCCGTGAGCGCGATGATTGGCAACATCAGCGGTATGACATAATCGGCGTAGACAAACAGCAGGTAGGCTGTCACCATGAGCAGAAGGAAACAGGCCGTCGCCGCCCGGGCTGCGTGTACTGGCTTTCTCTCCTTTCCCCGATAGTAAAGTCCGCTGGCGAACAACAGCGCAAGTAGAAGTTGAGCGGCCCGCGGTAGGGTTGTGAGAAAACGATGGTGCAGAATGTTTTCTGCGACTGTGGCGTGAATTAGACTGGTCGGCAGGGCGTCTGACAACGGCGTCGATTCCAGGGTTGGGATTCCAGGGGCGGTGATATCAACCAGAACTATTTTCCCTGCCAGGGCAGGCGGCGCCTCTGCGGATTCGAAGGATTGCAGAAGGTCAAAAAATCCGATGGATCTGAGCCGCGTTACGCCACCAAAGTGGTTGAGTCTGAGTTGACCCTGGGCATCAGTGGGAATCTTGCGTGCCGGTTGGCCCAAGTGAAGGACGCCATCTTTGTACTCAAAATGATCGCCGGCGTCCAGGTATGTTGCTGCCAGAGTTGCGCCGAACGACACCAGAGTATCCGTTCCGGAGACGGCCACGACAGGCGTTCTTGCCAGGTTCGGTCCCGTCGCCAGGTTGCTGAAACCCACACCTGCTGCCTGGCGCTGCAGCACAGGAATCGGGCGGGTCGCAGCCTCGCCGCGCAGGAATCGGTCGGGGCCTGTAGCGGCAGAAAGATGGTAGAACGCCACAGGCAGGCATACGTTACCAGCGGTCTGCATGAAGTCGGCGAGAATGTCATCATACTCGGGAAACCGCGGATCTCGCGAATCGAACAGCAAGTTGAAGCCGATAACTTTCGCGCCGAGAGAACTGAGCGCGTGCGTCATGTAGCCGTAGTAGTCGTGGGTCAGCGGCCAGCCGCCGAGCGCTTTGAGGTCTTCCTGGCCCAGGAACACCAGCACGAACTCATCACCCAAATCGCGTTCGCCTCGGATTTTGAATTGCAGAGAAACGATTTCGTCGTCGAGGCGACGCAACCATTCCGGGCCGGTCATGGCCAGAATGCAGAGACCAAGGCCAAGCAGAATCGGTGGCAGAGATTTTTTGAGATAATCAATCACTCGTGTCAGCACGGTGCGTTGGTGCGTGTTAGACTTCCGTTAGTACGGTTCGGCTTCTGAAGAAGCGGTTCAGGGCGTCGAAAGCTGGCAGCAAGGTAACCGGGTTGCGTGTTTTGGCCGCGGGGCGTCTTGCCGCATCTGACCGCTCAAGTTGTTAAAGATGATTAATATTGGGGAAAGTCGCAATAAAAAACGTGGCGACTCTGAATTGAGGGGCAATGAGATGAAGCTACTGAGTCCATCGCTTCTTTCTAAAGTGCGGGAGTGGAACCGGCATCTCGGCCCGTTCGTGACTTCTTGGAAGGTGTTGAGACGAATTTAGAAAGTCACGCGCGGGCTCCGAATCGATTCGCTTTCAAAATCCGCTGGCCGTAATCGTCCCATTGACAGTGGCAAGATTGATGTCGCCACTGCCGCTGCCGAGGGTTCCTCTGAGCGAGCGTGGCGTGGTGCTGAGATTGCCGAATTCGAGGTTGTTCGCAGCAATCGTACCATTGGTGACGTTGGCGGAAAAAGCCGCCGATATCGCTCGCGGGATGGCCAGAACCAGGTTGCCGTTGACATTGGTGAGCCGGACCCGGGTGGCGGTAGGCAACGTTACCTCGCAGGTGATATTTCCGTTTACCAGCTCGACTTCGGCGTTGCCGGCGATGCCGGCCAAGTCAACGTTGCCATTGATATTGGTGATGTGAACATTGTTCTGCACGCCGGCCACATCGATGCTGCCGTTGACGTTTTCGACCTCCAGCTGCAGGTTGTCGGGCATACGGATGGTGTAGTTGACTGTGTATTCACGACCATGTGTATCGTTGGGTTGGATGGTTCGCACTTCCACCTGTTCTGTCGTGTCGTCCAATCGCACCTGCAATTCGTCAAAGTGGTCCTGCGCATCCTGTTCGCTTTCCGAACCGACCCGGCGCGTGCCAGTAATGCTGATAGAGTCCAGGTCGGCAACGCTGGCAACATGAATCACGCCATTGACGCCATCCACCCTGAATTTGCTGTGACCTTCGGCTGCCACCACAAATTTGAAGGACTCTTCGACTTTGTGCCTGGTGTTACTGACATCGCTACCTGAGTCCATTACATCGATAAAGCAGCTCGACATGAGCAAGATTACAGTCGGCAGAACCAGAAGTAACGCCCACGTTTTCTTGAATGCTTTCATGTTTTTCTCCCTGGGTAATTGTCGGTCCAAACGCACATCGCCATCTTGATGTGTCATCTGGTTGTACACATGAGTTGGTAGTCCCCCTGACATGGTGGGAAGAAAAAGATGGATTTCGAGGTATTTCTTAAGCATATTCAAACTTTGCGGGTAAATAAAGACATTGTGGTTTTGCATGACAGCATCAGAAGAACAGGAAGTAGCAATGCCGAAGTGTTGGCTGATCGTGGCGGGGTTGGCGCTCGTCGCGAGTTCGCTTTTTGCCCAGGACGGGCTGGTCGCCTATTATCCCTTTGATGGCAGCGCCGAGGATTTGAGCGTCAATGGCAATCATCCGCAAGTCGATGGGCCGGTTTTGACGCCCGACAGATTCGGACGAGCGGAGAACGCCTACGTTTTTGATGGCATCGATGATTTGATGCGCATTCCCTTTAATCCCAGTCTCTATCCGCCAAATCTTGGCGTAGCGCTTTGGGTCAAGCTCAACGAAGCGCCCGAGCACGGCAAGTTTCTCATGACCAATTCTGGCGATTTCGCGACACCTCCCTACGACCCCTTCCGGCTGAGGCTGAGACTCTCTCGAAAAATCAGTTCGCGTTTCGAGGGCGAGTTGGATAGCCTGCAACTCATCCTCGAGAGCTCGACGGTCCTGGATGTTGGTAAGTGGTATTTCATCGCCACGTATTACAACTCGAACACTGGTGAAGCGGCGCTGTTTATCAACGGTCGTTTGGAAGACAAAATCATTGAGCCACTGACTCTCGATACCAACGAGCTGGGAATGCTGCTTGGCGCAAGCCAAGACCATCTGGGCGAGCAGGACAGCACCGCCTACTTCGCTGGCTGCCTCGACGATATCCGGATTTTCAACCGTGGCCTGACTGCCCGCGAAATCGAGGCGTTTTTCCTCGAGGGCAGTCCTTCCACGAGCAAGGTAGATGAGCTGAAGCAGAACTTTCCGAATCCCTTTAACCCGGAGACTACGATCACTTATGTGCTCTCCTCTGCGGCGCACGTTCGGGTTAACGTTTACAACATCCGGGGGCAGGAAGTGCGGTCGTTGCTCGACGAAAGCCAACCCAGGGGCACGCATTCAGTGCGATGGGATGGCAACGACAAAGCTGGGCGGGAAGTCAGTTCCGGTGTCTACGTTTACCGTGTCAGAGCCGGAGGGCAGGGTAGGAGCCGCAAAATGCTTCTGATCAAGTGACAAGCCTGGAATCTTTGTCGGTGAGAAAGTGTTCCATTACCTGAAATCCATCCACTGGTCACGAACATGTGCTGCTTTTACGAAGCCAAAACTCTGAAACTGGACAATTCCAAGGTTCAAACCGAACCTGAAATCCTGCCGGACATCCCTGTGCTCAGAAATCAATTCGCCGGCAAGAAGTGTCCGCTTTGCCAGGGTTTCGGACGACTCAAGTGCCGCCACTGCCAGGAGGGCCGCGTGGCGTTTCTTGGAGGCTTTCAGGAGTGTTCCAGTTGCAGGGGCGCGAGCCTGAAAGCCTGCCCCGTTTGCAGTGCGCATGGATTCCTGAAAACCCGCGACGATGACGCCAGCGCAACGCTTGAGCCTTGTGCCATCCCATCGGAACCCATCCCAGCCTGAATCATCTCAGCCTTATCTCGATTATCATTTGTGTCCTAAGTCAGCACGTGCTATATTGTGACCTAATCCCGTTCAGTTCAATATAAGGAGGGTGCAATGAAGAAGATTTACCTTGCCATTTTTTTGGCGCTGGCGGCCATCAGCGTCGGTTTCGCGGTCGTGCAGCAGGATCTTTCGAAGGTCGAGCTTGCCACGGCGAAGGTTGCCGGCACAGTCTACATGGTCCACGGCACAGACGATGCCAATGCCTTTAGCGGCGGCAATATCGCGGTTTCAGTTGGCGATGATGGCGTTCTCATGGTTGACTCCAAAATGGCCCCGGTGACCGACAAGATTAAGGCTGCCATTCAGGAGTTGGGCGGCGAAGCCCCGAAGTATATTCTGAACACCCACGCACACGGGGACCATGTTGGCGGCAACAGCGCGTTTAGCAAAGATGGCACCGTCATTTCCCATACCAATGTTCGCAAGCGAGTGATGGGCGACAATCCTGAAGACGCCTGGCCCATTCTAACCTTCGAGAATGCCATCTCTATTCACATGAATGGCGAGGAGATCCATGCTCTGCACGCCCCAAACGGCCACACGGACGGCGATGCCATTGTTTATTTCAAGGGTTCGAATGTCATCCATATGGGTGACCACCATTTTTCAGGTTTGCTGCCATTCGTCGATTTGGATTCGGGCGGCTCGGTTCAGGGTTACATGGCAAATATCAAGAAGGCGTTGGACGAGATGCCGGACGATGTGAAGCTCATTCCGGGGCACGGTCCGCTATCCACAAAAGCCGACCTGCAGACAAATTACAGAATGCTGCAAGAGACCACTTCCCTGGTTCGTCAGAAGATGAAGGCAGGAACGTCCCTGGAGGACATCAAGTCCGAAGGCCTGCAAGATGAGTGGAAATCCTGGAGTTGGAGTTTCATTTCAACGGAAAAATGGATTGAAACCATTTACAAAAGCTATTCTGACGAGATGACAAACAAATAGTGAGCAGCCGCAACCTTGCGATTTCCGCCGTCCGAAGCAGGCCCAAACCGATCTCGGGCGGTGGAAGCTGCTCCCATAAAACATTGAACTTCGTTGAAAATATTTCTACATTGATCCATCACCCAATCCAGAAATTTTTTCCCCGCTAAGAGAAACCGATCTTGCAAAAATCGAAACGACTCAAGAAAGAGCTGTCCCTGTTCAAAGTGTATGCGCTCGCAACCGGTGCGACTTTGAGTTCCGGCTTCTTTTTGCTGCCGGGATTGGCTGCTGGCGCCGTCGGTCCTGCGGTGATTGTAAGCTATCTGATTGCGGCTCTGCACCTCATACCTGCCGTTTTCTGTATGGCAGAGCTTTCCACCGCCATGCCTCGCGCCGGCGGGCTCTATTATTTTGTTGATCGCAGCATGGGCCCGCTCATGGGCACGATCGGCGGTTTGGGCACCTGGTGTGCTCTGATTCTGAAGACCGCCTTTGCGCTTATCGGCATGGGAGCCTATGTCGGACTTTTGCTACCAGACCTGCCCGTCGTGCCACTCGCGGTTGCCCTTGCCGTACTGTTCGGCTGGATCAATTTGTTTGGCGCGAAAAAGACCGGCGGCTTTCAGGTCGTGCTGGTTGTGGGACTGTTGGGCATTTTGGGCTGGTTCATGGGGGAAGGTACGATGCACTTGCAGAAAGATCATTTCAGCAACTTCTTTGGGGCGGGATTTGATTCCATTTACGCAACCTCCGGCCTGGTCTACATCAGCTACGTCGGTTTGACAAATATTGCCAGCGTGTCTGAGGAAGTGAAAAACCCGGAGCGAAATTTACCACTGGGCATGTTTCTGGCCCTGGCAACAGCAATCGTGATATATGGATTGGGCACCATCGTGATGGTCGGCGTTCTGCCGTTGGAAGCTCTCATGAATAATCTGACTCCGGTTTCAGCGACGGCCGAAATACTTGCCGGACGAACCGGTGCGATCGTCCTCACCGTGGCGGCAGTGCTGGCATTCTTCTCTGTCTCAAATGCGGCGATTCTGAGCGCATCGCGCTACCCTCTGGCAATGAGTCGCGACCACCTGCTGCCTCGTTACTTTCGATTCTTGAGCAAGCACAGGACCCCAAAGGTGGCCATTTACGCCACGGTTGGCGCAATCATCTTCTGCCTGACCGTTCTCGATGCAACCAAAATCGCCAAGCTTGCCAGCGCATTTCAATTGCTGCTTTTCGGTTTGAGCTGCCTCGCGGTCATCATCATGCGTGAAAGCCGGATTGAGTCGTACGACCCCGGTTACCGGTCGCCGCTTTACCCCTGGATGCAAATCGCCGGGATGGTAGCCCCGATCTTTTTGATTGCGGAAATGGGTTGGCTGCCGAGCCTGTTCACGGTTGGCCTGGTTGCAGCGGCGACAGCTTGGTATTTCAACTACGCCAGCAAGCACGTCGTGCGCGACGGCGCCATCTATCACTATTTTGCCCGCCTTGGCGAGCGACGTTTTGAGGGGCTGGACCGCGAGCTGCGCGGCATTTTGAAAGAGAAGGGCCTGCGCGCCGAGGATCCTTTCGATGTGGTCATCGCCAGAGCTGACTTCCTTGAAATGCCGGGGGAGTGTTCATTTGAGCAAGTGATAGAGGCTGCCTCAGATATCCTGGCCCAGCGTCTGCCCGCGGCCAGCGGCTTGTTCAGGGAGAGTTTTTTGCAAGGCACTCGGGTTGGCGCCACGCCGGTCTCGCACGGCGCCGCCCTGCCGCACATGCGTATGCCCGACCTGCACTGGCCAGTCATGGTTTTTGTGCGAGCGCCGAACGGTGTGATCGTCGATGTAGATGACGAGTTTTTGGGAGACCACGCTTCCGTGGAACCGGTGCACGCTTTCTTCTTTTTGGTCAGCCCGGAAGAAAATCCCGGTCAGCATCTACGTTTGTTGGCCCAAATTGCTGGCGAAGTCGATGACGATGAATTCATGCCACGCTGGCTCCGCGCCCGCGATGAGCATGACATCAAGGAATTGCTGCTGCGTCATGAGCGGACGTTGTTTGTGCGACTCAAAGCGGAGAGCAAGGCCCCGGATTTCGCTGGCCGGGCAATTAAAGATCTCGACATGCCGGAGGGGTGTCTGATCGCGATTATCCGTAGGGCCGGCGATATCGTCATCCCGCGAGGCAGCACAGTTTTGCGGGACGGTGACCATCTCACGATTATCGGGGAACCGGAAGGCATCCAGGTTCTGCATGAGCAATTTGGCCACGACCGCTAGGATGGTTCAGGGTTTTTCCCGAGCCACGTGTAACACCATTAGGACATCTCATCTTTTCGCGACTCATGAAGAAAAAGACCAGATTCGAGGAAGCTGATTTTGTAGCGCGTTGGATTGCCGGTGAGCTATCGCCGTCGGAATCTGCCGACTTCGAAGCCTGGATGGCTGCGAATCCGCGGCAGCAAGTGGTCTTCGATGAAATGCGGGAGTTGTGGAGAAGCTCCGGATCCATCATTCTGAAACAAGGCTTGAGTGCCGAAGCGCGCTGGCAGCGAATCCAACAGGCCACCGGCGCTTCTGACTCTGAAGAACCCACCACCGTCTCGCGCGGACCACGCTGGATTTCCTGGCTGCATCCGGTCTACAGCCGGTTTTTGCGGCTGTTCTGAAGCTGCACGCATCTCATTTCTTCAACGAAGCTTTCGAAAATTTGTACGTCGGAATCTCCACCTCGAATTGCACTGACTCCATCTCAATTTCTGTGCCCTTGCCTTTCTTCAGGGCATCCTTGAAGACCGCGTGCTTCAGAAACCAGCGCTCACCCACTTTCTGCGCTTCATCTATTTGCGTGGTTTTCAAGAGCTTTCCGCTCTTCGCGTAACGGTGCTCCTGGATAGGCAGATAGCGCTGCTTGTCCACCCAAATCTTACGGGTGTGATAAGCGATAGCCGTGCTGTTGGCTGTGAGTTGTACGACCCAGCACTCCCGTCCGAGCGTGCTGTCGGTTCCGGTCACTTCCGCTGTGTAGAGTTTGCGTAATTCCTGGTCTTCGAGCAGATCCTCGTATGAAAGGTCAGAGCCCATCACCGATTGCCTCAGCATGTGGCCTGAGATTCTGATGGTGCGATCAGTTGATGGCGAGTACGTCCAGAGTTGATTGTCCAGTTTCAGCATCTTGGTGCCTTTTTCGCGTGCCGGCGCCAGGTATTCTGTAAACGAACGCCTTGAGCCTTCGATCCAGGATTTGGCAATGAGAGTGCGACTGGAACGCCGGCCGTGAATCGTCATCTTTGAAATCGAGATGCGGTTGGCCGCGCGCAGGTTCTGGTCGATCCGGTTGAGAATTTCGTCACCAGAAGGTGTCTGGGTTGAGCCTGCGCTCACAGAAAAGAGCAGAATCGCGAGAGCCGTTACGCGAAACGAGAATTGTCGGAGGGTTGAGCGGTTCATACTTCCAACTCCTTGAACAGTTGTGATGTTTGACGTTTGTAAATGCCAATCCCCGAGAAAGTCGTGCCAAGCACGGTAGCGATCAGTCCAGGGATGAAGCCGATAACGTAGCTTCCAGGCGTGACCTGGGCACGGAATACGTTGTCCATAAATAGAGATGAATTCTTGGAGAACGAACTGAAGTCGAGGCCGTGGTTTTGCAGGTAGGTCGAGATCGCCAGGCCAACAATCGTGCCCAGCGCGGAGCCGATTAGGCCGAGCATGAACGACTCCAGCAGCATCGCGCGGTAGAGGTGGCCCTTGTCTTCTCCTGTCGCGAGACGGACTCCGATTTCGCCGTAGCGCCGCAGGCTCGCCATGAGTCCGGCGTTCCACAGCACGATAAACATGACGAATAGGAAGATTCCAACCACCAGGCTGAGCGCCATAACGATCAGGTCCAATAATTCGCCGAGGCCATTTTGGTCTCGCAGCGAGAGCATGGTGTGGGAGAAGTCATCATCCGGATCGGAATGCTGCTGGTTGAATGCCATCTTCACCGCCTCGGTTCTCTCTTTCTCGAACTGGAGCGTGTCGAGAAACCCGAGAATCTCTCCCGCGGAGTTCTCCATGTCCAAGGCACGCTGAACATCCGAGATGTCTGCGATGATGGCGCCGCGGTCCATGGCGCTGATGCCGAAGACAACCGTACCGGCCACGGTGAAATTGTGCATTGCGACGCTGCCGTACATGGTCGTGCTCAGCAGTGTGGCGGTTTCGCCAATTCCGACGCCCAGTTTGCGGGCGAATTCATCGCTCATGAGGATTTCGTTGGCCTGATGCGGCAATCTACCGCGCACCAACGCTTGCTGTAGCTTCAGCAGGCGGCGCTCCGGGCTTGTGGCCGTGAATAAATCGAAGGCCATTCCGAATGCCGGTCCCTGGGCTCGCGTCTCGCCGGTGGAGTCAGGAACGTCGAGCAGGCCGCCAAAGCGAATACGTGCTGTCCAGACGATGTCCGGGAACTCATTGCGAAGTTCGACCAGGAGACTCTCGACCCCCGTGCAGGCCAGGTCGTTTGGGAATTGTTCTTCCTGCTCGGCGTAGGCCAGGGTCATGACTTTCAGGTGGCCGGTTTGGAATTTTGCGTTGACATCGAGCATGCTGTTCAGCACGCCGTAGAGCCAACCGTGCAGCATGACCGTGAGCGCGACGCCGGAAGCCACGGTGAGCAGCGGAAACAGGCTTCGCGAACGGTCTCGAAGCAAGCCTTTTAACAGAAAACCTATCATGTTATTTTGCCTCGTAGAGCGTCCGTCGGATTCAGTTTGGCAATCCTGCGGGTCGGGATGAAACTGACGACAGTGACGACCAGCATCACCAAAGCAGTCGTGCCGACGACCATGGTCGTGCTGTAATAGGGATAGAGGGTGCGCCCGATTGCCAGACCAAATCCGGCTCCGGATTGTGGAATCTCAAACCCATTTTTGGCAAAGTAGGCCAGCAGCGGGGTGCCGTAAATGGCGCCCAGGCCCGCGGCAAGAACGCCGTGCAGCATGCCTTCGAGGGTGAAAAGTTGAATCACCTTACTGCGTGTCATGCCCATTGCAATCAAGGTGCCGATTTCTTTGCGGCGTCTGAAGATCGCCAGAATCTGAGTGTCGAAAATCGCGATCATCGCCAGGAAGAGCAAGATGACGTACAGCACGGAGCGCGCAATAAGTCTGGTCTTGACCAAATCGTGCAGGTCCTTGAGCAGGAAATCCAGGTTCATGAATGACCAGCCGGCGACCTCGGGAGCCTGCGTCTGGTTTTTGTCGAGCACAACCAGCGTCGCCTGGTCCGGCATGTTTGTCATTTCCTGCAGAGTGCGCAATGGCAGCCAGACCTGACGGGTATCGACGGTTGGCACCGTTGTATTCATGATTTGCGTGATAACGATATCGCGCGCGTCGTAGGTGCCGTGGCGGTCCCGCCATCTCACGGTGACGTAGTCGCCAATGCCGAGGTTGCCGCTTTTCGCCATTCTGGCGCCAATCAACGCCTGCGGAGTCTCAGCGGTTGCATCCAGGAATCTGCTGGGAATCTCCAGGATTGTTTGGTGCGGGTCAATGCCTCTAAGCGTGACGGGCAGGATGCGGCCATCCGGGTAAAGCGTTCCGGGGGCCGCCAGAATTGCGGTTGCTTTTCCGCTGGAGATCAGATTGGCCAGCGCCTCCGGAATTTCTGCGTGCGCGTCTTGCAGGGTGAAGGGGTCATAGGGATCGTATTCGCCTTGCCAGTACTGTCCGCCGCCAAGTTCAGCATCGATCATGGCGGTGCTTGCCTGCTGCAAGAGCCCGCGGTTAAAGCCGACGGACAGGATGATTGCGACGAAGGCCAGCGACAGTACAATTACGTTAAGCCAGGTTCTGAGCCCGGCGCCGAGGATGTTGCGGACTGCGAGTTGTGGGATGAGTATCATGGTTTACTACCTGCTTTCGTGAGTCTGGAAACCGTGCTGAGTGACGTTTCTCTTCAGAACCACCGGTTTCGTTCCTGGCTTGGGCCGATGTCTATTGACAGCTTCGATTTCACTGTAACTCGGCCTCATGCTTCCGGGCTTCCGCCTCCGAATCTTCTACGACCCTGCCATCTTCCAACGAAATCTTTCGTTTTAGATACTGAATGACCTTTTCATCATGAGTTGAGAAGATGAAAGAAGTCTTCAGTTCTTCGTTAAGCTTCACCATGGTTTGCAGCACATTGTGTGAGTTTTTCGCGTCGAGGTTGGCCGTCGGTTCGTCCGCAAGCACGATGGCCGGGCGTTTCACCATGGCCCGGGCGATGGCGACGCGCTGGCTTTGTCCGCCTGACAACTGACTGGGGCGGGCTTTCGCCTTGTCCAAGATTCCGACCCATTCCAGTGCTTGCCAGACTGCATCTTTGCGCTGCGATTTTGGCATTCCCTGCAAGAGCAGGGGGAATTCCACGTTCTCGAAAACCGTGTAGACCGGCAGAAGGTTGAATGTCTGAAAGATGAAGCCGATGTGCCGGTTGCGGAGCGCTGCCGCGGCTTTGTGGCTGGCGCCATCGGACGGCTGGCCCATGACGGTTATGTTTCCGCCCGTGGGTACATCAAGCAGGCCGGCGATGTTGAGAAAGGTTGTTTTGCCCGAGCCGCTCGGGCCGACGAGACCGGCGAACTCTCCTTCGCGGAAAGAGAGATTCACTTGCTCAAGCGCCACAACTTGCTGCTGCCCCATCGGAAAGGTCTTGCAGAGATGGCGAGCTTCGATTTGAACTGAATCCTGCATAAGTCTCCTTTAGTGGTTGAATACCGCGATGAGTTGAATGCCCTTGCCCTGTAGGCCGCCGGACTGCTGGCCCCCGAGCAAAATTGCGTTTGCATCGTCGGGATTCCAGAAAGTATTGAGATAGAAATTCCAATTGTCGTAGGCCCGTCCCCAACTCAGGTAACTGAATGTCGATTGACTGGCCCAGTCATGAACGACAATGGCCGCCAATCGGTCAAGAAGGCCAAGACTGTAATCTGCCATGAAAGCGCCAACATTAGCAGTCTGCTCATTGCCAAACAGATTGTCCGCCAGAGCCAGATGTAGATGTTCTGCCATCACATGCAGACCGTTTCCGAGGGGGAGCGTATAGTCTGCCCCAATTGTGTACGTTCCGCGATATCTGATCGGCGGCGCCTGTTGCGCCACCAGGGTGGGCAATTGCGCATCAAGACGCGTGATCGTCCCTTCGAACCAGATGCCGATTTCAATATCCCACTTGCCGTCGAGACCCAGCCTGTCCTCGTTGGCCGCTGGAAGTGCAAGCGCGGCCAGGGCGGACTGAGACTGGAAATCGGCTTGGCGGTGGTGGTAGGTCAGGGCGACCTCTCCCGGGACAAGCGGGTGCTGAATTCGCCCGCCGTATTCGATAGATTTTTTCTTCGTCGATAACAGCTCGAGACCTTTGGGGTCGTTGTTGCCGTACAGTCCCCAAAGCCAGATGTTGGCGTTGTTGACAAAGTAGTAGCGCGCCAGCAGGCCATAAACGCCGTCGGTAATCTGCAACGGATCGCGTGGGTCGAGGCGGTCGAACCAACGCAGCGGTCGCAGGAGAAATGCCGGCCCGAAATTGATTTTTTGCAGGCCAAGCCGCAGTTCAAACTGTGACGCGGAAAGCCGCGCAAAGAGACGGTAAGTTCTGACGTCTGCGTCGTCTGCAAGGTCGTCGGGCGCCCCAAATGTTGCGGCGCTGACTGCATTGAGAGCGACTTCAGCATCGAGCATCTTCGTCCCCGAAAGAGCATGCTGTGCGGAAAACGTTGGGATGTAACGTAAGCCAAACTCGCTGTCAGAAAATCCGCTTTCCTTGAAGAATGACCAGCCTGAAAGTTGCCCGCCCAGTTGCGCGGGTTGCGCCTGTGCAAGACCGGCGCTGAGTATCACTCCTGCCAGAATGGTGATGGATTTCATGACTCGAAGCCCCCCAAAAATGGCTCAATCATGTCGGGGCTCATGATGTGAATCGAGCCATCGGGGGCGCCGAGAATTCGATTCACCGCCTGCTCGTAAGCCTGGCTGCGTTCCAGGAGGTGCCGTTTGTTTTCCGCCGTCGGTTTGGCCTGCAGCAGCAGCCGGGCGACCGCATCGAAGAGATGGTTCGTGAGCCCCATAATCATCTCGGCCGCATACTGAGCGTTGCTGGTCGTGAAATGTCCTTCGGAAATTCCCTGCTCGATAATCTTGGCGAATATCGGTGCGACGGTGTTCATTCGAATCTTGCTGAGTTTGTCTCGCAGGACCGCGTTTTCGTCGGCGTAAAGGGCGCGCAGCAGCATCATGAACACCTTCTTGTGCGCCACTTTGTACTGACCACTGACGGCGTGCGCTTTGTTCATTTTGTCGATGGCGTCCAGATTCGGATCTGACAGGACAGGCTCGATCTTCTTCAGCATCGACCTGACCTGCCGCTCCAAAAGCTGATCAAGCAAATCAGTCTTGGAAACAAAGTAGTGGTAGAAAGTGCCTTTGGCCACACCCACCGCTCGGATGATCTTGGCGATGGATGTCTTTTCGTAGCCTTCTTCATAGAAGAGCGTCTGTGCTACGTCAAGCAGCTCATTTTTCCGTTCGTCGTGTTCTTTGACGACGCGTGTCATGGCTTTTCCTGCTGGAAGTTCAGTAGGATTACGCTTCAGACCGACCGTCGGTCGGTTGCTCTTTCGCTCTTACGCCGGTACCCGGAATAGGTTTCATTTTTGTCGAAAAGGCGATAGGAGTGGCTTTGAATCAAGCATCGCCGGTTCAGGCTAGACCGAAGCGTCAAAAGTGGCAGGATGGGACTGACGAAGCCGAGGACAGAGCTGAGCAGAAGAAATGTGGGAATGGTCATATAATTTCGACTGTGGAATGTTGCCACTCTTCCGGCTTCCGGTCATTCTAAGAATCCGCGCCACGAGCACTCGATGGGAGTTTTGGAGTCAACAACGAGCCAGGCTAAACCACATTCTTCTCGCGGATGAGCGCCCCGGTTTCAACCCGGTCGAATGCGAACTTTCCCAGATCGAGGGTTCGGAATTCTCCGTAGGTGATGAGTTCACTCAAGCCCCGGCCAACCGCCGGCGCCTGCTGCAAGCCGTGGCCGCTAAATCCGTTGGCAAAGTAAAAGTTGTCAACCTCAGGGTGTGGTCCCAGGATGGCGTTCTGGTCCACGGTGTTGTAGGCGTAGTGGCCGGCCCATGCCCGTTTTTGTTCCAGTGCTTCGAAGGCCGGAACGCGGTTGGCCAGCGCTGGCCAGATGGTTTCGTAGAATAATTCTGCCTCGACTTTGAAGTCGAGACAGTCCGGGTCGTTTTCCGGGGCAGGAGAGACGCCGCACAAAAAGCGCCCGCTTTCCGGGCGAAAATAGATTCCGGACGGATCGACGACTAGCGGACATGAAGGCCAGTTTTCCGCGCATTCGAACGTGAAGACCAGGCGTTTGCGCGGCCGTACGGGCAGATCGCGGATGCCGGCCATTTCGGCGACTCTGGCAGCTGCCGACCCGGCTGCGTTGACAACTATACCGCAGTTGATGCTGCCCCCGCCAGCCAGAAAAATTGTCTCGATGCGGCTGTTGTTCTGACCAAATCCGGCTCCTTCCTCTGTCTGATATGAAACACCCAGCGCTTGTGCTTTGCGCTTGAATGCCATCAGCAGGCTGTACGGATCGATCCAGCCTTCGCCGCTTTCGCCAAGAACGCCTGCGGCCAGATCCGTGACTGTAAGCCACGGAAATCGCTCCTTGAGCTGCTCCCGCGAAAGCAAAGATGCTTCGACGCCGTGCGTTTGTTGCAGTTTGTGGTTTTCACGCAGAGTGACTTCGCCTTTTGGAGAGGCGAGGAAAAGGTAGCCATTTTCTCGCAGGGAGATGTCTGGCTTCTCTTCGTCAACGGACAAGTATTCATGAACAGAGCGGAAGAACTCGGCGCCAAATTTTGAGATTTCGATATTTTCTGGTGTGGAGAATTGCTGCCGGAAGCCGCCGACGGACAGAGCAGTGGACGAGCGAGCGTAAGTGGGATCCTTTTCGATTACCAGAATCGAGCCGGTGAAGTCGTCATTCGCCGCGAGAAAATAGGCGATGGCGCTGCCAACCACACCGCCGCCAATGATAGCGACATCCGCGGTCCTAGCCGGCGTCGCGATGGCCGGCATCCTTCAGGACCTGGCGAATGATGGTAAATTCGTCCGGCTCAAACGGCGCGGGCAGGCGGTACTGCAGGCCCGCGTGTGCTGCCTGCACGGAGGCGCCATTTGGTTTCAGCAGCCGCTCGACCTTGACGGGCACGGTTTTCTCTGGCGTGATCCACTCCAGCGTGTCGCCCAAGTCCATTCGGTTTTTGATATCGACCAGGGCAGTGCCGTCCGCGGGATTGTAATCTCTAACGACACCAGCGAAGCGGTGGGTCAGTGGCAAAGAGTTGCCGTCTTCAAAATTCTCGCCATATTCATGGGGCTTGCGATTGAGAAAGCCGGTCATCAGCGTGCGGTTGGCGGTGCCGATCAGTTCTTTGAGATTGTTTTTGTCAAACGGTCTTCCGGCTGCCAAGTCGTCAATTGCCCGGCGGTAGGCGCGGCTGACGATCGAGGCGTAGTAAATCGACTTGCTGCGGCCCTCCGCTTTGAAGCTGCAGATGCCGGCGGCGCGCATGTCACCCAAAAGCTCAACGGCACACAGGTCTTTCGAGTTCATCATGTAGGTGCCGTGCTCGTCCTCATCAAGCTCGAATTGGGCGGCGATGAAGTTCTGCTCGGCGCGTTGTGCCTCGGTTATCTTGTATTTTGCAGCCAGGGGCTCGTAGTCTTTCTCCGGCGCCGGCCTGTTCATTTCCGTTTCGAGCAGACTGTCTTTGTCCACGGAGAGATTGTACTCCCAGCGACACGAGTTCGTACAAGTTCCCTGATTTGCGTCTCGATGGTTGACATAGTTTGAGATCAGGCAACGGCCCGAGTAGGCGATGCAGATGGCGCCGTGCACAAAGGCTTCCAGCTCGATTTCCGGCACGTTGTCCCGAATCGTGGCAATTTCGTGGATGGAAAGCTCGCGGGGCAAAATGATGCGCTTGACCCCCATGTCACGCCAGAATTCCACAGTCGCCCAATTCGTGGCGTTTGCCTGGGTAGAGAGATGGATCACGCTTTCCGGCCTGAGCTTCATCGCCTTGTTGATCAGTCCGGGATCGGTCATGATGAAGCCGTCAGGCTGCAAGTCCGCCATCTCACAGAAAGCACTGAGAAAGCGCTCTATTTTGATGTTGTGGGCATAGATATTCATGGTCAGGTAGATTCGCCTGCCCCGCGCGTGGCTGTACTCGATAGCCTCTTCGAGCACCTCTTTGGTGAAGTCGTTTTCCCTGGCTCGTAGCGAAAAGACCGGGACGCCGGCGTAGACCGCGTCTGCGCCATAAGCAAAGGCATACTTCAGTTTGTCAAAGTTGCCTGCCGGCATCAGCAGCTCGGGTTTGGCTTGTGCGCTGTTCATGCTGCTTGCTTGCCTCTTTCTATTTTAGCGAACGCGTGTTCCGCAAACCTGGCTTCAAACAGGTCGTTGCTTTCATACGCGAAATTGAATGTCCCTTCCCAGATGGAAGCTTTTTCCATGCAAAGATAGAAGAAGACACGCTCCTGCCAGGCCTCGAAGGCCTGGTACATGGTTTTGAACATGCTGATTTTCAGGCTGTCCGGGTAAGTCAGTTTGCCGTGTGGATCCTGCACCATTTCCATTTGCAGGATTTTGGTGGCGTGGCCGCTTTGGCGGATTTTTTTGATCGCCGGCTTGATCATCGTGACTGAGCCAAAGGAGATAAAAAGCACCTCATCCGGCGCGAAGCGTGCCACCACATCTCGCGCAAGCGTCGGGTAATCTTTCTCCCAACCTTGGTAGTAGACCATGGGGTGGAAATGGAAAGCCACCTTGATGCCCAGATCAGCCACCTGTCGGGCCGCTTTCAGCCGTCGCGCCAGGTTGGCCGTGAAGTGTTCCTCGTTGGTGATAATGGTGTCCGTGTTCAGAGACCAACTGCAAACAATGTTCGGCGGCACTTCGCGGGTGAGGAAATAATCAACATTATCCGACTTGGTTTTGAATTCCAGCAGCACGTTGGGATGCTGCGTCGCAAAATCGCACAGAGCGTCCAGATTGCCATTCTTGTTTCCCCAAACCAGCGAGTCAGATGATTGCCCGGTGCCGAAGTGGTAGAAGCGGTCAGGCTCTATGTCGATGGCCCGCAGTTTTTGGGCAAAGTCGGAATCGAAAACAAACGTGTCGTTATAGAACGTCTGGATGGTGCAGTAACTGCAGCCGAATGCGCAGTTTTCCACTGCATCGATGGTGCGCAGGTTACAGCACACCGTCTCCTCCGAAGCCACTGGACACATGCCTTCAATTGTCTTGGTGGACGGCTCAATTGAGACGAATTTTTTCTCCCGTTCGCGGGGTTTTGACAGACCAGCGTCCGGATAGACTTTTGCTGCCGTGCGATGTCGGTCAAGATGTTCCTGCAACTGCCGCAACATGCGTTTTTTGAGTTGCGGGCCTTGCAGCGTCAGCATGGCCTGGGTCGGGCCCCACCAATTCTCGAGAGCGGCCTCCTGCCACATGTTCAGATCGCGGCTAGCCTCCACCACCTGACGAAATTCCTGGAATGTGAAACGATGCTCATGCGCGAGACGGCGAAGAAAGGCCTGTTGCCCGCTGTCGAGACGGGGGTAGAGCGTGCGTTGTTTGAAGCTCTCGAATTTTGAGGTGTAGTCGTCGGCCTTCGGCATTTTCGGAAGATTTAGTCTCAATTTTGAGCAATACGCGCCGAAGGTTATCCTGCGGCAAAACGATGAATATTAACCGTTTATTCAGACAAATGCAATAGAAATGTCGGAAGGCCGCAGGTGACCTTTTTGAATTTTTGAAGCGGTACCTGAACACACCGGATGACCTAGAATTCTAGTTTCAGCCCCATAGTTGGCAGAATTCCAAAACCCTCTTCCTCAACTTTTCCGGTGAGTTCGAGAAATCGTTCTTGATTGACATTGAGATAATTGTAGACATTCACAATGTCGAGAAAACTAACCAATGCCAGCTTTCCAGGCTGTTTTCTGTAGTCGATGCGGAAGTTGAACGTGTGAAAGTTCCTGAGCCTGTCGCCATTGTTGCCAGTGATTTCTTTTGAGAAACGGACGAAGTCGGCGTCTGCAAACACATTATTATGGGTGATGAAGGAATCTTGTGGCCGGCCAGTCGCAAAGCGCCATTTCGAGGAGATGGTCCATTCCTTGTTGAATTCGTAACCCGCAAGCACTGAAAAGGTATGCCGCTGGTTGAAGTCGGAGGGATACTCGCCCAGGCCGTTATGGTCATCGCGTTTGCTCTCGGCGTACGAGTAGTTGACCTGGCCGTAGAACTTATCGACCAGACTGTGGATCATACTCAGATCCAAACCGTGAGCTGAGCCGTTGCCGGTGTTTGTGCGAACTAGGCTGGTGCGATCCGGCCACACCACCAGATCGTCGAAGTTTTTGTAGTAGGCCTCGGCGATGAACTTGAGGTCGTCTCCAAGATAGCGAGTGAGGCTGGCAATGGCGTGTGTAGATTTTTCGTTGCCCAGGTTGAAATTTTCCGTGCTGGCTGTGAATATTTCCATTCTCGGTGTTTGGTAGTAGATGCCGGATGCAAAAGCAAGCCGCGTCTTGTCATTCAGGCGATAGCTGAGACTCCCGCGTGGTGAAAGATAGTGTTCTTTGCTGAATTGGTTGTACTCGTGCCTGAGCCCGGCATTCAGGGTTAGCCGGTTGAGAGGTTGGAATGACACTTGTGAAAAAGATGCGAAGAATCGTTTGTCGGCATTGAAGTTCATGTCTACGTGTTCGGGCCGGCGGATGATGAATTCCTGTGCCGGGTCCGGGCGGAAATCGGTCGCGTCAAAGCTGTAGAGCGTATCGAGGCCATGCTGGCGCCGCTCCAGTTCGTAGCTTTTTTGGCTGATCTCGATTCCGAGAGTAAAGGTAGTGCTCTTCCCCGGCAGAAAGTTGATAACGCTGCGTAGCCCCAGTTCTTTGTCGAGAACCTCCTCGCTGATGACATTTCTGCTTGTGAAGTCCAGGACGGATTGAGGCTGCTGACCGTTTTCAAAGATCGGCGTGGAACGGCCAAAATCAATTTCGCTGTCTACTTTTCCGTAGTAGATCGTATTCTGCCAAAAGCTATGCTTGGATGTCAGCAGACGCCAGTTCAGCCCCAACAGCATCTTGCTCTCATCGAGATCGACAATTTCGATCTGGGCAAAATCATCGCTCTCGAAGACATGCTTCGGAGTCCGGTCGAACTTTTCGGGTGCGAATATAGCTAAAAGTGAGATTTTGTTTGCAGTGTTAACATCAGTGGTCGTTTTGATGATAATATCTTTGAATCTTGGGTGTCCGAGATCCTTCTGGCCTGTCAGGTCCAGAATCCGTTTGAAATCGTGGCCACGCGCGGAGACGAACAGACCTGTGTTTGTACGGAGGCGGAGTGGGCCGTCATAGTTGACTTCCCAGCCGAGCACGTCAACACGTCCGTCAATGGTCACAGCCTCCTTGTTGCCCTCGCGAATCTTCAGGTCCACCAGGGAGGAGAATTTGCCACCGTATTCCGCTGAAAAGCCACCGGCCCTGAAATTGGCTCTTTCGATTACACCGGGTGCGAAGATGCTGAACCGCCCTCCCTGAGCCTCCTCTTCCTCATTCCCGCCGTCAAAGTGAGTGAGTTTGCCAAAAGGAATATTATCGACGAGAATGACATTGTCTCTGGGGCTTCCTCCTCTTACTGAAAATGCCGAGAATTCCCCTCCCGAAGTGCTTACTCCCGGCATCGCTTCCAGAGCGCGAAAGATGTCGCCGGCGGCGCCGGGCGCGCGAATGATCTCTTCTCGTGCAACAACGTAGTTTGACACTGGCTCGCGCGTGTCCTCCGGTGCATTGTTGGTGAAAACGACCTTCTCGCCTTGTATGGAACTTTGCACGAGTTCAATGTCCTCAACAAAAGCCGTTTTGCCACGTACGACGCGCACATCGGTTTCGAGATGCGACTGGTAGCCAATGAAACTCACCCGCAGCTTGTGAATATTTTCTCCGACACTTTCGATGACGAAACTGCCATTGAGATCCGTGGCCGCACCGTTTTCCGTGCCGACCAGAACCACATTGGCGCCTGGCAGTGGCTGCTTGGTTGACTTG
Source organism: Candidatus Zhuqueibacterota bacterium (assembly GCA_029261995.1). Taxonomy (GTDB): domain Bacteria; phylum Zhuqueibacterota; class Zhuqueibacteria; order Oceanimicrobiales; family Oceanimicrobiaceae; genus JAJDAF01. Next base: position 204,107 of record JAJDAF010000058.1, read on the forward strand.
TCGATGACCCTGCCAACAATTTTGCCGTCGATCTGTGCAAATACGGGCAGTGCCAGCAATAGAAGAAGAAAGGAAAGGGTAGAGATGCCCCGACTTATGTTAACCTCCTCAAGGTTTTGTGGCAAGTTAGGTGGAATGGATTTCAGCTTGCCATTGGATTGTGCTGCCGCGCGACAGATTTTGTTTGTGTTTCACTTGGTGTGCTTGGCCGCAGCCTTTTTTAAACATGTAAGGAACATACGTCATTTTATGAACATTGTTCAGTAAATTTCAAAAAAATTATCGATTAGCCAGCGTCTCTGTACCAAATGCCATCACTTCTTGCAGCAGTTGAGGCAGAAGGTCCTCCGGAATCATCGCGAGTCTGTCGCGAATGATTAATGAGGCCAGACCGTGGACATTGGCCCACACGTGGATTGCAACAACATCTACGTTGTTGTTTCCGAGGTGACCTTGGTCGATGCATTCGGCGATGGTCTGTCGCAGTATATCGAACGATTCGAACCCGCAGTTCCATTCAGTCTTGAGCTTTCTCAGCGGTGCTTTGATGATGAACATCAGGTCGTAGTGTTCGGGATGCTTTTGGGCAAACTCAAGATAATTGGCACCCTGTTTTGCCAGCCGGGCCATGGGATTCTGGATTTTCAATGTTTCCTTCTGGACGGCAAGAAACTTGCTGAACGCCTCCTGGTGAAGTTGGAAGAAAATCTCGTCTTTGTCTGTGAAGTAGAGGTAAATGGTCGCCGGGCTGTACTCGATTCTCTTGGCGATTTTACGGATGGAGACATTGTCGTAGCCATCTTCGACGAAAAGCTTCATTGCGGCGTCCAGAATGCTGCGTCGCATTCTTAGTTTTTCGCGATTGCGGCGTTCAGTGATTCCCATTTGCAGACCGAGTATAGTTTACAGTGTTCAGTAAATTATGGTTTCAATCTGCAAATATCAAGGGGTTTTCTAGTTTTTTAACTTTGCAGCATTTGGAGGTGACGACGTCAGTGCCGGTGCGGGTTCCCGTTTCTTCTCACAGTTTTCAACCTGGTGGTTGAGGCCGCCCAGCGCAATTCTCGGGCAGGCCTCACCAGAATTGCTTGCTTAACCGTCGCTATCCTGATTCTTGAGCACCGTCATCGCTGAAGCTATCATTCCCGATATATCGGAGAGATTGGATGGGATAATGATCGAGTTGTTGGTCTTCGCCAGGTTGCCAAACTCGCCGATGTACTGCTCCGCGACCCGAAGATTGACAGCATTCATCCCGCCTTCCTCGTTGATGGAGCTCGCGATTTCCCTGATGCCTTTGGCGGTTGCCTGCGCCACCCGTTCGATTTCCTGGGCCCGGCCTTCGGCTTCGTTGATCCGCTTCAACTTCTCACCCTCTGAGCGCTCAATCATTTCCTGCTTGTCGCCCTCGGCCCGGTTGATTTTTGCCTGGCGCTCACCTTCCGATTCTGCAATTATGGCGCGCTTCTCACGTTCAGCCCGCATCTGTTTCTCCATGGCATCCTTGATGCTCTGCGGCGGCACGATGTTCTTGACTTCGTAACGCGTCACTTTCACACCCCAAGGGTCGGAGGCCTTGTCCACGGCATCGACGATAACCGAGTTGATGGTTTCGCGCTCCTCAAATGTTTTGTCCAATTCGAGCTTGCCGATCACGCTTCTCATGGTGGTCTGGGCCAGTTGAATGGAAGCGAATTGATAGTTGTTGATGCCATAGGAAGCGCGTTTCGCATCGCCCACTTGCAGGTAGAGAATGCCGTCCACTTCCACGGAGATATTGTCCCTGGTGATGCAGGTCTGCGGTGGTACGTCGATGGCTTGTTCTTTCATGTTGTGTTTGTACGAGACTTTGTCAAACAGCGGCATGAGCACATGAAATCCAGCATTCAGTGTACCGCGATACTTGCCAAGCCGTTCAATAACATAGGCGCTGCGTTGCGGTACGACTCGGACTGTTTTCGTAAAAAGAATCAACGTAAAGACAATGAGGCCTACGAGAAATATGGTTCCTGCGTCCATCTGTCCCTCCTTAAATGCGTTTGACTTTTAATGTGATGTTCGATTTATCGATGATTTCCACGGGCGAGCCTTTGATGATTTTTTCGTCAGCTTCAGCCTCCCACGAGGTGCCATGAAATTCAACTTTACCGGCCATGACAGGAGTGATTTCGCGGGTCACGGTCGCATGCTGCCCCACGAAGTCATCCCGAACCTGGTCGCTTCCCTGTTCGAGTGCTTCGCCCAGGCCGAACAACCTCAGAAACGATTTTCTGAGTGTCAGTAGCAGCACGACCGAGCAAAGAAGAAACAGCGCGAGTTGCATGTTCAGGGAAATGTCCACAAACCAGCAGACAATGCCCACGATGATGGCGCCTAGTCCGAAAAAGCCGGTGATCAGTCCCGGGATGGCGAACTCCATAATCATGAGGATGAACCCTACGATAATCCAAACATATTGCGGGTTAAGATATCTGGCAAAAGATTCCATCGTGTCCCCCTTATTGGTTAGTCTGCTCGAACCAGCGGTCGCGAATCAGGCTGTCGATAATGTCCTGGCCACGGTGGCCAAAAATCGGATGCGGTTGCTCGGAAAGCTGATCAGCCATGCGGATGGCAACTTTGGCCGGAGGCTCGCCGGTCGATCCCGATTGCTTCAGCACTTTGAGCGCAGTTTGATGCACAGAAAACTCCCAGTCTTTCGAAAGGTGTTTTTCGATAAATGGATCTTCCGCCACAAATCCGTACTGTTCGTTGGCGCAATTGACAATGCCCATGCGGTTGGTGAGAAAATCCGGTACATAACAGATGCCGCGCTCATGTAGCAGAATGTCGTCGCGCTCCGCGTCTTCGAGTTGGTTGTTCGCTGCGCCACAGATGATTTTGGCCTTGATCTGTGGAATCGTCAGCGGATTCAATGTCGCGCCGGTTGCGCACGGCGCCACGATGTCACATTCCGCGGCCAGAATCGAGTTATCGCCGCGCTTGACCAGTTTTGCCTCAAGTTTGTCTGTTGCAAGGCGGGCCTGCAACTTCCGGATGAGATCCGCATCGATATCCGCCGCAATGATTTTCTCAACACCTTTTTCAAGCAGGAAGTCGATCAACGGACCACCAACATTGCCCGCGCCTTGCACGGCGACCACTTTGCCCGCCAGGGTTTCGTTGGCCGTGTGGTGCAGCGCTGCTTCCATTCCGCAAACCACGCCTCTGGCGGTTGGAATGGATGGATTGCCACTGCCTCCCAAATCCCCCGGGATGCACGTGGTAAATCGGGTACGCGAGAAGATGTTTGCCATATCCTTGACATTTGTGCCCACGTCTTCGGCGGTGACATAACAACCACGGGTGGCGGTCACAAGGTCGCCATAACTTTTGTAGAGTGCCTCCCGCACATCCGGGTCCGCGCGCTCGACGGCCGGGTTTTGTGCCATGACACCTTTGCCGCCGCCCCACCAGATGCCCGCCAGCGCGTTCTTGCGTGTCATGCCTTTGGCCAGGCGCAGGCCGTCACGGAGATAGTCTTCAACCGTATCATACTGCCAGTAGCGCACGCCGCCGGCCCCCTGACCGCGGACGGTTTTGTGGACGAAAGCGCCCTGCAGGGTTTCGTGCTGAGCGCTGATTTGCAGGAAAATGCCTTCATGACGCAAATAGTCACGCTTGTCGTTTTGAATGAAGTCGGCGATGGCTTGTAACTGAGTGTGAGATGCTCGGATTTGGCCTTGTTTGTCGGGGACGAAATGAAGTCGGTTGATGCCCTCCTGGCGCAGATAGGCAACAAACTCCTGTGGATGCATGGATAGCATGTTCATTTGATTTCACTTTCTTTTCTGGTTCGGTATTGCCAATTGCATCCGAAGGTAATGTGCCGGGTGCAGAAATACAACCCCAATTCGAACTTCCTTGTCGGCTTTTAATCGACTCTGGGAGACACTCGTTACGTCTGAGTCTTGTACACGCCGGAATGGATTCTATTCATGACACACAATATTTTTTTAGAGCAGTTTAGCTCTTGGCGGAGGCAAGTAAAATATCAGAGAATGAAGACATTGCCTGACGCTTCATGTCTGTCATTTCGGTGACTTTTGGAGCCGGAATCTCTGGCTACCGTAAGATTCCGGCTCAACACCCTGCTGGAAGCGAAGCCAACGCCATTTTCGGTCAGGACTAGTTGAAGGCTGCCTTGCCGAATCCCGTGCTGAGCAGTTCCGCGTAATCGTCATGGCTCAGATCCGGACCCAGTACGAGAAATGGCATCGATTTCTGCACCTGTGTGCTGCCATCCGGCGCAACTAGCGCGACCTTAATCTCATACATTCCAGGTGCAAGCGCCCGCGTGTCGAGGCAGGCAACAATGTTGCAAGCAGCTTGCATTGTGGGAAGCCTGCGCAGCCGGCGTCGGACTATTCTTCCTCGCCTGTCAACCATGACGATGGCTATTTGAGCGCCGGACTGTTGTGACGGTGTTGTCAGTTTATCCGGGTTGTAGACTTCTGCATAAACAAATAAGCTGTCTGTTTCCTGACCGATGACGCGGGCAATGTTGGGGTAGACTTCGTGACCGAACTTGACCATCGGTCCCGTTGCCTGAGTTCTGCAGATGGATTTCGCAAGGACCGGCGTGCTAATCGCGGCTGCCCGGGAGCTGTATTGCTGGATTTGGCGCTTCCGTTTCAAGATGAACTTCTGCGAGGTTTCCGGGTCAGCCAAGGTCAGAGCGAAATCGTAACTACCGGGTGCGAGCAGGCGGGCGAACCGGATACCCGCGGCCGGTCGCACGGCATCGATGTCCCAAAACGTCCGAACGGACAGCGTGTCAGAAAAGGCCCTGCTTTCGAGCGGGAGCCCGCGCTCGTCGGCAATGTTGAGCGTCGCGGTGTATGTTGCGACGAAACCGGAATCAGTGCGCACGAATTGCAGCCATTTGGTAGAGATGTGGCAGTAGACTTCAACAAACGTGCGTGAGCTGTCGCCGGAATCAAATGTCATGACATCGAAGGTTGAAACGTACTGCTCATCCGCGAGCCAGGATTGCTGGGCGTGAGAAGAGTCGTGAATCAGGAAACTGATGCAGAGAGCAGGAAGCAGGATTTTTGAGAGCCAGGCAAGTGCATGATTACGTTTCATCTCGCAACTCCTTTTGACAGGTGAATCAAATAAACGGGAGTCTCCCGGTTGCGAGATTTAACGCAGAATTCTGAGAAAATTATACCGGGCCGATAAGGTTGGAATAGGAGATTATAAGTTCGGAAGCGAGTCCAGAATGCACTACGGCGCCGAAGTCGCAACGGTAGCGTGGTGTCGGTAATTGGACGGTGTCATCCCCGCGTGTTTCTTGAACGCCGCGTTGAACGATGAAATAGAGTTGAACCCGACCTCTAGTCCGATTTCGGCGAGATTTAGATTGTGATTCGCAGGATCGGCGATACGCCGTTTGGCCTCTGCGATGCGATGGTCGTTGATGAATTCAAAGAAGTTGAGTCCCAGCTTCTCATTGATAATCTGCGACAAGTGGTGACTTGACATGGCCAGGCGTGCTGCGAGTTGCTGCATGTTGATGTCGCTTTCGAGGTATGGCTTCTCATCGAGCATGACTGTTTGCAGCCTTGTCAGGTAGGTCTGCGCCAACTCCGGGGTGAGGGACGAGCGTTTGTATTTGCGCGCAGGGCTGCCGTTGGCACTGTCCACGCCTGATGTGGGCCCGGCAAAGACTTCGGGAAAGAGCAGAGCCATGTAGCCGATCACGAAGATGTCGAGCGAAATCAGCAGCCAGATGATCTTCTCCGCTGCGATCCCGGGCTTGACAAGATGCAGGATACAAGTCGCGAGCCAAATTGCACTCACCGTAAAGAAAATATTTCGCAACCAGATACAGCCCCGGTGCTCGATAGAATGAATGGATTGATTCAGAGACTTGCCGTGCCGGTGCAGGATCCGGGCGGTCACCACAAGGTAGGGCAGGATTTGCAGGACGGTCATCCACAATACAAACTCACACATCGAGCATTGGCCGACACGCTGGTTTTGCACGTAGGCCAGCTTGTCCGCGGCAGACATGAAGTAGACCGGGGCGAAATAGATGGCGCACAGAAGCGACGGGATCAGGTGCAGAAGGAAGCGCCGGGGAATTGTAAAGCTGCTCTCCGTAAACGCTCTAACATACAAATAGAAGAGTGGCGCGAAAAGGAACATCAGCGGAGCCAGGAATTGCGCGAGGTGCGGGAAATTCGCTATATGTCCGGTTTGCCATAGCGCCTCCCAAAAGATGCTAAGCGCGAAGATGAGCAGGATTGTGCCAAATATCCGGTTGGCCGTCCGCTTTTCACGACGCAGACTGAACATGATGATACTCAGAACCAGGCTGTGCGACGAGCCAATTAGCATCAGGATCGAAAGCCAGTCAAATGAGGGTACCATGAGAATTACTCCACGTCGTGACTACGAACGCCCCTGGTCGGGGCTTCCGAAAGGTGCTTTTTTGAAGATATCAATCAACGCAAACTATCTGACATGCGAGCCGAGCGTTCGCGATATAAGACGCATTTGGTTCAGTCCAGGATTCCGCCATTTGTCATTTTTCCGAGGTTTACCGGGTAGCAGGCGCTAAACTGGATGTCTCGTGCCGAACTCATGCTTCGCCAGAGCAGATCGTGGCCCTTGAGCCCGCGCGCCTTTCTTACTTTCCGATGCCACAACTCAATCTCCTTTGCCGTGGCGGGCCTGCGCTCCCCAACCGTCCCGACAAGCCTGATGGCTGGACAACTGGCAAAGGAGCCGTTAAACAGCGACTTAAGCCAGAACCAGCGGCTGGTGTTTACTGCCATGACGCATACCCGGTTGTCGCGCGCGAGATTTTTCGGAAGCGTCACCGGGAATTTTTCCATGTAGAAACCAGCGGGTTTGTTGGTTCGCAGAATCAGTGAACCGATGGGGGAAAGATGCGGCGAGCCATCTTCGTTGACCGAGGCCAGGGCAAAATGGAAACTGCTGCCAAGGGCCTGCCGAAACACGGAGCGTACCTCTTTCCAGGTATTGGAGTCAATTGTCTCAATCATCTGTCTCCTTCGCAGAGAGCTTTTCGGTTAGCAACTCCAGAGTTTGATAGAGCGGTCGCACTTCATTGCCCTGAATCGGCGGAAGCATCTGCTGTGTGCCAATGTAAACGGCCATGATGATTTTCGCGATGTGCTCGGCACGACCGGCATCTCCACTTAGTTCTGACACCACTCCGCACAGATAATCCAGCCGTGCCTCGTCCACGCGCTGCTGGAACTCACGGACCACCGGGTCGCGCAGGGCCCAGGCACGAATTGCGACCTCGAGGCCGCCGTTCTGCGCCTGGATGCAGAGGTCGGTGAGTCGTTTGATTTTGCCCCTGGCATCCTGTTCTGCGTCGGCCAGGTTTATGAGGTCCAGGGTCATCTTTTTTTCCCAGAAATGCAGCAGTTGGTTCACATAATCTGAGCGACTCTTGAAGTGATGGTAGAATGAACCTTTCGTAATTCCCAACTTCCGGGTCAGGCTGTCAATGATAAGCCTGCCTGCACCCTCACGGATGAGCGTTTGAAACCCGGAATGAAACCATTCTTCTTTGGTCTTTCTGGCCAATTTGCAGGACTCGATTTGAATATTCTAATATACCATACGGTATGGTATGGAAGTATTGCCAAAGTTGCAAGAAGATTTATCGGATTTCGAATAAGGGAGGGCGACTCTGGTTGTTAATTAACGGGGCGTTGACTGGGAGACTCCGACGACGCAGCACCTGAGGCTAACAATTTGCGGGCCTGGTCAATTTCAAGGCGGAGCTGTTCGTTTTCGAATTTGTAGGCGAGGTCGAAGGCCCGAGATGCTTTGTTTGATTCGCCCAGTTGGACATAGCATTTGCCGAGATAAAAGAGGGACCGCGGCTTGAGCCAGTCTTCACCGGCGGTGGCAGCCCCGAGGATACGTTCAAATCTGGCTATGGCCGACTTGTATGCGCCTTTGTCATAAAGAGACTTGGCAATATGAAAGTTGAGTTCTGGCATCTTCTCGCGGGTTAGCTTACCCGTGTCGGCCTTGGTCTTGGCCATCGCGTTTTGAAAGATGTCGATGATTTCGTCGAAGTTGTTGCCGTCTACCCTACGCTTTGAGCGCACCAGAGGCGTTTTGATTCTCTCCTTAGCAATCTTGTGGGCGTGTTTGTGGTCGGACTTTTTGACCCGGCGGTAGTACTCGAGTGCGATGTCTCGTTTGCCGATCAGATCGTAACTTCGCCCAAGATTCAAATTCGCCAGGGCAAAGATCCACTGCACTTCACCGGTGGATTGCGTCGCGTGTTTGAGCGCGTCCTGATAGTATTTGATCGCCTGCGGCAACTCCCGCATGTTGTAGTAGACGTTGCCCAGCCGGAAAAAGGAACTGCTGACCAGCACTGGAAACCGCGGCGGCTGCGGAATCTGATCGACCAATTGGTGCAGTGTTTGCGCGGCTTGCTCGTTCTTGCCGAGCTTCTGGTAGGCCTCGCCCAGCAGCATTGAGTAGCTGGCGTTTTCGGGGTACAGACGGGCAAGCTCTTCGAAAAACTGCCTGGATTTTTCATAGTCTTTCTCGACATACAAATGAATGCTACCCAGAAATAGTAGCGCTTCGGCCCGGGAGTATTTGCCATGCGCGGCCGCCAATTCCAGCTCTTCGAGGCCTTTCTGTCTGTCCGCTTCAAAGCCGAGCAGGAAAGTCACTGCTTTCGCAATCTTGGGGATGACATCCGTGTAGTAGTGGTAGAGCCCAAGTCCAAGATAGGCATCGTAGTAGGTCGAGTCCGCAGCGATAACTCGCTCGAGGTAGCCGATGCCGTCTTTTCCATACCAATACGCCCGCAGCCAGTTGCTTTGCCAACCGTGGTAGGCCGCCAGGTACATGTTGGCGGTTCCAAGATAGAAGAGAGCATCCAGCCTTTGTTCTTTGTTGCCCAGTTTGCTTTTCGAGCGCTCAATTGCAGTCGTCGCGAGCTTGACGAATTGTTTGGCGAAGACCTCGCTGTTCTCTTCAAGTTGGTGGCGGTAGTAGAAGTTGACAGCCTGAAGCAGATATCCCCTTGGATTGTCTGGCTTGAGCTTGATTAGCTCGTCAAATGTCTCGGTGGCGCGATCAAAGTGAAGGTTGTAGGCAAGTTTCATCCCTTGCTCTGTGAGCCGTTCATAATCTCGGTCTGAGGGCAGACTGAGTGCCGGGAAAAGGAGGATCAGCAAGAGATGCCGGAAAATATTTGTTCGGGCGAGGATGATACTACTTTCCTTCTCTGATGGTGATGACGGGGCAGGCAAATTCTTAACTGACAATATAGACATTGCCGGACCGTTTTCAAATAGAAATCTGCTCCAATCCTGTCATCTGCAACAGTTTGGCGCAACGCTCATCTGCACGGACTGGATTGAAAATAGTACGCCGGGTTCGTCGGCAATTTCGGTTGCTTTATTGTAAGATTCTCTTAGATTTGGTGAGTCAAGTTTAGCAGTTGTTAACCGATTTGAATCTTAGTTGCTTTGCTGAAATATTCGAGAATGATACTGCCTATGAAATTCACAGCGGGTCCGGTTTCGTCAGCGTTCCGAGTTCACAGCCCGACCGTCAGTCTGGAAGAATCCCGTTCGACAAACAGCACGATGCGCGGATTAAAGAGGTCCCTCCTGAGTGACAAACGATGTTCCATTTCTGAGTTCAACCAGAGGCTTTCGGAGTTGTGCCGGCTGGCAATCTTTCTCCTGCTTTTGGCGCCAGTGTTGTGTACGCCGCTTCAAGCGCAATCACCGGCACCCGCGCCCACTTTCCGTGATGCCATTATCGACAAGCTGCTTGATTTCAAAAAGCGCAACCGGTTGACCTCTCTGAGTTTTGCCATGTTCCAGGGCGATGCCGGTATTTCTGATTTCGCAGCCGGTTACGCGAACTCGTCTCGCAAAATCAAAGCCACGCCGGACCACATCTACACTATCGCTTCCGTGACGAAAGCAATCACTGCCATGACTTTGGTGGACCTCGTTCACCAGAATTATCTTTCGCTGTCTGACTCGGTGCACAGCATCATTCCAGGATTTCCCGCCAATGTCACGGTCCAGGATCTGTTAAATCACACCAGCGGATTTCACCGTGAAAAAGAGAATGAGAAGTTTCTGAAGAATTCAAACTACACGGATGTACTTAGCCACCTGCCGATCAAATTCAGGCTGAAGATTCATCGTTACGCCAACTTCAACTATGCAGCGGCCGGTGCGGTGATTGAAAAGGTCATGAACCGCAAATTCAGCGATGTAGCTGGCGAGTACTACAAATCCGTCGCGGGCGAAGATTTGTATTATGCAAATCGAAAAGATATTGCCCGCGATTCCAGGTTCGTCCGGAATTACGTTCGGAGAGGCCGCCGCTTGTACGGTCACGATCTTATTGATTTCGGCCTTTGGGAGCCGGCGGCGTTCGCGCAAACCACGGCTCGGGGTCTGGCGAAATTTTTGCGCTCCCACATGACGCCACAACTCATCGATTTTATCGAGTCACACGCCGTGACAATAAAAAGAAGAAAGACCCGTGATGGCGTTTCGGTGAGGGATAGCTATGCGTTGGGTTGGAGACTGCGATATGTCGGCGATGAGCTGCACTACATCTATCATAACGGATTTTTGTACGGCGTGCTGAGCACACTTTACTATTTTCCGAAGAAGGATTTTGGTTTCGCGGCGCTTTCGAACATGAGCTACTACCCGCGTCAAAGGGTTGCAATAGGTTCCCTCTACAGGTCCATCGAAACAATCGTAGACGATGAGTTTAGTGAGCGTATCGCCCGCTACACGGCCGAGAATGGCTATGTTGCGGGCGTGGTGTTTTTTGAGACCAACAACCGATATGGCGAGCTGAACCAGGGCCAACTGGACGAATTTGCCAAGGGGTTGATGCGGGACGGGCGCTATCGCGAGGCCGTGCATGTTTACAAGCTGGCAAATCATGTTTTTCCGCGTTCGCAAGAGATCTACGAGGCGCTGGCGAACGCCCATAAGAAGAACGGCAATCCGAAGCTGGCCGCGGAAATCCTGATGAAGGGCAAGCAGCACACTTCCGCCGAAAGTCTCGTGATTCCGATGTTAAGCACGTTCGGAGCTCAACAATAAACGTTGCCTTCCCGATGTCAACGATCCTGGATAGTCTGGCTGGCGGCGATAGAAAGTTTGTTGGCCGCGCCCGCGAAGTAGCAGGCTTGGTTGTGGAGAACGCGAGCCTGCTGGACGATTTGATTGCAGGCATTTGGCATGACGATGCAATCGTCCGCGCCCGTTCGGCCGTCGCTCTGAAATGGGTCGCGCTACATCTCCCGGATATTCTCCAACCCCACAAACGCAAATTGATTGATGACATGTCGCAAATCGATCAGTGGGAGGTTCGGGAGCAGTTTTGCATCTTGCTGCCACACTTGCAGTTGACTTCTGATGACATCTCGAAAACGGTATCGATTTTCAAGGATTATCTGGGATACTATAGCAGCATCGTTCGCACATGCGCCATGCAGGCGTTAGTGGATTTGTGCGAGTTTGAACCCGCACGCAGATTGGAAGTTGCACCTCTCATCGAGGAATTGAGCGAGACCGGCACTGCCGCAATGCGGGCCCGAGGCCGCAAACTGCTCAAACATCTCGCGGACACCAAACGGACCTGAAGGGATTTCAAATATGTCAAAGCCAAGAATATTCGTTACCAATGACGACGGCATTCATTCTCCTGGATTGAAGGCCGCTGCAGCTGCGGTTTTGCCGCTCGGCGAAGTTGTGGTGGTTGCGCCCAGCCGGCAGGGCACAAGCATGGGCAGATGCCTGCGCGGAGAGAAAACCGCGGCTTTGCAGGAGATTGATTTTCAAGTCGATGGCGTCACCTTGCCTGCCTTCCATCTGGACAGTTCACCCGCCATGGCCGTCAAACACGGGCTGGACGTTCTCTGTTCTGAAAGGCCTCCCGATTTGATTCTCGCGGGCATCAATTATGGGGAGAACCTTGGCGTCCACATTACTCATTCCGGCACGGTGGGCGCCGCGCTGCAAGGCGCCGCCTGGCAAGTACCTGCCATTGCGGCCTCGCTGCAAACTGAATTTCAGTATCATTTCAATTATGGTGAGCTGGACTGGTCGGCGGCTACCCATTTTACCGGGTTGTTCGCACAGATGTTTTTGCACGGGAAAATGCCTGCCGATGTCGATGTTCTTAAAATAGATGTGCCGGCCAGCGCGACTCCCGAAACAGAGTGGCGGTTGACCCGTCTGGCGCGGCAGCCCTATTATACTTCCAGAATCGATTTGCCCCGAACCGACAGCAAAATCGGAGACGCCACGCTCCGCATCGAAATTGACCGAGAGATACTTGAGCCTGACTCCGATGTCCAGGCCGTCGCAATCGATGGTGTGGTTTCGGTGACCCCGCTAAGTCTCGACTTGACCTCCCGTGCCAGTTTCGCCGAAGTGCAACAGGCGCTGTCGGTCACCTGACCCTGCTGGGGTGGCGTGACGAAACGGTGCTTTTGCTTCTCCTGGCACTTTCACTTTGAGAAGTCTCTATTCCAAGAAGGTGTTGAAAAGCTCGACATAACTGTTTACATTGCACGACAACTAAATCACAAATATTCGGAGAGAGGATTATGACCTACTCATATTTAAGTATCAGGAGCCGGACTTTGGCCGGGCGTCTTGTGCTGTTTTCCCTACTGACGGTTGTTGCCCTGGTTTGGTCCACTGCAATGGCTGTAGCTGGTGATGTTCTTACCGCGGAAGATCTTCTGAAAACCAAGTCCGTGCTCAGTGCGGAGATTAGCCCCGACGGCAAGTGGATTGCCTTCACCGTCACCAAACCACGCAAGGCCGCAGAAAAGCCGGGATCGGCTTATCGCAATCTCTTCCTGATCTCCCGCGCCGGTGGTGAGGCCCGGCCATTCGTGACCGGCAAACAGAGCGTGCGCGGCGTGCAGTGGAGCCCGGACGGCAAATATCTTGCGTTTCTCATGGCGAGAGGTAAGAAAGCCAAAACCCAGGTTTGGCGAATCCCAGCCAAGGGCGGCGAAGCCACGCAGATAACGAGTTCCGAAACCGGTGTCCTGTCTTACGGCTGGCATCCGGACGGTGGAAAGATTGCATACGTGGCGAAAACCGCGAAATCAGTGCGCGAGAAAGAGCTAAAAAAGAAAGGTTATGGTTTCGTCTTTTACGAGGAGAATCTGAAACACCGCAATCTTCATCTTCTCGATATTGCGAACGGCAAGGCGGAGCAGCTAACTCAAGACATCACGGTTTGGGATTTTAAGTTCGCCCCAGATGGTAAATCGATAGCCGTCTCGGTCAGCGAAAAGAATCTGATAGACCATCGCTACGCCTTCCGCACAATCCATCTGCTCAATCTTGCCAGCCGCGAACTCAGCCAACTCAGCAACAATCCTGGAAAACTCGGCAACTACGCCTTCAGTCCGGACGGCTCCAGGCTTGCCTATGCGGCTGCCTTGACTCAGAGTGACAACCAGGTAAGTCAGGCATATGTGATTCCTGTCAACGGTGAAGAGCCGAAAAATATCACGGAACCGGATTTTCGTGGACACGTCAGTTGGGTCGGCTGGAAAGACAAGTCCACAGTTGTGTATGGCGCCAATGAAGGCGTCAACACGACCATCAGCACGGTCAAATTGACTGGCAACGGTGTGTCACGCAAGGTCATTCTGGATGGCGGCAAGGCGGGGATTGCGTTCAAAAGGCCAAGTTCATCGCATGACTTTGGACATCATGCTATTGTGGGACAGTCAGGCGAGCATCCGGGCGAGGTTTTTTATTGGAAGTCTGGCTCTCAACCGAAACGGCTGACGACCACCAATGCCTGGCTCGCTGACCGGGACCTTGGCAAGCAAGAAGCCATCCAATACAAGGCGAGGGATGGTCAGGAAGTCGAAGGCCTGCTGATCTACCCGGTTGGTTATAAAGCGGGGGAAAGCTATCCGACCATAATCGTTGTACACGGCGGCCCTGAATCAAATTGGACCAACCGTTGGATCACCCGCTATTCCGAGCCGGGACAAGTCTTTGCCGGCCGCGGGTACGCTGTATTTTATCCGAACTACCGCTCCAGTACCGGCTATGGGGTCAAGTTTGCGGCCGCTGGCTACAACGATGCAGCCGGCGTCGAATTCGACGACATTGCCGATGGTATTGACCACCTGGTGGCAGAGGGAATCACCGACAAAGACCGGGTTGGACTCGGTGGCGGTTCTTATGGCGGTTTCGCTTCAGCCTGGTTTTCCACTTACTACACCAAGTATGTCAAAGCGGTTTGTATGTTCGTTGGCATCAGCGACTTAGTGAGTAAGCGCGGCACCACCGATATTGCCTACGAGGAGCTTTTTGTACATTCCGGCAAAAAGCTGGAGGAGATGTGGCAACAAAGCCTTGAACGCAGCCCGATCTATTACGCCCATCAAAGCAAGACGGCCACTCTGATCTATGGCGGCCTGGCCGATACCCGGGTCGATCCATCGCAGAGCCGGGAGTTTCATCGCCGGTTGAAAATGAACAACCACCCGGCGGTCCGGCTCGTGCAATACCCCGGCGAGCCACACGGCAACCGCAAACAGACCGGGCACATCGACGTCGTACATCGCGTGACCGACTGGTATGACTGGTATGTGAAAGACGCGAAACCCTTGGACGGCCCGATGCCGCCGCTGGATATCAGCGAAAAGTATGGCCTGGACCTTCCCGAATAGACCGAATCTGAGTGGTGGTCGGCGAACGGCCACCACTCTTTCATTATTGCCTTGCACAGTTAGAATGCAAAATCCTTACGTCAGCCTCTTGAATCAGGATGTGCCATTGGCGCAGCCGGAAGAATTCAGCCCGGTGAAAATCGGCCCCCTGAGCGTCTGGCCACCGGTGGTTCTCGCGCCGATGGCGGGGATCACGAACTCGCCCTTCCGCAGCCTCTGCCGCGGTTTCGGCGCCGGCCTTTACGTCAGTGAAATGGTGACGGCTAGGCTGTTGGTTGCCCGCCATTTCAAGACCACAAAACTGGCCTCATTCGCTCCGGATGAGCGGCCTCGCAGCCTGCAGCTTTACGGCGTGGATTCACACAACGTCGCCGAGGCCACCCGCTTCATCGTCAACGAGCTTGACGTTGACCACCTCGACATGAATTTTGGCTGCCCGGTTCGCAAAGTCACTGGCAACGGCGGCGGCGCGGCTATTCCGGTTAAGCCGAATCTGCTGCGCAACATCGTGCGCGCCGCGGTGAGCAATGCCGGAAGCGTGCCCGTGACCATCAAATTTCGGATTGGCATCAACGATGAGCTTGAAACCTATTTGACTGCGGGCAAGATTGCTGAAGAAGAGGGGTGCTCCGGCGTGGCCCTACATGCACGCACGGCTGCCCAACTCTACACCGGCGAGGCAAATTGGGAGTACATTGCTCGCCTGAAACAGGCGGTCACCACCATTCCGGTGCTCGGCAACGGCGACATCTGGGAGGCCCGCGACGCCTTGCGCATGATGCGGCAAACCGGCTGTGATGGCGTGGTCGTCGGACGGGGCTGTCTTGGCCGCCCCTGGTTGTTTAAAGATTTGGCCGATGTTTTCAATGGCCGAGAGCAAGGCCGTCCGCCTTCTTTTGCTGGCGTGGCTGAAGTCATGCTGGAGCATGCCAGGTTGCTTTGTGAATGGCACGATGAACGCTACGCCATGACATCGTTTCGGAAACATTGCACCTGGTACGTCAAAGGCTTTCGTAGCATCAAACCATACTACACCCGTTTGGTCATGGTTGAGAAACTGGATGACTTGCGGGAGATCCTCAGCCTGGCAAACCCGGATGAGCCATTCCCTCTGCACCAATTGCGTTCCAAACGCGGCAAGAACCGCAACAAGCAAAAAGTGGCGCTCCCTACCGGTTTTCTGGATGATCTGGAGGAGGCGACGCCATGGCGGGGAGCTGAAGAGGCAGGCTCAGGGGGATGAGCGTGGATAGTGGATCGTAGATTGTACCGGCGGTTTTCGGTTGGCTCGGGTTTGTGACCATGTCTGCGCATTCTGCTCTAACTCTGTCACCAAGAATGTCGTCATCGACCGGGTGGCTTCGGCCATTTCGTCGCGCTACACCAACCATTCTCCACGCGCGACCACCTGCACCTGTCCGCCAACGTTGATTTCCAACTCCCTCTCGCTCAGAGCCTTGCCCGCGATTTTCACGAGAGACGGCCGCCCCATCTCAAAGCCCTGTTCCACCCGCAGGCTCAATTCAGCCTTCCCGAAATAGTTGTGTTTAAGCAAGTACGCCAACAAGCATCCATTTGCGCTGCCGGTGGCCGGGTCTTCCGGGACGCCGTAATACGGGTCGAACATGCGGGCATGCACATCGTTTTCTGGCTGGACCGCTTCCCTGCAGAAGACGAAGAAAGCGCTTGAGGCGACTTCTTCTTGCGACAGGGCGCTGAGCCCGGGGTTGTGTTTTGCGACAAATGCCTGGTATTTGTCGTGAGCGATTTGTGCACGCTTCACTGCTTCAAGTGATTTCACCGGGACAATGAAATAGGGCAGCCCGGTTGACACCTCTTGCACAGGAAAATCCGGGTCAAGGTCAGCTTCATCAAGTCGCAGAACCGGCGCGACTGTCTCTGGTTCAAGTGTGTTGCCGAAAACAGGGTTGATTTGCCGCATCCACAGGTCGGTGGTTCGTTCCGCATCGTGGTGAATTGTGACGGGAATCTGTCCCAGCTTCAGGTTGAGCAGGATTTTTTTCGTGCTGCGGCGAAGAATCTCCTTTTCGATGATCGCTGCCGTTCCTAAGGTTGGGTGGCCGGCGAATGGAATTTCTGCCCGCGGCGTGAAAATGCGGACGTCAAAGCCGCCATTTCGTGGCTCATCCGACGCAATGAACGTTGTTTCCGAGAAGTTGGTCTCGTGAGCGATCGATTGCATGGTTTCCTTCGCCAGACCTTCAGTCTTCCTGAAAACAGCAAGTTGATTGCCCGCGTACTTCTGCTCGCTGAAGACATCGACGATGAAGAATTCTAGTTTTTTCATTGGATCCCTTTTTCTGTTGCCAGTTTGCTGTACGCAGAAAGAATGTGGGAGTAAGCCTTTGCCGCCGCCCGCTCTAATCCACCCGGTAATGACACCCCATGCTCGTTCTGTTTTGCCACGCAGCGGCGGTGACCAGAACAGCCGCCCGGGCTGCGTTACGCAAACCGAGGAGTTCATCGGTCAGCTTGGCGGCGCCATAGAATCTCTCGATTTCAAGTTCGAGATTGCGCAGGTCGTGACTCGCCCGCGTCAGCCGGTGGCGGTTGCGCGCCAGTCCGACATAGTTCCACATGATGTGTTTGATGGCGCTCATGTCCTGCCGAATCAGGGCAACGTCGGGCTCGTAAATGCTGGTGTCCTGCCACGCCGGGATATCGTTCGGATCGCATGGCGATGCTGATTCGATACTCTCCAAAGTGTGAGTCGCTGCACGTGTCGCCCAGACCAATCCCTCCAAGAGAGATGAGCTGGCGAGACGATTGGCGCCATGAACGCCGGTACAGGAAACCTCGCCAACCGCGTGGAGATTGCCGATGGTTGTCTGCCCCGAACCATCCACCCAGATGCCGCCGCAAAAATAGTGGGCAGCCGGCACGACAGGCACCAGGTCGCACGTAATATCGACACCGAGCGTGAGAGCCTGTTCGTGAATCGTGGGGAAGTGGTTCATGATTTTGGGCTTATCCATGTACGAAGCCAGGTCCAGATATACGTTGGTCGTACCTCTGGCCAGGATTTCCTGGTGGATAGAGCGCGCGACGACATCCCGCGGCGCCAGGTCTTTCCACTCGGCATCGTAGTCCTGCATGAAGGGTTTGCCGTCTGCATGAACGAGTCGGGCGCCTTCGCCGCGCACCGCCTCGGAAACCAGAAAGTGGGCGGCATTTCTCCGATAAAACACGGTCGGGTGAAATTGGACGAATTCACAGTTGATGACACGGGCTCCGGCTCGTTGCGCCATGGCCAGGCCGTCACCGCGAGCACCTTCCGGATTGCTCGTGCGCAGAAAAATTTGTCCCAGACCGCCCGTAGCCAGGACGGTCTTTTGCGCGATACAGCGGATAACTTTGCCTGAACTCTGTTCCAGAAGATAGGCGCCAACACAGCGCGGCGGTTGGTAAATGGCCTGCCGGTTGCGAGAATGATGCGCCGGTGTTAACAAATCAATTGCTGAGTAACCCTGGAGCAGTTGAATATTTGGCTGAGCTTTCAGCGCCTGAATCAGGCTGTTCTCGATGGCCTTACCGGTCGCATCTTCGGCATGCAGGATGCGTGCGACGGAATGGCTGCCCTCCCGGGTGAGCGAGAGTTCGCCGTCAACATTTCTGCTGAAAGGGACCTGCAGCCGGTCGATTAGAATCTGCTTCACCAGCCTGGGGCCGTCGTGAACCAGAATGTCGATCGCTTCAGGATTGCCAAGCCCGGCGCCTGTACGCAACAGATCTTGTTTGAGGAGATCGGACGTGTCGTCGTGAGCGCGGTAAATAATGCCGCCCTGGGCGTGATAGGTATTGGATTCGTGAGCCTGGACCGCGCGCGTGACCAGCGTCACCGAGATTCCAGCTTCGGCGAGTTGTAAGGCAGTCACGCCGCCGGCGATGCCACTACCGATGACCAGTACTTCAGTTGTGAGAAGCTCATGCATGGCAGCAACTTCCAGCGGGTTGGAGACTAGCCGATGGCTAACATTTTTTCAACCGACCGCGCCGCCCGCAGCTGGATGTCCTCGGGAACTGTGATTTCATACTGCATCAGCTGAAGCGCGTCGCGGGTGTCTTCCAGGGTGATTTCGTTCATGTGCGGGCAACGGACGCTGCACATGCGCACCATTTCTTTTTCAGGATTGGCGGCGGCGATATTGTCAGCCATAGAGCATTCTGTCAGGAGTAGGTAGCGCGGCGCCTCGGTGTCTTCTACATATTTTATCATCGCCGAGGTGCTGCCGGCAAAGTCAGCTGCCTGAGTCACTTCCGGGCTGCATTCCGGGTGGGCCAGGACGACAACATCCGGATACTGCGCTCTGACATTTTTGATGTCGGCGACGGAGTACTTTTCGTGAACTTCACATCTGCCACGCCAGCCGATCATCTGATAATCGATGGCGGTGCTGTCGTTGCCATTGCTGATTGAAGGGAAAATGATGTGCTTGCCTGTCTCTCTCGCGACGTTGCTTGCGAGATATTCGTCCGGCAGAAAGATGACGGTGTCACCGCCCAACGATTCGACCACCGCGGCAGCGTTGCCGGACGTGCAGCACAGGTCACATTCGGCTTTTACGTCAGCATAGGTGTTGATGTAGGTGACCACCGGCACTCCGGGGAATTTGGCCTTCAGCGCTCGAACGTCCTCCGCCGTGATGCTGGCGGCGAGGGAACACCCGCCCTCTTTCGCCGGCAGTAGCACGGTCTTTTCCGGACTCAGGATTTTTGCGGTCTCAGCCATGAATCTGACGCCGCAGAAAACAATGATATCTTTCCCGGTTTGGGCGGCCTTGCGGCTCAGTTCAAGGGAGTCACCCGCGTAGTCGGGGATGGAGTGGAACAGGGCCGGCTCCATGTAGTTGTGCCCGAGAATCACAGCGTTTTTTTCACGCTTGAGCTGTTCGATCTCCCAGGCAAGCTCGGCTTTGTATTTAATTTCGATGTCCGGGATGATCCCGGTCAGCATTTTTTCGAGTTTTTTGAATGTCTCTGCTTGTGTCATTTCTGCGTCAGGTTTGGTCCGGCGTTGCTTCGAATTTTCGAGTTGATCATACAATAGTTATTCGTGAAATGCCAGCGTTATTTTCGCAATCTCAATCAGCGACTTTCAGGGATTTGTTTCCTCACACAGTTTGGCCGCTCAGATGCTCAACGACAAACTGGTGGCAATAATTCCGCACCATGTCACGCACCTCAGCGAATGCCACGAGAATCTCCTCTTCAGTTCCGGTTGCTTTTGCGGGATCAGGGAAATTGTGATGAAATGCTTGTGCCCGTGACGGGAACACCGGGCATCGTTCTTTGGCGTGGTCGCAAACCGTAATCACATAGTCGAAAGCGATGGCGCTGTACTCATCGACATGGTTCGAAGTGTGGGCTGAGATGTCGATACCATCGTCCTGCATGATGCGTACCGCACGTGGATTCACGCCGTGGGTCTCGACACCTGCGCTGTAGACTTCAGCCTTGCCCTTGCTGAAATGACGTAGATAACCTTCGGCAATCTGGCTGCGGCATGAGTTGCCGGTGCACAAAACCAGAACTTTTTTCATAGCTGTTTCTCCATTAGAATTGCTGAATCCGGACACAAGCGCGTGAATTGTTCATGTTTGAGAATTGGCGCCGGGGCCAGAGTTCGGTCAATCGGAACAAACGCCAGTTTTGCGAAGTAGCCGTCAGCATCCGTGGTCAAGAGGAAGAGCCGTTTCACGCCACCGGCGCGTGCGAAATCCACTGCGGCCGTGCACAGCCGGCCGCCAAGTTGATGGTTGCGTTGGCTTGGCGCGACAGCCAGTGAGCGTAACAGTCCATCCCTGCCAAAAAATTCCATGCCCACGGCGCCGACAATCTCACCGCCGTCGTCCGCGACAAAGAATCCAGGAAGCGTTGGATCAATATCGTCAATTGGCAGTCCTGCTGATTTCAGCAGCACCGCCACCTGCTGACAGTCTGCCGGCTTTGCCGGGCGAATCCTGCTTGCTGTCAATGGTTTGTCCTCAGAATATGCTTGTTGAGAGCGTTTGTAGCCAGCAGTTGGCAATTGCGCACAACTGCCAACTGCTGACTCAAATTGTCAATGAATGCCGCAATGTTGTTACTTTGCAGTTGTAGCCGGCTTTTCAGCATAAACCGTGATACTATAAATTCCAGGATTCCGTTCTTTGAATTCCAAGATTTCTTCCTTTGACAGATATTTTTCCGCCAATGCTTCAGGGATTTCGATTTGCTTTTCCTTCTGCACTTGAATGTTCGTGAAACCGGCTTGCTCAATCGCGGAGAGGTATGCCTCCCGCGTGAGCGCACCAGCCACACATCCGACGTACAGCGCCGCGGCTTCCTTGAGTTTGGTTGGCAGTTCACCACCGGTCACGATGTCAGAAATGCTGAAGTGACCTCCGGGTCTGAGTACGCGAAAGGTCTCCGCAAATGCTTTGCTCTTGTCCGGCACGAGATTCAGGACGCAGTTGCTGACGACCACATCGACCTGATCGTCCTGCAGCGGCAGTGATTCAATTTCTCCGAGATGGAATTCGACATTGTTGTAGCCAAGTTTCTCGGCGTTCTGTTTGGCCTTGCTCACCATGGAGTCAGTCATATCGACGCCGATGACTTTGCCTTCGTCGCCCACCAAAGCGCGCGCCACAAAGCAGTCATTGCCGGCCCCGGCGCCCAGGTCGAGCACCGTCTGGCCGGGTTGGATTTGCGCAAACTCCGTTGGCAAGCCGCAGCCGAGGCCCAGGTCTGCATCTGGAGCGTAGCCTTCCAGCTTCGCATAGTCATCTGAGAAGATGTCGCTGGCCGTGTCAGGGGAGCAGCCACAACCGCAGCTTGACTGCTCACTCGCCCGCTTGACGATTTCACCGTACTTGTCCTTCACGATCTTCTTAATTGCTTCACTTGTCATCATGGTAGTGTCTCCTTAATCGTTAAAATGTAATATTGCGATAAATGAAGTCAAAAAAATTAGTTGATTTCTGTTGGGTAACTCATCGGGTTTATTGTCATGCCATTGAGCAAATCGTTAGCAGCACCGGAATGAGCCAAACAAATCCACCAGGGCCGCCTTTGCCTTCTGCCAGGCATCCTGGTTGATGCAATAGCAGACGCGCGGGCCTTCGACTTCTCCCGTGATGATACCGATGCGCTTCAGCTCCTTCAGGTGCTGCGAAATGGTGGACTGCGAAAGTGGCAGGACATCCACAAGATCGCCGCAGATGCAGGATTCTCTCTTTGCCAACTGCTGGATAATGGCCACTCTCGCCGGGTGCGCGAAGGCTTTGGCGAATTCAGCGATTTGGTTTTGCGTCTTGTCAAAAACTTGTGATTTGGTCAGGCCCATAGGATTTCCGTGTTAGTTAATCTATGTATCGCAATATACCGATTAATGTTTCAGGATACAAGGTTTTTTTTTGCAGCAGACATGTTTTACCTGCCCGTCTTCTTATGAACAGTCAGTTGAAATATCTTTACCAGTTCATGGGTTGATAATAACGTCAACCGGGCTGTGCTCATCAAGATCTTCCTCGCGCTGGGCGATGATTTGATTTTGGCTTGGCGGTCTGCAGGGTTACAATTAAAAAATAAGATCAAACTTCCCTCAGATCGCGACGATTGTTGGTATGATACCCGAAAATTCAGCATCCTTATCGAAGGGACTCGATATGAAACTCCTCGAGACGTTTATTCCATATCTCACGATTGGCGTCGTTCTAACCTCACTCATGCTGTCACTTTTTGGCCCCGACCGGGCGCAGGCTTTTGTGGTGACCTATACGATTGGCTACGCGGCGGTTATGGTTTTTCTGTCCGGGACCGAGTAGCGCGGAATTGTTTCACGTCTCCGTTTAAGCTTGGTGCTACTTCAGTTTGCAGCAGCGGCGATTCCCGTGTTTGTCGTACCGGGTAACCCCGACCGCTCCCTTTTGCAGCAATCGACCTGGCTTAAACATCCGTGTCTTCACATCTTTGCCCGTCCACGAGTTCTTCAAGTGCAAGCCGGGGCGCAGGGGTAGCGCTTTCGGACCATCAGCTTATCAGCCCGTCGGATTTCACACGAGTTGCGGGAGTCTCCCGCTGACATCAGATTTCAACTCGACCGTTGCAATGGCCTTTCCAGTTGGTTGCGTCGAAGCCGTGAAACTCGCCGGTTTTCTTTTCATTGACAAAAATTCAAATTGGATTATATTTGACTCCATGAAAGAATTGAAGCAATGGAGACAGACAACGCTGATGAAAATTCGAAATTTGGCTGCCGTAAGTTTGCTGACTGCAATTCTGGCGTGCGTATTCTGTTCGCCAGTTTGGCTTGGAGCGCAAACAGTGACGCTCAAGCTGGTGGAAACCACAGACGTTCACGGTACGGTTTTTCCCTACGATTTTATCAATGACCGCGATGGCCGCGGTTCGCTGGCGCAGGTGACGACTTACCTCAAACAGGAGCGCAACAAAGATGGTCAGCAGGTTCTTCTGCTGGATGCCGGCGATTTCCTGCAGGGGCAGCCGGTTGTCTACTATTACAATTTTGAGAAAACGGATGTGTCTCATCTGTACGCCCGCGTGATGAACTACATGAAGTATGATGCAGCCGCCGTTGGCAACCATGACATCGAGACCGGCCATGCAGTTTACGACAAGTTTGCGGGCGAGCTGGATTTTCCCTGGTTGGCTGCCAATGCCGTCCGCACAGGCGCCGAGGCTGGGGAGTCTTATTTCAAACCTTACACGGTGGTGGAAAAAAGCGGTGTCAAAATCGCCATTTTGGGGATGATCACTCCAGGGATTCCAATGTGGTTGCCTGCGCAGATTTGGTCTGGCATGGAATATCTCGACATGGTCGAGACGGCACGCAAATGGGTACCGATCATCCAGCAGAAAGAGCAGCCCGACTTGTTGGTCGGACTTTTTCATTCCGGCGTTGATGAAAATTACGGCGGCGCGACCGCCGAGACGCCGAGAAACGAGAATGCCTCAAGACTGGTGGCAGAGAAGGTGCCTGGCTTCGATATCGTGTTTGTCGGTCATGACCACCAGCAGTGGAATTTTACGGTCAATAATGCTGACGGCAAGCAGGTGCTGGTGCTGGGAGCGAGTGCGCACGCCCGCAATGTCGCGGTCGCGACCGTGACATTGGAACGCGATTCTCTTACGCGGACCTGGCGCAAAACAGTGACCGGCGAATCCGTGGATGTTTCCAGGTTCGAGCCGGATTCGATTTTCATGTCGACCTTCAGCTCCGACTTTGACCAGGTCAAAGCCTACGTTGGGCGGCCGATTGGCATATTCACCGAAGCCATCTCGACCCAGGAGGCGATGTTTGGCGAGTCCCGTTTTGTGGATTTGATTCATCAGATTCAATTGCAATTAACCGACGCCGACCTCTCCGTGGCGGCCCCGCTTTCTTTCGATGCGACCCTTGAAAAGGGGCCGGTTTATGTGCGTGACATGTTCAACCTTTACAAGTTCGAGAATCTGCTGTACACCATGCGCCTGACCGGACGTGAGGTCAAGGGCTATCTTGAGCATTCTTATGAAGGCTGGTTTCATCAAATGACCGGCGCGGATGACCATCTGCTGAATTTTAGCAGGGATCAGGCCGGGGAGTTGATTTGGTCAGACCGCAGCCGAAGTTACCAGCTCGCCGTGCCCATGTTCAACTACGATTGTATGGCCGGCTTGAAATACACGGTAGACGTTTCGAAGCCGGCAGGAGAGCGCGTGGCCATCAGTTCCATGGCGGATGGCACGCCCTTCAGACTTGACGCAACCTACAAAGTTGCTGTCAACTCTTACCGCGGCAACGGCGGCGGTGGCCACCTGACCCAAGGCGCTGGCATTGCGAAATCAGAGTTGCCGGACCGAGTCATCTCTTCCACGGAAAAGGACCTGCGCTACTACATGATGAAGTGGATTGAGAAACGCGAAACGGTGACGCCCACGACTTTCGGAAACTGGCAGGTCGTGCCTCAAGACTGGTGGCAAGCCGCCAGCAGGCGGGATTTTGAGCTGCTCTACGGTGGCGATAGAACGACGACCAACTGAACCGCGAGGACAAGATGGGAAGGCAAGGCTCCTGCTGAGCCAGCGAGGCTTCGCAGGAGTGCGGGTTCCGCGGGAGCGTCGCCCTCCCGCGGATACATCAACAAATGGGTGATATAAGCGATGCAAAACGACCATCCCAGCCGTAAACACCCAGCCCACGGCGTGCTCTTCGTGGATGGTCAGCGGACCATCATTTTTGATACAGTTTGCACGAAGTATAGAAAACCGTGGCTTGCGAACGACGAAGTCCATGCGCTCCTGCGCGAGGTCTGGCACGATGCGACGGCATGGCTCATGGGGCGTTACATCATTTTGCCGGACCATATCCATTTATTTGCGGGGGCGACGAATGAAACCGACATCGAGTATGACAACTGGGTCACCTATTGGAAATCACAATTCAGCAAACGTCATAAGAATCGCGAGCACCGGTGGCTGACCGACCATTGGGACAGGCGAATTCGCAATGCTGTTTCTTACGACGTGAAATCGGAGTACGTCCGATGCAACGCGGTAAGGCATGGGCTGGTGGAGAATCCGGAGGAATGGCCGTTTCAGGGTGAGATTAATGAATTGCGCTGGGACTGAATTGCGACTGGCAGGGTTCTTTCGTAAAGGCAATGGCTCGGCGGAGCCTCGCCCTCCCGCCGTTGAATTTTGATCATGAGGCCTGGGCATTAATGAAAATTGATTGGACAAATCGTCTGATTGAACTCGTCGTGGTGTTTATCGGAATCACGGCGGCGTTTGGGCTCGATAACTATCGGGAGGCGCAAACGCAGCGCGAGCTTGAGCGAAAATATATTCACTCGCTGCAGGGCGATCTCCGGGCTGACAAACAACAACTGGAATCCCTGGTTGCGGAATCCAGATCTAGCCTGAAGCAGGTGGCCAAGTTAGCTAATCTGTCAAACGGAGCGCACATTTCAAATGACTCGCTTGCGGTTTACGCTTCTGGCATGTTTCGTTTTCAGCGATTCAGACCGAGCAGAATTACTTACGATGCATTGTCGGGTTCGGGCGATCTTACGGTGCTGACCAGTTTTGAATTGAAACATCAACTGGCCGAACTCTACAGCCTTTACGAACAAACAAACGAGCAGGATGCTGTTGGTCGGGACCATGTCAATAAATATATTGTGCCCTATTTCTATGAGAACTTTGACCTGCGCAATCTGAACCTTCTGAAGCGCGATGCATTGACCAAGCCCATGTTTTCGAATCTGATTCAGGGTAACCTCGTGACGGCAAACCAGAGTTTTCGGATGTATCAGGAATGTTTGGAGGAATGCCGGGACTTGTTGTTGCACTTGGAGGACCGTTAGCTTGCAAATCTCTTCTCTCAAACAGCTTTTCGACGACAGCTATCTCAGTCAGTCGCAATTTTCTTTCCTGCGGAAGGTTTATTCGCGCGAATCGATTTCGCTCTTTTACGAAATCCGGACACTGCTTTACCTTGGCGTTCTGCTGTTCACCACCGGCGCCGGCATTCTGATCTACAAGAACACCGACACCTTGGGCCACAGCGTGAATATCGCACTCCTGACCGCGCTGATGCTGGCGTGTTTCTGGTACTGTGCGCGCCACCGCGAACCGTTTACGCCAGAAGAAGTCAGTAGCCCGACGCCATATTATGAGTATGCCCTTCTGCTCGCCGCGCTGCTTTTCGTGAGCATCGAGGGCTATCTGCAGAACATCTACGGCATTTTCGGCCAGCAATGGGGGCTGGCGGCGCTCATTCCTGCAGTGCTGTTTTTTATACTGGCGTATTTGTTTGACCACCGCGGTGTCCTGTCGCTGGCGATCACGGCCACCGCCTCAGCCGTCGGCCTGGAAGTCTCCGCGAGCAATTGGTTCAGGAGCAACGTCTTCACGCACGAGGCGCTTATCTGGCCGGCCGTGTCTTTGGGAGTGGCTTGCATCACCGCGGGTCTGCTGCTAAACCGTGCTGCGCTCAAACGCCACTTTACCTTCAGTTATTTAATCTGGGGAGCCACTCTGCTGTTCAGTGGTCTGCTTGCCGCGTTGATTGAATTCAAACCGACCTTTCTCTACGCGCTCATCCTGGTTGCCACCAGCGGCGGCGCGATTGCTTATGCCACCCGCACGCAAACTTTTGTATTTTTCCTTTACGGCGTGCTGTTCGCCTACGTCGGTGTGACGACCTTGCTGGCGCTTGCCATTGGCTTTGGCGGCGGGTTTGGGTTTTGGTATTTCTACTTTCTGGCTTCCTGCACAGGCATGGTTTACTTCATTGTGCACTCTCTCAAAACTTACCGAGGCCGGTGACCATGCTCATCTACGATAAAACCGCGCTGCAGAATCTGACCATCCGCCACGAAGCTACACGCTGGCGAGAGAGCGGAATCATCTCCCCGGAAGAATTGACCCGAATCGAGGAAGCACACGCTTGCGATTTCTACACCCCGGGTTTCTTTATTCGACTGACGCTCTTCCTGGCAACCACAGTTGCCGTTTCAGCCGGGTTGGGTTTGATGGCAATGTTCGTGCTTGGTTTGCAGGAACTCGGTCTGGCCTTGTTACTGCTGATTTACGGCGTGGCCACCTACAAATTTCTCGAAGAGATCATCATCAAGCAGAAAAAGTTCTTCCACGCCGGCGTCGACGATGCGCTGATTTTTCTAGCCTGCGGTTTTGTTATTATCGGGCTGTTGATCTTGCTGCACAACACGTTCGGCGCGCTATCGCCGCCGTTTCGCTATTTGGTGGCGCTGCCGTTTCTAGCCTGGTTTGCCGTCAGGTTCGTGAATCCGGTGATGACAGTTTTGGCATTTTCTTGCTGCTTCGGATTTCTGTTTCTGCAGACACTGGAACTCGGCGGCTGGGCAAAAGCGATTCTGCCGTTTGTGGTCATGCTGGCCT
This sequence comes from Candidatus Zhuqueibacterota bacterium, assembly GCA_029261995.1. Taxonomy (GTDB): domain Bacteria; phylum Zhuqueibacterota; class Zhuqueibacteria; order Oceanimicrobiales; family Oceanimicrobiaceae; genus JAJDAF01. Next base: position 231,795 of record JAJDAF010000058.1, read on the forward strand.
CAGTGCCTTTTTCCGTCTATTCAAATAGAAAGCTCGATCTTGCGGAATTCGCGCCGTGGCGAGCCTGTCTTCAGATCCTCAAGACGTTGAGTCTGATGACTTTCTACGCTGGCGGCAATTATTTTGTGGTGCGCGAGTTGAGCGAATCTTTGCTCAACATGCAAGTTGCACCCGGCGAGGATATCCCGCTGGCGTTTGTGTTCTACGCTTTGACCGCGATTGTGCCGCTGGCCTACATCGGCTGGGGCCTGAAAGCCAGAGACATGATCTTCATCCGAACCGGGATGCTGGTTCTGGCGCTTTCGATTCTGACGCTGAAATACTATTTTAGCATCGCGCCGCCTGAGATTACTTTGACCGTGGCCGGAGCGGCTCTGATTGCTTTGGCTGTGGCCATCATCAAATATTTGAAGCATCCGGTCAACGGTTACACCCACAAGAATCTGCTCAAACGTTCCGCGGACAGCCTGGACGCTGAAGCTCTTCTGGTCGCTGAAACCATGGCCTCGACGCCCCAGCAGCAGGCGCCAGATTCGAGTTTCAAACCTGGCGGGGGCGAATCCGGCGGCGCCGGCGCAGAAGGGAGCTACTGACGGCAGCGGTGAGGAGGATATTCGAAGGTTGTGGTTGGCCGGTAGAAATCATGAAATCACCACTGTTGTCATGCCCGAAATCTTTTATCGGGCATCCATGTCAGCTGTAAGAAAGCGGGATCACTACGGTCGTCTAAAAGCTTCGAGTAAAAGACGACCTTGAACGGTCATTCATAAAACAGAAATCGGGAACAACCACAAAAAACACTTAGGAGGTAAAATTGGCAGACTTCTTTACAAAGCAATTCTATGGCAATACCATCGGTGACTGGCTCATCGCTGCGGTCATTGTCATTGCCGCGATTGTCGTCGGCAAGGCCGTTTACTGGCTGGTCAGCAACGTCATCAAAAAGTTCACTCAGAAAACCAAAACCCGCCTCGACGACATCTTCATCGACATGTTAGAAGAGCCGATTATGTTCGCCATCGTTCTCTTTGGTTTCTGGAGCGCCACCCAGACCTTGACCCTATCGGAGTCGGTTCAGGACCTGGTCGGCAAGGCTTATTACATCTTGGTCATCTTCAACATCGCGTGGCTCATCACCCGGCTGTTTGATTCACTGGTGCAGGAGTACCTGGTGCCTCTGGTCAGCGACACTGACGCCGACCTTGACGACCAGCTTCTGCCGATTGTGCGCAAGGCGGTCAAGATTGCGGTTTGGGTGGTGGCCATTATTGTGGCGTTGAACAACGCCGGTTATGACGTCGGCGCCTTGCTGGCCGGTCTCGGGATCGGCGGTCTGGCGTTTGCTCTGGCGGCGCAGGATTCGGTGGCCAACCTGTTTGGCGGTTTCACGCTGTTCACGGACAAGCCGTTCAAAGTACGCGACCGCGTGGTGGTGGATGGCTACGATGGCAACGTGCGCGAGATTGGCATTCGCAGCACCCGCATTCAAACTCTCGATGGCCGCATGGTGACCATCCCGAATTCCCATGTCGCCAACAATGCCATTATCAACATCTCGTCTGAGCCGTCACGCAAGGTCATTCTCAACCTGGGCTTGACCTACGACACCGACCACAAAGGCATGCAGCTCGCCATGGATTTGCTGGCCAAGATCGTGGAAAACAACAGCGAACTGATCACCAGCAAGCACGCCATTTCCTTCAACGGCTTCGGCGACTTTGCGCTCAATATCATTTTCATCTACTACATCAAAAAGCGCAGCGACATCTTTGACACGCAAACCAAGATCAACATGGACATCCTGGAGGCGTTCAACACAAACAAGCTCGAGTTTGCATTTCCGACGCAGACGATTTATACGATTCAGAACAACTAATGCGGATTGAACGAAGCGGAATAATATCATTCCCCGGTCCTGAACAGGAGAGAACGCTTCGGGACGCAGTCGAACTGGCTGAATCAATTCTCCCCGGGTTTGCAACTAACTCGGAGGCGTGCACATTTCAGGATATTGGCTCGATCCGATTATTCACGGCTGTTTTTCCAGCGAGAATCTGGCCTTCGAAATGACAACTCACTGCCTAGCCGCGTAAATTCGCCAGCAGGGAATTTGTTGGACTCTTTTTCGCTTTTACCCTTAATTTTATTTGACAAGATTTTAGGCTGTGACAAATCGCCATGACTTGAACGTTGTCTGCCGCCAGCTTCGCGACCCTACGGTGCTAAGTCGAAGCGCATGGAGACTTAGAGCGACGCCGATAGAGATCGGACTGTCCTGGACGTTCTCTTCCCGACGAGGTGATGATAAAATGAGAGGCGTCAGCAATAGGCCTGGAGTAAAAACAGGCCACTTCTAAGGTGTCAAGACACCAAGTAAGCTTTTGTCGGGATTCCAGCTGCTGAGGAGAGTACAAGATTGACTGAGAGGATTCAATAGGCTATGGAGACGGTCATTAAGTACATCGCCCAACTGGGGCTCGATGATTTTGGCGCGCTTGCTTCGATGGTTGGCCTGTTACTCACGCTGATTGTATTGTTCAACATCAGAAAGATAAAGCACCAGTTCTTTTTTCTTGCTAGGGCTTCCGACCTGTGCAAGAAGCTAGAATTGTTTAACTCGACCGTAATTCAACTATTGCAGGATTTTGAGTCCAACGACGATAGGATTGGGATAGAATTGGCCAGAGCGGAGGCACTTCTTGAGACGCTAATGAATATGCCCCGTGCTTCCAAGAGGCTGCCGTTGGAGAATCTACACAGCCAGATATCCGACTACAGGGGCAACAATCGGCGCAGCGAGAATAAGGTTAGAAAGATACTAACCGACAGCTATAAGCTAGTTGCAAAAATAGAGGAACACCGGGAGAACCTAAGATGGGAACGGTGACAAGTAGATTTCAAGCGGATGAATGGATTAATTATCTGCTCCAGCTCATAAAACTGACTCAGAAAAATGAGATCTCATGGCAGAGAAAAAGCCAACACGATGAGAAAGGCCTGCGGTATGTTGCGTCGTTTGGGACAGAATCAGTCCATCTTATCCAATACTCAGATCTTGGAGTCAGCGTCACGTTAGTAGACAGTGAAGGCAACGACGTCTGGCGTTTCAAGATGCCGACACTCCTGAACGATCTCTTAAGAGCGGTACAACTACAGCTTAGTTTTCGTGCAGATTCTAGCAGATTCTCTCAGTTCTACAAAACCTTTGTAGAGCACTTTGTTCGATCGCAAAAGCATCTCGATCAACAGACGGCCAGGAGGTTCTTTGAGAACAATCTGACCTACGAGAATCTGCTGTTCTATCTTCTTAAGCTCGATGATCCTGAGCCTGAGATGCGGGAGTCCGCCAGAACATCCCTCTATCGCCAAGCCAACAGATTCAAGATTACTGCTAGCGGAGGCGTCACAAATGCTCAGCTTGTTGATAGGTTCCTGCTCAGGCTCGACAAGGAATTGCGGGCTGATGCTAACAAGTCTTTGTTGCCTCTGTTGCGTGACGACCGTGGCGATGTTGCAGAACTGAACAAGCTGGCAACGGAAGGTCTGGCGTCGGTAGTAACACTGGCTGCTGAGCAGCGCGAGGATGCATCCGAATTCAAAATCAGCCTCACCAAACTCCCCACCACCGGCAGCCGGCTCTTTGGCCGTGAGAGCCAGCTCGAGATGCTGGATGCCGCGTGGGAAAAGGACAACCCGAACATAGTGAGCCTGGTGGCCTGGGGTGGCGTCGGCAAAACCGCGCTCATGCAGG
>JAJDAF010000059.1 GCA_029261995.1 Candidatus Zhuqueibacterota bacterium
AAAAGTTAATCCTGATAAAATTAATGTATAAGGTTGGAGCCTTTTTTGCAAGCAATTTACACGAATTCTGTAATACGTAACTCCTAAATTATTAATTGATTATATTGTGGTGTCCAAGCAAATTTTGGGGGACATCCTGTAAATGGTAAGCGTCTATTTACTCACGAATTACTGCAAATTTTCGGTAGCTTACATTTCCGCCCTGTTTGAGCTGGAAGATGAAAATACCCGACGGCGACGGCCGGCCCTGATCAGTGCGGCCATCCCAAACAAACCTGCTGGTGGTCAGCCCACGGTCACCGCTGACCAAACGGGCCTCGCGAATCACGTCACCCGAACCATTGAGAATGCGGGCCTCCACATCGACGGTAGCTAGAGGACTGAACTCAAAGACGACGCTTTCCTGGCGGCCGCTGAAGAATGGATTCGGGTAAATAGCCGTAATCTCAGAATCTCCCTGCCGCTGGGAAAGTCGCACCAGACTCATCTCCATGGCTGAAAAGGTGTCCCGTAGCCGTCCGGGGTCCTTGTCCGCAAGTGCGGCTACGTTGCTCACAACTACAACGACCGCTGAGCCTTCTGACAACAGGTCAAGCTTCAAACTCTCTCCAACCGGGGCATCGAGAAACTCCGGAACTTGGTTGGTTTGTTCGATGATGACTTTGTTGCCCCAGTTTTTGGCGTTCTGTGCACGAACTGTAAGTAGAAAACTGGAGGTTTCCTGCAAAACAAACCTATAGTAGCGACTCGATAGAGTCCGGAGTGAATCTACGATGGTGGTGTCTGAACTCAGGGGAACCACCAGCCGCATCCGCACCGGCGCGTAGGCGCGGGCCTCTTCGTAGAAAGCCATCTGCGTTGCGCGTGAGTCGGTAAAGTAGTTCCACAACCCAAACTCCGCGAAAAGATGCTCAAAGGAATTGCTGCGATTCAGCACCTCACGGATGGCGTCAGTCGCCGACATGCCGGCCCTCATCGTTTCCCAGATCGATCGGATGACCGCCGCATCACCTGTCTGTTCTACCAAAAAATGGTTCCAGATCGCGGCTCCGTAAGTGACGCCCTGCTGGTAAAGATTCAAGGGGAAACCGGTCTTGCTCATAAAGTCCGAAACTGTGCCATAATAATCGTTTACACCATCATAAACGACATCCTCCATCCAGCTTGAGCATAGCTCGTAGTAGAAGGTCTCATTGTCGCTGAGCATATAACGCAGCCCCAGCTGGATAGCATGAAAAAGCTCGTGTGCGGCAGTGACCTGTGCAGCCGGCACACCAGTCGTAAAATGCCCGTCGTCGAAATCGTTGTCCAATACAATGAAGCTGGTTCGATCGTCATCGTGGGTCGTGGCGATTTCAAGCTCTGACGTGGTAAAACCATAAATCCCGTGGGTGCTGCCACCGTTCAGCTCGCGCACGTAAACATCGTACTCCGTACCGTCGATGCCAAAATCGTCGGGTGGGGGTTGGTAGCCAAGCTGCACGACCTCGACCTCATGAGAAAAATCGAAAGCAGCGGCAACGGAATCAATGAAATCAGGGACTGAATTGCCATCTTCATCCACCTTCGAGACGGCATCGTTGCCGGCCAGGGTGTAATGAATGCGATAGCCAGCCTGAGTTGCGACGCTCAGTTCAAGATTGCCGGGCCGCCCGAGTATTGTGGCAAGCTGCTCGCGCTGGCTGGCTGTGAACTCGTGAAAGCGCCGCTGGACCGTGGCAATCAGGGCAGTTGCACATCGTGGACCGGCAACAGGGTCATCGCCTGGACTCATGCTCTCTGGCCGGAGAAGGTTTACAACCTCGCTGAAAAGTTTTTCCAACTCAAGAGATGGTTTCTGCGCCTCAGATGGAGGCCCGCCGAGCTGTGCAGAGATTGGCTTCGCCCAAAGAACCATGGCCAGGAAGAGAGTCAGCCACGAAAACAGAAACATTCTCATGTCGAGTTTCGCCCGGCTCATATCGAAGATTCAGTCACAACGATTTCTATTTCTGCCTAAAAACCAAGGACAAGGGGACGCCCAGGAATCCGTACTGCTTGCGGAAATTGTTTTCCAGGTAGGCCCTGTAATTTGCGGGGATGGATTTGGGAGCGTTCGTGAAGAACGCAAACACCGGAGGGCAGCTTCGTATCTGGGTGCAATACTTGATTTTCACTTCCTTGCGGTCCATCGAGGGTGGTGGATATTTCTTGATCAGTTTTTCCAGAAGCGAGTTCAACTCAGATGTTTTGATGGTTCTGCCGCGCTCAACTTGCACGGATTTGGCGACATCGATCACCTTGAAAATTCTCTGCTTGGCGAGAGCTGAGATGAACATCACGGGAACATAGGTGACATTTTTCAATGCGTCCCGGATCTTCTCTTCAAACTCTTTGGCTGTGTTATTGTCCTTTTCCACCAAATCCCACTTGTTGACGGCGATCAAGACGCCCTTGTTGAGCCGAATCGCTTCCTGCAAGATGCGCATGTCCTGAGATTCCAGTCCTGCCGTCGCATCGAGGATTAAGATAGCCACATCGCATTGCCTGATGCTCGCCATGGCACGCACGGTGCTGTAAAACTCGACATTCTCTCTGACTCTTGATTTGCGCCGCAGTCCGGCGGTATCGATCACCCGAAACTCCTGACCGAAGTACTTGAAAATCGTATCATTTGAATCACGCGTCGTTCCCGGTACGTCGGTGACGATCTGTCTTTCCTCGCCAAGAATGGCGTTCACAAAAGATGACTTTCCGACATTCGGCCGGCCGATGACCGCAAGAGAAACATGCGGCGTCGCAGTCGCTTTCTCGGACAATTGCGACTCCGGAAACCTTGAGATGACCTGGTCGAGAAAGTCGCCTACTTTTCTGCCACTGATCGCAGATACCGTTACATAATCACCAAGACCGAGCTGGTAGAACTCGTTCGAATCAAGTTCAATTTTGTCAGAATCCACTTTATTGACGGTGAGCAAAGTGGCTACGTCGTTGCGTTTCAACTCCAGGGCGATTTCCTGATCGAGGGCGGTCAGGCCGGCCCGTGCATCCACCAGAAAGACCACCAGGTCGGCTTCTTCGATGGCGCCAACGAGTTGCTCGAAGACCGCGTTCTCGATTCGATCATCGGTGTTTGGCAGGTAGCCGCCGGTGTCAACCAGGAGGAAATGGCGTCCCGCCCACTCTGCTTCCAGATACTTGCGGTCACGGGTTACGCCCGGCATGTCATCGACGATCGATGCGCGCGACTTGACGATGCGATTGAAGAGCGTAGATTTGCCGACATTGGGTCTGCCGACCAGGGCAACAACGGGTAACGACATGCTAAACTCGCCTTTCAAAAATTGACAGAAAATCATTCGCAATCGGTGTTACCCGACAGCCAAGCTTGGCGCTGAGCTGATCGACCGTCCAGTCGTCCAGGAAAATGGCGCCGTCTTTCAAGCAATTTGCGGGCAGAAAGACTTCCTGGCCGAGACCATCCATTTGCGACAAATGGCGATGAATGTCCTGACCGGTCAGCAGGCCGGTGACATGAACGGAAGTGCCGTAGAAGTCGTTCTCAACAACAGCCAACTGGCCTGAAAAATTCGCTACCTGATTCAGGCGTGCCAGAATATTCTCGCGGAACATCCGGCTCGCCAGCGTGGCGGTCACGAAAGTCGCTTCAAACGGCGCAGCCAGCCGGTCGGGCATTTCCGATTCTTGCGCTTCGAATTCCTCCAGCATGAAACGCACCATGCCAACGCCGTTCTCCTTCTGCGGGAAGCCATCGTACGTCTCCGGATCCGGAAGCGATTTTCCCAACATCAGATAGAACTCATCCGAGGCGTAGACGAAATTCTCGCCACCGGCGGCACGAAACTCATTGGCATAGCCTTCAATTGTCGATAAATATTGACCCGCAATATCCGGGGTCACAGGATGTAGCTTGGTTAGCCCTTCGCGATGCCTGGTCAATCCAAGAGGCACGATAGAGACGGATGCCAGATTTGGCCGGAAACTGGCTAAATCATCAACGGTCTTTTTAAGAACCGCGCCGTCGTTTATCTGCGGGCAGAGCACGATTTGGGTATGGATTTCAATGCCCCTTCCAGTGAGAAACTCCAGTCTGGGCAGCAGGTGGTCGTCGTGGTTGATCCCCAAGAGAAATTTTCGTACGTCCGGCTCTGTCGCGTGCACCGAAACAAAAATCGGCGAAAGCTGCTGCGCCACGATGCGGTCAAGGTCGCGCTTGGAGATGTTTGTGAGTGTTACGTAATGGCCGGAAAGAAACGACAGCCTGAAATCTTCGTCTCGAAAATACATCGAGGCCCGCATACCGGCCGGATTTTGATCGACGAAACAAAACGGGCAGTCATTGCCGCAGTATCGTATTTTGATCTCTTCGAAACTCAGACCAAGATCGTCATCACAGTCTTTCTCCAACTCATAGATGACCGTTTCCCCGGATTTCAACACTTCCATCTCGAGGTCTTCATCAGTCACCAGAAACCGGAAGTCCAGAATGTCCCGCACCGGGTTGCCGTTGATACTCAACACATCGTCGCCAACGCACAGGCCAAGCTCTTCCGCAACACTGTGGCTTTCAATTGCTGCTATTTTCACTGCTGCATGTTCCTGATTTCCGCTGATTCTTGCATTCCTGACACAAAAAAAGGAGACAAACGCTCAAGCCTCCTTTGGATACCACATCCGGGGTGTCGTTCTCAGGGCTTCGGGCCAACAACGTAGACGACTCTGGCCTGATGAAGGAAGTTTCGAGTGGTGGCGGCGGCGTGGATCAGAACGGCGTCATTATCTGAGACCACGACATCTGCGCTCTGTGAACCGTGCGTTTTCATCGCGCAAATCACCAGAGGCTCTCTGCCGGAACGGCGGTCGCGTCTGGCATCGGCCATCGAGTCAAAATAAGCGACCATCCCTGTGCCGACAACGGCATCGCGCCCGCCGTAGCTCAACCCATAGATCTGAGCCAGGCCTTCGTTCAAAACCCGAGGCAGAACCGCCGGCTTGACGCCCAAGCCGCGTGCATCGATGATGAGACCCGTGTACGGCCGACCTTTGTACGAAACCAGGCCCTGCGAAGGGATGACAAGTTCAACACCGTCCGGGACTTCGCGGCACTCCGGCCACGGCAATAGGCTCAGCGGACTGCGTGGGACATCGTCGAGATGAAATTCACCCGTCCCGATACGGTCAGGCAGAAAAAGCTGCGCCAGTCCTTCCAAAATTGGCAGTTCAACATCCACTTCAACCGACATGTCCGACATGGAGCGTGTGTCCACGACAGTGAACCGCTGGGCGAACCTGCGGACGCGACTTCGCAAACGGGGGTTGGCTTTGGAAGCATCCTGAACCGTTGAGTCGCCGCTCAGTCGGAGCTTATCTACCGCTTTGAGAAGATTCTCGGCGGCAGCGGACTTGGCGTTCATGAGAACCTCGGCGCGCTGGTTTTTGTCGGTTCCTGAAAGGCTTATGTTGCTGCTGCCGGAAGTCCTGACAACGTATCTTGTCCAATCGACAGAACTTTGGTCATCGAGTCGCTGCACCAGAGTTTGCGCGGGCAAGCAGGTCGCCAACAGCACTAACAGAGCGCTGTGAATTAAAACAGGCCGTAACTTTTGAGTTGTCATATCACTACAAGCTTCAAATTTCTCAAAAAAATTCGCTAAATATACAGATTCGTAGCGACCGGCGCAAGCTAAAACTGCTGGTCAGACGCAAAGAGCGGAGAATCACGCGAGTCACGGAAGGATTCAGTGAGGGTACCCCGAGGCATCAGGTGCGGGGCGCGCCGGCCCGGCAATTTGACAATGAGGAGATGACTCCGGCCACTGGCGTGGCGGAGAATTCATTGCCGCACAAATACGAATTTGAATTCGTTGTCCTCAAGCACGAGCCCGCCTGCGCGGACCATAATGGGGATGGAATCGACCCGGCCGCTAGAGTCCTCTCTGATCTTGAACAGGGCTTCATCCACTGAATAGTCGCCAACAACCGTTTCAGTGGACTTTTCCCGAAGCGCTCCGTGGTCAAAGGTGGTCCAGGTACGCGAGAGGCTGAATTTTGTTTGCGTCAGGTTCAGGCTGCCGGAATGGCTGCTGGTCAGCCCACCTCCGATTTCCACGGGAACTCCGGAGGGAAAACGCATACTGCTGCGCTTGTCAGTGAACTCGTCGATTCTATAAGAACCGGCTATCGCCTCTGGAGAATAGGGATCAACCAGGCTGTCGCGGCAGCCAAACGCCAGCAAAACCCAGAAGGAAGTCAAAACGATTCTAGAATGGAACTCGGGCATCTGCTGCCTCCAGTTTCAGGAAACGGTCAAGTACTGATGACGATATCGGAAGCCGGGGCGGGGCGCTGCAAGCCGTTGCAGTTTGTTAACGAATTTCAGAATTTACATACAGATTGGGGTGGACCCACGGCACGAGGCTATTACAAAGCCGGCCCACCTGGGGCGGAGAATCTGGAGCGGGTGACCGGCTTCGAACCGGCGACTTTCAGCTTGGGAAGCTGATACTCTACCAACTGAGTTACACCCGCTGATGACCGTGTATTTTAGAAAACCTGCAGGCTAATGTCAAGTGAAAACTCCTGAAAGGCGCATTTGAAACGGGCCACGCCAAGTAGGCTCGGCTTCAGTTGAGCAGGTTCTCGATTCGCGTCGGGAGCTCTGAGCCAACCTGCATCCACGTGATTCGTTTGTCCTTGCGGAACCAGGTAAACTGCCGTTTCGCATAATTGCGCGTCTTTTGCTTGATGAGCGCTGCCATCTCGGACAAGCTCAACTCTCCATTCAAATGCGCAAAGGCTTCGCGATAGCCAACCGTTTGCATCGCGTTAAGGTCGGGGCCAAATCCCATCAGGTGCAAGCTCTCGACTTCAGCGACCAGGCCCTCGCTCAGCATTTCATCGACGCGGCGTTCAATTCGTTCGTAGAGCGCGCCACGATCCATGGTCAGTCCGACGAACACGGGTTCAAAGCCGGCCGGCCTTGACTCCATTGCTTGAAATTCTGAAAAGCGCTGGCCGGTCAGTTCGTGGACTTCAAGTGCCCGCAGAATACGCTGAGAATCCGTTGGGTGTAAGCGAGCCGCCGTTTCCGGATCGACCTGCTTTAGCCGTTCATAAAGCCGGCCCAAGCCCATTTCCTGCACATCTTGTTTGAGTCTGGTCTTGGTGGCTGCGTCGGCGATTTTCGGTCCAAAGAAGCCATCTACCAGGGCCTTGACATACAGCCCGGACCCTCCGACCACCAGCGGCTGCTTGCGCCGGTCGAAAACACCCGCTATGCAAGCCCGGGCTTCCTCGCCAAACTGCCCTGCGCTATAGTACTCATCCGGTCGCTTGATGTCTATAAAATGATGCGGGACAGCCGCCAACTCACGAGAGGTTGGCTTGGCTGTCCCGATGTTCATGTGCTTGTAGAGCTGACGTGAATCCGCGGACACTATTTCGGACACAACAGTCTCTGCAAGCTTCAAGGAAGCGCCGGTCTTGCCGATGCCGGTGGGACCGACAATCAACAGGACTTTGCGCTTCACTTGCCGATGTCTTTCAGGAATTTCAGGTAGTCGCTGTCCGTGTTCAGAATCAAAGTCGTGTTCGAATTCATGGTCTTGCGGTAGGAATCCAGTGTCTGAATAAAGGAATAGAATTCCGGGTCACGGTTGAATGAGCTTGCGTAAATCAGCGTGGCTTCCGCATCGGCTTTGCCCTGAATTTCCTGGGCAGTCCGGTATGCCTCGGAGGTGATCCGCTGAAATTCTTTTTCACGCTCTCCTTCGATTTCAGCTTTTCGCCCCTCGCCCTCGGAGCGGGATTTCTCCGCAATGCGCTTGCGTTCGGAAATCATCCGCTCATAGACCTTTTGCCGAACTTCTTCAATGTAATTGATGCGCTTGATCCTGACATCCAGAAGCTCGATACCGAATTCGGGCATCGCTTTGGCCGCAGCAGCTTGAATGGCGTCGGTGATCACCTGCCGGCCCTTGTCGATTTGGTTCTGAAAGCCTTCCTGCGAACCCAATCCGGTCTCTTCCTCGATGGTGGTCTTGAGTTCCCGATTCGAGTTTCGCACAGCTTCTATCAGGAGATTTTCTGAAACGAAATTCCTGGTGGCGCTGTCGATGATATCATCCAGCCGGCTTTGCCCGGCACGCTCGTCGCCGCGAACGGATTGATAGAATTTCAGCGGATCGACAATCCGCCACCGGCCAAAAGTATCAACCCAAATGTACTTCTTGTCGGAGGTCGGGATCTGATTGGCATCGCCATCCCACTCCAGCACACGCTTGTCAAACTTCTTCAGGTCCTGAATGAACGGTATCTTGAAATGCAGACCCGCGTCCTTGATTGGCTCACCAATCGGGCGGCCAAACTGCAGAACAATCACTTGTTCTGTTTCATCCACCACGAACATGGAGCTGTTTATCAGAAACAGAACTATTGCAGCAATTACTGCGAAAAATCCGGTCTTGGCGCTCATTTGGACACCTCCTTTCCAGCGAGCTGCAGGAGGGGCAGCAAGCCCTTCTGCTGCTCGTCCACAACATAGATGTTCTGAATCTTCGGAAGAATCTCCAGCATGGTTTCGATGTAAAGACGACGCCTGGTAACATCCTTGGCTTTTGTGTACTCGCGCCAGACGGCAAGAAATCTCTCTGCATCTCCCTTGGCGCGGTTGACACGGTTGGTAGCGTAGCCTTCAGCCTGGCGAATTCTCTGCTCGGCTTGCCCCTTTGCCTGGGGGATGACTTTGTTGTAGGCCTCGAGCGCCTCGTTGATGATTCGCTCTTTTTCCTGCCTGGCCTGGTTTACCTCATTAAAAGCGGGCTGAACAGGCTCTGGCGGGTTGACGTCTTGCAGTTTAATCGTCACCACATCAAGGCCGGTGTCGAAATCGTCGAGCAGTTTTTGCGTCTGCTGATGCGCCAGATCTTCGATTTCCTGGCGGCTCAGGACGATGACTTCGTCAACGCTACGGTCGCCAACCACTGTTCGCATGACGGATTCGGAAACATCTCTGAGCGTCTCTTCGACGTTGCGGACGTTAAAGAGATACTTTACCGGATCCTGGATTCTAAACTGTACAATCCACTCTACGAGCGCCGAGTTCAAGTCGCCAGTGAGCATCAGAGACTCTTCTTTGAAGCCACCCTTCGAGTATTGCGACCGAACCCCTGCCCGCAACGTCCGGTAGCCGAATTCTTCTTTGTAAACATTCTGAATCTTGACCTTCTTGATGGTCTCGACCCCAAACGGGATCTTGAAATGCAGGCCGGGCTCCGTGGTGCGCAAGTATTTGCCGAAGCGCTGAATCACCCCGACCTCATCGGCATCGATGGTGTAGAAGGACGTGAAGACCAGAACCAACGCCAGGAAGCCAACCACTCCCAGCATGACCCAGCCTTTCGACACGTCCGGCACCTCGATAAGCTCGCCGCCGACGTTAATTGTTTTTCTTGCCATGGTTTGTCTCCCTCAAACGATTTATGTTGGTGAATTCATGTCCAAGCAGAAGGTAGTAACATCGTGGCAAAAAGCAACCTATTTAGGAGCTATCACAGCTCTTACCAGGCTTTGCTTCAACTCCACTTACAATTGAGCAGACCAGCGCGAAATCTCAGCTCGACAGGCACATCTAAATGAATGCGGTTATGTAGCATGTCAATAGTTAAGAAGCTGAAGAGCAGCGAAACCGCCAGACAGGTTGCGGCAAAGCTTCTCCTGCTCCGCTACCGCTCCACCCGGCCCGAGCCAGAGCCCTTCGCCAGCTTCTCCACTTCCTCGGCGGAAACATGGTTGAAGTCGCCGGGAATCGTCTGCTTGAGACAAGAAGCAGCCACTGCGAATTCGAGAGCCTCTCGGGTATCCTGTCGGTTGAGCAGACCATAAATCAATCCGCTGGCGAACGAATCACCGCCGCCGACCCGATCGACGATTTGAATGTCATAGCGTTTCGAGCGATAAGGCTGGTTGCACTGCTTGTCGTCCAGAAGCATGGCGCTCCAGCCATTGCGCGATGCCGAAAAGCTCTCGCGTAGTGTGATGGCAACGGCCTGAAAGTCATAAGCTTGCTTGAGTTTTTGCGCCACATCGAAGTAGGAAGATTCATCCAACTCCCCGGCATCGACATCGGAGGCGGCTGCTTTTAGCCCAAGGCTCTTTTCGGCGTCTTCCTCGTTGGCGATACAAACGTCAACATGCTCCATGAGAGGTTGCATGGTGCGCTGGGCCTGTGCTTCCGTCCAGAGTTTCTTGCGGAAATTGAGGTCGCAACTGATGGTGACGCCTGCATCGTGAGCGGCCTGACAGGCAGCCAGGACGCACTCGCGCGCTTCGGCGCCAAGCGCCGGCGTGATGCCGGTCCAGTGAAACCAGTGCGCTCCATCGAACACCTTGGCCCAATCCACCTCGTCGCGTGTCATGCCACTGACAGCGGAGTTTGCGCGGTCGTAAATGACTTTCGAGGCCCGCTGGCTTGCGCCGGTTTCCAGAAAATAGGCGCCGATTCGTTCACCGCCACGCACGATGTGGTCGCACGCTACCCCAAAACGGCGCAAATGATTGACGGCCGCCTGGCCAATCTCATGTTTCGGCAATTTGGTCACAAAATAGCTATCCAGGCCGTAGTTGGCCAGAGCAACGGCGACGTTGGCTTCTCCGCCGCCGTAGGTCGCGTCGAAGTTCTGCGTTTGCACGAAACGGCTGTGGCCAGGCGTGGAGAGTCGCAGCATGATTTCGCCAAACGACACGACTTTCTTCATCTTAGTTCCCTCCTTTCAGCGCGGCCTGCCCGGAAAAAATACTTGCGCGCAGCGTACGGGCGTTCTCTGTCAGCAGTTCAAAATTGCCTGAGGCGATGGCTTTCTTATCCAGCAACGCACTGCCGACACCGACCGCACAGGCGCCGGCCTTGATCCAGTCGCCGCCGTTTGTCAGTGTCACGCCGCCGGTGGGCATGAGGTTGACATGCGGCATGGGCGCTTTCACGGCCTTGAAAAACGGCATGCCGACCACATCCGCCGGAAAGACTTTGACAATATCTGCACCCGCCTGCGATGCGCACAGAATTTCCGTTGGTGTGAAGGCGCCCGGCATGGCTGGCACATCGTAGCGGTGCGCCATTTCGATGACCGCCGGCACAAAGACAGGGCTCACGACGTAGCGCGCTCCCGCCAGAATCGCCAGCCGGGCCGTCTCCGCATCCAGAACCGAGCCCACGCCAATAAGCACCTTCTCCCCCATTTCTTGACTGCAGGTCTGAATGACATCCAGCGCGCCGGGCGTTGTCATGGTTATTTCTATAGAAGAGATGCCGCCTTTCAGCACAGCTTCCGCCACCTTCAGGAGCCTGCCGGGGTCGCTCATGCGGATGACCGCAACCGCGCCCTCTTGTGTGATTTTGCTAACGATATCATGCCGTGACATATTCACCCTCCGAGTTGAGTTTTAGAAATGACAGGACTCTCTTACACCTCCGCAAACCAGCCACACATGGTATGGTCGAAAAAACGATTTCATTCAAGCGTGAGCTTTCCCCAGGTTGAATTGTGCAGAGTATTAGTAAAATCAGCCGCTGCGCTGCAGAGCCTCCCACAGTCCGTTGAGATAGGTCGCACCCAGCGCGCGGTCGTAGAGCCCATATCCCGGCCTGCCGGTTTCACCCCAGATCATGCGTCCGTGGTCAGGGCGCATCGGGCCACGAAATCCGGCTTCCTGATAGGCCTTCAACACTTCGAACATGTCCACACTACCGAATTGTGACGGATGCGGCGCCTCCTGGAAACATCGCTCTGCGGTCATCCTGATGTTGCGATTGTGCGCGAAATGGATGCGGCCCCGAACCGCAAACCGCCGAACCATGTCTGGCAGATTGTTTGATGGTTCTGGCCCGAGCGAGCCGGTACAAAACGTCAAGCCGTTGGCGGGATGGTCCACAAGGTCGAGCAAACGTTGCAGAGATGCTTCATGAGTAATGATGCGCGGCAGCCCGAAAATAGACCACGGCGGATCGTCCGGGTGAATGGCCATGAGCACATTCGATTCCGCGGCCACGGGAACCACCCGTTCCAGGAAGTAACCCAGATTCTCCCAAAGCTCTTCTTCAGCCACTTCTTCGTAGGCAGCAAGCAGTGCGTTCAGGGCATCCGGCGTGTAAGCTGTGGCCCAACCGGGGAGTTCGCCCGTGCCGCGGGACAAATCGATTCTACTCAGGTCGTCGTGGTTGTAGGTCAAGGTTGTGGACCTGTCCGGCAGGCGATACGCCAGGTCGGTGCGGGTCCAGTCGAACACCGGCATGAAGTTGTAGCACAACACCGGAATGCCAAGGTCTCCCATGTTTTGCACACTCTGGCAGTATTTCTCAATCAGGCCGTCTCTTGCCGGGCGGCCAAGCTTGATATCCTCGTGCACGGGAATGCTTTCGACCACCTCAAAAGTGAGTCCGGCGGACTCGATTTCAGCCCTTAGGTCACTGATCTTTTGCGTATCCCAAACTTCGCCTACCGGCACGTTATACAACGCGCTGACAATCCCAGTGACGCCCGGAATCTGCCGGATATTCTCAAGAGTGACGGCGTCGTCCGCGCCATACCAACGAAATGTCATTTTCATCTTATTATTCCACTGGAGGTTCTTTCATCTTGACTTGATTGGTTGTTTGAAAACCGTCGAGTAGAAACGCCTGCGTATCTAGACTCCCCCAAACGCAGAAAATCCACCATCAATTGGAACCACGATGCCCGTCACGAATGCCGCGGCCGGCGACAGCAGCCAGAGCATCGTTCCAACAAGATCAGCAGGCTCGCCGAAGCGGGCCATGGGTGTGTGCGCAATGATCGTTTCCCCGCGTGCCGTCAGTTTGCCGGTCCCGGCTTCGGTCAGCAGAAAGCGATTTTGCTCGGTGAGAAAGAAGCCCGGCGCAATCGCGTTTACCCGGATCGCCGGCGAATACTCCTGGGCGATGTGGACGGCAAGCCACTGCGTAAAATTGCTGACCGCTGCCTTTGCCGCGGAGTAAGCAGGAATCCTGGTCAGCGGCCGAAAGGCATTCATGGACGACACGTTTAGAATGACGCCTTGCTTCTGGCTTGCTATGATCTTGCCAAATACCTGGCTTGGCAGCACTGTGCCCTGCAAGTTGAGATTCAGTACAATTTGAAATGCCTCCTGCGGGATATCGAAGAAGGACTGCTCGGGTCCGGTGGTGGATTTTGGATAGTTGCCACCGGCGCCGTTTATCAAGCCGTCGATGGCGCCGAACTTATCCAGGATTTGCTCCGCTGCCTGGTCCAGAAGCGATTTGTCAAGCACATTTGCCTTGACCACCGCCACGCGGTCACCGTAAGCTTCGTGAGTAAAGATTGCCGCAGCGCGTTCGGGATTGAGGTCGAGGACGGCCACGTTGGCGCCGCATCCGAGTAGCGCCCGCGCCATTTCTGAACATAGGATTCCTCCACCACCGGTTACCACGAAAGTGCGTCCGGTAAAATCGTAAAGTCTGGTTAAATCCTGCAGATTCATTTGATTCTCCAACCCCAACACTCAAGGGCGTTTGTTTTGGGAACCTACTGCATCAAGCTAATTATGGTCATCAGCCTCTCTCGCAACCAAGTCGGTTCCGGGCAATCACCAAACCCGCCGCCAAAGTCCGCCCGGCGCTCTGGCTTCGATGAGCATGCGGCAGTCCTGTTCTTAAGCAAATGGCTGCAGGTGCCGTTTGAAATGGCGCACGAGGTTTTCATAGTGCGACTTCTCGTTGTATTGCAGACACGCCATGATGTCATCCTTGAACAAAAGCGCACCTGCTTCAGTCCGGATGGTCAGCACTTTGCCAAAAGTGACGTGCAGGACCTGGCGGGCGTCATCCTGGTCGAACAGGGCCAACAACTGCTCGTCGCTGCAAGCTTCGGCGGCCGCGACGTTCTTCAGATCTGCCGAGACATGGTAGGTGCGCTTCTCTTCTTCATATAAGCCCCGTGCAAAATCAAGGATCTTCCGGAACAGGACCGGCTCACATGCTGCCACCGTGCGCAGTGCTTCGAGATAGCTGGTGCCGGCGGTCTTGACGTGCACGTTGCCCTGATGCAGTGAGCCAATCGCCTCGTAAACCGCGAACTTGTCGCTGCCCGAGTGGATGCTGATCTTGTAAGGACCCAGCTTCTCAGCAATTCGAACGTGTTGCAGATAGGCTGATTTGAACTTCTCCAGATCACCTTTGAAATCGATTCCCTTCTCAAACTCGCCGACAAAGCGTGGCGCGAGACTAACCAGTTCAACACCCAGTCGCTTAAGCTCATTGGCGATAAAATAGTGCTCGAACGGTGAGGTAACCGCCTCGGTTTCGTCCACGGAAAGCTCGAACTCGGCGGCATGGTGTGGGTAAGTTGATTTGAGATAACGGTAGAGCCGAACGGTGTGCGCGACCACGCCGCAATATTTGACCACAGCTCGCAAGACCTGCTCAGGCGTCGGCTGCAGGGTGAACTCCGACACCTGAAAGGCCTGCGTGTCGTAACGGGCCACCAGCGTTTCCACTGAATCGGCCAGGTCTTGCCACGCTAGAGACTCCGCCCGAACGGCCAGGTTCGCAGGCAGCAAGCGGTCTGCTTCATTGATAACATAATCGCCGGGATCGATGGTAAAGAAGGTAAAGCCTGCGCGGACCATGCGGTCAATATCGTCGGTGGTTTTGAGATGGTCGGCGTCGGCGCCAAAGCCATCACGATAGCCTTCCTGCAGCACGGCCCAGGTTGCGGCGTCCATGACCTCGTCGGCGCTGCGCTGCGTGCGGGTGAGTTCCCTGATCGATTGTTGCGCAAAGATGGGGCGCATGTCGTACTGCGCCGCTGCCCGCACGTGCGCGGGATTAGCAATGCCAAGGCGGTCGCCGTAGCCAAAGGAGTCCGCGGTTCCCAACAGGATGGGCCGGGTGAAGTCAAACAGCTTGCGTATCTTCACGGCATTTTCATGACTCAGCGCACAACGGTGGAGTTTGCGGCCCTCTTCCTCGTCAGCGATTGTTTCGCCCGTAAGCTCAGACTTATCCGCTATGGCCCAAAGCCACTTTCTCCCTGCGCTGCGAGCCACAAAAACAGTTGTGCTCTCGGTCGTGCTGACGGAGTTTGGATAGACCTCTACCCTGCCAACTCCTGGCAGATGCAGCGCTTGCAGGCAGTTGTCCGGACCTGAATGCAGACCCGCTAGCGCCTTGAGCAGATTTGTAATATCCAAGGCTCTTTCTCCTCGATCAATCAGGTTTCGGTTTCCCGCCACTCATGGCTTGAGAACCTTCGACACCCGCGGTCCGGCGCAGGTGTCGCCCAGACAAAGCGTCGAAGGAATCACGATATGCTCTTCTTCACGCGGGCCGGGATGCTGCAGCTCATGCAGCAACATCTCCATGGCATGGCGGGCGATGACATCGGCCGGCTGATCGACATAAGTCAGGGCTGGCTTGAAAAAGCGGTTTTCGCTGCTGCCGCCAAAGCTGATGACATCGATGTCCCGCGGAATCGCGAGACCGGTCTCGCGTGCTCCGGCATAAACACCAAGCGCCACGGGATAGCTTACCGCAAAGATAACCTGCGGCAGATTGCCCGCATCATGTAGTTGCATGAAGCTGCGAAAGCCGTCCTTTTCACCAAATCCGCCATCGAGCACCCAGTCGGGATTAACGGGCAATCCAGCCTGCTGCATCGCCAGCCTATAGCCCTGGCACCGTCGATAGCCGATTTGTGTGTGTGAAAAGCCAGCGAAATGGCCGATGTCGGTGTACCCGCGTTCAATCGCGTGCGCTACCGCGAGACAGGCGCCCTGTTTGTCGTCCGCGGTGACGCAACTGAAGCCCAGGCCATTGACAACCCGGTCGAAAAAAACCAATGGCACGCCTTTGTCACGCACGAGCTTGAACGCTGCCATATCCTCGGTCTCTTCGGTAACCGAGACCAGCAGTCCATCCACGCGCATGGACAGCATGGTTTCGATATGCTTGGCCTCGTGAGACGAGTTTTCTTGCGACACCGCCATGATGATCTCATAGTTGTTGGCAAACGCGGTGTCGTAAATCGCCTCAATTGCGGTTGCAAAGAAATGGTGGGCGATCTTCGGCACCAGCAGGCCGATGGTGGTGGTTTTCCTGGCGGAGAGGTTGCGAGCAATGAAGTTCGGTGTGTAGCCCAGCTCGCGCGCGGTGTCTTTCACCAACTGCTTGGTGGCCTGGCCAATATCGGTATGGTCTCGCAAGGCCTTGGAGACCGTGACTTTTGAGACCTTGAGCCGATCTGCGATGTCTGAAAGAGTAACCTGATTCCGCTTCATGCTTAACCGGTAAAGTAAACGGTTACGTTTGATACGGAATCAGGGCTTCAAAGTCAAGTTTTTTGCGGAATGTTGCAGAAGTTTCCCCCTTCGACAAGCTCAGGGCAGGCCTTCGATGGCTCAGGGACAGCTCTTCGCAGGGTGCTCAGCCTCAATCCGCTTTTGAGCACCCTGCGCCGCTCCTGCTAACGGACCTGATTATGCCGGCGCCACCTCGACGACTTCTTCATCCACGACGGTGACAGCCGGGCTGTTGCGGACTTTCTTGCGCAGGCCGTATTCCAGCAAAACCGGATGGTTGTAACCCAGCCCGGGCCTGGTGAGCAGGTAACCGAGAACCCGCTTGCGCAGCAGGCGGTACTGCAGCACGGTTTCCGTCAGGTCCTTGCGGTTGGTCTCCATATCCGCGCGGTTGTCGGTGATGGCATCGACTTTCTGGCGCAGTTCTTCGCCCAGGGTGGTGACGCGCGCCAGCACTTCGGCTTCGGGTTTCATGGTGGCCTCGCTCTGTTCCGCGGCTGCGCGCACCATGTGCTGCAAATGGTTCAACACCGCCAGGCGCGAGGTCGGCGGCTCGTGCGCGACCTGATAGAGCGCCAACGCCGTGTCGGCTCGTTCCGGGTTGATGCCGACCAGGGAATGGCGCACGGCCCGGCTCAGGGCCCGGCCCTCGGTCTGCAGCTCCACCGCCTGCCGCCTCAACTGCCGGTCATTTGATTTCAAAGTGTAGAAACGGTTGACCAGGACTGGGAACGCCTGGTTTGCTCCTTCCACTTCCGTTGCCAAATCGTCCCGTAGGGGTGTACCGGAGTGATTGTGTGCCTGCCACAGGTTTTGCAGCAGCTCCAGCCAGGTCCTGAATTGTAGTTTGTCAATAATTACGGCCATAACATGTGTCCTTTCATGATTAACCCTAAATCCAGTTTGGCTTACCTTATCGGCAGCAGCGCCGGAAACTTTAGCAAATAATGTAAAAATCGTTCCGGCAAGCGCCATTTGCCGACAAAAACTGCGATATTTTCACTGGCGGGGCTGCAAAGCCCGTCCGGAAGGCAATTGAGCTGCTTCGGGAAACGATATTGCGCCCTCGGGAGTGAACTTCGCTCCTGCGGCAAGCGATTCATCTCCTTCGGGACGCAACTCCGCTGCTTCGGACAAGAGGTTTGGGTCTTCGGAAAACGATTGATGCCCTTCAGGAGACAGTGATTGCTCTTCAGGAAACGATTGCGGGCCAACGGGAAACGATTCAGCTTGACCGGGAAGCAATATTTTGCGACCTGAAACGATTAGTATGCGAGCGGACTCTGCTAAACGAACGCACGGTGCGTTTGTCTTGACGCGTATGTTGAGGCTTGTGGCGGCCGGCAGATGCTGAATCCCCATCTTCTGCCCTACCATCTACCATTAACCATCTACGATCCACTATCTTTTAGTCCACTATCCACAAGTTTTTCCCCTTTTGTCACAATTTTCCCTTGACAACACTCCCGGGCATGCTTACTTTGATAAAAGTATCTCTAAATCCGTCTCCCATCAACCGACTCCGGCCTCTTTGAACTGTAACCGGATGGGGATTTCGAGTCTTCTGCCAAGCACGGGGAGTTGAACATGGCAGCATCACCCAACAAAAGCAAGCGAACACCCAAACCTGGCGTGAACCGCAATCGATTCCCGTCTGCGGTTTGTTAAGCATGGGAGTTACTCAATTTCTCGAGATCTACCCTGGAAGGCGTGTTATGCAGTTAATTTTTTGACTCTTTTGCTTACTTTGCTTGCGAGTCAACAAAGAAGGTGCAAGAGTGGGGAGATAGTGGGAAACAGTAGAATCATTTGTTAGGGCTGTAAAATACAATTCTTATAGTGAAACAACTGTGGACTTTGGCGCCGCAGGTCAATTAATTGTTTGGTCGTTGATCCTGTCGACCTGAATGCAAACAACGTTAGCTCTATGCGCTATCGTTTCAATATTTTTATTTTAACTTTTACTTTACTTTTTCCATTTACAAAACGCGATAAGTGAAATTGACCTGCGGACGCCATCTTAAAAAACCAATGACTGGGCTATATGAGCCTATTGCTTGAAAAACCCGATGAGCTTGTGGAACAGTTCCTTAATCTAAAATCACCACAAGACATAGCAAGAATGTTGGATTTGGACTACAGCTATTTAAAGTATTATCTATATATTCTACCGGAGTCGAAGCGATACCGTTCTTTTGAGGTCAGCAAGAAGTACAATAGTAAACCACGAACAATAAATGCTCCAGCATCCAATATCAAAATTGTTCAACAAAAACTTAATCAGATACTGCAAATTATATACTCAGTGAAACCTTCTGTGCATGGTTTTATTTATGAAAGAAGCGTTTTAACCAACGCACAAGTACATGTGGGAAAACGCTTTGTTTTCAATGTGGATTTGAAAGATTTTTTTCCTTCGATTAATTTTGGGCGTGTCAGAGGTATGTTTATTGCGAAACCTTATTCACTCAACGAAAAAGTGGCCACGGTTTTGGCTCAAATATGCTGTCATAATAATCAATTGCCACAAGGAGCGCCAACATCCCCTATTGTTTCAAACATGATATGTGCTCGTCTGGATGGTAATTTGCAGAAACTGGCTCAAAAATACTATTGTATGTATTCCAGGTATGCGGATGACATAACATTCTCCAAAACAAGTCAGACGTTTCCAGTGGAGATTGGATACTTTGATTCAGATGGAATCACTGTTGTGGGAGATGAACTAAAGCACTCCATTGAAGCTAATGGTTTCAAAATAAACAACAATAAGGTCAGGCAACAGACGAACAAGATGCGCCAATCTGTCACTGGGTTAACGGTCAACCGGAAGCCCAATTTACCTAGAAAGTATGTTCGTCAAATTAGGGCCATGATTCATGCGTGGGCCAAGTACGGATATGCGGCGGCTGAAAAGGAGCATGCAAATAAATACTATACAAAAAAGAAAAGAAGACAGGACGATGTACCAGCTTACTCGATGACAATACGAGGAAAACTGGAATATTTAAGGATGGTTAAGGGTTCATTTGACCCCGTTTACAAGAATTTGCAGAGCCAATTGGCCAATGTCGATAAGGATTATCTCGAAATTATGATTAAAGAAAATGAAAAGAGGTTAACACGTGATGTGTTTATTTCACATGCTAGTGAAGACAAGGATTCAGTCGTCCGGCCTTTGGCGCATGAGCTAATCAGAATGGGCTTTTCCATCTGGTATGATGAATATGAGTTAACTGTAGGTGACAGCCTATTACAAAAGATTGACGATGGTTTGACTAGATCACGGTACGGAATTGTTGTCCTGTCCAAGCATTTTTTTGGAAAAGATTGGCCTAAGAAAGAACTTGATGGCTTGACAGCGAAGGAAATAGATGGCCGGAAAGTAATTCTTCCGATTTGGCACAATATCACTAGGAGGGAAGTCACGAACGCTAGCCCGATACTGGCTGGCCGTGTAGCTTTGATAACTGAAAAAGACTCTATTGCGGAACTCGCACAAAAGTTGGCCAAGGTCTTACAGACTCCAGTAACGGAGCCCTAATCGGGTAAGCGGGCGAGTGGCCAGGATGTAATAACAGAAATTGTGCGGCACGTGCTTCAACTCATGGCTTGGGCCGACGCCTACCTTGGTGCATGATTCCCGAGTTTCGGTGGTTCGCCAAGTCTTTGGGTTCTCATTGAGTCAAGAGTAGAAAAACCGGAGCGGTACAGCCGGCGTTAAGGCAACTAAATGAAAGCAATTAATGTGCTAAGAGAAGATTTCTCACAAACAGTTGAGTTTATAGATAAGTGCGATGACCACATATTCAAGATTAAGAACTGGGCGCTGCTCACTTCTTCCGCAGTAATCGCTTTCTCAATTACGCAAGACCACAATGCTTTTTCACTTGCAAACTTGGCTTTGCTAGTTGCGTTCATCTACTTGGAATTGATTTACAAATCATTCCAGGATACTGCTATCGAACACACCTCTGATATATCAAGACGAATCGACAGGTATCTAGTAGACTCTTCAAGCGATGATTTGCTTGATGGCTATAGTCATAGTTACGGCCGAAAACTACAGTATCCATCTGTTCTGCGTGTGTTTACCATTCTTGGCAATCGCAATCGCTGGCACATACTCAATTTTTATGGGCTTCTCGCGATATTCTCTATTAGCGCGTTTGTTGTGGCAAAATATGTTGCCTAACAAGTCGTTCAAGCGTGACCTCCGCTTCGGCGGGTGACCCTGACCGATAGAGATGATTAACAATCCGTGTGGCACGCGCTTGGCGCTCGTGCTACTGCTCGACGGGACTTGCAGCTCGCCTGCCCAGTTCACCACGTAGTCCCCGTCGTGAAACTGACCTGGGGATAGCGTCCCCCCACCAGGTGTGTGACCACAAGTTGAACCGAATAACCAGATATGGGCAGATACAAGATCGTTGATGACCATGGTATCCATTTCACTACAATAGATAGCGAGTTCTCGAATAACGAAAACTTCCATGAACGCAGAGGAGGTATGAGATGCCGACTAGCAAAATTGTCGTTGTTTTCGTACACGGCTGGAGTGTCACCAATACTAATACCTATGGAGGGCTCCCCGTCCGTCTACGCGATGAAGCCACAGCCGAGGGGCTCGATATTCAGGTCAAGGAGATCTTCCTCGGGCGCTACATCAGCTTCCACGATGAGGTGCGCATTCGTGATATCTCACGGGCATTTCGCACAGCGGTAGCAGATGAACTATCCAGCCTATTGAAAGACGGAACTCGTTTTGTGTGCATTACGCACTCAACCGGCGGACCTGTTATTCGCGATTGGTGGCACCGTTATTACGAGAAAGATTCGAAGAATGAGATTTGCCCCATGAGTCACCTTGTTATGCTGGCGCCCGCAAACTACGGGTCGGCGCTGGCCCAGCTCGGCAAAGGGAGGCTGAGCCGCATGAAGTCTTGGTTCGCTGGCGTTGAACCGGGCCAGCGTGTGCTGGACTGGCTGGAGCTTGGCAGCGAAGCAGCGTGGGACCTCAACCGCGATTGGATACGGAGTGACGGAAGTCAGATTGGCTTGAAAGGTATATTCCCATTTGTCCTCACTGGGCAGTACATCGACCGCAAAGTCTACGACCATCTGAATTCCTATACTGGCGAACTAGGGTCGGATGGTGTTGTACGGGTTGCAGCAGCAAATCTATGTGGCAGGTACATAAGATTGGTTCAGCAGGCACCTATCGCGAAAAGAGGAAAGAAAGGTAAATTCGAAGCGAATGATCTGAAAGTTGAAGAGTTCGCAGAGGCGCAAGATACAGCTTTGCGGATCATGAGTGGAAAATCTCACTCGGGCTCAAAAATGGGCATCATGCGAAGTGTCAAGAAGACCCTGAATGACAAAAAGAGCCGGGAGACAGTCGATGCGATTCTCGATTGTCTCAAGGTTCAAACCAAGGCCCAGTACCAAAGCCTGTGCAAGCGCTTTGCGACTGAAACCAAGGAAGCCCAAAGACAGGAAGTTCATGAAGTTGAAACTCTCTTCCTTAAGTCAGATACGCACTTCTTCCACGATAGATTCTCTATGGTAATCTTCCGAGTTCGCGATGATGAGGATTACGCGATCTCCGATTTTGACATCGTCCTCACAGCCGGATCAAAGAGCGATCCCAACCATCTCCCGAAAGGTTTTTTCGCCGACCGCCAGCGCAACAGCATAAATCCCGAGACCATCACTTACTTCTTCAACTACGACGTGATGGCAGGGTCAGAGGCGGTCAAGGACAAGGATAATAATGTCGTCCGGAAAGCAATGGCAGGGGCCGACATGTTGGGCTTCCGGATCGTTCCGAGACCCGACACCGGCTTTGTCCATTACCTCCCGTGTGAAATCAAGGCGTCAACAGACCTACTTCAGCAGGCATTGCACCCCAACAGCACAACACTGATCGATATCCGCTTGCGGCGCATCGTCCGTAAGAACGTGTTTCGTATGGACAGGATGACGAACAAGACGAAGCCGATACCTTTCAAAAAAACCAAACCGGGCGATGAGATAGTGGGTTGATATCGGGCGGGTGGCTCTGACCGATTAAGATAATTAATAATCCGTGTGGCACGTGTCTTCCAGACCGTGCCTGTTGCCGCACAATCTACCGTTTGCCATGGAGCCCGAGAACAAAGCGAAGCACAGAAAGAAGGTCGAGCAATACAGTACCCCAGGGCATTCCCTGGAGCTGACTTTTTCCTGCTATCATCGCTGTCAATCCTGCGCGTGCCGATTTGGTGGATGCTCCTGAGAAATGGCCGTGGTCATATCGGCCCATGCACAAGTTGCAAGAAAGGGGCTGGTTCCTGACCGTGATAGCTGATGACATGAGCATCTGCCACGGCTTGAAAGCGCGTGGCACACGTTTGCCAATAACCACGCGGGTAGGTTGGCGTGGCCACACGTCCGAGCATGAAGCATCTTAACATAGTGCTGGAGAAAAAGCATGGGAAATCACTCAGGCGAAGAAGTAGGCAACACAGTCACTATCGGGCCATGGTTTAAGGCCTCGACCTTGTTTCTTCTCTTACTCGCCCTGTGTGCAAGTTTTCTCACAGGGCTCTTGCGGACGCAAAACATTCCCGAACTGATAGGATATCTTGTCGGAGTGCTTTTGTTGTACTTGATTCTTGTTGCAATCCTGAGCATTGGAAAACGGTTCAGGACAGCTTCGGCGCGGTACAAAATCATCTTCTATTCTTCTATTGTCGTCGTTCTTGTACAGGCGCTGAGTTTTGTCGCAATTATCGGCTCAAAAATAGATTTGTAGCACCAGGCTCTGAGCACGCGGGGGAGAATGGAATTCCCAATCTATCAGTTCCGCAGGGGATTCCATGGTGAGAAAGGCAGGTAGGTGATCTTCCCCCATTGGCGGGGGTAAACAGTACAATGACAGAAGTGTAGTTTGCAGAAAAGGAGGTGAAGTCATGAATGTGGAGTCTTTAGATAGCACGCTCGCAAGGACGTATCACATTGAAAAGTACCTTGCGCCTGGTGCGTTCGCCATTACGTTGCTGCTCTTGCTTCCGCTGTACGTCTTTATGGACCCAGTCCTCAGCCTGTATGATTTCGGATGCGTTTTAATCGCCGTACTGGTGGTCGGACACTTACTAGAGTCCCTAAAGGCATATCTTTGGGGCGGCCGTGTTAGCAAGAACGGGTACAAATTCTATTTTGAAGTGGATGATATTTTGAAATCATGGGGTTTCGAGGAAAAAGACCGGCACCGCAATAGGACCACCGCCATTACACTTGTCTTCTCGCTATTGAAAGAGGCTGACAGATCCGAGTATACCTGGAATCTCGTCCGTTGGCAGAAGATGCTTGTGGAATCACGGATGTGTATATTGGCAGGTATTGAGTGGCTTGGTATCGCATTCCTGTGTTACCTTCAAAGCCTGGGAGTCCAGATCCTGAATGTCGATCTGAAATTGCCATTCCTGAGCGAAGCGCTCAGTCCATATTGGTCAGTCGCATTAGAGTTAATTGTAGCGTCTTCAATAGCACTGGTTGGGTGGTACATTAATAGCAACGGTGTGCGAAGACAAGACAGAACCAATGCTTTGTATTTGCAATTCTTCCGCCAAAAGAAAGATAAGATAGTTGAAGCCTTAAGCCATATCACCTGATGTTTTGGGTGACAGAAGTTCATGTAGTCACCAGAGGTTCCCGAGTCGACTTGGAATCGGGAACATATGGTATGCCAGACATCCTAGACACGACACCAGACTACGCCTTCCATCGCGTCTCGTATGAATACCGCCTGATTCATGCATTGAGAGAGATAGATATCTTTCTAACCTCCAATGATATTCCCTATTGCCTCTTTGGTGGAGCCGCGGTTGCGGGCTACGCGCAGCATTTTGTCAGAAAGTTACATGACCTTGATCTGATTGTGATGCCCCAGCACGAGAGCCAGCTCAGGGCGTATCTTCTCCAACAAGGCTTTGTAGAGCACCCATCCCCAATTAGCGAGAAAGCGAACTACGTTCGGTTCGCCCATCAAAACCCGTTTTGCGGATTGAAAGCTTCTATTTTCCCCGGAGCATTCATACTACTCAGCCAGGCCTCGGAGACGCTAACACGGTTGGCGATTTTCGATTTTGAGCCGGGCTTGCGTGGCGCTTCCCGGAAAAGAATACTGAGCTTGAACAACGAATCCAGTGCGGAAATCAATGTCCTTCGCCTAGAAGATTTGATTATTAC
This sequence comes from Candidatus Zhuqueibacterota bacterium, assembly GCA_029261995.1. GTDB lineage: Bacteria > Zhuqueibacterota > Zhuqueibacteria > Oceanimicrobiales > Oceanimicrobiaceae > JAJDAF01. The sequence continues at coordinate 24,562 of JAJDAF010000059.1, forward strand.
AAAACTTTGGCCAACGGTCGAAGCGACGACCATTCATGATTTGCTGGTTTTACTCAGTTGTACTGACCCCGAATGCCTCGACATCTCCTACATTGCTAACAGGCTGCACGCGTCACCAGAGATGCGTTACCTCTATTCTACGAGTCTGGCAATTTTCAAAGCTAGCTATACAAAGACTGTCTGGCATAGATTCACCGGGGAAAATCGACAACTGGAATCCGTTATCGAGCTGTTGGAGAGCGCCTTGACGGAGCCGCAACCTGACCTGCCTAAAAGTCGGCAAACCAACCTGAACGGCAGCACGAAGTCTACCTTCTCTACGCAGGATCTAGTTCTATCCTGTGTGGCGAAAGGAGTGACAGGCTAGGTACACTCTAAAGGCCCCGCTCGACGCGGACTTGCCGCCCGCCTGCCCAACCCACCACGTAGACCCCGTCGCGAAATGGCACCGGGGATTGCATCCCTCAACAATGGTATAAGCGCAAGTCGAACCGACCAATCAGATATGGGCAGATACAGGATCGTTAATGATAATTGGCATCTGTTTCACCACGCATAGGCTCCCTTCCACTATTCTCTTGCTTGACCTGATATTTCTTTTATCTTTCAAAGAGTCAATCTACAGATTTCACGTCCTGTGATTCAATTCGCTCGTGCTGGTCAATCATTTCAAATTAGGGAGGGAAGAAATGGTAACAACTACTTTTTGGGGCATTTTTGCCATTGGATTCGTGTTTGGTTATTTGCTCTACTACGCTGTAAGACACACCAGTCAATTCTCAATTGAGTTACTCAGCGTTGCCATTGGCGCGGTCGGTAGCGCCACCATCATTGGCTGGCTTGGCGGTGAAGAAGGCTGGCTGGGGCCTTACGGCATTGGGCTTGGCTCCGGATTTATGTTCTATCTCATTCTGTCCCTCATCTTCATTGCCACCGGCGCCTTTGAAAAACTGGACAAGTGGAAGATTTTGAGTCACACACTGCTTGGCTCGCCAAAGGAATAGTGTGCGATTCGACGTCGCTTTTCATAAGCAGCGAAGGCAATTTGCAGCGCTATCAGCCACGGCTTGACACGGAGAAAAGACGGATTTCAGCGATTCAAGAAGCAAATGTCGGCAAACATCTGTGTCGTCCCTGGCTAATGGAGCTTCCGCAGAAATTGAAAAGTCTACGGCTGGAAGCCTTGCTGAAGGTGACTTGATGCCCGCCACCCGGCCCCTTACCGGGGATTGCTCCCCCACGATTTTCGATGTTGAGCTGGTGCAAAGGCTGTAGTCTTCTTGGGGAATGCACTTCCCGGTTTATTTGTGTGTGGGGAATTGCCTGATGGGAGAGGCAGGTGGGCCCCAAATCCCCCACGTACAGGTAATCACAATCTACCTGCCAAGGGCTGCTTGTTTGCGGTCGGCTCATGGTGCATCCAAACGCGCTCAGCCAATCTGTAGGGCACTGATTCCTAGGCTTCTGTTTATCATTTCGCTGATTTCTTTCAGCCGAAAAAAGTGTGGTATTCAAAATAGTTATTCACTTTTTGGAATTGGAGGAATTTATGAATAACCAAACAAAAATCTTAACCATGACCTGTAGGACGCTCCTGCTCAGCTTTAGCCTGTTGACAACCATGGTCTCTGCCCAACCCGGCATCATCACCACCGTGGCGGGCACGGGGGTATCTGGCTTTTCTGGCGACGGCGGTGCGGCAACCATGGCAAAGATTAGTCGGCCCGTTAGTGTTTCTGTCGATGGCTCGGGAAATATCTTCTTTGTGGATCAAGATAACCAGCGCATCCGCAAGGTCGATGCCGCGGGCATCATCACCACCGTGGCGGGCACGGGCGTTGCTGGTTTCAATGGCGATAACATCTCGGCAACAACGGCCCAGCTTCAAAATCCACGCGGTGTTTTTGTCGATGGCTCTGGAAATATCTTCATTGCGGATGGAGATAACCAGCGCATCCGCAAGGTCGATGCCGGGGGCATCATCACCACCGTGGCGGGCACGGGGGTATCTGGCTTTTCTGGCGACGGCGGTCCGGCCACGGTGGCAAAGCTTAATAATCCCTATGCTGTGTCTGTCGATGGCTCGGGAAATATCTTCATTGTGGATGGAGATAACCAGCGCATCCGCAAGGTCGATGCCGGGGGCACCATCACCACCGTGGCGGGCACGGGGGTATCTGGCTTTTCTGGCGACGGCGGTCCGGCCACGGCGGCAAAGCTTGATGGTCCCTATGATGTTTCTGTCGATGGCTCCGGAAATATCTTCATTGCGGATCGAACCAACCAGCGCATCCGCAAGGTCGATGCCGGGGGCTCCATCACCACCGTGGCGGGCACGGGGGTATCTGGCTTTTCTGGCGACGGTGGTCCGGCCACGGCGGCAAAGCTTAAATTTTCCACTGGTGTTTTTGTCGATGGCTCGGGAAACATTTTCATTGCGGATATCTTGAACCAGCGCATCCGCAAGGTGGATGCCGGGGGTACCATCACCACCGTGGCGGGCACGGGGGTACGTGGCTTTTCTGGCGACGGCGGTGCGGCCACGGCGGCACAGCTTGCTAATCCCATTGCTGTTGCTGTCGATGGCTCCGGAAATATCTTCATTGCGGATCAGAGAAACCGGTGCATCCGCAAGGTGGGGGGACAGCTATCTACAGTGGCCTCTACTCCAAATCTTATAAGCAGCACAGGTGAAAGTGGCTCGATGGAACAAAACCTTGGCAAGGGTCTACGCGTTGGGCAAACTTTTACAATGGGCAGTAAGGCAAAAACATTGACATCCATAGACGTGAAGCTGGCTTTACCAGGCAATGGAGGAATTCTTGCGATAGACGTTTATGAATTTAATGCGGGAAAATTGGCCGCACCGATTGCGAGCACACCATTGAAAGGTTATCCCCTTAGCGAAGCTGGCGCGCTACACAGCTACGATTTCAGCAACAAGCTACTCGAAGCTAACAAAACGTATGCTTTTATTTTGCGAAATAATGGCTGGAATTATTTCCAGGTGAAGGGTGCACAAAGCAGTGACAGCAATAGCGATCAAACGGCATTTTACTCAAAGACAGGTGCCGGCAATGACCCATACAATGTTGATTTCAACGCCGAAAAATTTGACATTTGGTTTAATGTTCATCTAAAAAATCCGGTTATGGCAACCAGTATTCCTTAATTTTTGCCCGGTGTTGATAAAGTAGTTATCCAACCTTCCGAAGGTCAGTAGCCTTCGGAAGGCTTTTTATTTTCGCTCCGCTGGCGTCGGATTTGCTACCCCGTGCTCGGCCCGCCCCGTTGGATAGGCTAATCTCGGGTGGCTTGCATGTTTCGGGAATTAGCCCACGGGGCCCGCCAGGCAATCCGGCGCGGAACAAATATATCGAACCGCTGCAACAGATCAATTTCGACCTTTCCTTGATGGACAAAGCCGGCAGCAGGGCAGATCGACTCTCCGACCTGCTGGCTGGCGATGGCAACCAAGGATCGTGCGGAAAGTAGCAGCTCGCGAGCTATTCGAGACAAAGCCTATACCCATGATTAACGAGGTTCGGCAATGCGCTGTATGTTTTTTGGTGCAATGAAGCGCGTCTGAAACGCTATATCAGAGTCAATAAAAGGCCGGGCAACGAAGATATATGGAGACTTTCTCAAACAGTCAAGTACAGCACTCTATGAGAGATATTGCATCGATGTCCAGGGCAAAAAGACATTTCGCTTTTGGCAAGCTGGTGGCGGCTTTGACCGAGATCTCTGGAACCCCAGGGCGATCCACGCTTCTCTCGCCTACATTGAGAACAATCCGGTGCGGGCCGATTTTGGTGTATGCCCCTAAAAAGCGGCCGTGGCCATCGGCCCACGCACAATTTGTAAACAAGGGCCTGGTTCCGGATGGTGATAGCATACCCATGCTGATGACCTGAGCATGTGCCACGGCCTAAAAGGCGCGTGGCACACGTTTGCAATCAGTGCACGTTGGCAGGGCCACCCGCCGAGAAAGGCAGGGAATCCCCTGAGAGCATGTTGCTTCTGTGGCAGACCGCCGGACAAAACAAAATATGCGGTTTTTTCTAGTTCTTTTTGTTTTTGTGATGATCTCTCATGTGAACGTCCGCTCTGCAAAAGCACAGAGTCGAAGTGAGATTGCTTGTTTCAACATTGTTGGAACAGGGTTGGTATCGGCTTTTGCATCTGTAATCCTGGGCAAAATTGATAATGCAAAGGATTTTCTCAAGGTTCTAGGTGTTGGGGCGGCCGGCGGTCTCACATTCTTAACCGCAAAAACTCTTATTGCTGAGGGGCAAGTGGAGGCAGGTGTTGCGTTATCATTCTTGAGTAGCTCAGTTGTGGAGAATGTCACGATAGGAGAGCATCCTCTATCATTTTTGCGTTATGGTGTTGGGCCATTGGAGTTAAGGATTAGCACTGGATTGTCAAGGCGGCCAAGGTCTCATATCGCCCTTGAAGCCGATTTGGCGGAAGTGCCATTGTTTCTCTATTTTCTCCACAAGGCCGACAGGATCCAATTCAGAGATGGTATTCTTACCGGCATCGTTGATGATTCCACAATTGACGTCTTTGGCTTCAAAGCTGGCGGGGTTTCACCCGGTCGCACAGTACTGCTGGCGAGACCAAGTTTCGGAGACCAGCAGCTCTGGCGGCATGAGGTCATTCACGTTAGTCAAGACATTCAATTCGGGACCTGGTTGGTCAGAGCGAGACTGTTCAAGCAGAGTTCGAAGACGAATAGTCGGCCAAAGAAATTTACATTTGGTTATAGATTCGGTTGGGTCCTTCTTTCTCGGATTATGGTAGATGAAGCATGGAACCACGCTGACCGCTGGGTGGAGGTTGAAGCAAGAACTTTGGCCGATTAGAGACGCTTTAGAGGGCATCTGCTCGACGGAGACCTGTGCCCCACCCGACTCGCCCACCACGTAGTCCATCGTTGCGTGACTACCTATTACTGAACCACAACCGATTCACCAAATTTCGGTACCGTGACGGAATACCCCTTGTTTCGCAAAGTCTCTGCAAATGGCATGGATTGCTCCTCTTCACCATGTACCAAAACAATTTTTTTCACTTTTAACCGGGATTGCTTTAGAAATTGCGCCATCTCATTCTTATCTGCATGGGCGCTTAGTCCATCAATTCTAACCACTCTTGCCTTGAGAGGATATTCCTTATGCAAGAAACGCAATAGCGGCGGCACGCCCTTACGTCCGCTTTCTTCATAAGCGAGACCGGCATCCGCAATCCGGCGGCCAAGCGTGTGTTGTGCCATGTAGCCAACAATCAAGATGGTGTTTTTGGAGTTGTGAATCTTATGGCGCAAGTGATGTAGAATTCTGCCGGCCTCACACATTCCGGAAGCAGAAATCACAATCTGCGGGCCTTTTTGCCGGTTAACTTGCATTGATTCTTCAACAGAAGAAACAAACTCTAATTCCTTAAACTGAAATGGATTCAAGCCATCCAGTAAGAAGGCGGCATGAGTTTCTTTGTCGTAAACTTCAGGATGTTCGACAAAACCCGGGTCAGATTTGTTGCAAGTGGACTATCAACATAAACCGGCGCCCTTTGAACCTTGCCTTCGTTATACAGCTCATGAATCAAATAGAGCAATGTTTGGGTTCGTCCAAAAGCAAACGCCGGGATGATCACTGTGCCGCCTCGTTCGAACGTTGCGGAAATGGCCGTAGCGAGCGCCTCTTTTATGTTGTCTGACTCGCCATGTTCGCGGTTGCCGTAGGTGCTTTCCATAATCATGCAGTCGATATTTCTGTCTTCGTCAGCAAAATGCAGGCACGGGTCTTTCAAAACCGGAACTTTGAATCTGCCAATGTCGCCACTGAACAGGATGTTGCGGGTTCTGCCATTTTCCTTTATTTTGATGAGACACATGGCCGAGCCCAGTATGTGACCGGCCTCGTAGAACGTGCAGGTTATGCCTTTGCCGACCGCAACCGGCAAACGATAGGGATAGTCGTCAAACAGACTAAGTGTCTGCTTGGCATCTTCCATTGAATAAAGCGGTTCGACCGCTTCGAGACGATACTTGTTGACATATTCGGCAATCGTTTCCGTGTTCAATCGGTGGCCGTTTTTCAACAAGTCTTTGATTTTTCTTTCTTCACGATTGGTCAGCTCTTTTGTGCCGGCAGGTTTCACCATCTCATGAAGTAGCGAACGAACCATTTTGTAGTTCAGGTAAGAAGCATCCGACTCCTGAATATGCGCTGAATCGCGCAGTAAGAATTTGCAGGCATCGGCCGTTGCTCGTATCGCGATGATGCGACCAACAAAGCCGTTTTTACAAACCAGGGGAAGCCGGCCTGTGTGGTCTGTATGAGCATGCGATAGGATAATATTGGTAATGAGTGAGGAATCAATGGGCAATATCTTGTTTTTTGCCGTGCTTTCCTTTCGTCGTCCCTGGAACAAGCCGCAGTCCAGCAGAATGCGATCGGAATCTGTGGTGAGCAGATGCATCGAGCCTGTCACCTCGCGAGCCGCACCATAAAAAGTCAATTGCATATCTTATCCCTTTCTGACCAGGTTGGTGTCATGATGTCTCATAAGACGACTGGTAGATATGGCCGTGACAGCCTTGCCATCTTGATTGTTCAAACTAAATCACAAATCGGGGGATTGTCAAGGGAATTTCCGGGCGGGCGAAGCGAGACGCAATACCAGCCCTTCCACTATTCTCTTGCTTGACCTGATATTTCTTTTATCTTTCAAAGAGTCAATCTTCAGATTTCACGTCCTGTGATTCAATTCGCTCGTATTGGTCAATCATTTCAAATTAGGGAGGGAAGAATGGTAACAACTACTTTTTGGGGCATTTTTGCCATTGGATTCGTGTTTGGTTATTTGCTCTATTACGCTGTAAGACACACCAGTGAATTCTCAATTGAGTTACTCAGCGTTGCCATTGGCGCGGTCGGTGGCGCCACAATCATTGGCTGGCTCGGCGGTGAAGAAGGCTGGCTGGGGCCTTACGGCATTGGGCTTGGCTCCGGATTTATGTTTTATCTCATTCTGTCCCTCATCTTCATTGCTACCGGCACCTTTGAAAAACTGGACAAGTGGAAGATTTTGAGTCACACACTGCTCGGCTCGCCAAAGGAATAGTGTGCGATTCAACATCGCTTTTCATAAGCAGCGAAGGCAAATTGCAACGCTATCAGCCACGGCTTGACACGGAGAAAAGACGGATTTCAGCGATTCAAGAAGCAAATGTCGCTAAACATCTGTGTAGCCGTGGCTAATATAGCTTCCGCAGAGCTTGAACCGGATGAAGCATCCGCCAAACGGAAACTGTATGGAGGGTAATCTATTAACATGACCGAAGAAGAATACATCAGTGACCGACTCAACGACCAGATAGATTGGTATAGCAAAAAAAGCCAAACCAACCAAAAGTGGTTCAAAGGGCTAAGGCTATTGGAAATAGTGGCGGCAGCGGTTATTCCCTTTTTGGCAGGCATTGGGACAAAGCTTCCTTATTATTCGGTGATCATCGGTGCATTAGGCGTAATAATAGCTGTGTCGGCAGGGCTGTCCGCGCTTTATAAATATCATGAAAACTGGATAGAGTATCGAACAACATCTGAAACGTTGAAGCACGAGAAATACGTCTTTCAAACAAAATGCTCGCCATACAACGGCGAAGATGCCTTTAGTCGTTTGGTGCAGAGAGTGGAAGGGTTGATTTCCAAAGAGAATTCGCAATGGTCAAGATATGCGGAAAAGGCGAAGAACGCATGACGCTCTGCCCGGGGGGGACTTGCCTGCCGCCTGCCCGGTCAACCAGATAGTTCCCGTCGCGGAATTGAACCGGGGGTTGCATCTCCCAATAATCGGCCCAGTTTTGTGACTACAAGTTGAACCGAAAGCCAGATATCGGCGGAATCTATTTCACCGCGCAACCCCTCAGTGTGTGGCTGCCGGTCTTCGTGGTTCCAAATAGCTTCAAGCTACAAACCCGGCGTGGTACAGCCGGTCGTTATGCAGACAATTAGAAGGTGTGTTAATGAAATTCTATAATGACCCTGTGAGCGTTGATGAATATGAAAAAATGTGTGTCGAATATGAGGGTTCCGAACTTTATGAAGTACTTTATAATCATCTCCCTCAAAACTCCACTATTCTAGAACTCGGATGCGGCCTTGGCCTTGATATTAGGAAATTAAAGAATAGATATTCTATTACGGGCTCGGATCTATCAGATGAATTCCTTATGAGATGTAGAAAGAAATTCAAGGATTTGCCTTTTCTCAAGTTGGATGCCGTCTCGATAGAAACAGAGAGTACATTTGACTGCATTTTTTCAAACAAGGTATTGCATCACTTGACGTCAAGTGAATTGGAAAAATCAATCCAGCGACAGCAGAGAGTACTGCGGCAAGATGGCATTTTTGCTCACACTTTCTGGCTTGGAGACAAAGAGCTTGAAATTGAAGGTATGTTGTTTGTGTATCATAATAGAGAAGGATTATTAAAACTCATTTCACAATATTATACAATTCTAGAATCCTTTGAGTATAAGGAATTCGAAGAAGGTGATTCGATCTTTGTCGTGGCTCAAAATAACAAATCTGCATAAGACGGCACGCAGTTGATTCTGAAATGCTCAGGGACAGATTGCCGCGGTCAGCCGTCCGCGAATGTCATTTGACGACCAGAGATACTGGACGCCTGTGCGGCCAGGCCGCAATTGGGGACAATCAACAATGAATCTATCGGAGGAAAGATGACGCTTCGAATCCTAACAATTTTTCTGTCGATTTTTGTTCTGTTCAATCCTTTCGCCGGTGTTGCCGCATTTTCGCCATCCGATGGCGACACGACGAAGACTGCCAGAAGCGACTCCGTTGACACCACAGACAAAGAGTGGGACGTCACCGCAGAACATGGTCCGGCCAAAGTCGTGGAATTTACCATCGACGAAGGCACATGGATGAATCTCGATGTCAGTCCTGATGGTCGGGAGATCGTGTTTGACCTGCTTGGGGATATCTACCTTATGCCGATTGCCGGTGGCCAGGCCAGGCCGCTCTCTGACGGTCCTGCTTTTGAGGGACAGCCGCGTTTCAGTCCTGATGACAAGAGCATCAGTTACACCAGCGACCGTGGCGGCGGGGATAACATCTGGGTCATGAATCGCGACGGTTCAGAGGCGCACGCTGTCACTATGGAGAAATTCCGTCTGCTCAACAATGCCTGCTGGACGCCTGACGGGGGCTATCTCGTCGCACGCAAGCATTTTACCAGCGAGCGTTCTCTGGGCGCTGGCGAGATGTGGTTGTACCATATCTCCGGCGGCGAGGGCCTGCAACTCACGAAACGCAGAAACGACCAGCAGGATGCCGGCGAGCCATGCGTCTCACCCGATGGCCGTTACGTCTATTTCAGCGAAGATATGAGCCGGGGCGGCGGCTTTCAATATAACAAGGATCCCAATGGCCAGATTTATGTGATTCGCCGGCTGGACCGTGAGACGGGCAAGATTGAAAACATCATCAGCGGCGCGGGGGGCGCTGTCCGGCCGCAAGTTTCTCCCGATGGCAAGTATCTGGCATTTGTGCGCCGGGTCCGCACCAAGAGCGTGCTCTACATTCATGATTTGGAGAGCGGTGAACAATGGCCGGTGTACGATCAACTGAGCAAAGATCAGCAGGAAACCTGGGCCATTTTTGGTGTTTACCCAAACTACGCCTGGACCCCTGACAGCAAGGATCTTGTTTTCTGGGCAAAGGGTCACATCTGGCGTATCCAGACGGAAAGCAAGCAAGTGGCGCAGATCCCGTTCACGGTCAACGTCAAACAGACCATCACGGAGGCCGTACGCTTTCAACAAACGGTGAGCCCGGATTCTTTTGATGTCAAGATGGTTCGCCATGTCACCACTTCACCGGATGGTAAGTGGCTCGTGTTCAGCGCGGTGGGGCATCTCTGGAAGAAAGCCTTGCCCAATGGCACATGTCAGCGCCTGACCAACGACAACCATTTCGAACAATGGCCGTCCTTCAGTCCGGATGGCCGCTGGCTGGTGTACACGACCTGGAGCGATAATGCGCTGGGTAGCGTCTTCAAGATAAGAATCGATGGCAGGAAGAAGCAGAAGCTGACGAATCGCAAGGGCTATTATCGAACCCCCGCGTTTTCTTCCGCCGGCGACAAAATAGTCTACAGACGTACCAGAGGCAATAGCCTGCTTGGCTTTACTCATGGCGTCAATCCCGGTTTATACTGGATGTCAGCGGACGGCGGGCCAGAGCACCTCATCACTGACACGGGTCGCGAGCCACGATTCAACCGCAAGGGCGACCGCATCTATTACCTGTCCGGTGGCGGCCTGGAGAAGGCATATAGAAGCATCAGGCTGGATGGCGGCGATGAGCAGTCGCATTTCACGCTCAAATATGTCAATCATATTGTGCCAAGCCCGGATGAAAACTGGGTCGCATTTACCGAGCTGTTCAATGCCTATATTGCGCCGTTTCCAAAAACGGGCAAGGCGTTTGACCTGAATTCGAACACCAAAGCCATGCCGGTCAAGAAAATCACGCGCGATGCTGGCAGCTACCTGCATTGGTCAGGTGACGGCAAGAAACTGCATTGGACTATCGGCCCGGAGTATTTCACAAGAGAGTTGCGGGATTCCTTCGAGTTCGTTGCCGGCGCCGCGGACAGCATTCCGCCCCCGGACAGCGCAGGGGCAGCAATCGGATTGAGATTGAAAACAGACGCGCCATCAGGAAAACTGGCTCTGACCGGGGCTCGACTCATTACCATGAACGGTGATGAGGTCATCGAGCGCGGCACAATCGTGGTGGAACAGAATCGCATCGTTGCGGTTGGAGCGGCAGATGCTGTAAAGGTGCCGGGAGACGCCACGGTCATCGATATGCGGGGTAAAACCATCATGCCAGGCCTGGTTGACGTGCATGCGCATGCCAGGCATTTTGGTTCCGGATTGATACCGCAGCAGAGTTGGGCGTACTATGCCAATCTGGCCTATGGCGTGACCACCATGCATGACCCCTCTGCCACAACGGAGACCGTGTTCACCATGTCCGAAATGGTCAAAGCCGGCGAGATGACCGGACCGCGGGTCTTTTCTACCGGCACGATTCTGTACGGCGCTGATGGCGATTTCAAGGCTGTTGTCAACAGTCTTGAAGATGCCCGCTCCCACTTGAGGCGTCTGCAGGCCGTCGGAGCGTTCTCGGTGAAAAGCTACAATCAGCCACGGCGCAACCAGCGCCAGCAGGTACTGAAAGCCGCCCGTGAATACCGGATGAATGTCTACCCCGAAGGCGGATCGTTTTTCTATCATAACATGTCCATGGTCATCGACGGCCATTCGGGCATCGAGCATTCGATTCCCATCGCCCCGCTGTATCAGGACGTTCTCCGGCTTTGGTCCGCCAGTGAAGTCGGGTACACGCCGACCCTGGCAGTCGCATACGGCGGCATTTGGGGAGAGAATTACTGGTACCAGAAATCAAAGGTCTGGGAAAAGCAGAGACTGCTCAACTTCACACCCCGGCCGCTCATCGACGCGCGCTCCCGGCGCCGAATGATGATTCCGGACGATGACTTCGGCCACATCAGCATTGCGAAGGCTGCCAAGGCTTTGCTGGATGCCGGGGGCCGGGTTCAGCTCGGCAGCCACGGCCAATTGCAGGGGCTCGGCGCGCACTGGGAGTTATGGATGCTGGCGCAGGGCGGCATGACGTCTTTGGAGGCGATAAGAGCGGCGACCCTGGATGGCGCCCACTATCTCGGAATGCAGGAAAGTCTCGGCTCCCTGCAATCCGGCAAGCTTGCGGATCTGATTGTGATGGAAAAGAATCCGTTGCAAGATATCCAGAACACGGAGTCCATTGTCTACGTCATGAAGAATGGTCGTCTGTACGATGCGGAGTCCATGAATGAGATCGGCAATCATGACCGCAAACGCGGCCCGTTCTATTGGGAGAATCCGAAAACCAACGATGCGTTTGTCTGGAAGGGAGATGGCGTTGGGTTTGGTGAGGTTCAGTGCGGATGCGTTGGCAGGCAGTGAAGGTGAGTTGCAAGGATGCCCGTTTTGAAATAAGAAATCCGTTTCATGGCAAGAAATGAAGTCATCAGCAACATCAAACTAGGAGGAAATTTGCGAAAGCTAGTCTTACTTCTATCGATAGGTTTGAGTCAAACCCTTTTTGCGCAGTCAGTCCCCTATGGTTACAACTCGGAAGCGGGAAAGTACTTCGATGTTGGAAACAACACGAAACTGTACTATGAAATCTATGGCGAAGGTGCTCCTCTGCTGATACTTCATGGCGGCGTGTTTGGCTACATAGATGAGTTCGAGTTTTTAATCCCCAAGCTTGCTGAAAAGTATCGGGTTATCTGCCTGGCAACCCGCGGACATGTTAAGTCTGATATCGGGCATGAGCCATATACTTATGAACAAAGAGCAAGTGATGCACTTAAGCTTATTCATCTTTTGGGTCTAAAAAGGGTCACAGTCATTGGCTTCAGTGACGGTGGATTTGCCGCCTATAAACTGGCTGCCATTCATCCTGATGTGGTAGAGAAAATGGTGGTTATGGGCGCCGGCGATGACCCTCCTAAAGCGGAACCCGGGACGAGTTCCTACTCTGCGGATAGCCTGATGAAGAAATATGGTGAGCATTTCGAGAAAAGAGTGGCCAACATGCCTGAACCCGACCGCTGGGATGAAAGCCTGAAGATGCTGAACGATCTTTACAATAATAGTGCTGTAAGCGAAGAAACCTTGAAACAGATCAAATGCCCGGTATTGGTGATGAGCGGCGATGCGGATGAGTACTCAAGTCCGGAAACATGTTTGGCAGCCCATCGATTTTTGCCAGACTCGCGTCTTTCTATTATCCCCGGTTGCGGCCACGTGATTCTGTATTGCAATTTCCCTGCTGTATGGGAATCAATGAAATTATTCCTAGGATATGAAGATTGAGGAAGACAAGAAGAATCATCATTTAGAGCAGAAAGCAGTTATCCCGGTCCAAGGGGACTATCCCACAGGGCCCGGCCATGTAGTTTCTTTCTCGAAACTAAACACGGATTGCATCACCCCCAATGGGCCAGAAGTATAACCGGAAGTCGAACCGCCGAAACAAGACAGCAGTTTGGCCCGCTTGGGATTTATCGCCGTGCTACTCCTTCGAATCGCATCCGGCCAGCACGCTATTCAACATGGTGTAGTGCTTTTCTGCCTACTCAACGCAGGCAACATCAAGCTAAAGCCCACACTCCTATCTGTTCCCCGCAACAAACGTTCAGGACGCTTGTCTAATTTGGACAGCGAAATCCGAAGTAGCCAATTGCCCGACTGACAAAACCCTGTTGATGGATAGATGTACAGCGGCACTTGATCATCGGTTCATATTTTGACCAACCAAACCCTGTGTCAGAGTTCGCTTATTTGGAAATCATCACACTAGCTTAGAAAGTTTTCATATCCAACAAACTAGAATGCCTGCCACAAGTGAAGGTGCAACCTTCTTTCAACTCTCCGGTCTGATGGAGACACAATATAACCTGGGAGACTCAAGTGTTTAAGAATCTACTCCGTCTCGGATGGCGCAATCTAAAGAAAGAGAAGCTCGCCTCAGGGATGAACCTTGTTGGTTTGTCTGTGGCCATAGCGGTTTGCCTAACTGTATTTACCTTTGTCAAGATCTTTGTGACTGTTGATCAGTTTCATGAGAAAGGCGACAATATTTTTCTCGTTCAATCCGTCATTGAGCGTGATGAACAAAGATCAACGTGGGCGAAAACACCGATGCCCCTTGGACCGGCCCTGGCCTCTCAGTCTCAGGGTATAAAGAATGCAGTACGGTTCCATCGTGGCTCGGGAAAAGTTCAGTTCGATGACAAAGTTTTTGTGGAAGGCGTGTGGTTTGCGGATCCACAGTTTCTCAATGTTTTCAGTTTTGATTTGAAGCTTGGCAACCCGGACGACTTGCACCGCAAAGATGCCATCATTCTTTCTTCGGAAACCGCAGAACGCATATTTGGTGATGAAAATCCCCTGGGCAAACCGCTAACAATCACCCTCAACAACCGCGATGTGCACCGCTTTGTTGTGAAAGGCGTGGCGGCGCCTTTTAATCAGGCTGCGAGTTTCGAATTTTCCTTGATAACACAGCTCGACAACTTATGGGCAGCGATCGATGAGAAAGAGGACCAGTGGGATTTTTTTACCACCGCCACCTTTGTTGAAGTTGAGCATCCTGCTGTTCTTGAAGAAATAAAAGCCGGGATGAGCCAATACATCGCGCCACAAAATGCTGCAACAGAAGATTGGCAGGTACAGTCCTTTCGTTTTGAGAATCTCAAGACAATGTCCAAGAACCGTGAAAATGTAAGAGCCAGATTTTATGGTGGACAAAACATCGCAGGCCTTGTGGTCCTTCTACTGATTGCAGGTTTTATCTTTACGCTTGCCTGCGTAAACTATACCAATATTGCCATTGCCTCTTCAGCGCGCAGGAGTAAAGAAATTGGTATGCGCAAAGTTCTCGGTGGCAAAAGAAGTCAACTTATTGCACAGTTTTTAGGTGAAAATGTAATTGTCTGTTTTGGGGCTTTGGTCACAGGCGTTCTACTGGCAAATTATTTTCTATTGCCCTCGTTTAATCAGTTGTTTGAAGGGCCTAACCTATATCTAGATCTGTCCAACTCAGTTTCTACCTGGCTCATGTTGGGCAGTCTGCTTGTTCTTACCTCCGTCATCTCGGGCGCGTATCCTGCGATGTATATCTCTTCATTTCAAACCGCTTCAATATTTCGGAGTTCAAGCCGCATCAAAAGACGAAATATTTTTATGCGCATACTCCTGACATTTCAGTTTGTTCTGACGCTTATTACCATCAGTGCCAGCTTAATTCTTAGATCGAATAATGTCTATCTCTCTCAACTGGATTGGGGCTATGCAAAAGAAGGGGTTTACGTGCTGGAATTGGAACAGCCGGAACAATACGCACCCATGCGCGACTTTCTACTCCAGCAACCTGACGTACAAAAGATTGCCGGGTCGCAAGGCCATATCACTGGTAATGGTTTCAGTGTCGGAGCTGTAAAGCACGAAGGCAAAGCAAAAGACGCACTGAATCTAAATGTAGGATTTGATTATCTGGAGGCGCTGGACATTCACAAAAAGGAGGGCCGCTTCTTTGATGAATCTTATGGCACTGATAAAGATGAAGCTGTTGTCGTCAATGAGCAATTTGTGATGATGATGGGCTGGGAAGAACCTGTTGGCAAAATCATAACGTTTGAAAACAATGATTATCGAGTCATCGGTGTCACGGAAAATTTCATTACACAGCATTTTACAAATCTTGTGCGTCCGATTTTCATGCTCTTATCACCGGAGGAGACTTATCGGAATATCATTATTCGATTCAACACGGATGAGCCGCGGAATCTGGTGACTGCAACAACTGCTGAATGGAAGCGTGTTTTTCCGGCTGCCGTTTTTAATGGCTATTTTCAAGCAAATGTCTTTGTGAGAAATGAGAATGAAGATCAGAATGTTGTCCTGGTCTTTTCATTTGCTGCAAGTATGGCCCTGCTCATATCCTGCATGGGACTTTTTGGACTGGCCAGCCAGTTCTTAAATCGGCGTATGCGAGAGATTGGCGTGCGCAAAGTCCTGGGCGCGACGATGTCCAATCTTTTCAGGGTCATCAATAAGGGCTTTTTGCTCCAACTGGCATGCGCTTCAATTATCGCTGCTCCAGCAAGTTATTTTCTGATGAATCTCCTGCTGGATAATGTGTACGCGCAACATATGACACTTGGTATTTCACAAATCATCATCAGCTGTCTCGTCGTTGTCGTGACGACCGTAACAACGATTACCTTCGTAATGCGAAGGGCCTATTCACT
Source organism: Candidatus Zhuqueibacterota bacterium (assembly GCA_029261995.1). Taxonomy (GTDB): domain Bacteria; phylum Zhuqueibacterota; class Zhuqueibacteria; order Oceanimicrobiales; family Oceanimicrobiaceae; genus JAJDAF01. The sequence continues at coordinate 40,495 of JAJDAF010000059.1, forward strand.
TCCTGTGACCGAGGTTTTACGGGAGGAATAAAGGTGAGGAAGGGACCTCCCGGGTGTTCAAGATTGAGCGCAGCAATACTGGAAGTCGAGGCCTGAGGACAAACAGGGCCTGATCAGTTCGCGCCTGACAGCGCCTGCTCCACAATCTCGCCAGCCAGCAGATAAAGGGGATTGAAAATCGGGATGGGCAAAGTCACGCCTTCCAGAACATTACCGATTTCCGTGCAGCCTGCAACAACGCAGACTGGATGAAAGCTGGCGAGGGACTCGATGGCGTCCAGCATCTTTGTTCGATTCGCGGCAGTGCAGCCGCTGGCCTTAATCCCATTTTCCCCATAAATGGCCGTCATAACCAGATTCTCCTGAACATCACTCTCCGGGATAAGCAACTCGAACTTGCTGAGGTAGCGCTGAAACAGATTTGCTTTGATGGACCCTGTGGTGGCCAGCAACGCCATGGACTGGCCAGGTCGAAAGTTCGTTTCGAGGCGGTTTGCAAGCAGTTGCAGCATGTTTATGACAGGAATCGTAACGACACTCTGGAGGTCATCAATGAAGTGGTGGGCCGTGTTGCAGGGGATGGCGAGCAGGTCCGCGCCCCACTTTGCCAGTTGTTTGACGGAATCCTGCATCATGGGCACAGGCGAAGGGCCGGTTCCCAGGATACTTTTCGTGCGGTCCGGAATCTGTGGGCGACTATCGACGAGAAGCCGGATATGGTCCTGCTCCACCCTGGCGGGCGTTCTGGCCAAAATCTTACTCATCAATTCGATGGTGGACTGGGGTCCCATGCCACCCAGAATGCCGACTGTTTTAGGCACAGAATTTTTGACTCACTTTGCTGGCGGTCCGTGTCACTCCCTGTCGTAGTCCACGATGGAGAAAACCTCGTGGCCCGCAAGCTTTTCACGCCCGCCCAGGAATGACAGCTCGATGACGAATGCCAGGCCCACAATCTCACCTTGCAGCTCCTTGATCAGGTTGCAGGTTGCCAGAGCCGTGCCACCGGTGGCGAGCAAATCATCCACGATTAGAATTCTCTCTCCGGGAGCAATGGCATCCGTGTGGACTTCCAGGCTATCCGTGCCATACTCCAGCTCGTATTCCTCCGCAATTTTCTCTGCGGGCAGTTTTCCAGGCTTTCTGATGGGCACAAAGCCGACATTCCAATTGTAGGCCAGCACCGTGCCGAAAATGAAACCGCGTGACTCCATGCCAACGACTTTGTCTATCTTCTCGTCCTGAAAGCGCGAAGCAATCACATCTATTGATTCGCGGAATGCCGGACCATTTTTTAGCAAGGTGGTGATGTCCTTAAAGCCGATGCCTTTCTTGGGGAAATCCTGCACATTGCGAATATGATTTCGAAGTTCGGACATGTCTTTATCCTCGAGAGTTAGAATGTGATTTCAAAGGCGTCATACTCGCCGGTCGGCGGTTTCTCTTCCACAACGAGGTTCGCGATTTTCGAGAAGGCCGGGCCGGAAGATACGGCTGCTTGCAACTCATTTAATTGCTCTCTGCTGCCTTCCGCCTCGATTTCGACGGAGCCGCTTGCCAAATTGCGCACGTGACCGACAACGCCGATGCGCTGGGCTCGCTGCTGTACAAACCAGCGAAATCCGACACCCTGAACCCTGCCCTCGACTGTTATTCTGACACCGTGTTTCATTGTAACTGCGCGAACGCGAGTGACACGGCTTCATCCGGAGTGGTTGCCCGCAGGATTTCCTGACTAACATCCCAGGTTTCGAGACCGATGACGGATACCCCGAATTTCAGACCAAAGGCGATCTCCGACAACGTGCCAAACTGCCCGCCCACGGCAATCAAGACGTCTGACGAGCGTGCGATGATCACGTTTCTTGCGTCGTTCAGCCCGGTTGGCAAGGCGATAGTGACATAGGGGTTGGCGCTGCGCTTGTCCGTTCCCGGCAACAAGCCGATGGTCATGCCGCCGGCTTCGCTCGCGCCTTTGCAGGCGGCCTGCATCACGCCGCCCTGGCCACAGCACAAGAGAACACCACCTTGGGCAGCGATTCCACTTCCCACACGATATGCGAGCGTTTCGATTGCGGTATCACAGCTCCCGGCGCCGATAACGCCGATTATAGCCTGACGGCTCATCTAAGGAGTGAGACGATGCATGAGTCTCGGAAAAGGAATCGTTTCTCTAACATGGCTGAGCCCACAGATCCAGGAAACCGCACGCTCGATGCCCATGCCGAATCCCGCATGCGGTACCGTGCCATAGCGGCGAAGATCGAGGTACCACTCGAACGCTTCAGCCGGCAGCTCATGCTCTTTGATTTTGGCCTCGAGCACGCTCAGATCATCCTCGCGCTGGCCGCCTCCAATAATTTCGCCATAGCCCTCCGGCGCCAGCACATCCACGCACAAGGCCTTGGATGGATCATCAGGATCATTCTTCATATAAAAAGCTTTGATGGCGGCCGGGTATCGATGCACCATCACCGGCTTGTCAAAGGCCTCCGAAATAACGGTTTCATCTGCTCCACCGAAGTCACTGCCATACTCGAATTCGACTTCCTTTTCTTTCAGGATTGCCGCGGCATCATCATAGCTAAGTCGCGGGAACGGCTTGACGACCTTTGCGAGCGCTTCCGTATTGCGTTCGAGTTTCTCCAATTCAGGGCGCCGGTTGTCGAGAACCCGCTTGACAATGTAGCTGATGAAATCCTCGGCAAGCTCCATGTCGCCGTTCAGGTCCATGTAAGCAACTTCGGGTTCAATCATCCAGAACTCGGTCAGGTGGCGCCGGGTCTTGGATTTCTCCGCGCGAAACGTGGGGCCAAAACAGTAGGCTTTGCCAAATGCCATGGCCCCGGCTTCCATATAGAGTTGGCCGCTTTGGGTAAGATATGCTTTCGAGCCAAAATACTCCGTCTCAAACAGCGTGCTTGTGCCTTCGCAGGCATTGGGAGTGAAAACTGGAGCGTCCACGAGGGTAAAGCCGCGGCCATCGAAAAAGTCCCTGCACGCGCCAACGATCTCATGTCGAATGCGCAGAATCGCATGCTGTCTGGATGAGCGCAGCCAGAGGTGGCGATGGTCCATCAAAAAGGTTGTGCCGTGTTCTTTTGGTGTAATCGGGTAATCCTGAGCCACCTGGTCAACCTGCAGGTCTGTTACCTGGAGTTCGAATCCGCCTGCGGAGCGCTTGTCTTCCGCAACAGTTCCCACAACCGTGATGGACGATTCCTGTGTGATTTCCTCGCAGCGTTGAAACAACACTTCGCTGACACTGCCCTTGAACACCACCGCCTGAATGAGTCCGGTGCCATCTCTGACCTGTAGAAACCAAAGTTTGCCGCTTGAGCGCTTGTTGTAAAGCCAACCTGTAACTGCCACTTCCTTGCCGGCGTGGTCGGCGATGTCTCCGATATAGACTTTTTCTGCCATCAGTGTCGTTCCTGTTTTCTAGATTGGGGTGAACTCATTTCGATAAGAGCACCGGCACCTCAGCGTGCCGGATAACATACTCAGTTGTACTGCCAAGGATTGCCTCTCTGATTCGCGATTGCCCGAACGCACCCATGATGATGAGACCGGTAGAGCGTTCGTGCGACATGCGAATGATCTCCTTTTCAGGATTGCCCGTGGAGCCAACAAAATCAACGGCAACCTCATGCGGCGCCAGGTAGCGTTTCGCCTCATTCAGAAATTTCTGCCTGAGTTTGACATTGTCGTGCACAGTAAGTACCGTAAGCTGACAGTCCAGGGCGGCGGCAAACAGGGCGGCCAACTGCAGCGCCTTGTTGGAGCGGTCGCTGCCGTCATACGCCGAAAGAATTGCAGAGACCTTTGCGTACTTCTTCTGCGTTATGAGAACGGGCTTGCTCCACTGCCGCACCACCGCGTCGAGGGTGGCGCCAACCAGATTCTTCTTCCATTTGGCAAACTCACCGCGAGCGCCAATCATCAGCATGTCAACCAGTCGGGATTTTTCGCAAATCACGTCAGCAGGCGCGCCGTGGACCTGCTCAGTGCTGAAGTCCAGTTGTTCAGCAGTCATGATTTCCGTGCACTTCTCAATGACAGCATCCGCCCTTTCCTTGAGAATCCTTTGCGACTCTTCCTTATAAATGTTGGAAGGAATCATGGGTACGAAGCCATCCGTACCCATGGCCACTGCCCACTCAGATATTCTAACATCGACAACCGACAGCACGGTGATGTGCGCTGCAAAGGCTCTAGCCAAATCAGTGGCATGCTTGACTTGCGCATCCGTGTATTCTGAACCATCGACGGAAAGTAGAATGGATTTGAGCATCGGACAACTCCTGGACTATCCCCAGTCCTCAACTTTTGCGGCACGAGTCATCAAATCATGCACGGCGACACGCGGCTTCTTATTGTTGAACAAGACATTGTAAGCCTCGGTGATGATCGGGACTTCAACATCGTGTCTTGATGCCAGCTCATAGGCAGAACGCGTGGTGCGCACCCCTTCTGCCACCATCACCATCTCTGACAGCGCTTCATCAAGGGTTTTGCCACGGCCAATTTGTTCGCCCAGGTGGCGATTTCTGCTGTACTTGCTCATGCAGGTCACAATGAGATCTCCCATTCCCGCTAAACCGGCAAAAGTCAGGGAATCGGCGCCCAGCTTGGTGCCGAGCCTGGTGATTTCAGCCAGGGCTCTTGTAATCAGGGCGGCTTTGGTGTTGTCACCGCCGCCCACACCGTCTATGATGCCAGCGGCCACTGCCACGATATTTTTCAATGCGGCCCCAAGCTCAACTCCCACCACGTCATGTTGAGCATAAACCCGAAAGGTTGGCCGCATGAAAGCGTCCTGGACGAATTTGGCGGTCTCGCGACTCTTGGAGGCCGCGACGACGACAGTGGGCACATCCCGACTCACTTCCTCCGCATGACTTGGCCCGGAAAGCACAGCAATTTTGTTTTCGTCGAAGCGTTCGGCGAGTATCTGGCTCACTCGCAACAAGGTGTTGTTTTCAATGCCTTTGGCGACACTGGTGATGACGGTGTCCTGTGCAATCGCAGGCATCTTTTCCAGCACGCCACGAATGCCGTGCGACGGCACGGCCATGATCAGACCATCTTTGTCATGGACAACTTTGGCGAGGTCGGGCTCGACATTCATACTTGCAGGCAAAGCATAGTTTGCCAGGTATTTAGTATTCACCCGTTCTTCCTGTAGAATCTGCATCAACTCCGTGTCGTGATCCCACAAGTAAACGTCATGGCCGTTCATATTGAGAACGCGCGCCAGTGCAGTGCCCCAACTTCCCGAACCTAGAATGCCAAACTTCGCCACGGTAGAACCTCCAGTTAACGGGCCTGAATCGACCCAATTACAAAGGCCTGTTCGCCAACAGAAACACAGGCCTGCAAGAAATTTTCGACGCGCTCATTCGCAACGACGAGCACCAATCCGACGCCCAGGTTGAAGACTTTGCGCATTTCTTCATCCGAGATGTTTCCCCCTTCCTGAATGAAAGAAAAAATGTCCGGCTGCGACCATCGCCCCCATTCCACACTTGTCGCCAGTGTGTCGGAGAGTAGACGCGAAGTGTTGCCGACAACTCCTCCGCCCGTGATGTGGGCAATGCCATGCAGTCCATCGAGACGCTTGACACAGCGAATGACATCCAGGTAGCACTTGTGCGGTTTCAGAAGGACTTCGCCCAGGGTCGATTGCGTCCCGGTGAGCCGGCTGGAGATTTGGTAGTCGCCGGCATTAAACAGGACTTCCCTGGCCAGTGAAAAGCCATTTGTATGCAAGCCGCTAGAGGAGATGCCGAGCAGAACATCGCCACTCGCTATGGCCGAACCATCAATGATCTCGCCCTTTTCGACCACGCCGACGATCGAGCCGGCCACGTCGAAATTTTTAACCGCATAGACGCCGGGCATCTCCGCGGTCTCACCACCAATGAGTGCACAGCCCGCTTGCCGGCATGCGTTTGCCATGCCGGTAACAATTCCCTGAACAACGTTTAGCTCCAGCTTGTCCGCAGCAATGTAGTCGAGAAAAAACAGCGGTTCAGCACCGCAGACAGCGATGTCGTTGATGCAGTGGTTGACAAGATCGACACCGATGGTGTCGAAGACACCTGCCATTTCGGCGACCTTGACTTTGGTCCCAACACCATCAATGCTGGAGACTAGCACCGGATGTTGACACCCCAGATCCGAGATGTCAAAGAAGCCCGAAAACAGGCCAATCCCGTTCAGCACGCGGCTGGAATGCGTTGCTGCAACACATGACTTTATCGTATCCATCGCCCGGTTGCCGAGCTCGATATCCACGCCAGCAGCTTCGTAAGAAGATTGCTTCATGATCAACGTTGACGTAACTGATTATGATAGGTAGCGCGCAAACGGCAAAGAAAATCCAGGGTTGTTTCGGTCAGGTAGTCCGGATATGTCCACTCGAGAGGAGTGAAACGACCAGACTCAAACCGGAGTTGAACATCGCCAAACACACCGGCGCCAATGTAAATTCTGTGCGCGAAGTTCTTTGATGAAGCGACCACGAGCTTCGAAAGTTCAAGGTATGCCGGGTCGATATTGACGACACGCCGGTTGTTGCTGGCGTTTTCTCGTTCAAGAGCCTGGGCGCTTAATTTCATATTCACAAGCGCCTCACGTGGGCCAAGTCTGGAAAACCCGACAAACTTCTTGCGAAGCCGATTGCCCATCTCCCGTTCATAGTAGCAGGTGTGATTGAAATCGAATGGTGTAGATGAAATGTCTGAATCTCCCAGTTCATCGCAAAGTGAACTCAAAACGCTTTCGGCTTTCGATTCGTCGGAGAAAGTGAGCGCCACCAGAAATTTGACCGGTTCCTGCGCCCTATTGTGGTGCTCCACTGAGCTTCGCCAAAATGATCAGTTCCATAAAGACAACGCCTGAAACGATAAAATTTACGAACATCGACAAATAGATGCTATCACTTTTTTGCGTTAGCCATCCCAACGTTACCCCGAGCAGGGCTCCCAGGCCAGCTCCGCCAACTCCGTTAATGACTGGCAAGCGATAGTACATCAAGCCATAAAAGACTCCCATCAAGGAAACTCCCAGCGCCCCACCTAGCGCGTGCACCGCACGCTGCATCAGGTAACTTCTAAAAATCGCCTCATGAGTGATAGCCATGTAAACTGCAAAGCCCAGGGCCACCACCAACACAGCGTCAAGTGGCCAAGCGACAGGCGCGGGATTTGCAATCTGTTCAAAGTTGTAAAAAATCCAGAGCCCGATCGCGGCGCTGAGGCCGGCAGCGATGGCCACAGCAAGCTTGAAATACCTGGCAGTAGAACCGAAGGAGAAATATAGAGCGCCCCACTCGGGACCCTCCATGAAAACCATAACGCTCAGGCCGGACAAGATCAGGATGAGCGAGTAAGGATAACCGATGCCAAGTTCATTCAAAAAAAGATGTAAACTCAGAAAAAGGAACAGCATCTCAGCGAGCTTTCCTGAAGGCCTGGCGCCGGCGTTGAGGCGGGCTGCCAGCGCGGCAAGAACAAGCAGACCGAGGGCCCAGAGCTGCAATCCGAAAACAAAATAGCCAAGGCCGGTCATGAGCACAAGGGCAGTCGTTATGATTTTATTCAGCAAGGTTGCATCTCTCTAATCTTAGTGGATTAAAACGCGATTCGCGCAGAGGGGGGCGAAAAAAGTGCCGGGGGAGGGACTCGAACCCTCACGGACCGAAGCCCACTGGATTTTGAGTCCAGCGCGTCTGCCAATTTCACCACCCCGGCAGGAAATCGAATTTGAAGGTGTCCGGCGTCGTGCCGAGGGCCGGGCTCGAACCGGCACGGAGAAAAATCCCCGAGGGATTTTAAGTCCCTTGCGTCTACCAATTCCGCCACCCCGGCAAGTACTTGTTTATCTTACACCTTATTTAGTGTCCCTGAACACAGGATTCTTCGTCTTTTTCAGAATCTGATAACGCCCTTTAAGAAGGTCTTGCAGTAGTCTACTCTCGACCCTTTTCGCCTTAGTGAAAGTGGTCGGTACGGTCTTTTGCATTCTATGCCCGTTGTATTCCACTCTGACGTCGAATACGGTTTCCCCGTCCTGTCTTGTCCTTTTCCGAATCGGTATGGCAGCTAATATAATAATAACTTTGAAAATATCAAGGCTTTTTGGTTTGCTCGATAAATTGATCAAGATCCAAAATGTCATACAGGCGTTTGCGGGTTTCGGGCAGCCTGGTAAAACGGATTTTGCCGTCGTGTAGCAAATACTATTCCGGAGCATCGACGGTCAAGAATCCCGTAGCGCCGCTTTGAAACCATCGACGAGCCGTTGCAGAGGCATTCTGTTCAGCGATGGATTTATGGTCACGAAGAAGCTTTCGCCACACGCTGGACGCAGCAATATGTCGCGTTGCTCCAGGGCTCTCTGAAATTTGGCCAAATCCACGCCACGGACAACCAGGCGCAGCAGATGAGTACCGCCCTCAAACATTTCAAACTTGACCCGGTCGTCCTCCTCGAGTATTTTGATCAACTCGTTCGCCTTTGCGCTTGCAGCCTGATAGTCGGCGATATAGGAATCGGCAAAATGCAGCGCCACTGCCGCGAACGGCTATGCAAATGGCAGTCCGCCACCGCCGTGTTCAGCTGTCATGCTGAGATACGCCCAAACGAAAAAAGGTGCCGAAAATCGGCACCTTTGAGACCCGCCACAGAGCATTGTAAGTGTGAGACCTACCTGGTGGCCAGGCCCAGATTCGAACTGGGGACACACGGTTTTCAGACAACCCATCCGCTTGGCTGGCCGGGGGAACCTGAACAACAACATCTTAAAATATATTGATTTATACAGCTATCTTTGTTCTATTCTGAGGCTGTTTAAACAAATCCCAGTCGAAACGGCTCAACAATGGCCGAGTTACTTCTTCTGGAACAGAAAAACGGAGAGAGGTCTGTGATTGTGCCACAACATCGCCCAGACATTTCCCATCTTAGTCTCACGCCATTCACCGTGGATAACATTAATGCTACATAAATTGTCCGCGGTCAAGTGGCTACCGACCTGCCGCAAGCATGCCGCTCTCATCAACATCGACCACCGATTCGAGATATGCTCATCCCAGTTACTACGGTATTTGCATGCACGACATAGCGACCTCGCCAAACCCTATCATATATTGAAACGCAATCCGGGCCGTCCAGAACCTTCACTTCGAAAGCTTTGAAATCGGAGTGAAAGATGACCTCTACATCTTGAAAATCAAACCACTGCTTTGTCAACATGTACTGACACTTGTAGAAGCACTCCTTCGCGCTGAATAGCAGTGCTCCATACACGGTTTGCTCTTCCTGCGAGAATGCATACAGTCGCCTGAACTCCCTCGAAGTGCAAATCAGCTTATGCAATGACGGCTGGACTTGCCGAATGTCTTCAATATCTATCCCGAGACTCAACAGCCCGCCCCTGTGAGCTACTGCGGCGGCGCAACAGTCATCTGTATGGCTGATGGTGCCAATGATGCCCTCCGGCCAGATAGGTGTACGATCTGAATCCACCAAGAGGGGAAAATGGGCAACTCCGAGCTGCTGGAGTGCCTTGCGCGCACAAATACGGCCGGCCAGAAACTCTCTTTTTCGTTTCGGAACCGCGCGAGCAACATGCCGCGCTTCCTGAGGAAACAACGTACCACGAACCTTCTTTGGATTTACGGCACACGTCTTGACCCCAGGCGGAAAAAGACTTTCTATTACATCAAGAGGGTTTCGCTGCTCCAGAGAGAAAGATGGTCGTTTGAACATGTGGTCACCGCGCTGAAGAAAGCAAGGTGGAATCGCTTGCCTTCCAATGTGAAGCTATCCACACATGGCATACGCGAAAAGACAGAATCGTAAGGAATGATCCCATTGGTAGCTTTTCTGTTGATTTGGCTATCTGCTTGCGATTGTATGCTCACCAACAGTCACTTGGTCATAGCAAAAGTGCAGCACGGCCACTTAAGATGCGCAACTTGCCACGGATTCCGGGTTGGAAGGGGCAGGATTATGGCTTTCGGGGCCATGCAGTTTACGCGATATCAAAACATCGTGCAATGATTGGACTGCCGGTATGACCGACTCCTCTGGCAGACAAAAGGATAAGCGCATCTGAGAAAAGGAACAGCTAATCGGCAGGACTCCTAGGCGGCTAAACACCTCAAATGTCTCTGAGATAATATTTGAACCTGTGCCGACTCCCGCCCCGACTATCGAGACCAAACCTACAGAGTCATCTACCTCGCAGTCAACTCTCGGCCATGACGCGGACAAGCGGTTGATTAGCGATGATGTCGTTCGGATGCCATCATCAGCCAACAATAGTGAGCAAATATGAGTGCTGCTATCGACCGTCTTAACGTCGATGGCCTCGCGCAGCAACCTCTCAACGATTTGATATCGATCTTCATCGGAGCAATTGCGCAGCCGCAATAACCCAACTTTATTGCTGCCAACAATCGCTGCAACACGATGGTTGTCCAAGCACTCACTCGTCACGATCGTTCCAATATGCCCGTTTCGGCTAGATCCAAGGTGGATGCGAATGTTGTGGCGCTTGGCAAATTCCACTGCCGTTGCTTTAAGTATCTGACTACCGGAGTCAGCCATCTCCAACATCTCGTCATGGCTTAACTCCGGCAATAAAACAGCTGATTCAATTTGCTTGGGATTCGCGGAATAAACACCATCAACATCGGATACGATTTCGCATCTTTCGGCTTGTAGGGCGGCAGCCAGAGCGACTGCAGTCGTATCAGAGCCGCCTCGACCTAGCGTGGTAATCTCCTTTTCCGTGCTGACGCCCTGGTAACCCGCAACCACGACAATCTTGCCTTTGTTTAATTCGGCACAAAGTCTCTCGGTTCTTATTTCCAGAATGCGGGCTTGCGAGTGATCCGTGTTTGTAATAATCCCAACCTGAGAACCGGTCAAAGATACAGCAGGATGTCCTTGCTCGACAATAGCCATGGCCAAAAGCGCGATAGATATTCGCTCGCCGACCGACAGCAACATGTCAAGCTCACGCCTGGAGGGACTCAAGCTGATCTCCTGTGAGAGGCCCACCAGGTGATCCGTTGTGTTGCCCAGCGCCGATAACACCACTACCACATGATAACCCTGCTTTTTCGTTTCGATCACCTTGCTGGCAACATGGTTGATCTGCTCTGGTGTGGCCACAGAGCTACCACCATATTTTTGGACGATGGTTTTCATCATTGTTCTCCAGACGTTCAGCACCCCGCTAGGCGACAGGACATCACGATTCACCGTCACAGAACCACAACTGGAGTCGCATAGCCTTCCGGGCTAGAAATGATTCAGTCACACTAGTGGTTCTTCAGTTTTCAATTTGTGGATAGAGCTTTTTCAGTTTAATCCGACAAATAGAATTCTTAGTCTCAAATTCAAACTTGAAGAACCACTAGCACGACATGTAGAAATTGTCGCAAAGAAGCGGGAGCCGGCCGCCACTATTTTCGCTGGATCACACGAAAGTACTCGTCTTCGTCAACGGGTTCAAGATAGCCGGTACCTTCGCACGTCGCGAGGTCAACATCAGCTCTGCAGCGAACCTTTTCGTAGTTCAAGGTCAGAAAACCGACAAGATGTGCCAAGCCGGAACCGGCCTCAAAGTCAGCTTCCGAGATGTTTGTATCTCGCTTATCAATCTGCAGACCAAGTTCAGTGCCGGTGTTTTTGAAAGTGACGTGCACATAATCACGGTCAAGGCTTTCCTTTAGAGCCTTGGCGGTCTTCTCCGGTCTGGTCGTTTCGACGGTTTGGGCTGTTGTCAATCGCTCTACGAGATCGTTCATAGTAAACCTCGGTCAATTCGTTTAGAGTAGGGACTAATGGATTGAATCCATTGTACATGCTATAATTCAAAATCTTTGTTAAATTCAACACGCCAAGCCAACTTCGAGAGCTTTTGCTCTTCGTTTTCCCTATAGGTGAGCCTGGGATGCGAGTTCAATTCGGTCCAGATTTCGTCAAGTTTTTCATCATCTGACGGTGTCAAGAAGAAGACCGCCGCCGTCAGGCGAGTCAGCAGATTTTCATAAGGAAGCACCCAGTCACTAACCAAGCCTCTTTCTTTGAGTTGGTCGAGATGGCCCTTGACTGCCTTGATTTCAGGAACATTTCCTACTTGTGCCATTTTCTGATCCTCCAATTGTTGTGTGTACTCATAGAATTATGAAGCGACTAATAGTATCCTGGATATTCACCATCGATATCGCATTTGGGGTTGTGCTGTTCCTGCCATCTTTGCACAAGCGCCTGGCGCTCAGCCTTTTTCGACTCGGGTAGAATCTCGTACACCAGCATCGGAATCCACGGACCCTGCATAAACTTCTTCAAGCCCTCGTTGCTCTCTTCTTCGAAATGTCGATGAATCGACCTCCGTAAATTGCTTGTTTCCGCAACATAGCGGCAATTGGTGGGCTCGTCCCGGACGATGGCGAAAACACCATAAACCGCTTTGCCCGTTGGCAGTTCATCCAGATTCTCTTTCTTGTCGAGATTGTAGTTCTTGTGATAGATCTCAGTTCTTGTCAATGTTGCGACTTCCATTTTTACCTCCTTCTACCTAAAAGAATACTCCGTTTTTCCAGTTAATAGTGAACTTGCAAGTTCGGTTTCGAGACAATTTGCGATAGTGTGGTTTACAACTTCAACAACCTCCTGCACCCGGCTATTAATGAAAAAATGATCGCCCTCGAAATACTGCACCGTGCAAACCCTGCTTGTGTGCTCCCGCCAGCCATGAACCTGGGCCGCAGACAGCTCATCATCTTTTCCGAGCAAGACCGTGAAAGCGATATCAAACGGTGGCGTCTCTCCATCGAATTGATATGTTTCGTGAACCTTGAAGTCGTTCTTGAGCAAAGGCAATAACATCTGCAGCAGTTCAGGGTGTTCGAAAAACTCCTTTGGTGTGCCGCCAAGTTCCAAAACTTCGGAACGGAATGTCTCTTCATCCATTTGGTGAAAAACGCGCTCGTTTTCGCTCATGACATGAGGTGCGCCCCGGCCTGAAAAAAACAGATGAATTGGCCGGGGCCCATTGCCTTGGAATAGCCGGTGGGCAATTTGATAGGTGATTATGCTGCCCATGCTGTGGCCGAATACAGCGTACTCACTATCATCCAGCTGATCTTGGATTGAGTAGTAGACGTCATTGACGGCATCATCCATCGACTCATAGAGACGCTCTTGAATTCTTCTCCCGCGGCCGGCCAATTCAATTGGGCAAAGCTCGATATTTTCACTCAGGAAAGGTTTCCAACGGTGATAGATCATTGCTGAGCCCCCGGCGTAGGGGATGCAAAAAAGTTTAACTTTCTTCATGTGGAGATTTCCTTTCACGCGCTTTGTTGTTCTTTAGTATCGCTGGAATCCGGAGTGTATGGCTCCCAGAAAGACCGCCCTACTTGGTCGCGGCAACCGGTCTGGGTTCAACGGGTAAACCGGCCGTGAGTGACTTCACTTCAGCGATTTTCGTCTTGCCGAAATCCATTCTCACTACCTTGTCTGCGACATGGAAATAATGATCGTCGTGCGTGATTGCAATGACGATCTTGCCTTGTTCTCTCATCTGAGCCAGCAACTCATGATAGAAGAATCTCCGGAACTGTGGGTCTTGATCTGCCGCAACTTCATCGAAGAGAAAAACAGGTCGGTCATCAAGGTAGCATTGAAACAAAGCAAGCCGCTTTCGCTGGCCGCCGGAGAGCTCAATTGTCGAATATGAGCCATCGTCACAACTCACTTTGTCTGCAATCTTCAGGTGTTCGAGGCGTTCATCGATTTCATTTTTGCGGCCATCAAGCTCAAAACCGTACAGCTCTCTGAACAGATGGTAGGGATTGTAAATTGTCGAGAAATACTCGCCCAACCGGTGAGTCTCCAGGAGTTCATCATTGATCAAAACCGTTCCGCTATCGGCCGGATAAAGTCCGGTCATCAGTTTTGCCAGCGTCGTTTTGCCGCTACCATTACCGCCGATCAAGAACAGAATCTCGCCCTTAGCGAGTTTCAAACTCACAGGGCCAACCCTGAAGGTTTCCTCAGTTTTGTCCTTATCATTGGTCTTGTATGAAAAAGTCAAATCGCGTAATTCAAATGAATCCACGGTCCTCCCCGGCAAAGCAAATTTCGTTTCATCTTCAGAAAGATCGAGATTTGCAGGAATGTCATCGAGAAAGCCTTTGATGCGCCTGTAAGCAACACGAAGCTGCATGAACGCAGGCGCAGTGCCTAAAATAGCGTTGATCGGGCCAATCAGATAGAGCAACACAATCACAAAACTCCAGAGCGTGTAGAGTTGCACTTCCGGGAACATTCGCGGCATTGCAAACGCAACCGTCGCAAGCACCACAATCAACAGAGACTCCCCGATTAAAAATGTGTTCACAAGCTGCACTCTTGCCCCACCCGCTTTGATACGAAAGAGATCACAAGCATTTTCAATATCCGTTTTGTAGTGCATTTTTTTGGAGCGGTGAATACTCAACTCCTTGAAGCCATCGATCAGGCCGTTCAGGAGCTCCAGGTAAGTATCTTTGGTGTCGCGGGCTTCTTCGAATAGTCTATTCACCCGCTTATCAATAGTGTAGTAAAGCATCGAGACTGCAAAGACAATAACCGTGGTCATGACGGTCGCCCAGAAGGCGATGGTGGCGAGGTACAGGAAAGCGACGATAACAGTCACAATGCTCGTTATCAGCCCGACAATTACCTCTGCTGCGGTGCCGATGGTGGCGGTGTCGTTGTTCAGAGTTGCATAAATTCGGCCCCTATCCAATTTCTCGAAGCGCTCAAACGAAGTCGAGAGCACCTTTCTAACTAGCGTGGTTCTGATATCGTAAATGATATCCAAGGTAAGCCGAATGAGTCGCGTCTGGACAAATCTTCTGCCCCAGATGTAGAGAAAGAAGGCCAATCCGAAATAGAACAGTGCGTACCTGACATCTCCAGCCCTGTTGACTGAGGCCGTAATCAGCAGTATCAGCGCCATGTTTGAAACGCCTGCGAGTAAACTCAAAACGGTCAGCTGCGGAGCGGCGCGCCGATACGGATTCTTGTCGGGGAATATTTGTGAAAGAACATACCCCAAATAGCTCAAAGCTATTGCGGCAACGGTTAGAACCGCCATGACGGGAAGAGTAATCGGCGACCAGACGATGGCGGCGTCCCAGTCAAACTTGACCATTGCGTGCGGCAAAATGTAGACGCCATACAGGAAAGGCGCCATAACCGGAATGGGCATGAGTATTCTTACCAATTTTCTGAAATTGATGGACGCAAATTGCCGCTCGTTCCTGACAACGCCTACCATGAGCCAGACAACGGAAATTGCGACCAGCGTTAGGTACAAACACAATACTATGGATATGATCGAGAAGCCTTTGTCGAAACCAGAATCCGGGTCGATCCTGCGCCGCACTTCCTGACCCGCTAGAAGTTTCATGACATCTTCGCCTAGCGCTGTCGTGAAGCTGCTGTTCGAATTTGCCAGAATGGCAACGCCCGTGTTGTTCGTCCGGTTAAAGGCGATGTAAGATGAAAAATTCGGATTCAAACCTGAATGGTAGATAATTCCATCTCCCCGCAGCGAAACGTACCAACCAGCCGCGTATGAGGATAGGTCGGCGCGACCGGGAGCAACCGAGTCGTCCCTTTCTTGCGATTCATCTATGATTTCTGAAAATTCGCTCTCTATAACTCCCGTCTGGTGCTTTAACCAGATACCAAGATCCCGTGCGTTTGAATGAATGTAACCTGCAGGATCATTGCCCCGAAATGTCGGCGCTTGGTATTTTCTCGGTTTGAAGAAGCCAACTTTATAACCTGTGGCCTTCGTTAGGATCGGTTTGGGAACACCGACTGAAGTCTCTTGCAAGCCGAGCGGTTTCAGAGTTCGCTCCTGAATGTACAATTCATAAGACAATCCCGTGACGGCCTCAATGATGGCGCCCAGGATATCGTAATGGATTGTGGCGTACTCATGGACGGCACCCGGCTCACGTGTCAATTCCATCCCCACCAGCTTTTCCACCGCTCGGGTGATCGCTCCATCACTTTCATCCTCCGGAATCCAGGAAATCGTATGCCAGGGTATGCCTGTCGTGTGGTACAAAACCTGGGCTACCGTCAGCTTCTGGCGTTGCCTTTGAAACGAAACGTGAAACCAGGGCAAATAGTCGGACACGAATTTACCGCGATCGACGAGGCCGGCCTTTTCGAGTTGTAACAAAGCTAAACCGGTGAAGGCTTTGCTGTTGCTTCCCAATTCGAAAATGGTAGACTCGTTAACAGGCACTTGGTTTTCGAGGTCCGCGTACCCTAACGCGAGAATCTGTGTTTGACCCTGGTCCAGCAAAACCAGACTAATGCCGGGGATATCGCCTTCAACCATTGTCTGCCGCACCTTGGCTTCTATCCGATCAACCAGGGTTCCGGCTCGTCCCGAGGTAGAAACCACCATGATGGCAATGACGATTATGCCAACAAGGATGCCCACATTTGATTTCTTCATATCGCTTTGTCCGTCATTCAGTTTTCAGTCAAAAACTTCGACTACCAGCTGGTCGCAATGAGGATCAGTGGCACCGGTTATCCTTCCGCGGCTGACGATCTACATCGGGCGTTGCAAGACAAAAGGAAGCTTTGGTAGCAAGATGATAGTGAGATGGAGTTTCTATTTTCCGAAATCCCGTAGGATATCCGTGAAAGCCTTTGCCAAACCGAGCATGTCTTCAACTTGTAGCATGATGGAAGAGTGTGTGCCCTCAACCCAGTGTGTTGTCACTGGGTGCTCGGTGAAGGCCTCCCAATCCGCTTTCGTGCCAGTCTCAGCCTTTGACGCTCTGAATTGATGGACAGAAGCATTAATCTTGCCCCTGAGGTCGTATGCTTTCTTCGCCCGGTCCAGGCTTCTCATCATGTTGATGCGCTGCACGAGTTGCGGAAGGCTTAACCGTTCATGCTCCAGGATGTCCGCGAGCAGGGACTCATCGACCGCTTCCACGTTCAAATTTTGCGTGATCAAATCCCAAAACGTCTCGATATCCATTCCGCTCTTTGCCAAAGGCGCCTCATCAAAATCAGCAAACTTCTCTTTGATCCACTCAAGTTCGGTGGAAAGGGTAAACGATTCGGTTTCATTGTCAAAGGAATCAACGGGGGCTTCGGCATCGATTAAAGCCAGCAGTGCGACCCGTGCTCCTTTGACTTCCAACTGTCGCGTGATTTCGAATGCGAGGGTACCGCCCAGCGACCAGGCTGCGATCAAATAGTCACCGTCGGATTGAATCGAGCGAATGCCGTCAACATACTTTGCCGCAAGCTCATCAACTACAAGAATCCGCGGCGCCAAACCCGTCAAGCGGGGCGCTTTTATGCCCCAGTAATTTCGGTCTTTCGGTAGGTTTGCGCTCAGGTGAACGTAAGCTTCTGCCTCACCGCTGACTTCGTGCACAAAGAAAACATTTGAATCACTGCCCTCTGCGCTGCGAATCAACAAGAAGTTGTCGTCAACCGCTCTTTCGAATTTTCCTCTGGACGCTGAACGAATGCTATCCGCCAACTGCCTGATTGTTGGCTTGCTGAAGACCTCCAGTAGCGACAGCTTCTCGTTCAACTGTTGTTCAATTCGATGAATCATCATTGTCGCTTTTAGAGACTGCCCGCCAATCTCAAAGAAGGCGCTGTCGATACCAAATGAATCCACTGGCAATTCGAGCAAATCTGCCCAAATCTTGCTTATTTCAGTTTCAGCAACATCCCTTGGCGATATTAGGTTCAAAGGCGCGACCGGGAGGGGCTTCGGCAAGGCGCGAACATCAACTTTGCCATTTGTGGTCATTGGAATTGCATCGACCGCGACATAATGCTCCGGCGCCATATATGATGGGAGCTTCTCCGAAACGAAGACTCTCAGCTCGCGAGCCTCGAATTCGGTTTGAGCCACGTAATAAGCGCAAAGAGATTTTTTCTTCTGTTGCAGGACAACAGCATGAGAAACTGGCGGATAGGAAGAAATGACTGATGCTATCTCCGTCAATTCAACTCGATTGCCCAGAATCTTTACCTGATCGTCATTCCGGCCAAGGAATTCAATCTCTCCAGAAGGTAGAAAGCGAGCAACATCACCGGTTCGATACATGCGGCCACCTGCTAGAAATGGATCGGCTACAAACTTCTCAGCGGTCAGGCTGACTTGATTCAGGTAACCACGAGCGATACCATGTCCCGAAATGTATATTTCCCCAATTGAGCCGGTCGGGACGGGATTTAGATTCTTGTCTAGTAGGTAGATTCTAGTATTTGCAGTTGGCTGCCCAATTGGAACCGATGCAAAGGTTGTGTCTTCCGGCCGGTAGCGGTAGATCATGCAACCGACCGTCGCTTCCGTGGGTCCATACTCGTTGTATTGAATGGTTTCCGGTTGCAACTGGTTTATGCTTCTGGCCAAGCTTCCTTCAAACTTCTCTCCACCGACAACATAGACTCGGTTCAGGTTGGCGTCAGCATTTTTGCGCATAAATAGCCGGGATTCGAGCAAACGAAGATGTGAAGGTGTCAGTTTGATGACGTCCAGATCTGGCCAATCTGCGATCCGCTCGATTAAGGCGGCGGGATCCGATTCTTCGAGCACCACAACCTTGCCCCCCGACAGCAAAGGGCCAAAAATCGAAGTTACGGTCAGGTCGAAGGAAGGCGAAGTGAAGAGTGGCCAGGTTTGTCCGCTACCATGTTGATAGGTCGTCTGGGCCCAGCATATGTAGTTGACCACGCTTTGATGTTCGACCAGTACACCCTTGGGCCGGCCGGTTGTGCCGGATGTATAAATCACGTATGCCAAGTCAGTCGGCTCCGAGCGCGGCGGTAGGCTTTCAGAATTTCCATCATAGAGTTCAGGTGTGTCCAGCAACAGCGTGTTTCCGGAAAAATCAAGCTGGGTTGCCAATTTGCTGGTTGTCAATAGCAGCGGGATACCACTATCAGAAATGATATATTTTAGACGTTCATCGGGCCAGGTCGTATCTAGCGGCACATAAGCTCCACCGGCCTTCAGAATGCCAAGCATTCCAATAATTATCTCAATAGAACGCTCGCACAAGAGGCCAACCAGAGTTTCGGATTTCACACCACGCGCAGTCAATATGTGCGCCAACTGACTTGCACTTCGGTCGAGTTCACGATAGGTCAAGGTTTCGTCCTCGCATGACAGAGCAACGAGGTCAGGTGTTTGTTGAACCTGTTTCTCCAATAAATCCTGCAAGGTGGCATTTGATGGGTAAGCAGTTTCTGTCGCGTTGAACGCTTCGGTTAACTGCTGACGCTCGGACTGCGGCAACAATTCAATCTCGCCAATCATGCATCCGGGGCTATTCGACAGAAACCTGATGATGTTTCTGAAATATGTAATAAACCGCTCGATCGTAGAAGAGTCAAATAGTGAAGTGGAATAGTTGATGCTCAGTAAAACCCTACTACCAAAGTCCAGGCACATCCAATCCATATCGAACTTACACTCGCTGGCCACGTGCTCAGGCTTCTCATCACAGTTATCTGAGATCTCTTCATCACCAGCATCACGTTTACTTTGCAGCGTAAACATGACATCAAATAACGGATTGCGGCTTGCATCTCTTTGGGATACCACTTCCTCAACCAGTTGCTCAAATGGATAATCCTGATGCTCAAAGGCAGCCAGCATGCCCTCTTTCACATGGGACAGAAACTCTGAAAAGCTCTCCTCGCTGACCGACTGGTTGCGCAATGGCAGAGTATTGACAAACATGCCAACCACCCCCTCCAAATCAGCGTGTCGTCTTCCGGCCACTGGTGTTCCAATAACGACATCTTCTTCGCCTCCCAAGCGCGCAAGCATAACATTCAGAGTCGCGAGCAAAACCATGTAAAGGGTAGCGCCATGTTCCTTCGCCAATTGTCGTAGCGCGGATACCTCCATTTCGGAAAGTTCAAATGTAAACCGGCGACCGGCAAACTGTTGCACTAAGGGACGCGGTCGATCAGTGGGCACGCTTAGAACCGGTGCAGGATCAGCGTAAATCTGCCGCCAGTAAAGCTTGTCGCCTTCGAGTTCCCGCCCCAGAAGTCGCCGCTCTTGCCAGACGGAATAGTCTTTATATTGCAGTCGCAACTCATCCAGTTCGATGCCATAGTAAAGCTGCTCGAATTCCCTGCGCAATGTTGCCTGCGACAATCCGTCGGTGATGATGTGGTGCATGTCCACGAGGAGCGTGTGTTGACCGTCTGAGATTTCCAGCACCGCCGCCTGCAACAAAGGCGCCACAGCTAAATCAAATGGTTTGCGGAAAGCAGCGATTACAGATTGAGCTTCCTCAACCGGACAGCTCAACCGCTGCAGATTAAAGGAAACGGAATCATGTACTCGCTGAACAGGCTCATCGTTTATGATTTCGAAACTGGTGCGTAAACTCTCGTGACGTTGTAGCAAACGCTCAAAAGTTACTTCCAGGAGACTTATTTCGATGTCATCCGTTAGAGGAAACGTGAACGGCATGTTGTAGTGCGTCGCTCCCGGCTGCATCTCGTGCAAAATGTAAAGCCGCCGCTGCTGCGCGGAAACCGGGTACCAAGGTTTCTTTTCCGCGGGCTGAATCGATTCGAAGCCACGGCCAGTGGCTTTTGACAG
>JAJDAF010000060.1 GCA_029261995.1 Candidatus Zhuqueibacterota bacterium
GAGTAGCGGCATTTGATTATAATTCAACATCTATTGACAGGCAGCTAAAAAGAAAAACACTCATAAAATGATTTCAAATAAGAAAATTATATTGGGCGAAGGAATTGCTGCTTTTCGTGAGCTTTTCCTACAGCCTCGTTATGTGTGAAGGAGCCTCGCTCTCAAAGCTTACTTTTTAGAGATTTCTTGCACGCATAAGAACCGATTGGATGGTGAATAGCTGAAACCATCAAAGAATTAGGGCCTTTCATCTTATTAAAATGCCATGAATACCTTTTTCTTAATTGGGGCGGCTTTCGCTCTTTTTTTTGCGGTTTTACTTTCTGGTAAGAAAGAGAAGCGACTTCCGGATCTGGTTTTATCATCGTGGTTTCTCGTGATAATGCTTCATCTGTTGGCATGCTTCACTTTCAGTGAAAAAGCGTACCTGGAGTATCCGCACCTGCTAGGTATAGATGATTCCTTCCCATTTCTTTATGGCCCTTTCATATTTATTTATGCCGTCACCTTAATTGCCAGAAAACCAATTTTTAGAAAATCTTACTTGCTGCACTTTATACCATTTGTCATTTCTAATCTTGTATATCTTCCTTTTTTCCTCGCAGATGGTGAGAACAAGGTAGAACTATATTTCACACGGAAATTAGAGATACTGCCTTTGAGGGAAAATGTGCTGATAACATTCAAGTTGCTTTCCGGGCCTGTATATGTCACTTGGGTGTGGCTTCTGCTGAGGAAGCATTGTAAGAATATTCAACACTATTTCTCCTATACAGAAGAAATTGATCTAAAGTGGCTAAAGCGCTTAACTTTCTGGTTTGGGGTCTTCCTCATGGTTGTGTTAACCAGTTTTTTTGCTGAACAGGTTATTTTTCCCATAAACTCAGATTTCGTAATCAACATAGCTTTTTCAGTCTTCGTGATCGCCTTTGGCTACTATGGGTTCAAACAGGGCGCGATCTTTACCGAGGTAACTCGGCAAGATGATTATTTTGTGCATGAGGAGTTGAGTAATGCAAATCAACAAAATGAAGAAGAAATCGCCACTGTCAAATATGAGAAATCAGGCTTGAAAGAAGATGATGCCAATAAATATCTTGAGATGTTGCTCGAGTACATGGAAGAAGAAGAGTCATACTTGAACAGCGAACTCACCATTGAAGACGTTGCCAACGCACTAGATATTCCCCGGCATGGCCTCACACAAGTCATCAATCAAAAGTTAGGAAAGAATTTCTATCAATTTGTGAATGAATACCGCGTCGAGGAATCAAAAAGAAGAATCATGGATCCCCAAAATCAACTCCTCACCTTATTAGCGATTGGATACGACTCAGGCTTCAATTCAAAATCATCATTCAATACTATTTTCAAAAGCTTCACCAACCTGACACCTTCACAATTTAAGAAAATGAATGAGGGCGCCTCTCTTGTTGACATCTAAGATGATGCTTACTCCTCAACTCCCTTCATAACATAACTCCTTCACTCCAATTCTCAATAGGTTCAGCCTTAGCGGACTGGACGATTCCCGCATAATTCTTTCGTATGTTGAGGGCGCAATGCAAAATTCAAGTCCGTTTAACCTTAAGGAGGCTGTCATGAGAACTACAAATCAAAAAGCAGGTCTTAGCATTTTTCTGACAATTGCTTGCACGGCTGTGTTCCTTCTAACATCTATTGGCGAGGGATATCCTCAAATCCGGGTTAACAACATTGTTATGCCTGAGGCCAATATTGTCAAGGCTGACCCACCGCCAGGACAGGAAGCTAAAATCGGCATGAACATTCTAGATGTCGAAGTTGAGTTTCCACTTCACGCCTATGAAAACCCCAGAACCGGTGCTTTCACCGAGTTGTCAAACAGTTTCGGTTTTCGGAACCAGACAATCAGCAAGAAGTTTCCGGCAGACGATGACGAGTATTTTCCTGATGCACTTTATGCAATGAACTATTCGCTGGCGCTGGTAAAGTCGCTTGGCAAAAAATGGTACACAGTCGCTTTTGGTTCAGCAGGCTTATATACCGATTTTGAAAATGTAGACGGGAATCATCTGCTCATTGAGGGTGGCGCATTCTTTGTGAGAAAGCTCAGCAAGTCATTTCATTTCGGTCTTGGTCCTGTCTTCACCTATGCATTCGGCGAGCCCATCATTATTCCTGCACCTTTCCTGAGGTACGCAGGCCAAGGACGAGTCAGCGCGGAGATAAAATTTCCTCGATATGCCAAGCTAAATTATGCGGTTTCGCAAGGCTTTCAGGTGGGGCTTGCCGCGAGATCCTTTTACAACAACTACAGCCTTGGTCACACCGAGGCGCAATCAAATGGCGAGAACACCGTTATCCTATTCTCCGACCTCGCGCTTGGGATAGAGTCCTCAATTCGATTGTTCAAACCGCTCTTTCTTAATGTTGGCGTCGGCACGACTATCGATCGCGAATTTGTTGTTGACGACAACAATGGAGATCAACTATTTGATCGAGGAATGAAGGACACGATCTTCTTCACTTTTGGACTCGCTACTGAATTCTAATTTTCTAGGGTTGGTTGCAGACAGGTCAAAAATGTTGGAGAATGGTTTAATCTGAAAAGCCAATCCAATATGATAATTTCAGAACCCAATCAACGTTGAAGGTAGAAAATCATGAAACTTGACAAATTTGAGCACTTTGTTTTACTGGCCCTTGCTCTCACTTTGCAGCCACCGCTCAATGCGGTGGCTCAGGACAATACACCAACCGCTTTCGTAAATGTCAATGTGATTCCGATTGACACGGAGCGGGTGTTGGAGAACCAAACCGTCATCGTGCGGGGCGATCGCATTATGAAAATCGGGGCTGTGGATGAAATCACAGTCCCATCCGGTGCGCAGACTATCGAAGGGAACGGCGCTTACCTGATGCCTGGGTTAGCTGACATGCACACGCACATAGCGCTAAGCAATCCCGATCCGGAACACCTTGTCCTCTATCTGGCAGAGGGTACGACCACCATCAGGTCTGTTGGAGAAGCTCCGCAGTCGTTGAGTTTGCGTGAACGGGTTAAGCGAAATGAATTGGTCAGCCCAACCATCTATTCAACAGGACGAGTTATCATCGGAAACCATAATGACTATCTTGGGTTTGGCCGATTTATGAAGGCCTTTCGGATTCTCATTTTCTTTGCGCCCCTGGTAATTGGGGCAATCGTTTATTTTTTGTGGAAGAGAATGAGAAACCGACGCACTTTGGTCATTGGCATACCATCCACACTTCTGTTGGGTTTGGTACTCACTCTGACGAACACACCATCATTTATGGTGTTGGAACCGATACTTTTCCCGGAATTCTCGAACGCCGGCTTTGTGTCCGAATCAAGCAGCCAGGCTGTTGAAGAAGTGAACAATCAATACGGACAAAAAGTTGACGCCGTAAAGCTTTACGATGGTCTGGCAGAGGAACAGTTCCTTGCTGCAGCAACCGAAGCTAAGGAACGGGGCATGTATGTTATAAGTCACCTTCCCGAAGAAATGTCGCTCGAAACCATTCTGACATCAGGAACGGATGAAGTCGCCCACTTAGATGAATTCAATTCGCACCACTGGACGAAAACGCCAGACGAGGTAATGGACGATTTTAGGAATAATATCGATCCGCAGTTGGATTACACATTGATTCCGCGAACGGTTGAACTGGTAAAGGAAAATAATGTGGCCGTAGTCTCCAACATGTCTTTGGATGAAATTGCTTATAAACTGGTATTAGATACCCCGGCTGTACTCTCAGGCCAGGAATACCGGATTATCCGTCCTGAGGTTTTAGAGAATTGGCGCACTCAGGGGAGACCGATCACAAAATGGAAGAACCAGGGACGCTATCGAAAAAATGAAATTCCGTTCTTCAAAAAGCTTATCAAATCTCTGCATGAGGCCGGTGTTTTAATAACGACCGGAACGGATTGCTCATATATGGTCGAGGGCGCCGTTCCTGAACAAATTCATAGGGAACTGGAGCTTTTGGTAGAAGCCGGCCTTTCCAACTACGAAGCACTTAAAGCAGGTACAAGAAATGCCGGTAGTATTGTGAATAAGATGGGGCGAGACGGCAACTTTGGATCCGTTGTAGTTGGACAACGAGCTGATTTAGTTCTTCTCAAAGAAAATCCGCTTGAAAATGTCAGCCACACGCGTAACCGAATTGGCGTGATGGCACGCGGCCAATGGTTTACTCAGACCGAATTACATGAAATGGTTGATGAATTCATCGATACATTTTCTCAGTCTGATAATGACGTTACCTTGAAGCCGCCGACTTCAACCCGTAAGGATTGAGGCAATTGTACTACAGGTCGTAAGTTTTCTGGTAGAAGGCTTAAGAATCACAAAAACGATTCAGAGTTACCCGAAAATGAGTCGATGGTACCGGAAAATGACTCAGCGGCACCCAAAAATCAACCAGAGTCTGCCAAAAATGGTAAAGCGGCACCCGGAAATCGTATAGCGTCTGCCAAAAATGGTATATCGGCACTTGAAAATCGTATAGCGGCGGTTAAAGACTGTTGAGAATAAAAGAGCGGGCTCAAGATTATGCGGATGGTTAGGTTGCCAGCGCAGAAGACGTGACTCAAAGGCTGTCCTCGCAGTGTATTGTATATATAACCCTGCTATTCCTACACTTTTTTTCATTTTAGCAGGGTATTTTCACAAATTCTGTATCGATGGCCTAGGTTGTGTTAGGCTCCTGGTGACAGACCAGACCGCTCAGCTCCAGCACGCCTAAAACTCTGCCGTAACTCCCACCACAAAACTCCGGTTCTCCTCCAGAAACTTGTCCCGCAAGGTGTAGGCGTAATTCCCAAGATTATTGATGCCAGCCAGGAAAGTGAAGTCTTGCCAGTAGTAGAACAGGCGGACGTCAGCCACTTTCTGCGGCACAAATTCGTGTCCGTCTTCCTGGTCCGGCAGCAGGTAGCTTTCTT
Organism: Candidatus Zhuqueibacterota bacterium; assembly: GCA_029261995.1. GTDB lineage: Bacteria > Zhuqueibacterota > Zhuqueibacteria > Oceanimicrobiales > Oceanimicrobiaceae > JAJDAF01. Next base: position 4,958 of record JAJDAF010000060.1, read on the forward strand.
GTGCCGTGGCGTATTTATAGTCGGCCTGCAGCTCAAAGTTACCGAGTCGCAGAGAAGAACCGGCAAAGCCGATGAACTTCTGTCGGTGGGTCAACAACTTGTCGGTTTCCGTGTTGTGCGGATTCAGGTAGGTGAGATTCAACCGCAAGCCAAGCCGGTTGTGCCACCAGCGGCCATTCGAAACGAACTCTACTCCCGGAATGCTGACGGAGTTCGTGTTGACAAAAGATGCGATGCCTCTGCCGGCATCGACCACGCCCGGCTCGATCAGGTCATCGACCTCGGTGTAAAAACCATTCACTTCGAAAAACCAGCTTGGTGTGATCTTTTGCTTGAGACCGACTTCGTAGGACCAGGAAGTCTCCGAACCGATGCTGTCATTCGCTACAAATGTGATGTTGGTAATCTCCTGGTTGTCAAAGAACTGCTGGAAAATAGCCGGGAACTTGAAGCCGTTCGAGATGCTGCCTTTCAGCGTCGTGTTCTCAAACGGATGGTAGTTGAGTCCGACCTTGGGACTGACATGGTCGAAGACGCGCGAATCCGTCAGCCGCACGTCGGTGTCGGAAGTCTCCAGAATTTTGTAGCGGTCGTAACGCGCGCCAAGGGTGAAGTTGAAGTTCGGATGGAATCGCCAATCCGCCTGAACGTAGGGCGCCACCAGCACGCCGTCGCGCTTGCCGTAGGTGTCTGAATCTGTCTTGTCCAACTTAAAATCTGAGCCCCAGATCAACGACAGGGTACTCCACGGCAGATAGTTGCCCTGAATCGCACCGCCTAATCCAAGCGCTGGTGTGAAATCGACATCCTGGAATTGAATGCCCAGCAAAAAACGGTTCAGGAAGCCCCGCACTTCCACTGCCGCCTTGGAAGAGATGGGATAGTGGTATTTGGAAAACAGGGTGAGACCATGGCGGATTTGGTGTTTGCTGCGCTCGCCGGCCGCTACTTTGGTTGCGATGTTTTGCAGGTCCCAGGTCACAAAAACATCCGAGTCGTCGCGCATGTAATTGCTGAACAAAGTCAGGGACGAGTTGTTCTTGAAGCGGTAATTGAGCCTGCCGGAAATGTTGTAGCGCTCATACTCGCCATTTTCCGTGTAGCCGGTCGAGGTGCTGCGGCCTCCGGAAATTCTCACCCCCAGATTGTTGATTTGCCTGCTGTGGGTAAAGTCGACGCGGTTGAAATTCATGACATCGCTGGTCCAGTCCCAGCCGGGCTGGTCGAATTCATCGTAGACGCCGGCCATGGTGCGAACGTAAGTCCGGGTTTTGGGTGTCGGCTCGCGGGTGATGAAATTGACGACCCCACCCATGGCGGAAGAGCCGTAGACCGCGGAACCGGCGCCGCGCACGATTTCCGCGCGCTCGATATCGGCGGGGGAAATCATGAACCAGTTGACGCTGCCCATGTCGCTGGTCATCATTGGCACGCCGTCCATCATCACCAGCACGCGGCCGCCGACGCCAAAAGTCCAGCCGTCCGAGCCGCGAATGTTGACGTTTTCCTGCAGAATTTGCACGCCGGCAGCGGTCTCGAGCGCGTCCTCGATGCGAATCGGGCTGCGCTGCAAAATGTCTTTGGCGGTCAAGACTTCGACTGACGCTACCGTTCTGTCCGCGTCCTGCGCCCACTTGCTGACGGAAATCACCACCGGGTCGATTTCTATCGGCGCCTCGACCAGCGCAACATGCAGGGCCGGGGTTTCATCGCTCACCCGGACGCTGTCCAGGGTCTGCTTTGCGTAGCCAATCATGGAGACGCGCACGGAATAAGTTCCGAACGGGATGCGGCGAATCTCAAATTCACCTTCCAGGTTGGTGCTGGCGCCGAGCACGGTGCCGAGTACCTGAACATTCACACCCGGGAGCGCTTCTCCGGTTGCTTTGTCAACTATCTTGCCGGTGACGACACCGCTGCCGCTTTGTGCCTGGAGAAAACCGCACAAGCTCAATGAGGTCAGCAGAAGGACGGCTGCTATTCTATTTTTCATGTTGTCTCTCGTTTCGGGTTTTGGACTTAGTCTCGATACTTCGTGAAATCTGGAATTTATTTTCAATCTGCCACTTCGGGAGTAACATCCCTCTGCTTTTCGCTCTGGACGAGCGAAAACCTGTCTCCCTTCAAAGGGAGACTAGCCTCAACTGAAAATTCGGTCATAGCAGTAGGACTATTTGTGAATTGTCCAAGTTAGAATCGGGCCATAATTTCAAGACCGCTGATGGTGCTGTCAGCGACCGCGGTGATAGTCGTGAAAGGCAGGGGTGTAATGAGCTTGGGAGCGAAGATCGATCCCCCGGCTTCGTTCCAGGCGACGATGATGACCGTCTCGCCCGGCGCGACCTGCTGGTCGAACGGCTTCGATTCAGCTTCATTTTCGTCAAGGAAGACGATGTCCATGTTACTCAACAAGCTGCAGACGTTTTGGTTGATGATGAAATCGCCCAGCGTGGGGATGTCGGTAAATACGATACCCAGATTATCGATATTGCTCGGCCAATCGCCCTGAAACAGCACCTCACCGGAAACGCGGGCGGTGCGATTTACTTTGCGCAGGTTGACATCGATTTGGACGTCTTCAACAAGCTGGTCTTCTTCAGTGATTGTAATCGTTTGCAGGGCATTGTCCGTGCAGTTGGAGCCGACGATGTTTTCGAAGACAGACAGTGGCTGGCCGCGCATTTTCCAGATGGCGAGGATACCGTCGAATTTTCCTGTCTTGGCTTCAATCACGAACGTGACGGATTGGTCATCCGTTTCCATGTTCAGGTCGGCACGTGGAATAGTCCGGGTAAATTTAGGACTCAAGCCGTCCACCAGCGCCAGCACAATCTCGTCCGTCTCTTCCGGTGGTTGCGACACGATGTGAACATTGCCCTTGACGGTTGGGAAGAAGTTTTCATCCAAGCCAAAGTCACTGCACGAGAAAAGGGCAGGAAACAGAAAAAATGCCAGGAATTGCGCCGACCTTATGATAAATCTGAGTTCCATTGTTACCTTTTGGGGATTTGGTTTGACAGATTGGATTTTCTTATTCGAAGTATCGAAGTTGGTTGTTCATAGGTTGCGGAATATACATATTTCGCTTATCCGTGTCAATAGTACACACTTTCGGCTTGGCACCCTGGCTTTTCTCAGCCCTTGATCCTGGCCTCGCGCAACGGTCACTGCGTGAAAATCATCTGAAGAGCATTGCCCTGCCGGGAATGGTCAATTCTTCTGCATGGAGAACCTGGTTTTGCTTGCATGTTAGCTTCGGGATATATATTGTTTTCTAGCTTTGCACTAGAAATACAGGCATGAATTCAAATGAAGATGGTTCCATCGCTTATCCTGCTGGCCACTGCTACGGTATTATCTGCCAACTCACGCTTTTCCCTGAACATAACCAAGGTTCAATCACCACCACGAATTGACGGTTTCATCAATGAAGAAGTCTGGCAAAGTGCCGACGCGGCTCAGGATTTTTTGCAGTATGAACCCAACCGTGGGAAGCCGTCGGAAACCAAAACGAAAGCGGTTGTGCTTTATGACGCCGAGCATCTATACGTCGCTTTTTCTCTCTGGGAGCCTGAAGCTGCAACCGCGCAATTGACGCGGCGCGACGCAAATCTATTCAATGATGACGCAGTTATCCTCCTACTTGACACTTACCACGACCAGCGTTCAGCCTATTACTTCATGACCAACATCCTGTCCACGCAGACGGACGGTCGCATTGTTGATGACGGGAGAACCGTGGATGACACCTGGGATGCTCCCTGGCGATGCGCTTCGCAGAAGACGGAGTTCGGTTGGACGGTTGAAATGGCGATTCCGTTCACTTCATTGAGATACGCTGCCGGTGACTCGGTAAAATGGGGAGTGAATTTTGGAAGATGCCGGCGGCGTAATCTGGAGACAAGTTACTGGGCGGGACCGCTGGAAAACCGCTTTCGTGTTTCCCAGGCAGGCACGCTGGTGGGACTCCAACTCGCGCCACCCGTACGGCGGCACCAGGTTATTCCCTATGGTCTCTCTCAATTTCAAGAGAATCAGTCGGAGCAACTGGATGCTGGCGTAGATTTACGCTATTCATTCACGCCGAAAATGTCTGCGAATGTAACTGTGAATCCAGACTTCGCTACCATTGAGGCTGACCAGGAAGAGATTAACCTGTCCCGTTTTGAGTTGGGACTTAGCGAGAAACGCCAATTCTTTCTGGAGGGCAATGAGCTATTCCAGCAGCGCATTCGCACCTTCTACTCGCGACGCATTCCCGATATCACGGTTGGCGGCAAGGTATTGGGTAAGCAGGGGAGTTGGACGCTTGCCGGACTCGCAAGTCGTTCGGAACCATTGAACGATTCCACCAAGGCTACCTATGCCGTTGCACGCGCTCAAAAAGACGTTTTGGGCTCGTCCAATGTCGCCTTTATGATTGCCAACCGCGCCCGGCAGGGCAGTAATCATGGCTCGGCAAGCATGGATGCAACGCTTTTTTTTACGAAAACATTCGGCATGACCGCGCAACTGGTCAAGAGCTACGGCGCCTTCGATGCTGGCTCCTGGGCTTATTTTGTTCGCCCATCTTACGATTCCCCAACCGGCCATTTTCACGTCCGGTATACTCATCTCGGAGAGCATGTGGCGGAGAATGGCAACGCGATTGGCTTCATTCGCGACGACAACCGGCGCGAGCTTGACAGCGCCATCGAGAAAACAATCTGGATCCGGAAGGGCCTGTTGCAGCGGGCCAACTACGACTCGAACTACAACATCTATTGGGGGCAGGACGGCACGTTGCGCAGTTGGCGGATCGACCAGACGGCTGATGTTGAATTGCGTAATCGGTTCGGGTTCGAGTTCGACTATTCAGAAGAGTTCAGGAGAGAAAGCTTTGATGCGGAAGAAGGTCAAGAGATTGAGAAGGACTTTCAGAACAGGCAGGTGGAGTTTACCGTCGGATACAACCAGCGTGAATTCCAATCGGCCGAGCTTGGCTTCATGTTCGGCAAGAACTTCAATTCAGATTTCCGGCTCTTGTCGGCCGGAGCAGGATTCAAAGTGACGCCGCAGCTTTCGCTCGAGTATGAATTGGAGCGCCTCACACTGAATCCGGATCCGGAAAACGAAAGCACCTGGATTCATGTTGTGAAGGCCAACCATTCCTTCACCAAGGATCTCTTTTTGCGCGTTTTTTTTCAAACCAGCTCGGTTATCGACCGCAAGAATCTCCAGGCTGTTTTTGTTTATCGCTACCAGCCGCCTTTTGGAACCATCCAGTTGGCTTACCAGAGAGGCACGGCAAAGCGAGGCGAGCGTTCGGAACAGGGCAATACGTTTTTTGTTAAAGTGACTCGTGTATTGTAGACTTTTAGCTTGGCAGAGTATGTAGAACAGTGCCATTTTTTTAATCAAAGAATCACCAACCAAATGAGAACCTATGCTTGAATACCTAGAAACTTGGCTGCTCACCAGCGGCTTGGAGCCCACACCTGCCTTTTACATCTCGCGGGCACTGGCCTTCGCCTGCGTTCTCCTTCTGAGCGTCCTGGCAGATGCGGTGGCCAAGCGTTGCCTGCTTGCTTTCGCCGGGAGAATGGTTGCCATCACCAAAACAACCTGGGATGACACCTTTTTGCGAAGGAAGGTCTTGAACCGGCTGGCTCATCTGGCGCCGGCCCTGGTCATCTATCTTTTGTCGCCAATGGCTTTGCGTGGTTTCGACCAGGCCGTTGCTATCCTGACCACGGGCCTTCTCATCTACATGCTGTTGGTAGTCGTCCTGGTCGTCGATGCGTTTCTGAACGCTGTCGTGGATATCTATCGGACTTACGACATCTCCCGACAGGTGCCAATCAAAGGCTTTGTTCAGGTCTTGAAAATTGTGCTCTTTTTTCTGACGGGCGTGCTCGTCATTTCTTTGCTGCTCGACAAAACCCCGATTTACTTTCTTAGCGGTCTGAGTGCTCTTACCGCGGTTTTGATGTTCATTTTCAAAGATGCGATTCTCGGTCTGGTGGCAGGCATTCAGTTGACGGCCAACAAGATGGTAGCCACTGGCGACTGGATTGCCATGCCGAAATACGGTGCGGACGGCGACGTGCTGGAGGTCACCCTGACCACGGTCAAGGTGCAGAACTGGGACAAGACCATTACCTCGATTCCAACCTACGCGTTGATCAGCGAGTCATTCAAAAACTGGCGCGGCATGGAGGCATCTGGCGGGCGCCGCATCAAACGCTCCATCAACCTCGACATGAACACCATTCGATTTTGCGACGAGCAGATGCTGCAGCGCTTTGCAAAGATTCAATACATAAGAGAGTACATTGAAGAGAAGAAGCAGCAACTGGCGGAATTCAACAAGACGGCGCGCGTCGATGACGCCAGTCTGGTCAACGGCCGGCGGATGACAAACGTCGGCACCTTTCGAGCCTATGTCAAATCGTATCTGCGCAACCATCCGCTGGTGCATCAGGAGATGACGCTCCTGGTCAGGCAGTTGCAGCCTACTGGCGAAGGGCTTCCAATCGAGATTTATTTGTTCAGCAAGGACCAGGCCTGGGCTAACTACGAAGCCCTGCAGGCGGACCTCCTCGACCACATCATCGCGGCCATCCCTGAATTCGATCTGCTGGTTTTTCAGAATCCATCCGGCCACGATTTCCGCAGTTTGCAAGGTGAGCAGAAACCATGACGGACACGAACAAGGCAGGCTCACCACAGGGCTTTGGCAGCGCGCAGGAAATGGCTGAGGATTTCGCCAGCGACAGGGACAAAACTGCCCACCTGCTCGATGAAGCCGTTTCAAAGGCGGAACGCAATCGGAACGCGCTCGAGAAAATCTGGCAGGATCTGCAGGCTCTTTTCCGGCTCATTAAAACCTGGCGCGGTGGTGACTATCCGCAGGCGCCGTGGCAGACCATGATTTTTGCCATCGCCGGTGTCATCTATTTTGTCAACCCATTTGATTTGGTGCCGGACTTTCTGCCGGGTGGCGGCTATCTGGACGACGCAACCGTTGTCGGTTTCGTGGTCAAATCCATCCGTCAGGATATCGAAGCCTTTCTGATTTGGGAAAAGAGCCGGGGTGAGGGCCGCGGCCAGCAGGGTTGAACACCATCTAACCGCATTGATACCTGACAAGCAAAGTTCTGCCATTTCTTGGCAGGATATTCTCGAGCAGGTCTGGTTTGGACACGGAGTCACGGAGCCACCGGAGAAACACGGAGTTCTTATCTGTTTTGACTTTATCGGACGGCACTGGCTCATGAGTTGGATGACGACGCAACACTTCTGATGCAAGTGCTTTCTCCGTGTTGAGAGGAAACTCTGATCTAGCAATCAAATGGCATCATTGGTTCCGGCGGTTACACCCAGCGTCGTATGCGGGGCTCGTCCGCAGTAGGAACAAAGCACCTACCCGCACGTAAGAAGATCACTTACACAGATTGCCTTCACACCCGGAAATTTAGGGAGATGTATCCATGGCCAGCAGACAAACAGCATTTCTGCTTCTAATTCTTGCCGGGTTTTCCGCGGCAGCCTGTTCTGGCGACAGTGAGCGGAAAATCAAACTCACCGAGGACAAATCCGACGCTGGCACAAATGTGCAAACCGTGTCGAGCGTTCTGCAGGTTGATTCTGCAACTCAACATTCGCTCGCCATTCTGAGGCTGGAGAATCGCACCGGCGACGCCAGTCTGGACTGGTTGCGCCGGGGCCTGGCAGACATGCTGGAGGCCGAACTCACGCAGGCCTTGTACATCAACGTTGTGCCATCAAACAAGCTGTATGAGAAACTCGAACAAACCGGCGCGGATGGGGCCACTCAGGATGGTCTATCCGCCGCCCTGAGCGCTGCTAGCGCGGTGCGGGTTTCATCCCTGCTTTCAGGCGAGTTTTCCTACGACCGCGGACAGCTCAACATCGACGTCACCCTTTACGCCGTGGCCACCGGGCAAATACTGTTGAGCGAGCGTGTCAGCGGCGAGGGAATGGAACGCGTCTTCCGCATGGTTGACGAGCTTGCGCAGCGGCTGCGTGATAATTTGCGCGGCGACCTTGATGCCTCCCCAGCTCTTGCCAAAGTCAGCCTGACCGATATGACCCACTCCGTCGATGCTTTCAAATGTTACTCGGAAGCGCTTGAATCCATCGACCGGGTACAGCTCAAAAAGGCGGTTGAATGGCTGACGAAAGCCATCCGTCTGGACACGACTTTTGCAGCGGCGCATCTCAAGCTGGCGCTCCTGCGTTTCAAAACCGGCGAGCCGGAACAAGCTGAGGTGTTGCTGAAATCCGCCCGCCGCCATGCGCACAAGCTGGCAGAGCCTGACAAGATCATGCTAAAGATTTTCGAAGCGGAGTTTGCCGGCGATGCCGGGAAGCTGGTCGAAGGCATGCATGATCTCCTCAAATTGGAGCCCTACGACACCGATACTCGCCTACAACTTGCGAACAACCTTAGAAAGTTCTGCCAATACGATCGGGCCATTGAGCAGTACGACATGATCCTTGAGATGGAACCTGACCGCGTAGCGGCCTATAGTGAGCTTGCCCAGCTTTATATCGACCGCGGCGACATAAAGGAGGCGCTCTGGTATGCTAAGAAATACGAAGCCTTACAACCAGATGAACCCGGGCCCTACTTTGTGAAAGGCAGAATCTTGAAGCAGGCCGGCCGGTTTGAGGAATCCATTGAACAACTAAAGCGTGCTCTGGAGAAACGAGCGGACTTTCAAAAGGCCGCGCGTGAGTTGGCAGAGTCGTACGCGGAACTCGGCAAGAAGGAATTGGCCATCAAGTTCGCACGCAAGTGGGCAATGCACGAGCCGACCCCATTCTTGCGGGCGGACGCGCAAGCAGAGCTGGCGAAGATGTATTGGCGCTTTGGCGATTACTCAGCCGCGATGCGTGCTGTTGATTCAGCCATGCAAGCCTGGCCAACCCATGCTCAGGCAGCTCTGGCAGGTGGTGAAATTGCCAAATCACTTGGCGACCGCAAGGCCGAGCAGAAGTTGTACCGACGCTTCCTGGGAGCTTTCGAACAAAAGGAGCCCGGTGACCTTGACAATTACCAGTTGAGCAATTTGCTGGAGTTTTGCACCGAAACCGACGTATCCGTTGAAAGAAAAATCGAGGTGCTGGAGAAGTTTGCTTCCGCGGAAAAGAGACCCTTGCAGCGGCAGTTTTATGATATGCATCTCGGTATTTTGCATCTCCGCCAGAAGAACTATGGTCGGGCAAACGATTATTTCCAGTCAAATACAGAGTCCTATCTGAATCTGCTGATGCATTTTCCGCATATCGGCTGGAGCAGTGCCTGGAAGTACACGGTCGAAGCGATTCGACTGCAGCCACCCCAGGAGCAATACGACCTAAGTATGTTTGACGAAATGCTCAAGTCGGCCACAGCAGCAGGCCGCACCGACCTGGAAGTGGTTTCGGGTTTTTTCATCGCGCAGTACTATGGCAAATATCAAAATCGTTCGAAGCTTGAGTCGGTATACAAACGCTATGGTGCGGCGCTGGAAGATCGGTGGCGCTTGATCGGTCCGTTTGAGAACCCCGGCTTTCATCACGCTTTCCCTCCTGAGCGTGAGATCGAACCGGAAATGACCTACGAAAGCCGTAGCGGCAAACTCGCCTGGCATAGCGCTGAGGATGGTGCTTCGGATGGCTATGTTGATCTGCGTACGGCAGTCGGCGGCGCGGGATGGGCTACGGCCTACGCCGCGGTGGTCGTCAACGTGCCTGAAAAGCGCAAGGTGCAGATCCGCCTTTCCACAAACGAAGGGGCCAAGCTGTGGATAAATGATGAATTGGCGTGGCAGGTTTACCGACGCAAAGAGGTGCCGCTCGACCACGATATTGTCGCAGTCGTTCTGCATCCTGGTGACAATAAGATGTTGCTTAAAGTGAACAATAGTTCGGGTGACTGGGGTTTCTACTTTCGGGTGACTGACGAGAATGGCCGTGGCTACCCCGACCTCTCATTCACCGCCATCGACGATGCTGCATTTGCTGGGCGTTAGCTGCCAGCGGAAGCCTCAGAGAAACCCGCAGCGCTTAATCAAACTTCACGAATCGCCAGCGAGGTTGCCTTGCGATGTCGATTTTGTAGTTCGCCGGGCTCTAACGGTACACGGTCTTTAGCGCCACTTGCTGCTCGACCCGCTCCACCTCAAAACCAATTCTGCCGAGCAGAATCCCCTCGGACGTCTCCACGTCCACGCGCCATTTCCCCGGGGAGACATGCTGTTTTCTTGTTATACCACGATAGCCTCCGTCGCGATACCCGGTGATCTCAAATCCGAGACGGTCAGTCGTGAGCCACTGTTTGCGGTTTGGGAAATATTGTTGCCAATGGTGGTAGATCTTCTTGGTTAGCCTGGTAGGCGCGAAAACCGCGGTGAAGCAGGACACGGTGTCGCCGGCAGCATGACGGAAGGTCGTGTCCGAACTCCTGAGAATCTGATACCACGCGGGCCTCTCGAACTTCAAGGTGAAGTTATCATCGGAGATGCTCTTGGATGCATGGTGGTAGATGCCGCCGGACTTCATGGACAGCGGCACGGGCGGGATGCGGTTGGTAAAATAGAGCAGGTTGATGATGCCAAACAAACCGACAGCCAGCACGCCGGCCGCCAGGTAGTGTTTGTGCGAAGCAAAGACCTTCATCTTATTAAGGAAGTGAGTCACCCCCAGAACGAGCAGCAGGCTCAGGAGCCCGCCGGCGATGAACGTGTAGATGTTCAGGGCCTTAAGCAGCACTGGAATAAAGAAGATGAAGAATGAAAAACTCGCCAGGAAGTAAATGGCAAGCAGGAGATATATATTCTTAAGTTTGCTTTCCAGGAATTCATTCGCTACCAACAGCCCGACCAAGATGGCAAGAAACAGACCGGTCTTGGTGAATGACGCACTTTGGAAATAGAAAATGACGTAGGCGCTGAACAATCCTCCCATGAAGAATTGTAAGCCAAGAGGATACCATTCTCTATATTTCAGCAATAGAGGGTGTTTTATTCTGTCGTGCTCGACGAGGGTGGTGATGACCATGAGCAGGCCAAGCAAGAGCAGGTAGGTTAGCAAGATTAGATTGTCAAACAGTTGATCGATGCGCTTCAACGTCAGGCTGTCCCAGGTGAAGCCACCGAAGAAAAACGCAACCGGGTTGAAGCGTTCGAAGCGCTCGTACCATTCTTTGACTTTGATAACAAAGCCGAGATTCGCCAGAAAATCAAACATATATGGTTCCCCGTGTCCCTGAGTCCTGCAATGTATGGAAGTATGGTGGGCAGCAGTCGCGCCAACGCGACCACTTGTATTGAGAATGTAGCGATGGCGACTTTCTGAGTCAAGCAGTTCGCAAAAATGCCTTGACAAATATGAATTTATTGTTAAGTTTGATCAACTTTTCCCTTCAGAAGTCCCAATCCTGGTATCAAGTTTCTGGGTGCCATCTGCAACTGTGATTCTTAATTCAACTTCGACGGCCTTTGTACATTAAGCGAGAAAGGAACGCGTAATGGGAGAACAGGGTTTTTTTGATTCGTTTTTGGGCTTGACCAACTACCTCAACAATGTCATGTGGGGTATTCCCATGATCGCCCTGCTCTTGGGCACGGGAGTCATCCTGACATTTGTCACCCGGGGTCTGCAATTCACCCATTTCGTCCATTCATTGAAACTGATTTTCTCCAGTGAATCGCGCAGCGAAAAAGGCAAAGGGGACATTTCGCCGTTTGCTGCTTTAATGACGGCGCTGGCCGCCACGGTTGGCAACGGCAACATCGCCGGCGTGGCCACGGCCATCGCTATCGGCGGGCCTGGCGCTCCGGTTTACATGTGGATCGCGGCTATTTTTGGTATGGCGACGAAATATGCCGAAGGGTTCCTGGGCGTGCATTTCCGGGAAGTCGCGCCCAACGGCACCATGGCCGGTGGCCCGATGTACTATGTCAAGAATGGCCTGAAGAACAAAAAGCTTGGCCGGATTCTCGGCGCCGCGTTTGCGGTTTGCGGCACGATTGCCTGTCTGATTGGCACCGGCAATATGGCGCAGTCCAACTCCATGACAGCTTCGATGGCCGGCACCTTGAATCAGTGGATTAACAACGCCAGTGCATCGCAGCAGGCCCCGGCTTACTATTACTATCTCATCGGCCTCCTGATCGCCGTTTTGGTTGGCATGGTTATCATCGGTGGCATCAAGAAGATCGGCCACGTTTCGGAGAAACTGGTTCCGGCCATGATTTTCTTCTACATGTTCTTCGCTCTCTGGGTGATTATTGCCAACTTTTCCCATATTCCAGCAGCCTTTGTTCTCATTTTTGAGTCTGCGTTTGGCTTGAGACCTCTGGTTGGCGCCTCTGTCGGAATCGCTATCCAGAATGGCGTCAGCAGGGGATTGTTGTCAAACGAGGCCGGTTTGGGTTCGGCGGCAATTGCACAGGGCGCATCAAGCTCGGAAGAACCCACCAACAACGGTCTGATTGCCATGACCGGCGTTTTTATCGACAGCATCTTGGTCAACACCATGACCACGCTAACCATCGTTCTGACGGGCGTTTACACCACCACTCAGGCCTGGCAGGGCGCGGACAACGCTAACAACCTGACCAGCATTTTGCTGACTCAGAAGGCATTCGAGTCCGTCATTCCTGGCGTAGGCGGCGCCATTATCGCCATTGCTTCTTTCATTTTTGGCTACACGACGCTCATCGGCTGGTCTTATTACGGCGAGAAATGTATCGAGTACCTCGGCGGTGACAAGGTCATCATGCCGTTTCGTTACACGTTTATCGTTTTCCTTTTTGTCGGCGCCATCCTGACGCCGATCGCCGGTCAGAGCTTCAACTATCTCAATATCGTCTGGAATCTCGGCAACATTGGCAACGCGTTGATGGCCGGGCCGAACCTTGTCGGTTTGCTTTTCCTTGCCGGGTTGGTTGCCAAAATAACGCGCGACAAGTTCGGATCGTAAGGTCGCGGCAGGGTTGGAACAGAAGGCGTTGAGTTGTCATGTAAGCTGCGCAGCATATTGGCCAGCTTGCGTGTGGCCGAATAAAAGGGCGGATGGGAAGATCACAATATGTTTTGCGTCACAGGACAAATCAAGGCGAGGGCGTGCTCCTTCGCCTTTTGCTTGTAGAAAACAAACGTTGCTTTTCGGTGTCGAATTCATTATCGTAGCCGATATTTTTATCACGATTTATTAGCAGGTTTCTTTAGTAATGCATCAGTCAATTGAGCCGAAAGCCTTTTACCGCGATTTCGACAATCTTCTCAAGCAGATTAGAGAGCGCAAGTCCGGACAGAACTTCCTGTGTTCAATTCTTGAGGAAGTACACAAGAATTTCTGTGCGAAGGTCAATTTGGGTGATATCCGACTCTACGAAGAGCGTGGTGATGATTTTGTCCTGACCCGCGTGTTTGAGAATTCGCGCTCCAGGAAGGGCCAGGAGACCATCTCGATGGATTCTGATGCCGTTCAACTCGTTCTGAATCACGGCAGCTATATTTACGACGGCGACAGGATGAGTATCGCACCGGAGATGAGCAGTTTCGACGAGTACGCCATTCCAGCCGCAATCCTGATTCGCGGGCCGGAACAAAGATGGATCGCGGTATTTGAGCTTAAAGCGGGCTGGGTGCGCGAAGAGGTCGTTTTCTCGCTCAACGCCATCCGTACTGCCATCAACGCCCGCCTATTCTCAGAGGCCATCCAGACAGACATGGATCAAGCCGCCCAGATCCAGAAGAGTTTGCTGCCCGCGAGTGCGCCAAAGATCGATGGCTTCGACATCGCGGTGCGGTCGCAGCCCACTGAGTTTGTTGGCGGAGATTTGTACGACTTCCATGAGTTCGGAGACAGTATTTTTGGTGTCTGCATCGGGGACGCGTCCGGTCATGGTTTGCCTGCTGCTTTGCTGGTTCGTGATGTCGTCACGGGGTTGCGCATGGGGCTGGAAAAGCATATGAAGATGGTGCACACCCTCGAGAAGCTGAACCACGTCATTTATCGCAGCACTTTCTCTTCAAGGTTCGTCTCCTTGTTTTATGGCGAATTTGAACGAGAAGGTCACCTGATTTATGTTAACGCCGGCCATCCGACGCCGTTTATCGTGCATGGCCAAGACGTCCAGGATTTGAACGCCACCGGGCTCATTCTCGGGGCGCTGCCTGACATTCAGTTGCATCGGGCTTACGCGCGCATGCAGCAGGGCTCAATACTCGTGCTTTACAGTGACGGTTTATTCGAACGCGAGAATCAGGATGAGGAGTTGTTCAATATTGATCGACTCAAAGAGTTGGTGATCGCCAATCAGGAAAAAAGCGCCGAAGACATCGTCGATCTGATTTATAAAGCCGTCTTCGAGTTTGGCAACCGCATGAAGTGGGACGATGACAGCACTATGGTAATCGTCAAACGTCTGGCCGTCTCTTGATTATGCCTGGCCGCATGGCCTGGTAATTCCCGCCTATTTTCTTACGCCACCCGAGATATCTTCCCAGCGAATTTTGCTAGTGTGATGATTTCCAAATAAGCGAACTCTGACAGGGTTTGATGTAACCGTTTCGGGCATAAAAAAAGGGGCGAAACCCTGTCAGAGTTTTGTTCGGAAAATTAGAAAGCGTGACACTAGAAGATGATTTGACTGTTCGTCATGATGTGTGATTCACATAAATTCAGCCCAAGTGAGCGGGAACTTTTGTTTGATGATTTGGTGTAACAAAAGGTGTAACCACACGTAAAGGCGAACTATGAAAACAAAACTCGACATTGCAAATTGCCAGTCATGTGTCTGCTTCAACCTGCGCAAGGCATCGCGAGCTATTACCCAGTTCTATGACCACGCGCTCAAACCCGCCGACTTGAAGGTGACGCAATTTACCATTCTTGTGGCGGTCACCAGAGCCGATTCAATTACGATTTCCACACTGGCAAAACATCTGGTCATGGATCGCACGACCCTGACGAGGAATCTGCGGCCGCTGGAGGCCCGAGGTTTCGTCAGGGTTGAAGCCGGATCGGATCAACGCACTCGATATGTTTCTGTAGAGTCAGAGGGAGAGCGTGTGCTTGAGCGTGCGTTGCCGCTCTGGCAGGCGGCGCAGCAAAAGATCGTGAAAAAACTTGGCGTGCAGAGTATGCGTGATCTCTTAAAGACATTGTCCGAAACAGTTTCGATTTCACAGCAAGCTCCTTGACAGCTTTTTTTATTATTATACGTGTATTTACACTTAACTGGAGAATGAAACCGATGCCTGACTATCACAACAACAAGGCCGTTGCCCACCGGCAAATGCCCCCGGCGCCTCAAAGGCTTACAGGTGAGTGGCTGAGAGAACTCTGTCTTGAGGCCGGCGCCGATGATGTGGGCTTCGTCGAGATCGATCGCCCGGAGATATCAGACCAGCGCGGGGACATTGAAATGGCTTTGCCGGGCACGCGAACCCTACTCAGTTTCGTCTGCCGAATGAATCGCGAGCCCATCCGGACGCCGGCACGCTCTGTTGCCAACCTCGAGTTTCACCACACCGGTGACCAGGTTAATGAAGTCGGCCGCAAAGTAGTCAGGCTGCTGGAAGAAAAGGGCATTCGCGCTCTCAACCCAGCGATGGGCTTTCCCATGGAAATGGATCGCTGGCCCGGGAAACTCTGGCTGGTTTCGCACAAGCCGGTGGCGGCTGCCGCCGGGTTGGGGCAAATCGGGATTCACCGTAACTTGATTCATCCGAAGTTTGGCAACTTCGTGCTGCTTGGAACGCTGCTGCTGGATGCCGAGATGGATGCTTACAGTCAGCCACTCGACTTCAATCCCTGCCTTGAATGTAAACTGTGTGTCGCCGCCTGTCCCACCGGCGCGATCTCGCCCGATGGCCATTTCGACTTTTCGGCGTGCTACACGCACAATTACCGCGAGTTCATGGGTGGCTTCACAGACTGGGTCGAAAATATTGCTGACAGCAAGAGTGCCGTGGCCTATCGCGAGAAAGTGACTGACCCGGAATCCGTTTCCATGTGGCAAAGTCTTTCGTTTGGCCCCAACTACAAGGCGGCCTATTGTCTGTCGGTTTGTCCGGCAGGGGATGATGTCATTGGTCTTTACCAGGAAGACAAGCCACGCTTTGTTCAAGAGGTTTTGAAACCGCTGCAGACAAAAGAGGAGACAATCTATGTCGTCCCCAACTCCGATGCCGAGGCTTATGTTGAGAAACGGATGAAGTCAAAGCGCACCCGGCGGGTCGGGAACAGCCTGCGTCCGCTGAGCATACAGGGCTTCCTGGAAGGCATGCCGCTGACCTTTCAGCGCCAGAAATCAGCCGGACTCGATGCCATCTACCATTTTCGTTTTACCGGAGACGAACCGGCTCTTGCTACCGTCAGAATCTCCGACAAGAAGTTGTCGATTTCGGAAGGACACCGAGGCAAAGCAGATTTGCTGGTGACGGCTGACAGCCACACTTGGCTGAAGTTTCTTGCCGGGGAGAAAAACATAGTGCTGGCGTTGCTCAGTTTCAAGATTCGTGTTAAGGGTAAGATGAGCTACCTGTTGGCTTTCGGCAAGTGCTTTCCAACGTAGGAGTTGCTGATGTCGCAAGCAGGTTTCTCAACGCAGAGTTCGCAAAGCACGCTGAGAAAGGCAATAAACGCGCAAATCTCATAGTGTTGAAGCATTGACGGTTTTCTTATCCTTCCCAGCGAATTCTGCGTTGGGTTCTTTCACGGTAGCCCGGGGCTATTCTACCTTGGCAGTCAACTCAAGCTTCTTGCCATCAAATTTGCAGTATTCAAATTGAAACGCATAGGACCGCTTGCATTTCGGACAGTGGCGTCTTGGGTGTTCGCCGTCTATTCCGGCACGGCTGTTCAACCAGTTCTCGCGAAAGGCAGTTTGCGCGGCAGTCAGTTGCGAACCAGCCTGCTCAACGGGCAAGACCTCAAGTTGAGGATTCTGCTGCAAAGTCATGCGCGCTGTTTTCTCGATACCATTTGTCTCAAATTTAATCTGAACCTCTTGTTCAGGTTTTTTTCCGCGCAAGTAACGTTTTAGCTCATCTTCGTTTGAGATTGCTTCTCCATCGAGGTCCAGGATGACATCCTGCCGGTCGAGGCCGGCTTCGTAGAGCGGGCTGCCGACCATGGTCGAACTCTGGAGGGTAACTTTGTTTTCGTTAAATTTCATTCGAGCAGAGCCAAGCCAGGCCGAGTCACCTTTTGCCGGGCGGAGCAAAAAACCGGCAGCGTTCAGCAGGGATTCGTATTCTGCAAGTTCATGTCCGAAGACAAACCTGTCAAAGAAATCATCCGCAAACGTCGCGGAATCCGAGACCTCGGCGAGAATGGCGCGCAAATCTGCATTTGAATAAGGGGCCTCGTTCACGCCGTGTTTTTGCCAAACGGAGCGCATGAAATCGTCCAGGCTGATGTTCTGGAAGCGTTGGCGCAGGGTAAGGTCGAGCGCCAGCCCGATGGCCGCGCCGAACGGATAGTAGGAGATGTAGATATTTGTCGTGTTGACCGGATCATTCGAAACGCCGGCATCCACGAATGGCGCCCGCATACTCATTTCGACTGGACTGAAGACTTCCCGTCCGGGCCGGTTGAGCACAGCATTGAGATTTCGGCCCAGAGACTCAGCAAACTTATCGATGCTGATAATCTGGGCCCGTTTCATGACCAGCCAGCCGTAGTAGGTGGTGAAGCCCTCGGCGAACCAGAGCTCGCCCGACATATTGGCCTTTTCGAAATCGAACGGCTCAAGCGTTCGTGGGCGAATCCGCTCCACGTTCCAGGCATGGAAGAACTCGTGTGAGATGGTGCCGAGATTGCGCACCGCATGTTCTTTCAGGGAGCGCGTGCTGGTGCAGATGGTCGAGTTGCGGTGCTCCATGCCATCGCCGCTGACGTGCGGCAGGTAGTCGCAAATAAAGGTGTAGGTTGCAGAATCGAAGGCCGGCGCCTGGCCGAAAATCGCAATCTCTTCCTTGACGACCTGCTTGACCAAGTCAGCATAAGCATCGGTCTCAGATTTCGCGCCGTCGTGATGCAGGGCCAAACGCACGGTTTGATTGTCCGCAATTTGCCATTGTCGCAGTTGGAATGGCCCAATTTCCGTTGGACTGTCCAAGAAATACTGCAGGTTGGGCGCCCTGAACGTTGCTGCTTTTGGCGTCGGCTCGAGCTGTGTCGCGATCTGCCAGCCTTCGGGCTGCGCAAACGTGATTTCAATCGGGCGTTCGGTCTGACCTCGGGCCCACATAAAAGTCGCGGGCATGTTGAGGTGAGCATGCGTGTTATCGATCGCCAGGTAGGTGCCGTCGCAGCGGTCTCCGAAAATGGTGTAACTCACTTTGACCGTGCCGTCGTGGCCGGAGATATTCCACTGGTGCGGGTTCGGTCGCTCGATCGCCAGGTTCCGGTCGCGACTGTCCACGGCCTTCACGTCGTAGACATTTTTTGCGAACTCATGCAGCGCATACCGCCCAGGCGAGCTTCTGCTCATTCGAACCTGCAGCACCTGTTCTGAAACGCCGGTAAACTCAATCGCTACCCGAGCCTCGTGGTGTTCTTTGTTATCGAATGAGATTTGGTAAAAAACAGGGCTTTGCGCCAGAACCAGAACGGGAAAGAGCAAGACAATGCACAGTGGCATCAGTTTCATACAACCTCCAAAGATGAGTGTTCGAATCGCAACCATGTCGAGCAAATGGAATTCGGAGTAGGACTTTCTGCTCGAGGTGGCGTAGCCAGGAAAAACTCGCAGCCGGAAGCGTCAATATAAAAAGAATTCCGCCACCAGCCAAGTCCATTTTATTCGTTGCGCAATATGCAGGAAATTGCAATCTTGGTAATCATACACCTAGACAGGAGAAACGATGCCCAAATATGTGCTTGCCCTCGACCAGGGCACAACCAGTTCACGAGCGATCTTGTTTGACCGTGCGGGAGCGGCGTGCGCACTTGCGCAAAAGGAGTTTAGGCAGCATTTCCCTCAGCCCGGTTGGGTTGAGCACGACGCCAACGAAATCTGGCAGACTCAGCTCGAAGTGGCGCGGCAGGCCCTGGCATCGGCGGGTACTACTGCTGCTGAGGTGGCGGCAATTGGCATCACCAACCAACGCGAAACCACCGTGGTCTGGGACCGTCGCACCGGTGCGCCAATTCACCGGGCCATTGTCTGGCAAGACCGTCGCACGACCCACCTCTGCGACGCGCTCAAGTCGAGCGGCCATGATCAGTCAATCCGTGACAAAACCGGCCTGGTGCTCGACGCCTATTTTTCCGCCACCAAACTGAACTGGCTGCTCGATAATGTGGAGGGCGCCCGCGAAAAAGTTCTGGCCGGTGACCTGGTATTTGGCACCATCGATTGCTGGCTGATTTGGAATCTGACCGGCGGCGCCAGCCATGTGACGGACATCAGCAACGCCAGCCGCACCATGCTCTTCAATATTCACACCTGCGAGTGGGACGAAGAGTTGCTGTCGCTCTTGGATATTCCGCGGTCGGTTTTACCCGAAGTCCAGGGGAACAGTGGAATTTTCGGTGAAACCGACCCGGCCCTCCTGAACGGTGCTATCCCGGTTGCCGGCGTTGCCGGTGACCAGCAAGCGGCGCTTTTCGGTCAGATGTGTACCGACCCGGGAACATTGAAAAACACCTACGGCACCGGCTGTTTCATGATGCTGAACACCGGCTCGGAGCCAAAGCCGTCCGCCAACAATTTGCTGACCACCATCGCCTGGAAGATTGGCGACCAGGTAAGTTATGCGCTGGAAGGCAGCGTCTTTATCGGCGGAGCAGTCGTGCAATGGCTGCGCGACGGCCTCGGCCTGATCAAGTCTTCGTCGGATGTTGAGACGCTGGCGAATTCGGTAGAAGACAACGGCGGCGTCTACCTGGTGCCGGCATTCGCCGGTCTCGGCGCACCACACTGGGACCCGCTGGCACGCGGCACGATGGTGGGATTGACCCGCGGTTCCACCGCCGGCCATGTTGCACGGGCTGCCTTGGAGAGCATCGCCTTTCAGAGCGCCGACGTCATGCAGGCGATGAGAGCGGATGCCGGAATCGAGATTGCCGAGCTGCGTGTTGATGGCGGCGCCACAGCGAACGACACCCTCATGCAGTTTCAAGCAGATGTGCTCGGTCTGCCGATCATCCGCCCGCATGTGACCGAGACCACGGCACTTGGCGCCGCATATCTGGCGGGGCTCGCGGTCGGGTTCTGGCCGGACGTTGCCACCCTGCGCCGCCAGTGGCAGACTGAGCGCGTATTCAAACCCAAAATGCAGGCTGACCGGGTTCAGGCCCTGAAGCACAACTGGCAGAGGGCGCTCGATCGCAGCCGTAGCTGGCTGGAGTGAGTTACAGGTTTGCAGTCTTGATTCTACATCGAACCAGGCCACCGCAACTCTGGCCTGGAAATGAGCACTTGAATTCCTAAACAAAACGCTTTGAGGGCGAGAAAGATCATGGACCGAGAAAGCATGCTCAACACCCTTCGCGACCAGTCCACGATTTGCGATTTTATCGTGATTGGCGGCGGCGCCACGGGCTTGGGCACCGCAGTTGAAGCCGCCTCGCGGGGCTACCGTACGCTGTTGCTTGAACAGCATGATTTTGCTAAAGGCACTTCCAGTCGCAGCACCAAGCTCATCCATGGCGGTGTCCGCTATTTGCAGCAGGGCAATATTTCGCTGGTGTTGGAAGCGCTGCACGAACGCGGCCTGCTGATTAATAATGCGCCGCACCTGGTTCGGAACCAGGCGTTTATCGTGCCCAATTATGACTGGTGGGAAGCCCCGTTCTACGGCATCGGCATGAAAGTCTATGACATCCTTGCCGGCAAGCTCGGACTCGGACCATCGAAAAATCTTTCGAAGCAAGAGACTCTGGAACGTATTCCGACCCTGGAGCCGGAGGGGCTGCGCGGCGGCGTTATTTATTACGATGGCCAGTTCGATGACGCCCGGCTGGCAGTCAACCTGGCACAGACGCTGATGGACCTGGGGGGCACGCCGCTCAACTACATCAAAGTCACTGGCCTGCTGAAGGAGAAAGGCATGACCAATGGTGTGGTGGCGGTTGAGCAAGAAACCGGCGAACAGTTTGAAATCCGCAGCCAGGTGGTGGTGAATGCAACCGGCGTGTTTACCGATGGCATTCGGCGGCTGGATGATCCTGCCGCGCACGAACTGGTGGCCCCGAGTCAGGGCGTCCACATCATTCTGGACAAAGCTTTTTTGCCCGGAGATTCCGCCGTGATGGTGCCGCACACCGATGACGGCCGTGTCCTGTTTGCTGTTCCGTGGCATAATCGGGTCATCGTCGGGACCACAGACACGCCGGTGGACAAGCCTGAACTCGAGCCGCGCGCCCTGCCCGAAGAGGTCGACTTCATCCTGAAGCACGCAGCGCAGTACCTCACCCACGACCCGACTCCGGATGATGTTCTGAGCGTTTTTGCCGGGCTGCGGCCGCTGGTGAAAGCGGAGGACAGCGAAAACACGGCGGCGCTATCGAGAGACCATTCGCTCATCGTCTCCGGTTCCGGGCTGGTGACCATCGCCGGTGGCAAGTGGACCACCTACCGCAAGATGGGCCAGGACACGGTGGACCGCGCCGCCATGGTGGCCTGCCTGGATGAGCGCAAAAGTCTTACCGAAACCATGAACATTCACGGCTGGCGCGCCAACGTCGATGAAAGCGATCCGTTGCGTTTCTATGGCACCGATGCCGATGCCATTCGCAAACTCCCGCTTGAGGACAGCGATCTCGCCGCACAGCTTGACCCGCGGCTGCCCTACACACAGGCCGAGGTGGTCTGGGCCGCGCGCAGCGAAATGGCGCGCACGGTTGAAGATGTGCTCGCCCGCCGCACCCGTGCCCTGCTGCTCGACGCGCGCGCCAGCATCGACGCCGCGCCGCTGGTGGCCGAGTTGCTGGCGGCTGAATTGGACAAAGACGAGCAATGGGAGCAGGCTCAGGTTGCTGCCTTCCAAAAGGTAGCCGCAGGTTACTTGCTGAGCTAGTGTGATGATTTCCAAATAAGCGAACTCTGACAGGGTTTGCTGTTAACCGTTTCAGACATAAAAAAAGGGTCGAAACCCTGTCAGAGTTTTGTTCGGAAAATTAGAAATCGTGACACTAGCAGATCACAGTTTGGTTGCTTGCACTCGAATGCTCTGTTCGAACGCTTCCATGTCAAAGATGAGCAGCTCAGAAATCAGATCTTCGCGGCCAATTTCCCGAAATACGTAAGGAGGAAATGATCGAAATCGCAGCCGGACGCTGAGTGTAAGCTCACGCGTTCCAACGGGCGCTGACATCGTGAACTCTGATCTCCTGGACTCCAACGCAGGGATAGTGTTGTTCTCAACTGAAGCGGCTTCCCAGAAAAACAGGGTTTCCCTGCCAGTTGCATCGATCGTTTTGCCGTTGTATAGAACCAGGGAACTGTCCTCAGAGATGTGTCCGGCTGCGACAAAATCGCTATGATAATTACGAAGGTCGCCATTGTCATCCAGGAGTCCCGTGCTGAAATACGATGCGCCCGTAGCGTGGTCTGTAAGGTTCACTTCAAGCCACATCTGCCGTTCGAAGATGGCGCCGGTGGGCAGATTGTGACCTGCCTGGCTGTTATTTATCGTCACGCTTACCGTGAATATCTTGCTGGGCTCGACTTGCATCGGCGCCTCAACCGTCATCTCTGCTGAATTCTGGAGCAACTGCTGCACGCTGGCAATCGTCTCCTCTCTGCCGGGAAAATCTACCAGTGGATAATCAACTCCGACAAATGTATGTTTGTGCAGGTTGTCGCGCACAGGTCCGGTTGTAGCGGCTTTGCCGGAATAAGTCGGCATGTGGCAAGTCTGGCATTCAATCCCGGGTAGTACATAAGAGCTTAAGGACCACTCGAGATTGGTGGTTTCAATATCAAAGGATTTGTCCGGAGATTTTACCTGGTGGCATGTGCTACAAAAATGCGAATCCTTGTACCGGCCGCTAAACTCCGATTCGTGAAAAGCATTTGCTACCGGGTCAGCGATTGGGCCTCTCCGGATGCCATCGACATGAAACGAAGTCCCTCCCTCACCTCTTTTGATATCGCCGAGCGTGTGACAGACATCACAACTGATGCCTGCGCCGGCTAAGGGTGTGAGATTCTCAAAGCGGAACCCCGGCTTCGTTTCTCCCATCAAGGAGCCGAACGGTGTGTGGCACTTCATGCAAAACTGGTCAAGCTCGTGGTTGGTGCGCTCCTGGCCAATCTTGCTGAGCGTTTGAAAAATCGGATCCGTTATGGCGTAAGCGTGCATGGATTGCTGCCACTCAGCGTAGTGATTGGGGTGGCAACTGCCGCAGACAGCCGGATCAGATACATTGTCGCGAATCAACTGCGCCTGCTCTTGCGTCTCGTCCTGATTGGAATTGTTGACGTCGTGCTCGCAAGCAGTGCTGAGAAAGATTGATGATAGGATTAGTGCTGTGAGAAACGTTTCTGCTGATTTTTTCATGTGTGGCCCCCGTTGTTTTTTCATCGATGTGGTGTTGATAACCGCAAATGCTATGCCGGACTGGCTTCTGGTAAAAACCGTTTGCAAGAGCGATTGCTTTGAGGCTAAACAGATTTGTTTGTCCTAAACTTATCTTCATACCAATTTGGGATGTTGTCTCTTGAAAGGACATTTGTTCAGGAACGTATTACGTAGTCGAAACACGTCTACGCACGCGCAATTTCCTTGAAACCCCTCTGCTTCCGTCCACGCACTACCGTGAACGACCCCGTTGTCATCTGATGTTGGCTTCTGAACAGAATTCTTGACAATCCCGTGATTTTTCCGTTTGTTTGGACGCTCCACAGTGCTCTTCACCTAGTGGCGTCAAGGAAATAAGGTCGGGGGAGTTCAAAGTAATCCGTGGATGAATACCTATGAAAGCGATTGTATATCAAGAATATGGGTCCCCTGATGTTCTTGAATTAGAACAGGTAGAAAAGCCGACTCCCAAGGACAATGAAGTCTTGATAGAAGTTCATGCAACGTCCGTAAATGCATCTGACTGGGAACTCCTGAGAGGTAAGCCGCTCTATGCCCGCCTGGGCGGACTTCACAAGATACTTGGGTCTGACATAGCGGGACGGGTTGAGGCGGTTGGCGGAAACGTCAAGCAGTTTCAGCCAGGCGATGAGGTATTCGGTGACATTTTCGGGTGTTGGGGCGGTTTTGCCGAGTATGTATGTGCTCCTGAAAATGCATTGGTGCTGAAACCTGCCAGTATGGCATTCGAGCAAGTGGCGGCGATACCGCAAGCGGCGGTGCTCGCCCTGCAGGGGCTTCGCGATAAAGGACAGATTCAACCAGGGCAAAAGGTTCTCATCAATGGTGCGGGTGGTGGTGCGGGAACGTTTGCGGTGCAGATGGCCAAAATGTTCGGAGCTGAAGTGACCGGCGTGGACAGCACGAGTAAACTCGACATGATGCGCTCGATTGGTGCAGACCTGGTCATTGATTACACGCAGGAAGATTTCACTCAAAATGGGCACGAGTATGATTTGATTCTTGATCTTGTAGCATCTCATTCGATTTTCGATTACACACGTGCCTTAAATCCCAGGGGAAGGTATGTCATGGTCGGCGGCGCGATGCTTCATATATTTCAAACGCTGTTCCTGGGAACATGGATTTCAATGACCGGGGATAAGAAAATGGGTATTCTGGGACTTAAACAGAACAAAAAGGATCTAAATTTCATACTAGAGCTTTATGAAGCCGGCAAAGTAGCACCTGTTATAGATAGATGTTACCCCTTAAGTGAGGTTCCTGAAGCTCTCCGGTTTCTTGGTGAAGGACACGCCAAAGGCAAAGTAGTCATAACTGTGGAACATAACGAAAGAACCTGAGAAAGCACTGCAGTTGATGACAGGGAGCTGATGTTCTTATTAGTGTCTACAAACTCATCAAGGATGTTAGGGAACTTTTTTGCTACGATGTGTAAAAAATATTTGACATTGTGTCTACTTTATGTTACTATATGTTCGTCAGGACTTACCAAAAGTAAACATGAACGGACAATATGAGGAAGACATGTCCTATCAAGAAAAAAGCATTTACGGATCCTTAATGAGCGCCATAATAATGCTTGCGCTCTATGGTTTTTACATGATTGAAATGTATCAGGAAGGGCGCTTCGATGGCGTAGATGCCAGCAGCCTGGTGGGTAAGAGCGTTTTTGTGCTGATCGGTGTAAGTATTGTAGTTAGCATCATCGTACAGGTCGTATTCAGCATCATCCATTCAATAGCAACGAAAGAATACGAACACCCCATTTCTGATGAGCGCGACAAGCTGATTGAACTCAAGGGAATGCAGGTTTCTCTTGTGGCATTCAGTATCGGATTTGTTGGTTCAATGGGCGCATTGGCCATGGGAATGGCACCTTATATGGTCTTCTGCCTAATTACTTCCTCCATGTTTGTTGGATGTGTCGTGGGCGACACTGCAAAGCTCTTCTTCTATCATAGAGGGATCTGAAATGAGCAAACGCCGTGTTAGCAATAACATTCGGAAATTACGCTTTCACCATGATGAAATGACACAACAACAATTGGCTGAAAAAGTGGGGGTAACACGACAAACAATCATAGCTATGGAAAAAGGCAAATACTCCCCTTCTCTGGAATTGGCTTTTCGCATTGCTCGCGTCTTCAACTCACCGTTGGAAGATGTGTTCTCTTACGAGCCCGAGCCCAAAGATGGTCAGCGAACGCACTAAGGCCGGCTTGGAACGAGCCAAAGCCAATAGACGGAAAGAAAATGCAATAATGATGTAACAACGGACATTATTGACATGTATAACCAATCTTTCTCCCTGACACTTTCAACTCTCGGTCCAAATATACAGGTAAACTCAACCGTCAGTCAACAATGTTGTATAGCATCATGAACCTAAATTTCAAAATATGCGGAGGATTCGAAAATGTTAAATAGAAGGAAACAAGTGGGAGAGCCTGTTCTGACCAACGCGCAGACCGACGAACCGAGTCAGCAGAAGCCGCTGCGGCTGTGGCCCGGCGTGGTCATCGTGGCGCTGCAGTGGCTGGCCAGGTTTGTCGTCCCTATTTTAGTGCCTGATGTTTTTCAGTATGCGGTGATGGTGGGCGTTTTCGGTGGTGGGTTGGCTATCATTGTATGGTGGGCGTTCTTCAGCCGTGCACATTGGTCCGAGCGTTGGGGCGCCGTCGTCCTGATGATAGTCGCGCTGGTCGCGACACCGCTCATCCTCCATGAGTCGATTGCAACGGGGGCGATGGGTATGCTGTTCATCATCCTCGCCATCCCGGTCCTGGACCTCGCCTTCGTCGTCTGGGCGGTGGTCAGCCGTCACCTCCCTGACGGACTTCGGCGCGCGACACTGGTTGCGACAATCCTGCTCGCGTGCGCAGGATGGGCGCTCGTCCAGACCGGTGGCTTTGGCGGCAATCTCGATAACGATTTTTCTTGGCGCTGGGCTGAGACTCCTGAGGAGCAGCTCCTGGCCCAAACCGGTGACGAGCCGATGGTCAGGCCTTCGACTCCTGCGGCAATGGAGACAGAGGCCGACTGGCCCGGCTTTCTCGGACCCAATCGTGACGGCGTCATCCGTGGCGTGCGCATCGAGACCGACTGGTCCGCGTCGCCGCCGGTCGAGTTGTGGCGCCGGCCGATCGGGCCGGGCTGGTCGTCCTTCGCGGTCCGCGGCGACCTGCTCTACACCCAGGAGCAGCGCGGTGATGACGAGGTCGTCGCCTGCTATAAGGTATCCACCGGCGAGCCGGTGTGGAGACATAGCGACGCGGCCCGGTTCTGGGAGTCGAATGCCGGCGCCGGTCCGCGCGGAACCCCGACCCTCAGCAACGGTCGCGTGTACACATTGGGTGCGACCGGAATCCTGAATGTGCTCGATGCCCGTGACGGCGCTGTCGTGTGGTCGCGCAACGCGGCTTCCTATACCAAGGCAAAGCTGCCAATCTGGGGCTTCTCAGGCTCGCCGTTGGTGACGGATAGCCTGGTCATCGTCGCCACCTCCAGCGCACTCGTCGCCTACGAACTCGACACCGGCAATCCACGCTGGTTCGTGCCGGACAGCGGCGACGGCTACAGCTCGCCACAGCTATTGACGATCGACGGAGTCACGCAGATCCTGCAGCTAAGCGGCGATGGTCTGACCAGTGTCACGCCGGGCGATGGCACGTTGCTCTGGCAGCACTCCTGGTCCGGCTATCCCATCGTACAGCCAGCCATGACCGCGGATGGCGATCTCCTGATCAGCGTCAACGCGGAAAGCGGCATGCGCCGTCTCTCGGTGGCACAGGGAGCCGGCGGATGGACCATCGAAGAGCGTTGGACCTCGCGCGGACTAAAGCCCTATTACAGCGACTTCGCTGTTCATGATGGCCATGCCTTCGGCTTCGACGGCAGTATTCTCGCGTGCATCGACCTCGAGGATGGCAAGCGCAAGTGGAAGGGCGGACGCTACGGCGCCGGCCAGCTAGTGCTGCTGGCAGACCAAGGCTTGCTGCTGGTGCTGTCGGAGAAGGGTGAACTGGCACTGGTCAATGCGGCTTCCGACAAGTTCACGGAGTTGGCACGCTTCCCGGCCATCGAGGGCAAAACCTGGAACCACCCGGTGCTGGTCAACGACATCCTGTTGGTTCGCAACGCCCAGGAGATGGCTGCATTCCGTCTGGCTCTCGCGGGCGGCTGACGGAAGTTGCTTTCGCGGCCTTGACATGATAATTGTTATTATGTCAAGGCCGCGTAGGCTCATAGCCGGCTCATGAGTGTCCGGTAAAAGCAGAACAAGGTTGAGAGAAGTTATTGGAAAACAAGAGCCCGGCGCTCTCTCAGCTAACACCAGGACTTGTTTTCTGGTTGAGGATATGGTGGTCAGTTCCTCCCTTTGGCCAAAGGGAGGACAGGATGGATTCGTTTGCAATGGCAATATGCGTGACCTCAAATCCTCCCTGTCCCTGCTTTGCGAAAGGAGGAGACTGTCGCATAACAGACTCTATGCAATCTACGAAATCATGAACCGGACACTCATGGTCCGACCTAAAAACGGGCGGCTACATTCAGTCGTCAGGCAACATGTTACCTGGGTACCATGAACCCAAGATTCAAAGTCGGAGGAGGAAAAGACAATGTTGAAGAGAGCAAAACAAGTGGGGGAGTCTGATCTAGCCAACGTCCGGAGTGACGAAGCGACTCGACAGAGGCCACTCCGGCTTCTGCCTGGCGTGGTTATCGTGGCGCTGCAGTGGCTGGCCAGGTTTGCCGTCCCTTGGGTTGTGCCAGGGGCCTGGGCTTTAGGATTCGGGATATCTGGTGGATTCGTCGGCGGGTTGGCTATTGTCGTGTGGTGGGCGTTCTTCAGCCGGGCGCCTCGGTCGGAGCGCTGGGGCGCCGTCGTCCTGATGATAGTCGCGATGACCGTGACACCGCTCATCCTGCATGAGTCGATTGCGACGGCGCAGATGGGGATGACGTTCTTCATCTACGCCATTCCGGTGTTGAGCCTTGCCTTCGTCATCTGGGCGGTGGCCAGCCGTAGCCTTTCTGACGGACTTCGACGCGCGACAATGGTCGCGACCATCCTGCTTGCGTGCGGAGTGTGGGCGCTCGTGCGAACCGATGGCATGACCAGCGACATCGGTCATGATTTCGCGTGGCGCTGGGCGGAGACTGCCGAGCAGCGGCTCCTGGCCCAGGCCGGCGACGAGTTGACGGCGCTGCCATCGCCTCCGGCAGCAGCGGAGACAGCAGCCGACTGGCCCGGCTTTCGCGGACGCAATCGCGACGGCCACATCTCCGGCGTGCGCATTGAGACCGACTGGTCTGCATCGCCCCCGGTTGAGCTGTGGCGCCGGCCGGTCGGACCGGGCTGGTCGTCCTTCGCGGTCAGCAGCGACCTGCTTTACACCCAGGAGCAGCGCGGTGACGACGAGGTGGTGGCCTGCTACAACGTGACCAGCGGCGAGCCGGTGTGGAGACACCGCGATGCCGCTCGCTTCCTGGGCGCGGCTGCCAACCCTGGTCCACGCGCGACGCCGACCCTGAGCGCCGGTCGCGTATACACCTTCGGTGCGACCGGAATCCTGAACGCGCTCGACGCTCGTGACGGCGCCGTCCTGTGGACACGCAATGCGGCCTCCGATACCGGCGAGAAGGTCCCGGTCTGGGGTTTTGCGAGTTCGCCGTTGGTGGTCGAAGACCTCGTTATCGTTCACGCCGGCGCACTGGTCGCCTACGACCTCGCCACCGGTGAGCCGCGCTGGTTCGGTCCGGCCGGTGGTGAGAGCTACAGCTCGCCACATCTATTGACCATCGCTGGCGTTGCGCAGGTCCTGCAACTGAGCGGAAACGGCGCCATCAGCGTCTCGCCGGCCGATGGCGCGTTGCTTTGGGAGCACCCGTGGCCGGGTGGCAGCATCGTTCAGCCGGCCCTGACCGCGGACGACAACATCCTGATCAGCGCCGAGGAAAATGGCACGCGCCGCATCGCGGTGACGCATGGACCCGCGGGATGGACTGTCGAAGAACGCTGGACCTCGCGCCGGCTGAAGTCCAGCTTCAACGACTTCGTGGTTCATAATGACCATGCCTTCGGTTTCGACGGCAGTATTCTCGCGTGCATCGACCTCGTGGACGGCAAGCGCAAGTGGAAGGGCGGACGCTACGGCCACGGCCAGCTCGTCCTGTTGGCCGACCAGGAGGTACTGCTGGTGGTGTCGGAGAAGGGCGAGCTGGCGCTGGTCGCGGCAACCCCTGACCAGTTCACGGAGCTGGCGCGCTTCCCGGCCATCGAGGGCAAGACCTGGAACCACCCGGTGCTGGTCAACGACCTCCTGCTGGTCCGCAACGGCCAGGAGATGGTGGCGTTACGGCTGTCGCTCGCGGCTGACCTGAGTCAAAGTGGTCATTGAAACGTCCTTTTAACAAGGAGTCTCACTGAGTCAGCGGAGGTTCACGGAGCACTTGCTTGCAGAGACAGGAACTCCGTGTTCCTCCGGTTTCTCCGCGGCTCCGTGTTCAAAGCAAACCTGACTGTCCATTAAATATTCTGCCAGGGATGGCGGAAGTTGAGTTTGTCAGCCGCTCATCTTGTCAAGCTTGTCTCGGTTTGTTCGAAAGATTGAAACATCCTTTTGACACGGAGCCACTGAGTCAACGGAGTTTCACGGAGAAAGTGCTTGCAGAGACGACAACTCCGTGTTTCTCCGTTTGCTCCGCGGCTCCGTGTTGAGACCTGACCGGTACGCCTGCCCACCCGGGAAACAGTAGAACTGCTTCGCCGCAAGCCGGCGTCGCATTGACATAAGCGCGGAATGTTAGCTGCCAGGAGGACTGATGAAGTACGAGCCAATCAACTTTAGAGATAAGCTGTCAATGTTCGACCAGCATTGGTCACCAAGAGTAATCGCAGAAATGAACGATTACCAGTTCAAGCTGGTGAAAGTTTCCGGGGAATTTGTTTGGCATGCTCATCCCGAAACAGATGAGGTTTTCATTGTCATCGAGGGCAGCCTTGATATTGAATTTCGTGACGGCAAGGTCACCCTGCAAAGCGGAGAAATGTTCGTAATCCCGAGGGGTGTTGAACATAAGCCTGTAGCAGAGCGTGAATGTAAAATGATGCTGGTTGAACCAAAAGGTGTGGTAAATACGGGGGATGCCGGCGGTGAGCTAACAGCAGAGAATAATGTTTGGGTATAAAGGAGTCAAACAAAGCACTGCACACGGATTCGCTCGCTCTCCGGTGAATGCGGAGTTATGAAACACGAGCTGCAAACGATGCCGGGCAGCGGAAAAATCATGAAATAGGCCCGATGCGCGATGAAATAAGTCTGACGCGGTATGGGAAAAGCCTGATGCGGCATGAGATAAGCCTGATGCGCTATGGGAAAAGTCTGATGCGGCATGAGAAAAGTCCGATGCGCCATGAGAAAAGTCTGATGCGGTATGGGAAAAGCCTGATGTGCAATAGGCAAAGTCTGATGCGGCATGAGATAAGCCTGATGTG
This sequence comes from Candidatus Zhuqueibacterota bacterium, assembly GCA_029261995.1. Taxonomy (GTDB): domain Bacteria; phylum Zhuqueibacterota; class Zhuqueibacteria; order Oceanimicrobiales; family Oceanimicrobiaceae; genus JAJDAF01. The sequence goes on from JAJDAF010000060.1 coordinate 36,021, forward strand.
CCATGAGAAAAGTTCGATGTGTCATGAGAAAAGTCTGATGCGCGATGAGAGCCCGAGTTTGTAGGCTGAGCATGTTTCAGGAGCGCAATTTTCTGCTTGATATGCCCAATAGACTTTTCTATCTTCTTGTCACTATCTGAAGCGTCTCCAACTAAACCATTCATGACCAGCCGAATTCGGGTGGGAGAGGATGCAGGCTCCTAATTGACATCCACGACAGAAGCAGACGTTGCTATGGCAGGCCTAACGCAGAATGCAAAGCTGATCCGTGCCATAGTCGCTCACCACGGAGATGCCATGCTCGACACATGGTTATTGGACCGTAACATGTCCAGTAACAAAGGCGACAGCGTTCCGAATTGCGAGAGCAATTCATTGATTTGAAGGTCGTTAGGACAATCTGTGACGACTGGTTTATCGGACATGATGTGGCCGAAATCTTGGATCCAATAAACTAGGTTGGGTTACTAGGACAACTTATGGATATTCCAGCAGACTTAGATGTTTTAAAAGGTGATATTTCTCGCGAGATACAGAGATTGCGGAAAAGTCGTTCTAACAACAAATATAAGGCTGCCAATATTGCAATCTATACAGGAGCGGTAGCTGCAATAACAACCGTGTGTATTGGGATCGGAACTTTCGTAGGAGAAGAGTTAGGAAGGGTTTTTGGGTTGATATCATTGGTAACGAGCGCATCCATATCTGTAGTATCGGCTTGGGACGGAATATTTAACCATAAGAAGCTTTGGGTTAGCATCTCCCTTACGTTGAATCAGTTTTATGAACTTGATACTGATATTTGCCACCTTGAGGCCCAAGGTGATATCGACCAAGAGACAAGAAACAAGCTATACATCCGGTTTAAAAAGATCTTAGCAGATTCCGACAGAAGGTGGTATCAAATACGAGATGCAGGTGTCGAGACAATAGAATCCTAACAAAATGCGCAGGAAAAAATACTCGCTGTGGCTCGCATTTTTTCTGTGAGCACGACTAGTTGCTACGGTTCTAACATGTGGCTCAAGCACGAACTGTAATTTGGAAAGGACGCATATTTTTATGGCAACAAGAATATCAATGTTCAATCATAAGGGTGGGGTAAGTAAGACCACCACCACCTTCAATCTTGGCTGGATGCTTGCGTCGCGAGGTAACAAGGTGGTTCTTGTTGATGCTGATCCCCAGTGTAACTTGACGGGTCTCGTATTGGGTTATGAAGGGATCAATGGTTTTGAAAAATTCTATGAAAATTATGCGGAGCAGAACATAAAGGCGGGTTTGGCCCCTGCGTTCGAATCACGGCCAGAGCCGATTGAGGCTATCGAGTGCATTGAGGTCAAAGGTGTAAATGGGCTGAGCCTCATACCAGGGCATATCAATTTTTCTGAATACGAAGTGACACTCGGCATCTCTCAGGAACTATCCGGATCAATCCAAGCACTCCAGAATCTACCAGGTTCTTTATCACACTTCATCGATAAAACCGCAAAAACTCAAGGCGCTGATTATGTTCTCATCGACATGAATCCAAGTCTTGGTGCAATAAATCAGAACCTATTAATGACGAGTCACTACTTTCTAGTTCCAACCGCTCCTGACTATTTCTCTAGAATGGCCATTGACTCTCTGAGCACCGTCTTACCTAAGTGGCATGCTTGGGCGGAAAAGGCAAAATCTATTGCCGTGCTGCAAAACGCGGCATATCCATTTCCGAAAACTATCCCCAAAATGCTGGGAACTGTGATACAAAAATATAGACCTAGAAAGGGTAAAGCAACTGAAGGTTTCCAAGTCTGGATAGATGAAATTAACAAGTTGGTTTCTGAAAAGTTGGTGCCAGCTCTAAGGAAGAACAACATGGTTCTCGCGGACAAAGACTATGGCAACATTAGTGATGATTTTAGTTCCACTTACTGTCTTGCACAAATCCCAGACTTTAATACACTCATTGCGACGTCACAGTCTCATCGAACACCAGTTTTTGCGCTAACTGACGACATGTTTCGCCATGTCGGTAGTGTTTTGGAGCAGGATAGAGTCAAAAAAAGGGAATTCAACACGATTTTCACTGAATTGGCAAAGAAAATCGCGACTTTGATAGAAAATGCAGCAGGCAATTGACCAATTCCGCAGTAATATTCAAAATATCCGAGCACTGTCATCCACAATTGTTGCTGTAAATAGAATGACGACAGAAGTGGTTGACCTCTCTGATATACTTAGAGCCGAGATTGTATTGGCGGTTAGTGCTCTGGATCATTTTGTTCATGAATTTGTTAGATTAGGAATGCTTGATATTTATTCGAGATCTCGAAGGCAGACAGATTCGTATCTAAGGTTTCAGGTGGCTTTGAGAGCAGCACATTTAGGTGAAACCAATCCGGCAGAGAATGGGTGGCTTGACGAATGCATCCGAGAACGTCATTCATGGCAGAGTTTTCAGGAACCCGACAAGATCGCAGATGCAATAAGATTGGTTTCCGAAATTAGGTTGTGGGATTCAGTTGGCCGAGAACTGGATAAAACGGGAGCTGATGTCAAGGCAGCACTGAAATTGATTATAGATAGAAGGAATAAGATTGCCCACGAGGCGGATATGGATCCTACCAATCCTGGTGTTCGCTGGCCAATCAACCAGAGGATGACAGAACAAGCAGTCAACAACGTTGAAGCGATAGTTGAAGCGATATACAAGGTAGCATCCTAGATACTCGCTAACATTGGCTCGCATGATGAATCGGGGAATGCCTTCCCCAGAGCGAGCCAGATGTTCAACCACGAGCCGGACGATCATTCGATTCTCAAGGTTGAACTCTTGCAGCGGGAGATAGCTTGGCGGGGTGAGCATGTGGGCAGCAAATCTTCCACGAGCAGGAGACAATGTCTAGATCAAAATGCGGAACATCGAATAACTGTCAGGTTACTAAAGAAACATTATGGATTCATAGACTATGTCAAGTAGTGGGTACGAAATTCTCGCTAGCGAATACTACGATCATGCTCATATTACTTCAAGAAATTTTGATTCTGCAACAGCGAACTTCTGCAAAGAGTTTGCCTTTCCTTTAATCCCGAAAGGTGTTATCGTTGAACTAGGTGCCGGAAGAGGGCGAACCCGTGAATATTGCCGCATTCCAGAATCGCGCATAATTCAAACTGATTTATCTTATGGAATGCTGCAACTCAATTCTCGCGAGAATTCTATTGCTAGAGTGCAATGTAGCGCCCTCGAACTACCATTTAAGCACTCATCGATGTCTGCCATTACGGCTTTTCTTTACGATCCCTATAATAGGCCAAAACTATATTCAGAAATGCATCGTGTCATGAAAACTGAAGGAATCTTCATAGGCACGCTGCCCCATCATGTTTGGGGAGAAAGTCTCAGAAATCTTAAGGGCATAGATGCAAACAAAGCTAGAATAATCCGCTTTACCACAGACTCAAAGGAATTCGTTGAGATGGATTCCTACTTGATGAACGAAAATGAGATTGCAGATTCATTTCATTCTGCGGGGTTCGGCAAGATTGAATTTCAGGATTTGTTTTTGCCGAGAGAAATAAAGTGCTCTGATATTTCGCCACACATAGCAGAGGCAGCAAGCTCACAGGAGATATCGCCATATGAATTGCCAATCGTCACATTTATTCTAGGCTGGAAATGAAATGAAGAAGAAATACTTGATTTTCTGGGCAACTGAGTTCGCAAGCCTAACAGCGATTTCTATCATCCTTGCAAAAATCGATTGGTCAATGTACTGGATAGTAATACCAGTTGTCCTTATTCTCACCATGAAAGTGCTCGAGTATCGGTTCTTTCTAGATCAAAAACAAGCCTCAATTCAATCACAGCTCAAGCTCCTTGTAAAACTTTTGAGATCAGAGGGTGTGTCCAGCATTAGATGCACCTATCACGTTCCGATATCAGACTCGAAATTCCTTCAGGTATTTGACTATATTCCCAACGGTGGCGGTGGAAAGAGAAAATTCAACACAACTAGAGGAATTATCGCAAAAGCTTTCCAAGAAAAGACCCCCCTTGTTGAGAATTTTGATGGCAGCCACGACTTTCAGAAGCGCATGGTTACACAGTACAATTACAGTACCTCCGAACTAGGACATAGAACTCCAGATCGCAGGTCGTATATTTGCTACCCAGTTATTGATGAAAACCACTATGTAATGGGAATGATATATTGTGATTCATCAGTGCCCCATACTTTTGAATTGGATGGAGGTGGCAATCAGAAAATTTCAAAGATGATAATTGACGCTAGCGAAGTTATTCGCGACAACATGATATAGTGTGTCTAACTAGCAGCTCAACAGACGGCTGGCCCGGAAATGATGAAAAGACTTATGTGGTATCGGTAAGAAGCGACGTTCCACGCAAGATGTCGACATTGAAAAAACTTCTCATTGGACTAGGCGCCGTTGCAATTATAACACTTATCGCCTTTTCCTGGTTTGTCATGTCCTTGTTTTCTGAGCAGGATATGTCAGAAGTTCCTGACCACTATCCGTTTAAATCGGCAGAGGCCAAAGAACAATATCTGCACCATTATGACAAGAGAGCGCGAGCGTGGCCTGTTGCTTCGGAATCCAGGGTCGTGGAAACATCTTATGGCCGGACTTTTGTTCGCATCAGCGGTCCGGTAAATGCGCCACCTTTGGTCTTGCTACCTTCTACCAGCGCTTCATCTCTTATCTGGATACCCAATATTCAGACACTATCCGTTCACTACAGAGTCTATGCTGTTGACAACATTTACGACTTTGGCCGCAGTGTCAATACTCGCAACATCAAGAGTTCTGATGACATGACGCACTGGCTCGATGAGCTGTTTACTGCGCTTACTCTCGGAGACAGTATCAATCTTATGGGGCTTTCATTTGGTGGCTGGCTGACAAGCCAATACACACTTGCTCATCCAACCAGGCTCAACAAGGTCGTATGGCTCGCCCCGGTGGCGACAATCCATGATATTCCGGCAGAGTGGGCGTGGCGTGGCATGCTCTCCGCGTTGCCCTATCGTTACTTCATGACGAAATTCATGGTAGAATGGCTTTTTGAAGATTTGTGCAAGAAGACTGATGAGCATAGTCTGGAACAGATAGATGATTTGGTTGATGATGCCATGCTCGGCCTCAAATGTTTTAAATTCCGGATGCCAATCACACCCTCTGTCTTGACGGATAATGAATTACAGAGCATCAAGGCGCCAACGCTCTTCTTGGTCGGTGAAAATGAGAAACTCTATCCCGCAAAAAAAGCTGTTGAACGTCTCAACACATTGGCGCCGCAGATACAAACGGAAATCATACCGAATGCCGGCCACGACTTAACAATCGTTCAGGCAGAATTGGTAAATCGAAGGGTTCTTGATTTCCTGATGACAACTAATCCAGAATAAGCGCGGCTGCCCTTGACGACCATGCTTAACTACGAAACCAAGATATGATTGCAAAAGCACGCTGGCTCGCCCTGCTTCATCTGAGTAGCTTGGCTCTGTGTTCAGCCGGCTTCTGTTTCTCCGATGGGGAAAGTGGCTTCCGCGTCCGGCCCTATCTGCAGAATCCATCCGCAACCGAGATGACCCTGATTTGGTTTTCCGAAGACGATTCTCCCGGGTTTGTGACTTACGTAGAGGAAGGTTCATCCGCAAGCAAGAGCCTGAGTTCTGTTCCTGTTCCGGCTGAAGCGCTTGCCTATTCAGACTGGGAGAATCAGACGTTTCTCAATGGCGAAGCTCCGGCGCCGCCCTATCGACATCGGGTCCGGCTAAAAGAACTGACGCCAAACACCACTTATGTCTACACCGTGCAGCAGGGCGAGAGCCAGTTCAGCGCGCATTTCAGAACGGCGCCCGGTCCGCAAAATGCCATCCGCTTTGTGGTTTACGCGGACTGCGAAACCGAGCCGGAGTCAACTGGAAAACAAGCCAAATGGGTAGCGCCCGTCAGCGGCAAGGCGCGCACCTATCTTCTCGACCAGACCGTTGGCTATGCCAACAATCTGAAAGTCATCAAAGCCCGGCAGCCCGACTTCGTGGCCATTGCCGGCGACCTGGTTGAGTCTGGCGGCGAGCAGCGCGACTGGGATGAATTCTGGCGCCATCTCACGGGCGCAGAGCAAGCTGCCGGTATCGCGAGCGAAATCCCGTTTTTCGCTGCGCCTGGTAATCATGAATATTATGAGGGTCCTCGCCTGGACGGCTATCGCCAGCCGGGCTCGGAGCGGGCCGTGGCACGCTTTCGAACCTACCTTGAGTCGCCAGCCAACCTTTCCCCGGTGCCGGAGCATGAAGGCCGCTACTTCCGCGTCGATTATGGGCCCGTCACCCTTCTGTTTCTCGACGTGACCAACGGCACTCCTGGTGGCTCAATAAATGATACAAACTTTTTCTTGCTTGGTGAGCGAGACCAGTCGGGTGGCCATTCACCGGGATTCAATCCCGGCTCCGAGCAATGGTCGTGGCTCGAGACCGAGTTGGAGGCATCCCGAAACCACAGCGCATTTACCTTTGTGGTTTTCCATCACAGCCCATATTCTTCCGGTCCCCATGGCTGGCCGCCCGGCGTTGGAGACGGTCTGGACAAACAATCCGGTGTGCCCGTTCGCAGGCTAACTCAGTTATTTATGCGCTACGGCGTGGATGCCGTTTTCAGTGGCCATGATGAAATCTGGGAACGGTCAGAGGTCACTGGAAGAGAGATCGCAGCGGACGGCCGGATGGGATTTGAGACCCATACCATTCATTTCTACGATGTCGGAATTGGCGGTGATGGCCTGCGCGGTCCCGAAGCGGGGCTGAGCAACCCCTACCAAAAATATCTCGCCCACCGAGATTCACCGGAGGTCTGGCAAGATGGGGTTCTGCTTGACGGCGGCAAACACTACGGCCATCTCGAAGTGAATATTGTGCCGCTGCCCGACAGCACCTGGCAGGCGGTTTGCGAGCCCGTCTATGTCTTCCCGGTTTTTGATTCAGATTCTACGTTAAGCGGCTTTGAACGCAGGGTTTATGATGACGTGGTGACTTTGGTGAGTGACCGCTGACTTTTTCGAGGCATTCTGTTTGAGCGCATAAGAGTTGTCCTCGCAACCGCACCTTGCCTTCATCAGAAATCATTCGTTTCTTGTCCAGATGTCATGGTGAGGGAGTGACGAGCCCGGTTGTCTCGCTCACAATGCCAGTCCGATAGAAGCCGCAACCAGAGATATTCAAAACTTGCCACGGATGCACACGGATTTTCACTGATGTCTGAGGGTGTGTTGCGAAAAACAATTCGAACGCTTTCTGGTTATTGAAAGAATTGCATCAAGAACTCACCGAACAAATCCGTGGCTAGTTTCATTTTTGCGCAAAACTCCGTGATATCAATATGAAGCAATCAAGCCAGAGAAAACTATGAACTCGGACAAATTCCGCGCGGGAGTTGGTGCCATTATCGTCAACGATGCGGGAAAAGTACTCGCCTTCAGACGCAAGAACAGCGACGATGCCTGGCAATTGCCGCAGGGTGGATTGGATAAATCAGAGCAGGCTTTGGACGGCATTGTTCGGGAGGTTTTCGAGGAAACCGGGCTTGCCGACGGCGAGTTGCAACTCATTGCCGAGCACCCCTTGTGGCTCGCGTATGAGTTCCCCGAAGACATCTCCGCGAGCATGCATTTCCGGGGTCAGGTGCACAAGTGGTTCCTGTTCAGGCTGGGCGCAGCCTACTCCGACTCGCACCTGGCTCGGTCAACGGATGAGGAATTCGACGCCTGGTCGTGGCTGACCATTGAGGAGCTTTGCGAAAAGACCGTGCCGTTCAAAGTGAAAATCTACAAAGCGCTCAAGCAGGAGTTCACAGAATATCTGGCGTAGCAGGGCAAGAAGGTCGATGGTCAGAAAACCCTCGACCTTCTTGAGACGGAACCAGCCTTTAGCGTCTTCTCTTTCCACCCTTCTTTACCTTGGTCTTTTTGGCGCCTTTGGCCCGGGTTGTTTTCTTCCCGCCTTTGGTTTTGGTGGTTTTCTTGACGCCCACCTTCGTTGTCGTCTTACCCGTTCTGGGATTCTTTGTCCTCTTGGCTCCAGCTTTCACCGTCGTGGTTTTTCCCGTCTTTGGGTTCTTGCGTGTGACGCTCGCTTTGCGAGTGACGGTGGTTCGTTTGCGCACATGAGTTGAGGTCCGCGGCTTGTAGTTGACGCGGGTAACGGTTCTCACCCGTGTGGTTCGTGTGGCGGCAAACGTAGGTCTGGTTCTGAAGTGGACCGTGCGGGTGCGATAAACGTTGACATGCACGGGACGAAAGGGTCGCCACCAGCGCGGGTAGAAACCATAATAGAAGGTCGAGCGGTATGGCCGGTAGAGCGGCCGGTACATCCAATGAATGATGGGCCAGGTATGAACATGCACATGTGCCGGCGCCACGTAGTAGTCAGCGCCGTAAATCTCATCGTTGCCGTGCACCTGCATGTTGTACTTTTCGTCGCTTTCCTTTTCCAATTCGATGGTGGCGACGTCCTGGAATTCATTCTCCGCCAGCGCAGCCTGCAAAATGATGACGCGGGTGTCGTCCGCGGCTTCTTCAACCACGCGCACGTAATCGACTTCGTCATCTTCATTCAAGTCCAGGTTATTGACGCCACTCTCAGGGTCATTGAGCGCTTTTTCGAAAGCTTCCAGGTTTTCGGCCTCTTTGAATAGCTCGCCCACCACCTGCAGGTCGAGGCCTTCACCAGCTTCTGATGGTGGCGCGACCACGGCGACGCTCTCTTGCGGCAAAGCCGGTTGCACCAGCAACAGCAACAGAATCAGGCTTGCAAGAGATTGGATTCGATGTTTCATGGGTTCCTCCTCGGTTTGGTGGTGAGCCTTACACACGCTGAAAAATACACAACGTAGCTGCAATATACCGCTGAGGTAATGCAAGATCAAGGATTATTGTCTTATGTAACCGGTTTGGTTAATTACGCACGCTCCCGTTTCGTATGTACTTATTTAAGTAGCCATTTAAGTATCGATCTGACGGCAATTCCACCACCAACTCAGGCGCTGCAACAATGCAGTGGATTACGTCATGCAATTTCTTCAATTGCCAGTTTTTATACTGGTCGCGACCCTTACCGGCGGCGGGCTTTTCGCTCAAGAGACCGTCAGCGACACCTCTCGATTTATTTCCAGCCACGACGCGCAAGTAAAGTTCTCGAGTCCGAGTAAGAATTACGGAATCAAGACGACCGCCAAGGTCGAGCGCGGTGTTTTCAACACTTACCTGAAATTTGAAGTTGCGGGTCTGAGCGCTCCGGTTCAAAATGCTGTAGTCAGACTATTTGCCGTGGATGGCAGCGATGACGGTGGCGCCATCCACCTGGTCTCCAATAACCATTCCGGTACAGTGACGCCCTGGGATGAACGGATTTTGACCTGGGCCAACGCCCCGGCAATCGAGACACCCGCTTTGAGCGCCGCAGGCAGGGTTCTGGCCGCCACCTTCGTAGATTTCGATGTCACTGCCGCGGTTACGGGAGACGGTATCTTCAGCTTCGCCATTCAGAATGGCAGTACCAACCGTGTCGAATACAACACCCGCGAAGGCGCCACTCCGCCTGAGCTGATTATCCTGACCGGCACCGATGCCAGCAACACCAAACCTGTGGCCCGGAATGACACCTACCTGCTGGACAGTCCGGCGTTGACGCTGCTGCAGCCTGGCGTGCTCGGCAACGACGTCGATGTGGATTCCGACTTATTGACAGCCACCGTGATTACCCCGCCGCTGCTGGGCAGCCTGACTCTGAATTCGGACGGCTCATTTTCTTACTTGCCGCACCCCGGTTTCCTTGGAACCGTGAAGTTCTCCTACCAGGCGGCTGACGGTCGCGGGGGCGTCGATCAGGCCATCGTTGCCATCACGGTCACCGACAACGGTTTCGCACAAGCCGGCATCGTCGAGCCGGTGCTGAGCACTGCGCCGACTGCCGGCAATGCAGATGATCCCGCAATCTGGATTCATCCGACCGAGCCGGAAAGAAGCATCATCGTTGGCACCGACAAAGTTGCAGGCATCTATGTTTGGAATATGGCCGGGGAGATTCTGCAGGTTCTGCCGCAAACCGGCCGCTCCAACAATATCGAAGTCCGATCAGATGTGGAGTTTGCCGGCCAGCGGGTGACGCTGGTGGCCGCGAACCTGCGCGACGCCGGCAAACTTGCTGTGTTCAAACTCAACCCGGACTACACCGGCTCGAACGTCTTGCTGCCGCTTGCGGACGCCAGCAGCGACAGCAACAACATCCAACCGGACACCTACGGATTCGGGCTTTATCGCCGCCCAGCGGACGCCGCGTTGTTCGTGTTCGACCGGCCTAAAAATGGCGGCGCCATTCGCCAATATCGAATCTCCGACAACGGAACGGCCTCCGGAGTTTTTGTCACGCCTGTGCGCGATCTCAACTACGCCGGCAAAACCGCGGAAGGGTTTGTCGCTGACGATGATTTGGGTTTTATTTATATCTCCGAAGAGGGCAAAGGCATTCACAAATACCACGCGGACCCGACCATGAACAGCGATGCCATCGCTTTGTTCGCTTTGGAAGACGGAGTCGTAGCCGACCGTGAAGGCGTTGGCCTCTACAAATGCGACGACGGCACCGGCTACCTGCTGCTCTCCAGCCAAGGCAATTCGACGGTTAAGATCTATGAACGCCAGGGCAGCAATCGCTTCCTGAAGACGATCATCCCAGCGGCGGCTAGTGGAGATTATTGGCTCGGTGCCGATGGCCTGGAAGTCACTTCCTCCACCGCTGGCCCATCCTTTCCAAAAGGCTTCGTGGCCGTGCACGACGAAGCCGGTAGCCGATTCCACCTTTACGATTGGGAAGCTTTCGCCGGCGCCGATTTGAACATCTGTGTCGATGGTGGTGGCGGTCACCAGAATTTGCCGCCGGTGGCTGCAACTGACACGGTCCGCACGAGAGAGAACACGCCGGTGTCGGCAGACGTTCTTGCCAATGACCGCGATCCGGATGGACAGCTTGTTCCGGCTACCATCGCGATTACGACACAGCCCGGCCACGGAACGGCGAGCATCAACAGCGCTGACAGTCGCATCATTTATTCTCCGCATGCCGGCTTCAGCGGCACGGATAGTTTCACCTACTCTATCAAAGATGAGCGGGGCGCTGTTTCAACTCCGGCCCGTGTGACGGCTATCGTGACCGAAAAGACCGGCGAAAGCGGCGTGCTGCAAATTGCAGCAAACCAGGACGCCTACGTGAAATCGACGCGAGCCACCAGAAACTATGGTAACCGAACGCTTCTCAAAGTGGACCATCCCGAGTTTCACGCCTATTTGAAATTCACAGTTGAAGGCATCACCGGACCGGTTGAGAGTGCCATAATCAGAATGGTGGTGCTCAACGGCAGTATCGATGGCGGCTCTATCTACTCGGTGTCCAACAATTTTCAGGGCACAAACGAACCGTGGACGGAATCGCTTGTCTCGTTCAACAACGCGCCATTGCTTGGCCCGTCAGCCCTCAGTTCCGTTGGCGCGGTCGCAGTTGGGCAGACCGTTGAGTTTGACGTGACAGCGGCTATTTCAGGGGACGGTACTTTCAGCTTTGCTGTAAAGAATCAGTCCAGCGATAAGGCTGAGTACAGCTCCAAAGACGGCGATTCCCCGCCCGAGCTCATCATTCGGATGGGAGACAGCGGTGGTGGCGGAGACAATGTACGACCCGTAGCAGTTGATGACGATGCAACCACAAACAAGGGCGTCGCCGTCAAGGTTCCTGTTCTCAGCAATGACCACGATCCTGACGGCAGGCTGGTGGTTTCGACGGTCACAATTTCGACATCACCGCTCAACGGCAACGTCAGTGTCGCTTCGGCCACAGGCATTGTGACTTACACGCCAAACCCCGGCCTGGTTGGCCGCGACCGCTTTCTCTACACCGTGAAAGATGATGACGGCGCCGTTTCGGATCCCGCGACGGTTTTGGTGACGGTGACAACCGGCGGAGCGAAGGAGCTGGTTTTTGCGCCGACGCATGATGCCCAGGTTAAAGCTTCGCGGCCAACGCGGAACTACGGTGGCAAAGAGACTGTCAACGTGGAAGCCGAGTCCTACCGCGCCTATTTTAAATTTGTGGTTATCGGCGTCAGCGGTCAGATGCAGAGTGCCCGCTTGCGGCTGTATGCAGTCGGCGCCAGTGTGGATGGCGGGCAAGCGTTTGCCGCTTCAAATACCTATGCCAGCAGCCCCACAGTATGGGAAGAAAGCGGCATCAACTGGACAAATTCACCGCTGCTGGCGGGCCAGGCATTGAGTTCGGCCGGCGTCGTTGCTTCCGAGACACACGTGGAGTTTGACGTCAAGTCGGCGATTTCAGGCGATGGGGTTTATACTTTTGCACTCAGCAGCGCATCTGCCGATAAGGTCGCGTACAGCACGAAAGAGGGACTAGCCGCGCCAGAACTCATTCTTGAAGTCGCTTCCGCCGTCGCCAGTGATGAGACCTTGACGTTAGCGGCAAATGTGGGTGATGAGCCACCGCTTCCTGACCGCATGTCGCTCAGTCAGAATTACCCGAACCCATTCAATCTGGAGACGCGCATCGAGTATGCCCTGCCGCAGGCAACGCGAGTCCGGTTAACGCTGTACAACCTGTTGGGCCAGGAGATCCACCTGCTGGTGGATGAGATTCAGGAGCCCGGTTTCAAACGAGTCTTTTGGAATGGCCGTGACCAGCGTGGTTTCGAAATGGCATCGGGCATCTATTTCTTGAGATTGCAGGCCGGGCGGCAAACGCTGACTCGCAAAGTTTCTTTGCAGAAATAGGGGTTGCTCCACGGGATTAAGCTTTTGTTACTTTCATCCGCGCCCGGCGGCGTTGCCTGTAAAGATGCAGTGATAGATTTGAGTTACACCATGGTGATCCTCCATTCATTGCGGGCGGAATGGTTAGCCGCCCGCAATCGAACTTCTCTCAATCTTCCAATCTAACATAGTCTGGCGAAAGCAGGTAATGTCATCGCGCGCTGTTTGCGATGTGATCTTCATCCGGAGCAGCGAGATTGCCGGGGGGCTTCAATTCTGAGTGGGTTCTAGCGGGCGTTCTCCCAAGATATTTTTTCCCGCCCTAATCTTCAGAAGATATAGGATGTTGCCGATAACGTAGCCTGACAGTACAATTCAATCATTCCAGACTTGTTAAATCGAATGACCTCATCGCGTGACGAGGCGAGTTCAGAGCGATACATGGACGAACACGATGAACTCTTGAAAATCTTCCTGGACGAGTGCAAAGAGAATATCGATCTGCTCGATCAGGAGATTGTCAACCTCGAGAGTCAGCCCGACGATCGCGAACTGCTCGACAATATTTTTCGCGCCTTCCATACCTTAAAAGGTAACGCTGGCATTGTCGGCATGAATCGCTTCGGCGCCCTGGCGCACATCACCGAAGAAGTACTCACCGAAATTCGGGACGGCAAACGCCAGATCAGCTCTGAGGTCGTTACCTTCTTGCTGGACTCTCTGGATCAGCTGAAAGTACTGCACAAGGCCATGACAGAGACGGGTAGCGACGAAGTTGAAATCGATGAGGTGCTACCTCCCCCAAGAACAACTACATCTGAACAATCTTCTGAGCCAAAAGAAGAAGCCTGCACAAAGCCAAACGACCCTCAAAGCGAAGCCGAACAAGACGCTCTGGAAGAAGCAAACAAGCAGTCTGTTTCAGAAGATCGGGAACTGGCTTCACGGAAGACGGAAGGCGAAAAAAGCGGTGGAAATCTCGAAGAGCCTGTTGGGCCGGAGCAAAAGCCACCATCAAAAAAGAAAAGTGATAACGACCCTGAACCACCAGCTCTTAAGTCGTTAGAAAAGCAAGCGCTGTCAAAAGACTCAACGACGAAGAAGAAAGCAGGTAAACCCGAGGTCGGCGAGTTATGGAACAAAGGCGATTCCGCCATCAGAGTTGATGTTTCGGTACTGGATGACCTGATGGATTTTGTCGGCGAGCTAGTGCTTTCGCGTAACCAGATTCTGCAGTTTTCAGAAACTCTCCCGGACACAAACTTTGATTCTACCTGCCAACGCCTGGATACCATATTCTGGTGGTCGATGACAACCAGACAAATCGTCTTGTTCTCAACAAAACTCTGTCCGCCTGGGGTGCAAAAGTATGGGAAGCCGAACACGGCATGGCTGCTCTGCAGCTTTTGGAAGAGAAAGACTTGTCGTTCGACCTGGTCATTCTTGACCACCAAATGCCGGAGATGGACGGAGTCCAAGTTGCCGAGGCTATCCGCAAGAAGAAACAAAATCGCAACCTGCAAAGGATAATGCTTTCATCCTGGGGCGGCGTTCCCTCGCAGGTCCAGGAAGAGCTGCGGATATCCAGAATGCTTACCAAGCCGGTAAAGCGGTCGGATCTCCATGAAATCCTGAGACAGGAATTCAACTTATCGCCTGCCGCGCAGCCGGTCGCCACGCCGTCCGCCATGCAGCGCGAGAAATCCCGAATCCTGCTGGTTGAGGACATCCCTGAGAACCGGGACCTGGCTTTGAGAATTCTTGTCAAGGCCGGTTATCCGGTGGACTATGCCGAGAACGGTCGAGATGCGGTAGACACGGTTATGCAGCGTCATTACGACCTGATTTTTATGGACATCCAAATGCCGATTATGGACGGCTTGGAGGCGACTCGCGAGATCCGCAAGCTTGAGAAGCATCTGGGCGATGAGCGGACTCCCATACTTGCGCTGACGGCGCACGCCTTGCAAGAGTACCGTGAAAAATGCGTTGTCTTGAGTATGGATGACTTCCTCACCAAACCCATCCGCAAGAAGGTCATCTTGGACGCCGCTGCCAAGTGGATTGATACCCGTCATCGAATTTTGATTGTGGATGATTCGGCCTGTAATCGCAACCTGCTCGCACACAATTTGAGCAAGAGCACTGACTTCAGGCTGCTGTTCGCCCAAAATGGCCAGGAGGCGGTTCAGACGTTCCAGCGCTATCAGGTTTCGTTGGTCTTAATGGATATGGAAATGCCAGTCATGAACGGCTATGATGCCACACAGGCCATCCGTGAGCTGGATTCGGGACAGCATGTCCCAATCGTGGCTTTGACCGGCCATGAAGGCGAGGAAGCAAAGCAAAAGTGTCTGGATGCCGGCTGCTCGGACTATTTATGCAAGCCTATCAAAAAGGCCGCTTTGCTCGAGGCGGTGCATTCCTTTATAGATATCTCCAGGGATTCGGGGGCACCCATTGAATCCGACGCTGCGGATAAGATATGATCTTGTGGTCTACCCTTCGATCAATGCAGCGATCTCACGCCGCACCAAATCGCTTAATTCCCGATTCGACAGGCTGGTGACACGTTCGGCCGGGATAACTTCCCCGAACTTGATTTCTATCGTTCCCGGCCTGACCAGCCAGCTTCTTTTGTTCTTCACCTCGAACAGGCCAGCCAGCCCGATCGGCACAACATCGACCGCAGCTTCGCGGGCCAACAAAAAGGGCAGTTTCTTGAAGCGCCCGAGATTGCCATCTTCAGTGCGGCCGCCTTCCGGCAAAATCGTGATCGACTCTCCGGCGCGTAGCAAGTCTGCAGCCTTGCGAAGACTGGCCATTGAGCCATGCACACTGTCGCGATCGATTGGAACGTTGCCATAGCGCCGAAGAAACCAGCCGAAGCCGGGCCAATCGAATTGTTCCCGCGCAGAAACACCTCGAAAGCAGACCGGAACATAAGCCGCCAGCAGCGGCAGGTCGAACATGCTGACATGGTTTGCCATGAATAAGTACGCCCGGTCGCCTCGCAATTTTTCACCACCTTGCGATTTCACCCGAACGAAAACCAGCCTGAAATAGCAACGCAAGAGCCACTGCAGCCAGGGGTCATACTTTTCACGAGGAAACAAATAAGACAGCAAGCCGGTGGTCCCAAGGATGAGCGCGAACGCCAATAAGCCAAAGGTCCAGACGTAGATGGAAAACAAATATTTCATGAATGGAAAACCCGGATTGCGTGTTTCAGGCATTCGACTTTCAGCGGCGTTTCTCCGAACAACTCTCCGTCCGGCCCCAGGCGAATGGGCTTCGATGTCTCGATTTCCAGCTCCCGGACTCGAAACGTCTCGACTTCCGGAGCGTTAACGTGCTGCCCGGTGAATATGGATGGGAACAGCCGCAGGAGTCGCCAGCGCGAGATTTTTCCTACCAGCGTAATATCGAGCAGGCCGTCATCAAACCTGGCGGCGGGCGCCATGTAGAAACTGTGGGCAGTGTAACGGGTGTTGGAAATCTCCAGCAGCGCGACCTCCCGTTCGCTCGATTCTCCGTCTATTTTGAGTTTAAACTGGTAAGAGTCGAGAAATAGCATCTGGTAAAAAACCGCCAGAATATAAGCCATGTTGCCCATCGCTTTCAATCCCATAGATGTTTTCATGACTTCAGTGACAAAACCCAGGCCCATGACGTTCAGGAAATAGTGGGTTTTGCCGGAGGTGACAAATTTTGCGACATCGACAGGCTTTGGCGAATTCCGTGCAATCATCGCCACCGCTTTCAGCCAATCGCCCGTATTGAGGTCGAAATCACGCGCAAAAGAATTGCCCGTGCCAATTGGCAGGATACCCAGCGGCGGCGGATGTTCGGACGAGTTGCGGAACAAGCCGTTGACCACCTCGAACAAAGTGCCGTCGCCACCCGCGGCCACAATGCCATCGATTCCCTGTAGATTTGCCTCGGCGACAATGTCGATGGCGTGCCCTCTGTGCTGCGTTATTTCGACGACCACCTCAACCGCCGCGGCCTCGAATTGGTCGAGAATCACCGGCAGAAGTTTCCCGGCGCGACCGTGTGCTGCTTTTGAATTGAAGATGAGCAGGATTCTCAAGCTGAATTCCGGAGCTGTTTAAGAAGAAGTCAGTAAATACAAAAATTTATGGAGATGTTCAAGAAAAAATAGTGGCGGGTGTTTCAGGCCAGACCGCGCTCACGCTTGGTTCACTATTCAGACTTTGCACCAGCCCGGTCGCCACGGCGCCATAATTGTCTTCATCACTGTTGCAATTCATTGACAGTTTCATCACGAATGTTGATATTACACATCTCTCAGAATCATTTGACCACTGTGTGAGGTAAGAGCATGCATTTCCTTCTATCTTCCTGTAAATCATTGATATTCGTCATCGCAGTGCCTTGCGCTGTCCTGGGGGCAACCAAAGCGTTGCATGCTCAGCCAAGCCGGAATAGTCGCACAGATACCGCCCCGAAAGTTGGCGAAATGGCCCCCACCTTTATCCTCGAGTCTCTGGACCGCAAAAGCAAAACGGATCTCGCCAGTTACCGGGGCAAGAAACCGGTCGTACTCTTCTTCGGTAGTTACACGTGACCTCCGTTTCGTCGCCAGTTGGGCGAAATGGAAGCTATATATCAGTCATTCAAGAACATCGTCGAGTTTAGAATCGTCTACATCAGCGAAGCACACGCCGTCGATGACCGTCGCCCGGAACCGCTGGCTCAAAAGCTCAAAATCTTCGAAGCCAAAGACACCGGTCAATGTTGCACCACTGCCGAAATGATGATGAAGGAAGAGAACGTCTCGATTCCGTGTTTGATTGATAATATGGACAATTCCATCAACACAGCCTACAACGCCCATCCTGACCGGGTCTTTCTAGTGCGCACAGATGGCCGTCTTGCGGTGGCCGCGGATCGAGGCCCCTGGGGATTCAAACCGGCGCTTGACAAGACCCTGGCCTGGCTCCGGAGTTACAAAGCGACCGGCAAAGAATCCGCGCTTCCGGAGCGTTGAACTCAGGCTCAGCTAAAATACCGTTATCGCGGTATTTACTTTCCTGTCATAAAAAGTTACACTTAATTTAATACCATTCAACATTCCCAACAACTTGATGAGGAGGTTCTATGTCCTGGAAAGCCTTGCTACTTTTTATTTCTCTCACTTTGCCGGTGGCCGCCTTTGGTCAGATTCAAATCACCCAGCAAAATCTGCTTGGGCAGATTGGCACTACCCAGACCATCATTGAAGACGAACGGTTCCATATTCCAATCGATGTTGGCGAAGCCGGCGCTAATAAGGTCTGGGACTTTCGATCGACCCCCCTTGTTGACACAGTGTTCGTAGTGAATGAATTCCTCCCGCCGGGCGGGTTACCGGGCATCGAACGGTTTCCGGACGTTAACTGGGTGCAGAAGATCACTTTCCCGGATTTCCCGGATAACGAGGCCTACAACTATCTCAATGTAACGTCAGACTATCTGATCACGCGGGGTGACAGTGTAGCTTTCACCGAGCCGATTGACACGTCCTTCGTTTTCTTTCAAAATGATACCGTGGCGCCAATGCCACTCGAATTCGGCAACATGTGGACTTCCACGGAAATTGATACGGATGGTTTTTACCCGGACTTCGGCAACATTTCCCTTGATACGACCATTAACCACATCGACGGCTGGGGAATGGTGAGAATTCCTCTCGGAGACTTCGAGTGCCTGAGACTGCGTCAGGATATCAAGGCGGTCAACTTGACAGTTGTAGCAGGAGAAATCACGTCTAGCAACACCGACACGTGGATTCAGTATGATTGGATTTCAAAGAATGAATTTTTTGTCGCAAGGGCGCAAAGCCAGTTTGGCAACACCAACCCGGACTTCACCGATGCAAACGGGTACGGCCTGCTACACGCAAAGAGTGGTACACCCACAAGCGTCGAAGGAAACCCCGAGGTTCCGGAGTCCTTTGTGCTGTTTCAGAACTATCCCAATCCTTTCAACCCGGAAACCGCAATCTCATTCCAAATGCGTGAAGCAGGGCCGGTCGATCTGACCATCTTCAACGTGCTTGGGCAGCCGGTTCGGAAGCTCGTGAGCGGCTTCATGGATGCGGGAAGCCGGCAGGTGACCTGGGACGGCACAGACAACCTGGGCCAGCGAGTCTCCTCGGGCGTGTATGTTTACCAGTTGCAATCAAGCGAACTGGTTCAAACAAAAAAAATGGTACTGCTGCAATAGAACTCAACCAACAAGGAGAACAACATGAGACGGAGTTTACCCATACTCGCCATTTCGCTGATTGCTGTTATTGTCTTTGGCAATTCGTCGTCTACCTGGGCAGGCAAAAAGCCCAAAGTCAAACGCTACAAGGAGAAGTCCGGCATCATCGAGATGATATCCACCGGCACTATGTCGGGCAAAGAAACCATCTATTTTGACAACTGGGGCTGGCTCGAGGCCAAGTACACGGAGACCACCATCAAGGTTGCCGGGTTCACTCAAAAAACCAAACAGTTGACTTTGCTCGACGGCGAGTGGACTTACAATATCGATCTGAATACGAACAAGGGCACGAAAATGAAAACCCCTTTGTTCGATGAACTCAACGCTTCCGCCAAGTCGAAAGGCAACGACTTGACCGATACGGGCGAAGAAATGATGAAGCAGATGGGCGCCAGGAAAGTCGGCAAAGGCGTGATCGCAGGCAAGAACTGCGACATCTGGGAAATCAAAGATATGGGCACGAAAACCTGGGTCTACAATGGCGTTGGTCTGAAAGTCGAAACCGGCTTTGCCGGCATGAAGATAGTGCAGGAAGCTAAGAGTGCCAAGTTCAACGTCGCGATACCAGCCGGCAAGCTTAAGTTACCGGCGAATGCGACCATCACGGAAGGCCCCGATATTTCAGACATCATGAAGGGCTTACGGCGCAAGTAAAGCGTCACGGACCTGTGCGCTGGCGGGGTACTGCTTGTGCCAGTTGCCTGGGGGAAATAGCATTGCCAGTTTAACCCTGTCACCGAACTGATTATGGAGGCAAGAATGAGATTGTCGTGTTTTGGAGTTTTGGCGTTTGCTTTGAGTTGTCTTTTGGCACCTCAGGCCAGCGCGCAAGAGAGTGAATGGAATTGGGTGTTCCCCGTATCGAATACCATTCTGGATGTCAAGATCCTCGATGGTAGCACGGCAATCGCCGTCGGCCGCAGTGGCACCATCCTGAAGACCAAGGACAAGGGCACGACTTGGGAGTCCTTGAAGAGTGGCACGCGCAGAACCTTGAGGGCCGTGAGTTTTGCTGACACAGAATTCGGCATGGTTTTCGGCGACGGTGGAACGCTGCTCGTCACCCGCAACTGCGGCAAAACCTGGGAGTCGGGGGAGACGGCCTTTGGCGGCACACTTCGTGGTGGTGTGTTGACCGGGCCGGATATCGGCATCGCGGTGGGCGATTCCGGCGCGATTTTTCGCACCGTTGATGGCGGCACAATCTGGGACAGAATTCCGAGCCCGACAGGCCTGACCCTAAATGGCGTCTACAATTTCGGCAACTGGGCGTTCGCTGTTGGCGATTCGGGCATCGGCATCTCAAGCTCAGATTTGGGGCAAACCTGGACTCCGCTACCAATTGACACCGACTGCCCGATTTGGGCCGGCGCCATGTTCGATACCACTGGCTGGTGGGGCGTAGGTGGCGGCGGCAAGGTTTTTCGCACCGTTGACGGCGGCACTACCTGGAAGCCGCAGAACAGCGGCGTCCCTTTCGATCTATGGAATATTGCCCTGGACGACTCCCTTGGCGCCATCGCCATTGGCGACAGCGGAACATTTATCACAACCACGGATGGTGGAGCGACCTGGAACTCGAATCCCCTGGATCCGCTCTGCAATAACTTTGCTCTTGCTCTGGATGACTCATTTGGCGTAGCTGCCGGCTCGCACGGCAAATTTTGGACTTCCGGGGGATTCGGGAAGCCGTTCAACCCGTTTCCGAGACCGCCGCTTTACCAATTTACTGACTTTGAGATCTTGAATCCGGATACCTTCATTGCCGTCACGATTGCTGGCGAGATTCTTTCAACGTTTAACGGCGGAATCGATTTTTCTCTCGCTCTTGCTACCAACTTCGAGCTGCAAGCGATTTGCCGTTCCGGGGAGAATGATTGGTGGGCCGCCGGCGGTACCTTCGGGGATTCCGCACGCGTTTTTCATTCTGGCGATGGCGGAGCTACCTGGGCGCCGCAGTTTGTGCCCTCGTCTCTGAAGTTCTTCGACATCTGCTTCAAAGATTCTCTGAACGGAATGGCTGTGGGACTTCTCGGTACCATATTCTGCACCACCGATGGCGGCAAGACCTGGAGAAAAAAGAACGGCCAGACCAACGAATGGCTGCTGTCGATAGACATCGTTGATGACACAACCGCGTTCGCCGTTGGTGGCAACGGCACGATGATCCGCAGCCGAGACTTCGGCGAAACCTGGTCTCCACTTCCCAGCGGTACGTCAGAGTGGCTCACAAACGTGACATTCCTGGATGACTCTATTGGGATTGCCTGTGGTAACAACGCAACCCTTATCAGGACGGATGATGGCGGTGAAGAGTGGGATGCATTTGAACTAGACCTCGGTCGATTCGGCGGGTTGGATCCGCCGGATTTTCAGGGCGTTTACTTCTTTGATGAGTTTGAATCGTTTCGCGAGCCGGCGCCAGCCAGGCCAGGTTCGAACAGCGGAGGCGGTAACCTGGTTGCAACTGTGGTAGGCCACCTCGGCACCATCCTGCATTCTGTAGATGGCGGCCTGACCTGGACACAGGAGGACAGCAAAACAAATAACAGTCTGAGCGCGGTCAGTTACGCGAATGCGGAGACGGCAGTTGTTGTCGGGGATTTTGGTACGGTCTTGCGCCGCACCAGTTCAGGCCCGACGACCTCTGTGGAGTGGCAGCCGAGAGCGCAAGCCCCGCAATCGGTTGTGCTGCACCAGAATTACCCGAATCCTTTCAATCCCTCAACCACGATCCGATTTGAGTTGCGGGATGATACTGCTGTGGACCTTCGCATCTTCAATCTTCGCGGGCAACTGGTTAAGACGATTCTCAGCGACAGGTTGAATGCCGGAGCGCACAGCCGAGTCTGGGATGGCCAGGATGCCTCAGGACGGCCTGCGGCAAGCGGACTCTATATCGCGAGGTTGCGTGCGGGTGAAAATGTGACTCAACGCAAGATGCTCCTTATCAAATAGGGCAAACGGTTATCGAGCGTCCCCCGCCAGTCTCCCGGGGGGATCCGCTCGCTATTTCCGGATTCTTTTTAGTCTCGACATCTTGTTGCCGTAGCCATTCAGATTTCAGTTTTGTCCATTTTTAATATCACGCAGGAGGTTGTTATGAACAGATGGTACACCTGTTTCACGTCGGTGCTGGTGTTCTCACTCGGTATATGTGCAACTACACACGTCTCTGCACAAACCACGGCTTACGGTATTGACGCCAGTAGTTTCCCGGACATAGGATTTTCATCTGTGCCGATTCCCACGGCAGATGCCGTTACCTCCATTGGCGCCACGAGCGCAAATGTTGCGGGTGGCGATTTCGGACCAGACAGCCTCTTTTACGGAAGGGTTGACAACGCCCTGGTCACCATCAGCCTGGACGATGGTAGCGCAACGACAGTGGCGCAGATTACCGGTGTTGCCGGAGGCCAAACTATCATCGGCATGGGGTACGACCAGACCGGTGGCGCCATGTATCTTGCCACCACGAATCTCTCTTCGGCAGGGTCGGAACTTTACACTATCGACCTGTCAACAGCCGTCGCGACGAGAGTGGGCGCGATAACCAACGCATCTTTTGTGCTGGCCATTGCCGTGGATCCCGCCGGTCAGATTTATGCGTTCGATGAGACGGATGACAACTTGGTCTCAGTGGATGGCGGCACCGCGGCCGGCACCATCGTCGGGCCGCTCACGGTTCCGTTCGTAGCCCAGGACGCGGATTTTGATGCCAGCAGCGGAATCCTGTACTGGACATTCTTCTCAGGCGGTAGTGGCAGACTCGCGACCGTCGATGTCACGACTGCTGTGGCAACTACCGTGACCACCTGGTCGGCGGATTTCATCGCGTTTGCGATTCTGGGAGAAGGGCCGCCAACCAGCGTTAGGGGCAGGAGTAGAACCCGGCCTGAGAGTATTTCATTGGCTCAGAATTTTCCCAATCCTTTCAATCCCGAAACTGTCATTCAGTATCAGTTGGACCAAGCAGCCCAAGTCGAGCTGGCGATTTTTAATCTCCTGGGAGACCCAATCCGTACCTTGGTAAATGAAAAGAGCAGTCGCGGTGCGCACCAGGTCCGTTGGGATGGTTTGGATGACTCCGGACACCAAGCTGCAAGCGGGGTCTATTTCTATCGACTCAAAGCCGGGTCAGCGACTTTGAGCCGGAGGATGCTGTTGACAAGGTAATTGTCGCAGTCAAGCATTGCTCCGGGGTCACGGGGCGATGCCAAGTCCGCGGCACCTGGTGTAAATGACCAACGCTGGACAACGCACTTAGCCCAGCGTTTTTGTACAAGCCTTGCCGTCGCGCCACGCACGAGAATTCAACCCTTGCCTGGCCACGAGACCGGCGTTGAAGTGCAGCGTGCTATGTCCTGCCAGCCCGAATTTCTGTATGCCGCTGCCTGATATCCTCTTGACATCCGGATCAGGTTTTCCTACTTTACCGGGTAACGGTAACCACTACCCCAATTCTCACACCGAAGCGCATATAGTAAACAATGACTCACCACAGGGGAGATCGAGATGGTTGTTGAGGGCGTCAAATCCAACTCTTGCTGACAAACTACCATAATTTTTCGACGGAGGAAAAGATGAGCACTTCAATCACCAAGGTTTACCAGGTTAAGAACAGCACCCGCAGGGTCAAACTGACTATCAAAGTCGGGCATGGCCAAAACGCAGTTTCTTCGATATTCCTGGGAGGCGTGGAGTTGCAATCTGGTTTGCGAGACGGTGTCGAAAAGCTCGACCTCGGCAGCGGAGCGGATCTGATAAACAAGAACTTGCACTGCACCACAACGGTGACCGATGTGCGAGCCGAAACCAACAGGACCAGCGTCAGTTACAAACTTACCGGCGGTGTCAAGTCTTTCCAGAATACCTACTCGGAGGCCGTCACCCACGAGGGCGAAACCTTGTCCTACATGGCCACTTTTTTCTTTTTCGCCTGATCCGCAAACTGAGGAGGGAGAATCATGTCCAAGAAACTGTGTGTTATCGTCGTCCTTGCGGCGCTGACTGCCGCGTTTTCAGGTCATTCCATGGTCCTTGCGCAACCTGCGGAAGCCGACAGCGGCAGGACCTCAGAATCCTTTGATCTGCTGCTGGCGCCGGCTTCGCCCGGATTTGTGCTGCTGGGGATTGCGCCCACCGCCGTTGAGCGGCCCGGAACGCCATCTGATCTCGCGATGACCGTTCTGAACAACACCCGCAACTTCAGTGCTTTGCCTGAGAACTTCGCGCTCGAGTTCTCTCCGTATTGGCTTTTCTTCGGGCAGAACATCGGCTACAGCAGTTACGCTGCCGACAACGTCGGATCGAATATTGCGCAAACGCTATCCTTTTCCATTGCCACCACATCTGACGCCGAAACCTCCACCGACCCAACCTCAACCTCTTTGGGGATTGGAGTTCGGTTTTCACTTCTGCGGGGCAGCATCGACCAGGAGTTCAATGACTATGCGAAAAAGCTCGAAACGCTCTACAGCAATCTCGGCGAAATCAGTCTCCGGACGACCCAAAAACGAGCACAAATGACGGCGACCGACACCACCATTCGCAAGCTCGTCATCCAGTTGCAGAGCGCCGAACCCGCAATGATACCGCTCATTGAAACTGCTCTGGCACAGAAGCAGAGTGCGATCGACAACCAGGCCGAGGCGGAAGTGCGTGAGGAACTGCGAGCTAACTACGACAAACTACAGGCGATCGCTACCGGTCTGCGCCTGCGCCGCATCGGATGGAAACTCGATCTGGCAGGCGGATTCGTGGTGGATTTCCCGCAAAGTCAATTTGATAACGGCAGTCTGAACCGCACCGGTGCCTGGCTGACCGGCGGCTACGAATGGACCAATTTCAGTTTCCTGAGCCTGGCGCGCTATCTTGGCGGCCATGACGACTCTAATAACAACAGCATCGATCTGGGCGGACGTCTCATCCTCGACAACGTCAAGAAGTTTTCGCTGTCCGCCGAGTCGGTCTACCGTAGCTTTCCCGACCGGGATTCTGACAAGAGCGAGTACCGCCTGGCCTTCAGCCTGGATTATGCCATCGCGAAAAACAAGGCGCTCTCTTTCTCATTTGGTCGCGACTTTGAAGGCAAGCAGTCCGGGAATCTGATTTCCATGATCAATCTGATACTGGGATTTGGCTCGGAAAGGCCGTTTGCCAATTAGAGAACCTGCGCAGCAGCCCTCCCAGGGACCGGCATGACTAGAGAGAAAGAGTTAGATGTCGCGGTGGTCGGTAATGTCGGAATCGACACGAATGTTTACTTTCCCGAGGGGGATGTCGATTTCACGGCGGAGTCGAATTTCACCGAGAACATCGATTATGTCGGCCAGGCCGGCGGCTATACCAGTCGCGGTTTCAGCAGGCTGGGACTCCGCACCGCTTTTGTCGGCTACCTGGGAGATGATGCCAGCGGACATTTGATCCGGGAAGAATTCGCCGGCGACGGCATTGACACCACAGCGGTTTTCATCGATCCGGCCGGCACCAGTCGCAGCATCAATTTCATGTATGGCGATGGCCGCCGCAAGAACTTTTACGATGGCAAGAGCCATTGTGCGCTTGCGCCTGACCTTGAGGTTTGCCGTAGCATTCTGGCCAAATCAACCCTCGCTCATTTCAATATTCCGGATTGGGCGCGCCACCTGCTGCCGCTGGCAAAGGAACTCGGGCTTACCATTTCATGTGATATCCAGGATGT
This sequence comes from Candidatus Zhuqueibacterota bacterium, assembly GCA_029261995.1. Taxonomy (GTDB): domain Bacteria; phylum Zhuqueibacterota; class Zhuqueibacteria; order Oceanimicrobiales; family Oceanimicrobiaceae; genus JAJDAF01. The sequence goes on from JAJDAF010000060.1 coordinate 61,820, forward strand.
CCCTCTGGCGGGTGATGCTTACCGCAAGGACTTCGTCGAGTATGCCGACGTCCTGTTCTTTTCCGCGGTCAATCATGACCGGCCGGGCGATTTGATCGAAGCGTTCCTGCAGACGAAGCCAAATCAAATCGTCGTTGCAGGCATGCGTGCGAATGGCTGCGCAGTCGGTACGGCCTCTGGTCTGGAGTTTTTTCCGGCAGTGCAACTCGAAGCGCCGGTGGTCGATACCAACGGCGCCGGCGATGGCTTGGCGGTCGGCTTTTTGTCGAGTTATGTGTTCAAAGGATGTTCTGTGCACGATGCCATCCTGCGCGGTCAGATTGTGGCGCGACATACCTGCAGCCAGCGGGCTTCGTCCTCGAATCTTATGACCGCAGACCAGCTTGAGCGGGAAATTAAGTCTGTGCCGACGAAGCAAGTAACTTAGCCACTGATTTTCACTGATGGATACGGATTAGCCAAGTCTTGCCGAGAAGTGGACTCATTTACGTTTCGCCGAAGGCGTTGTTAAGCAATTCCTTTGCTTGCGATGCATCTTCTTTCTTGACTAACAAATCAACACCACCGGCATAGGCCAAAGATGGCCTTATGCCTCCATGATCATCAGAAGAGATCAAGACTTCGATGCCTTCTTTTTCCAGTAATTCCTTTGCCATTTCTGCTTCATGCCGATATAGGAATGTTCTAACCTTCGTTAACATTGTCATTACTTTCCTTTAGTTTGCCCTAACGATAACTGCTGGTGGGGGATTTTGCCGCCCACCTGCCTCGTCCATCAGGTAATCCTCTACGCACGAACAGATCGGGAATTGCATTCCCCAGGAACACTACAGCATCCGCAATAACTCAACTTCGAGAATCGAATGATCTTGTATTTGGCCATATCCGGTTATGCTGTTACCACCTGGCAAGTGCAGGGGGATGCAATCTCCTGTTTAGTTTCACCACCACGGTCTGAAGCCACGTGGCACACGGTCTCCTATCCATTCTCGTCCTGGCCACCCGCCCGATGAAATGCCAAGTGCGGACCCGCACGCGCTGGGTGTTGTGGGGAGGGCGGGAGAGAACCCGCCCTTACCCGATTAGCTGAGCTTGACGGCTGTTCCGTACACTAACAATTCAGCTGCACTGCCAATAACACTCGTAGTCATATAGCGAACATTAATTACCGCATCGGCTCCCATTTCAGCAGCCTTAACTGTCATCCTCTCGGTAGCGGTTGACCGAGCGCTCCCCATCATCTCCGTGTACTCAGTTAATTCACCTCCAAGAATCAGCCTGACTATGGCGGATAGGTCTTTGCCAAGCCATATGGCAAAGACCGTGTGTCCTTGGACCAGACCGAGAATCTCATTGATTTCTCGACCGGGCAGTACATCGGAGTTCAGCAGCAGAACCGTACGATCAGCCTCAGTAGCCAGCGGCTCTTCAACTGATGCCATGTGTGCCTTTTGTTCGAGAGCTAATGTCGCTAGCACCACAAGGATACCCCCCAAAAGACAGAAAACCGCTGTTCTCATCCACCATGGTAGGACCGGATCATCGGCAACCATTATGTACCACGGCATCCCCACAAATACTGCAGTAAAAAGCCCAAACACGAACGCCACTGAGCCAATCTGTCTAAGCCCTTTCATGGCTTCTCCTTTCTGACTATCATAAACGAAATCTTAGCTAACGACCCGGTCACCCGTCAGGTGCAGGGGGATGCAACCTCTTGTTCAATTTCACACAGTCTCTCAGGCCACGTGCCACACGGTTTCCAACTAGTTCTTGTCAATGCCACCCAGGCGGCTTCCTATTTGACCCCACAAATGAAAGAAGCTAAATATTCTCATCGAAAAGAGATTGGATTTCATCTTCCCTAAGCGTACGATCATAGATTCTAATATCATCAATGACGCCATTGAAGAAGTACCTACTTGTGTCACGGTTTGTGCCAATAAATGACCTTGGGAAACCTACATCAGAATGATGATTCATGAATGGCACAGAATTAATAATCTCTCCGTTTACGTAGGCACTTGTATTCAATGAATCAATCATCAGGACAGCGTGATACCAATTATTCTGTACAATTGTATACAGAATATCATCACCCTGACCGCCGCCAGCTTCCAATCGCAATTTATATTCATTAGACTGATTATCTTTGAAGACATCAATATTCGTACTTGAATAGTCCAAATTTGGATGGTCAGAATTGTATAATCTGTTGTATCCATCCACTTCATTTACACTAAACCAAAGGCTAATGGTACGTTGTGCTAAATCAAAATCTGAAGGTAAGCCGATGAAATCATCGACCCCATCAAAACTAAATGCCCGGTTGCTGTTACCAGCCCTATCTTCAATTAATTCAACGCCATGTACTATTCCATTGTTCGAACTTGTTGCGTCATCTTTTGCATTACCGTTAAATGGATAATAGGCAACCAAGCCATCAGTAGGTATTGGTTTCATATCAGGCGCGGTCGAATTGCCACAGGCTGAAATAAGAAAAGTGACCGTTAAGAACATAAGAAGATTTGACATAGCCATTGATTTGCCTCCTCTGGGTTACCTGCAATGTTATTACGGCATAACACAATGCACTCCTGGTGGGGATTTGCCGCCCACCTGAATCCCTCCTTGCCAATGCCACCGGAAACAAGCCTCTCCCGCAAAAGTCACGCACGCAAAAAGGGCTGAAAAACGGAAGAGCTGCGGAAACTTCTGACAAGATAGACATCGTAGTCCCGTAAGTCAACGGAAAACGTGGCTCAATGTCCATTGCTATTGCGCCGTCTTCAAAAGCAAACGGCACGCAGGAGCGCATTGCTACGCCGAGAGAGTGTGGAAAACGGGCTGAAGCCCATCAGGCAGTGTTTTGGGTTCGAGCGACACCCCGCGCTGAAGCACGGAGCTATTCAGGATGGAAACAAGAGGATCCTGGTTCCCACGCTCCGGCGTGGCGAATCCAGACAACGACGCTCCTGCGTCGAGTGGCGGCGCCTTACGCGGGTCGCATAGGAACACGGGACGCGGGAGCGTCCCAGGATGCATTCCCACGCCGAGCGTGGCGAACGAGACTTACGAGCGGCGACCCTGACCATGAGTCTTCTCTCAGCTCTTGGTGGTCTCGGGCATAGTCCCCACATTTATGAACAAAACTTCTTGACCCCAGGCAGAAATAACCCACCGCATTATGGCGTGAAAATCATGGCTGCTTTCCAGCTTATGATCCGGAGTTAACAAATTTTCCGAGATCGAGACGAGGATTCAAGACAACGGGATCAAAAATTAAAAACATCGGGTGTTTTTGAAAAAAGATCCCGATCTAAATTCGAAAAAGTCCCGTTGTTTTTGTCGAAAAAGCCGGATTTTTTGGCAAAAAATCACGAAAAAGGACTGGTTTTGGGCGCAACTGGGGACAGTTTGGGCGTGGCTTTTTGGGGTGGCCGCTAGCAGGCCAAAGGCAGGTGATGGGTAGAAATGACCGGACGGACAGGCCTCCGCCGCGGCCAGGTGCTAGCCGGTCTCTTTGGTGTCGATGTTGTTCAGCATTTTGTTTGCCTCTTTACCTGGCCGGAAGCGCAGGTGGTTGGTGTCAATGTTCTGGGCAGTGACGTCTTCTTCCGTGTCAGCGCCGTTGCTGCATAGGCTGAGCCGGAAACTGCTAGGGTCACCGGGATTGCTTCTGGCAGCGATTGTATCGTAGACCAACATGACAATACTCCTTTGCACATGAGTAAGAAAATGGATCAGGAGGTCAGGGGAGCATGATTGCAAAGTCACCTCCACCCATCCTGGACTTGCCTGCCTTATCTTATCGTCATACGAGGCGGAGATCTGAGAGATGTTGAGAAAACGTGATAATTATTTATGAATCGAACTTGCGGAAGGCACTCATGCAGGGGTTCTCTGCTGGCTAGGGAAGTTTTGTCCAGCGGGGTAGACATCCCCCTGATTTGTTCGCTGGACGCCCTTCGACAAGCTCAGGACATGCTTCACAAATCGTCCCCCTTCGAAGGAGGAGTCGGCTGCCCTTCCGAAGGGCCTGCCCTGAGCTTGTCGAAGGGCTATTTCTTCGGCGAAACAACCACAGCAGTACTGTAGCACAAGACTTCGGTGACACCGCCCATCAATTCCGTCGCATCGTATCTTACTCCCAGCAGAGCATTGGCTCCCAATTCTTCCGCATGGGAAACCATCATATCAAATGCTTCTTCTCTGGTCTTTTCACATAATTCGGTAAACACAGTGATATTGCCGCCGACCAACGCATGCAACACCCCGCCCAGGGTGCCGAATATAGAGCGCGATCGGACAACAATTCCGCGCACAACTCCCAGATTGCGCTCAACCTGGTAACCGTGGAGTTCAAAGGTTGTAGTCGTCATTGTTTTTTCCATGTCAGCCTCGTCAAAAGAATCTTCCTCAAACTCTCAAACCACCAATTGGAAAAGAGAGCCGTGAATATCATACTGTACATACATATCTAATTGGCACACCCTTCCGAGGTTACAGTTATGTCCTGAAAGACTTTGACATCCTGAATGTTCTCTATCCTCTCGCTTTCCCAGACGTAGGTTGGACTTCCGTCATAGATCCCGTATTCATTCGTAGCGTAATTGTACTCGGCTTGGATTAGAGCATCCCTGTCTTGATGAATTATCTGCTCTGTTTTCTCGATTTGCTTTTTGGACATACCCACTTCTTTAGCAATTTCTTGCCAGGGCTTGTCACTATGAACTCGTCGCTTCAGGTATTTGTAGGAGAATTGTTGAAATTGATCTCTGATGACTATTTGAACCAGGTTTTCACGCAACTCTTCCTCGCCATGCAATGATGCGTAAATCTTCTTGTCTCCATCATGCTGTTCATAAAAGATGAATCGTACTTCAAGCCTGGGCTTGCTGTCGCCGGCATAGTTGTCCAGTAAGTCCGTTAATGCAATCTCAGCGTTTTGGCCGAAAGGGCATTGACTCATCACAAAAAGCTCAAGGGTGTTCTGCTTTACAGGTTGAAATCTTACTACCTCAATTTCGTTCATCTCTTTTAGGTAACCATGAACGATAAAACGATCGGTAGCGTTCTGCCCAAGTGCAGAGAGAGAATTGCCCGTGAGTTTATATTGCCCTTGGTCTACCAGCAAATGCCAATCTTCATCAGCTCGCATAATCATTCCGGATATCTTGACGAGATTCCAGATCGGGTTCTTCTTAGAATCTTCCACTTTTGCAAGAAGAGACTTCATACCTTTGAGAGTAAGTTTGCTATCCGCATCGAGATTGTCGAGATCGACGGTCTTAACAAAGTCAGCGGATTTCCAGGCAAGACGGTGCTCAATAATCTCCAAAAGGCTTGCGTCGTCGGACTGGATTGTCCAGACGACCTGCTCTTCTACCTGCGCTATTCCCAGATGAAAATCAACAAATCCCCCGAATCTTTCGATGCCGTCAGCGAGAGAGCTGCTGAGTACAGAAAACTCATCTAATGTCAATTTGAGTTCATAGCGCGGATCTTGTGGAGTTAACTTGTTCTGCTCTTTACCGTTTTGTGCTGAAATGGGCGTGGTGTGGAGAGAGTTTATAATCAAGATCATTAACAGGACAAAGAGTCTATTGGTGACATGTGGTCTCATTTCTGGTCTCCGTTTCAAACATTGAGTACTGTCACAGGCACTCTCCGGGAATCCATCTATTCCCGCTCGCTCGTAGGCCGTTGCAGACACGCGACAGGCATTGGTGGTGGTGCGAGCAAATATCTCCTCTTCTGCCGTTGTTGTTTGGCATGCAGCGATTGGTTCTGGAGGTTCCGTTACCGGCATCACAGTAGCCTGAGGCACATTGATGATTCTGTGAGCAATTGTGTCCGAGAGCGAATTTGCTGCTGCACTTTCCAGGAATCCATCGATTGCCGCTCGCGCGGAGTCCCTCACAGTTGCCGGAAGTACATTGATTGTCATGCGAGCAGATATCCCCTGATCTACCATTCCTGTTGGGCATGCAGCGATCGGTCCTGGAGGTTCCGTTGCCGGCGTCACAGTAGCCCGAAGCACATTGATGATTTTGGGAGCAATTGTGTCCGAGAGCGAATTTGTTGCCGCACCTCCCAGGTATCCATTGTCCGCCACTCGCTCGTAACCCTTCACAGATGCCTGAAGTACATTGGTTGTCATGCGAGCAGATATCTCCTATTCTGCCATTTCGGTTGGGCATACAGAGGCTGGTTTTGGAGGTACCATCGCCGCGGTCGCAATAGCCGGAACTGCATTGGCTGTTGCTAAAGCAGTACATGCCAAGGGGCTTCGTGCTGCTGTTGCTGCACTGGCCTGGAATCCAATTCTTCCCGTCGCTGTGGGGCCTTAGGCCTGCACAATTATGGGACGCGCATTGGTCGTCATGTGAGCATATATCGCCTGGTCTACCGTTATTGTTTGGCATGCACCTGTTCGTTTTGGATGTTCCGTCGCCCGCGTCACAGTAGCCGGATTTACACTCTGTGTTAGCGAAACAGGTGTCGCCCAATGCCTTTGGTGCCATGCCATGTGCTGCAAAGATATTGTGCGCCTGAGCGCTTTCTTCCGGGTCTGCGTGCTCACCGAGCCATTGCAGGATTGTGTAAGCTAGGTCATCGATCCTATGTCCCGTGTTCTTTGCAAGTGCATAGGAAAAAGCATTAACCATAGACTTGTTGGCGTTCGCTGGACTTGACCACACGCTGTCCCAAAGGGTTTTATGGAACGCTTGGGCGAGGGGTAATCCCATCCAGTAGTCGGTGGCCCCACACTGGTTATTCCACTGGTCAGTGCGAGAAAGGTAAAAGGATGAACTTGGCACGCCACTTACTACCGGGTTCTGTGTGACATAGTAGCCATATCTTGCGTCGTGCAAGAAAACGCTCATGAACATCTCTGCGATGGCTTCCTGAAATGAACGTTGGTCACATTTGGCCGGATCGAAACCAATACTAAAGCCAGGTACAAAGGAAATGTCCATGTGGCCAAAGACGTAACCTGCCGCATAGTGTCCAAACTCATGAGCAACGAGATGGTCGGTAGTTTCGCCGGCTTTGATGTGAATCTTAGGCCCTTCATGTGGCCAAGCGCGCATGCATCCATCTTGTGAGCTTGTGATGGGAACACAGGCTACGCTAAATGCACCTTGCGTGAGAACGTTCGGGCCAACGCGATCATTCGCATGTTTGATGGGCCCACCGGTCCAGCCGGGTGGTGTGATCCACAGGTGATTTTTCGCGTACTCTCTCGCTTCTTTAGTCCAGTAGTAGACCGTCTGTTCTTCAAATTGAGCCTTGTTATCTGCATCTGCAACCGTGAAGTCCGGGACTGTACATGTTGTGCTGGGGTGGCGTTGTGCCGGCCCTCGATCGCCCGCAATCTCATCAATCGGCCAATTTGTTGGGTTCGCAGGATTATACTCAAGACGATACTCGCATCCATGCGCCCCCTCACGGACGCTTATCTGTGTTTGACCAAGCTGCGATGTACCATCAGCGTCCTTATAAAGGATGTCGATGGTCACCACACCTGGCTCTGTCTCCTGCGTGGACTCTACCGGAGCAGTTCTCATCCACAACCTATTCCTGTTGTCAGCAGCAAAGAGCCCATTGTCGAGCGCAGTGAACCCAACCACTCCGTTTGCCTGATCTATCTGTTTCCACGGAACGTCATACGGTACGGGCAATCGCATCCACAGTTTATTGTCTTTCGTCGCCGCAAATAGCTTCCCGTTAGCGGCAGCCATTCCGACCGTGTTATTTGCATGACCTATGTGCTGCCATGATACGTCACTTGGCACGGGCTCACGCATCCACAATCTATTATCACTCGTCGCCGCAAACAGCTTGCTGCCAAGGGCAGCCATTGCGACCACATTATTTGCGTGACCTATGTGCTGCCATGCAACGTTACGTGGCACGGGCTCACGCATCCACAATCTATTGTCTTTCGTCGCCGCAAACAGCTTCCCATTAACGGCCGCCATTCCGACGATATTGTTTGCATGACCTATGTACTGCCATCGAACGTTGTGGGGCACGGACTCACGCATCCAAAGCTGATTGTTTTTCGTTGCCGCAAACAGCTTCCCATTGACGGCTGCCATTGCGACCACATTACTTGCACGACCTATCTGCTGCCATTGGGCGTGAGCAGAACCACACAATGAGAGAAAAACACCTATACTGAGAACAGCTATCACAATGACTATTCTCCGGTCCATGCGATTCTCCTTTGCGATTTGATACAGAGCGACAGTGATCTTTGAAAACCGTTTCAACTCTATTTAGGAACTCCATCGAGGTATTGCTGCATTGGAGAGCAAATCAGGCTTCATCTCTCGGACTTTATTGTCCGCGAGCGTGCGAAGGAGCGAGATCCCCAGAGGTGAGTTTCAAGTCAAATGAGCGGAGGACAGACCCGTTCTGACTTCCTGCAGAATTGCGGCCACGACTTCTGGTATGGCCGCCGCGATTTCATCGGATAAGCCAATGCCCACCTGCTGCTCAGGGTCGATAGCAACGGCGTATAGCGTGATATCCGGCTGTTCGCCCAGCAGGTAAAAAGTGTCGATCAAGTCCTTCAGCCCAATGTCGTGTGCGGTCAGGGTGCGTGGATAGTCGGAAGAAAAGCGCGGACGCAGCCGACGCACCGTGCCGATGGGTGCGTCGAGTGCCGCCGCGTCAATCAGGATAACACGTTTCGCTTCTTGCATGGGCTCGAGCAGCAGGAAGCTGCCGGTGCCGCCATCCAGGCTGACCACGCCATCCGGCAATGTTTCTTTTTCCAACGCCCGGATGGCGTGGACGCCAAGGCCCTCGTCGCCCATCAGCAAATTGCCGATGCCGAGGACCAGGATGTGCCCGCCAGTTCTATTTGTGTTCATCTTCGCGCTCAAACTTCCAGCCGCCAACCATCGACGAGGTGGTGCCGCGGCCTTCGACATAGTCGTGGTAGAAGACCAGGTAGACATGCACGATGGTGAACACGATGAAGAACCACATGGCGATGTGGTGCCACTGCCGCACCGCGAAATCACCACCCATCAATGGCACGACCCAGGCAAACATTCTCGGCAGAAAGGACTCACTCATGCTCGAATAGAGCGCAAATCCCGTGCAGGACTGGAACGCGAACGCCAGACAGGTCAGGAAGTAGGTAAAGCCCGCCAGGGCGTTATGACCGGTGGAACTGATGTCGCCGGCCTTTGCCTGCAGAATATCGACCTTTAGAACGTTGCCGATTTCGTCGAATTGCTTCTTGCGCAAGGGGATGAAGTTGGTCCAGCGCGAATGTTCGTTGCCGACGAAACCCCAATAGGTTCGCACCAGAAAATTGAAGAAGAAAATGAACGCCGTCACGAAGTGGGCGAAACGCACCGTGCCAAACCAGTACTGCTGGTAGGCCTCGCTCGAGTAGGAGATAGCAAGAGGATTGCCAATCAAGTAGCCCGTGACGATCAGAACCGCGACGCAGAGCGCGTTCAGCCAGTGATATAGCCTGACAGGAAGCTGCCAGACATACACGCGGCGATAGTGAACCGCTTGTGTTGTAGCCATGGCGCGTCCTCCTCAGTTGATCTTTATTTGATGCACATGTTTGCCGTCGGGGTCGTACAGGTGCACGGCGCAGGCAAGACATGGATCAAAGGAGTGAATGGTGCGCAGAATCTCCACCGGCTGGTCGCTGTTGGCAACCGGCGTGCCGATCAGGGATTCCTCGTAGGCAGAACGCAGGCCATTGCCATCTTTTGGTGACGCGTTCCAGGTGCTGGGAACCACAAGCTGGTAGTTGTCGATCTTCTTATCTTTGATGCGGATCCAGTGCGCCAGTGCGCCGCGTGGCGCTTCGGTCAAGCCTACACCCTCAGCCGTGTCCGGCCAGGTCGATGGTGACCAGTGGTAGTCGTTAAACGTCTTGGTGTCGCCGGCTTTGATGTTGGCGATCAGGCTGGCGTAGAATTCCTGCATCCAGTGCACCACCAGGCGTGTTTCGAGACCGCGAGCAGCGGTACGGCCAAGGGTGGAGAACAGCGCCGTAACCGGTACATTCAGGCGGCCCAGTGCTTCGCCGATGACGTCTTTGACTTCCGTGTTGCCCCGGCCATAAGCCACAAGCAAGCGCGCCAGTGGGCCGACTTCCATGGGATGTTCTTTCCAGCGCGGCGTCTTACACCAGGAGTATTTGCCTTCGACATTGAGCTGGTCGTACGGTGGCGTCGGACCGGTGTAGTTGAGTTCCGTTTCACCGTCCCAGGGGTGCAGTCCGGTTCCGTCGCCTGCGGAGTACTCGTAGTAGGAATGCGAGATGTACTCCTTGATTTCCTCGGAGTCGCGGGCGTTGACTTCGTGCACCTCGTTCAGGTTGCGGCCCAGAATGGCGCCACGCGGAAACTTGAAGCTGTCGACCTGACCGTAGCCGTTGGTGGGCAGATCGCCATAGGAGAGGTAGTTGGTCAAACCGCCGCCCCATGAAGCCCAGTCCTTGTAGAATCCGGCCACAGCCATCAAGTCGGGAATGTAGACTTGCTCGACAATATCGATGGCGTCCTTGATGAGTTTGCCCACGTGGTTGAGACGCTCGGTGTTGATGGCGTTAACCTCGTCGAGATTGATGGAACAGGGCACACCGCCAACAAGATAGTTGGGATGCGGATTCTTGCCGCCAAAAATCGCATGAACTTTGACCAGTTCCTTCTGCCATTCCAGCGCTTCCAGATAGTGCGTGACCGCAAGCAGGTTGACTTCGGCCGGCAGTTTGTAGGCCGGATGACCCCAGTAGCCATTGGCAAAAATGCCCAGTTGCCCACTCTCGACAAAGGTCTTGACCCGTTGCTGAATGCTGGCGAAATAGGCCGGCGAGGTTTTGGGCCAGCTCGAGATTGAGCGAGCGACGCGGGAGGTCTCTTTCGGATCTGCCGATAGCGCACTCACCACATCGACCCAGTCCAGGGCGTGCAGGTGGTAGAAGTGAATGACATGGTCCTGAACGTACTGTGCACAGAACATCAGGTTGCGAATCAGTTCCGCGTTTGTCGGAACCGTGATGCCGAGCGCATCTTCTACAGTCCGTACGGAAGCCAGCGCGTGCACGGTTGTGCAAACGCCGCATGCGCGTTCGGTAAAGGCCCAGGCATCGCGTGGGTCGCGGCCTTTGAGAATTTTCTCGAATCCGCGAACCATGGTGCCTGAACTGTAAGCCTCAGTGATAACACCGTTATCGATAACAGCTTCGATGCGCAAATGACCTTCGATGCGCGTGATCGGATCAACGACGACTCGTGCCATTATGCTTTCCCTCCTTCAGCGTTTTTCTCATCACCGTTGGCTTCCTCGATCTGCTGGTCGATGAGATGTTTTTTGCGGATGTTAGTGGAAATAGCGTGCGCAGCAACGCCAGCAGTGGCCGCAAGGCCAACCACGGTGCCAACGGTGTCGGCTGTAGTTTCAATACCGAACCCCGGAAAGGACGCCAGGTGTTGATAGAAAGGACCGTTGTCCCAGAAACCATTCTCGCTGCAGCCGATGCAGCCGTGGCCCGATTGGATGGGATAGCTGGTGCCTTCATTCCAGCGCGTGACAGAGCAAGCATTGTAGGTGACTGGCCCGCGGCAGCCCATCTTGTAAAGGCAATAACCTTTGCGGGCTTTTTCATCATCCCAGGCTTCCACGAACAGGCCGGCGTCGTAATAAGGCCGGCGGTAGCAGGTATCGTGCACGCGGCGGCCGTAGAACTCTTTCGGTCGGCCCTGGCCGTCGAGTTCAGGCATGCGACCGTAAACCAGAATATGAGTCACCACCGCGGTCATGACATCACCGATTGGCGGACAACCCGGCACCTTGATAACCGGCTTGCTGATGATCTCGTGAATCGGCGTGGCGCCGGTGGGATTAGGATTGGCGGCCTGAATGCAGCCGTTGGAGGCGCAACTCCCCCATGCGATTACCGCTGCGGCGTCTTTGGCGGCTTCCTGCAGAATGTCCTCAGCAGTGCGGCCCGCGATGGTGCAGTGGATGCCACCGTCGTTTGTCGGCACCGAACCTTCGACCAGGAGAATGTATTCGCCAGGGTAGTTTTTCATGGTGTCGTGCATACATTGTTCGGCCTGTGCGCCGGCCGCGGCCTGCAGTGTTTCGGTGTAATCGAGTGAGAGGTAGTCAAAAATGACATCGGAAACAATCGGGTGAGATGAACGGATAAACGACTCGCTGCAGCAGGTGCACTCTTGAAAATGGAGCCAGACGACAGGCGGCCTGGGTTTCTTTTCGAGCGCGTGGACGACACTCGTTACCCCTGATGCGTGGATTCCGGCAGCAGCAGCGGCAAAGCTACAGAAGCGCAGGAACTCCCTGCGGCTATAGCCCTTGGCCTGCATGGCTTGCCAGACGGACAGCTTGGTCTCAGACATAACTCCTCCTGAATTCGGTTCGATGAACGGGGACACAAACCCCGGAGTTATCGGAGCGACACAGCCTCAGATTGTGAGGGGTGCCATCTTCACTTGCTGGCGATTTTATGCCTCAAGTAGAGAAGGCAAGGGAATATATGAAGGACATTATAGATGAGCCAACTATCACCCCTTCCAAAGAAGGTTGTTGCGATCGTGGATAAAAGGCTACGTGTGACTGGCGATAAGACTACGAAAGGCGGATTTAGTTATCCGATGGTCATAATATTAATGAAGTAACTGTAAAATGTCAAGGCTTTTTTCGGATAGAATTATCTGTGCCCTGTTTGTTGGAAATGTGGGAGTAGCGTTACCTGACGAAATCAACCTTTGATTTTGTCACGATTGATACTTTTATTGCTGTCTCGATGCGCTTTCGATGCCAATCTTTGATGAAAGGAAACCACATGTTTCAGATGATTCAGTGTATTTGCGTGCTTGCTGTTGTTCTGGCGGGTGTTGGCTGCAACCAGGCCGAGTTGGAGCGGCTCGACACCGAGAATCAAGCCCTGCAGGAACAGAAGTCGAAACTCGAAGGCAAAGTCGCGGGGCTTGAAGCAGACATTGCACTGTTTGCACCCGCGCAGGAGCGGCTACGGTTCCTCGCCGGAAAGATGCGGGTGCTGAAGGCCAGGATTGTTACCAACCTTGGCGATATCGAGTTGTCTTTCTTCCCCAAGAAAGCGCCGATTCATTGTTTTAACTTCTTGGTGCGCGCCGAATCCGGGTTTTATGACAACACCAGGTTTCACAGGATTATCAAGGATTTCATGATTCAGGGCGGCGACCCGAATTCCAAAGACAACGACCCTTACAACGACGGCGCCGGTGGACCGAAGATCATGATTCCGCATGAATTCAACGACACCGTGCACGAACCAGGCATCGTGTCCATGGCTCGGGGAGACAATGCCAGCGCTGGAGCAGGTTGCCAGTTCTTTATCATGCATGGCGCTGCGCCGCACCTGGATGGGCAGTACACGGCCTTCGCAAGAGTCGTCAAAGGCATGGATGTGGTGAACAAGATAGCCAGTCTGGAGGCGGTTACGGATGATCCGCGCCGCCGGGAGCAACCGGTGCAGCCTGTGATTGTTGAGACGGTTCGGGTTTTTTGGTAGTTATGCAAGGGCAGGGAAACACGGATGCCGGGGTTAGGTTCCAGGCAGAATAATTATCTTGACAAAAAGGGCAGGCGGGGAATTGCTCCCCGCCTCGCTTCGGTCTATAATCTCCATCTACCTTCAATCCAAATCGAAAGACCACCTTCATCTATCCAGCGTCCGGGAATCCAGATCGAGGCTCGCGGATGCAAGTCCCAATATCCGTCCATCCAAATCCACTGGAGCAGGTTGCTGTCCCACATCCAGTAGCCGCTGATCCACACTGCCCTTGGTGTCGGTCTGCGCGGAATGATTTGCGGTATGGTCGCCGGCGGCTGAAAACGGACGGAAGTCACTATTCTCGACGGAGCGACCGCCGTGTTGCGCGTGTTTACGGTCTTCACGATGGCCACTTTTGCCGTGGACCTGGTGACTTTGGTTCGTCTACTGCCACGTCCGTTAGCATGTCCCTCTGCCACAAAGGCAGTGGTGAGCATGAAGGCTAAACTCATCAAACAAATCTTGCGTAGCATTGTCAACACCTCCTTATCGGTATCGTGCATTTTCACACCTGTTGTTTGCAGTGCTCAATGAATCAACCTTTGTGCCAAACATACTCACCTGCGGTTTCACTCCTGTTAACATCCTGATTTAGCAGAGCTAACGACGTCGGCATCTCGAAGCTACAAGGGTGACGCAGGATTGTTTTCCGACCATTTCGTCGAAATTAGGGTCATCCTGGTCGTCTCTCAAGAAGTCATGATTTGCGCTGAATCAAAAATAAAGCTTGCATTGAATACGGTTTCTTCACTACACTATGTTAGTGAGCGATAACTAATTTAGTTCTGGCATCTGATCCTTAAACCGAGGAGAGAAAATGTATCAAACCTGGAAACTCTTGCTGGCTATCTCTTTAGTCTTGGCGCTGGGCTGTTCCCGCAACCAGCCAAACGATAACCATGCTGGAACAGAAAAAACAATAGCCGACGCTGATGGCCATGGTCATGCTGACGACTCCACCGCCGACTCAAAACCAGAAACGTTGGTTTTGCCTGAGCATCTGTCGACCGTTCTACGCGCGGAGATGCGGGAAATTGATGCAGGCATGGGCCGGCTCCTTTCTCACCTTGCGCTGGGAGACGGTCCCCGGGCCGCGGAGGTCGCTGAGAATATTCACAACAGTTTCATTCTCAAACGCAACCTGAGCAAGCAGGATCTGAAACAACTGCTGGGTTTGCTCCCCGCCAAATTTATCCAGATGGATCGTGCTTTCCATGCCAAAGCAGGAAAGCTGGCGCAAGATGCCAACAGCGGAGATTTCACCGCTGCCATCAGTCTCTACGGAGAAATGGCGCAGGCATGTGTCTCGTGTCACGCTCAATACGCAGCGGCTCAATTCCCAGCACTGGCCACGAACGACTGAGGAGCATCCGCCGATGGCGCGACTACGCACAGCCGAAAGAAGAACCCAGATCATCGACAAGGCGATCAAGATTATTCATACGCAGGGATTTGCGGGCCTGGCTATTCGCGAGTTAGCGAAACAGGTTGGGATTAGCGAGCCTGCCATTTACAGACATTTCGCCAATAAGGATGAAATTATTCTGGGCATATTGGATCGGGTGCAGCAAATGGGCGATACCCTTGCAACAAGACTGAGTGGGACAGCATCGGGCAAAGAGAAAATCAGGCAATTCATCTTGTTTCACTTTGATTTTCTGACGCAAAACCGGGAAATCACTTCGGTTGTTTTTTCAGAGAACATCTTTGAACCGAATTCCATCCTCAAGGCGAGACTTCGAGCCATCTTGACCTCCCGATACCAAATCCTGCGTGCTCTTCTGGATGAGGCCAGGCAAGAGCGAAACCTGGTTGATTTAGACCCCGATGATTTGGCAGTCCTGATTATCGGCAACATCCGGGTAATCGTTCTGGAATGGCGTCTTTCTGATTTTGAATTCGACTTGAGAGAGCGGGGAAACCGTGCTCTGCAGACAATTGCGCAACTCATTTTCACTTAGCGAATACAGCATAAGCGGCCGCTTACAGGCCGAGGCTATTTTTGAAGGAAGCACAATGCACCAAAATCAAAGCAATCATTTCGCGGTTCCGCGATTAGGTCCAGCACTGCTTTTCATTGTTCTATCAGCTCTTCCGGTACTTGCCAGTACACCCGGTGAAACGGTCTCCTTGTCAACCGCGTTGCGGGCCGCCCTCGCTGACAATCCTGCGCTCAGTTCCGTCAGAAATAAGCGGGAATCCGCCAAAGCCAGGGTTGGCGAGGCTAACAGCGGTTTTCTGCCACAGCTCTCTCTTCTTGCCGGGTTCACACAATTTCAGGAACCGAATGTTATCGTCCCGATTCACGAAATAGGCGTGTTCCCGCCGCTGGACGACCAGATTTATGAAGCCAGCCTGCAGTTGCGGTTGCCGCTCTTCAACGGCGGTCGCGCAATGGCGAACAAACGCGCATCAGTGGCTTCGGTCAAGGAGTTGCAGGGACAAGAAGAAATAGTCCAGACCAGTCTTATGGAGGGGGTCGGCCAGTTATTCATTCAAGGCAAAGAGGTGGAAGATAAGAAAAGCCTGGTTGTTGCCCGTATCAAATCACTTCGCCGGCGGCACCAGGAACTTGCTCTGCTTCTTAGAGAAGGTCGTGTTTCTCCTGCTGATGTGGCGATAGTCACCGCCTCGCTGGAAACGTCCCGAGCCGACAGCATTGATATCGAGGGTAAGAAACTGGAGATTGCCATTCGGCTCGGACAACTCGTGGGCAGCAGCCCCGTCCATCCATCTCTAAGTCTCGACACAACAATGAGCATCGGCGAAACTGAGGTTCTTGACTTGCAGCCTGATTCATCCCTGACCTCAGCTTTCGGGCCAAGGGTCGTACAGGCGCAGTCGCAACTCCAGCGTGCCGATGCGTTGCGTTCGTTCGCGAAACGCAGCTTTTGGCCGGACATCAACGGCTTCGCAGGCTATAACTACCGCTCCGGGGCAGACCTTGAACTCATCGGAGAATGGGCCGTCGGGATTACACTTCGCCTACCGCTGTTTGAAGGGGGGCGCCGTTTTGCCAGCGTAAGAACGGCACAGGCATCGTTGCGTGCCGCTGAAAACAATCTTCAGACGGTTCTACAAACGCAAGAGGCAGAACTGCAAATCGCTGAAGAACGCTGGCGGTCGGCCCGAATGCGCGGGCAGTATATTTCCGGAGCCGTGGCCAGCAAAATGAAGTCTACAACAGCTTATCAACAAATGTACAAAGCCGGGCGGCTCTCGCTCAGCGAACTTCTGGTGCAGGAAACTGAACTACTGCAACTGCAAATCCAGGAGAGAAGCCTGCTATATCTGCAAACGCTGGCGCTTCTCCACTATCACGGCACAGCCGGAAGGTTAACGGAGAACAGCGTAAAATTGATTGTAAGGAGCATATTATGACCCAATGGCATCTTTCTCCAGGAAGAATTTTTGACTCACTCAAATCTGCAATAAAAGGTTTGTGCGTCGTGATTCTGTTCACGCTCTGGGGCTGCAACAAGAATCTTGACCAATTGCAGGAAACGCGCCCGGTGGCGGTAAGGGTTACGAAACCTGCAGTCATGGATTTGAGTCATCGTCTTTCCTATATGGGCAGAATCCAATCCAGGAAGGATGTCAAAATTATTGCACAGGTTCCTGGCACTGTTATTGACTTGCCGGTCAAAGAGGGCGGCAACGTATCAGTAGGGAATGTCGTCGCCCGCATCGATGCACCCGAGCTGCAGGCGGCCGTGGAACGATTGCAAGCCGACAAAGAGTATTGGTGCCGTCGCTATGAGGCCGACAGCCGATTGATGGAGATGGAGGCGTTGCCGCGCGAACAGATGGAGTCGAGCAAACGCGCTTGTTTGAGCGCGAGCGCCGCGCTTACGGAGGCGAAGTCACGACTGGCAAAGACGGTTGAGAAGTCGCCGGTTCAAGGAGAAGTGCTGAAGTGGTTTGTGGAATCCGGTCAAAGCGTCATGTCTGGGCAGCCCATTTTGCTGCTTGGCAGCGACAGCCTCGAGATACAGGTCGATGTCATCGAAGAAGATTTGGGGCGCGGAATTGCTCCCGGCATTCGGGCCGTGATTGAACTTGGCGCAGGCAATCAATCAGAATCATTTGTTTCAGAAATTGCCCCGGTCAGCACCGGTTTTAGCAGAACATTCAGTGTCAAACTGCCAATAACTCGATCTCCTCGGAACCATCTGCGAAATGGCGCATCTGTAAACGTCTCCTTTATTTTGGGTACAAGCAAGGGCGAACTCGCTGTTCCGGTGACAGCAGTTGCCAGCCGAGATCTGGATTCGCACATTTTTGTTATTAAGGATGAACATGCCTTCCGCCAGCCCGTGACGCTCGGAATAGAGCAGAAAGGTTGGATCGCGGTCTCCTTCCCATGGAACAAGACGGATTTTATCGCAACATCCAACCTCAGTAACCTTGATGATGGGACGCCGGTCTTCAGTGTGGCCGTCGAGGGAGCGCAACCATGACCCTTCCAGGCTTTGCCCTAAAATACAAATATTCCATTTATGCGCTTTCGATTGCAGCAACGATATTTGGCGTAATGGCCTATTTCAGCCTGCCAATTCAGTTGCTTCCTGATACGGCGCCACCCCTGGTTAATGTCCTCGTCGCATATCCTGGCGCGGCGGCACAGGACGTTGCCGACCTGATTTCAGATCCAATTGAAAATGAAGTGGCTGCACTGGAAGGGGTCCTGAAAGTGACATCAACGGCACAAGACGGACTGGCACTGGTATCCATAGAATTTCGCTATGATATTCCAGTTGATTTAGCAGCGATTGATGTGCAGAATGCCATTTCCCGCATCCGGGGCAAATTGCCTCGAGAGATTGGTGAACCCCAGGTGATTAAATTCTCAACAAGTAGTCGCCCGGTGTTGACCATGGGATTGCGAGGAGATAATCTCGTGGCCGTGCGCCGGCTAGCCGAAGATGTACTCGCACCTGAAATACAGCGGGTGGCGGGAGTCGCCATCGTCGATGTGTTCGGTGGCCATCAACCCGAACTCTCAGTATTGGTAAATCGCAACCGCCTGGAAGCCCACCGTTTGCCTTTAGCGGCGGTGGTCAATGCGATTCGTACCCACAACGTCAGCGCCCCGGCAGGTCAAATCCGGAGCAGCAACCGGCAGTATACCTTCCGGCTCAATGAGCAGAGCCGCTCACTGCATGATATTGAAAATATCCCCATCAGCGCCCCTGACGGCAGCCGCCTCCTGGTCGGTGATTTAGCTGCGGTTACCGAAGGTGGCGGCGAGGATTTGTCCCGCTTCCGGGTTAACGGCAAATCAGCTATTGCCATGCAAATCTTTAAACAGGACGATGCCAATACTGTGGATGTGGTGCAACTCGCACGTGAGGCGTTCACCGAGTTGTCGCTCCGCTATCCACATATTGACATGGTCGAGGCGGAAGAAACAGCATCCTTCACAGCCCGCGTCGTCAACAACATGATGACCAGCGTTTGGCAAGCATTATTGTTGGCAACGGTAGTTATTTTTCTCTTTCTCGCCAGCCTGCATCGTGGCTTTGTTGTTATCATCTCAATGCCCATGTCCTTTCTGCTCACCTTTGCCGGCATGAAAGTCTTCAATATTGAAGTGAATATGGTCACCTTGACCGCCATTATCCTTTCAGTCGGAATGGTTGTTGACGCTTCCGTGGTGGTTCTGGAAAATATCACCCGCTACTACTCGAAGGGTGGTCTGTCCCCCACCGAGGCCGCGCTGAAAGGAGCGTCAGAAATCCAATTTTCGGTGATAGCCGGTGTGGCGACCACCCTGATTGTTTTGCTTCCCTTGCTTTTTCTGTATGGTTTTGTCGGCAAGATTTTTGGCCCCCTGGCGGCAACCCTGGTGATCGCCTTTGTTGCATCTCTGTTTGTCGCCCTGACCATTGTACCCATTCTCTCGGTGATGGTGAGCGGCGAAGGCGGCAAAATGGAAAGAGTGGCAGAAAGAATTTCGCAGCCCTGGAATAGATTGATGCTAGGCTTGCGCAACGTATATGTCAGGATTCTAAAGAAGTCCCTGGGACACCGTCGGATTGTTTTCCTCGTTATCTCCATCCTGTTCGTCGCCGGGCTGGCGACGCTGCGGTTCAGGGGCACTGAACTGCTTCCAAAGATGGACAGCGGCTCAAGTTTTGTCGTGGTCGAGACCACCTCCGGAGCGTCATTGGATGAAACTGAAAAAGTCATGCAGGAAGTTGAGGCTATCATCTTGCAGGAATCGGAAGTGATATTGATTTCCAACCAAATGGGATTTGAGCCCGGCATGCATTCTTTTGCCGGCGGCGGCGCTCAGGGTCCTACTCAGGGCTACATCGCAATCACACTGACGCCGCGCACGGAAAGAGATGAGAGCATCTGGGAAATCCAGAACCGGCTGCGGGACAAATTTTCGAAGATTCCCAATATCCAGAATTTTGTGGTCCGCGAGTCAGGCAGTACTGCGAAAGCAACGACGGCGTCATCGATCATTGTTAACATCAAAGGGGATGACCCGCTGGTTCTGGACAAGCTGGGCAGTCAGGTTCTGACGGCTTTGCGAACTGTCAAGGGTGTGGTCAATCCCTACCGGCGGTGGCGGCGTGACCAACGCAATATCTCCCTTTCTCTCAGCGAAGACCGCGCACGTGAGCTGCGCATTTCTCCGGCTCTCGCCGCACAGGAGCTTGTACAGTCACTCGATGGGGTCAATGCCGGCATTTTCCGTGGGGAATTGGGAGAAGACACGCCGATACGGGTGCGTTATGCCGAAAGGTTCCGCAGTCAGGAAGCAGATGCTTTTATGGTGCGTACCATTTCCGCGAATGACGGCGCCGTTGTACCCCTGGGCGCAATCATGCAGGGAAAAGAATCTTACGCTCAGGGGGTGGTGACGCGCGAGAATCTTCAGCCGACATTGGAAATATTGGCGTTGCATGAGGGCCGCCCTCTGAATTTTGTGGTTGCTGATATCGAACAAGTGTTATCCGGCTTGACCCTGCCACAAGCTTACGAAGCAAGCCTGGCTGGCGAGAGCACGGATATGAATGAAGCCCGCAAGGAATTGGCTTCAGCCCTCGCGGTCGCATTCATTGCCGTCTATTTGCTGCTCGTGGCACAATTTCGTTCGTTCATTCACCCTATCACGGTGTTGGTGTCCGTCCCGTTGAGTCTGGTCGGCGTAGGAACGGCTCTTTGGATTGCAGGAAAACCGGTCTCCATGCCCGTGATGATTGGATTGATCCTGTTGGTAGGAATCGTGGTGAACAACTCCATCATTCTGATAGACTTCATTCGGCAACGGCGACAAGAAGGGCATTCCCGGGAAGAGGCTATTATCGAATCCGTGGCCACCCGTTTTCGTCCCATTATGATGACATCCTTTTCGACAATCGTAGGTATGACGCCACTTGCTCTGGAGTGGGCGCTGGGAGCAGAACGGTTTTCGCCCCTGTCCACTGCCGTCATTGGTGGCATGACCGCATCCACATTCTTAACCATGATCGTCATTCCAGTGCTTTACGATACATTTGATGACTGGAAGCAAACATTCAAGCAATTGAGAGAGGGAAAAGCATGAGAATTTCAACCGACCAATCCCCACGGACGATGACTAGAGCAGCAGCGATTGCCGGCCTGCTTGTTGGGCTGCTTTCGGTCTTTTCAGGATCCGCTGTGCTGCTGGGAATCAAGCACCCTGGTTACACAACCTTGGACTGGCTCCTGATCTACAACGTCAGTATGGGCGTTGTTTCAATTGTGGCCGGCGTCGCAATATGGTCCGCCCGGAGCTGGGCTGTCAGGCTGGCGAATTGCATCGCGGCAGCTCATTTTGTGGTCCTTCTGATTCTGGTGGCCATGTATGCCGTAACGACTGCCGTTGCACTGCAAAGCGTTGGCGCAATGACGTTCAGGTCAGCCATCTGGGTTGCAATTGTTCTCATTGTGAGAAAAGCCAGGGGGGAACTGGAGTAGTTCGAGATCCACACACAACGTAACGTGCTGGTCGAAGCCCTGGCGCGCCCAAATCGTCGATAGATCGACTAAATGGTCGAAAGCCGTCTGGGATAGTGAATTCAGCACTGCCGATGTCGCGAATTTTAAGATACTGTTTTCATAAGTTTTATCACGTAACGTTAGCGTGAATTGTTGCTGGCACGCAAATTGTCTTAGCTTGAGTTGAATTTGAATTGACAACAACTGGATTGTTCAAAACCAACCTTAGGAGGTCCACAATGAGACGACTGATGACATTGCTGAGTGTTGTTGCACTGTTTGCAATGTTTACTTTGAATAGCAGTGGCTATGCGCAGGAAGATGCCAAGGCCAAGACAGCAACGAAGGGGTTCGTCGATAAAAACAAAGACGGCGTCAACGACAACGCTCCAGACCATGACGGCGACGGCATTCCGAACGGCAAGGATCCGGATTGGCAAAAGATTCGTCCTGAGAAAAAGGGGCGGGGTTTTGCTGACGAAAATGGTGACGGCGTCAATGATAACGCTAAAGATGATGATGGCGACGGCATTCCAAACGGAAAAGACCCGGACTGGGAGCGGCCAAAAGATGGGACTGGTCAGAAGGCCGCCAATAAAATGCAGAAAGCTGGAAAAGGCAAGCGAGGCCAAGCCTCTGCCCGAAAGTGTGGCAAAAAAGGCGGACGCTTGGGATTCGTAGATGAGGACGGCGACGGCATAAACGACTTTGCTCGTGACGACGATGGAGATGGCATCGCCAACTGCAAAGACAAGGACTTTGAAGGAAAAAAAGCCGGCAGCAGCACAAGACTGGGTAAAGGCGCCCGTGGGGCAGCCGGCGCCTGCGGAGGAGGAAGTGGCTGCTGCCGCAGCAATCGTAGCGGGAAAGCTAAGGCCCAATAAACTTCATTTATCATAGCTCCATCCTTTCCTCGTTAAGGCGAGAGTCGATTTGACTCTCGCCTTTCTTTTTGATCACAGGCTCCGCTTCATCCCGAAGAGACAGGTGTTTGCAATTTCTTGACCCGGCGTGTCGAATCATCCTGAGAGACAACGGAAGTCACGGCGCAGCGGAACCCCGAAATGCTTCGGGATTATGAACCCCGCAAAAAGCGCGGGATTTGAGAACCGCAACCAGGTGACTTAGCCACGGATGAACACTGATTCGACACGGATAAAGGCATTGACGATCAAAGCCAGATACTAAAATAGTTTGTGTGAACACTTTGTGGCTAACCTGGGAGAACCCGACGATCTCGTCGATGTTTCGACTGCCCGGTCGAAGAATTAGCTTTCCAATAGATGAAAGGTGATCATTTTAAAGTAGTAATAAAGCAAAATTTTACAATAATTTAAGTCTGTATGAATTCTTTATGAACCTTTTTGGCACGCAAGTTGAATAACCAGTCAGCGAAACACGAAACAAGTTGAGCTTTTTATAAATAACCTAATTCAAACCAAAGGAGATTCAAAATGAAATGGCTCACTTCTCTTCTCACAGTAGCGGCTCTGATTTTTACGCTCGGACTGCTTTTCACGATTCCCGCGGACTCATTCGCACAGCAAGGCAACAAAGGCAAACCCGCGGACAAAGGCTTCGTTGACGAAAACAACGACGGCATCAACGACAACGCCAAAGACGATGATGGCGACGGTATCCCAAATGGTCAGGATCCGGATTTCGTTAAGGTGAATCCCGACGCTGGCCGCGGACACGGCTTTGTGGACGCAGATGGCGACGGCGTCAATGACTACGCTCAAGATGCAGATGGTGATGGCATCCCCAACGGCCAGGACCCTGACTGGGTGGCGCCGCAAGATGGCAGCGGCAGCAAAAATGCCAACGGACAAAAGAAGTCCGGCAACAAAGACAACAAGGGCAAGGGCGCCCGGGGCTTCGTCGATGCAGATGGTGACGGTGTCAACGACAATGCCAAAGACGATGACGGCGACGGCATCCCGAATGGTCAGGACCCAGATTTTGTAAGTCAGAATCCCAACACCGGCAATGGCAAGATGGGCTTTGTTGACGCAGATGGCGACGGCATCAACGACAATGCAAGAGATGATGATGGTGACGGCATTCCCAATGGTCGCGATGAAGACTTTGTTCGTCCTGAAGACGGATCGGGTCGCAAGGCTGGCTCCGGCAAAGGCATGCGCGGCGGTGACAACTCCGGTAGTGGCGACGGCACGGGCACGGGAGACTGCGACGACACAGGCCCGAAAGGCAAAAGACAAGGCGGTCGAAAGTAAGCTTTACCCATCTTCATGGTGCTCCTCCTCAAGCGAGAGTCTGAAAAGGCTCTCGCTTTTTTTTCGACCGATTGGTCTCTGCTTCGACCAAATGGTCGATTCGGTGTCTTCGATATCCCATTTCCATCGTAAAGTAAAGACAATATAAACAAAAATTTGGATCACTTGTTTTTCCCTGGCACGGATGTTGAATGTCTATGGGATGAGTCAAAGAATAATGACCATTATCTGGAGAAAGAACCATGAAACGAAGAATCATTCAGTGGAGCCTGCTGTGCGCAATATGGCCTTCCGTTGCGGCCGCACAACTGCAATCAACGGCTTCCCTAACGACTAGCGTTGACAACAATGCCTACCGCAACTATTCCGCGACAGAAGACGTGATTTCGCAACTCAACGTTGACATCTCAACCGGGTGGACGCTGGCAAAGTGGAAGGGACAATTCTACTATGATGGCTACTTGAATCATTTCGCGGACAACTCGGACCGAACATTCCAATTTCACCGCTTCGGATTTGCCAGCCAACGGAATCTGGGTGCCAGCAAGGGACAATTGAGCACTGGCGCGCGACTGGCCATTCGCGTTGACGGCGAGGCTTACGATGTCTATGATTATTCAGAAGTGTCCGGCTATCTGAACCTGAAATTCCCTCTCAAGGGTTTGGGCATTTTTTATACCGGCTACAATGTACGCATGCGAGACTATGCCAACCTGCAAGAGCTTAGCAACTGGGAGCACACCGCATTTGGCCGTCTGAATATTTCTCTGCCTTCGCGAACCACGTTCATCTTCTCGACGCAGCTGGGCTATAAAGACTACATTTCCCAGGTAGTCGCGGAAGTAGTAGAGCAGACCGATGGCGATGGCATGAATAACCCGGGCCGGGGCAACCGCACCTCGATTATGTACACTGAAGTCGATAACCCGAGCGCTGGCCAATGGGTCAACTCCGTGCGTATCTCTCAGTCGCTATTCAGCAAAACTGGCCTGAGCGCTTACGGACGAAAACGGCAAAATTTTGGCGACGATGGCCGCTTCCTCACCAGCCTGGAAACCGGCTACTTCACCGAAGATGAATTATACGACGACCGTTACGGCTATGAAAGCCTCGAAACTGGCGTCTTGCTATCGCAGTTGCTTCAGTCCAATCTGATGCTTAGGTTGGGTCTCGACTATTACGACAAAGACTACCAGCGAGGCGCGCTTGACCTGGACGGCAACTCATTGCCAGGCGAGGTATTGCGCGCTGACAATCGCCATCAGATTTGGGGTAGCCTTGAAAAAACCTTCAAGATTCGGCACCTTGGCAGAAGTTTGAAGCTTTCTTTGGAATATCTCTATCTTCGGAATGACTCAAACGACCCGTACTATGACTACTCTGCAAATGTGGTTACATTGGGTACTGAACTGAGTTTCTAGCGTGAAAGTACAGAGCAGAATCGAGGGCTGGTCACAAGTAGAGCCAGGCAAATATTATGCAGTCAGTATTTGATTCAAAACGATAACCGAGTTGTGCATCTTAATTTGTTACGGTGCATCTTACTCGTAGAAACAACAAGCGATATAGAGAAATGGGTCGGGTCAAGCGACCAAATACAAGAACGTCACCTGAATTAATGATTCAACCCGGACTAGCGAAAAGCCCGGGAAAAACAGCGAGGAATCAGCATGCCCCTAATCACCCTGAACAATGTCTCGAGAAGATATGAAACCGGAGAAACGACGGTTCACGCTTTGCGGGACGTTAATCTGCAACTGGACGCTCAAGCGTTTATTTCAATCGTCGGCCCTTCAGGCAGCGGCAAAACCACACTTCTCAATGTCATCGGATGCCTGGACAAACCTACGCAGGGCGCGGTTTCCGTAAATGGCACGCGCGTCGATGGTTTTGACAACAGAGACGCGGCGCAATTTCGCGGTGACAACGTTGGGTTTATTTTTCAAAATTTCAATCTCCTGCCGGTGTTGACGGTTTACGAAAACGTCGAGTATCCGCTGGTGATGGTGCAGAATGTGCCGGAAAACCAACGCAAGGAAAGAGTCATGCGTTTGCTGGACGCCGTTGGCATGGCGGACCAGAAGGACAAATATCCATCGCAGGTCTCGGGTGGCCAAAAACAGCGAATCGCTGTGGCCCGGGCTTTGGTTGCCGACCCCAAACTTGTGCTGGCTGATGAGCCCACCGCCAACCTCGACAGCGTCTCGGCGCACAAAGTAATCGAGCTGATGCGCGGAATGCAGCATGAGCTCAAGACCACCTTCATCTTCTCAACCCATGACCCGAAAGTTGTCAGGGAAGCCGAGATTGTTTACACCCTGGAAGATGGGCAAATCACGAACCGGGAAACCCGCGCCGGACTCACAAACTAGACACGAGATGAAATAATGAAGAATATATTCAAAATCGCATTCCGTAACTTGAAGCGCTACAAGCGTCGAACGTTGCTGACTTCCTTGCTGATTGTTCTAGGTGTCGTTCTGGTTATTGTTTTTTCCGGAATATCAAGCTCATTCAAAACCATGATGATCGGTACCATCACCGACTCAATGCTAGGGCATTTGCAGATTCACAAAAAAGGCTACGTAAGCTCGATTGACAATCTGCCTCTGCATCTGAATCTTGGTGACAAGCAGATCGCCGAACTCACCGAGCTGCTCGACAAACAGGATAACGTTGAAGCCTACACATTTCGTATCAAATTGGGCGCAATGTTGAGCAACTATAAGGAAACAACCAACATTCGCCTGACAGCTGTTTTTCCGGATATGGAAAACAAGACAAGTCCGGCCCTGGCGGATCGGATTTTCGAGAGCACCAAGTCCGCGGACAAATTCATCGAACCGGGAGAACTCATTGTCCCGGAGAATCTCGCGACCGGATTGAATCTCAAAACCGGAGATGATCTGGTGCTGGTGGCAAACAACAAAGACGGCTCAGTCAACGGCATCGGTCTGAAGATCGCGGGCGTCATGCAGGGTTTAACCGGACCGTCCGGACGCGACGGCTACATCCACATCGACGATGCCAAGGCGCTATTGCGGATAGACGGCAATGAGATTTCAGAAAGCGCAATTCGCTTGAAGAACCCCGACGACATAAAGCAAACCAGGGCCCGAATTCTGCACGAACTTGAGCAATTCAGCAACGAGAAGGGCAAACCGGCTTTCGAGCTGCATACCTGGGCGCAACTCTCGCCGTTTTCGACAATCGTCACCGTGGTTGATTTGCTGATTATCACCGTCAAGATTGTGCTTGTTGCCATCGTGCTGATCAGCATTCTGAATGTCATGATGATGTCGGTCTTCGAGCGCGTCAGCGAGATCGGCACGATTGCCGCCATCGGAACTTTGCCTTCCCGTATCCTGGGACTTTTCGTTGCAGAAGGCTTTTTGCTGGGCCTGTTCAGTACGATTGCCGGAAATGTCGTCGGCGTGCTGGCTCTGAATTTAATCAACCTGGCTAATTTTCAATTTTCCTTTGGGCGCATGGAAAACATCATTCTCAAAACATCGATTGCGCCGGGCGAGTTGATTACGGTTTCATTGATCGTGATTGCGATTACGCTGGTTTCCAGTTTTCAGCCGGCGCTCAAAGCCGCTAAAATGCAGCCCGTCGATGCACTGCGACATGTTTGACCACAGAACAATCCACCAAACCGAGACTCAGGAGATCCGAATGAGCTTGAACCAGAAATCTCTCAAAATGCTGGGCTGTTTTTTCCTGGCGCTTACCATCATCACGCCAGGGCTTTCCACGGCCCAGGACGGCAACAAACTCTTGAAGCAAGTCGATGAGAATCTCTTGCCGCCTTCTTTTGAAGCCTACCGCAAGATTATCAATGAAGAGCCGGACGGCTCGAAAAAAGAGTACATTTTCTACACGGTGAAAAAAGATCGCGACAAGGTCGCCATGCTCTATCTTTCGCCGGCCAGCGAAAAGGGTCGCGCCACATTGCGGCTGGGAGACAATATGTGGCTTTTCATTCCGAACGTCGGCAAACCTATCCGCATCACTAGCATGCAGTCGGTTGTGGGTGGCGTCTTCAACAACGCCGACATTATGCGGCTTGACTACTCCGTGGAATACGACGCGACGATTCTCGAAACAAGTGCGGCAGAAACTATTCTGGACCTCCAGGCAAAAACGAAAACCGTGGCCTACGACAAACTCAAAATGTGGGTTGACAACAAACGCACGACCGTCACCAGGGTGGAATGTTTTGCTGCCTCGGGCACACTCATCAAAACGTTGGAATTCAAGCAAATTAAAGATTTCGGCAAAGGCGTTGTTCGTCCGGCGGTTATAGAAACCACCAGCCCGCTCTACCAGGGATTCCGGTCCATCATGATCTACTCGCGCGTCACGTTGCGCAAGTTTCCGGATGAAGTTTTCACCCTGGATTACCTGTCCCGACTCGGTGAGCTGCGATGAGGCGCTGGCACGACGAGGCGCTATCGCGAACGGTCATCGCGCTCGGCTTGCTGCTCGCATGCGGCATTTCAGCGACCAGTTTTGCTCAGGACTACGACTTCGACATCCCGGAAGAAGAAGAGAAGAGAATTGAATTCAGTGGCAACCTGGACGCTAAATGGGGCCTGCTGCGGGCGAATATGGATTCACCGATCTACGGCCTGCAGTTTTCGCAAACACCTGCGAAGGATGATTATCTGTCACAATATCGCCTGGATTTCTACCTCAACGGCGAGTACCGCCACCAGCAGGTTGGGTTCACGCTAAAAACATTTTATCAGTATGTGAAAGAAGAACCGCTGCCGCCGTCGATTTTTGAATTGCACGGTAGCCTCAACCTGTCGCACCGATCGACGGCCGGCATCGGGAAGCGCAGGTTCAACTGGGGCAAGGGCTACGCCTTTAATCCAGTGGGATACGTCAACGCACAAAAAGACCCCGAGAACCCCGACCTGGCCCTGGCCGGGAAGACCTCCGCTTATTTCAACTACAACCGGAGTTTCGGTGACAAACCCCTGCAGAACCTCTCGCTCTCCAGCATCGTTCTGGCGCCAGAGGCGGAAGTGAACAATAAATTTGCCGCCGCGGATGATATCGCGGTGGCCGCCAAACTTTATTTTCTCTACCGGAATATTGACATTGATTTCATGACCCTGCAAGCAAATAACCTGCCCACGCGCTATGGCCTGGACTTCGCCGCGAATCTGCTTTCAAACCTGGAGATTCACGGGGAGTTCAGTTACGCGCGCAGGGAAGATCAGGTGATCGTGGAGAACAATTCCGCGGTGGTGAAAATGCGAAACGGCGGTTCCTATTTGTTCGGTTTGCGCTATCTGAGTGCCCTCAATACCACGCTCATCGCCGAATATTACCACAACAATGCGGGGTTGACCCAAAATGAGTTTGTCGGCATTCTTGACCATCTCGACGGCAGTTTGCTGACGGAAGATGCGGCCGCCATTGCATCCGCAAGGAATTCTCTGCCGACATTTTTTCAGTCAAGAAATTTGATGCGAGACTATCTTTACGTCAAGCTCAGCAGGCCGGAGCCGTTTTCCTGGCTGTACACCTCGGTGTCTGTTTTTACCATTTATAATCTGGTGGATAACAGCTTTCTTCTTTCTCCGCAGTTCGGCTACAAGCCGTTCACCAACTCGGAGATTCTGCTCTGGCCAACTCTCTTTTTTGGGGGCGATGACACGGAATACGGAGCAAAACAGTTTCAACATAGAGTCGAAGTCTGGCTGAGGTTTTTCTTCTAACCGGCAGCCACAATGATCATTAGATTCATGGCCGACGAGGACGAATGAAATCGAAAAATCCCGGGAAATGGCAGATGTTGATCTTGCCACCAGGTGTGCTTGCGACGCTGGCGCTGACGGTTTTGTGTGTCATCGGTGGCACCGCCTACTACGAGCTTAACCGGCAGAAGCAAGAGATCGAGCACATCATGCACGAAGAGGCTTCGCTGCTTATTCAATCGCTCGCGCTCGGCGCCGAGAACGCCATCGTGTCTTACAACGAAATCAAAGATCAGCTCGCACAACGACTCTTGAACAACCTGCGTCTGCTTGACCGATTGGATGCGAACATGCCGTTGACCCGGCAGGACTTGACTAGAATCGCGGCGAAAAACCATCTCTATCGAATCAATGTTTTTGACCGCAACGGCAAAAAGATTGCGTCCAGCCATCTGCCCGTGCACGAGGGCCTGCAACCGACCCACGACCCTAAAGATGTACTCAGACCGATCTTCACAGGCAGAGTCGATTCTCTGGTTGTCGGCTTTAAGCAGAGCCGCTTTGAACTGGGGGTTCGCTTCGCGGTAGCCGTCAAACGCAGTCGCGGCGGGGCGATTGCCACCAATGTGGACGCCGAAGAACTTGTGGCTTTGCGACGGAAAATTGGTGTTGGGCATCTTATTCAAAGCGTGGGCGCGAGTGTGCAAGGCATCGCCTACATCGCCTGGCAGGACACCGCAGCCATCATTTCAGCGACGCAAAACGTAACTGAACTTGATTCCATTCAGAGCGATCCATTTCTGCTGGCGGCGCTGGCATCCAATGAGACCTTCAGCCGCACGGCGCAATTCGGAGGGCGCAGCGTCTTTGAGGTGGCAAAAGCGTTCACTTTCCAGGGCACGGAGGTGGGGTTGATGCGCATCGGTTTGCGTACCGACCATCTCGATGCCGCGCTCGCAAGGATTCGGCGCCGGTTTTTTATGCTCACGGGCTTGCTGATTTTCGGCGCGTTGATATTGTTCAATCTTTTCATTTCACGTAGGAATGAGACGGCCGCAACCAAAGCATTCCGGCGCGAGCAAAAGTTCACCACCAAGATTCTCGAAAGCATGGCAGATGCCGTGATTGCCGTGGATGTGACCGGCAAAGTCACTCTGGTCAACGCCGCCGCCACTCGGCTCTTTAAATTGGCCCCGAATGCCCAGCTTGGGCGCTCGATTCTGGAACTGCTGCCGGGCTGCGACGAGTTGCTCCCGGCCACTCTTACGGGCAGTGACGGCGATAACTTTGAGAATGAAATTCAATGTGAAGTCGATGGCAAGCAGCTCACTCTCGTCGCCAACGTCAGTTTGCTGCAGAATGATGAGGGCGAGGCCTCAGGCGCCGCCATTGTGCTTTGGGATTTGACTGAGCGCCGGGCTCTGGAAACAATTGTGCGGCGCAAGGAAAAACTCGGCGCCATGGGCAGGCTTGCGTCAGGCGTGGCGCATGAAATCCGTAATCCGCTGAACGCCATCGGCATTCTTGGCCAGCGTCTGGGTATGGAATTCACGCCGAAGCAAGACAAGGCCGAGTACAGCCAACTGGTGCAAACCATTGTTTCGGAAGTGCGGCGGGTCAACGACATCATCCAACGCTTTTTGAAATTTGCGCGGCCGCCGGAACTCAACACGGCTGCCATCGACTTTGCTGAGTTTTTCGACGCGAACAAGACGCTGTGGCAAGGCGCCGGGGAACTGCACAAAGTTAATGTCGAAGTTAAGCAATGCCCGGCGGTCAGCCTGAAGCTTGACAAGAACCAGATGACGCAGGTGTTTCTGAATCTCATCCGAAACGCGGCTGAGGCATCGTCGCCTAACGGGCAAATCGAAGTTTCATGCTATCCGCGGAACATGCAGGTCGTCATCGAAATCAGAGACCAGGGCTGCGGTTTAACCGAAGATGAGCTTGCCAGAATTTTCGAACTCTACTACACCACCAAAGACACCGGCACCGGCATGGGATTGAGCATCGCAAATCAAATTGTGCAGGCGCACGGCGGTGTAATTGAAGTGGCGAGCGAGGTCGGCAAAGGCAGCGTTTTCAAAGTTGTTTTGCCAGTTTGACGGCGTTTTTTGACCGAACCAACAGGATAGACACGTTAGGCACGGGAACTCAAAATGAAAATCACAATCCTAGTAGTTGACGATGAATTGGCACAGCTTGACAGCATCGCCGGTTTTCTCCTCAAACAAAAATACGATGTGCTAAAAGCGGATAATCCCCGAAAAGCCATTCAACTGGCGAACGAGAATCTCGTCGATATTGTGCTGACAGATTACAAAATGCCCGGCATGACCGGTGTGGAACTTCTGGCCGAAATCAAGAAAATCAATCCCGAGGTAGACGTGGTCGTGATGACCGCTTTTGGCAGCATCGAATCCGCGACCGAAGCCATGAAACTCGGCGCTTCCGATTATCTCACTAAGCCCATCGATCTGCAGCAGCTTCTGAACATCGTGCACAAGGCGGTGGAGCACAAACAGCTGGTCCGGGAAAACCGCCAGTTGCGCGAACAGCTCGAGAGCCGTTTTCGGTTTGACGGCATCATTTCACAATCATCGGCAATGGAGCAAGTCCTGAACCTGGCCGGCCGGGTGGCGCCCAGCACCGCCACCGTCCTGGTCATGGGGGACACGGGAACGGGGAAAGAATTGGTGGCGCGCGCCATTCACTTTGCCAGCCCGAGAAAAGACCGGCCTTTCGTGGCAGTCAACTGCGCCGCGCTGCCTGAAAATTTGTTGGAAAGCGAGCTGTTTGGTCACGAAAAAGGCGCCTTCACGGGCGCTGACCGGCTACGGCAGGGACGCTTTGAGTTGGCGGAAGGCGGCACGCTTTTCATCGATGAAATTGGTGAAGTCCCGCCATCCGTGCAGGTTAAACTACTGAGAGTTTTGCAGGAAAAAACCTTCGAACGCCTGGGTGGCTCGAAGACCATGCAGGCGAACATCCGGCTGGTCGCCGCCACAAATCGCGACCTGGAGCAAATGGTAAAAGATGGGACTTTCCGCGACGACTTGTACTATCGGCTCAATGTCGTTTCCATTCGCATCCCGCCTTTGCGGGAACGCCGGGAAGATATCCCGCCGCTACTCGACAGTTTCGTCAAGCGCTTCGCTGAAGACAATGACAAAGCCATCCAGGGCGTCTCACGTGAAGCAATGGACTTGCTCGTCAAATACAGCTATCCCGGCAACGTGCGTGAATTGGAGAACATCGTGCAACAGGCGGTGGTACTTTCGCGCAATGAAATGCTCTCCAGTGCGGATTTGCCGCTGCACGTGCGCGAGCCCGTCATTGAAGCCGCGGCCGACGATGATTTCACGCAGGGAAGCTTCACCGAGCGAGTGGAAGGTTTTGAGCAGTCGCTCATCCGCCAGGCTTTAAAGCAGACAGCGGGAGTTCAGACCCGTGCCGCGGAACTGCTGGGCATGAGCGAGCGACATCTGCGCTATAAGCTGAAGAAGTATGGGGAAAAGTGAAATGTCCAGTCATCCAATGGTCGTCATGGGCACAAAACGCACCTCATTTATTGGCTTGAACCGTAGCTGTCCGGTTAAGATGTTTAAGGTGTCGAGTGAAGTTTTTTAGAAACAAATCCAAGCCAGTCATCGGGTTAAACGGGGCCTTGTTTCTTAATACGATAGCCTGCGGCTCAGTCTCTCCCTTTGGCAAAGGGAGAACAAGAGGGATTAGACTGCACCGTGGCGTTGGCAGCCTCAAATCCTCCCTGTCCCTCCTTTGCGAAAGGAGAGGACTGTCGCCGTAAATTCACCAAAATGGCGAGCGAAATCTTAACCGGATAGCCATGGGCTTGAACAAATGTGGCATCCAAATTACGAGCGATGCATCATACAGCTTAGTAGATTGACTTTCAAGGCGAGATTGGCTCAGACCCGTTCGGGCACGGACGCATTGTAAACTGATTTTACTAAGGAAGACAAATGCAAGATTTTAAGTACTCCTGGTTGGTCACCATCGCTCTTGTCCTGACAGCGGTAATTGTTCCTCTCCTCTACTTTTTACCGGAAAGAGAAGCTATAACGGATGATCCCTGGGCTGGAATGCCACAGCATCTGCCGCATACAGACCATTCAGCGCTCATGAAAGGTCCTTTCGCGGACGGTCCATCCGTCACAAGAGCATGTTTGGAATGTCATCAAAAATCCGCGGAAGAAGTGCTGCAATCGGTGCATTGGACTTGGGAATCACCGCCGGTTGAAATTGCCGGGCGCCCGCAACCGGTTATACTAGGGAAGAAATTTGCTGTCAACAATTTTTGCATTGGTATCGGCTCAAATTGGCCCGCCTGCACCTCCTGTCATGCCGGCTACGGCTGGACGGATGGGACCTTCGATTTTTCAAAGTCGGAAAATATTGATTGTCTGGTCTGTCACGACAATTCATCTCTTTACGTCAAAACCAAAGGTGGTTACCCGGCTGATGGGGTTGACCTCCTTGCTGCAGCTAAGAGTGTTGGCCAGCCGACCAGGGCAAATTGTGGCGGCTGCCATTTTCGCGGTGGAGGTGGCAACGCCGTCAAGCATGGGGACCTGGATGAAAGCCTCTACTACCCGGTAGATCGGGTTGATGTACACATGGGAAAGCATGATTTCTTATGTACAGACTGCCATCAAACACAGCATCACGATATAAAGGGGCGGGCCATTTCAGTCAGTCTGGATGATGCCAACCAAGTCTATTGCACGGATTGTCACTCGGAAAGCCTGCATGCGGATGAACGGATAACTGCTCATGTTCAGACTGTCGCGTGCCAAACTTGTCATATCCCGGAAGGCGCCATCAAGGAAGCTACCAAGATGCACTGGGACTGGTCAGCCGCGGGTCAGGACCGTGCTGAAGACCCGCACACCTACTTAAAGAAAAAAGGTGAATTTGTGTATGAAAAGGGCTTTGCCCCGGAGTATTTTTGGTACAACGGACTGGCGGACCATTACGTTCTCGGAGATAAAATTATTGCCAAAGAAGTTACGTTTATCAACCGGCCGCGTGGCAGCATAGAAGACCTGGATTCCAAAATCTGGCCATTCAAAGTCCACAGAGGAAAACAGGTCTATGACAAAAAATATCATTATTTGCTTCAACCCAAAACCTATGGTGAGGGCGGTTATTGGTCGGAGTTTGACTGGGACATAGCATTGCGTTTAGGTTCTGACGCCGTGGATTTGCCTTACAGTGGAGAATATGATTTTACCTCAACGGAGATGTTCTGGCCTACGACCCCTATGGTTCAGGCCGCGGGAAAAGCCTTGCAGTGCATCGATTGCCATGGGAAAACCGGAAACGGCCGGTTCGATTGGCAAGCGCTCGGCTATGAAGGAGATCCAATGTACCGCGGCGGAAGGCAAACAGTAAGTAATGTTAAAACCGCTGAGGTGAAATGAAGGCACGAGAGAGAACCTCCGAAATGTATTCAGTTTCAAGGTCAAAGCTAAGCATAATAAGTTCAACTTTAGGAGTGCTTTTATCGATTTGTTCAGCGCTAATTGCGCAAGACTCTCATTCAATTCATCCAACTTTTCCTTTCTTGGATAAGAATAATCGGAACGTTCTGAGTTCCGGTCAGGCGGTTTCTACGATGAACTCCTGTGGCGCTTGTCACGATACCGGATACATCGAGAGCCACAGTTTCCATGTTGATCTGGGACTGCGTGAGTTCGGCAAATCTGGAAAAACGAAGGGCGGGCGTCCGTGGGATTTGAGCCCCGGTCTGTTTGGAAAGTGGTCCCCAAATATTTACCGAACTCTCGCTCCGAAGGACGAGCAGCAAATAGATCTGGGTACGGCGGATTGGGTTCGAATATTCGGCGCCCGACATGTGGGCGGCGGCCCTGCCGTTCGCAGTCGTGACGGCCAACGGCTGACTTCTCTCGAAATCAGTGCAGCCGATTCGGAAACACTTAGTCGCAACCCTGAGACAGATGAACTGGAAGCTTGGGATTGGCAAAAATCAGGGTTGGTGGAAATGAACTGCTTCCTTTGCCATCTGTCGAACCCGAACAATGAAGCCCGCATTACGGAGCTGCAGTCAGGAAACTTTGAGTTGGGCAACACAGCCACCTTGCTCGGAACAGGTCTCGTCGAAAAAAAGGAAGAGGGTTGGAGGTGGAACAGCACTGCTTTTGACCAAAGTGGAAATGTTAAATCCGACTTCTTGACGCCACAGAATCCTGATGATAATAACTGTGGGTTGTGCCACGGTTTGACAAGTGTAGATCGCGAAACGCCACTTGTTACAAATGGATGTGAACCCGGCTATTGGAGCACCGAAACCACGGGCCAAATAATTTCTCCACAACGACTGATGGACAGTGGGGTGAATCTGGCTGGCAAGAAAGATTTGTCGAGGTCATGGGACATTCACTCAGAGCGGCTGTTAGAATGCGTCGATTGCCATTTCTCGGTCAATAATCCAATATATTATCAAGAGTCAGAAGCATCACGTCCGGCGCATCTTAAGTTTGATGCACGCCGCATGGATCTCAAGGATTATCTCATCCGCCCAAGTCATCAATTCGCCAAAGGACGAGCTTCCCAAGCTGCGGGACTGAATGCAACCATAGGCAGTTGTGAATCTTGCCACGAAGCTACAGCAATCCACGATTGGTTGCCGTACAAGGAACGCCACTTCAACGCCCTTAGCTGTGAATCGTGCCACATTCCAAAGCTTCACGCTCCTGCACGTCAAGTTTACGACTGGACAGTGGTCACACCTGAAGGCAAACCACGCCTGGAGTGCAGGGGCATCGAAGGTGAGCCCGGCTCCAGCCGAGCATTGATTACCGGTTTTGAACCCGTCTTACTGCCACGCAGGGAAGTCGATGGTGGAACACGCTTGGCTCCGTACAACTTAATCACTTCCTGGTATTGGGTTCACGGTGAAACGCCACGGCCGGTTCGCCTGCAAGACCTACAAGATATCTATCTGGATGAAGAAAACTACCATCAGGAAGTAATTGCCCTCCTGGATACAAACAGCGATAGAACGCTTTCCGATGATGAATTGGTGCTCAACACCGCCGGAAAAAGCGATGTCATAAAGAAACGTCTGGAAGCACTCGGTCTTCAGAACGTAAGAATTATGGGCGAAATTGAACCGTTCGGCATCCATCACAATGTGACTCATGGGGACTGGGCCTTAAAAGAATGCACTGCCTGTCACAGCGACGAATCGCGTGTCAATCGGCCCTTCATTCTATCTGACCATCATCCCAAAGGGGTTGAACCGCGATTTGTATGGGCAAATGACATTGTGCTCAACGGCAAGATTGAGGAACATGGTCAGGGGGCTCTCGTGTACAAACCAGCGTCACGCTCTGGCAGCTTGTTTATTCTCGGACACGACCGGATCCCGTGGCTGCACTGGGCTGGTTTTTCGTCTTTTATCCTGGTGATGATTGGCATCGTGGTCCATGGCGGTGTACGTGTGGTTATGGCAAGGCGGAATCGGCCAAACCATGTTAGCGTGAAACGAGTCTATATGTACACGGCTTATGAACGGTTCTGGCACTGGCTGCAAGCGCTAGCTATCATCGCGCTGATCTTGACCGGGTTGGTCATCCACTCTCCCCTGACATTCAAGTTTCTGGACTTTGAGTCTGCTGTGTCCATTCATAATATTGTCGGATTCATTTTGCTCGCGAACGCCTTTCTTGCTGCCTTTTATCACATCGCAGGTGGACAGATTCAACAATATCTTCCGGAACCCAAAGGCTTCTTCAGTCAGGCGATCCAGCAAACGATATTCTACATGCGGGGCATCTTCAAGAGTGAAGCACACCCCTTTGAGAAAAATCCACAGAAAAAGCTCAATCCTCTGCAAAAGATTACATACTTGATGATTCTCAATGTACTGCTGCCGGTGCAAGTGTTGAGTGGAATCGTCATCTGGGGTGCGCAACGCTGGCCGAGCCTCACCGCGAATCTGGGAGGATTGCCGGTCCTTATTCCGCTACATTCCCTGGCCGCATGGTTATTTGCCGCGTTCTTGATCGTGCACATCTATCTGACGACAACAGGACACACACCCACATCAAATATCAAGGCGATGATTGTCGGCTGGGATGAGGTTGTGCTTCATAAGCAAAACAGGAGTTCAAAATAACATGATACATTCTGAAAGACCCATAGCAGGGCGCTACATCAATCCATACTTAGCCGGCGGACTCCTGGGAGTTGTGCTTTTTCTGGCATTCTTTGTGACCGGAAACGGGTTAGGCGCTTCTGGAGGTCTAAATCGAATTCTTGTCTTTTTCCAGGATTTGGTCGCGCCGGGACATGTGGACAGAACAGCTTATCTCCTGGGTATGGCGGGCGGAGACAAGAATCCTTTGGACCACTGGATCGTCTTTCTCACGGGCGGGACAGTTCTCGGAGGCTTTGTATCCGGTTTGATTTTCAAACGCGTTAGACTTGAAACTGTAAAAGGTCCACACATCTCAGTGCGCACGCGTTGGCTCCTGGCGTTTGCCGGCGGCATTCTTATGGGCTATGGCGCACGCTTAGCACGAGGCTGCACTTCGGGGCAAGCGCTCTCCGGAGGAGCAGTTTTATCCGTCGGCAGTTGGGCTTTCATGCTTGCGGTTTTTGCCGGTGGCTACATGCTGGCCTATTTTTTCAGGAAGGCTTGGAATTAATCTGATATGCAAAGCGGGATAGCAAGAATCGGACTATTGACGAACTACGATTTTGGGAATCAACGACCTACGACTTGAACTGGAGAATTTGACATGGGTCCCTTGCCCTTAGAAGAAATATTCGGCACGGTGGGCGTTTACGCTATCTATCTACTGATTGGCTTCGCATTTGGGGCGGTTCTGGAAATGGCGGGGTTTGCCAACACCAAAATACTGGCTGCCCAATTCTATTTCAAAGATCAGACCGTGCTGAAAGTTATGTTTGGCGCCATTGTCACGGCGATGGTGCTGATTTTTTTGTCGTCTGGTCTGGGATTTTTGGATTACTCACAAATTTGGGTCTCTCCAACTTACCTCTGGCCAGGCATCGTGGGTGGTCTGATCATGGGTTTCGGTTTTATTATTGGCGGCTTTTGCCCAGGCACATCGCTGGTGGCGCTTGCCACGCTGAAAATCGACGGCATCATCTTTACTTTGGGCGCTCTTTTCGGAATCTTTCTTTTCGGCGAAACTGTCAGCATGTTCGAAGGCTTCTGGAATTCGTCCTATTTGGGCCGCTTCACAATACCCGAATGGTTGGACCTGAGCACAGGCGCGGTGGTCCTGATTATTGTTTTAATGGCGGTGTTCATGTTCTGGGGCGCGGAGCAGCTTGAACGCATCTTTGGCGGTAAAAATCCAGCGCAAGCGCCCAAACTAAGATTTGCCGGCGCCGGGATGTTGGTTGTTTTAGCTGTTGTATCGATAGACGTTGGACAGCCGACCGTCAAGGACGTGTGGCAGCGGATCGCCGCGGAAAAAGAACCACTCCTGGTCAATCGCTCAGTTCAAATACACCCCGGCGAACTGGTCGATCTAATCAATGATGATCAAATAAACCTTGTGATGCTGGATTTGCGCGACGAAGTGGATTACAATTTGTTTCACCTCAAAGATGTCGTATCGGTGCGTTCAGATGAACTTGAGATAAGATCGCTATCCCTATTGAGTGCTCCACAGAACACAGTGACCGCCCTGATCGACAACAACGAGCAGCGCTCCACGGAGGGATGGAAAGTGCTCGTAGCTGAAGGCGTGCCCAATGTTTATATCTTGGAGGGTGGCATGAATTATTGGCTCGACATTTTCGGCCATGACGGGCACGACGGTTGTCCAACCGCCACGCAGCCGGACAGTCAAGAATTTCGACACATTTTCAACATGGCCATTGGCGCTGGACATCTTGCATCCGAGCCGGATTCAGAATCTATCAAAATGGAATATACATCCAAAGTCAAACTGGAAAAGAAAAAGGCTCCAAAAGCAGGTGGGTGTAGTTCATAAGGTACCTGGATGTTGTTACAGGCGGAACTGCGAAAACAAGGCCGCGCCTTTGAGGCAGAGGAAACCGGTAGTGCTGACTGAAGATGGTGGATGGAAGGTAGAAGATCGTCCACCCACCGCCCACTGTCTTGCGGAATTATCTACAAACTTTGTCGATAGAGAAATTTGAGCGCCTAAGAAAAAAGCGACTTTCCGCAAAACAATAAGTAACCTTGGTGCAAAATTGAGATTACACAATTCTAGAATTTGAATGTCGCAACCTCCGCAAAAAAACCTGACGCTGCTGCACGCGAATATCATATTGGATAGTATTGCTGACGGAGTCTTTACCGTCGATGCAGATATGAGAATTACCTATTTCAATCGCGCCGCGGAGAGGATCGCAGGCGTCTCCAGTAAAGATGCTGTCGGGCAGTATTGCTTCGAAGTACTGAAGGCCAATATTTGTGAGAGAAGTTGCTCGCTCAGATGCACGTTTCATTCGGAAACGGAATGCATCGATAGGCATGTCAACATCCTGCGTAGCGATGGCAAGCAGATTCCTGTCAGCATCAGCACGGCTGTTCTGAGAGATGAAGCGGGCGAAAAAATCGGCGGCGTTGAGACCTTCCGTGATCTGTCACCACTTGCTGAGTTAAGAAAGGAGATTAAGCAGCATTACACGCTTGAGGACATTATCTCCAAGAATCACCGGATTCACGGCATCTTTGACATCCTGCCTAACATTGCTGAAAGCGAAAGTACTGTCCTGATCCAGGGCGCTAGCGGCACTGGCAAGGAGCTTTTTGCCCGCGCTATTCATAATCTTAGTCTGCGAAAAAAAGGTCCATTCGTGGCCATAAACTGTGGTGCGCTGCCGGATACGCTTCTTGAATCAGAGCTGTTTGGTTACGTGAAGGGTGCGTTTACGGACGCCAAGAAAGACAAACCCGGCCGTTTTGCTTTGGCCAAAGGCGGTACCATTTTTCTGGACGAGGTAGAGAGTCTCTCTCCGGCAACACAAGTGAAACTTCTACGAGTGCTACAAGAGAGAGAGTTCGAGCCTTTAGGCGCTATCGCCCCTGTGAAGGCTGATGTGCGAGTGCTCGCGGCCACCAAAGAGAATTTGTCGAAGCTGGTGGGAAATGGTACCTTTCGCGACGACTTGTATTTCAGAGTGAATGTCGTCAAAATAGACCTGCCACCGCTGAGGGAACGCCGGGAAGATATTCCGCTCCTGGTTGAGCATTTCATTGCAAAACTCAACGGAAAGATGGGACGAACGATTCAATATATTTCCGACCAAGCACTGAGCGTGCTGATGCATTACGGTTTTCCAGGAAATATCCGCGAACTTCAGAACATTATCGAGCACGCGTTTGTAATGTGCAGGGGAAATGAAATCCAGCCACAGCACCTTCCGCAAGAATTATCTTATGTTAATTCCCATTCCAACTCAATTGATGGCGAGCCCCTCCAAAATGCAGAAAGGCGCGCACTTCTCGAAGCGCTGGACAAGCATGGTTGGAACAAGATTAAGACATCTGCTGAACTCGGGATTCACCGCGCGACCCTCTATCGAAAAATGAAGAAGTTTGATTTGATCTAGCCCGCATTCTTCCACGTGCGACTGTCGCATTGCAGAGTTGCGACTCTGCAACTCTATGGCTGTTCCACTCTCCTACGTTAACTCCAGATATCTCCAGTCATCCTTAAGATAATCAAATGGTTATATTGTTAAGATGCTGTTTGGCATTTAACTTGCTTTTGTAGAGAAACGACAAGATAGGTGCAAGCTCGCCTCGAAAAAATGGATGCAATTTCTACAAGAGGAGAAACCAAATGAAAATCGCGGTAGCCACTGAGGACGGGAAGATGATTGCAGCTCACTTCGGACGCAGTCCATATTTTGCGATATTCGAGGTTCAGGATGGGGATGTTGTTAGCCAGGAGATGCGTCGCAATACTTTCACGGGACATTTTCGCGGCGGCAGTGAGGGTAGAGACCACGGTAGGCATGACCATCAAGGCGCTGGAGACCCCCATGGCCATCGCTCGGCCTGGAAAGGCTTGAACGACTGCCAGGTTGTTATCAGTCACGGCATGGGGCGCAAGGCCTGGGAAGATCTGCGCGCACGAGAAATTGAAATGATTGTGACGGATGAGACGGATGTCGAGAGGGCTTTAGGAATGTATTTGACTGGTGGACTTGAAGACAAAATTGAGAAGCTACATTAGGAAGTCGGATTCGTTATCCAACAATGCAAAGGAACTAATTCATCATGAGACCAGAAAAGAAATCACATTTTATGCATAAGGCGACCAAGGCAATTCATGCAGGCAATTTGGAAAAGCCAATATTCGGAGAAGTCTCGGTTCCAATTTTCCAGAGTTCGACATTCTCTTTTCCAACCGCTGAAGAGGGCGCCGCCCGCTTTTCCGGTGAGAAGAGTGGCTTCATCTACACCCGAATGGGCAACCCCACAACCAAGGCGCTCGAGGACAATATTGCTGCACTGGAAGGCGGTTTTGCCGGCATGGCGACAGCTACCGGCATGGCCGCCATCACAACGGTTTACCTGGCGTTATTGGGCCAGGGCGCGCACGTTGTCAGCACCGATTCCGTTTATGGACCGACCCGAATGGTGCTGGAAAAAGAATTTTCCCGATTTGGCATTGAGGCAACTTTTGTTGACACATCCGTCCTCGATGATGTCAGACGCGCCATGCGGCCAAACACCCGCATGGTTTTTATCGAGACGCCGGCAAATCCAACCATGAAGATTTCCGACATTCGGGCAACGGC
Organism: Candidatus Zhuqueibacterota bacterium; assembly: GCA_029261995.1. Lineage (GTDB taxonomy): Bacteria > Zhuqueibacterota > Zhuqueibacteria > Oceanimicrobiales > Oceanimicrobiaceae > JAJDAF01. The sequence goes on from JAJDAF010000060.1 coordinate 104,161, forward strand.
TGAAATCGCGCATCAACATAACGCGCTGCTCGTGGTGGACAACACTTTTGCCAGCCCCTATTTGCAACAGCCTTTGCGGCTGGGAGCAGATATCGGGGTGCACAGCCTGACCAAGTTCATCAATGGCCACAGCGATGTCGTGGGCGGTATCATCGTAACCAGGAATGGAGACCTTTACAGTAGAATCAAACCTGTTCTGAATCTCTTTGGCGGGACGATGGACCCCCATCAGGCCTGGCTGGTGCTGCGCGGGGTTCGCACCCTGCCGTTGCGCGTAGAGAGGAGTCAGGAAAATGCCCAACAAATGGCCAAATTTCTTCTGGCTCACCCCGAGGTGAGCTGGGTAAGTTATCCGGGTTTGGAAGAGCACCCGCAGCATGATATTGCCAAGCGTCAGATGGATGGCTTTGGCTCCATGATTTGCTTTGGCGTGAAAAATGGCTTCGAGGGCGGGAAAACAGTCATGAACAATGTTAACCTGTTCACACTGGCTGTTTCCCTGGGTGGTGTAGAGTCTCTGATCGAGCACCCGGCCTCGATGACCCATGCCTCGGTCCCGAGAAACGAACGCATAGAAGCTGGCATCCTGGATGAATTGGTGCGCATCTCGGTGGGGTGTGAAGACATTTCAGATCTGCGAGCCGATTTGGACCAAGCGCTGAATAAGATCGCCCAGAATGAACTCCGGGAGGAATCGTCTGTGGTTGCCCCTGAGCTAGTGACAAGACGGGCAATCAACAACAAGACCATACTAAGGAGGTGACCGGGATGAACTGCCGAAGCGCAGAACAATATTTGGCGGCCTACGTGGACGGAGAGTTGAAAGGGTGGTGGCGCCGTCGTGCTTTCTTGAAGCATCTGGAAAAATGTGCCGCCTGTAAAAGAAGCGTCGCGATGCACAGACAGATTAAAGCGTTACTCAAGTCGAAAGTGCAACGATTGGTAGCGCCCGAGGAATTAGTGAATCGAATTCGGCAAAGGATCGATGAAAGCCAGGTTGTAGGACCTTGATCAAACATTCAGCGGTTCTGCACCCTTCTTAAGAATGGCGCATCCAATTGATAGACGACCGCACTATTGGGCCGGGGGAGTAAACGTACAGACGGTAGCGATTGGGGAAGTTTGGCATGATACAAAAAGAAATATTAGAGTCCAGCATAATACCGCCATAGTTGATCTGTAAGGAGGTGAAACAGATGCATTCATTTAAAAATTATCAAGTCGATCAAAAAGCCAGATACCTGAAGACTTTGGAATTGGCCTTCATCACTTCGCTGATTCTTCACACCCTTTTTTTTCTTACAAAACCAACAATAAGCCCGACACAACTGCACGCAAGAGTCCCAGCCATCGAGATTGCAGTGGAAGACATTCCCGCGACCGAGCATGTAAAACTACCGCCTGCGCCTGCGCGGCCATCCGTGCCGATTCCTACGGAAAGCGAAGAAATCCCGGAAGATCTTACCATAGAATCCACTGAACTGAGCTTGGATTTATCCAAACTGCCGCCTCCACCTCTGAGAGAAAAAGAAGATATTGAACAACGATATGTCTTCGTTCCCTATGACGAAGCTCCATCGCCAATTGGTGGGTTCGCGGCCATTCAAGCTAATCTAAAATATCCCAGCCTTGCCCGGAAAGCCGGACTTGAAGCCCGGATCGTGGTGGGGATTCTCATCGACGAAAGCGGTGCCCCGGTCAAAGCGCAGGTGCTCAGAGATTCCGGAATTAGTATCGGCTTTGAAGAAGCCGCCACGGCAGCAGTTATGTCGGTGAAATGGAAGCCGGCGTTACAACGGGATCAGCCGGTCAAAGTCTGGGTGTCCATCCCGATCAGCTTTAGGCTGAATGTGGCCCAGCCAAAAGTGGCTACTTAACAATGTGGATTTTGGAATCATTGATCAAAGAGGTTCTCAGGTGGCTGACAAAATATTAGTCGTCGAAGAAGAACAAGAATTGCGGGGGTTGTACAAAAAGGAATTGGAGGAAGATGGCTACCGTGTGAACACGGCTCCAGGTGGCCTGGAGGCGCTAAATCGATTAAGTGATGAAGCCGTTGATTTGGTCGTACTTGACCTGGAGCTGTCGGATGTCGATGGATTGGATTGCCTGCAGGGCATTGTAGAACTTGATCAGAACGTCAGAGTCGTGCTGACCGCGGACGATTCAACCTACAGCTGGATTTTCACACCTGGTTTGCGGATGCATTCCTGGGGAAATCTTCTGATTTGCGTGAACTCAAGAAGACGATTGATACCTTATTGCATTCCAAGAGACATTGAAATGAAGACTTATGATGTCATAGCTGTTGCAGCCTCCCCGATGACATTGAAGTTGCCATGGGAGGACTTGGAGAGTTCTAGATGATTGATGAAATTTCTCTTGGCGAAAAGCACTCTTCACATGAAGTGTCGCGACAGGAGCAGCTTATCATCAAGTACTTTGGGAATATTGAAGATGAGATTAGCAAATCTGCTTCACGGCGGCAAGCACTGGAAATTGGCGGAAGTGTTTTACGCATGTTTAAAGGCGCATGCCTCAGTGAGCTGCTGTTTGAATTTCTCCAACATCGGGTTTTTGAGCTTGTAGATAAACACTGGCCTGAATTGGATTAAACACATGGTCATCCTGGATATCCTTCAACATTCCATCCGCATTACGATATTAGTTTTTCTGATGATGCTCGCAATCGACTTCATCGACGTCAAGACGCGTGGTCGTTTGCGGGAGTTTGTAAAAGGCAGTATTTGGCGGCAATATACCACAGCGTCAGCTTTGGGTGCGACACCGGGCTGCCTCGGCGCGTTCATGAATGTGACGCTTTACATTCACGGCTTTCTGACGTTTGGCGCCATTGTAGCAGGAATGATTGCTACCTCAGGAGATGAAGCATTCGTGATGCTGGCACAATTTCCGAAACAAGCGATCCTGTTGTTTGCGATTCTGTTCCTGGTCGCCATTCCTCTCGGATGGTTTACAGACGTGTTGGCCAAGAGATTACACATTGTCCCGTGCAAGAATTGTGAGCAACAAAAAATTCATGATGAAGAGCATGTGCGCGGTCACTACTTAAAAGAACACATTTGGCGTCACATCATCAAGCGTCACATCTGGCGGGTTTTTTTGTGGACGTTTATTGCACTTCTGGTCGTTCAGTTGGGATTAAGATACTGGCAATTGGAAGGATTTGTCAGAGAGCACATGGGATTGGTTCTGGTTTTGAGCGTACTGGTGGGCATCATTCCGGAATCCGGACCGCACTTGGTTTTCGTCATGATGTTTGCAAACGGGTTGATTCCTTTTTCAGTGCTTTTGGCCAGTTCTATTGCCCAGGATGGACACGGTATGATGCCGCTTTTATCCTATACCGTTCGCGACACACTTCTTATCAAGACCTTTAATATCGGAGCGGCCTTGCTGGTCGGAGGTTTAGCTTATTGGATTGGATGGTAAGAAAGACAGGTGAGAAACCATGACCACACTAATAAATGCCCCGGAAGGCGCCGCAGTCAAAGTAGCAAGAATAGGCCCGGCCCCGGAGTTTATAGATAAACTTAGAGAATTGGGCATCAACCAGGGCGCTATACTGACAATATTGAAGAAGCAACACAAGCGCTGGCTTTATCCTGGACTCTTAAGAATCAACGTAAACGGCGAAGTGTGCGCAATATCCGAGCCTCTGGCAGAAATGGTCTTGGTTGAAAAGGATGGGAAAGCAGTACGCCTTACCGAATTAATCTGTGGTGGAAAAGGGAAAGTTTTCTCAGAACATGGTAGGGTAGATGAAAGAGAGATATTGTCGAAAATCGGAATCGGGTTAGACGCCGTTATCGAAGTTATTGGTCAGTTTCCAAATGACATTTTGGTGTTCGACGTTGGCGGGCAGGAGAGAAAACTTTCTCCCAATGTGGCTACTCAAATATGGATATCACTCGATGGCAAGGAAATTCAATTAAACTATCTACCGCCGAGTATGTTGTGTGAGATTGTTGATACAGTGAGCGACGGGCCTGGACGACAAGCATTACATGATATCGGATTTATTGAAGGACAGCCTGTTGAACTCAAACGGCATGAAAGGGTGCCTGTTGATCAGAATGTCGAAGACTGTGCATTGTTTTTAGAATTTGAGGGCTCACCTATACGGTTGAAATTAGAATTGGCCCGGCAGGTATGGGTCGAGGAGTTGCAAAACTAATGTTGTAGAAATCATGCCCAGAACACATCCGTTTGACAAATATTTGCATGAGTACGAAGCCCGGTTAAATCAGGATGTGCAAAGGGTGAAATTGATAGGAGAATATCATGCTTAAACCATATGGCTTGGATATGGAGACCATAGAAATTAAGTTTAGGTCTCTAAAAAATGATGTAAAACTGGTCTATTTTACACGAGAAAGTGATTGTAATCACTGCAATGAAGCAAAGAGATTTTTTGAAAAAGTGGCTTCAGTAAGCCGTAAGATAGAATTTGAAGTCTTCAATTTCGCCATCAACTTGAAGAAGGATTGGGAGTATCGGATTTTTGCCGTACCAGCCCTGGCCATTATGGGTGAAAAGGATTATGGTATTCGCTATTATGGTTATCCGCAGGGAACGGAGTTGTATAATTTCCTTGATGATGTTGTCTATGTATCCTGCGGTGAAAACACACTTCCGTCTGTTGTTTCCGAGAAATTACAAAAGCTGGATGAAAAGGTCCAACTGAAAATATTCGTTTCTTCAACCTGTCCTTATTCATTGCCGGTAGCCAAACTGGGCTTAAAACTGGCGGTTGCAAACGATAATATTTGCGTGGACATTATCGATGCTATAGACTTCCTGGAAGTCTCGGAAAAGTACGATGTTCGCGGCATTCCAATGACGGTGGTAAACGAAAAGAACGGTTTTTATGGTGCTCTGAATGTGGAAGAATATGTTGATAATATTTTGAAGCTGGCGTGAGCAAAAGTGTCTGGATATTAAAGCTCATTGGCATGCTGTTCGCTTGAAATAATCCTTTTTTAGAATGAACTAATTGAATTAGCCCAAAATGAATCTAGAAAAAATCAATAAGGAGACAACATGAAACTGGATGTCCCCCATTTTTCACACAAGAGCCAAACACAATTGTTTTTTCATTAAAGAAGAGAACGTGTTGCTGTCATAGACTTTTGAAAGAGCAAGCAATTTTTTGACAGCAAAGGCCAACTTATAGAAGATAAACCGA
>JAJDAF010000007.1 GCA_029261995.1 Candidatus Zhuqueibacterota bacterium
AGAGAATCTCGATATTAGTCGCTTAAAAATCTACCGCAAGCAAAACCTGATGCCGTTTACCGAGAGTGTGCCGTTCTCGGATACTTATCCTGTTCTCTCGAATCTTACCCTGGATTTGGGCGATGGCGCCAATTTCAGCGCGGGTACAAGTCCCAAAATTCTACTGTTTGCGACACATAGAGAAGAGCTTGTCAAAGTTAGCCCGATAATCTGCTGGGATTTGTTCTATCCGACGACTGCGACCGAGGCTGTAAGGGAAGGCGCGGATTTTATAGCGGCACTTACCAATGAAAGCAGGTTGGGGAATACATTAAGGGCCACCGCCTATCAATTGGAGGGGATGACCCGGCTCAGAAGTATCGAAACCAGACGCTCGATTGCCAAATGCTCGAGCACGGGATATACGCTGTTTTGTGACCCCTTTGGCAGAGTTTACGGTAAGGTTCCATGGTGGCAGCAGCAGGTTGCCACGGCTAACGTCCAGCTTTCGTCAGCCACCACCATTTTTAGCCGCTTCCCCGGCTATTTCCCGAAGGCATGCTTGATTGCAGTGGCGCTGATGGTCGTCTTTGTGCTCCGGAAAAGGTCAACTCGAGGTGTCTGTTGAATGCCGGCTCCTCATGATTCCTATGAACATAGATAAAAAAATAATTAACCATTAACCCATCAGGAGGTAATGTGTTTAAACAGAATACTATGAAGCGTGTTTTATTACTTGGAGTGATAGCCGTGTTTTGGCTGAGTATACCGACTGCGGTTCTTGCAGGGGGGGGGCAAACCTGCACGGAACCCAATTGCGGTAGCGGAGGATATGGTATTCCGGCGAAGCTACTTCAAAAATTGCAGGTTAATCATGGTTTGACCACGCCGAAAGGCCTCAGAAATCCGGCCTTGCTAAACCTGGAGCCGGGCTCAGCTCCGCCTGAAATCCTTTTCAACTCCGCTTTCAAGATCGGCGGTTCCGCTGTAACCCAGATTGGCGGTACTGCGGTTGACTCCGATGGTAACTTCTATGTCAGCGGTGGTTTTACCGGCACCATCACATTTGGCGCTGAATCTCTGACAAGCAGCAAAGGTTATGATTTCTACCTGGCCAAATATGACCGCACCGGCACTTTTCTTTGGGCGCGGGCAGCACAGGGCATGCTGGCGCTTGCGGATCAACTCGCCATTGAAGGTGGCATTGCTATCACGGTAGACAAGGCCGGTGACTGCTATGTCGGTGGCGCCTTTGTTAACTCCATGTTTTTTCTGGATCGTACGGGCAATATCGTTACAGAGCTAACGGATGGTCGCAATGACGATACAATCAATTTTGAGATGTTCATCGCCAAATACAGTTCCTCCGGTGCACTGCTGTGGGCGCGTGGCGGCAACAGCGGCGGCAGCGGTGGAGTGGATTTTCTGGGTACGGATGTCAATGTTGTCACCAGTCTGGTTTTGGATAGTGAAGATTATCCGTACATCGGTGGCAGATATTCCGGTAGTGATTTTCTGGGAGAATCAGTGCGTCCACAGGGGAAGAGTGATTTTTTTATAGCGTCACTCGAAAAAGATACCGGCAATCCCTTCTGGGTACGCCTGGTTGGTACACCCGAGGATGACGCGGCGTTGTCGCTCTCCGTTGACAGTCTGGGCTTTATCAACGCCCTCGGATCAATCGGTGAAGGCGAACTCGCTTTACCTGACACGACCGGGATCTATACTAATGATATCGGTTCTTCCGACACCTTTGTCATGAGTTGGGACGTCAACGGCGAATGGTACTTTATCAGTCTCATCGGCGGTGGTGAGATAGTTACCGGTAATGACGTCGCCAGCGACCCGGAAGGCAATATCTACGTCACCGGACATTTCTCCGGCACAGCCAGCTTTGTAAACTCAGACATTACCCTGACGGCAAATGGCGATTTTGTAGATGGCTACATTGTTAAATACGATCTTAACGGTAATACTTTATGGGCCAGACGCTTCGGCGGCGAATTCTTTGCAAAGGGCAGCCGGATTGTGGTGGACGAGAGCGGCAACAGCTATGTTGTCGGCCTTTTCGCTGAAACGGTAGCGTTTGCTGAAGAGAGCGGAAATCCCGTTGTCCTGACCGCCAACGCTCTTACTGACATGTTCATCGTCAAGTACGATACCGACGGCAATTTTGAATGGGTCAAGCAAATAGACGGCAGCGGCACCGAGAGCCTTGACCTGATCGCCAGCGAGCAAGTCCCGGTTGGAACAAACCCGGTACAGTTGCTTTACAACAGCGGCGAATTGCTCATCAGCGGTGATTTCAACGACATGCTCTTCCTGGATGACTTAGAACTGGATTCCGGTGAGAACAGCCGCTCTGGCTTTGTTGCGACCATAGACCTTTCCGGCACGACGACGTCCGTTGCGGCAGGACCATCCTCCGTCACCACCGACTTCTCCCTGGCGCAGAACTTCCCAAACCCGTTCAATCCTGCCACGACATTGAAGTTTACACTAGCGCGGGAAGAGCATGTGGCCATCGACATCTTCAATTCTCTCGGACAAAGAATCGAGACGCTGGTGAACACCAAGCTTGCACATGGCAGCCATGAAGTGGTATGGGACGCCTCCGGGCAGCCGTCCGGCTCTTATTTCTACACGCTTCAGGCTGGTCAATTCATTGAAACGAAAAAGATGGTTTTTGTGAAGTAAATGCCGGTGTCAGGGGACAGAAAAATAGCAAGGCGCGAGGCTCCGAAAACAGATATCTGCTACGGAGAAGAGGCTATGATTCATCCCACTCAAAGAAATACCCATTAAACCAAGTGGAGTAAATATGCATAAACCCAAGACTTTCATCTTGCTTGCAGTGATGATCATGCTACCATTCTGTAACCCGGCCCTGCTTCAAGCTGGTTCTAGTGGTGGCCAAGTTAGCCCTCATCCATCGGCACTTAATAAACAACTTCACGCTTCTCTAAACTCCCTGAGAAGAACACAGGCTTCTGAAGGCTTGACCATGCCGCGAGGCCTCAGGAATCCGGCCTTGCTCAACCTGGGGCCAGGTTCGGCTCCGCCTGAAATCGGGTTTAACTCCGCCTTCCGGATTGGCGGCGCCGGGGTTACTCAGATTGGCGCTACCGCTGTTGACGCGGACGGCAACTTTTTTGTTACCGGTGGCTTTACCGGCACCATCGATTTTGGTGGTGCGACTCTATCGGGCAGCAACGGTTACGATTTCTTTCTGGCGAAGCTTGACCCAAACGGCAACTTCATTTGGGCACGTGCCGCCCAAGGTGTGCAGAGACTTTCTGATAACCTCGCCATTGAGGGTGGCATCGCCATCACAGTGGATGGTGCCGGCGACTGCTATGTTGGCGGCGCCTTTGTTGACTCCCTGTCTTTTCTGGACGCTGCGGGAAATATTGTCTCTGAGTTGACGGATGGTCATACTGACGATAATATCAATTTCGAGATGTTCATTGCCAAATACAGTGCGACCGGTAGTCTGCTATGGGCGCGCGGCGGTAATAGTGGCAGCAGCGGCGCATCAGCTAACCTGGGCGCCGGCATAAACGCGGTCACCAGCCTGATTCTGGACAGCGAAGACTATCCATATATCGGCGGCAGGTTTTCCGGCAATGATTTTCTAGGTGAGACAGTCAGTCCACAGGGAGCAAGTGATTTTATTCTTGCGTCCCTGGAGAAGGATACGGGTGATCCCATCTGGGTCAGGATGGTCGGTACACCTGACAATGACGGTGTTTTGTCGCTCTCGGTTGACAGTCTCGGTTTTATCAATGTCCTTGGGTATATCGGCCAGGGCGAACTTGTCTTTCCTGACTTTTCCGAAACGTATCTAAACGACACCGGGTTTACGGATACCTTTGTCATGAGTTATGACGTCAACGGCGAATGGTACTTTGCCAGTATCATCGGTGGCGATGAGACCATTACCGGCAACGACGTCGCCAGCGACCCGCAGGGCAACATCTATGTCACCGGAGATTTTAGTGGTACAGCCAGCTTTGTGGGCTCAGACATAACCCTGACAGCAACCGGGCCTGGCGATGGCTACATCGTCAAATACGATCTCAACGGCAATGCTTTATGGGCGAGACGCTTCGGCGACCAGGCCAATGCAAAAGGCAGCCGGATTGTGGTAGACGAGAGTGCCAACAGTTACATAATTGGCGTTTTCGCTGAAAAAGTAGTCTTCGATGAAGAGAGCGGAAATCCCGTTACCCTGACCGCCAACGCCATGACGGACATGTTTATCGCCAAGTACGATTCCAGCGGCAACTTTGAGTGGGTCAAGCAAATAGATGGCAGCGGCACCGAGAGCCTGGACCTGATCGAGAGCGAACAAGTCCCGGTCACGACAAATCCAATCGAGCTGCTTTACAACGGCAACAACGGCGGCGAACTCGTCCTGAGCGGTGATTTCAACGACATGCTCTTCCTGGACGAGTTCACGTTGGATGCCGGCGAGAACAGCCGCTCAGGGTTTGTTGCGACCTTAAGCCTCTCTGGCACGACAACGGCCGTTGCGCAAGGGCCATCCAACGTGATTACAGACTTCTCCCTGGCGCAGAACTTCCCCAACCCGTTCAACCCTGCCACGACATTGAAGTTTACAATAGCGCGGGAAGAGCATGTGGCAATCGACATCTTCAATTCTCTCGGACAAAAAGTCGAGACATTGGTTGACAGCAGGCTGGCAAGTGGCAGCCATGAAGTAGTTTGGGATGCTTCCGGGCAGGCTTCCGGCTTGTATTTCTACATGCTTAAGGCTGGTCAACGGACAGACACGAAAAGAATGCTGCTGTTGAAATAGTACCTGGGGCGGGGGGCGATAGGCGCGGAGGCGCCTGGTTGTGCCACGCCCCGGTGTCTTCCCGCCCTGAAATAAGCGAACTCTGACAGGGATTGAGGTTGACCGTTTCAGGCATAAAAAATGGTCGAAACCCTGTCAAAGTTTTGTTCGGAAAATTAGAACGTGACACTAGCCCGGCCGGGCAACGGTTGCCTGGCCGGCTCTGAGCGATTTGCCGGATTCAACGATAAACGTCATCCAGTCTTCAATCTCGTTGAGTTTCCAACAATCCTTCTTGCCACAGCAGGCTTTCCAGATTTGATATGGTTTCATCGAGTTCATCTAGTAAGCGTTGATCTGGATTCCCGAGGGCTCGGAGCAACGTTCGGATGTTCTTCTCAAACGACTTGGGCAGTTTTTGGCCTTGCGCGCGGGCGGTAACGAGCAGCCGTTTTTCTCCCGGATGGGGCACTTCATTGATCGCAAACAGAATGTCAAAGTAGCTGGCCAGAAATTCGGTCAGGCGGTGGTTGAGGCTGATGACATCGCCGCGCAGGAGTGCCGTTTTGATTTGTCCGTAATAAGCCGGACGCTGCGCCTTGAGCAGGGAGAAATTCTTCCGGATGATGTTGTGCTGCAAAGCGGCGGGGAAAGGGACTGCATACTTTTGTTGTAACGCCTGAGCCCGCCCTTGCCGGTCAAAAATTATTTTGGCCTGCAGCAGATTGGCCCATAAACAAGTGGAGTAGCCCAGGCTGGCCTGGTGGCCAAACACAACGCGGTCGAGGCTCTGGTCCAGCCAATCCAGGCTGCGGTAAATCAAATCGATCGCAATGCCGTTGTTGAGGATACCGTCATCTTCGGTTTCCCAAAACTGATTGTTGAACTCCATGCATGTGCAGGTTTTATCGGTGATGGCTTTGCGTCTGTTGACCGGGAGCTGCCGATTCAAGTAGACATAAACATCATAATCCGAGTGCTCGTCCTGCATGCCGCTTACTTTGGAGCCGGCAAGCAATATGGCGTCTACTTCCGGACAGGCCGCCAGGCCCTGCACCAGTTCATCGAAAACCGGATCGTTCATATCAGATGAAACTTCCTTTCAGAAAGCGAATGCGCTAGGTGTTTATCAACACCGCGGCCCCCACAAAACACACTGTGGAGATCAAAATACCAATGAAAGGGACCCGAAACCAATATCTTCTGGCCAGGCCGAGGTAGGATAGCCCGACCACCACAGGCAGAATGGAGAACCAGGCCGTTTCACGAATAACTTCCATGTGCGTCATACTCAACGGCACATAGAATGCCGTTACCAACAGGGCTCCCAGGCTATGGCTGGCATTAAAACCAATCCAGGCGTCCCACATGGTGGTTTCTTTAGCCAGAACTGGTGACGTATGCTTCATCCCTTTCGTGACCGCTTCGTCGAAAGCATTGAATTTATTTGAAAAAAACGTGTACACCAAATGAATAGCACCCAAGGCCCCCAGGATGGTGGCCCCCACAATTAGTAGAATTTGTTCAATCACCATGGTATCCCTCTTTCAAATGAACCTTGTAGCCACACCGTCAATTCACTCAGTGCCGTCGAAGACACGCGATAAGGCTCATCATTCGCCCTGCTCGTCTTTGAGTTTCGTTCGATAACGCTAGTTCCATCGCCCGGAAGGTTGTCATCTTTCTATTGACTTGCAACAAGAAAGTCGCTAGTATGCGGCTCACTTTTTAACCTGTGAGGAGAAACATGAATCTAAACGAAACCAGAGCGCTGGTGACCGGCGGCAGTCTCGGCATCGGCAAAGCGATCGCTCAGAAATTGACGGCCGCGGGCGCCCGCGTCATGATTACCGGCCGTGACGCAAACCGGGTGGAACAGGCTGCGGCAGAGGTTGGCGCACTACCGGTGACGGCGGATGTCACCAATCCCGAAGACCGCGACCGGACTTTCGCGGAGATTAAGAAAAAGCTCGGCGGTTTGGATGTCCTGGTCAACAACGCCGGCATCGGTGAGTTTGCTCCGCTGTCCGGGATTAGCGAAGCTCAGTTTCAGTCCGTGTTTGCCACCAATGTTTTCGCCGTGGCCTTGATGACGCAGCAGGCGGTTGAGCTGTTCCGCAAGCAGAATCGCGGCAATATCGTCACCGTTGCCTCCACGGCGGCACTGAAAGGCTTTGAAAGCGGGACGGTCTACGCGGCTTCGAAGTTCGCCTTGCGCGGCATGACGCAATGCTGGCAGGCAGAGCTGCGGAAACACAATATTCGCGTTATGGAAATCAACCCGAGTGAGGTCACAACCGCTTTCAACAACCCGGGTCGTGAAGAGCGGAGCGAGCAAGCCAACAAACTCCGTGGCGATGAGATCGCCCATGCGGTAAAGGCGATGCTCGAAATGGATGACCGCGGCATGATTCCCGAATTGACCGTGTGGGCCACCAATCCGTGGAGCTAGTGTCACGATTTCTAATCTTCCGAACAAAACTCTGACAGGGTTTCGACCCTCTTTTTATGCCTGATACGGTTAACATCAAACCCTGTCAGAGTTCGCTTATTTGGAAATCATCACACTAGTTCGGCAGTTCGGATGCCCGATCGTCAGAACCTGACCGGCTCGCCGGTCAGAGCTTCCGTCGATCGCGCCACGCGATTTTTCAGCGCCAGCCAGACGATGCTTGCCAAAATGATGGCCAGCAGGGGCAGAACCCCAAGATTCACCGCACGCCAGCCGAAATGATGCTGCAGACCGCCCGCCGACAGGGCTGCCAGGGCGATAGTGGTGAACACCGCAAAATCGTTTGCTGCCTGAGTTCTGGCGCGCTCACTGGGCCGATAGGTCTCGGTGAGCAGCGTAGTGGCTCCGATGAACAGAAAATTCCAACTGATGCCGAGACACACCAGGGCAGTCCAAAAGTGCGCCACGCTACTGCCGACCAGATTGGTTGCCACGCATGCCAGCCCCAGCAACCCGCCTGCGAACATCATCTTCAGCCTGCCGAATCTCAGCAACAGGTGACCAGTCACGAAAGACGGCGCAAACATCCCAAGAATGTGCCACTGGATGACAAAGGAAGTGTCCTCAAATGGATGGGAATGATGCTGCATGGCCAGTGGCGTGGCGGTCATTACCAGAGACATGACCCCGTAGCCAAGGGTGCCGCAGACCAGGGCCACGATGAATTGAGGCTGTGCGGCAATCTCGCGCAATGGCCTCGGCGCAGCACTTGAGTCGCTGGCAACTTGCGTAGCGGTGGTGGGTAGCTCGAGCGCCGAAAGGGTCGCCAGAGAGAGAATGTAGAACCCAACCAAGGAAGCGTAGCAGCCGGCGAATGGAGCACTCGCAATCAATGACTTTGTCAGGTTTGCCATATTGGGGCCGACAACAGCGGCAACCACGCCACCTGCCAGGATGTACGACACGGCCCGGCTCTTGTGTGTTTCATCGACTGCGTCAGCCGCGGCGAAACGGTAGTAGCTTCCGAAACCATTGAATACTCCGACCAGCACACCTCCGGCTACAAACAGCCAGAAATGGCCGTGCAAAATCGCTACGCAGGCCAGCCCGCCGCCTGCCATTCCGAACAACGTTGCCAGCATAAATCCGCGCTTGCGGCCAATCTGCTCCATCAGCAGGGCCGCTGGAATGGTTGTCAGCATGCTGGCGACAAACTGGGCGGCGAGCGGCAAGGTGGCCATCACCGGAGCGGGCGCAAGTGCCATGCCGACCAGAGCGACCACTGAAACCAGCATTGAGTTTGCGCTCATCATCAAGGTTTGGCAAACAGCGAGCAGGGGGATATTACGCACGAAAGGCGTCATCGGGGGTCGGGTTTTTCTGTCGATCCGCTCAGATGAAGTCATCGGCCAATATATAACTCGCACAAGTCAGATGACAGTTCTTTGGGAATATCTACTCAAATTCTCGCCCGGTTGGGACGGGCGTGATCTGGCAGTGGCTCGGTAGAATGACGACATTCCGCCGGGTGTGACTGCCCCGCCCACCGATGCTTGCTCATCATTTTTTCTTGACTTTACAGACCGTAGGTTGTATTATAACAGTTATACTAGCCTAACAATCGTTACTGAGTTGCAACAGGTCCTACCGTTTTCCAGGCTAGACCAGACACTCGACACCAACGTGAACATATGATTGACAAAACCATTGCGCATTACCAGGTTCTGGAAAAACTCGGGGAAGGCGGGATGGGTGTGGTCTACAAGGCGCGGGATATCAAGCTCGAGCGCTTCGTCGCGCTAAAGTTTTTGCCGACGCAACTGAGCCAGGACGAGGAGCGCAAACAACGATTTAAACAGGAAGCCAAGGCTGCCTCCGGCCTCGACCACCCCAGCATTTGCACCGTCCATGAAATCAATGAGACGGCTGAGGGGGCCATCTTCATAGCCATGGCCTACTACGAGGGCGACACCCTGCGGGAGAGAATCGCCCAGGGCGCACTGGCGCCGGCACTGGCTGTGGATTTCGCACTGCAGATAGCTTCCGGGCTGGCCCGGGCCCATGAACACGACATTCTGCACCGCGACATCAAGCCCGAGAATGTCATTGTCACCCGCCACAGCGAGGCCAAAATCGTTGATTTCGGGTTGGCCAAGCTGGTTGGCAATTCGACCTTGACCAGGGCGGACGAAACCCCTGGCACGGCCGCCTACATGTCGCCGGAGCAGATGCAGGGCAAGGAAATCGGGCCTGGCAGCGATATTTTTTCTCTTGGCGCTGTCCTTTATGAAATGCTGACCGGTGTCCACCCCTTTGAGGGCGAGTATTTGCAGGCTTTAATGTACGCCATCCTGCATGAGTCGCCGAAGCCATTCTCTGAGCATGGCATACAGATTGCCGACGGCATCGAGGCCATTGTCCTTCGCATGCTTGCCAAGAATCCCGACGAACGCTATCCTGATGCGGCCACTCTCGCCAATGACCTGCGTGCCCTCAAAATGCACCTCGACAGCGGTCAACAGGGAGGGTCTCTGCAACTGCAGTCCCCCGGCGGCGTGAGTCAAGTGAATGGATCAAGCGTAGCGGCAGCCTCAACCGGACAGGCCAGACCATGGCTGAAGCCTGTGCTCGCCATCGGGCTTTTCGTGGCGCTTGTCGCGGCGATTCTGTTTGGACGCACGTTGCTCTCCAGCCTCGACCTGGCGGGCGTACCGGATGCCAAACACATCGCCGTGCTTGGCTTCAACAACATTGGCGGCGACCCCGCCAACCAGGCCCTTTGCGATGGGCTGGTGGAAACGCTAACCAGCAAACTATCACAGCTAGAACAGTTTGAAGGCTCGCTCTGGGTCGTGCCGTCGAGTGAAATCCGACGAGGCGAAGTCACCAGCGCAAGCCAGGCCCGGCAGTTGTTTGGGGCGAACCTGGTCATCAGTGGTAGCGTACAGCGCTATGATGACCTGCTGCAGCTAACCATAAACTTGATTGATGCCGAAACCCTGCGCCAGGTCGCATCTCGCATGGTAAAAGATCCAATCCGCAGTCTGGCATTTCTGCAAGATCAGGTTGTCGTAACTTTGGCGGAGATGTTGAACGTGGAGCTGCTGCCGGAGTACCAGGAGGCCCTGTCGCCAAAGGCACTTGCAGCCCCCGGCGCTTACGAGTTCTATTTGCAGGGCAGGGGCACCCTGCAACGGTACGACAAGGTCGAGAATATCAACGCCGCCATCAGTCTTCTTGAGCGCGCCATTGCGGCGGACTCAGCCTATGCACCCGTTCAAGCGGCGTTGGGCGAAGCCTATCTGCGCAAGTTCCAGGCAACGAAAGAAGTGGCATGGGTTGCGCTGGCCGACGAGTACTGTAGCCGCGCCATACGAAATGATCGCTTGCTGCCTTCCGCACATGTAACTCTTGGGTTGTTGCGCACTGAGACGGGGCGCTACGATCAGGCACACGATGCGTTTCAGAAAGCGCTGGAGCTCGCCGGCACCAACGCTGAAGCATACCGCGGCCGTGCAAAAGTCTACATGGCGCAAGGCGAATTGGAGGCGGCGGAGGAGACTTACAAAAAGGCAATTGCGATTAAGCCGGATTACTGGGGTGGTTACAATGATTTAGGGGTGTTCTATTTCCGTCACGGACGGTATGAAGAGGCGATTCCGCAGTTTGAGCATGTGGTGCAGTTGACGCCACAGAATGCCAAGGGCTACCGCAATCTCGGAGCGATGTATTTTTCGTTAAATCGCTACGATGACGCGCTTGAGAACTACAACAAATCACTTGCGATCCAGCCGAGTTATGCGTTACTCTCGAATGTGGGTACGCTGTATTTTAATCAGGGCAGGTTCGAGCAAGCAGCCAAGATGTATGAACAAGCTCTGCAAATGGAGGATGGCGATCACGCCGTTTGGGGTTATCTGGCGAGCGCCTACTTAGAGATTCCTGCTAGTGAGGAAAAGGCAACTTCGGCGACACGCCGAGCTATTGAAGTTGCTGAAAAGGTCCTGGACGTCAACCCCAGAGATCCGGATGTTCTATTGGGTCTGGCGAGTTACTACGTCGATCTGGATAATCAGGAGGAAGCATTGTCATACCTAAGCAGGGCGGTCGCCATACCATCAAAGAATATATCAGTGATGTGGCAAGTAGGATACACATATGAGATACTAGGCCAACGCGAAAAAGCCCTACTCTGGATTGGCAGAGCTCTTGCCAGCGGCTATGACCGAAATCAGATTGAAAATAACCCCAAGCTAGCTGACCTGAGAAAGGATGCGCGATTTACCAAGTTAACAAGAGAGTAGTACGGCGCTTGGAACCACTTTCATTAGAACATGAACGACGGCAGTCTATCGTTTGCACACACAAATGCTTAGCCAAGATAACAACAAATAAGGAGGATGTACTATGGCAAAACCTACGATCACAATCAACGACGCGACCCCGAACCCCAACACTGTCACGGTTGGCAAGGGTAACGAGATTGTATTCGTGAACCAGGATGATGAGGCCTATTCGATTGATTTCACGTCGGGAGCACTGTCTCGGATTTCAAGCGATGGCTTCCCACTTGATCTACCAGCCAGTGGGCAAACAAAGCTTCACATCAAGAATGACGCCCCTGCGCAATCCTACTCCTACCAAATCAAGGATTCGGACGGCGAGGTTGTATGGCCGGTGCTGACAGGTGGCCCAGGCAATAAGCCTCCTGAGGTCATCGTAGATTAAGAGACTCATGAGAAGGCGTCCTGCCATGTAAAATGGAGGACGTCTTCGCGTCCCGGCCTTTGTCGGGTCAAGCGAGAGGAGTCACAAAGAGCTGCCCGCCGGGTAACCCGCCTGTAACGGTCTAGAATAGCGTACCTGGTGAGTTCAAGGCGTTCTCATCGGACCAAACAAAAAGGGACTAGACCATGCGTAGACTGCTGATCTTCTGTCTTCTCCTCTTGTCCGCAAGCTGCCTGTCTGCGCAGAAAACAGGCACTGTTGCGCGCAAGAAGAAAGTCCTCAAAGTTCCCCTGATCCGCCAGGAGAATCCCATGTGGTGCTGGGCCGCCAGTACGCAAATGATTCTCGACTATATGGGAGATTCCGTAACTCAATGCGAGCAAGTGAGCGACGTCTTGCCGGAAGAGGATTGCTGCGCCCTACTTTCTTCAAAAGAGCAGCTCAGCAAGCCGGAAAAAAAGGCCCGACGCAAATGTAAGCGCAAGGGCAACTGGCCCATTTTCGACAAGCTGGGATTCGACGCCGACCTCACCGATACCACCACGGCACTGAGCTGGGATGAGTTGAAACAGGAAATCGAAAACAACCGGCCGGTGGCATTTGCCTGGAATTGGAAAGGCGGCGGCTCCCACATGATGGTGGTGCGCGGCTACGCCGACCCGCACTGGGTCTACATCAACGACCCGTGGCCGCCGCAGGGCGATTTCACCAAAGCCGGCGGCGAACACCGCATCATCACTTACAAGGAGTACGTGACGGGCAGCAATCACACGCACAATAGAGATTTTTACAACATCCGTGCGAAAGAGAAAAAGGTCAAAGGCAAAATCACCCAAAAATAGATGAACAAGCCTTTGATTCACCATTTCGAAAGGAGCGACAGCATGCTTCTGAGAGCGTTACTTTTTTGCACTCTGGTGTGCGGGCAAGCGTGGTCCCAGAATCAACCCAGCCAGTTGGCGCTGCAGGCACTGGATGATCTCAAGTTCATCATTGACGAGACAAACTACGAAGACCTTGGTTTTCGATCGCTGGCCGAGTTGGAGAAGATGGTGCTTGGTGATGCTTTGCCAGTGCACTTTGTCGGATTGGGTCAGATTCAGGACTACAAACGGGCATCTGTCGATGACCTTTACGGCTCCGTGCAGGAGTTGGTCTTTCCCGTCCTGGCGGATGGTCATGTGCGCACCTCGGTTGTGGTGAAACATGATGGTCAGAACTGGGAAGTGGCAGGCTTTGGCCGTAAGCGAATGACCAACGCGCTTGCGACCACCGAGAAGATCCGCAGCCAGGATGAGGAGCGCATAACAAAGGATTACTTCGCCATTGAAGTGCCGTCGCTTTTCCTCCTGTTCATCTGCCACAAGCTGGGTGAGCAAACCATGGTCACCTACATTCGCGAGGAGACCGCTCAGCCCGGCCAAGCCTCAAAGCCCCGCAGTTTGACTGTTGAAGACCAGCTCAGACAGGACATTTTTTCGGAGTTTGAGCAGGAAACAAGGCCTTTCGATGCCGACCTGCTCGAGAGAATTCGCTTTTTGGCCGAAGTGGCGCAGGACCCCCTAGCATCGCAGCCTGCTGACGAATAGTAAGCGCAGGGTTCGGGGACTACAAAATCTAACTCAGGAGGTTGTTGTGCGAAGGAGCCTTTCTTTAATTGGTTTAATATTCGTTTTGCCGGCGCTGCTTGCCGTGCAGCCTTCACCAGAATCTGGGCAAGAAAAAACCCTCGCAATCCCAGCGGTCACCCAGGAGACGCAGATGTGGTGTTGGGCTGCGTCAGCGCAAATGATTCTCACCTACCTTGGTGAGCCAGTATCTCAGTGTGAACAGACCGTCGGCCGATTGCCGAACGTGGATTGCTGTGATCTCATATCCTCGGACCGCACGCTCAGCAAACCCGAGAAAAAGGCGCGTCGAGCGTGCAAACGCCTGGGTGGCTGGCCCGATTTCGCGGCTTTTGGATTCGAATCAGAGGTGACCGACTCCTCGGTAGCGCTTACCTGGGAGCAACTCAAGCATGAGATTGACAACGAACGGCCGGTTGCCTTTGCTCTGCGCTGGCGTGGTGGCGGCGGCCACATGATGGTTGTGACCGGCTACTCTGCGCCGAACCTGGTGCACATGAATGATCCATGGCCGGTGCAGGGGGATTTCAATAAGAAAGCGCCGGATTTCGTCGTCATGCCCTACGATAAGTTCATCAGCACAGTCAAGTACACCCACTGGAAGGACTACCACCAGATCCGCCGCAGGGAACAAGAAACGGAGTCCGATGTCCGAGTTACGACCGCGGCTCCGCCAGCCAATCGCCGGGCGAGTTCCGCTGCACCGGCGGAGCAAGAAGCCATGCCGACGCTGGTTGACAATTCTCCGTCCGTGGGCATGGCAGACCAGACAGACGGGGGGGAGCCTGCGGCGCAAGAGGCCATCGAATTTGTCGCGTTTGACCGTGAGCCGGAGCCCATTGGTGGAATGAAAGCCATTCAAGACGCGCTGCAATATCCCCGGGATGCCAGAATGAACCGCATCGAGGGCCGTGTGGTAGTCAATGTCCAGATAACCGTCGAGGGTGAAGTGGCAGCCACCAGAATCTTTGACTCATCCGGCGACGACAGATTGGACAAGGCTGCCCAGGCAGCAGTGGCGCGGGTGAAATGGAAACCCGCCATGCAGCGCGATAAACCCGTCCAGGTGTGGATCAGAGTGCCCGTTAACTTTGAGTTGAACTAGGAAGTCTCATTAGAGTGAGGAATTCAACCGTGCAGAAACTGCAACGGATTGTGCTTGTCGTCATGCTCCTTTTCGGAACAAATGCATGTGATTCGAAAAAGTCGGCAGAGACGGAACGAGCGGATGAGGTTGATGATTCGGTTGCCGAACACGCCTTACAGCAAATAGCCAACCTGGCCGCCAACGGCTTATATGAAAAGCTCGGCTTCAAGGACGCAGAAGAAGCGGCCCGCGCCGAGCTGGGACCTGCGCTGCCGGTTTATTTTATCGGCCTGCAGGCGATGCGCAACTACACCCCGGACATCGGGATGAGCGACTTCCTGGGCGAGCCTGTGGAACTGGTCTACCCGGTGAACGTCGACGACCGCGTGCGTTCGTCAATCGGTATACAGAAAAATGGCAATGGCTGGCAAATCGCGAGCATGGGCAGGCCTAACCTGGCCCGTAGTCTGGAACAGTTGCAGAGGTTGCACAATTCCTCTGGCGGCCACAGCACGGGCTCCGAGTATTTTGTGGTTGAAATTCCATCTCTCTATCTCATCTTCCTGGGCCACCGCGACGCAGTCCAGGTGAATCTGACTCCTAACGCGGATGACGATGATCTGGGATTCAGCAGAGGCAAAGCAATGGATGGCGCTACCATTCTTGGCAGGGTGAAGGAATTGGCCCTGGTTTCTGATGGCGCGCTCAACGCTGATAAACGCTGAGCCCCAATTGGTCAGCCGGACACTTGAGTTTCCGATTCTTCTCTTTCTGCCATTTTCTGCATTGGCGGGAGCACGGGCCAATGCAGCAGCTTCACCTTCCGCCTCGCGGCCAGCTCTACCAGGGTGACCGGGTCTGAACCGTGGCGGCCGGAGCATGAGATTGCAAGACATTTCGGTGTTGGTGGCACGCCCCGGCTTGGGCGGAGCACGCCTGGCCAGTTTTTAGCCCTCACTGTGTTTGCGGATGTTGGGATCCAGTCGGTGGGTTAGAGCACTTGTGCTCCGGAGTTGCACGTCGATAGCACCTTGGCCTCTGCCTCGATCGCGAGTTGTTCGGCGCGCAGCTGCCATGCAGCACAGACTTGCTCCGCGGCATCCCGGGCGAAGCAAATAATCGTGGAGCCCGAGCCACTAATCGAGACCCCCAAGCCACCACTTTCATAGGCGATTCTGACAAACTCATCGTAGCCAGGAAGAAGGTGTTTGCGGTAAGGCTGGTGCAGGCGGTCCTGCATGGCATCCCTCAACACATCATAGTCGCCGGTCAGAAACGCGTAGGACAGGAGCGCGCTACGCTGCAGGTTGAACACCGCGTCTTTGTGCGAAACCATTGCCGGCAGCACTTTGCGAGCACCCTGGGTCGGCACCGCAACCTGCGGAATCACGACGACCGCTTTTAAATGCTCGTCAGCAACGGGGACTTTTTTTGTGACGAGCCCCTGATCACCAAAACAGCTCAATGTCATCCCGCCCAGCAGTGATGCTGAAACGTTTTCCGGATGCCCTTCTTTCTGGACTGCCATCGAGAGGATTTCGTTTTTCGACAGACCGGCGCCGACCAACTCGTTGGCGCACAGCATACCTGCCACCGTCGCCGCGCCGCTGCTACCCAATCCCCTGGAAAGCGGAACCTGGTTTTCTATCACTATTCTTAGGGGGTGAATGTGCGCTCCGGCCAGCCGGAAGACGTTGAGTGCGGAAGTGTAGACCAAATTGCGCTCGTCAACAGCAATTTCTCCGCCGTCCTGACCCGAACAGTCAATTTGCAGTGTGTCAGAAAAACTCATTTCGACATCCAGGAAAAGCTCGAGGGCAAGTCCAATGGCGTCAAAGCCTGCGCCAAGATTGGATGTTGAAGCGGGAACCCGGACTCTAGCCATCTTACTGGTTCAGGCTTCTGCTGCCTGGCTTGATGGCGGGGCCAAGTCCGGAGAGCTCCGGAGCGTCCGGCTGGTATGCGGTGATTTGCAGCGAAATAAGCGCACTGTAACGAACGCCGAGGTCGGCCGTGCCGCCGCTGCGATCGACGATACAGCCGGCGCCGATTGGCTCTGCGCCGACTTCACGCACAAGCGAGATGACTTCTTTTACAGATCCACCTGTGGTCACGACATCTTCCACCACGAGCACGCGCTGGCCCGGTAAGATTTCAAAGCCGCGCCGCAGAGACATTTGGCCCTGCTCTCGTTCCGCGAACAGAGCCGGGACTTTTAGCGCCCGAGCCACTTCGTGCGCCACCACGATGCCACCCACGGCGGGGGCAAGAACCAGGTCAACATTCTGATCCACGAACTCGGCGGCCATTTGCGCACAAAGCTTCTCCGCCAGCTCCGGATGCTTCATCACCTGGGCGCACTGAAAATACTGCTTGCTGTGCAGTCCCGAAGTAAGGATAAAGTGTCCGTTCAGAAGCGCGTTCGTTTTTTCGAAGATTTGCAGGATTTCATGTTCTGTCATGGCGTCGGCTCCACTCGCGGATCTCTTTCGTGTCGCAACGCGCGGATTTGCCGGTTCAGAGACTCGACTTCGGCACGGGCGGCACGGGCAAAGTCGGAGCCGTGCGATTTGTAAATAATGCCCCGGCTGGAATTGATCAGGGCCAAGCCGCCTTTGGTGTCCGTGCCGTTCTTGACAGCGGCTTCAAGACTGCCACCCTGGGCGCCCACGCCGGGTATGAGAAATGGCAGTCCGGGCGCCAGGTTGCGAACCGATTCCAACTCACTCGGGTGAGTTGCACCCACGACCAGCCCGCAGTTGTTGTGGCGATTCCATTTCATCACCTCTTTGATGACTTTCTTGTAGAGCGGGCGGGCGCTGATCTGCAAATGCTGAAAGTTGTGGGACCCAGGATTTGAAGTCAATGCAAGCACGAACGCTCCCTTTTCCGGCCACTGTATGAACGGCTCAACGGAATCCTTGCCCATGTAGGGACTCACGGTTACCGAATCAAAGTTGAGGCGCTGCAGAATGGACTCCGCGTACTTTTGGGACGAGTTGCCGATGTCCGCGCGCTTGGCATCAGCGATAGTCAGAACGCCCTCCGGAATGCGGTCGAGCAACATTTCCAGAGCTTGCCAACCTTTTAGCCCTTCGGCTTCGAAGAATGCAAAATTAAGTTTGAACGCCGCCGCAATATCGCTGGTGTGTTCTATGATCTCTGAACAGAAGGTGTAGATGGGATTGGGTTCAGACATGACGCAGGGCGGCATGAGCTCCAAATCAGGATCGAGGCCTACGCAGACCTGGCTATCATGGTCGGTCGTGGCTTTGCGCAATTTATCCATGAAGGTCATGTTTCTATTTCCGAACCTAAAGAATACAATATAACCTTATTAATTTATCAAACTATCGCAAGAATCAAAACGAAATTGCTGGTGTTTTTACTTTACTTGTTGCCCCGCGATGCCTATTTTGGCATTCTATCCCACCTTAGCCCTAATTATGTATAAACGAACTGCTGCGAACGCGCATTCCAGTAACGAACCGGAGGGAAAATGAAGTTGAAATTACACTGGCAGATTGCCATCGCGCTGATCCTGGGTTTGATCTTTGGCTTTGCATCCAGAGCTTTTCATTTCGAGAGCTTTGTGACGGATCGGGTCGCGATCCTGGGAACGATTTTTCTGCGTGGCCTGCGGATGATCATTGTGCCCTTGATCGTTTCGTCCATCGTTTCCGGTGTGACGAGCATTGGCTCGGCCCAAAACCTCGGCCGGATGGGTCTCAAAACGTTCACCTACTACGTGACGACAAGTCTGCTCGCCATCTTAGTTGGACTGGTGATGGTCAACCTCATAGAACCGGGCGTCGGAGCGAATGTGGGACTGCAAGCCACGCCTGAGCAGCTATCGGCAAATGCACAACGTCTGGGCGACACACTGCTGGGCATAATTCCGACCAATCCCTTGCAAGCCATGGTGAATGGCGATATGCTACCGACTATTTTCTTTTCACTCTTGTTTGGATTCTTCATTACGCAAGCGCCATCGCCCTACAAGCAGCATCTCACGGATCTGTTTCAAGGCATCTTTGAGGTGATGATGAAGCTCACCAATTTCATCATACGTTTTACTCCCATTGGCGTTTTCGCACTTATGGCCCGCACGATTACCCAGACCGGTTTCGATGTCATCCTACCCTTGGGAGCATACATGGTGACCGTAATGTCAGGCTTGCTTTTTCACGCCGTCATCACGCTTCCCGCATTGCTCTTCTTTGTTGCACGCGTGAACCCTCTTGCCCACGCAAAGGCCATGTCGGCCGCGCTTCTCACTGCATTTTCAACTTCGTCTTCATCTGCAACGCTGCCCCTCACCATGGAGTGCGTCGAGCACAACGCAGGCGCGTCCAATAAGACATCGAGCTTTGTGCTTCCGCTGGGCGCGACCATAAACATGGATGGTACTGCTCTCTACGAATGTGTTGCCGCGATGTTCATCGCACAGGTTTACGGCATCGATCTCTCCTTTGGCCAGCAGATGATTGTGGTGTTCACGGCCTTGCTTGCAAGCATTGGAGCTGCCGGCATCCCAATGGCTGGGCTGGTTATGATTACCGTGATTCTCGGCGCCGTCGGCCTGCCACTTGAGGGAGTGGGATTGATTCTCGCGGTCGATCGCATCTTGGACATGATGCGCACTGCGGTCAACGTCTGGAGCGATAGTAGCGGTACTGTGATTATCGCCAAGTCTGAGGGAGAAACGGAGCTGAAAGTGCTGTCTGGGACAGCTTGATGCTGAATTCTCAGCTTGCGAACGGCAGCCCATTGCTGTCCGCACCAATTGTCGGATGCAGTAGATAGCACACAAACACAGAAGTCCCCGGCGCCCAAAAGTGCCGGGGACTTCTGTGTTGTGGTAACTTGAGACGACTAGAAAGTCGCAGGCTTCCTCGGTTTCGGAAGTGGTTTTCTCGGCAGCTTCTGTTCTCGCATCGCGGTGTGGTAAACAAAGGACGCCATAATCACGGACGCCTGGATCAGGTCGGCCTCGATGGCATGGTCATAGACATCCATATTTGTGTGATGCGTTCGGGTGGAGTAATCGAGTGGATCCTGAACAAACTGAAATCCCGGCAAACCCAGCGCATCGAAGGCGAGGTGGTCGGTGCCGCCGGTGTTACGCGTCGTGAGTGTCGAAGCGCCCATGTCGCCGAAAGGCTCCAGGAAAGCCGAAAAGATCGGCTTCGCTGCATCGTTCTCTTGCAGGTAGATTCCACGGATTTTCCCACTTCCGTTGTCCAGATTGAAATAGCCGGAAAGCTTCGGGTGTTCACCGGTTAGGTTCATGTTTTCGCGGTCGCCGAAATGCTTTTTGACATAACCTCTCGAACCCAGCAACCCTTGCTCTTCGCCACCCCAGAGCGCGATACGAATCGTCCGGCGTGGCTTTGCGCCAATCGCTTTCAGAATTCGCACGGCCTCAAGCGCCACAGCGCAGCCGGCCGCATTGTCCGTGGCGCCGGTTCCGGAGTGCCAGGAATCCAAGTGGCCGCCAAGCATCACCACTTCGCTCTTCAATCTCTTGTCCGCTCCCGGAATCTCAGCCACGACGTTGTAGCCGAGGGAGTCATCATCGAAAAACTGATTCTCAACCTCAACCTTGAGATTGACCTGGATATCGTGCTTGAGCAGCCGGACGATTCTCCAATAGTGCTCAATGGCGACAACCAACTGGGGCACAACAGGCTCAGCATCCATCTTGTACGAACCGCCGCTCGAGACGCGAATGGTTCCATGTTCGCGCTGGCTGGGCTCAAGCACCACCGCGACGCCCTCCTCTTTGAAAAAGGCGTTGCGCTTGAGCCGCAGTTCTCGACGCTTCCTGTACTCGGCACGGCGCGCCCACCATGAAGGCTTCTCGCCAGGGGCCGGGGCTTTCATGAGTTCGGTGAGGTCCGCTTCGGAATGGCGTTTGGCATCGGCTTCGAAATGCGTCTCGGCATCCCGGGTGGGTTCCCAAAGGACGATGCTGCCCTGGAGCTTTCCACGGTACTCCGCAAAATCTTCTTCGGACTCAATCTCCACCAGGATTGGCTCGCCGCTGACAGGTCCATTGGTGCCCGGAGTCCAGGCTTTCGGATGTGCGATCAGGTTCGCATACTGAGGCGCGGTCATCTCGACCGAATAGTGGTTCGTCTGCCAACCTTTTCCAAAAGCACCCCACGGCTCGAGCGCGGCGCTCTCGAGACCCCAGCCGTTAAGACTTTCAACACACCATTCCGCGGCCGCTTTGTAGTTCGGAGAGCTGGTCAAACGCGGACCGTGCTTATCCGTGAGCTGATGCATCGTCTCCATGACTTGCGAGGCCTTGATACCCTCAGCCTTGATCTCAGCCACGACATCCAGATTCACCTTCTCCTGCGAGACGCCTCCGGCTACCAGGACGGCGTTTATCAAGAGGCAAGTTGCTACTTTATTCATTTTCCACTCCTGTTTATGATGGGAATTACAACCGAGCAAGAATATAGAAATCGCTGCCTTGCTTGTCAAATCTTTCTGTCAGTGTTGATGCAAAACAGGCACTTATCCTCCTTCCGCAGGGCTGTTGGCAAAATGTGGATAACCATTGTGGATAATTCGGTAGTCCATGAATGTTACATTTGGTTGAAAAAAACAAGAATCTGCGAATCAGGCGCGTGTAGCGGGTTACAAACAGGCCAATACAACGGGCCGCTCAAGCGACAGAGCATATCGTAAATATTAACAAACACTTGAGCGACACAGGTGGCTTGGCCATGACTGGAGCCCTGGTGAGCGCAGGCTTGTAAAACTTGATTTTAGCACATCGCACATTATTACGAGCCCTAAAATGATGACTATCGGCGCCCTGTTGGCATGATGTGGATAACTGCGCGCCGGAATGTTGATACGCGACGATTGCATCCTCAATCGATTTCCCCTGAAACAGGGCGAAGTGTTACCAAATTCCCCGTTCCACCCGGACCACAGTTAACTCCTGGGGCAGATGGCTCAGAAAAGGCGGTAAAAACTATTCGACATCGGTTGGCGGACTGCGACGATGCCAAAAGGTGTTGAAAATTATGCAGGCAAGCCGGCGAAATTCGTCCATGCCAGTCCGGCCATTTGACCGACGATCATGCCCTTTTCCACCCTCCGGAGGCTCGTCCGCGGTCAAATAAATCGTTGACTTTCTTGGAGATTTTTGTTAAATAGCAACCATTCAAGGGCATTCTGGAGAGGCGTCGCGACTGGACTCCGTCGTGAGTGCTGAGACGAAAACCGAACAAATTTGTGTCTGCTATCCTCACCCGGATGCTTCTCGATGTAAAGTGCTTTCAGCGCTATTCAGCCACGGGGCGGGCTGTATTTACCGCGCTAACTCTTGCTGGAAGGCCCGGTTATGAAGAAAAAGAGCAAATGGCGACCTCGCCTGTTGTGGTTGGGCGGTATCCTTGTCCTGATAAACCTGAGTTTTTGGGGCGACTACAACTTTTACAACTTGTT
Organism: Candidatus Zhuqueibacterota bacterium; assembly: GCA_029261995.1. GTDB lineage: Bacteria > Zhuqueibacterota > Zhuqueibacteria > Oceanimicrobiales > Oceanimicrobiaceae > JAJDAF01. The sequence continues at coordinate 22,146 of JAJDAF010000007.1, forward strand.
TCGTCTTAAGAAGAAGACGCAGGACATGACTCAGAGAATTGCTGACGGCGTTGCGACACGCGACAGCCTGGCAACGGAGGTCGAGCAGCTAGAGACAAGCGATGCCCACATTGAGCGGATCGCACGTGAAAAGTATAAGATGGCTAAGTCCGATGAGACCGTTTACGTTTTCAAAGACAAGGATCGTGAGTGAAAGAAGGTAAGCCGTTGAGGCCAGCAGGTGGCATCGGCCGGAAGGTCAGAGGCTATTTTTTTACCGGTCTTCTGGTTTTGGTTCCTTTGGTGTTGACCGGCTACATTATATGGAATCTGTTTCTGGCCATTGACGGCATTTTGCGAGAACAGGTCTATGACCTGCTTCTGGACCAATTCGGTTTTACGTTTGCCAAGAAACAGATCCCGGGGATTGGGTTCATCACCTTGATTTTGGTCATTGGGTTGACCGGGTTGGTGGCGAGAAATTATTTCGGGCGAAAGTTGGTTTCACTTGGCGAGGGCCTGGTTCAGCGCATCCCGTTTATCAATCGCGTCTATAGCGCCATCAAGCAGATTAGCAGCGCCTTTTTTTCAACCCAGCGCGAGGTTTTCAAGAAGGCGGTTCTTTTTGAGTATCCCAGACCGGGTATTTATTCAATCGGGTTTTATACTCAGGACACACGGGGGCCGGTGCAGGAGGCTCTGGAAGAAGACGTGGTCAGCGTCTTTCTACCTACCACTCCCAATCCAACTTCAGGCTTTTTGCTGTTTGTGCCCAAGTCAGGAATCACGGAGTTGGATTTGACTATAGAGGAGGCTCTGAAGCTGATTATCTCGGGCGGCGCAGTTGTACCGAATGCTACAGACCCCAATGCTGTCGCGACCGAGTCCGTGGAGTAGTGAGCCGGAAACATCCTGCCAGCGCCACTCCGGGAAGGGAGTTCTGGCAGTCCTGGTGTTTGCGGCCTGTTGCCTGCTTTCCTTTGATGCTGTTGCGCAAGACCGTCAACGGCTCAACGGTATCAGGCAACTGCCGAAAATGACATGGTGGGGGTTTAGAAGAGATTTGAATATTCTTGAGTGGGAGTCTCTGCTGAACTATCGGTTGAAACTTGGACCCAGAGCGGAATTCAATCTCAGTGAGCAATTCCGGAGTACGTTGCAGCAGACACGCAATGAAGATCTCTGGAAAGACAACCACAACCTTGCAATGAACCTCAAACGCTCTCTAACACCATCCCTCACATTCGAAACCGACTTCACATCCCATGTCCAGGTTGATCCGCTCTCCGGCTTTGACAACGACCTGAGCCGAAACACAGGGACGGCCGCGTTCACCTACCGGCCATCGGCCAACTTTTCTTTAGGACCAACAGTATCCACAGAGTGGCAAACACAGCTCGGACAGCGAGACCACGGGCTTGGCTATGGGCTGAAAGCCGACGTAACCGAGCTGGATCTGCTTGGCTATCAAAACAACCTGGCGGTCGATGGCAGTCGCCACATTTTTGACAGGCGCGAGAATCACGACTTCTCTCTCCGCTACCGAATGCAGCGGCAATTCTATGAATCCACTGCAGACACTCTTATCGTGGTTATCGATCGACTGCGCCAGGACAGCTTTGAGTCCACACCATCGGACCCAACGGAAATCTTCGTCCGCAACCTGACCCTGACCTCCAGGAGGGTCGAAAATCGGTTGAGTTACCGCCTCGGCGGCCAATCGACACTGTTTGCCGGCACATCTCTATCATCCTCACACTTCCGGGTGAACAGTCTTCGTGATACCCTGCAGAATGAGAAAGCGGGCTTTGATGCCGTACAGTCATTGCGCATCAGGACTCGCAAACAGCGGTGGGGGGGCGAATTCTTCTGGACCTATCGTTTTCGGTCCCTCGATGAAAATGAAACCACACCTGGCCCTTTTGACCGATTTCCCTCGGTTGGGTTTGACACGGAAGAAGTCTGGGTGAATCTCGGGCTGAACCAGGGCTACCGATTGGCGGCGACAGATTCTCTGGCACTCCATACCTCGGTCTCGAAATTCCAATACGATACTTCCGACACCACAAACACCAACCAGCACGACCAGCTTCAGTGGCAACTGACATTCTCTCATGTCCACCGCTTCGCCCAGAACCTACGCATGAAATGGACGGCCAGCGCCTTCCTGAAACACTTCGTCTTTCTTTCGGGACAGTTCAGTGGCGGCAACAATTGGCAGCGGGATTTTCAGTTAACCCCAACAATAGAGTATTCTCCCGGGTCTCGTTTTTCTTTCGTGCAGCAGTTCACGGTGCGCGCAAAGTACCAGACGTTTGACTTCGATGACCCGGAAACCAGCACGCGCAACAGCGTGAACCGACAGTATATCGTCAGAAACAAGACTTCGTATCAGTTTTCGAGAGTGAGCGCAATTGACGCCAGATTCGACATCGAATTTGCAGAGCGCGGCAAATTCTTTTATGATGCGTGGCGACAACGTCTTGCGCTGTCTTGGCGCAATACGGAAATGCAGCTCATCCTGCGGCGAAGCCTGGGCTCCGACTGGCAAGTCTCGCCGGGCGCCTCCTTTTTCAGGCAGACGCGCTGGGAGCATCGCCTGAGTCCAAGCGGCGAGCGCAATAGGAATCTCAAGGCCAGGCACACCAGCTTTGGCCCCATTCTCGAAATAAGATACCGGCCGACATCGGCTGTCCAAGTCGTATTTTATGGAAACATCCAGAAATCGAATTCGTTTCGTCGAGACAGTGAAACAATAAACGCTTTTGATCTAAACCTGAACTGGATTTTTTAGTGGAGGGACGAATTCCGTGAGCGAGAAAGCCAGAGACTTTGAGTTAACTATCCCGAGCAGCCTCGATGAGATCGAGAAGGTTGAACGAATGGCGGAAAAAGCTGCTGACGTTATCGGATTTTGCGAAGAGGACAAGGATAGTCTGGCGATCGCCGTAACCGAGGCGGTGAATAATGCGATTTTGCACGGAAACGGGCAGGACAAGAAGAAGAAGGTTCGTATCAGGTTTGTGTTTCAGGAAAACAAACTCCTGGTCCGAATAAAGGATGAGGGCACCGGCTTCAACCCCGAGAAAGTGAGTGACCCGCTCGCCCCGGAAAATCTACTGAAAGAAAGCGGCCGTGGCATTTTTATTCTTTCCTCTCTCATGGACGATATCCAGTACGAGTTTGATGGCAAGGGTACGGAGATCATCCTTGTGAAAATCAAGCCATGAAACTCCTGCCCGCGGCCCGAATTGTTGCACCCGAAGCCCAATCGGGCGCCACGCTTTTCCATCGCTAGCCTACCGTCAATTTCAACCTCTGGCGCCAGCAACTGAGTTGTCTCCCCGCCCGCATTGCGGATTTCATGATTTGCCGCGATAATCTTGTTGTCTTGAGCAGTTGGAATCTCAAGCTCCTGGCCCGGGAAAATCAAATCCGGGTTGTCAATCAAGTCGCGGTTTGCCGCAAAGATCTCGTCATAGCGCATCATATCGCCGTAGTAGCGAAGCGCAATCTTCGACAGCCAATCTCCCTTTCTAACAACATACTGTTCATTCACGCCACCTGAGGGAAGCGGTTCGGGCTCCAGCTCGTCAGCACCAGAAATTTGAATCCGTGCGTCACTCGGGGTGCTGGCAACCTGTTTTCTCAATGGCTCTGCCGTGGGTTGCGAGGTCACGGCTGGCATGTCAACAATAGGTTCAGTGGATACAAGCGCGTTTGACGCGAGTTCAGCCAGGGCCGATTTTCTCTGCTGCTGAATCCTTTCCCGGACCACGCTAAGCTCGCTCTGCGCCCGGCTTGTCGGCGCTGTTGTTGTGGCCACGGGCGAGGGTGAGAGCGAAGACGCGACTAGCTCCCGGCTGCGATTGAGCGCGAGAAGAAAGCTCGGCAAGTGCCTGACAACGGTCTCTGACTGACGCAAGTCACTCTCCAACTCCCGCGATTCGTATTTTGCGACAACGATCGCCCGGTATTTGCCGATGTTGAGCGCCGAAAGGTCTATTTGCGCCACAGCTATTTCACTGGCCGGAACCATTAACCCCGCCGTATCGATTCTCCGGATGTATTCATCGCTCTGGTCATAGATATCGAGCCACATTTCGCACCGAGTGGCCTGTCGTCCAATATTAAGCCACTCCAGTTGCAGCGCCACCGTCGCCCCGGATTGCACAAACGTGGACGTCCTGAGCTTCAACTCCGCGGCCTTTGCCTCACCGATGCGGGAGACCAGCGAAATCTCGACAGCCTCGGAAGGCGCGGCTTGACGGCTTGCACCCACGCCCATGGCCATGATCTGAAATGTGCTGAGATAGTTGCCGTCTTCGCGAATCAATTTCGGTACAGAAACTGAGTACCGCACCTCGGCTGTCTGATGCGGCAGGATGACTTGCTCCGGCAGTTCCAGGCTGAGCCAGTCTGCGTTCGAAGCTCGCGCCTCTGAGATTCCACCGCCGGCAACCTTGTTTGCCTGCAGCAGAAGGGGTGCAGCGCCATTGTTCGTAAGAAAGACTGCGCCCGCGTAGGTCTCGCCGCGACCCGCGGCCCGAGCGTGAACATGCGGCCCGACCACTTCCATGTCCGAGCAAAAGGCGGCGCCTGCACTCAGTGTGGACAGAATCAACAGAGGGATAGTCGGTCTCAGTCGTAGCAAGGTTTCTCCGTGAAGGGTGCGATTGAGCCGCTGTTTCAGGCAACACCTGTGCCACCTTGGTGACGAAAACCCGTTGTTTCAAGCGACATAATAATGCAACCGGGCTTTTGTTAAAAGTTTCGGTTCTGAGTTATTTGTGACTGATTATTGTTCAAATGTACTGTAATCGAACAGAATTTGTGGTTTTGCGCACGCCGGTCGTGTTTTTTAGGTCGCGCAATTACGGCGCTGACCAGCATGGGGCCCGGAGACTGGTTCGCCATCCACGAAACTGATGCCACACAGCTCAAGACCAGACCACCTCAAGCCTTTTTGCATGGCATGTCCGGCCACTCTAATGACACTATTGCGTTGTTCTGAGTCAGGATTACAGAGTGCGCTACTCTGCATCGGCGAATTTCGCAAGAGCCGTACGCCGAAGAAGGTCTGCATTTTTTCCGTTGATCTTTCAAATTAAAGTGCTACTTTGGCGGAGAAGCTATAGGGGCGCCGCACAAATTGCGGCTGAGAGTTGTCCCTTTGAACCTGACCCGGATAATGCCGGCGTAGGGAATGGCTGCAAGCCCAAACCAGAACTTGACGTTCTCGGCCACCATTCTTAACGAATCAGGAGAGGGTGGCTTTTTTATTTTGGCGGATTTGTTATCATAACAGGAGCGAGAAAATGCATACCAATGGCACATCTGTCGAGAAGCGCAGCGGCCAAAATGTTTCACTGATGCACTATGCCAGGGCAGGCAAGATTACTCGCGAGATCGAATTTATTGCTGAAAGAGAGAATGTTTCCGCTGAGTTCGTGCGCAAGGAGGTGGCGGCGGGCAGAGCGATCATTCCCGCGAACATAAACCACCCTGAACTCGAACCGATGATCATCGGCAAGAACTTCCGTGTGAAAATCAACGCAAACATCGGCAACTCACCCACCAGTTCATCCATCCCGGAGGAGCTTGAGAAATTGCAGTGGTCGATCAAGTGGGGGGCCGACACGGTCATGGATCTCTCTACCGGCAAGGACATTATCGGTACGCGCGATGCGATTTTGCGCGACTCGACTGTGCCCATCGGCACGGTCCCTATTTACGAAGCGCTTACTTATGTGGAAGCCCCGGAAGAGCTGACGCCCGAAATTATGCTGAAGGTCATCGAAGACCAGGCAAAACAGGGTGTCGATTACATGACCATCCATGCCGGGGTGTTGCTGCGCTACATCCCGTTGACCGCCAAGCGGATTACCGGCATCGTATCGCGCGGTGGCGCGATTATGGCGAAATGGTGTTTGTACCACCACAAGGAGAACTTCCTGTACATGCACTTTGAAGAGATTTGTGAGATTCTCAAACGCTATGACGTTAGTTTCTCTCTCGGCGATGGCCTGCGGCCAGGCTCGATCGCGGATGCCAATGACGCTGCCCAGTTTGCCGAACTCGACACCCTCGGCGAACTCACTGAAATCGCCTGGAAACATGATGTACAGGTGATGATCGAGGGGCCAGGTCATGTACCCCTGCACTTGATCAAGGAAAATGTCGATAAGGAGCAGGAGGTTTGTCACGAGGCGCCGTTCTACACACTCGGGCCTCTGGTCACGGACATCGCGCCCGGTTATGACCATATTACGTCGGCTATCGGCGCTGCCATGATCGGTATGTACGGCACAGCGATGCTTTGCTATGTAACGCCGAAAGAGCATCTCGGCCTGCCAAACAAGGAGGATGTCAAACAGGGACTGATCGCCTACAAAATCGCGGCACATTCCGCGGACCTTGCCAAGGGCCATCCGGGCGCTCAGAAATGGGATGATGAGCTTTCGAAAGCCCGCTTCGAGTTTCGCTGGGAAGATCAGTTCAACCTTTCGCTCGACCCCGAAACCGCGCGCGCCTATCACGACGAGACACTCTCGCACGACAGCTTTAAAGATGCCAAGTTCTGCTCCATGTGCGGCCCCCAGTTCTGCTCAATGAGGATTACGCAGGACGTTCGCGACTTTGCCGCGGCTCAAGGCGTGGCGGAGAGCGATGCATTAGAGGTCGGTCTTGAAGAAAAGGGTGAGGAGTTCCGCAAAGCCAAAGCAGGTGATTGACGGCTTAGATGAGCAGTCGATGTCAGTTGTCGTTTTCCCATTCTGAAGAAGAGACTTTTCGATGAAAAATTCAACCGGGATCTTGGTGGTTCTACTTTCAGCTGCAGCCACCCTGTTTGCAAACGGCTGCAATATCTCAGATTCAAAAAAGCCCAAATTAGCTGTCATCATTGTTGTAGATCAGATGCGCGCCGACCACCTGTCGCGCTTTGCCGGAGTATATCCATTCGGCTTCAAACGCCTTCTCGATGAAGGCGCGGTTTTCACCAATGCGCATCACGACCACGCCTATACGATGACTGCGGTCGGTCACGCGGCGATTTCAACCGGGGTATATCCATCGCGCAACGGCATCGTCGGTAACAGTTGGTTTGATCGAAAGGAGAACAAGAAGGTTTACTGTTGCGAAGACACGCTAGCCCCTCTGCTCGGTTACCCGGACGAGGCTTTGTACAAAGGGCGCTCCCCGTTACGTATGCTTGAACCGCCCATAGGCGATTGGCTGAAAGAAGTCTCACCCAAAAGCAAAGTCTTCGGCGTCAGCAGAAAGGACCGCGCGGCTATTCTCTCAACCGGCGTCAAGGCGGATGGCGCGTATTGGTACAGCCACAACGACGGCTACATGATTACGTCGGAGTATTACGAAAAGTCTTATCCGAAATGGGTCGAGGAATTCAATGAGTCACGTCTGGTCGATACATACTTTGAAGACGGCTGGCACAAGTTTGCCGACGAAGAGGTGTACCTTATGGCCCGTGAGGATACGTGCAGAGTAGAATATGACGGCAAGCATACGGCTTTTCCTCATAACTTTGCCGAGAAAAGCGAAGAACCCGATAAAAATTACTACGACCGTTTGCAGGGGACGCCTTTCGTAGATGCGCTCATTTTGGAGTTTTCGAAAGCTCTGGTTGAAAACGAGGGACTCGGCGAGGACAAGGCGCCGGATATCCTGTTTGTCGGTTGTTCCGCCGCCGATGCCCTCGGTCATGATTTTGGACCCTTAAGTCAGGAGAGTCTGGACCATTTCTTGAGGCTGGACCACTACCTAGGTGACTTTTTCACCTTCCTCGATGAACGCGTCGGCAAAGAAAATTATATCACTGTGCTGAGTAGCGACCACGGCGTCCTGCCTATGCCTGAGGAACTTGCCAGACGCGGGTACGACTCCAAACGAATCCCCGGCTGGCGGCTACAAGCGGACTTGCGCAAAGCAATCGCCGGAGTAGCAAGAGAACTCGGTATTTCGGGATCTCTGGTCAAGGAGTGGTCGGGCACGGGACTGGTCATCGATTACTCCCGTATCGACTCAGCCGGCGTTGCACACGAGAAAGTCAACGGCATGTTGGTTGACAGCCTGAAGCAAATCGCTCTGCTCGAGGATGTGTACACCAAAGACGAGCTTAGCAACGGAACTGCTGGCGGGCGGCCCTATCGACAGCTCTACGCTCATTCCTTTCACCCGGAACGAACCGGCGATTTATTCTTGCGCCTGAAGGAGTTTCACCTTGTGCACGACTCATGCGGCACCTCGCATGGCTCACCCTACCATTACGATACGCACATTCCGATTGTCTTTTGTGGGCCAGGTGTTAAGAAGGGGACGCACGCCGAGAGAGTGCGGACAATAGATATTGCGCCTACGCTGGCGGGCTTTTTGGGGATAGATGCGCCACCTGATATCGATGGCACAAGCCTCTACGAAACCATCCAAAAGAATTGACAGACGATACGATACGCAGGATGCCTCTGCTACCATAAATTAGTATGGTTTTTAACAGGCTCGCTGTCACCCGTCGATATCGCCCTCCTGCTTGCTAAAGTGTTTTCACAAAAACCTCCTAATATTGGATGTGTTCAATAATAATGACAGTACAGCCCTTCAAAATGTGACACGTCGTGCAAAGTTTTCGTGAAGATCTAGACTCAACTTGGCATGATGCCTGTTGCTATCAAAGGTGCTGCGAGTTCGGAGGTTGGTCTCAACACACCCCCTTCCAAGGGAGATCAAGGACATGTCAATGTCCAGTAGTCTTACCTTAACGGCGAAATTACCCAGACATCAACAAAAGCACGAAGGAAGAGCGCAAGACGAATGTTCTCGCTACCGGGTATACGTCGCGATAATTGTTGTACCTGCAACTGACCTCTCAAAATACCTTTGCTTGATTTTAAGATATTCGTCGTTTGAGAAAAATGAATTCTTCGAGTCCTTGTTCGGAAAGGAAATCGTGAATACTCGATTGATTGGTGCCTTTGTCTTAGACTTGCAAACTTCAGCAATCTTAAAATCATAGCCAAACCCTCCTCCACAGTTTTTAAGAATTGGCGTTATCCCGTCGCGATAAGCCTGATATGCCTCATCGTCAACGACATTTAGACCAACTAACATCTCAATCGCCATATCATTTCCCCTTTCGTTTCACTCACCTAACCGTTCCGTTTCGACTGAATTCAATGCACTGAACATTCTTTAAAAAAAGAGTCTGAGAAAGCACAGAACTGATCCTTCACCTATTCTGCTCATATTGCTCAGTAAGCGTTCTACATTCCTGACTGCAAATATTCTCAACAATAAGAGGCGGTGCAGACCAAATCCCGATATCTTTTGCAATAAGAATCGGATAAGTGGAAGACATTCCCCCGATTGCCTTAACTCTGCTGCCGATTATAACTTCCCTTATCGCATGATGTCGAATGACATAGGAGCACATGATGCACGGCTCATGCGTTGTGTAGAGCGAACAATCGGATAGATCTTTTCGGTTTAGCTTGGTGACGGCATCACGCACCGCCTCAATTTCCGCGTGACAGGTAATATCACCTTCTGATTTACCCGCCTCGATACCCTGACCAATAATCTCTCCATCCTTGACAATGGCTGCTCCCACTGGAGGATTGCCATTCGCCAACGCGTCCTTAGCCAATTTCAAGCAATGACGCATAAAGTACTGGTGATCTTTCATGTTAAGTCCCACACTCATTCCGGGTTGAATGGGGAATAATCAACCAGATTCCAGGAGATGCCAGTGAGTAAGTCTATTTGAACCCACTGAGTGACGACAAATTTCCAGAAACGTCCTGTGCCGCCAGTCACCTTTTCGGCATTCGTTTCGTCCCAAAGAATCGTTGCCTCCCCTATAATCTGTAAAGTCTTGCCCTTTTCAAAATCCACAAACAGCAGGCCGGCCTTTGGGTTTATCGAAAAATTTCCCAAAGTGTTGTACATGCTATTCCCTGGATAATCGGGTACCTCGAGAGTGAGATCATCCAGTATTTCAATAAATCCGGGATTTCCGCCACGATGGGAAGCATCCATGTTCTTTTGGTCGTCTGAGCTGCCGAGGAAGAATGTGTCTGAGTTCTTAATCCATTCTTTCAAATCAGCCGTCAGGTAGGAGCCGCTCTTCCTCGAGTCTTTGGCGGCGGGGCTCGCAGACGTCACCCTCATTTCCCGGCGTTGAATATACTTTGGACAGTTCGGGTACGCCTGCTCAACGGCAACGTGAAGGTTGTCGCCGCTTATGGAAACAGTGCCATTCACTCTCAGCCTTCTTCTGGTAGCCAGTTCGATAAAGAGCAATCCGATATTCCGCTCTTTCTCGATGTTTGCCCAAAAGGGATCTGATTTGCTGCTGACTATTGCAGGCAAATGGATATCGATATTTCTTTCGTCAATAGCGGATACAAAGCCTGGCTTGCCAGCAAGAATAGATGTCCAGATATTTCTTTCGTTGTCCAGGCTGCTTGCAATGATTATGGGTTGCTTGTCGATAAATTTCAAGGCCCCCACAGGTATGAAGTCCTTTATGGCAACTCCGGTGCGCACCGCGATGTCGTCTTCGTTGACCCTCTTTTGAACCTGCAACTCTCCTTTGTGAAAAGGTGATTGCGTCATTTTATTGCTCCTGAGCGATATGATCCTTTTAATAGTAAAGCCGCCTGCTTTCGGCAGGCGGCTTGTGAAAAATTTAGAAGACCAGTACGTTATGCCCTTGCTTTTGAAGGTTGTACAAACTCGGCAAACCACTGGTGCCGGGCACTTCGTTGTCTTTGATCAAGTCAAATCCTGATGGTTGGGCGCCAAAAACATCCGTGCACCCACAAGAGACACCTAGGATTTTGTCTTCTACGGCTTTGAACAGTCCGTGAACGGGATTGTCTTCCTTTTGAAGTTGTTCAGGCCATCTCGTGCCTGCGCCCTGAAAAATGATACCTACGTCGTCACCGGCGTTCTTAACGTCATAGGCCACGGCCAAGGCATTGAATACGCGTCCAAGGGCTTCCTCGGAACCGGATTTTGGATCAGATAAAACTACGATGGTGGTCTTCATGTGTACTCCTTTTGGCTTAACCGCTAAAAAGCCACATTGACGGTTAGAACATAGTGGTTTTTATCTAACTTGTCAAGCGTTATTTCGATGGTTATAACATTCTCCTTGGTTTCTTATACCGAAATGATTAGTTTTATAACGATTAGGTGAACCGATATTCTTTGGAGTAGTAATGAAAACCTCTAGATTTATTCTTGTTGGCAACTACCTCTGCCTGGATTTTCTAAATACAGAATTGGTTGAAGGAGGCAGACCCGTAGAACTTCTCAGTAATTTTTCAGACTTGGCTGAGTGGCTTTTTGAAACTGAGGTTGTCGATGCCCAGGGAAAGAGAGAAATTACGCGTAAATGGCATGACCATGCCGCTAGAGCCTCTGCGCTGGAACAGGCTCGAGAATTCCGCGTCGCTTTACGTCGAATAGTAGAAAAGACCGTTCAAGCGAAACCGGTTGGCAAAAGTGGCATTGATGAAATCAATCGGATACTCCGTAAACATAGCGAATACTATTATTTACAGCGTGAAGAGCACGAATATCGGATGAGATCGCATTTGCTGTTTGATCAGCCTGTTCAATTGCTCTCGCCTGTTGCAAAGTCCGCGGCAGATCTTCTCGTAAACGCGAACTCTTCTCTCATCAAAGAATGCGGAAACCCTGACTGTCCTCTTTATTATTATGATACCAGCAAGAATCAAACGCGCCGCTGGTGCAGCATGAAACTTTGCGGTAATAGAATGAAGGCGGCTAACCACTACAAGCGTAAGAAACAACAAGTACCCTGATAGGCAGCGGTCCGCAACCCTTGGCTAGAATACCAAACTCACTTTGCAGTCAACCCAAACCATCCAGTCCACTGGCCCATTGCATCGACGATACTGTCCTCAGCAAAACTGCCCTTCTTATCAAAATTGTACACGTTCTTGCTTGACTCCGTCGCATTGCCTGTACATGTTTTTCGTATGTCTCGACAAGTCTCTCCCATCGATCGACTTCAGGCACTTTTTTTTCCGGGCGGGTGGGGACAGCGTGGTGATTTGACTTTGTTTTTGAAGGCGGCAGTCTCGTGGCTCTCAAACAAGACCTTAAAAACATACCGGTTCGCCAGAAAGTGATGCAGCGCCACCCGGAAATGACTGACGGCCACCCGAAAACCGTCCAGGAGCACCGGAAAACGGCTCAAGGACACCGGTTTATCATATTCGGGCACCCGGAAACGAGTCCGAGACACCGGAAAATGGATCACGGTCTGCCAAAAATGGTAAATGGGCGCCCGAATATGATAAACCAGTGGACGAAATGGCAGATCAGGGCACGACGGGGGGATTACGTGGTGGGCGAGGCAGGTGGCCGACAAGTCCCCCACCAGCAGAACCGATCTTCAGGGCTCGCAATTTTCTGCTTGACTCGTCCAGAAGACTTTTCTATCTTCTTGTGTCTAACCGTCTCCAATCGCATGACTTCCCCGAACATCAGACTGGATTATCGACCATGACCGAAGCCGGGCGTACACCACAGCAAGGCTTGAAACCACAGGGAGCACGGATCTAGCAGGAAAGAACCAGGGCTTGCTTGTTGCCTGGGCTTACTCAAGGATGATTTCGCGATGAGTTCTTGGACTTTCTAATGCAGTTCGGGAGTCGACAACAAACCCGTTTTGTATATTCATCTTCCTTAAACGACCTCGTGGGAGGGCAATCATGGATGACAAGGCTGTTGAGCTAGTCAAAGAGGTTGTACGAGCTCAGGGCGCCGTATTTATTCGCGAGCTTCTCAGACGGAAGCGCCAAGATGGTTTTCCGGTCAAGATCGGTATCGGCAAAGAACAAGTACTCGAAAACTTGATTTCGGCAATCAAAAAAGGATGGCTGACCGAGAAGGACATTGACAATTGGCTAAGGGAAGTTGAAGGCTGGGGAAGGCACCACCTTTATCCATTCAAAGCTAATCAGGAAATAGCGGAATTGGAAATGTGGGAGAACCGTGATATTCTTGATAGAGCTCTTGAAGAACTGAGCATCCCGATAATTAGCGAAGATTTATCTCTGGAATTTCCTAAAAAACTCCAGTTGACGGGCGCCTTACATGAGAATGAACAGTTCGAGATAGTCTGGAAAAAACGTTCTGATGACTGGAAGAGAGCCAAACCGTTGGACTACAAAAAAGAAATCGAAGGTGACAAGCATGAGTTTCGCGCATGGCGTCTTCAGCGCGGGCGAACGTTGGTTCGTTTTGCCATGAGACCGAGAGTTGGACAGGCAGTCATCTTGAATCAGGTACCCCTGGGCAAAGAGCACAAAGACGCGCTGCACAAAGCTCAAACGCTTGTCTTGAGGCTCTTCCCTAAGCTAATTCCATTATCTATTTCGGATGCGGTCAAAGGTCTGGATGAGGCTGATCTGGAGGGAGTTGATGGGACGCTAGGCAAGGAGCAAGGCAGAATTCGAGCGCAGGACACTCGATTTCGGGCTGGAGGCGCATCTGTTCAATTCAGTGCCAGTGAGCAACTGGTGACCTACAATGACGTTGAGGTGGTGCGACATGTCCGAGAAGCCGTACCTGTGGATGAATTTACCGGTGAGTACGCGAAATTCCACTTGGAACTAAGGTCGGGAACGGGACTTAATCGTACGGTCTCGATGTCGATGGATGGCGCAAAGAGGCGCGCCTATCTGTATGCTCAAATGACGGGAAATGAAGTGTGGGCGGTCTTGGATCTTATCTTTAGGGCAGCATCATGAAAACTCCAGTCGATTCATGCTGGCAACACTTGCACGAATTATACCCTGACAAGCTTGTCAAGAATCTCAGACAACAATTTGATAGCGGTGAGTCATTTGTAGCCGCGCCCTGGGAGCTAGCAGAACGAGCTGATTGTTCGAAGGAGAAGGCATTAGAATGCCTCAAGGCCCTTGCAGAAAAAGGCCACTTAGAAGGAATAACGGAAAATGTTTGTCCATCTTGTTCAGAAGTGGTCACAGACGAGATGGTGGAAATCGGCCACTGCCACTGTGGCCAGCACCTGGACCATGACGACGTTGACACACGGATGAAATTCCTTTTCGCAGGTGTCCGTCGTCGAGATATCCGCTGGGTGGTAACCCTCCATGGCATGAATACTCATGGGGCTTGGCAACAGGATTTTGCCTGGAGAATATCGAAAATCTACAAATATGCAATTCCAACATTCATTTATAAGTATGGATGGCTACTTGTTAGTCCCCTACTGATTGTTGGCCAGGGACGATATCGCAGCAAGGTCATAACGATGCTCAGACTGCGCATAGATGAAATGGTCAAAGCAAGGTACTCTCCAAAGCCAGATGTAATAGCCCACAGCTTCGGAACCTAGCTGATTGGCCAGGCGCTCACCACTGATGAGAGCCTATCTATCGGCAGACTGATCCTAACGGGCTCGATAATACCGCCTGATTATGACTGGGGTTCGCTGTTACGGGAAAAACGAGTAGAGGCTGTATTGTGCCACTGTGGACGCCGCGACATCTGGGCCAGGTTCGCACCATTTTTCATCCCCAACTCTGGTCCATCCGGTTACCGCGGCTTCAATGATAGGAAGTCAGTTTCTCATATCCATGAATCTGAATTTAAGCACAGTGCTTTTTTTAAGGACTCCAATTTCAATGAGCTCTTGAACGGCCCTTGGAGGAAATTTCTAACGGAGCCAAGGAACTCGTCTGGAAATGCATACTTGCCTGACCACAGTCAGAAACCATGGCGCCCACCACTGATGCGTTGGATGACTTTCATCATCAAGTACGCAGTTTTACTATCGATAGCGGCTGGCGTAGCAGTCATGATTTACGCAACAGTAATTGGCGTCCGAGTCATATTTTTCTAGTGCGTTCAGATGAAATCTCGGCAAACAAAGCAATAGGAGCAACCCAATGGCCCGGAAAGCAGCCAGAAGACTTCCCGATGTTAGAAAGCTAAGCGAATTCCTCCCAAAAGGGTCCGAGGGAGGCAAAGAGTTTGCGCGCATCGTCGACCTGTTACTCTTCCATCAAGCAAGGCGATCAGGCAAAAACCTGATTCTCTTCGATGATCGCAGTGGTGATGTTGATGGCTTGGACTCAATAGAAAAATCAGGTAAGGTACGCATTGGCTATCAATATAAATTCCACGCCTCGCCTCTAAGCGGCAGTTCGCGTGGCGACATAAAGGCATCGCTTCAGAAAACCTTGAGCGCAAACAAAGAGGCATCCCGTGGCAAGAAGATAAAGAAGTGGATACTGGTGACACCTGATGATTTCGTTCAATCCGCGACCAGGAAAGACGGCGGCGACGAGCTCAAGTTGCCATTCGAGATTGAGCATTGGGGCCATAAACAGTTGCTCGGTCTATTCCTCGAGAATGAGACACTTGGGTTGTTCTACTATCCTGAACTCTTTCAAGATGGTGTACGCCGGAAGAAGACAATTGAGGATCTGCGCAGCCGCTACGACAGGGCGTACGCCTTACAGCATCAGAGGATTGAATTTGTTGGCATGTCGGTTTACAAAGAGGAATCAGCGCGCGGCGTTCCCATGGAAGACATCTACATTCCAGTAAGCGCGGTCCCGAACTCGAGTGATGACACGGACGGCAAAGCGCCTCGCCATAATCCACTCGAGTTTCTCAAACCGGGCTCTCTCAATGTTATACTTGGTGATCCCGGTTCCGGTAAGACGACACTGCTCAAATTCTTGGGCCTCTTCGGGCAGTCTCAGAAACTCCAGAAGCGCTATGGCAAGCCAAATCTGAAGGACGTTGCCAAGACCAGTGGGCACTTGCCCATATTCGTTACGCTGCGGCGATATGCCGATGAGCTTAAGAAGAATGACAACCTATCCGTTGTCGATTACTTCCGCCTGAACATTGAGGCTGATTTCTCAGTTGCAGGTGTTACCACCGAATTTCTCGAGTACTACCTTGAGACGGGGAAGGCGATTCTGTTATTCGACGGCCTGGACGAACTGCCTAATCCATCTTTCAAAAAGAAAATCCGCGATCGAATCCAGGCACTCTGTAAGACCTATCCTGGGAATACAACCATCGTCACATCACGCATTTTCGGCTATGAGGGACCTGTTCGATTCGATGAAAAGGATTTTATGCACTTTCGGCTATCGACGCTGCAGAAGCATGAAATCGAACAATTCGTGAAGGACTGGTATGCTGCAAGAATTTCGAATCCAACCGAACGTCGTGATCACGTGAAGAGTCTTCTTTCAATTCTTGAGAACGAAGAGCATCAAGCCATTCGTGACCTTGCCGGTAATCCGCTATTGCTGACTATTATTGTTTTGGTGCATCGCATCGACGCAGTGTTGCCTGATGAGCGCGTTGTGCTTTACGAGAAGTGTACTGAGACCTTGCTCAACACGTGGCACACATGGAAGTTTCACGACCAGGACCGGCTGCACAAGGCACGTGTGGATCGGCTGAATCGGCAAAGAATGCAGGCAATTGCGCATTGGATGCATCACCAAGCCGGCAGTGTTGATGAAACTCAGCAGGCAGTTGTCCCATACAAGCAGCTTCACGAGTTCCTGATGACGCACATCGAAAACGAGAAACCGCCCAATCCCGACTATGCACCCGAGGATATTGCCGAAGAATTCATTGAGTTCGTGCAAGAGCGTGCCGGATTGCTGGTCGAAATCGGTGATCGCCAGTTTAGTTTCGTGCACCTCACTTTCCAGGAGTATCTCACCGCCGAACGTATTCGGACACTCTCTGAGCGTGGTGGCGTCGAAAAGGCCTGGGGCCTTGAAATCGAGGACCACTGCGCGGATCCGCGTTGGCATGAGGTGCTTCGCCTGTTGGTGGCTCGCTTTGATTCCGACGAGAGTCAGGAATTCATAATCGACAAGCTGTTCGTGTTTGACGAAACCAGCACAATGAACGCTCAGCTTCTGGGAGGATTGCTGCTTGATGGCGTTGCTGCAGCCGAGGTAAAAAAAGCGGATGTACTCCGCCGTCTATT
Source organism: Candidatus Zhuqueibacterota bacterium (assembly GCA_029261995.1). Lineage (GTDB taxonomy): Bacteria > Zhuqueibacterota > Zhuqueibacteria > Oceanimicrobiales > Oceanimicrobiaceae > JAJDAF01. The sequence goes on from JAJDAF010000007.1 coordinate 39,175, forward strand.
TCTTGCATCTGCCGCTGCTGAGGAAATAAACACTCTAAAACCGACTTTGTCTGTTCTGCGCAACTGCTTGGGCAAAGATGAGCAGAGTCGCGAAGTCCTGCAAATGCAAGTCAAACACCTGTGCTCAGACAAGCAATATGGTCACCTCGGAGTTGCAGTGAATCTCACGGCGCTATCCTTGGGTTGGAAATTGTCAGAAACAACTCGGGTTTGCGGCAGCGTTGGAGATAGAGCCAACGAATATCTACACCTCTTCTTCAAGAAGGAGCCTGGCCAGGTGCCCTTAGTGGAGAAGGATGAACATGAATTGCTGAACGCTTTCATGCAGTCCAAACTATTGGAGTCGCCGGGTGGCAACTTGGAGGCATTCATTTTGGAAAGCGTGTCGAAACAGTGTGGTGGCCTTACCGACGGGTCTTCGTTTTGCCGGGCACTAGCCAGTCTCTATCCAGGTGCGGTATCTGGACCATTCGTCTCTTGGTTCTTAAACGCCAGCTGCTTCCATCGCAGAAATGTCTTTCCAAGAACGACTCAGGCGCTGGAACTGGGGCGGGCGCTGGAACTGGGACGGGATCTAGAGCTGGGGCTGGAGCGGGCGCGGGCGCGGGAGCTGGGGCTGGGGCTGAAGCGGGCGCGGGAGCGTAGTAAGGAAACAGGGGAGGCAAACCAAGGTGTGCTCGTGTTGTTTTGGGACGCCTTTGCCACGGAGGCAGGTCTTGGCGAGATTTTACCGGAAATGCTGAAGGCAGTGTTTGGGCTGGCGCCGGAACCACAATGGCAGGAAGCACTCCGTGTCGGATTCCTACCCACAATACCTGCCCGCATGGTGTTAGCGAAGTCTGAGTATTGGGACGAGACCAGTCTGGCTTTCGAGAAGAGAAACCCATCCCAGGAGAACACTTTCTCAGCCGCCTGGCAACTTTTGTACGACAGTTGGCTATGGATCTGTGAGTATTATGAACGGCCGGAAGAGAGCATCTTTCGAAAGCTTGCGGATCTTACCCGTGACGTCGATTCCCCGGCGCTACGGATCGCCCATTGTATCCGGGATTTAGCTTATGGTGACGCCTCAAGAACCGATGATCTGGTGGCAATGGTGGAGTCCGAAGATCCCGCTTATCGGGAAATCTTCGAGCGTGCCTGTTGGAGGGCGACGGCAGATGAGGAAAAGCGATTGCGCAGAGGTAAGAACAAATAGCCGCAAAGCACCGGTCGATCGTGAGCTTCCGCAACAACCGTCACTGCTTTGACCCAGGATTACACTACGCCTCTCACGTCTTCCGCTTCTTCTTCTTTGCGGCAGGAAACAAAATGTTGTTGAGAATCAAGCGATAGCCCGGCGAATTCTTGTGCAGGGAAAGCTGGGTTGGTGGGTCGTAGACAAAATGCTGATAGTCCTCCGGATCGTGGCCGCCGTAAAACGTAAAGGTGCCGCGCCCAAAGTTGCCATGAATGTATTTCACTTCCTGTGTGCCTTCGACTTCCCCCAGAATCGTCACTGACTTTTTGACCAGGCTGCGCTTGAACGCCGTAAGTTGGCCCATAAAACCATGCACGACGGAGACATGATTCTGCGTCAACATGGTCGGCACCGGATCGTACTTGGCCGAGAACTCGAACAGGGTGAAGTAGTCGGCTTCCGCGCTACGTACGCGCGGCATGTTGCTCGGTGGGTAATCGATATCCGAGTGCTCGTAGACCAGGGGGTTCTGCTCTGGCCTGAAGTTCTCGAACGCGAACGCGTTCTGATAATCCAACTGCGACTGCGCGTCGGGATCGGGTGGATCGCCATCAAAAATCGAGGCGACGATGTCAGTCTGGCCTGCCGCCAGAGAGATGTCAATGGTGTCAGTCGCGGAGCACATGGCGAACAGGAAGCCGCCCTTGCCGACATACTGCTGAATAGCCTGAGCCACGGCCTTCTTTTCATCGGCAACGGTGGCGAAGCCAAGCCGCTTGGCCTGCTCTTCGTTCTTTAGCACTTGCTCAATGTACCAAGGCGCGTTGCGAAAATTCGCGTAGAATTTGCCGTACTGGCCAGTGAAATCCTCGTGATGCAGGTGGAGCCAATCATAGTTCTCCAGGTCGCCGCGCAGCACATCTTCATCCCAAAGGGTTTCGTAGGGGATCTCCGCGTAGGTCAGGGCCAGGGTCACGGCATCATCCCACACCTGTTTGTGAGGCGGAGTGTAGACCGCTATGCGGGGCGCTTTTTCAAGCAGCACAACATCCATGTTGCCGCTTTCGATGTCGGCATAAAGCTGGGTGCCGGCGCCAGCGCTGACGGTGCTAAATGTGACGCCGCGCAGCCTGAGTTCGCGCTCAACCGCCGGGTAGTAGTCCAGCATAAACGAACCGCCGCGGTAGTTCAGCAACCACTCGGCGTTGATGCTGCGCTCCAAGGCCCAAAAGGTCACGCCGTAGGCTTTGAGGTGGTCCGTTTGTTTCAGGTCCATGGGGATGAGAATTTTCTGTGCCTGCAGCGGAATGGCCGGCAAGACCAAGGCGAGCAGCAGTGTGAATCTCAGTGGGATTGCTCTCTTCATAGCTTCCATCAATTCTGTAGATAGTATTACCGCTGACGTCTTACACAAAAAAACAAACGTGCTTGAAGAACTGTCGCGAATCCGTGTTTCCCCTGTGCGAATTCGTGGCCATTTTTTTAAAGCCCGGGTCGTTAGTTATTGAGTTTCTGCGCGGGAAACGAACGCAATTTGAGGCGCACTTCCTCAACGTAAAGGCTGTTGGGATAGTTGACCAGAACTTTCTCGTAAGCATCGTAGGCTTTCCGCGAGTCGCCAACAGCCAGTTCGTAAATCTCGCCAATTCGTTTTTGCGCCAACGCATTGAAAACGCTTTCCGGGTGCTGTTGCAGCAGGCCGGTCAGATGGTCGATGGCCTTATGATGGTCGCCACGACGATTCTCCAGATCCGCCAACTCAAGCAGAGCCTCGTCGGCCACGCCCGACTGTGGATAAGTCGCAAGCAGGTTTTCTAACGCCGAAATAGCTTTGGCATCGATCTTTTGCAGCTTGAACCTCTGAGCCCCGCCATAAAGTTTGAGTGCCGGCTCAGAGCTGGCCCGGTTTTCTTCAATCAGAAACATCAGCTCGAGCGCGTCATTTACAAAATCCTGATTCCTGCCTTCGGCGCCGATATCGTCTGTCAGACTGGTTAGCGATTCCAGTGCGGTGTCGTAGTCTTCGGTTAGAAAGTTGAGGTAGGCCGTCTGATACTCAGCCTGGTCGCGCAATGCGGAACCGGCCGGCAGCATCTTGGTCGAGCGCGCGTACCACTTTTGGGCGTCTTCGAACTCGCCGCGCGCAGCATGGCAGTCGCCGATGCGAACGTAAGCCTGGTTGGTTCTTTTTCCGCGCGGATGCTTCTGAGTAATGGCATCATACGCCTGCAGCGCCTTGTCCAGGTCGAACAAATCGTTGAAGTAGATTTCACCGATGAGAAACATCGCCTCCTGCCCCCAGGTCGATCGATTGTCAATCGCGACCAACTCCTCTAGCTTTTGTAGTGCTTGCGCGGGCATTCCCTGCTTTTTCCGCGCCTGGGCCAAGCCAAACAACGCCTGGACCGTGAATTGCGAGCGGGGATATTTCTCCACGATGAGGTTGAAGGACTGCTCCGCAAACGAGAATTCTTCGGCCTTCAAAGCCTTCTCGCCAAAGAAGAAAAGCTCACGACCCGACTCATTCTTCCTTTTCAAATTCGGCGGAGGCTCCATGGTTTCAAGGATTTGAAACTGCTCCATGGCGTGGGCGAAGTCCTCGATTCTGAGATACAGGTCAGCCATAAGTTTGCGCACCAGATACTTCTGCTTGTGGTTTGGCAGCGCCTCACTTAGAATGTCAGCGACGGAACGAGCCGTTTCGCTGTCTTTCGTGTAGTTGACGATCCGGCCTTCGATATAGGAAAACTGGTTCGGGTTGTGTGCAAGATGGGTCAGATATTCACGGGTTGCCTCTTTGTACTTGAGCCGGATGACATAAATGTTGGCTAGCTCAAACACAAAAAGTGTCTGCTGCTTGAAGTGCGTTCTGCCTTGCAGATACACCTGAATGGCGTCGTCGTAGAGCCGATTCGCGATCATGGCGTTAGCGATGTAAGTGTAGCTCGGCTTCTGGTTGGCGAACCGCGCCACGGCTTCCTGCCAGACCATTGTTGCATCGTCCGGCAAGCCCTGCTTGTAATAGACGCCCCCCATGTCAGCATAATATTTAACGTTTACCCTTGCGGCCATCTGCGACTTGATGATGCCAAGCAGTTCATCAAAGCGTTTGAGGCGGAGAAGATTTCGTTTGACACCCTCATAGTAGAGCTGATTAGAAGGGACTTGCTGGAGCAGATTCTGGTAGATTCGGAGTGCTCCGACATAGTTTCCGCGGCGCTCGTAATCCTGGGCCATGCGGATCCGGTTTTGGTCGGGGCGCGCCTGTTGTTGAACCCGGGGAGTTGCCTTTCGTTTGATCGTTTGCTGGGCTACGAGTCCTGAGAAAGTGCTGTCAAACAGCGCTGCAAGCAGGAGGGCCACAAGTATCGCTCTGCCGCCCACGAAACAAGAGCGCGAGTCCGCCCGCGGAATTTGGTTTCGCATCAGTTGTTCGCTCCGCCGTCGGTTTCTTTCTCCGCTGCGAGCGCCTCGAAATATTTCTGAATTAGCTCCTTGTAGTCTTTTGAGTAGCCCTCTTTCATCGCCTTCAGCAATTCATTCTTCAACCTCTCCCTCTCCGCATCTTCCATCTCCGGCAAAGCCGCCGGGTTGAGGGCCTGGTAGGTCTTGCCGGTTTCGGCCTTGCGCTTGCGGCTGTAGTCGCGGTCGTGCATGGAGCGCTGGGCGTCGAGCATGCGGGACAGGATTCGCTTCTGACGCGTAATCGTGTTGCGGTTGAGGTTCTGGCGCTGCATGTCTTCGACGACCTTCTTCATATCGTCGCCGATTTTCCCAAGATCGCCGAGAACATCCGACCGCTTGCCACTCTCACGCATAAGCTGCTGCAAAGACTTTCGGACCGCCTCCTGCTCTGCCGCAAGCCTGGACATCGCTGCTTGCTGCTCCATGCTCAGGCCGCCTTGCTTCTGGCCCTGACCCATTCCCTGCGTCTGCTGATTGATTCCCTCCTGCTGGCCAGAGAGGCCCATCATTTTTTGCATCATCTCCTGAAAACCAATGGCAGACGACGAGCCGCTCAGTCCCTGCATGGAGCTGCGAAGTTGGGAGGCAGCATCATTGAGGCCGGCCATCGCTTGCGACTGCTGCTTGCCAGACTGGCCGGGGTTGCGGCTTTCGAGACCCTCAACCGCACCCTGCATACCTTGCGAGGCTTTTCCCAAAGCTTTGCCGATATCCGAGGTCACGAAAAAAGTGTTCTGTGAGAGTTCATACAGTTGTTGCGTCACCCGGTTGAGTCCGGATTGCATGTCTTGCTGCTGGTCTGCCATTTCGCCAAGCCCGGGCGTGTTGCGGTCCGAGCCGCTGGTTTTCTGCCGCAGGCTTTCCTGTTTCTTCGAGAGGCTGAGCAAATCATGCGATGACCTTTTCAGGGCCTGCATGATGCGCTGCTTTTCCTGCTGAGAAAGTTGCTGCTGCGCATCTTCTAGAGACTGCACCATCTGCTGCAAGCCCTGCGAGGCCTTCTGGCCACTTTTCTGGCCAGACTGCATCTGGCCGGATTGGAATTGCTGGCTGGCCTGCTGCATGTCCTGCTGCAGGCCGTTCTCGCCGAGTTGGCTTTGAGCCGCCTCTACTTTGTTTTGTGGCTGCTCCATCTGCGGAAATTCGCTCATCTTCTTCTTCAGATCGTCGAGATCCTTGGACAGGTCGTCGGTGTCTTTGCGAATGCCTTCCTGTTCCTCTGCATATTTCTGCTGCTGCTCTGCACCCTGCGACTCTGAGGCATTCTTGTTGAGTTCATCCTGACGCCGAAGCAAGTCCTGCGCCTTTCTTAGAGACTCATCCAGCTTCTGCTCTACTTGCAGCTTTTTCAGCAGATTCAACGTCCGTTCCATGCTCTTCAGGAAGTCTTCCTGGGAGGCCGCCATCTTCTCCATGGCGTCTTTCAACTGCTTTGGATCAAGCTCTTCCATCTGGCTCTGCAGCTTCTCCATGGCCTCCCGCAGGTCTTCCGACAACATCTCCTCCATCAATTCCTGCAGCTCACGATATTTCTCAAGTGTTTCTGGGGAGACCAGGTCATTCTGCTCCATGCGCGTGACCATCTCCTCCAGCTTCTGCTGCAAGTCCTGAAGCTCTTCGCGTACTTTGCCTTGAGCGCTTACCGCCTCCTGAACCTCCTGCTTTTCCTCCCAGTTGAGTTCGGGATCGCGTTTCATTTGTTGTACGACCTCGGCAATCGTCTCCTTCAGGGCATTGGTTTCCTCGAAGATTTCCTCCAGCTCGTCAATGGTTTCCTCGTGCTCAGAGGTGACTTCCTCGTACATTTCATAAATCGATGGAAACCGCACGCGGTAAGTCGGGCTACGGGTGCTCTTCGGGCCAGAAATCGCGTCGTTGTCAAAGACCTCCGCGAAGTAGGTCACGACATCCTCCGGAAAAATACCGATGCCGGACAGGTCCCAGTTGTGATTGATCAGCAGCTTGTCGCTGGCGCCCGCTTCGACCGGCAGGTCGATGAAAGTTAGGGCGCCTTCGTTGACGCCTTGCTGCAGAATTCTGTAGCCGAGGCGTGCTTTTGAAATGCCGAAGTCATCCTGGGCATCGACGCTCAGTTGCAGCAGCATCTCCTTATCCAGATCGACGTCCTGGCCAGGAAAGGGAATCTCAACGATGGGATATTGATCATCGACGACAGACAACCGGTACTCAATCGGTGCGTCATTCTTGAGAGCCTTGCGGTCCTCCAGCTCGACATGGTAGCTGCCGTTTTTGGTCAGAGAGAAATTTCCGGAGACTTCCTGCCCAGAAATGTTGAGGGGTAGGCTGCCTCCGTCATCAAAAACAATCTGAGCCGCCGCGACCGTCTTGTTGGTCTGGAGGGAAAGGCCAACGCTCGTTCCGCGCAGCGCAGACACATCGCCAACATTCTCATCCAGCAGTTGGTGTCCCAGCCGCGAGTACCGCGGATAGTCGAGAGTAAGCTGCAACCCGCGGACAAACGGCAGTTCAACCACGGCCACCGAGAATCGATCCGTTTCGTGGCCACCAGCTTTGAAAAAGTACTGCTTGTCATTGATAATCTTCTCCAGCCGGTGTGAGAAGTCAGCGCCGTCCGAATTGAGAAGGATTCGGTCAAACTCCCGGGCCTCGGCATTCTTAACAAAGAGAATGGCCTCGGGAACAGGCTCGCCCTTCACGGTTGCAGTTATCTCAATCGACTCGCCCTTGACAATTTCGACATTGCCCGGACTGACCTCCAGTGTCGTGGCAATTTCCCGCACAAACGCAACCGTGGGGCGAGAGAGTCGATAGGACGCCCTCGTCAGAGACGAGGAAAAAATCAGCAGCAACAACACCACCGCGCCGGCCAGCGCCAGCAGTTGGCGTGCTGCCTTTCGGACCGGCTCCAGGCTGACGATGGTTTTGAAATCCAGAGATTTCGTCTCGGAGTAAACCGTCGCTAGCGATCTGTCCGCCAGCTCAAGAGAATAGCCCTCGCGGTTGTCCTGGTGTTTGAGAAAGACCTCGAGCGCGTCCGCCAGGCGGTCCTTGACCTCAATGTTCTTTTGTCCGACCTGGAGAGCAAGTTGCACGTCGCCGGGCTGGTTCGGTCTGAATAGCAGAGAAAACAATGGTCGGCCGATAAACCAGGCAACCGCCGCCAGCGAGCCGCAACCCACCAGCACCAACAGTGAGATTCGTGCGGCGGGTACGAAATGAAAGACCGCCTCCAGAATGTGCGCCGCCATGACCAGTCCCGCCACAACAGCCAGAACAAACAGGGCGCCACGCAGCGCACTCATGCGCTTTTGGCGCTTGCGGAGTTGGTTCAGCCTTTGAAGAAGCGCTTCGTAAGCTTGATCTAACCTGCCCATGGCAACCTCAGTTGGTCAATGCGTAAACAAGAATGTTGGTTCCCATTTCAAAAGCTTTTTGCCTCACTTCGGGTGGGTCGTTGTGGACAAGTTCATCGGCCCATCCGTCCGAAATATTGGTGTTGAACGTATAGAAGACAACCATGCGGCCTTCGTGGAAAATTCCAAAGCTCTTCGGCGGGCCGCCGTCATGTTCGTGAATTTTTGGGGCGCCGGATTGAAATCCGAAGTGTTGGCGAAATATCGGATGTGAGAAAGGAATCGCAACCAGCTCGGCGCCGGGAAAGACCTTCTTAATTTCTTTGCGGAAACTCTCGTCCATGCCATAGTCGTCATCAGCGTAAAGAAAGCCGCCCGAGGTCAGGTAAAGGCGCAGGCGCTCCACCTCAGATTTCGAAAATGAGATTTTGCCGTGACCGGTCATGAACAGGATCGGAAACGAAAACAACTCCTCGTCCATGATTTCAACCACCGCCTCCTGCAGGCCGACATCCACGTTTGTGTGTGTCGCCATAAATCGGAGCATGTTGGGAATGCTGGAAGGATCGTTGTACCAATCACCGCCGCCGCCATACTTGAGGCGGGCCAATACGAACTCACTGCGCGCAGGCGCGGATTGAGCGAACAAAGCAGCCGGTATCGGGAAGAGAAAAACGAGGAAAAGCAACCGTTTCATAGAGACCACTAATAAACAGAAAAGCCAACCATGACAACCATTGCGGTGGCTGCGGCAACCTTGGTCAGTTTGCCGCCGATGGCGCCAAGAAACGCACCGAAACCAACCCGCAATGACTTATCCAAATCCTTGGAACTTGAGTACTCAAACACAGCAGCGCCGGCAAATGCGCCGGCAAATGCACCGACTAACGTGCCGACCAAAGGAAGAATGGGCGTAGCCCAGATAGCGCCGACGAAACCACCCAAAACCGCACCTGCCATTGCCCTGCGCGAACCACCATACTTGCCGGCAGCGGCGGCGCCGATAAAAAACTCAAACGCTTCAACGACAAGCGCCACCAACAGCAAAAGTCCAACCGTTCCCCAGGTCAACTCCGCAAACCCGGTAAGCCATGCGAAAACCAGGGCGTTTGCCACAATGATGAAAGTGCCCGGTACGCCGACAGGAATGACAAGCACGCTGCCCACCATAATGATCCAAAACAGCAGGTGGCCGAGAATTTCCAGCACAATCATTGCGCCTTTATCTCAATATAGACGTCTTTCTTGATGTCAGTGACGAACTTCTCGAACTCGCGTCGCCGTTTAAGATCAAGCGCCCAGCCCTCCAGCTGCTCCCAGTCCTTTGAGATATCGAGTTGGCGTTCTTGGCGCCGGTCATCTACCCGAATGAGATGGTAGCCAAAACGCGTCTTAACCGGAGCAGAGATGTCACCTGGCACGAGCCCCTCAACCGCGTCTTTGAATGCCGGGATCTGGAAGGCTTCCAACTCGAACCAGCCAAGGTCGCCGCCCTTTGAAGATGAGTCTTTGTCCTTTGAAAACTCGGTAACCGCGTCACCGAAAGGTGGGTCTCCCGCGAGTATCTTTTCCCGCAGCCGCTCGAGTCGCCGTATTGTCTCCTGTTCGTCGTCGGGTGATTTATCGACCTGAAACAAAACATGGCGGGTGTGAATTCGTTCACCCTGCCTTTCAAGCAACTGGATGATGTGCCAGCCAAATTCGCTACGGACAAGCTCTGAAATCTGGCCGGGTTGCAGACCGTAAGCCACCTCTTCGTATTCACGCACCATGTCGCCCCGTGACGAAAACCCCAAGTCGCCACCCTTCGGGCCTGATGGGCCTTCGGAAAACTGCCTCGCCAAGTCCGCAAAATCCTCGCCGGCCTGCACTCGCCGCAGCACCTCTTCGGCTTTTTTGCGGGCCGCGCCAATTGCATCATCGCTTGGCTCAATTCGGACAAGAATGTGACTGATCTTCACAGCCTCTTTCAGGGTAGGCAAGCTGTCGCGAAATGTCTTGTAGAATTCATCGACCTCGCGCCGGGCTATTTGCACCTCGAAACTTTTGGTCTCTCGAAGCTTCTGCACAAGCAGTCGCTCTTCAACCTCGGGCCGGAATTCTCGCCGGATCTGTCTGATGTTTGAACCAAAATAATCCTCGACGCGTTTCTCAGAGCCGAGCTGCTGCACCATCTGCTGAATCTGTTCGTCCAAAACGCCATCGACCTGGCGATCGGAAATCGTTACACTGTCTTCCTTTGCCTTGACCAGCAGCGCTTTTTGGGTGATGAGTTCTTCGAGCATCTTTTCTTGAATGCTTCCAAACTTGGCCGGATCTTTTGCGGGGTCAATGCCATTCTGGATGGCTGCGCTGTAAGCAAACTGCTGCAACTCTGAACGCAGGATGATATTCTCATCGACAACGGCAATAACGTTATCGAGAACTTCCTGAGCCGGAAGGCTGGTTATGGCAATTGTGAGCGCAACCAGGCAGAGGGTTTTTCTAAACATTTTCGTTAAGCTCCATCATGATGTAGTAGTGAGTCCAGCACAGCAGAATCCAGAAGCTGAAAGTTGGTTTGGATCTTGTATTTGCTTTTCATCTGCAGGAGAAACCTCTGATACTTGTCCTGCTTTTTCTTCTCAAGAAGTTTTAAACGAATTTCTTCCTGCAACGTTTCAAGCTTCTTGACATCCCCGCTCTTCTGCTTATCGACGACTTTAAAAATGTGGTAACCCAAGTCAGACTTCACCGGCGTCGAATAGGAATTGACACCGAGTTTGAACACGACTTTTGAGATTTCCGGGATGACGTCATTCCTGGAAAAGTAGCCCCAGTCCCAATCGATGTTTGCAAGAGAGTCGCCACCAACCTCTTTCGCCAGATCCTCGAACAGCTCGCCTGCCCTTAGACGGGTACGGATTTTGTTAGCTTCCTGTCTGGTTTCGGTGATGATGTGGTACGCTCTAACGAGATCTTCTGACAAAACGAAGCCCTCGCTGTTCGCGTCGTAGTACGCCTGGATCTCATCATCCGACACCTGAATATTCTGTCGCAGGGTCCGCTCGATAAGTTTATTGATCAGGAGTTCCTTCTTTAGCTGGCCGAACTCACGTTGAAAGGATGGATTCTCGTTGAGGCGCAGCGCCTTGGCTTCCTGATAAAGCACCTCGCCGTTGATCCACTCGATGACCGATGCTCGAACCTCCATCGAAGTCAAGCCCGACCGGATATGTGTCGGCAACTCACCAAGAAGCTCAGCCAGCGACAGAGCTTCATCGCCAACGATTGCCACAATAGGACCCTTTTCTTGGCGCCCCTTGCATCCGCTCAGAAGCAGGGTGCACAGCAACACAATCTTCCAGCGACTACTCCTTGTTCCCTTCAATACAGCCTCCTTATTATACCGTCAGCCTTCAAGTGGCACTTCCTGGCTCGCCGCTTTTTGACCCAGGCTCAACAAAAACGCCTTGCAGGTTTTGAGCTTGTCTTGCGCCGTGGCCTCGGAGACATCGATTTGCATGCCAAGGCTTTCATTCTGAATGAATTTAAATGGTTGAGGAGCTTGCATCAAAATTGAACCCAACCAGTTTTTAAAATGTTCCCCCATTCGTCTTAAGAACTCTTGCGAAAACTCGGCTACAAAAACCTCCTGGGAGATGGTGATGGAGCGGAACCCAAGTTCGCCGCCAAGAATTCGGATTGACAAAAAATCCAACAGGTTGCGGACGGCTTGCGGCGGCCGACCAAAGCGATCCTGCAATTCGAGTTCGATTTCATCGATCTCCTGCACGTCGGTGGCTTCTGTCAGGCGGCGGTAGATGTCAACCCGCTCGGCGCCAGAATCAACATACTCCTGCGGCAGCACTGCGTCAAAATCCATCTCGACCTGGGTATCAACATCCAGTTTTCTTCGCGATCTTGGAAGGCTCTCATCTTTGATTTCCTGCACCGCCTCGTCCAGGATCTTGTTGTAGAGGTCAAAGCCGAGCGTGTCGATGAATCCGGTCTGCTCAGCACCCAGGAGGTTACCTGCGCCACGAATCTCAAGATCGCGCAATGCCAACTGTCCTCCCGAGCCAATATCGGAAAACTCTTCGATTGCCCGTAGGCGCTTCATGGCATCGTCTGTCAGAGTCTCAATTGGTGGCACGACAAAATACGCATAGGCCCGCTGGTGCGAGCGTCCAACCCGGCCGCGTAGTTGATAGAGCTGCGCCAACCCCAGTTTGTCGGCGCGATTGACGACGATGGTGTTGACGTTCGGCATATCCAGACCAGACTCAATGATCATGGTCGAAACCAGAATCTGATATTTCCTGCTCATGAAATCTACCATGACCCGCTCAAGCTCTTTCTCGTGCATTTGGCCGTGAGCCACCGCCACACTCGCATCGGGAATCATACCGCTGACCATCTGCCCTACTCTGTCTATGGTCTTAACGCGGTTGTGAACGAAAAAAACCTGCCCTCCACGGTCGAGTTCCCGTAGCATCACCTCGCGAATGTAGTGCTTGTTGAACGGCAGAACTTCCGTGATAATGGGTAGCCGGTTGCGTGGTGCCGTATTGATGTAGGTCAAATCACGTGCACCCATCAGCGAGAAGTGCAGGGTTCTGGGAATCGGCGTCGCAGTCAAGGTAAGCACATCCAGGGATTCGCGCAACCGCTTGAGCTTTTCCTTGTGGGTCACACCAAAGCGGTGTTCTTCATCCACAACCAACAGTCCGAGATCTTTGAACAGCACATCTTTCGATAGAAGCCGGTGAGTGCCGATAAGGATGTCAACCTCACCGGACTGCAGGCGCTCCAGGATCTTTTTCTGCTCCGCCTTGGTCCTGAACCGGGACAACATCTCCACCTGGACCGGAAAATTCGCCAGTCGCTCGATGAAGGTATTGAGATGCTGATAGGCCAGGATGGTGGTGGGCACCAGGATCGCGACTTGCTTGCCGGCCAGAACAGCCTTGAAAGCAGCGCGCACCGCGATCTCCGTCTTTCCAAAACCGACGTCTCCACAAATAAGTCGCTCCATGGGACGCGGGCTTTCCATATCTTTCTTTACAGATTCCGTGGCTGTTATTTGATCCGGCGTATCTTCGTGTGGAAATGAAGCCTCAAGCTCCCGCTGCCAGAGCGTGTCCTCTGAAAAAGCAAAGCCTGGTTGCGATTTGCGCTTGGCATAGATTTGAATAAGATCCCGGGCGATGTTTTTGATCTTGTTCTTCGTACGGCTTTTCAAGCGCTGCCACTCCGGCGACCCCAGTTTGTTGAGTTGCGGAGTCGCGCCCCCCTTGGATGAATATTTGTTCACTCTGTCCATCCGTTCAACCCGAACATACACCTTGTCGCGCCCTCGATACTGGATCTCCAGGCACTCGCGCTCGTGGCCCCCGACAGAAATCTTCTTCAAGCCTTGAAAAACACCGATACCATAATCGACGTGCACAACATAGTCGCCAACATTCAAGTGCTTGAGTTGTCTGGGGGTCAGGCCTTTAAATTTCCGCGCGGGCAGGCGCAGGCGTTTCTTTCGACCGTAAAACTGGTGGTCCGTGAAGACAACGAGATCTCCTTCGGGGAACGCGAAGCCGTTGTGCAGCCGGATTGGCAAGATCTTCAGGTTCGGATAGTCGATTTCCTCGTCAGAAAAAATCTGCTGTAGCCTGGCGGCCTGGGCCTCACTGTCACAACTGTAAATCACAGACGGCATTACCCGGTCGCTGCCGTTGGTGAGGCCGGCAAGGTATTCTCTGAACGTTTTGATATCGCCTCTGAATGCCTCTGGTTGTTGACAGCCTAGATCGACCAGGTTCTCGTACTGCGAGCCGACAGAGACCAATCTCAGTTGTAAGTGCAAGCGCAGGTCCGCCTCAACGGTCGGCCAAAGAAGCTCGATTTCATCCGGAGCTATTTCCGCGGCGGCCGACTCAAGCAGCGCTTTCTTGATTCTGTCGGGCTCATCCATTATGACCACGGCGTCTTTCTGCAAATATGCAAGCAAGCCCGACAAGCCGCTTGCTGAGGCATCGTCCGCAACAGAATCAAGCTCCTGGGGATAGAGAACGACCCGCTCGATGCTTTCGCTCGAGCGCTGCGTGTCCGGATCGAAGGTTCGGATGGACTCCACCTGGTCGCCCCAGAACTCCAACCGGAACGGCTCTGTCGCTGAAACGGGATAGAGATCAATGATGCCGCCACGAACACACATTTCACCCGGATGCTCCACTCGGGACTCTCTCAAGAAACCGAGGTCATCGATGAGCTGTTCAACCAGCCCCTCGAAGCCATATTCGTGACCGGCTGCAACGACGATTTTCTTAGACTGATATTTCCCTGGATTTGGCAATCGTGGCAGAAGACCCGAACAATGTGCAACCACAATCTGCCGGCCGCCGCGAATCAGGGACTCGATGGTGGACAACCGCGCCCGCAAGGACTCGTGGTTGTGATGTTCGAATTCGGCTCCAAAGAAGGCCGTGGCCGGGAAGTGGCAGACGCTCGTTCCGTCGAGCAGTTGTTCGATCTCCTCTTTGACCTCCTCTGCTTCTTCCGGCTGGGCCGACAAGAAAAGAACCTGGCTGTCGAAACGAGCATGGGCCAGGCAACTAACCAGCGACTTGGCGGCGCCAACTGCACCCTTGACGTGGACAGAGCGGTTCTCGGCAAGGCCGGAAATCACGTCGGCCACAGCCGGGGCCCCGGTGAAGGATTCAAAATTCTGAGGCAGATGGCTAGACATGTTGAACGCGGACAATAGTTAGGCTCTTGCTGTGTTCCAATTGATTGTTGGGCATCGGACCTGCAGACACGGAGACATCTGGGTAATTCTTCTCCGCCGCAGCGATTTCTGTCGCAACGCCGGAGCCCTTGACTGCGAGAAGGAGCCCTCCCCGCTTAACAAAAGGCAAGCCCCATTCCAGAAGTTTTGGCAAGCTGGCAACGGCCCTGCTAGTGACCACGTCAAAGCAGCCCTTGAACTCGGCGTCCGCCGCCAGGGTTTCTGCTCGGCTGCAGACCACCCGGGTAGGCACGATGTCCAGCTTCGTGACCAAATCTCTGAGAAACATCGTTTTCTTCCGTTTCGAGTCCAACAAGGTCAGCCGGAGATGGGGAGCCATTATCTTGAGTGGCACGCCCGGGAATCCCCCACCAGTGCCGAGGTCGAGCACGTCGCATGGCTCATCGAAGTCATTGCTCCTGGACAGCAGAGCGGATTCGACAAAGTGCCTTGTCAAAATCCTTTCTTGATCACGCTTGGAAATCAGATTGGCCACGACATTCCAGCTCATTAGCTCAGCATGGTATTGCTGAAATTGTTCCGCCTGAGCGTCCGAAAGTTCCATTCCGGACTCCCGAAAGGCCTGTCTGATGGTCTCTGGCGTCATCCCTTCTGGCCCACCGATGTTTCACGTGAAACAAGACCGCTGCCGTGCCTGGCCAGGTGAACCAGCAAGATCGCGACATCAGCCGGCGACACTCCCGAAATCCGCGATGCCTGGCCAACTGTTGCGGGCTGTACCACTATGAGCTTTTCTTGCGCCTCAGCGGAAAACGCAGCAATGGCAGAAAAGTCAAAACTGGCGGGAATCTTCTTTTGTTCAAGCCGGGTTAAGCGCTCGGCCGTCGCTCTTTGGCGCCGCATGAACCCTTCATACTTAATTTCGATATCAACCTGCTCGCGAACACTATCCCACTCCGGACTCTCCCAGGTGGTGAAAATATCAAGAACTCCAAGCTGCCGGAAGTCCTCTAGCTTCACTTCCGGGCGCTTCAAGAGGTTATAGAGGGAGTTCTTTTCCGCCAAAGGAGACGACCCGCTCGCAGCCAGTACTTCCCTGGCTTTCTCTGGCTCCAACTTCATCTTCTTCAGATCCTGCAGGGATTGCTGAATGCGCACGCGCTTGGTTCTCACCATCTCCCGGAAATCGTCAGACACCAGACCGTAGCGCAGGCCGTGCTCCATAAGCCGCAAATCCGCATTGTCCTGCCTTAAGATTAAACGGTGCTCCGCGCGTGAGGTGAACATGCGGTAGGGCTCGATGGTGCCCTTGGTAACCAGGTCGTCGATGAGGACGCCAATGTAAGCTTCGGAGCGCTGCAGAACGAATGGCACCCGCCTCCGGACTTTGAGCGTTGCATTGATGCCTGCCATCAAGCCCTGAGCGCCAGCCTCTTCATAGCCCGTCGTGCCATTGATTTGACCGGCAAAGAACAGGTTCTCGATAAGCTTTGTTTCAAGGGTCGGTTTGAGCTGGGTCGGCTGAAAATAGTCGTACTCAACTGCGTAGCCGAACCGCGTTAGCTGCACTTCTTCAAGGCCCACCACGGTCCGGATTGCTTCCAATTGCACTTCTTCCGGCAGGCTGGTTGAGAAGCCGTTGACGTAATATTCCGTGGTGTTACGGCCCTCGGGCTCGAGAAAAAGCTGGTGTCGGTCACGGCCCGCGAAGCGATGAATCTTGTCCTCGACCGAAGGACAGTAGCGCGGGCCAACGCCTTTGATGCGGTCGGCAAACATGGGGGAGCGGTCAAAGCCCTTTGCAAGGGCGCTGTGCGTTTCCGGATTTGTGTAGGTAAGAAAGCACGGCATCTGTTCGAGGTCCAGGCTCCTGGTGCGATAAGAAAATGGCGTCGGCTTGTCGTCTCCCGGCTGAACCTTTGTTCTTGAGTAGTCGATTGTTGTGCCATCCACCCGAGGTGGTGTTCCCGTCTTCAGCCGGCCCGAGATGAAACCGCGCCCAACCAGACACTCCGTAATTCCTCGTGCGGAGAATTCTCCAGCCCGACCGCCCTCCTGTTGCACCTCGCCAACATGAATGATGCCGTTCAAGAAAGTGCCCGCCGTCAGCACAACTGCCTGGGCCCGAACCAACTGACCAGAATCCGTAATTACGCCGACTACGCGGTTGCCCTCAAATGCAAGGTCAATTCCGGTACCCTGGCGCATGCGTAATCCCGGTTGTTGTTCGCAAGTAAGTCGTGCGAGCTGGGTATAGAGCGCACGGTCGCACTGCGCGCGCGGCGACCAAACCGCTGGACCTTTAGACCGGTTAAGCATCCTGAACTGGATGCCGGCGCCGTCGGTCAGGAGGGCCATCTGCCCACCAAGAGCATCGATCTCCCGGACGAGTTGGCCCTTTGCCAGACCGCCGATCGCCGGGTTGCAGGACATTTGGCCGACGGTCGCAATGTTCATCGTCAGCAGGAGCGTCTCCGCCCCCATTCTGGCCGCAGAGAGAGCGGCCTCTGTTCCGGCATGGCCGCCGCCGACCACGACTATCTCATAGTTTTCAGAGGGTGTCTTGTTCATCTACCCCGTTCATTCGTTGTGACTGTTTCACGTGAAACACTATTTTCCGATGCAGAACTTAGAAAAAATGCTGTCCAGAATGTCCTCTGTTGTGACCTCGCCGAGAATCTCCCCAAGCGCTGTAATCGCTTCCCGCAGGTCAAGCGCGAGAAACTCTCCGGACAGTTCCTGGACAAACGAACTCCGCACGCGGGACAATGATGCCAATGATCTCTCAACGGCTTGCTTCTGGCGTAGGTTTGAGAGCACGGGCTCGCTCGCATCGGAGTCCACCCCCTGCATCGCGCAAGCAACCAAGGTGTTCTCCAAAACATCAAGCCCCCGAGGTTCGGTGGCTGACACTCGCAACGTCTGCAGCTCACCGGCCGCTTCCGTCAAAGACCGCTCATCCAACCGGCTCTGTAAATCACATTTATTGATGACCGCCAGCCGGCGCTCTGCCCCGGACTGCGGTAGAACCTGCTGAATGACTCGCAGATCGTCCTCGTCGAGGCGGGTCGACCCGTCGAAAACCAGCATGACGATATCGGCGCCGCGCACTTCTTTGTGGCTGCGGCGGACGCCCTCCACTTCTACGGCGTCGGCTGAATCTCGAATCCCCGCTGTATCCATGATGCGAAAATACACGCCCTGAATATCCATTTGCTCTTCGATGACGTCGCGCGTGGTCCCGGGGTACTCAGTGACAATGGCCCGCTCATCTCTCAGGAGAGCATTTAACAAGCTGGACTTGCCAACGTTGGGCTTACCAACGATGACAAGCCGAACTCCATCCCGAAGCAATCTCCCATGGTTAAAGGTTGCTAGAAGGGATTGCAGTTCCGTGGTGCAGCTCGAGAGCCGATTGTCAAGATCTCCGCGGTTCGCAAAATCAATGTCCTCTTCTGAAAAGTCCAACTCCAGTTCCAGCAGAGAGCACAACTCGATAAGCCCGCGGCGCAACGCGTCAACCTGCCTCGATAGCGCTCCTTCGAACTGATTGACCGCCGCCATCAGACTGCGTCGGGTCTTGGCGGCGATGATGTCCCCTACCGCCTCGGCCTGCGAGAGATCGAGCTTGCCATTCACAAACGCTCTTTGTGTAAACTCTCCCGGGTTTGCCAGGCGGGCGCCCCTATCCAGGAGTAACTCCAAAACCCGGCGGGTCAAAAAATAGCCGCCGTGGCAGCTTATCTCAACAACATCTTCGCTGGTGTAGGAGTTCGGCGCCCGGAAGACCGTGACCAGGCCTTGGTCCAGCGGCCCGCCGTCCCAAATTTTGCCAAGGTTGGCTCTATGCGAGTCCGCGTCGGCCAGCGTCACTCTGCCGCGAAATATCTGGTCGGCGATGGAAACCGCCCGGCCGCCGCTAATACGGACGACCGCGATCCCGCCAGAACCTCGAGGGGTCGAGATCGCCGCAATCGTCTCTGTCGGCTCGTAGTTGCTCATCTCACTAAACAAAGAAGCCCCACAACACGTGCGGGGCCTTGTACAACGGGTTGCTTGTTTTGGTTACACGGGCATCGTTCATCGCCGTCCGCGATAGTCATGCTTGGTTCGCCGGCGCTTTGTTTTCTGTTTTGCCTTTCGCTCCCCCTTCATTTCCTCGGGCGTCTTGATTTTATACGGTACAAGTGTTTCCTGAGCGATAGAAAGCAGGTTAAACAGCGCGTAGTAGAGGTTCAAGCCAGAAGGAAAACTGTTGAACAGCAGGGTCATAAAGAGAGGCATGAAATATACCATCGCCTTTTGCTTTGGATCTTTCATGGAGATCTTTTGCTGGATGAACATAGTAATACCCATAAACAGTGGCAGTATGTTCACCGTGTTGCCGTACAGAGGCGCCGTAAACGGAAGCACCGCGATCGTATCGGGCTGGGAAAGATCTGTAATCCACCAAATGAAAGAGGCGCCCCGCAACTCAATGGTTGAGCGAAATACATTGAACAGCGCGATGAGAAGCGGCATCTGCAAGACCATGGGAATGCAACCTCCCAATGGGTTAACACCATACTCTTTGTACATTTCCATGGTGGCTTGCTGTTTCTTTTGCGGGTTGTCTTTGTACTTCTCGTTGAGTTCCTGCATGAGCGGCTGCATGCTCTGCATCTGCTTCATGGACTGATAACTCTTCTTTGTCAACGGGAACAGCAGCAGCTTAATCAATATTGAAAAAATGATAATCACGAAGCCATAGTTGGGAATCACCTCATGAAGCAACGTGAAGCTCCAAAGGACGAATTTTCCAAACGGCTTGAACAATGCCCAACCGAAGTCCATCATGTCCTCCAGGCCGACATTATATGAGATAACAATGTCATAATCTAGAGGGCCGAGATAAACCGTGAAGTCATCCGTCACGTTATTGCGCTGCTCGAACTGCATGCTCAACGCATAGTCGTAGCGCTTAAGCGGAACATCCAGGCCGATGTCTACCGGCGTGCCGGAAAACCTGACCCCCTTACCTTTGCCGGACATTGGAATAACCGCACTGGCAAAATATTTGGTGCGAATCGCAACCCAGGCGGTTGTCACGTCAAAAAGTTCGGCTTCCGGTTCATCGCTAATCGAAAACTCCTCCGCCTCATCAAAATAGACATACCCCTTGGCGCTCTCCATGTCGGCCTTGAAGGCCGTCTCCGTGGAGTTCATTCCAGATTCCCATTTGAGCAAGTAGGAGATGCCATCGATAAAACCCGCAAGATTGACGAGTTCCACCTTCAAGTCAATGGAGTATGAGTTTTGGTAAAACGTGTAGGTTTTGCGCAGCATTCGGCCGGCGCCCAAATCGGCAGTCATGGTCAGATCGGCTTTGTCGTCCTTTTGTCCGAGCACGATCTCGCTCTTGTCGTATGAAAACGCGAGCGGGCTGGTATCCAGGGTGTCGTCACGGGTTGGCAGCAACAGGCCGAGGTTGCCCCTTCCGGCCATGCCAACCAACTGGACCGGAGAGCCATCTGGTCCCGGATAGTCTTTGAGAAACCAGCGCTTGACCGTCGCGCCGCGGCTGGAAAGAACCCCCCGGTACAGGTTTGTCTCGACGGAAATCTCTTGCTCTTCAGCGTCATTGGTATCAATGGCTGCCGCAACCAACCGTTTCTCCGGCTCGACCACCTCTGGGGTAGAGAACTGTGGCGTGCTTTCTCCGGCTGGTTGAACAATCTCTGCTTCAGAGGTCTCTGGTTGGGCGATGGTCTCCGGCGCCGGTTCGGGTACGGGCGGCAGAAAATGCTCCTTATAGAAATCAGTGTTCATGAACATCAAAACGAGACCGATGAGCAAGACCGCAATGATAGTTCTTTTGTCGAGTTCCATACTATTTTGTATCCCGGATTTGGTGGTTAGACAAGCGGATCGTGGCCCCCGGAATGAAAGGGGTGGCATTTCGAGAGCCGAACAATCCCTTTCAGCGTGCCTTTATAAAAACCATACTGTCTCAGCGCAAGCAGGGTGTATTCTGAACAAGTTGGGTAGAAACGACATGAGGGCGGAAACAGGGGCGAAACGAACAACTGATAAAACCGGACAAGTGCTATGGCTAGGTGTCTCATCTCTTAACTTGTTCGCCGTATCTGTGTCAAGAGGCCGAGAAACTCTTCGGCAAGCTCCCCATACCTGCGGCGGTCGAACCCGGGCTTGGCGAGCATGACTAAGTGGCGGCCGGTTGGAATTCTTTCCGAGTGGTCTCTGACTAACTCTCGCAATTTTCTCTTGGCGCGATTTCTCGAAGGTGCACTTCCCAGCTTGCGCGAGGCCGCAAAGCCAAGCTTTGTGCTGTCTGACCTTTCGACGAACACCATCATGCGCGCCGAAGAGTACATTCTGCCCTGCCGGAAAACCCGGTCGAATTCGTTGGACGTTCGCAAACGGTTCTCCTTCGCGAGCAGTTGTCTGGTGCGGCAAACCAAGGCAGCGCTGTCTATCTGTCGCTAACCGTCAGGCTTTTGCGGCCCTTCGCGCGCCGTGCACTAAGAATTGCCCGGCCGGATTTCGTCTTCATGCGTGCCCGAAAGCCGTGCTTGTTTACCTTTTTTCTGTTGCTTGGTTGAAAGGTGCGTTTCATCTCTCGTTCTTTCCCAATCTATAATAAGTCGGTTCGTCTTGATAAAAACCTTTGAACTTATATAAATACGCTCTAAAAGTCAAGACAATTCTAGACACGCGTCCGTCCTTTTTTTCTTGACATTCCAACCTCGTTTCTTAAATTTTGGCTGTCCTTCCGCCAATACTTATCCACAGAACAACATGTGGATAACTTAATAAAGCTTACAGTAACCGTGCAGCTCAGCCCAAAAAGTGAGAGTAAGTAATCTGGGCTGGAGTGCGGTTGGCTGGTGAATTAAGCGATTAGCTAAGAGGCAAAAAATAAAGGCCTTGGAGACACAAGTCCGGTGTTAGCTTTTTGTGGATAACTATTAGACTCACGATAAAACGCCCAGGATTTCAATCATCCTGATGCGGCCTGCCTGGTCATATCGTGACACAACAATAACCTAGTGAGTGAGGGAATGGAAAAAATGGCTATGACTTGCACTGCAGCGTGGGATGGGTGTCTGACCCTAATCCGGGAAAGCATCAATCCTCAAAGCTACACAACCTGGTTTAAACCCATTGCACCGATACGCCTCGACGATCAAAATCTGACCCTGCAACTGCCCAGTCAGTTTTTTTACGAATGGCTGGAGGGCCACTACCGGGCCCTGATTGACCACGCTCTCCTTGAGGTTCTGGGTGAGGGTGCGCAACTATCTTACCGCATCGCCGCCCACCAGAATGGTCACGACGAACAATCCCCGGTTACCACCGAGGATAAAAAAGAAGCCATCAACAAGTTCGATGCAAAAAGCAACCTTATCTCGCGCTACAATTTCGAGACTTTTGTCGAAGGGTCCAACAATCAATTTGCCCGCGCTGCGGCGCTTGCGGTGGCGGAATCTCCCGGGAAGACAACATTCAACCCTCTGGTGCTGTATGGTGGGGTCGGGCTTGGCAAGACCCATCTTATTCAAGCAATTGGAAACCACCTTCTCAAAAACAACCGTTCGCAGCGCGTTCTCTACGTCGACAGCGAAAAGTTCACGATTGAGTTCATCAACTCCATTCAGACGAACAAGACAACCCAGTTCAGCGGCATCTACCGCAACGTTGATCTGTTGATCGTCGATGACATTCAGTTCTTCACGAATAAGGAGCGAACCCAAGAGGAGTTTTTTCACACATTTAATGCTCTGCATAATTCGGGCAAACAGATTGTGCTCTCCTCAGACCGGCCCCCAAAAGAATTACAGGGTGTAGAAGAACGCCTTCTCTCGCGCTTCCAGTGGGGGTTGGTGGCGGATATCCAGCCGCCCGATCTCGAAACGCGAATCGCAATTCTTCAACAAAAAGCAGACGAGAACGGCATCGCCCTGCCTGGCGAAATAATAGAGTTCATCGGAACCAATGTGAAGTCCAATATCCGAGAGCTTGAGGGAGCTTTGATAAGACTGCTCGCCTATGCCTCTCTGAACGGCCGGGACATTTCCCTTTCTGTCGCAAAGGAGGTTCTCAAAAACCTGAGCCTCAACAAGAAGAAGAACATCATGATTGAGGAGATTCAACGGATTGTCAGCGACCATTTCAATATCCCTGATGACATGTTGCGAGCAAAGACCCGGAAAAAAGAAATCGCCCACGTGCGCCAGATCGCCATGTACCTCACTAAAGAGTTGACCAAGAACTCCCTAAAGACCATCGGGCTTCATTTTGGTGGCCGCGACCACAGTACGGTGATTCATGCGATTCATTGTATCGAAAGGCAGATGTCATCTGACGACCAGGTTCGCGACGACGTCAGAGAACTCAAGAAAAGCCTAGAGATGTCTACGTCTTAATCTTATCCACACAGGCGGTGTTGATAACGCCTTGTTTCGTTGGGGTAACATGTGGATAAAGATAGAAGCGAACACCCGGACTTTGGAAAGAGAACTTCTTATCAACAAGCGCGGCACGAAACCAACACGATAGTAACAGTTTTTCAACATCGACAGCACTAGAATGGTTCTTATTGAACGAGTTGATAATCTTAAGCTTAGAACTCAACTGGAGAACCTTATCAACATATCCACACTACTACTACTACTACTAGTATTTTCTTGTTTACTATATAATTATTTATTAGATTCGGGGTTATATAAATCACAAGCGCCAGAGGCATACAATGAAATTCAGGGTTAATCGCAAAGACATCCACCAGGCGATTCAAAAGATAATCGGTGTGGTGCCGGTCAAAACAACCATACCAATCCTCAGCAACATTCTGTTCGACTTGCACGGTAACGATTTGTCTCTGACCGGAACAGATCTTGAAGTCTCCATTTCCACGAATATCGAAGTACAAGGCGATGAAGATGGTGCGGTTGCGATACCCGCGAAGATTCTGTTCGAGATCGTTCGAGAGTTGCCGGATGTGCCCATGGAACTTGCGTGTGACGAGGACTATAAGATTTCGCTCAACACAGAACAGGGATTCTACAAGCTCTCTGGAGAAGCGAAAGACGAATTTCCAAAAATTGTTGTTGAAGAAGGTATGGGGAGCTTTGAGATTGAGGCCGGCCGGTTCAGCAACATGGTAGACAAAACGAGTTTCGCCGTATCCACTGACGAGCTTCGGACCACCTTGATGGGCGTTTTCATGAAAGTGATGGCCAACGAGTTGCGGATGGTTGCAACCGACGGCCACCGCCTGGTCAAGATCGAGGATAAAAATTTTCAATCCCCCGGTCTGGAACAAGAGGCGATTGTGCCGACCAAGGCTCTGAATCTGTTGACCAAGAATCTGAACGGTAACACGGATATTAGCGTGAGCATCAGTGATGACCATGTCGTGTTCAAATTGTCGGACACGACGATCTTCAGCAAAAGCATCGAAGGCCAGTTTCCGAACTACGAAAGAGTTATCCCTGCCGATAACGACAAAAAGGTGATTATTAACCGGCAATTGCTGAGTTCTTCTGTTCGGCGCGTTTCGATCTTCTCCAACTCAATCACACATCAGATCAGGCTCTCTGTTTCGAACGGCGCGCTCGAAATTCAATCGGAGGATATCGAATTCGGCGGCGAGGCACGAGAAAAAGTAGATGCGGATTACTCTGGAGACGGCGTCGATGTCGGGTACAACGCCAACTATTTGCTCGATATCCTGAAGCATATCGAATCCAATGAGGTCGAACTCAGACTGAAGGATCCCGTGAGTGCAGGCATTATCTATCCGGTAGGGCAAGAGGATGGTGAGGATGTGCTCATGCTTCTGATGCCGATTCGGCTAAACGATGACTAGTTTGCATGGTTCTCCGCAAATTGGCGCTTTCTAATTTCCGAAATTACTCTCAGGTTGAAACAGAGCTGTCCGATTCGCTCAACGTTATTTACGGACTTAACGCCCAAGGCAAAACGAATTTTCTCGAAGCCATCTATCTATTGTGTCTTGGTCGAAGTTTTAGGCTAGCACGGAGCCAGGAGATGTTGCAGTACGAAGCGCAGTCGTTCCTGGTGAATGGAGCGTTTGTTCAGAACAACGAATTAGAAAAAGAGGTCACCCTCAGTTACAAGCAGGGCGGCAAGAAAGAGATAAGCATCAACCGCAAGAGGCTAGCTAGCCACTCCAGGCTTTTCGGACAGTTGCCGGTCGTCATCATGGCGCCGGACGAATTCAGGATTACTGCCGGCGCTCCGGCCGAGCGGCGCAGATTTCTTGATATCTTGCTGTCACAGGTAAGCCTGTCATACCTTACGGATCTGCAAGAGTATAACCGCGTCCTCAAGCATCGAAATAAGATATTGCAGAATATTCGTCATGGCACGAATGTGCCGGATGCAGCCATACAGCCCTGGACAGAGAGTCTGATAAAAGCAGGAAGCCAGATAATCGCGCGGCGTGATCGTTTCATCGCAGAGTTCCGGCACAAACTAGACCGCACCTACCGAAGCTTCGCACCGGCAGGCGCCATCTTGGATGTCCTCATTGATTCAACGGTTCCATATATTAATGAAGGAACTGTTTCAGATGCGTACACAACCCGGCTGAACGAGATGCATGAAAAGGAGCGCATTTTGGGAATGACATTGGTCGGCCCTCACCGCGACGACCTGGTTTTCACAATCGACGGCGCAGATCTCCGAAAGTTTGGTTCGCGGGGCGAACATAAATCCGTGTTGTTCTGCGTTAAAATGGCGGAATTCACTTACCTGAAAGAGAAGCGACAGGAAACACCGATCATGCTTCTCGACGACTGCTATTCGGAACTCGACAACCAGCGGGAAAGAAGCATATTCGACTCCTTACCAGAAACCAGCCAGATATTCATGACTAGCCCCAGAGAAACGATACTGGCGGACAGCAACAGAATATCGGAGAAGACGGCCTCAGGTTTCATTGTGGGAGATGGTAAAATTGAGCGCATCCAAAACTAAGCAGCCGGAGCTTCTAGGCCGGTCGTTGTTTGGCGTCCTGAAGTCGCTCGGCATAGAAACAAAGGTCAAGGAGCATGAAGTGATTGGGCGATGGCCTGAAATTGTCGGCGATCAGATAGCCAAAATCAGCACCGCGGACCACGTCATCAATGGCGTCCTGTTCGTGAAGGTAAAAAACAGCGTCTGGCGAAACGAGCTAATTATGCTCAAAAAAGAATTGTTTCAGAAGATAGACAAAGATGTGGGGCGAGGAATCATCAAAGACATCAGACTCATCTAAATAACACGCTTAAGAGGATAGATGACAGACAAGAAGAACGCGCCCAAGGATACTTACACAGCTGAAAAGATCCAGGTTCTGAAAGGACTGGAAGCAGTTCGCAAACGCCCAGCAATGTACATTGGTGACATTTCTGTCCGCGGTCTGAACCACCTGGTATATGAAGTGGTCGATAACAGCGTTGATGAAGTGCTGGCGGGTTATTGCACCAAGGTGGATATCGCCATCAACAAAGACGGCAGTTGCACGGTTAAGGACAACGGCCGCGGTATTCCGGTCGATATGCACCCGACCGAGAAACGGCCGGCGCTGGAAGTCGTGATGACGGTTCTGCATGCCGGCGGCAAATTCGACAAGAACACCTACAAAGTGTCCGGCGGACTGCACGGCGTTGGTGTGTCGGTGGTAAACGCGCTCTCTGAGTGGTGTGAAGTGGAAGTCTGCCGTGACGGCCAGGTGTATCAGCAGCGATACCACGCCGGCATACCGGAAGCCGACGTCAAGGTTGTTGGAAAGCGCAAGCAGACCGGCACCAGAACCACCTTCATGCCCGACGCCACCATTTTTACCACGACCTCCTTCAATTTTGACGTTATCAGCGAGAGGATGCGGGAACTTGCGTTCTTGAACAAAGGCCTCGAAATAGCCATCAAGGACAAAGCGACCGGCAAGAGCCAGACTTTTCTCTACAAAGGAGGCCTTGTCTCTTTTATTGAGTACTTGAACGAGAGCCGGGTGCCGCTTCACAAGAGACCGATCTATTTCAGCGGCAGTAAAGAGGATGTTGAAGTCGAAATCGCTCTACAGTACAACGACTCATATATTGAGAATATTTTCACCTACGTCAATAACATTCATACCCATGAAGGCGGCTCGCACCTTGTTGGCTTTAAAGCCGCGCTCACCCGCACACTGAACACCTACGCTCAAAAAAACAATCTCTTCAAGAAAGAAAACATCTCTTTGAGCGGAGAGGATGTGCGGGAAGGAATCGCTGCGGTGGTCAGCGCCAAGGTCATGGAGCCCCAGTTCGAGGGTCAAACCAAGACCAAGCTTGGCAACAGTGAGGTCAAAGGCATTGTCGAATCGATCGTTGGCGATGGCCTGGCGTCTTTCCTGGAGGAGAATCCCGCTGTTGGCAAGAAGGTTATTGAAAAAGCGCTTACGGCAGCTCGTTCGAGAGAGGCGGCCCGTAGGGCCCGCGAGTTAACGCGCAGAAAAAGTGCGCTCGAAAGCGGTGGCCTGCCGGGCAAATTGGCGGATTGCTCAAGCCGGGATCCGGCGCAGTGTGAGATCTACCTCGTTGAGGGCGACTCGGCTGGCGGCTCGGCCAAACAAGGCCGCGACCGCAGATTCCAGGCGATTCTTCCCCTGAAAGGAAAAATCCTGAACGTCGAAAAAGCGAGAATCGATAAGATTTTGTCGAACGAAGAGATTCGAACGATTGTTTCAGCACTCGGAACGGGTTTTGGCGCCGAGGATTTTTCCACGGAGAAGCTGCGCTACCATAAAATAATTATCATGACCGATGCTGATGTTGATGGCTCGCATATCCGCACACTCTTGCTGACTTTCCTCTTCCGGCACATGAAACAGCTTATTGAGCGCGGCCATGTCTACATTGCGCAGCCTCCGCTTTACCGGGTATACAAGGGCCGTTCCGAGCACTACGTCTATAATGATGATGAGCGCGATCAGGCAATTAGAAGATTGGGCAACAAGAACGTGAATATACAACGGTACAAGGGCTTGGGAGAAATGAATCCCGACCAGTTGTGGAAAACAACCATGGATCCGGAGCATCGCACGAATCTGCAAGTAACCATTGAAGAGGCGATTGACGCGGATCACATTTTCTCCGTTCTCATGGGCGGCAACGTCGAACTTCGCCGAAAATTTATTGAGGACAACGCACAATACGTCAGGAATCTTGACGTCTAATTCGAAGGCAAACATCTGAATGGAAAACAAACGAGATAGAATAGTTGCACGGTTAATAGAGGAGGAGATGAAGGATTCCTACATCGATTATTCGATGTCGGTCATCGTTTCCCGGGCTCTCCCAGATGTGCGGGATGGTCTTAAGCCCGTCCACCGCAGAGTCCTTTACGGCATGAGCGAACTCGGCCTGCGGGCAGGTTCATCCTTCAAAAAAAGCGCGAGGATTGTAGGCGAGGTACTCGGAAAGTACCACCCGCACGGAGATAGCGCTGTTTACGACAGCATGGTTCGCATGGTCCAGGATTTCTCCTTGCGCTACCCTCTGGTAAACGGCCAGGGCAATTTTGGTTCTGTAGATGGCGACTCACCTGCGGCAATGCGGTATACAGAAGCCAAAATGACCAGGATTGCCGAGGAGGTTTTACGCGACCTCGAGAAAAACACGGTTGATTTCGTCCCAAATTTTGACGAATCTCTCAAAGAGCCAACGGTAATGCCGTCGGTGTTGCCCAACCTGCTGGTCAACGGCTCATCGGGGATTGCCGTCGGTATGGCGACCAACATTCCACCCCACAATCTCACCGAAGTCATCGACGCGCTGATCGCCTTGATCAACCGCCCCGACTTGAAGATCGAAACCCTCATGCAGCATGTGCACGGCCCGGACTTTCCAACCGCCGCCATCATTTATGGCACGGCCGGCATTCACGACGCCTACACAACGGGCCGCGGCCGCGTTGTCGTCAGAGCGCGCGCCAACATAGAGACCTTGAAAAATGGACGCGAGAACATCATCGTTGGTGAGTTGCCTTACCAGGTGAACAAAGCCAACCTGATGGAAAAAATCGCGGATCTGGTGCGCGACAAAAAACTTGAGGGTATCAGCGATGTCCGCGATGAGTCGGACCGGGATGGCATGCGAATGGTGATTGAACTGAAGCGCGATGTCCCGTCGGAAGTCGTTCTCAATCAACTCTTCAAGCACACCCAGATGCAGAACACATTCGGTGTGAACATGCTTGCCTTGGTCAAGGGCGTGCCGCAGGTGCTGAACCTCAAGGAGATGTTGCAGCACTTTATCGATTTCCGCCACGATGTCGTGGTTCGCCGCACGCAATTCGAACTGGACAAGGCGGAGAAGCGCGCCCATATTCTGGAAGGCTTGAAGATCTGTCTTGACAACATCGACGAGATCGTTGAAATCATCAAGAAGTCTCGCAATCCCGAGACGGCGCGTAACGCGCTGATCAAGCGGTTCAAGCTTTCAGAAATCCAGGCCCTGGCGATTCTGGAAATGCGCTTGCAACGACTGACGGGTCTGGAGCGCAAGAAAATAGAGGACGAGTATCTCGAAATCATTAAGTTGATCGCCAAACTGCGTTCGATTCTGGAGAGCCGGGAGAAGCGCATGCAGTTGATCAAGAACGAGCTGCTTGAGTTAAAGGAAAAATACGGTGATTCCCGACGCACCGAAATCATCGGTGAGACTCAGGACTTCACCATTGAAGATATGATCGCCGAAGAGGATATGGTCATCACCATCTCCCATACTGGCTTTATCAAGCGTATTCAGGCAACGACCTATCGCCGGCAACTGCGCGGCGGCCGTGGTCTGACCGGAGCCTCAACTAAAGAAGAAGACTTCATCGAGCACATGTTCGTCGCTTCGACGCATAGCTACCTCCTGTTTTTCACCAACAAGGGTCGATGTTATTGGCTCAAAGTCCATGAGATTCCGCCGGCGGGCCGCGCCACCAAGGGGCGGGCTATCATCAATTTGCTGCAGGTTGAGAAAGGCGAGCAAATCGCAGCCATTCTCAATGTTCGCGATTTCAACGAAGAAGACGCGAATGTAATCATGGCCACAAAGCAAGGCATCGTGAAAAAGACCAGGCTCTCGGCATACAGCCACCCACGGCGCGGCGGAATAAACGCCATCACCATCCGGGAGGGCGACGATCTCATCGAGGCCAAGATTTCAAATGGCAACCACGATGTTTTACTCGGCACCAGAAATGGTCTGTCGATTCGTTTTCACGAAAGCGAAGTTCGTGAGATGGGCAGAACGGCGTCTGGTGTCAAGGGAATCAATCTCACCAAAGACGATGTCGTCGTCGGCATGGTGGTCGTCAAGCGCGAGGGCACGGTGTTGGTCGTAACTGAACTTGGGCTTGGCAAGCGCACCGACATCAACGAATATCGAGTGAGCCATCGCGCCGGCAAGGGTATCTTCACCTTGAAGGTGACGGAGAAAACAGGCCATCTGGTCACCCTCAAAGAAGTTGTCGATGAAGACGACATCATGATTATCACCACCAATGGCATTCTGATTCGCCAAAGTGTAAATAAGCTGAAGACGCAGGGCAGAAACACCCAGGGCTTCCGCCTCATCCGCCTTGACGCCGATGACCGGGTTGCAGATGTTGCCAGAGTAATTAAGGAAGATGACGACGAAGTAGAAATAGACGAAGTAGAATAGCACAGCTTTTCACGCCGCCAAGGGGAAACAGAAATGACGTCGGAATTCTGGCAGAACGAGATAGAGCGCCTGGCAAGCCGTTTGCTCGACAGATGTCTTTCTGGCCGTGAGTCGGTCAGATTCGAAGAGATCGCTGAACAGGATTTTCCAGAAGTTTTTCACTACATGGTGAAGCTTCTGGTTCAGAACCACTTCGCCAGTGAGTCGCCATTCTCTCTGAGCCACTCATCGCGTTATGATTTTGATTCCGTGGAGTTTCGTGAAGCCTGCGAGAGTTTCAGGAGAGAAGTCCTGAACAAAGCCCTCGTCTCGCGAGCAGAACTGGAGACGCTGGCCCTTTCGGCTGTTCGACTCGAAACCGAAATCCTGGTGCGACCACGTCAGACCCTGCTTGATTTGGTTTTTCAAGAGAGAACGGAATGTCGCTGTGCCGACGTGCTCACGGTTGTCAGGGGTTTCGGGGAACGGCGTGCGTTTGTCGAGAGAGTCGTAACCCATCTGAGGAATTTTGACCAAGGCTTGATCGGGAAAGACGACGTTCAAGCCATCGCAAACAAAGCCGAGATCACGGTTTACAAAGAGACGCCGGTTTCTGCTCTCTTGACCGAAGTTTTGCTGTACCAAAAGTTCGAAGCCGAGGCGACCGGGGAAACTCAATCCATGGTCCGATCTCAGATATTACTTGAGATTCTCAAGAATCGCGATCTCGACGAGATGTTCGAGGACTTGAGAAAACAGGCCGGCGACAAAGAATTGTGGACCGTCACGGAAATCGAAAATTTTCTTGAACGCTTTCTCCTGATTGGCTCGATGGATGAGCCGCCGACTCAGCCGAAATCCCGAACAGAACACAGCGGCCGTTTCTCACGACCCGGCACAACGCAGGACCTTCGTCAGAGGTCGAAAATCAGCGACCGGCGCGAACGCTTCGAGGCGATGCAGTTCAACTTTCTCGACGACCCGGGCATCGAGCCGCCAAGCGCCGATGCCCCACCGGCCGAGGAGCTGACGGAGGAACTCATCCACCACCTAACGGAGGATGAGGCGCCACATGGCAACGGCCACGGTGCAAATGGCAGCGGACAATCCAAGACGGACGAAAGCGAAGAAGGGCCCGCACAAACCTTCGCCAACCGGGTTGAAGCCGCGGATCGCGACCTCATCGTTAAGAGTGTTTTCGACAATGATGCCGCGGCCTACGATGCCTTCATGAAAAGCCTTGCAACAATGGATGAATGGATGCACGCAAAGCGCGCCATTGACATTGAGCTTGGGCGGCGTGAAATCGACTCCGACGCCGAAGAAGCCGTGCGCCTGAGCGATATTGTTTTTGCGCAGTTCCTAAGTAGAAGATAGCAACCGAGCCACCGATGCTGCAAAGCAGTTCCCGTCAACCACGTGGCCGACTGGCGCTCGTCAGCTTGTTTGCCGCGCTTACTGCGGCCGGCGCATTCATCAAAATTCCCCTGCCATACGTGCCGTTTACGTTGCAGACGTTGTTCGTTTGCATGGCCGGTGTCGTGCTCGGACCGCGGTTCGGCGCTCTTAGCCAGGTTGTTTACCTTGCTGTCGGCCTGATTGGTGTGCCGGTTTTCGCCAATGGTGGCGGGCCGGGTTATGTTCTGCAGCCGAGCTTTGGATACCTGCTCGCCTATCCTTTTGCCGCAATGCTGGTGGGAGAATTGTCGTGGGGCCGCCGCGGCCCGGGGTTCTCTTCTCTGCCGAAACCCACTCGAATAGCAGCCGCCTCTGTGGCGGGAATGGCAGTTGTCTATTTGCTCGGCGTGAGTGTCCTCTACTGGAATCTCAACAATGTCGTGGGCAAGCCGACAACATTTGAGCGCGCATTCCAGATCGGGTTTCTGGTTTTTTTGCCGGGGACAATCCTGAAGATCGTGTTGTGTAGCTACCTCGGCGCCAGGATCAACACGGCGCTCACCGCCGCAAACCAAGAGCAAGGATAAGTCATGCATCCAATTAGGACAGGCATTTCGTATTTCGGCAATCGCAACCCACGCCATTTCGACCGGGACCTTGAGGATATCAAGGCACATGGCTGCACCTTCGTGGTACATACTTTTTCTGAGAACGACCAGCAGTTTTATAAAGATACGGTTGCGAGACTGGTGGAAATGACAAAGCAGGCGGGTCTGGAATGCTATCTCGATCCCTGGGGTGTCGGCCGTGTGTTTGGTGGCGAGACTTACAGCGCTTTCGCTCTTCGCAATCTGCACACGCTGCAACAACTTCCCGATGGCTCCTCCGCACCGGCGGCGTGCTTTAATCACCCGGAATTTAGGAAATTCATGCAGCGCTGGATTGCCGACGCCCGGGAACTTGATGCCGACGTCCTGTTCTGGGATGAGCCCCACTTTTACATTGATCTGAAACAGAAAGAGAAATACGATATTTGGTTCTGCCAGTGTTCACATTGCTGCGCGAAATTCAGAACCGCCACCGGAGGCAACCTCCAGAAGGCCAGCCGGGATGCGATTGTGGAATTCCGTGAGGACTGTGTGGTAGAATTTCTGACCGAGTTGTGTGATGCAACCAAGGCATCCGGCATGCGAAATGCTATCTGTCTTCTGCCCTTCAAGGATGCCAGCATTGGCCTGTCCGATTGGTCCCGTGTCGCCGCAATCGACAGCGTCGATATTTTTGGCACGGACCCCTACTGGATGTTTTTCAACAAAGATGTGGACGAGTTCGTGGGGGCGTTTGCAGATGAAGTGGCGGACTTGTGCCGCAGATTCCAGAAAGAACCGCAACTCTGGATTCAGGCGTACAAGATTTTCGCCGGCCGGGAACAGGAATTAGGCCAGGCGATTGAGGTCGCGTTTGCTGCCGGCATCCACAACATTGCGGCCTGGAGTTATGCCGGCAACGAGTACATGTCCTACAACCGCAGTGAAAATCCGGAGCGGGTCTGGGAGATTATTGGCAAATCCTATCGCGACCTGCAGAGTCGATAATGAGCCGACTCTCTAACATCGGCAACGAATTGCCGCCCAGCAACAAGACACTAGCAGGTGGCCAAAAAGATTGCCCGCCTTGGCGCAGGATGCCCTTCCACCGTCTGACACCGATTCCCCGGATCTAGAAAAGCCTTGAGAGACTTGTACGGCATCCAGTCTGTAGAACGTTGCTCCTGCGGGGTGGTGACAGTAACGTCGATGCAGCGCGGCTCGCGGAAACCATATCTTCTCAGCCAGGCCAGCAACGTTTCGCATGAAGGCAGAAACCAGACATTGCGCATCTTGGCGTAGCGACCGTCCGGCACCAGGACGTGTCCGCCACCGCCCTCAACCACCAAGGTTTCCAACACCAACTCTCCGTCCGGTCTCAGCAGAGATTTCAGTTTGAGCAAGTGGTCGAATGGCGACCGGAGATGATAAAGCACGCCCATGGAAAAGATGGTGTCGAAGGCCTTGGGCCCGGATGAGTACGCTTATCATGCCCAGAATGGTGGCGTAACCCGGCACAGAACGCCGAATCATGTCCGGGAAAACTTGTGCCACCGCCTCGTCAAAAACAAAGTCCGAGACCTCGCCGGCCCTTTCTGCATAGATATCGTCATGGTGTGGGTCATCTGTCATGCGGGAAAATAACAAAGATGTCGGCGACAATCAAGGGTTTGCAAGATTCAAGGTGCAACTGGCTACACGATTTTGGACTTGCCAGACGGAAAAACAATGTGTACTTTCTCACTGAGCCTGTAAGCCAGAAGGAGTGAGATGAGAGAAATCCGCCAGCAAGAGCAAAAACAGGCCATCGGACTGATGTCCGGGACATCGGTGGATGGTGTGGACGCAGCCCTGGTGAAAATCACAGGGGATGGTCTTGATACGAAAGTTTCCGTTCAACAATTCCTGATGTACCCATATCCAGACGGATTGCAGGCAGAAATTCTTGCTTGCTCGAGGCCCGGCTCGGGCTCGGTCGATTCAATTTGCCGGCTGAACGTCATTCTTGCTGAAGTCTTTTCCTCTGCCGTATTCGCCCTCCTTGATGCGGCTGGCCAGAAGCCGTCGGCCATCGACTTCATCGGTTCACACGGGCAGACCGTGCACCATCTTCCCGATCTGGAGGAATGCTTCGGATACCAAATCCGCAGTACACTTCAGATTGGAGAACCCTCTCTGATTGCCAAGCGCACCGGCATTCTCACCGTGGCGGACTTCCGCCCGGCTGATATGGCCGTTGGCGGACAGGGTGCGCCACTGGTGCCTTATTTCGACTTCTTGCTGTTCCGCTCAGAAGAAACCAGTCGAGCCCTTTTGAACATCGGAGGCATCGCAAATGCTACGCTCTTGCGCCGAGGCTGTTCAATTGACGAGGTCATTGCGTCAGATACCGGGCCCGGGAACATGGTCATCGACGCCGTGTGTCAGCGGCTGTTCAACCTCCCGTTTGACGACGGCGGGCGGATTGCCAGCCGTGGCGCCCTCTCTGAGTCCTTGCTGAACTGGGCTTTGGAGCACCGCTATTTCGAGCGGCCTCTCCCAAAAACCACGGGTCGCGAGGTCTTTGGCGATGCGTTCGTCGGTCGCTTTCTGGAACAAGGACGGCAAGGTCTCGTTGCCGCGGACGATCTTGTCGCCACGGCCGCCGAGCTTACCGTACAATCCATCTGGCGGAGCTATCAACGCGATTTCGCCACGAACATGCCGGTGGACGAATTTCTGGTAAGTGGCGGTGGCGCTCACAACCAGTATTTAATGCAGCGGCTGGATGCAATCTCCGGATCGATAGATGTGCGGCCAATGCACCACTCCGGAATCTCTGCCGACGACAAAGAGGCTGTGTGTTTTGCCGTGCTTGCTAACGAAACCCTGTGCGGCAACCTAGCCAACGTTCCTGCAGCAACGGGTGCTGCCAGACGAACTGTGTTGGGCAAAATTTGTCCGTAACTCCGCATGGGACGCGAACATGGTAAAGTCCATTTGCATCTTTGAAGACCGGTTGGCTCATCGTTTTGCCCCGCTGACGCTCACACGACCAATCTACGGTTTGCGTTGTGGCCTGACAACGCTGCAGGAGAAAATTATCCGGGGGTTTCCACTGTCATCGGTCAGTTTACACTGCCGCGCTTACCTGCAGCCGCTGGTGGAAGAGCAAAATCCAGACCTCACAGTAAACTCGGCTGGGGAGGATGAGTGCCTCTTTCTAAATGGCCGGCTGATGCCAGATGCGCACTTTCTCGACAATCTCGACCTCAGCAGTGCGAGGCTCTATGTCTCAGGCGGTGAAGTCGTGGCAGCCCATCTTCTTGGCGAGAATATCGCCAGGGTTGCGTTTCAAGATCACCTCAATTTCGATGCGCTTCGCCCGTCTGTAGATGTATGTGAGATCGAGGCTCCACTGGTCGATTACCTGTGGGACCTCGTGGACAGAAATGCAGAAGAGATTCGAACCGATTTTGATTTTCTGAACCGGGCAGGCGAGATTGACGGGGAGATTCATAGCGCCGCCGTGTTGCTGAACCAGCGCCAGATTTGCGTGGGAGGCGGTACCAAAATTGGACCTGGAGCGGTGCTCGACGCCGACTCCGGGCCAATTCACCTCGGCAGCAATGTCCACGTTATGCCAAACGCGGTGGTCGAGGGTCCAGCATTTATTGGCAACCAGTCGGTCGTCAAGGTTGGCGCCCGGATCTACTCCGGCACTTCTATCGGGGATGTCTGCAAGGTAGGAGGCGAAGTCGAGGCCTCGATCATTCACGGCTATAGCAACAAACAGCACGACGGCTATCTCGGCCACGCCTACCTTGGAGAGTGGGTGAACCTTGGCGCCGGCACAAACAACAGCGATCTGAAAAACACGTATGGTTCGGTCAAGGTACCGCTGGACGGCGAGACGATCGACAGCGGCAAGACTTTTGTCGGCGCGTTCGTCGGTGACCACGCAAAGCTCGGCATTAACACAATGTTGAATGCGGGCGCTACGGTCGGTGTTATGGCGGTGGTTTTTGGCGCAGGCTTCCCACAGAAAGAGTTTCCGTCATTCGGCTGGGGATGCCCCACTGTGGCAGAGCATGGCTTGGCGGCGGCGATTGCTTCGGCCAACAAAATGATGGCGCGCAGAGGCTGCGACCTGTCCCCGGCGCTCGAGAACGTGTATCGCCATGTTTTCGAGCTGACCAGCGTCAACCGCGCTACCGCGACAAAGTGCTGACCGGACCTCTGAAGTCTTCTCAAACGCCCGCAATCCGAACCGTAGATGGCCCAACCGCTTTCGGGTACACCCTCCATTATTCCGCGCTCTCCTGAACTTTTCTACCCGGCTTTAGTTGAACTCTAAGTCCGCGGCCTCAAAGAAGGTGCGTCAGGCAGCTTGATCGTAGACCCGGAACCGGCGAACGTATCTGAACTCAGACGACCATTGCCAAGGGCACATTTTTATTGACATCCGTGACTTTTTTTCTTATTTTGTGTGGTTTTAATATCAGTCATATCGAACACCTGGAGGATCTATGACACTAACCAGAATGAACACAACCGGTGCTTTGCCCAGGATTGCCCTTCTCGGCCTTATCCTTGGTTTGCTGGCCAGTGCCGTTTTCGCGGGGGGCGGTCCCAATGTGGGCGGCGCGAAACTCTACATCCAGCAGAACGATCTCGACAAGGCGGCGAGCGTCCTACTTAAGGAGGTCACCAAGGTCAACCCTAAGAATGAGGATGCATGGTACCTGCTCGGCTACGTCTATGCCAGACAAAAGAACTACGAGGAGATGACGAAAGCGTTTGACAAAGCCCTCGAGCTTAAGCCGAAGTTTATGGAGAAAGGCGTCAAAGTTGGCAAAGACAGCGGCAGAAAGTTCCACTCAAAGCACGGCGTCGCCGAAATCAAACGCCTAGTTTGGGCCAGTTCTTTCAACACGGGCGTCAAGCAGTTTAACGACGCAATCAACGCAACGGATGATTCTCTGCGCGCGCAGAACTTTGACAAGGCGATTGCCAGTTTCAAGGCGGCATCTATGATTCAGCCAGACAGCACACTTGCTTACCGAAACTGGGCAGCCGCACTGCAGAACGCCGGGCGAGCCGCGGAAGCGGTAGAACCCCTCAAAAAGGCGTTAGAGGCGCAGCCGAATAATGCTGAAGTCATGACGATGTTGGCGCAGGTCTACATCAATACCGACAACACAATGGAAGCAGTGCCGGTGCTGGAAGCGCTTTGGGCGCAGAACGTCAGGACGGAGGAGGTCGCGGATTACTTGTCACGTTGTTATGTCCGTGAGGGCAAGATAGATGAAGCCAAGGGAATCTATAAAGAGGCGTTGGCAGAGAACCCGGACAACTTTCAATTCCGCTACAACTACGGCACCATCTTGCTTGAAGCACAGGACTATGGTTCAGCAATCGAGCAGTTGGCGAAGGCCTACGAAATCGATTCGTCGTCCTCAGATATCAACTATAATCTCGGCGCAGCCTATTTGAACCGGGGGGTCAATGCACGTGAAGCGCTCCCTGAAGACTCTGAGGACAAGGAATACCTGACAGATTTCGAGAGTGCTTTTCCATATCTCGAAAGATCCGTTAAAATGAATCCTGAAGAGGAGAGCATTTGGTTCACCCTCGGCCGTATTGCCGGTCAGTTGAACAAGATTTCTCTGGCTGGATACGCCTTCTCAAAGGGGGAGCCGACCAAGAGTGCTTTGGATGAAAAAGTCATCGTTGGCATGCCCAGCGAAACGTTGAAAGCGATTCTGGGTGACCCGGATGAGATCAAACCGGTTGAGTCGCAGGAGTTTAGCACGGTTGAAGAGTGGGCCTACAGGACCCGCAAACCCGCTCGCGGCAAGGTTGCAATTCCTGAGCCGTTGAATGTCTACGTCAACGAGGGCCGGGTTGACGCACTTATGGTCATCAAATAGCCGACTCTACTCTCTTTTCGAGAACCTTGAGGGGCTGCCCGGTTTTCCGGGCGGCCCCGTTTTGTTGGCTCCCGGCTTATCCAGGGGCCCTGGAGCGTTTGGACCTTGGTTCAACGTGTGGACTTTCTTCTTGCAATTGATCGGGAAATTGCTCATAGTCAGTTAGGAGAGGGAAACAAGTGAAGCCAGTGGTCGGTATTACGTGCGGTGACCCTGCCGGGATCGGCGCCGAAGTCATTGCGAAGGCGCTCTCGCGGCCAGCTATCGGCGCACACGCCAAATATGTTGTGATTGGGTTCCCGGAGCTTTTTGACCGGAGCATTCTTCGGACCAGCGATGTCGCCGAGCTGTCGGCAGCAACGCAGCATGAGTGCTGGAACGACGGTATTTCATTTGTGCGGCCCGCAATGGCCACCCCGGATCGAATGGTCTCCGGAGAGCCATCGAAAATGAGCGGAATGGTTGCCGGCAAAGCTCTTGACGCCGCGGTTAGGCTGCTGCGGGAACGCCAAATCGATGGAATCGTGACAGCGCCGATATCCAAGCATGCACTCAACCAGGCCGGATATTCCTTTCCGGGCCACACTGAGTTCCTTGCTCAAGAGTTTCGCGCTCCGGATGTCACAATGATGATGGTCAACGGCGACTTTCGAGTGGGCTTGGTTACGACTCATTGTTCGCTTGCCAGTGTTGCCTCAACAATTACCCAGACGATGATTCTGCGCAAGCTGGGAACCATGAATGCTGATTTGCAGCAACGCTTTGGCGTTGAAAGGCCGTCCATCGCGGTCTGCGCCCTGAACCCGCATGCGGGAGAAAACGGCATGTTTGGTCTTGAGGAGATCGAGACCATTTCACCAGCTGTGAACCGCGCCCGGCAAGAGGGAATCGATGCCCACGGGCCTTTTCCTGCAGACGCGTTATTCGCACTGGCAAAAGAAAGTCAATACGATGCTTATCTGGCAATGTATCACGATCAAGGTCTTATTCCGGCGAAGATGAATTCCTTTACACACACCGTGAATTATACAGCTGGACTGCCTGTGGTTCGCACATCGCCCGACCACGGTACTGCATTTGATATTGCGGGAAAAGGTGTCGCCGACCCAACAAGCATGGAGGAGGCGATTCAACTTGCTGTCGCATTGGCCTCGCGCAAGTAGATCTGCTACGCCCTACTCGAGACTGGCTGGGATTTATGACTTTGTCATGCGCCATGTTCCGTACGATGAATGGGCGGCATACCTTGTGTGCCTGTTCGACCATTGTGCCGTAGATGTCAAGGGTGTTCTCGATATCGCTTGCGGCACGGGAAGCTTGATGGTTGAGTTGCAACGCCGAGGTTATTCCGTTGCCGGATTCGATGCGTCACCTCAAATGGTGACTGCCGCACGGCAGAAGCTTCTTCAAAGCAAGGTGAATGCCCGCGTTTGGGTGGGCGCGATTGAGCAATTCCGCTCTCGACGTCTCTACGACGCGATTCTTTGCACCTACGATAGCATGAACTACTGTCGTGATATTTCCGCTTGCCGGTCGGTGATGGAAAGCGCTGTGCGGGCTTTGTGTCCGGGAGGATTGTTCATTTTTGATGTTACGACCAGACGGAATTCGAAACGGTACTTTCAGAACCACTATGACCGCGAGAAGACCACGGAGTTCGAAGTGATTCGACAGTCCCACTATGACACGAGTTCCAACATCCAGACCAATGAGTTCTTGATCATGTGGCCGGGCGAAACGACCTGTTTCCGTGAAAATCACAGGCAGCACATCTTCGCTCTTGAGGAGCTTAGAAGCGCCATTCCTGCATCTCATTACGAATTGCTCGGACTTTATGACAGCTTTTCGCTCGCACTTGGTACAGAGACCTCCGAGCGCGTCACGTTCGTGTTGAAGAAACGAGGTGGCGTCGATGGTTAAGATTCAGCGCGTGAAACTACGCTATTCCGACGGCGAGGGCCTTGAAGGCGTCAACCTGGAAGTGCGCGATGGAGACTTTACTTACTTGGTCGGTCCTACCGGCGCCGGCAAAAGCTCCGTCCTCAAACTCATCTACATGGATGAGTTCCCGTCCGAGGGGTATGTGCAAGTGGATGAGTACAACTCACGCGATGTCCGGCCTTCAGAAATACCATACCTTCGCCGTCGGCTTGGT
This sequence comes from Candidatus Zhuqueibacterota bacterium, assembly GCA_029261995.1. Lineage (GTDB taxonomy): Bacteria > Zhuqueibacterota > Zhuqueibacteria > Oceanimicrobiales > Oceanimicrobiaceae > JAJDAF01. The sequence continues at coordinate 79,614 of JAJDAF010000007.1, forward strand.
ATCATCTTTCAAGATTTCAAGCTGCTCGATGACCGGGATGTGTTTGAGAACGTTGCGTTTGCCCTCAGGGTAACCGGAGTCCGGCGCAAGGACATCAAGCGGCGAACGTTGCGTGCATTGGCGGAGGTCGGTTTGAGCCATAAGAGCCGGAAGATGCCCAATCTGCTATCCGGTGGTGAGCAACAGCGTGTGGCAATCGCCCGCGCCATCGTAAACGAGCCATTCATTATCCTGGCCGATGAGCCAACCGGGAACTTGGACCCGAAGACCACCGTCGAGATTATGAATATCCTGGACAAGCTGAATGCGCGCGGCACGGCGGTTCTGATGGCGACCCACAATTTCGAGCTTGTGAATAGTTCCACCAAGCGCGTTGTTTCTATAAAAAACGGACGAACGTTAACCTGAGCCGACCATGTTATTTGTGCTGAAAGAGGGCGTTACCGGCTTCATTAAGGCAAGACTCGCGGGGTTTGTCGCGGTGATGACGATCGCCATATCCTTGACGTTGATCGGCGTCTTTCTGCTTATCACGGTCAACCTTGGCAAGTTTGTTGATTTCTTGCGTAGCCGCGTGGAACTTGAGGTCTTCCTTGACGACTCGTTTGACGAAGAGCGAATCGATTTGCTTGGCACTGAGATTCGCCAGATCGACGGTGTTGACGAGTTGACGTTCATTTCTAAAGAGATGGCAATGCTCGAATATAAAAAGCTCTTCCGGGATGCCCAGGCCGACTACATCGAGACGCTCGGCTATAACCCCTTGCCGGCATCCTATCGCGTCACGCTGCGTGAGGGCCACCGGACCGCCACTGAGGCGGAGCGCGTATTCACGACAATGGCTGAAATCGACGGTGTCGGAGAAAACAACGTCGTCTACCGAAGAGAATACCTGGTCCGGTTGGAAAAATATATTAACAGCGCCATTGCAGTCGATTTTGTGGTGGGAACCATAGTATGCTTGAGTGCACTGCTTCTCGTATCAAATAACATTCGTCTCATCATCCTTTCCAAGACGCACATCATCGAAACGATGAAGCTTGTTGGAGCGACTCCCTTTCTCGTTCGAATGCCGCTCTATGTGCAGGGCATGATTCAGGGAATACTTGGTGGCATCATTTCTGCTATCTTTCTGTATGGCCTGGTAGGGCTTGGTTCGCTCAAAGTCCCGGGGATTCTTACCGCGGATTGGCGGATTTATCTTATTATTGCAAATTTTGGTGCGCTGCTAGGGCTGGCCGGTAGCGTGACCGCTGTTCGCCGTTACCTTTAAATAACAATATTTTACATCGATTTAGGCGCTTAGTTTTTGCTTGACAAACGATGGAAAAATTAGTATCTTAACTGCATTTTTGTGACGATACCGAGTTGCTATAAAGTGGAAGTAAATTTAACCGACATATAGATTGATGTTAGACCGAGTGCTCACTGAGCGTGAGATGGCGATTCTCGGCTGCGTGGTTGAGAATTATGTCCAAACAGCGACCCCCGTGGGGTCAAGGTATTTGGCCAAACACTCCCCCTTGGGGGTTAGCCCCGCAACCATTCGCAATGTTATGAATGACCTCGAGGAGATGGGCTATTTGTGTCAGCCGCATGTTTCCGCGGGTCGCATACCGTCTGATAAGGGCTATCGATTTTACGTCGATAGTCTGATGCCCTTACGCAAGTTGCGCAAGCTTGAGCGCCAGATTATTGCCGACAACCTCCAGAACTACTCCGCGGACGTGAATGAAATCTTGGATGTCGCGTCGCAAATGTTGGGCAAGGTGTCTGCCCAGTTGGGCATTGTTCTTGAACCTAAGTTCTATCAGGGCGTCTTTGAGAAGATGGATCTGGTTAGCGTCTCAGAGAACAGGGTGTTGGCTGTGATTTCAATTCAGTCAGGCCTGGTCAAGACCATTATGATGGAAATCAAGTCTGGCGTTTCCAGGGACCAGCTTGAGCAGACCTCATGGATAATTAATGAGCGCCTGCATGGGCTTTCCCTCAAAGAAGTCAAAGAATCAATCGATGCTCGCCTTTCGGATGTTGCGCTAAGCGATGATCGAGTGTTGCGGTACGTTCTGTCCTACTCGGATAAGCTGTTTAGTTTGACGGGTCGTGATGGCCTTCATTTTGGCGGGGCGAATAACATTGTTGCTAATCCGGAGTTCTCGGAGAAGAGCGATGTGGCCCGGGTTCTGGATTTGATCGAGGGCAGGGAAAGTCTCTGGCAGAAGTTCGACCAGGGCGCGGACGACAAGCTTTACATTAGAATTGGCAGCGAAAACGAAGAAGATTTGTTTCATAACTACAGTGTCGTTGCGACTCGATACCACATCGGAAATGTGACCGGTGCGCTTGGCGTGGTTGGCCCAACCCGCATGCGCTACGCCAAGGTCATTTCGCTCGTGGACTATGTTGGCGACGCGTTAACCAAGGCGCTTGGCGACAAGCTGTCGTAGCAAGCGCAGGGGAATTCGAGAATGGAAGTCAAGGATGGTGTTGCCAGTTCGGACGATGGCCGGGGGGCCGGAACAGATGCTGGTCCGCGCCCATCGAGCAAGGGCAATAGCAAGCGAAAGAGTTCGCCGAAACAGAAAAAACTGGAGGCGGCTCTGAAGGATGTTCAGCGCGAGCGCGATGAACTCAAGGATCTGCTTCTGCGTAAGGCTGCGGAGTTTGACAACTTTAAGAAGCGTACCGACTCTGAGCAAGTGCGCCTGATTGTGAACGCCAACGCTGACCTGATCACGGAGCTTCTACCGGTTTACGATGATCTGGAAAGGTCGGTGGCCGCAGCGAAAGAGAACGGCGACTTCGACGGTCTTGTTGCAGGCGTTGAGTTAATTTTTAAGAATTTCCGCAAGATACTGGATGGTCGCGGCGTCAAACCAATTCAGGCCGTCGGAGAAGAGTTCGATCCGGAGAAACACGATGCGTTGATGCAGGTGGAGAGTGGAGATCACTCCTCCGGCGTGGTTGTTGACGAGCACAAGAAGGGGTATGTTCTGAATGATAGGGTGCTGCGGCATTCTCAAGTCCTTGTTAGTAAGTAAGTTCGGATTCGTAGTTCTGTATGCCTATGCAACGTGATTATTATGAGGTGCTGAGTGTCGCAAAAGATGCAGGCCCCGACGAGATTAAAAAAGCCTACCGCAAGCTCGCGATGAAGTACCACCCGGACAAGAATCCGGGGGACAAGGGTGCCGAGGAAAGCTTTAAGGAAGTGGCGGAGGCCTATGATGTTTTGCATGACCAGCAAAAGCGCCAGCGCTATGATCGCTTTGGTCATCAGGGTGTCAAGGGTGGTTCAGATGGCTTTTCCGGGTTCGGTGTCGATCTGGGTGACGCATTGCGAACCTTTATGTCCGAGGGGTTTGGCGATTTGTTTGGGGCGGGACGTGGCGCACGAGGTAGTCGCGTCCGGCGAGGTAAGGACCTGCAGGTTCGACTGCGGCTGACGCTGGAAGATGTTGCTGCCGGCGTAGAAAAGAAGATAAAGTTAAAAAAAGCTGTCGTTTGTGATTCGTGTGATGGCAGTGGCGGGGCATCCGGGGATGCGCGGATGACGTGTTTGCAGTGCCATGGCGCTGGCGAGGTTCGACAGGTTTCTCAGTCTTTGTTTGGGCAGTTCGTCAATATCGCAACCTGTCCGAGGTGTCACGGCGACGGCCAGATATTGAAGGAACCGTGCAAAAAGTGTGGTGGCGATGGCAGGACTCGGGGCGAGTCGGTTGTTGCCGTTGACATTCCCGCTGGCGTGACCTCCGGGAACTATATTACGGTCAGGGGAGAGGGGGATGTGGGCCCGAACGGTGGCCCGAGTGGGGACGTCATAATCCTCATTGAGGAGTTGGAGCATGAAAGCTTCGAGCGCCATGGGGACGATGTCCTGTACAGCCTGCCCCTAAGCTTTGCTCAGGTGTCGCTCGGTGCTGAGGTGGAAGTCCCGACCCTTGGTGGTCGGGTCAAGCTTCAGGTTCCGGCCGGGACGCAGGCCAACAAGATTTTGAGGATGAAACACAAGGGCATTCCTCATCTCAGTGACAGTGGGCGCGGCGACCAACTGGTCCGGGTGGTCGTCTGGACGCCGACCCGTCTCGACGCGAGAGAAAAAAAACTGCTGAACGAGTTGGCGCAAAGTGAAAACTTCAAGCCGCCCTCGGACGGCAAGGGCTTTCTGGGACGCTTTAAGGATGCGATAATGTAGGTCATGTTGGACTTTACAAAACAGGAACTCCGAATAGTGGGGTTCCTCGTGGTCTCGCTGTTGGTGGGGGCCACCGTGAGGTTGTACCGGCACAATTTGCCTGAGGTGGAGCTCGCAGAGGTCGATCCGGTATTTATTGAGAAATTCAAGGCCCGTAGCGATTCACTGAATGACGGCACGTTGGTTGGCGATGGTGTCGGCCAGGGGGGGGCGTCAGGTGCTTCCCGGGTTGTTGCGTTTCCGGTGAATGTCAATACTGCAACCGGTGTAGAGCTGCAAGCAATCCCCAAGATTGGGCCCGTGCTGGCGCAAAAGATTATCACGCATAGGGACGAGAATGGCCGGTTTGTAACAGTTGACGATCTTTTAGATGTTAAAGGTATTGGAAAAAGGACTCTTGAGCGAATCGGACCCTATGTTGCAATAAAGTAAGGGTCTTTATAACCATATTCTTTTTGAGGGAGGAGATATGTCGGAAACAAAAGCTAGAGGGAGTATCCTCTACGAGGTCTTGATCTTGGTTCTCGCGGCTGCCTTGATTGGCTCGATTCTTTACCCAAAAAAGGTAAGAGAAGACGAGAAGATGCATACCGCGCTGGGTCGTTACAGAATGGAGCAGCTCCAGTTGGCGGGATTGCAGTATCAAAAATACAATGGCGCTTATACCGATACAGTGTCGCAGATTTTTGAGTTCATCCGGACCAGTGATGAATACTCACATTATGTCGATTCAATTGTTGTCGGTGGCCTGGATTCGGTGGTCACCAAAATCAAGGAGTTCGAGGATCGCCAAAACGTAATTCTGGCAGCGTTGCCGTCCGCGACGGACTCTACGATGATCGACTCTTTGACCGAACTTCAGTTGAGTCTCAAGCTGGACGCACGACAGTTGGCAGGCCATGTCGAGTTTGTTCATGATCGGATGAGAAATCTTCCGAATATGCCAATCGACCCACTGAAGGCGATTTTTGTGATTGTCGATTCGAAGCAATTTACGTTGAATATGGATATTGTCAGGAATTCTATTGAAAGCGGCAAGCTCGATGAAGCCGAAGCTGCCTGCGCGGATGTATTGGCCGTTTTTGAGTCCGCAATTGGTGATTTCGAGCATGTTAAGGGCGAGTTGCCAAGTGCGACAGGACCGGGCTTGGATTCGTTGGTGTTTTGCCCGACAACGAATAAACCCTTTCGCATGGTACATATCGATACAGCTATTGTGAAGTACCTAAACATCTATAGTCCGATAGACAGCATGGACATTGCGATGGCGGAAGATAATTTTCTGTTGTCAACAATCGGCGGTCTCAAGCTTGAGAACCACGGTATGATAGAAAGTGGAGAAAGGAGCTGGGAGGTTCGGTAGCACCTCCCTACTCGTGTCTTTGGAGAAAGTCATGGCCCAGGAAGCAAGGACTGGGATTCTCGGTGTTAGTTTGGTGGATGATCAGTTGCGTGTGGTTGAGGGAGTAAGAGAGTCGGCCAACGAATTTCAAGTGACAAAGCTGGCGCAAGGACGGATTCGCCAGCCGTTCGACTTTGATGTGTTCGCCGACAAGAATATGCCTCGCCGTTTCGCCGAGGACATTACGCGGCTATGCGAAGCTCAGAATTTCGACTATACCGATGTTGCTTTTTCACTTGACTCCAAAATGGTGCTCGTCAAAAAGGTCGCGGTTGACCATGATCTGGGCGGGGAGCAGGTCTGGGACCACATCGGGTGGGAGGTTCGGCAGTTTGCCATCTCGCCGGTTGATGACTATGTAATCGACTTCGAGGAGATGGCAGTTAATTCAAACGGGCCCCTGGACAACATGCTCGTGGTGGTTGTGCGCAAGAAGATTATTCAGTTTCTCAAGCAAATCTTCCGCCACACCGACTTGAACCTGAAAGTGGTTGACGTGGACATTTTTTCTGCTCAAAGAGCCCTGCAGTTGAATTACGATTACAGCGACACGGATAAGATTTGTCTGGTCAATGTCGAGGAAAGCAAGGTTCATTTCACCATTTTAAAAGGCATGAGCTTCTTTCTTACCCAGGACATCCCCTTCTCTCAAACTCGCCGGTCTGCAAAAAGCCCTGAATCAATGGCTCGCTCGATTTCCAAGGAGTTGCGGCGCATCATTCTCGACCACCAACTCGGCAAGGGCGTAGACGACCTCAACGAAGTGTTTCTGTACGGTGAGGGCGTGGATGATAGTCTGGTAGATGGGCTACAGAACAGTTATGATGTCAGGATTGACAGGGCGAACCCTTTTCGCAAGGTTAAGCTTCCAGAAAACGCAAAAAAGGACGTTGGTCAAACCCGTTCCGAGCGCTACATGATTTCTGTGGGTGCTGCGCTACGGGGAATTCAGTAGCTTTCATGTTTATCTCTGGAGTCTAGTTATGGTAGACATCAACCTAATTGGCGACGACAAGACAGGGGAAGAGGAACGCGTAGAGGAGTTCACGCAAACATCGAGCATGGACACCCAGGAGCTGGCGTTCGAGGAGCGTACGGAAACGTTCGACACCACGAAGACCGCCGGGTTTTCTCAAAAGCGGAACTACTCATCCTTGATTGCAACCCTCATCATCATGGCGGTCATCGTTTTGCTGGGTAGCGCGATCTATTTCTTCATGTTCAGTGACAATGCAGACGAGCCGGCCGATCTTGCTTTTCAACCGCAGGACGATGGTGCTCTTGAGCAAACCGCCTCGGAGGAGGAGCTGGGGGCCTTTGATGACGGTGCTTTGCAGGCCGATCTTGCAGACTTCAGGCAGGCCGATCCGGTTGAGGATCAACCTGTCCAGCAGCAAGTCGAACAGCCGTTTATTGAGGATGCTCAGCCGGTTCAGCAGCCAACGGTGCAACGAGCTGCGCCGCGGCCAGATATCAGCCCGGTCCGAAGCTCTGGCCCGGCGCCGGACTTCGTCGCCAGCTCGCGGGACGCGATTCAGGCAGTCACCAGCCTAATTGCGATGGTGCCGGGAGAGCTTAGCACAACGCTGCTTTCCTATACCAGCCAGCGCGTCCGGCTGGAGTTTGCTTCGAGTACAGCTTCCGTTGCAAGGGATTTTGCCGGAAGGCTAAATCAGACCTGGGGGGCCGGCAGTTTCAAGGTTGTGTCTGAAACCCAGGTAGGTTCAAATGGAGGCTTTCTTGACAAGGTTTTGATTGCCGGCCGCATCTCGAGCACCGCACCAGCCAATGGTGGTGCGCAAGAATTGAGCCTGGCACAAATCAAAGATTGGGTTGGTGCGACGGCCCGGCAGTTTGGCCTCAGTGTGCGTGAGCTTAAAACTCAACCATCAACGTTTGGCGGCGGTGGCCAGGCGACGCCACTGCTGGCGCGGTTGTATGGAAACCAGGGCGCAATCAGCGATTTTCTACAGGAAATGGGAAAGCAGTCGTTGAACGTTGAGTTGGTGAAAATCTTGCTGGTGTCGCCTGACATGGTCAACTACACCGACGATAATCTAATTCTTGTCATGAATATGTTGTTGCACGAATAACGGACTGCTGCCGGCCACGACGGTGAGGGTGATCGCGGGAAGTCGCAAGGGCTTGAGGCTTGCAAGCCCGAGAAGCGGCAGGATTAGGCCGACTTCCGACAGAGTCAAGGAACAGATCTTTAATGTTGTCTGCGCACAGGGTTGCTGCGTCTTGGATGTATTCGCTGGAAGCGGAAGCTTGGGAATTGAAGCCTTGAGCCGTGGAGCGGTCAAGGCTATTTTTGTTGACAGCAGTCGCTCTGCGGTTGGCCTCATTCGGCAAAACCTTGAGAAATCACGGTTTTCTGATACGGCCCGAATCATGCACGGCAGTGCGAGACAGTGTTTGGCGCAGTTGGCGAGGCAGGATGCAAAGTTCGATCTGATTCTGCTGGACCCGCCATACCGAGATGACGTGGTCGAAGAGACAATTGCGCTGATAGTTCAGGGAAGCCTCCTGTCAAAGTCGGGCTGGTTGATCGTTGAAACAAGCGCGACCACCGAGGTTGGCGAAGCTTGGAGCCATTATTCTCTTAACAAAGAAAAACTAGCCGGAGACACGAAGATTTCCTTTTTGATCAATGAGTAGCGTCGAGAGAAAAGCCATCTACCCAGGCACATTTGACCCGGTTACCAACGGTCATCTCGATATAATCGCGCGAGCCGTTCGTCTGTTCGACGAGGTTTGTGTTGCGGTGACCACGAATCTTGCCAAGCAGCCACTTTTCTCCGTCGATGAGCGCGTGGAGATGGTCAACGAGGCAACGAAGAATTTCAAGGGCGTCGTCGTGGAGCCGTTCCAGGGGTTGCTTATGGACTATGCTCGTGAGCGGGGAGCGACGGCCGTGGTGCGCGGTCTTCGAGCAATTACCGATTTTGAATATGAATTCCAAATGGCGCTGATGAATAGAAAACTGGCGGATGAGATCGACACAGTTTTTCTCATGCCGAATGAAAAATTTACATATCTGAACTCGACCATCGTTAAGGAGGTCGCGAAATTGCAGGGCGATGTCAGCGCTTTCGTCTCACCATCCGTGCTGGCCAGATTACGACGGAAGTTTGAGGTTTCATGACGTTTATTGAGCGTGTTCACGCAAAGGCCAGGCAGATGAAAAAACGGGTGGCCCTGCCCGAAGGTGAAGATCCGAGAGTTCTGCGTGCGGCTGAATATTTGAACCAGAATAGTCTGACCCGATGTGTTTTGCTTGGAGACCCGGTCAAAATCCGCGAGCAGGCCGGTATTCATGGCGTTGATTTGGCGGGAGTCGAGTGCGTGAACCCCGGGGACTCAGGCCAGTTTGAGACCTACGCGCAGAGGTTTATGGAACTGCGCAAAGGCAAGCTCGAGTCTCATGAAGAGGCGGAACTGTGCATGCGCGACCCGATATTTTTCGGCGCCATGATGCTGCGTGAGGGAGCCACGGATGCCGTGGTGGCGGGCAGTGTCTATACAACCGGCGAGGTTCTGCGTGCGGCGATTCAAGTGGTTGGCACCGCACCGCATATTTCACTGGTCTCAAGCACCTTTGAGATGGTTATGAACGACCACAAGGTTCTGACATACGCCGACTGCGCTGTTGTGCCAGACCCGACTGCGGAGCAATTGGCTGACATTGCGATTTCGTCGGCCGAGACCCATCAAAAGCTGACGGGCGAGCAACCTTCTGTGGCACTGCTTTCGTTTTCGACGAAGGGTAGCGCCAACCACCCGAAGGTCGAAAAGGTGCAGCAGGCTCTGCGGCTACTCCAGGAAAAAGCCCCGCATTTGCGGGCAGATGGCGAACTGCAGCTTGATGCGGCGCTTATACCGGAGATCGGAAGTAAGAAGGCTCCCGGAAGCAGCGTCGCCGGAAATGCCAATGTATTGGTCTTCCCTGATCTTGATGCAGGGAATATTTCCTACAAGATAACGGAGCGCCTGGCCGGCGCACGGGCGGTGGGCCCGGTGCTGCAGGGTTTGGCGAAACCTATGAATGACCTGTCCCGCGGATGCAATTGGCAGGACATCGTTGATGTTGCATGCATCTGCGCGATACTGAACTAGAAGGAGCGCCAACGACTATGGAGCTAGCTAGCCGAGTGCGTCAGCTTCAACCATCTCAAACTCTAGGAATAACCGCACTTGTCCAGGCCTTGCGACGTGAGGGCAAGAATGTGATTGGCCTTGGGGCAGGTGAGCCGGATTTTGATACACCGCACGTTATAAAAGAAGCGGCAATTGAGGCGATCGAATCTGGGCATACCAAGTACACGGCCGTCTCAGGCATGCCGGAATTGAAGGAAGCCGTTTGCGCAAAGTACCAACGCGAGATCGGCCATAAGTTTTCTCCGCAGCAAGTGCTGATCGCCGGGGGAGCGAAGCATGCTCTCGCCAATGCGATCATGGCTTTGTGTGAATCGGGTCACGAGATTATAATTCCCGCGCCGTACTGGACCAGCTACATTGAGTTGGCCCGGTTTTCGGGCGCGACGCCTGTCGTACTCGAGACCTCAGAAGACTCGAGCTTCAAGATCACGCCGCAGCAGTTGGAGTCGGCGATTTCACCACGGTCAAAGGTGCTCCTGCTCAATACCCCGAGCAATCCGACGGGCGCGGTGTACTCGCGTGCCGAAATTGAGGCGTTGTTGCAGGTCATCAACAGGCACGACCTGTTCGTGGTTTTTGATGAGATCTATGAAAAGATACTGTATGATGGCCATGAACACGTTTGCCTTGCCTCCTACCCGGAGGTCCTGGATAAGCTGATTTTGATAAATGGCGTATCCAAAACCTATGCCATGACCGGCTGGCGGGTTGGCTATCTGGTCGCGCCTGAACCGCTTATCAAGGCGTGCACGAAGATTCAGGGGCACACGACCTCCAACCCGTGCACAATCTCGCAGCACGCAAGTATTGCTGCTCTTCAGGCGGAACCAGAAATTGTCGAACGAATGGTCGTAGAGTTTGACGAGCGCCGTCGGTTTCTCGTGGCCGCTTTGAACGAGGTGAACGGCTTGAAGTGTCTGACGCCGGGAGGGGCTTTTTATACCTACCCTAACATTGCAGCTTACCTGGGCCGGCAACATGCAGGGACGAAGATTGAAACCTCAATGGACCTGTGCAACTACCTCCTGGAGGAGGGCGGAGTTGCCGTCGTTCCCGGAGAGGCGTTTGGAACGTCGGAGCACATCCGGATTTCGTATGCAACCTCGATGGAGAACCTGAAAGAAGCTGTGTCACGCATGCGCAGAGTTTTGGCGCAATTGGATTGATCGGGCGACTCGCGGGGCTCCGGCGACTATTTTTTCTGCATTCATCAGCGCCATCAAGTAATTTTGATAGAATGCTCTAAACTCACTATTTAACGTAAAGTGGTAGATTATGGATAATCTTGGTCAAAACAACGATGTCATGGTCGGCGGCCGCAAGTTTCACATTGAAACGGCCTTTGCGGACCAGGGGAAAGCAATCACTTCTACGATTTTTCTCGACGGTCAGGTCATCGATTCGAGAGAGGTACCCTCATCTGTTGAGCCTGGTGAAAGCGCGGGCGAGCTTATCGGCAGCGCGCATCGGGAGGCCATTACCGACCTTGAGATCCTCTACTACATCGACGAGAAAGTCAAAGCTGTACGCCATGCCGCATCAGCAAATAAGCTCGGCCTTGTATTTCTGCAGAAGAATCTCTATACCGAGGCGTTGAGTCAATTCAACCTGGCCCTCGAAATCGATCCCGGCTTTTCTGATGTATTTGCCAATCTGGGCAAGACCTACCTGATGAACGATTCGTTTGACGATGCAATTGAGACACTCAAGAAAGGTGTGCAGCAGGCCCCGCACTTTGCCGACGTCCAGAACTACCTGGGAATAGCTTACCTTTATAAGGAAATGTTCGAGCAGGCTGTGTCCCACCTCGAAGAGGCCATCAATCTGAACAGCAACTATATCGGAGCCTACTACCACCTTGGTGTTGCCCTGCTGGCAAAGTCGCAATCGGAGAATGGTGATGCGCAGGTCACGACTCGTCAGATGGCCATGGAATGTTTTGACAGAGCCGAGGAGCGGATGGTCAATCGCCAGATTGCCAATTTCGAAAGCGTTATGTCGAAAGTGAAAGAGCAGGACTACGCCGCCGCCATCAATGACTTTTTGCTCAGCAAGCCGAAGGATGTGTTGGGCCATTTCATGGATGTTGAAAATGAGTTCTATTTGAAATTCATGTACGGCGGCAAGGGCAAGGACGATTCGTTTATATCCGAATACGTGGCCAAGCTGTCCGAGATCATTTCGGAACATCCGGAATACGCTGACGTTCGCAACAACATGGGCGTAGCCAACCTGATCCAATGCAGAAACTTGTTTTTGCGGGCTTTGGATGAATTCCGAGCTGCGATGAAAATTAATCCCGGATTCAAACGAGCCGAGAAAAATCTTAAACTGGCTGAGAATGACGGCAAGGGATTCTTGATTTTACTACGGGCTATTCTCAAGTAGTTGCGATTGGCTGTTCTTCTCCTGTAGCTATGGTATAGTTTTTGCTAAAGTTCAGGGATGCTGCGATATGGTTAATGACAACGGCCGCTATTGTTGGATGATGAGACAGCGATTGCATCGTGATACAATTACTGCCCCTTTTATCAGTCCCATTGTTTTCCTGACATTTTGCGCCTTCCTCAATGATTCTACACCGCCATGTCAGTCGTGTTGAGTTGATCGGTATTTGCGAAAGCGAGATCGAGTAGCATTTCGCGAACACCACCGAATAGGGTTCTCGCTCAAACTGTTTGTTGGATGGATGCTTTAATGAAGAATAGATTGTTTGCTTTTTGCGTCGGATGTTGCCTGCTTGCCGCGACAGTGTCGTCCTATGCCTCCACCGTGACTCCGTCAGACAATACTGCTGGTGTTTCCACGAGCTATTCCGTAACATTTACCCTTGGGGCTCTTGACAACCTGCCGAACAACGGCCAGATAACGATTACTTTTGGCAGCCCGCTTTACAACCTGACCGGCACGCTTTCCGCGACGTCGCCGGATATCTCGGGCGGCTTCTTGAACGCCACTCCGGGGGGCGGGCAGAGCGTCACTTTTGTTCGTGACGGCCTAGGTACCCCGCTGACCGGTGGCGTTCAATACACCATCGTTTTTCAAAGCGTGACAAATCCAACCATCACGGGGTCTTCTTATTCTTTGACGGTGACCACCTTGGGGGGTGTTGTTCCGACAAGTGATCCGAGTGCGAACTTCACGATTTCCCCGGCCGCCCTGGGCTCATTTACCGTTTCGGGCGCGCCTGCCAGCACGACAGCCGGACAGGCCTTTTCTTCTCCTGCAAACGACATCACCGTTACTGCGCTGGATATCTTTGCAAATCAAAAAACCAACTACGCAGGAACGGTGAGTTGGGCAAGCAGCGATGCCGGCGCCACTGTCCCAACCTCGGGTTTGACTTTCTCTGGTGCTACGAAAGTTTTCTCCGGTACCGGATTCACGCTGCAAACGACGGGCAATCAGACGTTCACGGTTTCAGATGGCGCAGCAACTGGCGCAACCGGCAACATTGCCGTTCAGCCTGCCGCCCTCGACCACTTCACCATGTCCGGTGTGCCTGGGAGTGCAACCGCTGGCGTGGCGTTTTCTTCTCCCGCAAACGATATCATTGTTACGGCATTTGACCAATTTAACAATCAAAAGACCAACTATACGGGTACCGTGACTTGGTCGAGCAGCGATTTGAGCGCTACCCTGCCCTTGAGCGGTTTGACATTCTCTGGCGCGAGCAAGACGTTTCCCGGCACTTCGTTTACACTCCGCACCGCCGGTAGCCGCACGCTCACCGTGCAGGATGGCGCGGTGAGCCTGACCAGCAGCGCTGTGACGGTGAGCGCCGCGGATATAGCGACTTTGACCTTGAGCAACCCAGCAGCGCAGGAAGCCGGCGTTGGCTTTGCGCTAAGTGTTTCTGGCGCCCAGGACGCCTTTGGAAACGATGCCTCCGGAGCGGTTGTCGTCTCGTTTGCTGATATTGATCCCCATGGCGTGCCAAATGGTGAGACGCCTGTTCTGACGAACATCAGCGTCACAGGCGGCAGTGGCAACGCGTCTCAACTTCTCTATCTACGCGAGAACAACGTACAGCTCAGGGGCACCGTTGCCGTGACCGCCGCCACGGATGACACCCAGCCGTTCAACGTGGCCGCGGGAGACATCGAGAACTTTTCGTTTCGCGATCCGGGCACACAGACTGCCGGAACGGGTTTTACACTATTTGTAGAAAATGCCCGCGACGGTTTCAACAATCAGGCAGACGGTACAGTCACCGTGAGCTTTGTCGGCGGCGGTAACCACGATGCGCCCGATGGCACCACGCCGACGCTCAGACCTGTCTCTGTTGTGAATGGCTCGGGCAGTAATACCCAGGATTTGTTCAAAGCGGAAACCGGTGTGCAATTGGCGGGTAGTGTTGCCGCAACCGGCGCTTCGGACAATACGCAGACATTCGATGTGGATGCTGCCGGCATCAACAGCCTCGTCGTGGATAGCCCCGGAAATCAGACCGCCGGCGCGGGCTTTAGCATTTCGGTCTCCAGTGTTCAGGATGTTTACCAAAACCCGACCAGCGGCACGATACAAATCAGCTTCACGGACGGACAGGCGCATGCCGCCCCGAATTCCATAACACCGACTCTGCGCGATATCATCGCTACCAGCGGTTCGGGCAGCGCCAATCAGCTCTTAGTGTTGGCTGAGAACAATGTTAGATTTCGCGGCACTGGAAATGGCAATACCGACGACTCTCCCACTTTTGATGTGGCTGCGGCAACACTTGATGAACTGCAGATTCAAACCGGAACCACCGGGAACACTTCAGAGCTGGGCAACCAGAGCTTGAGTACTGGGTCCGCATTGAGTATGCATGCTTCCGGTTTTGATATCTACCAAAATTATCGTGGCAATGAAACCGTGACGTGGTCGCTGGTCGGCACCACGATCGGCACTCTCAGCCCGAGTTCCGGCACGAATACGACTCTCGATGCCACCACCCCGGGCACGGCGCTCGTTCAGGCGTTGCACTCAGGTTCGGGTAAAACCGACCAGACCGGTGCGATTGACGTTAGCCTCGGCAATGTCGATCGGGTTGAGATTCGAACAGCTGCGAACAACGGCGGAAAAGCATTTGGCGACACCACGTTGACCACCGACCAGACAATGACGTTTTGGGCGGCGGGTTTCGACGATCAGAACAATTATGTCGATGATACCGCGGTGAACTGGAGCAGCAATGGCACACTGGAAGCTGTAAGTTCGTCCGCAAAAAGTCTTACGTTTGAACCAACATCCACCGGCAGCGGCCAAATCGTCGCAAGCCATGCGACGGCGACAGGCGACCAAACCGGCACCGTGACCGTTAGCCCCGGGTTGCCGTCAGGCGCGGTGACGTTGACCCCGGTGCCCACGACTTTGGCTCCAGCCCAGACTGCAACCATCACCTCTTCGCAGATTCAGGATGCAGAGTTAAACCCGGTTGGCGCGGGAGTGGAATTTGATGTGTCGCTGACCAGCGGGCCTTTCGGCTCAATCTCGACCGCAGATGCCAATGCCGGCAAGGCGGGACACCAGGTCGCTACCAACGCGAGCAGCCTGCTTGTGTTTGACTTTCTTGCGGGCTCTACGGGAGGCACTCAAAACATCTCGGTCACCAGTGTCGGAGGGGCCAATGGCAACACCGCCATCAATGTCGGCAGCCTTGAAATATTGTCGATCGCGAATGCTCCGGATTTTGTAAGCCTGGGCCAGCAAGGCGTCGCCAACGTGCAAATGACCGTGCGCAATTTGAGCGCATCGCCGGTCACGAACCTCGATCCGGTTCTGACTTTCTCCGGAACAGGCTTCACCGCCGTGCGGACGGACGTGTTCACCGATATTCCGGCCTCGCCCGGGACGCGCACGTTCACGTTTACGGTAGACGTTGGCGCCAGCGCAGACCTCGGCGCCATCACAATTGATGGCCAGATCAATGGTGATGTTTCCGGCGTCTCGGTTTCAGCGCAAGGCGCCACAACCACGGATAGCTGGACAGTCCAGAATGCCGCGCAAGTCAGAGGAGACAATGTTGCGACATTACCAGACACAGTCGCCCAGGGCCAGCAGGGCATTGATTTTACCGTGACCGTGTCGAATCCGGCGACAGCCGGCCTTTCCGCCGCTGCCGTTATCGATAACATTTCTCTGAAATTCACACTGATCAAGGATGGCAGCGACCAGACAAGCGAATTCGTGGTCAGTGCGAATCCCGCCAATCCGACCTCCGTTGCTGCAGGCGCATCAGCAAATTTCGATTTCACAGTAAATGTGTTGGCCTCCGCCGACAGCGGCCGCTATTCACTCGACGCCAGTGTTTTGGCGCATGACTTGAACGGCCCGGCCCTGGTGGTACAGGATAACGCGGTCACGACTCCCGACCAATGGTTCGTGAAGGGTGCGGCCAACATGCAGATCCTCTCCCTTACCCCGGTTCCCAGCGCCGCGCGCGCCGGGCAAACGACTCCCTGGCGGGTTAGGATGCGGGTGACCAACGGCAGCCCCGATGCGGTTGCTGCTGATTTCAATAGCGCCAACACCTACGTCCGTTTTCGGATTGGCGCCGACGATGTTACGGGCGAGTATACCATCACAAAACCTGATTCGTTCAAGGTTTCAGGTACGAGCCGCCTGGAAAGCGGGGCCTCGGATACTCTGGATTTCGTCATCACCCAAACCGGAACGACAACGGGAACTGCTACAATAAGCGGAAGCCTTGAGGCGGTAATCGTCGGTTCTGGCGGCAGCCGGATTACCGACGACACCTCAGACGACGTTGGCCTCGGGTCTGTCCAAATCAACTCGGCGACTGCGGCGGTAACGATTACTTCTACAAGCCCACACGACAGCACGCCAAATGCCAGCCCGACACAAGCACGGGTAAACACGAACCAGAGTTTCACGATCACGGTCTCGATCGACAATGATTTGGCGGAACCGGTAGAGAACGTCATCGTTCAGCTCACAAGCAGCATTCCAATTGGGGGCTCTACAATAATAACCCCACAGCAGAGCATTGCCCTAATCGCGGCAGACGACCGCGGAAGCATCGATTTCGCCCTGACCGCGCCATCGACCTCCAATCCCGTAACCGGCGAGACTTTCGCTGCGACAGTTTTGAGTGCCACGGGCCAACAAAGCAGGCAAGCGGCGCCAATTGGTACGCCCGATCCAGGAGATGATTTCGTATTATTCCGTGTTGACGAGCCTGCGAATCTATCGGTTGGCATTACTGTCGATACGGTACAGACAGCCACCGATACGTTTCAGGTGCAGGCCCTGGTGACAAATCTCGGTGAGGCTAGCGTAGGTGCCACAGGACAGCTCACGCTAACCCTGCCGTTGAGCGGATATACCCTGATTTTCGGAGACAATCCTGCGTTATTTACGCCAGGTATTGTTGTGTCCTGGGATGTTAGGGCGCCGGCGACAGAGACAGGACTCGAAGCGTTCACCGCGACTCTGACGACAACCCCGAATGACGAGAATATCGGTACACCTGCCGCGGTTTCAAAATCAGCCGACTCGCAACAGGTGAGGACCTCAAATATTGGGCTAACCATCGATGCCTTCCGGGTTGTCAGCCCACCTGGCGCGCTAGACGACACCCTGTCGAGTGCGCAGGAATTCCGTGTTCAGGCGGACATCACCAGGACAGCAAATATCGATCGGGTCGATGCCACGCTCAGCCCGCCGCCCGGTATCGACTTCAAGTCTGGGCCCATTAGCCAGACGAAGGAGCTGGAATTTGGCGTTACGACAGTCACGTGGGACTTGATTATTACGGACCAGACTCGCGACGACCAGACCGTTACCGTTGATATGGTCGGCTTTGATAGCAACGAACGCCAGATTGTACAAACATCAAATGCGCTCACCGTCTTTGTTGTCGCGAAAGCGAACCTGGACTTTGAGAGCTTTCAGGCAGGTGGCCTGTTGAACAACAATGCTCCGGTAAATCATGAGTTTCCACTGACCGCTAGGATTGTCAACGTTGGTGGCGCTGGCGTCGGGCAGGGCGAAATCACGCTTGATCTAGGTAGTTCCGGCATAACCATCGTTGACGAGGGTCAGCAGCCAGCGGTTCGTCAGTTCGCTCTAGGCGATGCGTCTTCAATTGAAGTCACGTGGGATGTTCGGTCATCGACAGTCCCGATAGCATCGGCGTCAGTTCGGGCGAGCGTCAGTACGCCGCCGCAGGATGAAAATTCGGGGCAGGCTGCACCGTTCAGCGGAGAAGTCGTCTCCAGGGCATTTGCCATCGAGACTGTTGCGGAGGGTGGCGTTGCCATTTCCGGTATTTCAGTAACTTCTCCAACCGGCGCTCAGAATGGCGTACTTTCCAACGGCCAGGAGTTCGTTCTGGATGTTGCGGTCAGCTCAGTCAACCTCGACCCGATTGAAGCAACACTGGATGATAATGGCGCCGGCTATGTCGTTCTCGACGGCAACCGGACAAAGCCGGTGGTGTCGGGCGGCGTTAATTGGCGCTTACGTGCTCCTCCGAACGCACAACCTGCTCACTTTATTCGAATCAATGTGAGTGGCGATGACGCAAGCTCTGGAGAGAGAAAGACAGCCCTACCCGATTCGATACAGTTTCAAATCGTGAGGCGAGCCGCTTTGGATCTGACCGCAAGCATCACGGAGCCGCCATCGGCCACCGATCAAATACTCACTGTCGGTCAGGTTTTCACATTGACCGCTGACCTGAGAAATACAGGCGAGGCGGCTTTCATTGGCCAGGATGATTTGAAGATTACACTCCCGGTTCGATATTCGACCGGGGAGCCCCTAATCAAGAGTGTGTCGCCGGGCGGCCAGGTCACCTGGCAGATCACCGCGCCTTCGCAGGCGACGAATCAGTTGGAGAATATCGTTGTCTCTGTTGATGCGCAAATCGCCATCGACGAGAACTCGGGTCTGCCACCCCCTTCGACGCCATCGGATGTCACGGTACAGGTGCAGACTCAGGCCGTGGGCCTGAATGTGGTCATGCTTGCTGCCCGAAAACCAGTCACGGTGCCTCGCGGCGCCTCAAACATTGCCCTATTCGGGCTGGAGTTCCGAAATTCCAGCGACGACAATATTGATTTGGAGCGGATTGACCTGACGGTCGAGGACAATCAGGGAAGCGACATTGCGCCGAATTCTCTTCTCACCGCACTAAGAGTAGTTGACTACGGCGACGAAAACACGGTTATTCCGACCTCCGCCAGTCCGGGGGCGAGCAACCCGGTGCAGGTCGATTTCATACCGCCTCTTACTGTGCCGAAGAATGATTCCGTTCTGGTTGAGTTTCGTGTCGATTTGGTGAGTTCGTCCGAGGCGCCGAATTTTAGATTGACCATAAACAGCCCCGGGGATGACGTGTTTGCGCGCAACACAGCCTCCGACTCCCTTGTGGCAATTCTTGATGACTCGGGTTTTCCGCTGAACGCGCCACTCACGGCAGGTGCGTCGGCGATCATCGGTTCGGATTTTCAGGCGAGCTTCTTCAACTTTCCCAATCCGTTTGGCCGCGGTGAGACAACGACGTTCAACTATACGTTGCCTCAGGACTCGGATGGGACGTTGCGCATCTACACATTATTGGGCGAGCTTGTTAGGACAAAGTCTTTCAGTTCATCAGAAGAGCGTGGGTTTGCTGGCAACCATGACGGCGCCGGTCGGGCTACCTTGGACTGGGATGGCCGAAACGGCAGTGGCCAGGAAGTACTCAACGGCGTGTATGTTGCGGTTTTGACAACAAGCGCAGGCAAGGCCGTCACGAAAATCGCAATTGCGAAATAACTCGCGATGAGAATATGAAGAGACGCACAAAAACATTGACTGTATCTTTGCTGTTGATTATAATGATGGCGCTGCTTTCCTGTGATGTAAAAGCGCAGAACGCCAGTGGAGGGGTTTCGCCTCTGTTCACCGCAGGTGTTGGCGCCAGGGCGCTTTCGCTTGGAGGAGCTTTTGTCGCACTTTCAGATGATCCCACAGCAGTCTATTGGAATCCGGCCGGAATCGATTTTATCCAGAAAAAGAGTGCGACGTTCTTCTATTCGAGTCTTGACTTCGGAACCAGCTATAATTTCATAAGTGGCGTTTGGCCGACGCTTTCGTTTGGGGCTTTCGGCCTGGGCTGGGCTCGAATCGGCACAGATGGTGTAATACCTTACGACGATGATGCAAATCAAACTGGTGCCGAGGGAGATTTTGGCATTGACCAGTTCCTTTTTTCTTATGGCAAACAAATCCGGAAGACTGTCAGCGCAGGCGGGAATCTGAAAATCGAGAGGATGAATTTCGCCTTTGAGAATATTGCCGATACAAGAGTTGGACTGGACCTGGCCGTGCTCTACAAGCCAGACTTCGACAGTGTGTTGCTGCGAGATCTCGCTTTTGGCCTCAATATCCAGAATGCAATTTCATCAAAAATGCGGTTGAACAAAGCGGATGAAGCTGCACCAATCAACTTCAGGGCCGGCCTTTCTAAGCTTTTTGTGATGGGTGAAGGCCGGAACAAATTGCGATTGCTACTTGATGTCAATCAGACTGAGAATGGTGGCGCATCGACACATGCTGGTACAGAATATTCATTTAGCGACCAGGCGAGCATGAGATTGGGGTTCAATGATGGTCAGATCGCTTTGGGTGCCGGCGCGACTTATCGGAACCTCGAAATCGATTACAATTTTGGCAAGTACTTTGACGCTGTAGATTTCGCATCGAGCCACCGGTTTTCGGTGACGATTCATTTCGGCAAGGGGCGCGATGACTTAATCCGGATTGCCCGGCTGGAGCGCGAGCGGGAAGTAAGAATGCAAGTGCAGGACTCTTTATGGATCAACGCCGAGCTTGAGTTCAACAACAATATGGAAGCGGGTCGAGACAAGTATTATGACCGCGATTTCATGGGGGCATTTGTCGCCTTTTCCGGGGCAGACGACGCGGCCAAGAACATGGAGGAGATTTCTCTGCGCCTGAGGACTGAACCAAACAGCGATCAGGAAGCTGAAATGCGTGTGCAAACAGCTTTTTCAGCGACCGAGGAGGTTGAAGACTGGACCAAAAAGGCGAACACCAAAATCGATTCTCTGCAAACTCAAGAGCGGCAACGTATTTACCTGGAAGCGGCTGTCCGCGAGCGCGAAACGGCAAGAGTCGGCGCAATTGAGGAGCTTCAGACTTTTGTCAACAACCATCGCGAGAAGGGGTTGGCGTTCTTCAAAGGCGCTGATTATGCCCGTGCCATAAACGAGTGGCGTCTCCTGGTTTCCGCTATCGACAACAGCGCCATCGAGGATATCCCGCAGGAGTTCAAAACTCTGAAACTACAGGTCGAGAGCGACATCGGGACGGCCCGAGGGCAGTTGGAATCGAAGGCGAAACAGGAGCGTCGTGAAGTCAGTCGCCTGACTTTTGGCGAGAGCTTCAATCAAGGCAGGCGTTACTACGACAGCAAAGACTGGAAGAATGCAGAAGCGGCTTTTGCCAAGGCGTTGGAGAGCGATCCAAACAGCACTGAAGCCAGGAATTACCATGAACGAGCAAAAGCCCGCTCCGTGGCGACGATGCAGGATATGCCGCAAAGACTCAGGCAGAAGTATGCTCGTTCGACTGTATTTCTGAGACAAAAGAAGCTACAGGAGGCCCTTCAGCTTCTCGAAGAGATGCGCAAGGAACAACCCTACAACAAGCGCATTCTTGACCGTATTGATCTCGTTGAAGAACAGATGAAGAAACAATAGTTCAAGGTCCCAATTGTTTACGAATGTAGAAAAACAGCAATTAAAAGTACCGGCGCACATTGACTATCTTGGTGATCTAAGAGACTTTGTCACTCAGCTCGGTCACAAGCACAGGTTCTCGGACAAGGTCGTCAATGCCTTCAAGCTGTCAGTGGATGAGGCTGCCACCAATATCATGCGGCATGCCTACCGGGACCAGGAAGGGCTGATTACAATTCGGGCTGTGGTCAAGAAAAACAGCCTGACTATCTCGATTGTCGATCAGGGGACCTACTTCGATCCCAATCGGGTTGAAGACCCCGACCTGAACAAGTACATTGATATCGGCAAGAAGGGCGGGCTTGGCATTTTCATCATGCGCAAGCTCATGGATGAGATCGAATACAGGAAGACGGAAGAGGGCAATGAGCTCCGCATCACGAAGTACCGCGACCAGCCCGAGAAGAAAAGCATTATCAAGACTGCTGTTTCATCTATTCCGTTTTCCATCAAGGCCAAGTACTTTTTCCGGGCCATCGGAATCATCTTCGGAATTATTGTGTTGGGCTACCTTTGGCTTTTTCTGAAGCTGGAAAAAGAGGTCTTTGCGGATTTCCTGGTTTCGTCTCGGAAAATCCACAGCGCTGTCGTTAACCGCATTGTCGATGAACTTGACACCACGCCCTATTTCGATCCAAGCTTCATCTTTCCCCTCGAGCAGGAATACAGAGAAATTAAGAAGATTGTTGCCGTAGATAGCGCTGGTTTTGTTGAGTACAGCAGTGATACAACGGACATGATGATAGGCGAATTCCGGCGCCCGGCAGGTTCAGAAAGGCTCGGAGTTGGCCTTCATAAATACAAGACCGACGATGGCGAGCTGGTCTATGAGTTTGAGGACCCGATCGTCCTTCGAAACTCAGGGGTTCTTTTTGGCCGAACCCACATTGTGTTTTCGGCGGAGCTTGCGGTCGCCGAGGTGTCTTCCCGTCGCATTGCCTATTTGGAGATGGCTCTGGTTATCCTTGCCCTTAGCTGCGCTGGAGTCACCCTGCTCATCTACCTGGTAATGAATCCTTTCCGAAAGCTCTCCGATTGGGTCAAGAACATCGGCCACGGCGAGCTTGAGGATGAGATGGACATCGATGCTTCAACCGAAATCGGTGAAATCGCCAAGGCCTTCAGTGACATAACCCACAAGTTCCGGGATTCTCAGAAGAATCTTGCACAGCAGGAACGACTGCAGCGGGAGATGCAGGTCGCAAAGGATATTCAGCAGACGCTCCTTCCCATGGAGTTTCCAGAACTGGACGGATATCAGGTTTCCGCCCACCACGAGATGGCAACCGAGGTTGGCGGAGACTACTATGATTTTGTCGAGGTCGATAAAGACACGCTTGGCATTGTCGTAGCGGACGTTTCCGGAAAAGGCGTACCCGGCTCCCTGGTTATGACGATGATCAGGACTGCCCTGCGGACAGAGGCCAGAGGTGTCAAAGATGCTGCCGAAGTCCTCTCCAGGGTGAATGATTTTGTCAGCAATGACATTAGGAAGGGAATGTTCGTCACTGTCTTTTATCTGATCATAGACGCCAAAAAGCGCAGCCTGAACTATGCAAGCGCAGGCCACAACCCGATGATCATCTACCGCAGCAGTACCGAGCAGACGTATTACCTCAATCCGAAGGGTTTTCCAATCGGGGTGAAACTTCCGGAAAAGGACTACTTCAGGAACTACATTGTCTCCGATACGATTCGCCTGGCCAAGGATGATATTTTGTTGCTCTATACCGATGGCATCACCGAAGCCATGAATTCAAAACGCGAACTCTTTGGTGAGGAGAGATTGCAGAAGGTGATGAGTGACTATGGCGCCCTTTCGGCAACCGACTTCGTTGATCGGCTGAAAGATGGTATCTACTCGTTCACCGAAGGCACACCCCAGTCGGATGACATTACCCTCGTCGCAATCAAAGAGGAGTCTACTCGGGAGCAGGAGGAGTTGAGGCGCGCAGTTCAGGTTTATCGCCTTACCTCAAGCGGCGCGAGTATGAAGGATGCCTGTGAAGAGGTGAATCTCACGACTTACGCGTTTAACAAATACAAGAAGATGTTTGAGGTCGATGGCGTTGAGCAGTATGAGACCATGGAAAGCACCGCCGATGATTCCGTTTCTGTAGAAGTCAAACATCTCAGCATCCAGCAAAGAACCAAGATTTTTGCTGTGATAGAGAGTTTCCCTGAATACGGTGCGAGCCGGATACGCGATGAGCTTAATACCGAGACCTACAACTTCACACAGATCAGTGAGCGTAAGATTTACGATGAGCTTGTAAAGAGCAGGCTCAACACCAAAGCTTTGCGTGAAGCGCATATCTCGCGGGCGAAGAAGAGCAAGCGCCGACTCAAAGCGCCAGGCACGCCATTAATGACCTTGGACGGAGAGGTCGTGCTGCGGAAAGTGGAGGCAGCAGATTACACGCTTCCCGAGGCAGGGGTCCGCCAGACTCCCGTGAGCCGGGGAGACACCGCGCCGGCCAATGAGCATGCAGATAATCCCGCGAGTGGCATTTCTGACCCCGACGAACGGTTAGACGGCGGCGTGGAAGAAACGCTCCTTGAGGACGAGATTCTAATCGGTGGCACTCTCGACGAGATACTCGCCAATCCGGGCCCACAGGATCAAGAAATCCCATATTCTTCCGAAGAAGATACAGAGGTTGAGTTCGATGAGCCGGAACCATCAGAGTCGTTCCAGGCGGCAGAGGATCTCGACGATTTGAGCGGCGTGGATGATTCATCGCTTCTCGATGACTTTTCATTCGAGGAGCTGTTTGACAGCCAGGCAGAGAGCGGTGACGAAGACTTTGAAGCTATCGACGAGGAGCCTCTGGATTCGGGCTCCACGGCAAGCGCTCAGGAGGACGACGCTTCGGAGCCGATGCAGGAGAGCGAAGCATCTTCAGAAGCAGAGGCAAGCGAGCCCTGGACTTCCGTCGAGCATGAGCGCGAATCTGAGCCACCGTCAACAACCGTTTCTGTCGATGACTCACTGGACTCGGAGCCATCCGATGAACAGCCCTCGCCTTTGGCTGCAGCCGAATCCGAGGCCGACACCGTCTCGTTTTCAGACTTGATTCAAGCCATTGACGACGAGATCGTTTATGTGGCAAAACCGCCCGAGGACCGACACACCTTTAATTCAGACGAAGAGCGGCAGGGCCCCAACTCAAGCCAGGCCGCCGAATCGTTTGTTCAGCCGAACGGTGGTGTGACAGGTTCTTCGGTACGAAAGGCTGACACAGACAGGGAAACCGTATTAATCAGCGGCATACGCCACTACAAAAACAACGACTATCACCGCGCTATCGAGGAGTTCAAGAAAGTCATCGATGTTTTTCCGGACTACAAAGAGGCTCACAGTATTCTGGGAAATGCCTACTTCCGGAACCGAATGTACAACGAAGCGGTGGTTGAATATCAGCGGGTGAAAGAGATCGATCCGAGCGATGTCACGGCCTATGAGAATATGGGTGTGATTTATGCGAATCGTGGTAAGTATCGG
>JAJDAF010000061.1 GCA_029261995.1 Candidatus Zhuqueibacterota bacterium
GCAATTTGTATTGAAACAATCATGAGTTCCGCATTTTTTCGCCCTCACCCTTCCAGTTTTGAGTGAGAAGGGATTCGGGCGAAAAAATGCCACTAAAAATTAAGAAATTTGAGTAGAATCAAAACTTTTTATCATAGGAGATGATATGTCCAAATTAGATGAACTGGCGGGATTGGGTCAATCGATCTGGTATGACTACATCCGCAAAGCCTTTTTAGATTCGGGAGAACTGCAGGCTTTGGTCGACGACGGTTTGCGCGGGGTCACATCCAATCCATCCATTTTTGAGAAGGCGATTGCCGGTAGCGCTGATTATGACAACGATCTAGATACGCTCGTTGCGCAAGACAAGTCGGTTGATGAGATTTACGAGGCGCTGGCGCTGGCAGACATCGGGCGTGCAGCCGACATCATGCTACCTGTTTATCAGTCTACCGACAAGTTGGATGGCTATGTGAGTCTTGAAGTCAGCCCGACGTTAGCGCATGACACTGCCGGGACCATTGCGGACGCCAAGCGTTTGTTCGCCGCACTCAATCAGCCCAATGTTATGATCAAGGTTCCGGCAACTGCCGCCGGCTTGCCGGTGATTACGGAGTTGATCGGGTCCGGCATTAATGTCAATGTCACTCTGATCTTCGGAAATGAAAATTATCGTGCTGTTGCTGAAGCTTACATCGCTGGTTTGGAAAAGCTGGTTGCCTCTGGCGGCGATGTTGGAGCTGTAGCCTCTGTAGCATCCTTCTTTATCAGCAGGGTGGACACGGCAGTGGACAATGAGTTGGCGGCAAAGGGCAACAAATCCCTGCAGGGCAAAATCGCCATAGCCAACGCCAAAGTGGCCCAAACGCTGGCTGGCGACATTTTCAGCGGCCCGCGCTGGGAGGCCCTGTCCGCTGCGGGTGCGCAAGTCCAGCGTTTGCTTTGGGCGAGCACGGGCAGCAAGAACCCACTCTACCCGGATACAATTTATGTCGACGAACTGATCGGTCCCAACACCGTGAACACGGTTCCGCCAGCTACCTTCAACGCTTTTCTCGACCACGGAACTGTGGCAACGACGCTCACGAAAGGGCATATGGAGGCCACACGTCAACTGTCCGAACTCGATGATTTGGGAATTGTTCTGAATCAGATTACAACGACACTGCAGGAAGAAGGCGTAAAGTCATTTGCCAAGTCATTCGAGGTGCTCATGGCCAGTATCGAGGGCAAGCGTGACCGTCTGTTGGCGGGCAAGAAGGGCTATGTCGCGACACTTCACCAGTTCCAAGATACGGTAGACAGGGCAGTAACCGAATTGCGAGACGAACGTGTTATGATGCGCATTTGGGCGCACGACCACAAAGTTTGGAAGCCGGATCCCACCGAGATCAGCAATCGCCTTGGCTGGCTGCACAGCCCGGAAGTCATGCTTGAAAGTGTGGACAGAATCGAGGCATTGGCGAACCAACTCATAACAGAAGGCTACACAAACGTGGTCTTGCTGGGCATGGGCGGTTCGAGTTTAGCCCCGGAAGTTTTTCGGTTCACTTTCGGTGTGAAAGCGGGTTATCTAGGTTTAGCTGTCCTGGATAGCACGGATCCGGGGGCCGTGCTCAGCTGCGCCGAAAAACACGATCCATCCAGGACCTTATATATTGTGTCCACCAAATCCGGCGGCACAGTTGAGACGTTCTCCTTTTTCAAGTACTTCTTCAATCAAACCTTAGCGGCGGTGGGCGCCGACCAGGTTGGCAGGCACTTCATTGCAATTACTGATCCCGGCAGCAAAATGGCCGAAGTAGCCGAGCAACACCACTTTCGCGACACTTTTTTGAACGATCCTAATATTGGCGGCCGCTACTCGGCGCTGTCTTTCTTTGGTTTGGTACCGGCAGGGCTTCTCGGTGTGGACCTGAGATTACTGCTAGAGCGCGCCGGCGCCATGGCATGCAACAGCGAAGGCTATAATTGCCCGGTTGCTGGAGACAATACCAGCGCCTGGTTGGGTGCGACCCTGGGAGAGCTGGCGTTGGCAGGCCGGGACAAGGTTACGCTGATAGCCTCACCGAAATTGGCATTCTTCGGCGCCTGGGCTGAGCAGCTGATCGCTGAGAGCACCGGCAAAGAGGGCAAAGGTATCCTTCCCGTGGATGGCGAAATCGTCAGTTCCACGGATGTGTACGCCGCCGACCGGCTTTTCGTCTACCTGCGATTGGACGACGACAAGACCTTCGACTCGGCCGTGCAAGCCCTTATTGCAGCAGGACAACCTGTCGTTCAACTGAACCTGCAAGACCTTCACGATATTGGCGGCGAGTTCTTCCGGTGGGAAACCGCAACCATTTTGGCCGGCCGCAGTCTCGGCATCAATCCCTTTGATCAACCCAACGTCGAATCGGCAAAAGTCCTTGCCCGCAAGATGGTCGCCGAATATCACGAGACCGGCAAACTGCCTGAACTCAGCGCCGCTTTGCAGGAGCATGGCGTGGAGGTCTTTACCGACCTGCAGGGCAATGATTTAAAGGATGCCGTGACGAAGTTCTTCGCTCAGGCCGGCGAGGGAGGCGAGAATGGCAAGAGCCGAAGCTACGTGGCGCTGCAAGCCTACATTCAATCTTCAGCAGAAACAACCGAGGCATTGCAAGCGCTCAGACAGACGGTTCGGGACCGGTTTAAAGTGGCAACAACCGTCGGCTATGGCCCGCGCTTTCTACATTCCACCGGTCAATTGCACAAAGGCGATGGCGGCAACGGCCTGTTCATTCAATTCACCGCGGATATGCCTCGGGACATTGGAATTCCAGACGAAGCAGGCAGCGAAGTGTCTAACATGACTTTCGGGGTTCTTAAAACAGCTCAGGCACTGGGAGATCGGCAAGCACTGCTCGAAAGCAAGCGCAATGTGATTCGCTTTCATTTCACAGGCAGTGTCATAAAGGGTTTGGAGAAAATTCGGGAATGCATCGGATGATCAAAGCTGTCCTTTTTGATCTTGACGGCACTTTAGTGCAGACGGAAAGCCTGAAAGCGATTTCTTATGCGCGCGCCGCCGTGGAGCTGTCCGGAAACGGTTTGACCGAATCGGACGTGATCGAGGCTTTTAAGGATGTGGTTGGCTTGTCCCGGCAAGAAGTGGCTGAAGCCTTGATTGAGCGCTTCCGCCTGGAAGATGCCGCCCGCGCCAGGATGCCGGAGTTTGAGGTGCAGAAGCCCTGGCAGGCCTATGTGCAAGTCAGGCTCGCCATCTACGAAAAGATGATCGCCGATCCACGAATTCTTCATGACTATTTATGTCCGTATAACGTTGCCTTGCTCGATTATGCCCGGGCAAGTTCTTTCCTCACGGGCCTGGCGACGATGTCATATTGCGCCCAGGTCAACAAAGTTCTGCATATCTTGGGATTGAATGACAAGTTCAATTTCGTGGCCTCGCGGGATGACGTGGAAAACGGCAAGCCGGATCCTGAGATTTATCTTATGGTTGCCAGGCAATTGCAGGTGAGGCCGCAGGAGTGTTTGGTCATTGAAGACTCGCCGGCAGGCGCGAAAGCGGCGTTGGCTGCCCAAATGCGCTGCATCGTTGTGACCACGGATTTTACCCGCAAGGCGATTCACGCCAGCGGATTGGTGGCTGACAGGTGGATCGTCGATGATCCGAGTCGGCTGCAATCAGTTGCCGACCTACTTATCGGGCCCAAGGGTGGTTACGATGATTGAGAGTTACCTAAGTTATCCATCCAAAGAGCAGCTTGTTGAAGCTGCTGCAGCGATGATTGTCGTCAGGATATCGCAGGCCGTCTATGAAAGTGGCAAGTGCTTTCTCGCGCTTGCAGGCGGTACCACGCCGAGTGAGGTTTATGCTTCCGTGGTTCAAAAGGCCGCGCCTGCGCAGATTCCCTGGGATGGTGTGCACTTGTTTTGGGGAGACGAACGTTGTGTGCCGCCGGACCATCCGGACAGCAATTATCGTATGGTTCATGAATCCTTGCTCCGGCATGTTCCAATACCGGAACACAATGTCCATCGGATCATGGGGGAGCTAAAACCTGCGGCTGCGGCAGAACGATACTCCCAGGAAATCGCAGACACCATTCCTGGCGAGTCGCCCGCGTTTGATGTTGTTCTGCTCGGCATGGGATACGACGGTCATACGGCTTCACTTTTCCCGGGCAGCACAGCCCTTGATGTCTTTGATGACGACGTGGCGGCGGTGTTTGTGAAGAAACATGATGCCTGGCGAGTCACCTTGACCTACCCGATACTCAATCGCTCAGAACACGTGTTGTTTCTGGTGGCGGGAGCGTCCAAAGCTGCGATGGTGGAGCGCATCAACAACCTTGAAGCCCCGACCAGGGACTACCCGGCCTCGCTGGTCAATCCGAGCAGCGGCGACGTGCGCTGGATGATGGACCGAGCGGCAACAGCATTGATATAATGAACACGCCAAATCACGCAAAAGGAAGAGGAAAGACACAATGAAGAATAAGTTTGGCATGATTGGACTCGGTGTAATGGGGCAGAACTTCGCTATGAATGTAGAGCGGAATGGATATAGCGTCGCCGTCTTTGATATCAATCCTGAGTCGGTCAAGGCGTATGTGGCCGGCATAGCTGACGGCAGGAACATCGAACCCACCTTTTCTCTGCAGGCGTTTGTCGAGGCGCTGGAAAGGCCGAGACGCATCATGCTCCTGGTGCCTGCCGGTAAGCCCGTGGATGCGGTTATCAAGCAACTGATTCCTTTGCTGGAGAAGGCCGACATGATCATTGACGGCGGCAACTCACACTTTGAGGATACCGAACGTCGCGCCAGGGATTTGGAGGCCCGCGGCCTGAACTTCTTCGGGATGGGAGTTTCAGGTGGCGAGGAAGGCGCCCGCTGTGGGCCGAGCCTGATGCCGGGCGGATCCCGCGATGCGTACAAAGAAGTCGAAGCCATCATGACCGCCGTCTCTGCGAAAGCGGATGAAGATGGCGAGCCATGCGTGACTTACATCGGCCCTGGCGGTTCGGGGCATTTCGTCAAGATGGTGCACAATGGCATTGAGTACGGCGACATGCAACTGATTTCCGAAGCCTATTTTCTCTTGAAGCATGCCTTGGGATTGTCGGCGGCGGAATTCCATGAGATTTTTTCAAAATGGAACCAGGGCGAGCTGTCATCCTTCCTGATTGAGATAACCGCCAAAGTGTTTAAGAAGACCGACGAGGACACGGGCAAACCGTTGGTGGATATGATCCTGGACAAGAGCGGGCAGAAGGGCACGGGCAAGTGGACCGGTCAGGTCGCCTTGGACTTGGGAGCTGCCATCCCCACTATTACGGCCGCTGTCGATGGCAGATCTCTCTCTGCCTTGAAAGAAGAGCGCATCGAAGCCGCGAAACGACTCAGCGGGCCGAACGTTGTGGTATCCGACTCCGATAGACAAAAGCTGATTGATTCGGTGCGGGACGCTCTCTACGCGTCGAAGATCTGCTCCTACGCCCAGGGCATGAGCCTGCTGAAGCAAGCGTCAGAGGAATATCAATACAATCTTGATCTGGCCAAGATCGCCAAAATCTGGCGCGCTGGCTGTATTATTCGGGCTAAGTTGCTGAACGACGTCACCAACGCTTACAACGGAGATCGTAACCTGGCAAACCTGATGGTGGATCAACACTTCAGCAATGAACTATACAAACGTCAGGCAGCTTGGCGTTTTACCATAACCACTGCAATCAACCTCGGCGTGCCTTTGCCAGCCATGAGCGCGTCATTGGCATATTATGATGCTTATCGGAGTGACCGGCTGCCCGCCAATCTGATTCAGGCGCAGCGGGATTTCTTTGGTGCTCATACCTTCGAGCGCGTGGACAAACCGGGTTCCTTTCATGCCAACTGGAATGAGCGTTAGAATAAGTCTGAGATGCTGGAAAATCGGTCAGAGTTTGCAAACAATTTGTTAACCCAGAAAGAGAGATTGAATGGATAACGGCAAGCCAAC
This sequence comes from Candidatus Zhuqueibacterota bacterium, assembly GCA_029261995.1. Taxonomy (GTDB): domain Bacteria; phylum Zhuqueibacterota; class Zhuqueibacteria; order Oceanimicrobiales; family Oceanimicrobiaceae; genus JAJDAF01. The sequence continues at coordinate 5,970 of JAJDAF010000061.1, forward strand.
CACTATTGTCATCTTTGGCGCTTCGGGCGATTTAACCAAACGTAAGTTGGTTCCGGCGCTATTTGAACTCGCAAACGAAGGGCTGCTTCCTAAGCAGACCAAGATTGTGGGTTTTGCGCGTCGCGAAAAATCTCACGAGCAGTTTCGAAATGAAATGCAAGACGGGATTCTTCAGTTTGCGCGCTCCAAGCCCCAAGCCGGCGCCAAAGCTCTCGCTGATTTTCTTCCCGGGCTTTACTATCACGCCGGCACTTATGACGACCAGGAGAGTTATGCCGGTCTTGGCAGACTGCTACAGGAATTGGACGGAAAGAACGGCGGCCCAGCCAATAATCGGCTGTTTTATCTCTCGACACCTCCGACACTTTTTTTCCCAATCATTGCCAGGTTGGGCGATGCGGAATTGATAGCCAACGTCTACGACGAAGAAATCTGGACCCGCGTCATTATCGAAAAGCCATTTGGCCGGGACCTGGAGTCCGCGCGCAAATTGAATCGAGACATTTTGTCCGTGCTGGATGAGAGCCAGGTTTATCGAATTGACCACTATCTTGGCAAGGAGACCGTGCAAAACATCATGGCGTTTCGTTTCGGAAATAGCATCTTCGAGCCTCTGTGGAATCGGCGCTACATCGACCACGTTCAAATCACGGTCGGTGAGGCAGTGAGCGTCGGAAGCCGCGCCGGTTACTACGATCGGTCCGGCGCTGTCCGGGATATGGTGCAGAACCACATTCTGCAACTCGTGGCGCTGGTGGGCATGGAGCCGCCGGCTTCATTCGCCGGCAACGCTGTTCGCGATGAAAAAGTCAAAGTGCTGAGTGCGCTGCGTCCTATCGATGCAAACCAGATAGATCAGTTCGCCGTGCGCGGGCAGTACACGGCAGGAAAAATCGGCGATGAATTCGTCCCGGACTATTTGCACGAATCCGGCGTCAACGCTGATTCTAAGACCGAGACCTACGCCGCACTAAAACTCCATCTGGACAATTGGCGCTGGTCCGGCGTGCCATTTTATGTGCGCAGCGGAAAAGCGCTTGCGAAACGGATTACCGAAATCACCATTCAGTTTCGCCAACCGCCGTTGGTCTTATTTGGGCACGGCGACCACGAAGGACACGTCGAGGGCGATCACATGCAGCCCAATCGTCTCTCACTGCGAGTCCAGCCAAATGAGAGCATTCGCCTGCAGTTCGGACTCAAAGTACCGGGCTCGCGCATGATGTTGCAGCCTAACGAAATGGAGTTTTGTTACAGTGACGTCTTCCACACAGAGCCGCCGGAAGCGTATGAAAGGTTGATTTTAGATGCGATTTTGGGTGAAACCACCCTTTTCATTCGAGATGACGAAGTCGATGCCGCCTGGCGATATGTAGACACGATTCTGAACGCCTGGCAAGAGGATACCTCAACGCCACCTAGCATTTATGGGGCCGGGAGTTGGGGTCCGGAGGCAGTTGACAATCTCCTGGCCAAGGATGGTCGGAAGTGGGCAACCCTATGATGCCTTTCAACAATGGAGTTAGCTCAATGGCATTGGACCTTACAGGCATGAAGCGCAAAGCTGCGGAGCGGGCGGTAACATTCATTCACTCGGGGCAGGTCGTCGGCCTCGGAGAGGGCAGCACGGCAAACCTTGCCATTCGTCATCTGGCCGAATTGCTGCGACTCGGCCGACTGACGGATATCGTCTGTATCCCGACTTCGCTCCAGGTTGAAAGGCTGGCGCAAGAGCTTGCTATTCCTCTGACGTCTTTTGAAGACCACCAAATCATTGATATCACGATCGATGGCGCTGATGAAGTCGACCATGAAATGAACCTCATCAAAGGTGGCGGTGGCGCCTTGCTGCGTGAGAAAATTGTGGCGCAGGCCACCCGGCGTGAGATTATTGTCGTTGATGAGACCAAATGTTCGGCAGCATTGGGTACAAATTGGGCCGCTCCGGTTGAGGTGATGCCCTTCGGATGGCAGTCACAAAGAAACTTTTTGAAATCTCTGGGAGCGGACGTGACCTTACGGCTGCTCGGTAACGGTCAGCCTTTTGAAACAGACCAGGGCAACGTTATTCTTGATAGCAATTTCGGTCCGATATCGAATCCCGTCGAATTGTCGGAGCGGTTGTCTCGGCGCGCCGGCATTGTTGAGCATGGCCTGTTTCTTAATCTTGCGACCGATGTCATCGAGGCCGGTGCAATTGGCATTAGACATATAAAGCATGAAGAGTCAGTGAATGATAGTCATTGAACCTTCAATCCTATCGGCGGACTTCACCCGGCTGGGAGAACAGGCACACGAAGCGGAAGCCGCCGGACTCAAGGCCATTCAAATCGATATCATGGATGGCCGGTTCGTTCCCAATATCACTTTTGGGCCGGGAGTCGTACAGGCGCTGCGGTCCGTGGTGACGCTGACGCTGGATGTGCACCTGATGATTGTTGAGCCGGAGCGTTACCTGGAAACCTTCGCAAAAGCGGGTGCAGACCGCTTGATCGTGCATCAGGAAACCTGCCCGCATCTTCACCGCACGCTGCAGGCGATTCGCGACCTCGGCGTCGAAGCCGGGGTGACGATTAATCCAGGAACGCCTGTGTCAGCCATTGAAGAAGTGTTCGATCTAATCGATTTGGTCCAGGTGATGACCGTCAACCCCGGATTTGGCGGGCAAGAGTTTCTACACAGCCAGCTCTCAAAAATACAGCGGATCAGAGCAATACTCATGAGGGAACACAGAAAGATACCCATTGCTGTGGACGGAGGCATAGATGCAACGACCGCTCCTCTGGTTGTGGAAGCCGGCGCGACCGTACTGATTGCCGGCTCCAGCGTCTATAATGAATACGCCTCGGTGAAAGAAAATGTCAACGCTATGCTGAGTAGTATAGAAAGGAGTCTATGAGGCTTTTCCCCAAAAACGGTAATCCTGGCATCGAAATCGATGACGCATGGAACCTATTAACATCATTATAAACTAGAAAGGGAAGATATTATGAAGTTTTTCGAACGATTCTCACCCCTAGCACATTGGTTTCTTCGCCTGGCGGTAGGCAGTGTGTTCCTGTACCACGGTTTAGATAAGCTCCCGAAAATTGCGCAACTGGCGGAAATGATGCAGATGCCTGGCCCCATGATATTCATGCTCGCCATGATGGAAATCGTTGGCGCCTGCTTGATTCTATTGGGCGGATTCATGAAGGATTGGATGACGCGTATCGGCGCCCTGATGCTGATTCCGGTGATGTTGGGCGCGATTTTCATCGTGCACTGGCCGGCGTGGAACACTCTCGCACACACAGAATCTCATCCGATGGGCGGCATGGAGTTCCAGGTGACCCTGTTAATGATTAACCTGTTTCTGTTGATAATGGGAAATTCATTGAACAAAGGCATGTCATCATAAGAAAACCATGGTCAAAGACATGACAAAAGCTTTGGAAGAACACTGGCCGGAATACCTGATGGAGGCCGCTGGCCTGGGGATCTTTATGGTTTCGGCCGGCCTGTTCGCGACGTTGCTGGAGTACCCCGGTTTTCCACTTCGGCACGCAATCGATAATCCTCTGCTCAGGCGAGTGTTCATGGGGTTGGCCATGGGTTTGACCGCTGTGGGTATCATTTATTCGCCCTGGGGCAAGCAATCCGGGTCGCATATCAACCCTGCGGTTACGCTGACATTTTACCGGCTTGGCAAAATCAAGCCTTGGGATGCACTGTTCTACGTGGTTGCCCAATTCAGCGGCGGGCTCGCCGGTGTTGTTCTCATCGCTCTCGTTATGGGAGATGCCATCGCAGATCCGACCGTTAACTATGTCGTGACTGTTCCCGGGTCAGCCGGGGTCGGAATCGCGTTCATAGCCGAATTCATCCTGTCCTTTGGGCTCATGTTCACGGTGCTGATTGTTACGAATCGTGACAATCTTGCAAGCCTGACAGGCGTGTTTGCCGGAACTCTGGTGGCGCTTTACATCATCTTTGAAGCTCCTTTTTCAGGAATGAGCATCAATCCGGCGCGCACATTCGGCTCGGCCCTGCCTGCCAATCTGTGGACGGCCTTCTGGATTTACATGATTGCGCCACCTGCCGGAATGCTGGCTGCGGCGCAGACTTACCTGGCTGTTACCAGTCGTCGTACACACGCGTGTGCAAAACTTCATCATAAAAACGACAAACGCTGCATTCATTGTGGCGCCAACGGGGGCCAAAAAGGTGGCAAGAATAAGTGAATCAACCAATCCGCGTAGAATCAGAATTGAGGAATTGAGATGTCAAAACAGCACTACGACGCAATAATCATCGGGACCGGGGCAGGAGGAGGAACGCTGGCTCACAAACTCGCCCCATCCGGAAAGAAAATCCTGGTCTTGGAGCGAGGTGATTATGTCCCTCGTGAAAAGGCTAACTGGGAACCGCAATCAGTCAATGTCGATGGCAGGTATCAAACCAGCGAAAAATGGGAAGACGGAGACGGTCATGAACTGCATCCGCACACAAATTACTATGTCGGCGGCAACACAAAGTTCTACGGTGCGGCCCTGTTCCGCATGCGTGAGAGAGATTTTGGCGAACTTCAGCATCACGGCGGCATCTCTCCGGCCTGGCCCATCAACTATCAGGCGATGGAACCTTACTACACGGAAGCCGAGCTACTCTATGATGTCCACGGACAGCGGGGAGAAGATCCGACCGAGCCGCCAGCCGGAAAACCGTACCCAGCCCCCGCAGTGAGTCATGAGCCGCGCATGCAGCAGTTGAGCGATGATTTTGTACGCCTGGGCCTGAAGCCGTTTCACGTGCCGCTCGGCGTGCAGCTCGACGAGAACAATCCGCTTAACAGTCCATGTATCCGGTGTGATACCTGTGATGGATTTCCCTGCTTGCTTTGGGCCAAATCCGATGCCCAGGTTTGCGGCGTCGATCCTGCGCTCAGACATTCGAATGTCACCCTGATGACCGGCGCCAAAGTCGAGAAACTTGTTACCGATGCCACGGGCCGGAAAGTAACTGATGTCGTAGTAAGCAGAAATGGTCAGACCGAGGAGTTTTCCGCAGACATCGTCGTGCTCTCCTGTGGCGCCATCAATTCGGCGGCGTTGCTTTTGCGTTCAGCTAATGACAAACATCCCAATGGTCTCGCCAATAGCTCCGACGTTGTGGGCCGCCACTACATGGGACACGTCAATTCCGTGCTGATGGCGATCTCCAAATGTCCTAACCCGACGGCGTTTCAAAAGACTTTGGGGCTCAACGATTTTTACTTTGGCTCGGATGATTGGGAATTCCCCATGGGCCATATCTCATTCGTCGGCAAGTTAGACGGAGCAACACTGAAAGCCGGCGCGCCACCGCTTGTTCCGGGCTGGACGCTTGATAAGATGGCAATGCACTCGCTCGATTTTTGGCTTACTTCCGAAGACTTGCCTGACCCAGACAATCGCGTGACCCTGAATCGCGACGGTAATATTGTGCTTTCCTACAAACCGAACAACGAAGAAGGCCACAAGCGACTCATCGCCAAGTTGAAAGATCTGATGAAGCAACAGACCAAGTGCCCTGAGCACGGACATGAGTGTCACACCGGCTTGTTTGCCCGCAGTCTTTATGCCGGCCAACGCATCCCATTGGCAGGGGTCGCGCATCAAAATGGCACGGTGAAGTTTGGCGAGGACCCTAAGACATCCGCGCTGGATGTTAATTGCAAAGCCCACGATTTGGACAACCTCTACGTTGTGGATGCGAGTTTTTTTCCGTCTTCTTCGGCGGTCAATCCCGGATTGACGATCATGGCCAATGCTTTGCGAGTCGGCGACCATCTTATCGAAAGAATGAAATAAGTGAAATGAGTTTGTCAACCTTAACCATAGACGTGAGAACATGAAGCAATTTGATGCAATTATCGTTGGGACGGGGCAGGCCGGCCCCTCCTTATCAGTCAAGCTGACCAACGCCGGAATGAAGGTCGCGATCATCGAACGCAATCTTTTCGGCGGCACATGTGTCAATACTGGTTGTATCCCTACCAAGACCATGGTAGCCAGTGCACGGGCCGCCTATATGGCCAGACGCGCAGCTGATTTCGGCGCGATGATCGATGGCTCCATAAATGTCGATATGAAGAAGGTCATTGAGCGAAAGGATGATGTGGTGGGTCGAAGCAATCATCAACCGCCGAATTGGATGACCCGCAGGCAAGGTCTGACCGTCTTTAAGGGACACGCACAATTCGAGGATCCTCGGACGGTTCGAGTTGGTGATGAACGACTGCGCGGAGACAAGATTTTTATCAATGTCGGTGGTCGCGCCTTCGTTCCACCCATGCCTGGATTGAAACATGCCCCCTACTTCACAAATTCGGACATGATGAAAGTAGATTTCCTGCCAGAGCATCTGATCGTGGTGGGAGGGAGCTACATTGGCCTTGAGTTCGGGCAAATGTACCGTCGTTTTGGCAGTGAAGTCACCATCGTACAAAGGGGACCGCGCCTTATTCCTCGTGAGGATGAAGATGTTTCGGAGGCAGTCAGGAACATCCTGGAGAACGAAGGCATCAACATCCGCTTGCATGCTGACTGCACAGACGTAGAAAAACGAAACGACAAAGTTGTGGTCAAGCTGGATTGCGAGGACCCGCGCAAAGAAGTTGAGGGTTCGCATCTCTTGCTTGCCGTCGGCCGCGTACCTAACACCGGGGACTTGGGTCTGGAGAACGCGGGCGTGAAAACCAATAAACGCGGCTACATCATGGTCGACGACCAGCTCCGCACCAACGTACCTGGAATCTGGGCGCTTGGTGACTGCAACGGCCAGGGCGCCTTCACCCACACTTCCTACAACGATTTTGAAATTGTTGCAGCAAATCTTCTCGACTATGATCCGCGCAGGGTGACAGACCGCATTATGGCCTATGGCTTGTACATCGATCCGCCGCTTGGGCGCGCCGGGATGACCGAAGCCGAAGTGCGAGCGTCCGGGCGAAAAGCACTCATCGCCAAGCGGCCCATGACCAAGGTCGGGCGTGCTGTGGAACGGAGTGAAACACAAGGATTCATGAAAGTGCTCGTGGACGCGGAAACCAAAGAAATCCTGGGTGCAGCCATTCTGGGCGTCAGCGGCGATGAAGTCATACATTCTATCCTGGATATCATGTATGCGAAAGCGCCTTACACAGTTATTCAACGAGCAATGCACATTCATCCAACGGTTTCGGAATTGGTTCCGACCTTGTTGGGAGACCTTGAACCGTTCAACTAGTAGGAATGGACTGGAAAATGAGAAACTTTTTTGGCATCAGAATCACGGTCTCGAGCCTTTTGCTGTTTATGATTGCCACAGTAAATTGCTTTGCCCAACTGGCAGAGAGCCATGCAGAAGGTGAGCATGAGTCACATGGTCGGCATCATGCTGCGCTCTTTTTGGGTGCAACCGCGAGGTTTGAAACAGATGACACTGACTTCTCTTTGGGCCTTGATTATGAGTCCCGGTTGCTGCCCCGCCTGGGCATAGGCCTTCTGGGAGAAGTGACATTCGCTGAAGATGAAGTATTTATCGTCGGTGTTCCAATTCTTCTGCACCCGACGGACAAATTAGTGCTAGGCGTGGCACCAGGATTTGAGATCACGGATGAGATATCGGAAGCTGAGCACACCCAGACGGAGAAAGAGACCGAGACCAACTTTGTCCTACGCCTGATAAGCAGCTACGAGTTCGAGCTTCAACCATTCACGTTTGCCCCTGTCGTCAGCCTCGATATTGTGGACGGCGAGACATCGCTCGTTTACGGGATTTCTTTTGGAAAGGGATTTTAGATTGGATTTGTCGGTTTTCTAACCTGGACAATTCACGAACCGTCATCTCAGGAAAAACTGCCATGACGAGATTTCAAGGTCGTGTGCAGTAGACATCCCCCTGGTTTGCTCGCTGGACGCCCTTCGACAAGCTCAGGACATGCTTCACAAATTGTCCCCCTTCGAAGGGGGACTGAGGCTGGATTCTCCCTTTGAAGGGAGACAGCTTTTCGCTCGTCTAGAGCGAAAAGCAGAGGGATGTTGGGCCCGGGATGACAGATTGAACGTGAATTCCGGGTTTCATGAATGAATTATCCAGGCTAACACTCTTATGTGACGGTAAATTCGGAGAACATATGAAAAACAGATCAAAACATTGGATAGACCTGAAAGGGGTCTTCTTTCCCATTGTTATTTTTGTCTTTACATTAGCGACTTCTCTTCCAGCGCGCTCACAGGTTATTGAAGTGGAAGCCATCGGATTCACGGTTTCTGACCTGGACAACTCGGTTCGATTCTTTTCAGAGGTATTGTCATTTCAGAAAGTATCTGATGTCGAGGTGTTTGGCAGCGAATATGAGCATCTGCAGGGCGTCTTCGGGTTGCGCATGCGGGTCGTCAGGATGAAACTCGGTGATGAGCTGATTGAGCTGACCGAGTACCTGGCTCCGCAAGGTCGTCCCATTCCGGTTGATGCGCGCAGCAATGACCGCTGGTTTCAACATATCGCGATTGTGGTGCGCGACATGGACAAAGCCTATGAGCAACTGCGAAAGCACAAAGTCAGACATGCATCGACCGGCCCGCAGACCATCCCGGAATGGAATAAAGGCGCGGCGGGGATTCGCGCTTTCTATTTCAAAGACCCGGATGATCATAATCTCGAGATTATCTATTTCCCGCCGGGAAAGGGTGATCCGAAATGGCAAGAAGACGGCAACGCGCTGTTCCTGGGCATTGACCATACGGCCATCGTAGTGGATGACACGGAAGAGAGCCTGAAGTTCTACCAAGACTTGCTCGGACTGAAAGTCGCCGGGGAAAACCATAACTACGGCACGGAGCAGGAGCATCTCAACAATGTCTTTGGTGCTAGACTGCACATCACGGGTTTGCGGGCAGCCAAGGGACCCGGAATCGAGTTTCTGGAGTATCTCGCGCCGCGTACAGGTCGTCCGACGCCCGTGGATATTCAGGCAAATGATCTGATACACTGGCAGACGAATCTCGTTGTGCGCTCCGTTCAAACAGCCGCAGAGCGACTCCGCCAGGGAAAAGTGAGTTTTGTATCGACAAGCGCCACTGAAATTCCGGAAAGTTCCCTTGGTTTTAAAACAGGCGCGCTCGTTCGCGACCCTGATGGGCACGGCATGCGCTTAATCACTAAATAGAGTAGCACGGTATTATGAAAAATAGAATCTGTCCGCGGTTCACTAGTTTTGTGCTGCTTACTTCCTGTCTTTGTTTCAGCGTCTCTTTTCTGGGTGCACAACCGGCGGGAGCCGAATTGTCAAGGGCCTCGGAGTCACGCGGGGAAGATAAAGAAACCATACTTAACCCTTCGCTGGCCCAGTTCAGCACAGCCTTCAGGCAGACCTTCACAACGAAAAGCAACCTTGTCATCCTGGGTGCAGGCACAGCCGCAACGCTGATCGCCCGTCCGTTTGATGACGACATCTCGAGGGAACTGAAGGAAGATGACTTCACTGAGTTCGAGGTAGAGTTGCCGAATACGCTGGGCAGTTTCTTTGTCGTAGCTGGAGCCAGTCTGTTTACTCACGTCGCTGGCAGAGTGACAAGAAAGGCAAGGTTGGCCAACACTGGTTTGTACATGTTTGAGGCGGTTATGACGACACAACTGCTGACATTTCTCATCAAGGAATCAGTCAGCCGGGGTCGCCCTGACGGCTCAAATAATCTGTCTTTTCCGTCTGGACATACCTCCGCCACGACAGCGGCTGCTGCTGTCCTGCTAAAACGGCATGGCTGGAAAGTCGGCATTCCGGCCTATCTGCTTTCGGCCTATGTCGGTGTTACGCGCATAAAAACTCTGAAGCATTTCGCTAGTGATGTGCTAGCTGGAGCTACACTCGGAACCATCATTGGACTCAATTTTGTCCCATCAAGTGGCGATGCCAGGGCTTTCGGGGTAATGCCGTTGATAGGTAGAGAATACGCTGGTATTCGAGCTGAGGTGCGGTTCTGATTCTAGTTAAATTAGCGATAACAAATTAACATTTAGGTGCCGAATGGCGAACTCAAGAATTGAAGCCTTTAAGACGGATAACGACGTCAGCGTGGTTGCAATCACAACTGACCAAATGCGGGAAGTCGATCGCATTGCTATGGAGGAAACAGGCCCCAACCTGTTCCAAATGATGGAAAACGCCGGCAGAAATTTTGCGCTGCAAGCGATTGAAGTGCTCGGCAATGGCTGGCAAAAAGCCAATATTGTGGTTCTCGCCGGTCTTGGCGGCAACGCCGGCGGCGGTATCTGCGCAGCTCGGCATCTGGCCAACAGGCAGGCGAATGTACAACTCGCGCTTTCCAATCCCGACGGCCTTGGTGAGGTCCCGGCGTGGCAACACAAGATATTTCATTCAACCTCAGGCCAGGAAGTTGGAGTCTCCGGATTGTCCGGATTGCGGCCAGATCTAATCCTTGATGCAGTGATAGGATACAGTCTCAAAGGGGCCCCACGCGGCGCTGCGCTTGAATTTATCCAATCGGCAAATGGTACAGGAGCACCCATTCTGTCTCTGGATGTGCCTTCAGGCGTGGATTCGACTACCGGCGAAACCGTAGGGGAATACATGCATGCACAATGGACCATGACTCTGGCGCTGCCCAAGATCGGCCTGCTGCCGGAAAAGACCGGTGAGCTGTTTCTGGCGGACATTGGCATCCCGGAAGCGGTTTACTCCAATATGGGTTTGGAATACACACAGCCGTTTGGGAATCAATATCGCGTTCGGCTTTCAATATAATAGACTTTGACTAGAGGAGGTTTTTCATGGAACACCTTAAATCGGCTTTGGAAACCATCAGTCTGGGAATTGACCTGGTTGGCATTGGCATTCTGTGTATCGGCTTCATAAAAGGGCTTGTACTGTATATCAAATCAGAGTTTCCGCAGCAAGAAGGCAAGTCTGGAATAATGCTGATTCAGGAATTGCGCTGCAAGGTTGGGCTCTACATTCTCATGGCGCTTGATTTCCTGATTGCTTCCGACATCATAAATAGCACCGTGCATACCGAGCTCCACGAGCTCCACGAGCTCCACGAGCTGTACGAGTTGGGGGTCATCGTGGTGCTGCGGACTGCCATTGGCTATTTCCTGGGCAAGGAGATTCAGGAGATTCAGGAGATTCAGGCAGAGACAGGTGAAACGCAAAGTACAATTCGAGTGTGAGGAGGTCCCGCTTTGGCAGAATACTTCCCCGCAATGGTTTGCGATAGCCTGGGCATACGGCTTGAACAACGGCTTATGAATGGACTAACCGAGAGAGATGTGTGCCTGTGGATGGACAAGGTTCCAAACTAGCTCGTTATGAGGCCTGGTCTGAACTTTCAAACGAAATCAATTCTCTGGGAGAAATTGCTGACGTCGCCAATGTCACGGTATCTCGTTTGGAGCACGTCGCGGATGTTTTTTCCTTGCGCTATTTGGGAGTTGCCGAAGACTTTCTGACCTACAGTAACCGTGACAGGAGGTTTCTCGTGATCGACGGCTTTGGAGGGACGGCGACTACCAGCACTGTTTTGTTCTCGGATCTGTCTGAATTTGAGCGGACCCTGTGGCAGGAACCGAAAACGTGCTTCCTGCACAAACTTGAGATCACCGAGCTCAGGGAGACATTGCCGGAGCACTTTCAGGACGACAGCATTACTCAACTCTACGCTTGTTGTCCCCAATTTACTGATGGCAAGCTTCACAGCATCTTCGTAGCAAGCAGCCGGGATGAATCTTTTAGTGAACTTGATGTTAAGTTTCTCAAGATGGTCTCGCAGTTTCTTCACGGCAAAGTCAGCTACATCCAAAGGGAGAAGGCAATAACTGCAACCCTGGTACAAACGGAGAAGATGATTTCAATCGGAAAACTGACGGCGAGTCTACTGCATGAACTGAATTCCCCTGCCGGGGTACTCAAGAGTAGCGCGGACATTGCCTCTCGAACTGTCGGCAAACTGAATGCAACGGTGAACAAGGCAACCGCCAGGGAGGTGGCAGACAATTCCACCTATCGCAAATGCATTAGAACATTGAATGACGCGACCGAATCATCGACGAACGCAACCGATCGAATTTTGGAAATCATCAATAACCTGAAGAGCTTTATCAGGTTGGACGAGGCCGAACTCCTTAATGCGGATCTTCATAAAGGACTAGACGCCGCCCTGGCGTTGATTCGAAATGAGCTCAGCGTTGCAGAGACAAGGAACCCGAAACAAATAGAAATCATTAAGGCGTACTGCTCAGATGCACACGTTCTGTGCGATGCAGGGCAAATCAATCAGGTTCTCTTGATTCTGCTGCAGAGAGCAGTTCAGGACATCGACGAACAAGGCACAATTACTGTCAAGACATTCAAGGATGAGAAGAATGTATATATCACAATCTCGGAGACAGGAAAAGGACTCAGTCGGGATGAACTGGTATCGATCTTTGACCTGAATTTCACTGCAAGTGATTCCAGAATGGGTATGGGACTGGATTTGGCTTTGGCATACAACATGATTCGAAAACACGGTGGGGATGTAAAAGTTGAAAGCGAAGCGGGCCACGGCTCAAAGTTCACAATAGAATTACCAATAACTTTCGACGAAAGTCGTAAGCCCCAAAAATAATCTCACAACGAGTGGAGGTCATGACGTATGGAGTTATCATTTCAATACTCGTATCTGTTCCCATTATCCATTCTCATTTCAACGATAGCAATGTCCAGTGGAATTGGCGGTGCGGTGTTTTTCTCACCACTTTTCATGCTGGCGCTTAAGCTGGAGCCATCGATTGCTATCGGCGCGGCGTTGGCAACCGAACTGTTTGGCTTTGGTTCCGGCATCTACGCCTATGTAAAGAAGAAGCTTGTCGACTTCAAGGTAGGCATGAACCTTTTGATGTTCTCGATTCCGGCAGCTGTCTTCGGTGTGATTTACAGTGACGCGCTACCTGCGATTGCGTTGAAAGCGGTTTTTGCGGTCGGATTGGTCTTCATCGGCTCACAATTGTTCAGTTCCTGGAGACAAGAAGAAAAGGAAAAAGCCGACGGCAAGGTAGCCGAAGACTTCGCCGAAAACTATGAATCCTGTCTAGTTGATGCGACAGGCAAAGAATACAAGTACACAATCTGCAACAAGAACATGGGGCGTCTTTTCGCGGTTGTCGGTGGCGCCTTCGTTGGCATGATATCAGTGGGTCTTGCTGAGTTGCAGGATTACCACCTGATTGCTCGCTGCCGCGTTCCTTCACCTGTCGCGATAGCCACTTCAATTTTTGTGGTAGTCGTGACCGTACTAATAGCTTCGGCTGGCCATTTTTACCATTTTGCTTTTGGAGCCGGTCCTGAAGTTCTCAATCAGGTGTTGAGTGTTATCGTGTTCACAGTGCCAGGCGTTATCGTCGGTGGCCAGCTTGGACCAGCTCTGCAGACCAAGTTGAATCCCGATGTCATAAAGGTCGGCGTCTCTGTCCTTTTCGTCATTGTTGGACTCTTCATGCTTACGACGCTGGTGTAGTGCCTTTTTGTGGTAAACCAGCTTGCGCCCACATATTGAAGGACACGATAGCCCAAGCTGTTGTGTGTGGTTTGGTTAGTTCATGGCCTGCCGGGATCTGCCCTCCCGGCAGCCGTTTTTACAATCTTTTAACGCGGGAAACGTGGTCTTAATGCTGCAACGTGCGTTTACGAAAGACACAATCAGACAGATCATGGTCTCTACTGACCATTTTTCCGGTAAAGCGTTTGCTGTCACAATTCGACTGCTGATTGTTCTTTCGCTTGTAACATTCTCCGTGGATACCCTTCCCGACATCGGCCATCGAGCTAAAGAGATCCTTCATGTTATCGAGGTGGTCACGGTAGGCATTTTTTCGCTTGAATACGCTCTGCGAATTGCAGTATCTGAAAATCGAATGCGATTCATCTGCAGTTTTTACGGCTTTGTAGATTTGGCTGCAATACTTCCATTTTACATTTCATCCGGCCTCGATCTTCGCGCTGTCAGGATCTTCAGGCTTCTCCGCCTGGTGCGGATACTAAAATTGTTTAAGTACAACCAGGCAATAATGAGATTTCAACGCGCATTCGTAATCGCGAAAGAGGAACTGATTCTATTTGGATTTATCGAGGCAATTGTCCTATATTTGTCGGCCGTTGGAATCTACTATTGCGAAAATCAAGCTCAACCAGAACAGTTCAAGTCCGTCTTTCATAGCCTTTGGTGGGCTGTTACCACATTGACAACCGTCGGCTACGGTGATATGTTTCCAGTCACAACAGGCGGGAAGATATTCACCTTCTTTGTTCTAATGATCGGGTTAGGAATCGTTTCCGTACCAACCGGGCTGATCACATCTGCACTTTCACAAACACGAAGTGAAGATGCAATGTAGAACGACGCCTTGGCGGCAGGTTGGCCTCGTGTATTCAGTGATAGCACTGACAATTTGTGGTGAGAAACAATCATATTTGGCGAGACACTTGATCGTAGCTCCCAGCGTGGCGGACTGCAACTGGTTAAAAAACAATATTTTGATGCGAGTTGCTGTTCACGGCATGCGATTTGCTACCCGACGCAAGCTTCTAAACAGGGGCGTGAAACATGCGCCTTTGTTAAAGCTACACCCAAGCTAAGCAAAACCACCGCAGGACACTCAACCACGAAGAAATATCGATGATGACACCATCGTGAAAGAGAACTGCAGTACTAATCCAATAACGAAAGGAAAAACAATGGCTTTAAGTGAAAAACAACAAGCAATGTGTGACTCAAGCAAATGGGATTTTTCGGATCTAAGAGCAATCTTCCTCAATTGCACATTAAAGAAATCACCGGAGCTGTCACACACCGAGGGACTCATCAAGATGTCGAAAAGCATCATGGAGAAGAACGGAGTTACAACAGAACTCCTGAGACCAGTGGACTACAACATCGCCTTTGGGGTTTATGGCGACATGAAAGAGCATGGGTGGGCGAAAGACGACTGGCCTGAGATTTCTGAGAAAGTAAGAGCTGCTCACATCGTCGTCATTGGAGCCGCGATTTGGTTGGGAGAGAAAACCTCCGTTTGTACCCAGGTCATCGAACGACTTTATGCCAACTCCCATCTGCTCAACGATGCCGGGCAATATGCTGACTACGGAAAAGTCGGCGGCTGCTTGATTACAGGAAATGAAGACGGCGCAAAACATTGCTCGATGAATATTCTATATTCGCTTCAACATCTTGGTTACGTCATTCCACCACAGGCAGACGCTGCGTGGTTGGGAGAAGCGGGACCAGGCCCTTCTTATTTGGATGAAGGCTCCGGTGGGCCCGAGAACGATTTTACAAACAGAAACACGACGTTCATGACATGGAACCTAATGCACATGGCGCGCATGCTCAAAGATGCCGGCGGCATTCCCGCGCACGGCAATCAAAGATCTGAATGGGATGCCGGGTGTCGATTTGATTCACCCAATCCCGAGTATCGTTAAGCCTGGCAAAGTGCGTGCAGTCTAGGCCTTCATCCTGCATGGAATTGAAACTCAAGAGATGTTTGCAGGCGCGGTAGCTACATGGCCCCGTGCCCTGCAAATTTCTTGATACCTGCTTTGGTTGAGCTTGCGGCAACGTGAGAACGGCCTTAACCCGCAGTCACCGTATACGGTTGAATGTACCCCAATGTGGTGACTTTTCAGATTTCACTCGCTGTGCGACTCCAATCATAAACCCTTAATTAACCTAATTATAGACTGTCAATCTGTACTCTGGCATGGCAGTTGCTTGTGGGTTGGGAAATTACGACGTTGACATAACATCTGCAGTGGTGACGTGGGATTCGGGTGGCCGAAATCAATAGTCGGCTCATGATAATCAACGATACGGGATAATTCAAGACTTGGTCTAGCCTTTGTCCTCTTATTATGAATGACTTGAGTGTAATGCTGTTTCCGACAATTAGTTTTTTCAGTGCTGCCTGTCTGGTTCTCATTGTATCCTATGATTATCGGACAGTGCGAAAGGAGATAGTTCAACTGTTTTCTCATACTTCTGAGCATTCACAAGGCAAACTCGAGTTTGTACTACGACAAGCCGCAGAATTGAAAAATGCACTTATCAGCTTTCACTTGAGTTCGGTTTGCTTCATTCTCGCGGTTCCGGCGGCGAGCTCCAACTTTTTTGGGCTCGATCCTGTGCTTCTGGTCACCCTGTTGTGTGTCGTTGGTTTTGGCTGCATGGTTTATGGGACGGTTAGCCTCCTTAAAAGGCTTGGCCATGAATAGCGCCTAGGCCGTAACCCAAGTGTAAGACCATCACATCCGCGTTTTTTTGCAGGGATGACAAGAACATCCAGCCTTTACTGATATGAAAGGACTGCCCTGACAACGGCGACAGGGTTGGTGGGGCGTCGGCCTTTCTAGTGTTGGTATTGGATTTTACCGGCCCGACGAACTTGGCCGTTCAGGAAGCTCAATCGGCCGGCGTTAATAAACAAAAGGCTCTGGTATCTCGAGGAATAATATGACTAACAATGAACGTCAATTCATGGTCGTAACAGGTGTTATCGGGCTAATTGCAGCCATTCTTGTAGGTACGGGAGAGTTTCTGCTGCATTTCGATCCGTTAGCTCGATTTTCCGAAACCAGCTATGATTTTATGCTGGCGGCATCGGATGAGCGACAAACTATCGGACACTTCTTGGGAGTGCTTGGAGGGCCCCTGTACGTTGTTGGCTGTTGGCACATTTATCTAATGTTGAAACCTGCCAACCAGGCGCTGGCGTTTGTTGCATTTGTGCTGGGCGCTTATGGCTTTATGATAGGCGCTGACTGGATTAGCTCCCGTGCAAGCATTGGCGCGATTGTGCACCTTCAACAAAGCGGAGTGGCAGTCGAATCTTTGATACAACTCTATCAGGAACGTTATGAAAGTCTTTTGACGGTTATTCGTATCTCTACCTTCATTTTATCTCTGATTTTTATAGGGCTGACTCTAACGGGTCGCTCTCATTACCAAAAATGGCATGCGATACTCAACCCCATACTCCTGCTAGTCAGTTCTTTCATTGTGTATATAGTAAATCCTGATATTGGCAAATACCTTATGCCTATCGCGTTGAACGTGGCGTTTGGGATTTTCTTTGTGTTATCAATACTGCAAACACGCAAATTGAAGTAAGGAAGAAAAAGTATGAAAAAAATACTGTTAGCACCCTTTATTGTGATTGCCTTGCTCATGGCAATCGTCATCGTACGCTTCACCCTCGATAAGATGATAGATTACGATGTTTCTACCGATGGCGTGATAGTACCGAAATTTTCCGAAGTGGTGTTAGATTTCGAGCAAAAACTGAACAACGCCGAATCACTGCCGTTTGCTGCCAGCGCCGTTATTGATGTTGACAATGATGGTGTTGAAGAACTTTTTCTCGGCGGCGGCCCGAATCAGGGAGATATCATTTGCGAATATAAAAACGGCGCACTTCAACGTCTCGGCGCTGATGTGCTGCGTAAAACTACGCTGACGGAAGCGACTTTTGGCGCTTCCGTTATAGATGTCGATAAAAATGGCTACTCCGATCTCATCATATCGCGCACCAATGGTGTCTGGCTTTATCTGAATGACAACGGTCAATTCAATGGTCAAAAACTGGATCTGCCTATTCCACCGGACACCTCGCCACTGTCCGTCGCGATTTCAGATATCAACCGCGATGGTCATTTTGATATGTTCGTTGCCGGATACATAAAGAAGGAATTGGTGGAGGGCGAAAATATCTTCAACAAAGAGGGTTATGGCGGTAGCAGCGTGATGGTAATCAATAACGGTGATAATACGTTTACCGACATTACAGAATCTTCCGGCTTACACTACAAACACAATACTTTCATGGGCGTGTTTGTCGATGTGGATAATGACGGCCTCGAAGACTTGGTAGTCGCTCACGATACCGGGCAAGTTAGAACCTGGAAGAATCTTGGTACGATGAAATTTGAAAATATGAGCAACCCAAATTCATCGCAATACAGCTATCCCATGGGTATCGCTGTCACCGATTATCAGAATAACGGTTTGGTGGATTTCTTTTTCTCAAACGTAGGCAGTACGCCCCCAGCTTTCCTTGTCAAAGGCGATCTGCGCGACGATCAGGTCTTCAATCCCAAATGGATTATGTTCCAGAATAAAGGCGGCTTTGCGTTTAACGACATTGCGGAGCAAGCCAAGCTGGCGGATTACGAATTTTCATGGGGGGCGATATTCGAAGATTTCAACCTCGACGGTCTTGACGATCTCGTCGTATCCGAAAACTACATGGGTCTTCCGGCGCACAAAATACCCTTTCTACGCTTGCCTGGACGTTTCCTGGTACAAACGGAATCTGGTGAATTTGCCGCCACGGGGCAAGAAAGCGGCGTCGTTAACACTGGCTACGGTATTTCACCGATTACCGCCGATTTTAACAATGACGGTTATCCTGACCTGGTGCATGTTAATATCGCGGGTCACTCAAAAGCCTTTATCAACAAAGGTGGTGATGCCCACTATTTGAAAGTGCAACTGCCTAATACTATCGAATCGATAGCGGCAAAAATTGTGGTTACTCGCAGTGACGGGTTAGTGCTAAGAAGGGATGTGGTTTCTGGCGAAGGTCTCAATTCTGATCAATCGCATGTTCAAATATTCGGCCTGGGGGATGCACTGGCTGTTGAAGTATCCGTGCAATATATTGATGGTAAGGTAGAAACGAAAACGGGTAACTTCATGAACACACTGATTCTTTTTTAGAATGCTTACCAAGATATTCGCAATTGGCCTCTACCTACTCGTCGCTATCGGGCTTTGTGGAGCGTTGTCTTTGTCGTACAACAACATAACCGGGGATGCGACGTGCCCTACCATATTGAGAATACCGGTATGTTTCGTGGTAGCCATTGGCTACTCTGGTATGCTGTTGGGTTTATTGTTCTCCAGAAGTACATTGACCGTGAAGTTGTTTTTGCCAAGCTGGTTAGTGGTCTTCAGCATTGCTACTATTGGCGCCGTGCTCGAAATCACGCTTGGTAACACTTGTCCACGTACTGAATTAGGAGTGCCGCTGTGTTATATATCTTTAGCTCTATCTGTTCTTATCTTAATCTTGTTTGTTTTAAGGCCATCTAGCAAGGCAAGTGCACTCGGACGGCAAAAAGCTTTATGAACCCAAGTACTAAGTAGAAGGGTGATTTGTATTTTGTCGGAAACTTGATTTATCAGAATAGTAATGACTGGCAGGAGGAAGAATTGCAATGACATTAACGATTCGCGTTATCGCCATCACGTTTGTGAAGATGGTCGTCACAACCATACGTAAGAGAAATATACAAGGAATGTCCCGACATCCGCGACAAGGTTGGTGGGGTGCTGCTGTTCTAGCGCTGGTATTGGCTTTTACCGGTCCAGCGGACTTAGGAGGTCAGGATGCGCCATCAACCGCGGGGAGAAAGATTCACCGATCCGTCCCACCTCAGGGTGCCAAAACGCACACGGTCGTCCCGGGTGAACGGTTCCGGGCTGGGGGCTTCAAGAAGTGGTTTTACGGAAGCGATTACCGGCATCTTTGGACTACGCCTATCGAGGTTCAGGTGTTGGATCTCGGCAGCGTCGGCGGAGGCCTGACTCCGCTTCGAACCGGTGGCTTTGGCCAGTCCATCTCCCTTCACTTTACTGGCGAAGACGGCCGCCGTTACACGGTTCGCTCTCTGGACAAAGACCCGACCAAGCGGATATGGAGCCAGCTCAAAAATACTGTCGTGGAGGACGTCCTTCAAGACCTTATCAGCGCGCTGCTCCCGACCGGGGCACTTGTGGTAGACCCACTGATGGAAGCGACTGGAATTCTGCACTCGAAACACACATTGGTTGTCATCCCGGATGATCCCAGACTGGGCAAGTACCGTGACGAGTTTGCCGGCCTCATCGGGACGCTGCAGGAGCATCCATCCGAAGGACCCGACGGTACGCCTGGTTTCGCCGGTTCAGTGAAAATCAGCGGCACAGAGAAGGTCTGGAAGCATCTGGAAAAAGGCCCTCGTAATCGCGTTGACGCGGCAGTGTACCTCAAAGCAAGACTCATGGATTTTCTCATCAACGACAAGGACCGTCATTCCGGGCAGTGGCGCTGGGCGAGGTTCCCGGATGGCGACAATTACAAGTGGGCGCCCATACCTGAAGATCGCGACCAAGCGTTTATTAATCTCGACGGCTTTGCAATGGCGCTGGGCCGCAGGGCGGTTCCCAAATTAATCAAATTCCAGGACAAATATCCCAGTCTCATCGGTCTCTCGATCAACGGTTGGGAACTGGATCGCGAGTTCCTGGCCGAACTGGAGAAAAGCGTGTGGGATTCGGTGACCACCGTGTTTGTCAAACAACTGCCTGATCCACTCATAGATGACGCAGTTCGGAGGTTGCCGAAACCTTACTACGAACTGATCGGAGAGTCCCTTGCGCATGCAATTAAATCGCGCCGTGACCAGTTGCCCAAGTTCGTCAGCAGATACTACGACTTGATTACTCGCCAGGCGGAGATCAAGACCACTGAAAAGGACGAGTATGTTGAGTTGGAGCATAAGTCCAATGGGGATCTCTCGGTCCGCATCGGTGTCATGGCTGGTGGTAACGGAGCAATGAAGACCCCGTACTTCACCAGGACCTTCCATCCAAAGGAAACCAAGGAGATCCGTTTCTACCTGCAGGGCGGCGACGACAAGGTAACCGTTTTGGGAGGGAAGGGAAAGATAACGGTTTTGGTCGATGGCGGTGGCGGCGACGACTCGTTCGCTAACAACTCGCAGACAGGAGCTGGCAAGACCCGTTTCTTTGACTCGCGAGGTAACAATCGCTTCGACAAGGGCAAAGGAGCAAAAGTCAACCAACGTCCTTACACGCGTCCTGTTGGCCCAAAAAATCTTAACACGAAATACACTCTCGACTGGGGCAAGTTGGGGTTCTCGTTTCCGATTGTTACAGCAAGTCCCGATCTGGGCGCGTACGTGGGGATCATCGGTGGCCGGTCGTACTTTGGGCACCGGAAAGACCCTTTCTCCTCACGTCATGCCGTCAGTCTTGGTTTGGCCAGCAACGGTTTGGAGCCCTTCGTCGCTTATACAGGAAGGTTCCATCACGTCTGGCCCAACATCGACTGGATACTCCACCTGGAGTTCTCCGGAATCAACGTGATCCGCTTCAATGGGTTGGGCAACGAGACGGAGATTCCTGGTTCGACTTCGTTTTATGATGTTGATCGAAAACAATTTGTGGTTGCGCCAAGTTTCGAGTTCCAATTCGGAGGCAACCGTGGAGGCAAAGAGGGTGGTGGCAAAGAGGTGTTGCGCCCGAAACTTACCGCTACTGTTGGACCAGTCCTTAAGTATTCCGACACGCCCATGAGTGACAATGACGACCAATTCATTGGCTCGTTGATTCCGACACTGTATGGCACGGAATCGTTTGGTCAGGTGGGCGCACAGGCTGAACTCAAATACGATACCCGCAACAATCCTGGGTACGCAACCAAAGGCCTTCTGATTAGGGCTGCCGGCGTAGTCTACCTGGAGGTCTGGGATGTTGAATCTACCTTCGGTAGCGTTAATGGCGCTGCTTCGACTTATCTCACCGCCAATATGCCTACAAGTCCGACACTGGCACTGCGCGTGGGAGGAGAGAAGGTCTGGGGTACGTTCCCATTCCATGAGGCCACTTACCTGGGAGGGCCGAGCAATCTGCGTGGTTTCCGGCAAGACCGGTTTGGCGGAGATGCCTCAGCGTACGGCAATGCTGAATTGCGCTTCAGGGTAGGGAAAATCAAATTTCTGGTACCGGGAGAATTTGGGCTATTTGGCGCTGCCGACGTTGGTCGCGTCTTCCTCGATGAAGACCCGGATGATGCCGATGAATGGCATAGCGGCTTTGGAGGCGGATTCTGGCTCTCCTTTCTCCATCGCGTACAGACGATAAGTGTTGGAATAATAAACGGCGATGATCTGACGGGCGTGTATGTTAGCGCAGGATTTGCGTTCTAGTGCTTAGCTATGACAGGTTAGGGACATAGAAGTTCAGGAAGAGTCACTGCATGCAACTCACGGGTGAAAGTAAGAACCGATGGTAGTGCAGGATGTATGACTGAATTTGTATGGCGCTGATTTCCAATTAATCACTTTGAAAAAAGGAATAGAATATATGCTTGAAAAAATCACAAGCAACATAATGTTTCGCCTCGTTGTCTACTATGTGGCGATAATTGGCATTATCTTTGGTCTCTTTAACGTGTTTCCCCAGATACCCTACCATCTTGCGCAGGAACGGTCACACCAAGCAAGAATATCAGGCGCCGAATTTGGTGCCGGTACTTCGGCTGTGCTGGGCGAAAGGGTTGAGGGGCTGGAAGGTCTGCTCGATCCCGCAACCTCGATTCCGGTCTTGATGGCTCTGCTTTTGTCATTTGCGCTTACATTGCCGGTTGCCTGGGTCTACCGGTGGACCCACAACAAGAAGAAATATGCTCAGACCTTTGCTCACACGCTTCTTGTCTTACCCATCGCCATCGCAGGCGTCGTTTTTCTGGTTAAAGGCAGCCTTGCCCTGGCGTTCAGCCTGGCCGGTATTGTGGCTGCCGTTCGATTTAGGACCACACTCAATGAACCAATGGATGGGGTTTTCGTCTTCATTGTGGCGGGAATAGGGCTGGCGGCTGGCGTTCAGCTTCTCAACGTGGCCTTTATTTCATCCGTGTTTTTCAATGCCATCGCGGTTGCCGTGTGGTACACGGATTTTGGCGCGAGACCGGCGGTAATGATCGGCTGCAACATCAGCACCCCGGATGAAACGGGCGCCCCGTCTAACGGCGGTGCAATAGCGCCTGTTGTGGCAGCGCCTGTTGCAGAAGCGCATCACGACGGGAAATCCTTTAACGCTCAGCTCCTGGTTCACACGACAAAACCCGAAAGATCCGAACAAACCACGATTCAAGTTCTCGAGTCCATTGGTAAAAAATGGCATCTCGACCCCACAATCGCGAAAGAAAATGGCAACTCCATTCTGGTGTTTGATGTACGCCTCAAGAAATCCGTGGACCGAGCGGCCCTCATCGGGCAGATTGAAAGAGGCGACAAGCATCATATCACCAAGGTTGAATTAAAAAAGCACAAAGTTGAAAAGGCATAGCGCCCATGCTAACAAACGGAGACAAACTGCTTTTTGGTTTTCTTACCTTCAGCATCGTTTTCTACCTGGCGTCCCTGCAATTTGGAGGGGATACGCCAGTCCACCATCATGGAGAATCGATGGCGGATACGGAAACATCAACTGCGCGACATTCACCGGATACGACGGAACTGCTACCTGGCAACAGCTCACTCGGAAGCTATGATCTCAAATCCGAGGCCGCGACGCGGTGGAAGCTGCCGAAACGGTTGCAGGAGATATCGGGTCTGGCCATGACCGATGACAACCGGCTTCTAGGCCACAACGACGAGCAGGGAGTCGTTTTCGATGTCGACTATCGGGACGGCTCAATCGTGAAGGCATTCGGCCTCGGCGACCTGAAAAAACCTATTTCAGGCGATTTCGAAGGAATTGCCGTGACTAATGACACCATTTACCTGGTCACAAGTACTGGCCGGATCTACGAGTGTCGTGAAGGTGCTGACGGAGAGACGGTCCCTTTCACCGTGCACACAACCGGCGTTGGACGGGAGTATGAAATAGAAGGCTTGGCCTATGACCCGGACCAACGGGCGCTTCTGATAATGAGCAAGAACCCTCTGGGCCGGGAACGGAAGGGAAAACTGACAATATACCGTTGGTCGCTTGACACCAGACAGCTAGTCGAAGGTGGTCACACGGTGATCCCCATCAAGGATTTTGCGCAACACATTAAGGGCAAGAAATTCCAGCCATCCGGAATTGAACGAAACCCGCAATCAGGTAATTACTTTATCGTGGCAGCCCGTCAGAGCGCCATTGCGGAGATTACGCCGACCGGGCAGGTCGTTGCAGTTGCGCAGTTCCCTGCCAAACGGCATCCACAAATGGAGGGCATTACGTTTTCGCCTGACAACAGAATCATCGTTTCTGATGAAGGAGCAGTTAAACACGCAAGACTCACCCTTTACCGAGCTTTTAGTAATTAACGACAAGGCGGGACAGGTGAAAGCCACTCTAACAGTTAGTGTCTGACCGAAAACTCAGGAATTGGTGTAATGCCAGAAAAACTTGTTAACCAGGAGATAGAATGGTCAAAGAAAAAAATAACCCTAACCCAATCGTCGGTAAATTCTTGACGGCGGAAGAGCGGGAAACCTGCCGGAGGGTCAGTCAGTTGGACGCAGGGATCGCTAGCCGGCGCGCGCATGCCTTGCTTGCTTTGGATGAGGGGCTAACAGGCGCCCAAACGTCAGTTCGTGTTTCGTTGACTCTAGGCCAGATTCAGTATCTCAAGACCGCGTTTGCTCAGAAGCGCATGATGGTTTTCCCTCGGGAAATATTACTTAAGCAAACGACTTTGGCGAAAGCTAAACCCAAAACCCAGAAGGAGAAGAGAATGAAAAGTAAGGCAAAAAAGAAAGACGAGAAGAAGAAGAACAAGAAGAAGGAAAAGAAAAAGAAGGACAAAAAGAAGGACAAAAAGAAAAAGAAGAACAAGAAGAAGAACTAGAACGAGAAAAAAGCAAACCGAGAAAGGCTGAGTTTACGAAAGAACAAAGGGCGGCGGAGGAAAGTTGTCTCCTTGGAGATGTTTCTTTCTACCTCGCAAGGTCCTCCCTCTCTGGCCGGAAAACGTCTTGGCGAGATAATACAGAAAGGGTAGCCAAATGCATTAACACAAGGATCGATCATGTCTGAACCAAAGCGCGACGCCGTTACTATTGTACGTGAAAAGAATGGCCAGCTGGCAGTCACCGGCTTAAAGGAGTTTAAAAACTCGCGCGGAGAAGAGATTAAGACCAAAGGTTCGGTCAGTCTTTGCAGATGTGGCGCTTCGAAAACGAAACCGTTCTGCGATGGAACCCACGCTGCAATTGGCTGGACCGACGAGAAATCCCCGGAGCGCCAGCCGGACCAACTGGATGAATATAAGGGCAAATCAATAACCATTCTGGATAACCGAGGTATTTGTTCGCATGCTGCTCATTGCACCAATGGTTTGCCGAAAGTCTGGCGCATGGCAATAGAGCCTTGGATCGACCCGGATGGCGAAAGCAAAACAAGAATCATTGAGACCATCAAAAAGTGTCCGTCTGGCGCTCTAAGCTATGCTATCGACGGCAAGATCCACACCGAGTACAACAATCAACCTCAAATCCACATTTCCCGCAATGGCCCCTATCAAGTTAGGGGTGGACTTACTCTTGAAGACACTGAAATGGGCAAGGGTGCGAGTCATGAACATGCTGCTCTCTGCCGATGCGGGCATTCCAGAAATAAACCATTTTGTGACGGCTCGCACTGGTACGTCGGTTTCAAGGACAACGAAGACCTGACCATCTCTGCTGCCAACCGCCAAAGCGACAAAGGCGATGAGCAGTGGACCGAGCTTGCTGATGCAAATGATGTTCAAGGCGGCAAGATAATCACCGCAAATGTCGGCTCCAAACAGCTGGCAGTGACCAAGACTGAAAAAGGACTTTATGCGGTCAACGCCCGCTGTCCTCACCAGGGAGGCCCGTTGGGAGATGGCGAGTTTTGCGGCGAGCACATCCGCTGTCCCTGGCATGGATTCAAGTTTGATCTCAAGACCGGCAAGGGCGTCGGCAATGACGACGTGGTCGAGACCGTCAAGGTCAGGGAAAGCAACGGCAAGATCGAGGCGCTCGCGCCCAAACCCAAGCGTTCCAACTGGACCGTAAGCCATGTGATGATGGAAACCCTGGTCGAGTGGGGGATTGACACTGTCTTCGGCATCGTCGGTCACTCCAACCTTGGTGTTGCCGAGGCAGTTCGAATCCAGGAGGAAAAAGGAAACATTCGATATTTTGGTGTTCGGCATGAGGGAGCAGCGGCTTTTGCCTGTTCCGGTTATGCAAAAGTCTCAGGGAAGCCCGCCGCATGTCTTGCTATTGCCGGTCCCGGCGCAACCAACCTGCTGACCGGTTTGTGGGACGCCAAAATGGACCGGGCCCCTGTCCTCGCGCTGACCGGGCAGGTGAATTCACAGGTTTTGGGACCGGGCGCTTTTCAGGAAATCGATCTTGCTTCCGCATTCGCTGCGGTCTCACAGTTTAGCCAAACCGTCCTCTCTGACAGCGACCACGCTGAACTGGCCTCGCTTGCATGCAAAAGCGCGATCGTCGAGAGGAATGTGTCGAATCTTATTTTCCCCGACGAGATTCAGGTCCAGGAAGCCGGCGACGTTGGCCCGGGCCGCCCGGAAGGAAGAATCAGTCAGACAACAATTACGCCTCCTGATCAAGCCATCAATTATTCTGTCTATCGGATTTCAAGGGCAGAGAAGCCCCTCATCATTGTCGGCTATGGCGCCGGCGACGGAATGAACGAGGTGGTCGCCCTGGCGGAGAAACTCAATTGTCCTGTCATTACCACCTTCAAGGGCAAAGGGCTAATCGCCGACAATCATGCTCTTGGCGGTGGCGTATTGGGCGCAAGTGGTACGCCGGTTGCAAGTACGCTGATGAATGAGTCGGATCTACTCATTGTGTTTGGCGCGTCCTTTTCCAAACACACCGGTATTGATTCCCATAAAGCCATTATTCAAGTCGATTTCGACCGCATGGCGCTCGGGAAGTTTCACGCTGTTGATGATGCGGTTTGGGGTGATATCGGTCTCTCCGCAAAGCTGATAAAGGAGCGCTTGCCGGAACAGATTGGTTGCAATGACCAAAGAAAAGAGCTTGCGGAATTGAAGAAATCCTGGCGGAATGAAAAGGCGGAACGGGCAAAGAAGGACGAAGGCAAGGGACTGAATTCTGCTGTCATATTTGAGGAGTTATCCAAAGTCGCCCCGGACACCGCAATCCTGAGTGTTGATGTCGGCAACAACACCTACTCTTTTGGCCGGTATTTTGAGTGCAACGGAACACAAAGCGTTATCCTGTCCGGCTACCTCGGTTCCATTGGATTCGGGTTGCCCGCAGGCATGGGGGCGTGGGCCGCGGTAGGTGACGAAAGGAAAGTCATTGTCGTCTGTGGCGATGGCGGATTCGGCCAGTATCTGGCGGATTTTACCACGGCTGTGAAATACAACATGGATATTCTTGTTGTCTTACTGCACAACAAAGAGCTTGGAAAGATCTCAAAGGAGCAGCGCGACGGAGAATGGGACGTCTGGCAGACTTCCTTGCACAACCCGAACTTCGCGGAGTTTGCCAAGCTTTGTGGCGGAGGCGGCGCCAGGGTTGAAAAAGCCTCGCAACTTAAGGCAGCGTTTGCAGAGGGCTTGAAGTCCAAAGCGCCATGTATCGTTGAAATCATGTCGGACGCGCTTTTGACCTAGAGGAACTGAGCCCGTCCGGATAGCTAATCCAAAGGAAAGAAGATGAGCCGGAAACACCCTGAAGGTTTGGAATTGCTGGCAAGTGCCATGTTCAACAAAGCCACGGCATTCACGCCGGCCGAGCGCGAAATGTACAAGTTGCGAGGGCTGCTGCCGGCTGCGGTCTGCGACCAGGCAGCGCAGGCAGCCCGAGCGCTAGAGAATATCCGGCGTAAGGCCTACGACATCGAGCGCTACATTTATTTGCAGGGTCTGCAGGGCCGAAATGAGCGCTTGTTTTACCGCCTGCTGATCGACCATATCGAAGAGTTGATGCCGATCATTTATACCCCGACCGTCGGACAGGCCTGTCAGGAGTTTGCCCACATTTTTCGACAACCGCGCGGCTTCTATATCACGCCACGTGATCGTGGGCACATCCGCAAGATGCTTGACAACTGGCCTGAAAAAGACGTCAGAATGATTGTGATCACCGATGGCCAACGTATTCTGGGCTTGGGAGATCTCGGCGCAAATGGCATGGGAATACCGATTGGCAAACTTGCGCTCTATTCGGCGGGCGCCGGCATCCATCCGCATCAATGTTTACCGGTGATGCTGGATGTGGGAACCAATAACGACGAACTGCGAAACGATCGCCTCTATCTGGGAATTAACGAGCCACGCTTGACGGGCGATGCCTACTTTGAACTGGTGGACGAGTTTGTCCAGGCCGTGCAGGATGCGTTTCCGCAGGCGCTTATCCAGTTCGAAGATTTCCAAACCCCGAATGCCTTTGCCCTCCTGAATCGCTACCGGGACTCCGTGCTGTGTTTTAACGATGATATCCAGGGGACGGCTGCCGTGGCGCTGGCCGGCGTCTACGCATCAACTCGAATTTCAGGAAATGATTTCAAAGACCTGCGCATCATGTTTCTTGGCGCCGGCTCAGCGGCCACAGGAATTGCGGATCTTATAAAGGCTGCTTTTTGCGAAACCGGCTTTAGTGAAGAACAGGCGGCCCGCAGGTTGTGGTTCGCGAACCGCTCCGGTCTGGTAGTCAAGAGCCGAGAGAACATCAGGCCGCACAACTTGCCTTACGCCCACGACCATCCACAACTTCATTTCATTGACGCAATTAAGTCGATCCGACCGCACGTGCTGATTGGCGCTACAGGCTCGCCTGGGACCTTTACGCAAGAAATTGTGGAACTGATGGCCGAGATCAATCATCGACCGGTGATTTTCGCATTGTCAAATCCCACATCCCGGGCTGAATGTACTGCGCAACAAACTTATGAATGGAGCGGTGGTCAAGCCATTTTCGCCAGCGGCAGTCCGTTTTCAGCGGTTACCTTTCAGGGTAAAACCTATCGCCCCGGACAGGGCAACAATGCTTATGTGTTCCCTGGCATTGGTTTGGGCGCCATCGCCTGCAACGCCAGAAAGGTCAGTGATGCAATGTTCTTGGCCGCGGCCGGCACCCTCTCTGAAATGGTCTCGGAAGCAGACCTAGCCGAGGGGGCGATCTACCCGCCACTTGCTGATATCCGTAATGTTTCACTGGCCATAGCAGTCGCCGTAGCGGAAAAAGCCTATCAACAAGATCTTGCCACGGAACCCCGGCCGTCAGATTTACACAAGTGGATTTCAAACACCATGTACGACCCAACCTATTAAGAAGTGATACTCCAGCCTCAGCATGATCAGGCCTGACCGCGAAAATGGCAAGCCTTGTCAGAAACTGTGGGTAGTTGTTCTCCTGAAGATACTGAAGGCCGTCTACACAAAGGTATGACAAAAGTGACGAATCGATTTGAAAGCAAGGAAATCAGTTGGTTAGCATTCAACGCCAGAGTGCTAAGAGAGGCAGCGGATCCGACAGTTGCGTTGAAGGCGAAAATTAAGTTTCTCGGGATATTCTCCTCAAACCTGGATGAATTCTTTCGTGTTAGAGTGGCCAATCTAAAGAGACTCGCTCTGCTGGGAAAGAAGGCAAATGCAATTGTCGGTGCTGACCCGAAGAAGATTCTCGCTACTATCCAGGAAACTTTTCATGCACAAGAGGGTGTTTTCGAAAGCACGTACAATCAGGTATTGCATGAGTTGAAAGAAAACAAGATCTTTGTCATCAATGAGAAAGAAACCAACCCGGACCAGGAAGAATTTGTTAAGAACCATTTTCTGCAAATAGTCCGTCCAAAACTTGTGCCGTTGATGTTGGGCAAAGGCGCTGAGGTGCCTCAGCTAAAGGATGGCTCTCTCTATTTGGCCATCCGTTTGCTAAAGAACAACGGCCACAAAGTGAAACATGCTATCATTGAAGTCCCGATAGCTTCGTTTGGTCGCTTTGTCACGTTACCACGATGTGGCGAGAGTCAATATATTATGTTCCTGGAAGACGTGATTCGTCATTGTTTGGCAAGTGTTTTCAACATATTCAACTATGACCGAATTGAGGCTTACTCTGTCAAGCTTTCCCGGGATGCAGAATTGGATGTTGACGATGATTTATCGGAGAGCTATGTCCGAAAAATATCAAAGAGTCTGAAGCAACGGAAATCCGGCACACCGGTACACTTTGTTTACGACAACCGGATGTCGGATGAATTCCTGAAGCTTCTGGTTTCCAGGCTTCATTTGAATAAGGTAGGCTGTGACTTGATTTCCGGAAGAAAATATTTGAATCTCAAAGATCTAATGAATTTCCCGAGAATTGAAATATCCAATCAAAAGGAGGCCAAGACTCTACCTCTCTCGCACAGAGATTTTGATGCTCGCGGCAGCATATTTAAGGCCATTCGCAAAAAAGACATCTTACTTCATTATCCTTACCAGAAGTTTGAATATGTCATCGATTTTTTGCGAGAGGCAGCGATCGATCCGAAGGTGACCGACATAAAGTTGACACTCTATCGAGTGGCGAACGATTCGAATATCATAAATGCCTTAATAAATGCTGCCAAAAATGGAAAATCCGTGACTGCGGTGGTGGAGTTGAGAGCACGATTTGATGAAGAACCAAATATCAGTTGGTCAGAAAAGCTTCGGGAAGAGGGTGTGAAAGTCATCCACGGTGTGCCTGGCCTGAAAGTCCACGCAAAGATGATTATAGTTACCCGCCGTGAGAAAAAACAGGATGTGCTTTATGCCAACATCGCGACCGGCAACCTCAATGAGGCAACTGCCAAACTCTACTCTGACCAGGGCCTCTTCACTTCAAATACTCTGATTACCAAAGAAATCAGAAAAGTGTTTGAGCTGATCGAAGACAACTACAAGAGAGGCGCCTTTCGGCATTTGCTTGTGTCGCCCTTTAATCTGCGTCAGAAATTCGTCAAGCTGGTCAACATTGAGATAAGAAACGCACAGGAAGGCAAGGAAGCATACATCACGCTAAAACTAAACAACCTCGTCGATAAGGCAATAATCACAAAACTCTATCAAGCAAGTCAAGCAGGTGTCGACGTCAAGCTCATGGTGCGCGGAATGTGTTCCTTGCTTCCGCAGGTCAAGGGGCTGAGTGAAAACGTTGAGGCCAAGCGTATTGTAGACAAGTTTCTTGAGCACACCCGCCTGTTCGCATTTTGCAACGATGGTAATCCACGATATTATATTTCTTCGGCAGATCTGATGTCACGCAACCTGGACCACCGTGTGGAAGTTGTGTGCCCAATCTACGACAGATCGATTCAGGAGGAGCTAGAATATTTTCTGGACATCCAATGGCGGGATAATGTCAAAGCGACCTGGATTGGGCAGGACCCATATGGGCGCAACACCTTGGCAAAAAACAACGGTGGTGTTCGTGCCCAAGATGTGTTCCTCGGATATTGCAGGTCTCAGCTGCGAAAGGCGGAGAAATCGGCAAAAAGAAGGAACCAGGAAAGAATCTAAGGCCGGGTAGCGATTGGTCGGAGCTTTGGCTTGTTGCCAGGCCTCTCAAGCGCATCGCCAGAACAACATGATTATCTCTCACTTATTGAAGGATGGATTATAGCTTGCAGACGGTTGAAACCTACATTCTTATTGATGCGCCGAACATCATCAATGAGATATCGAAATCATACACCATCATGGCGGAGCGCCCACGAAATGGGGTCCAATGCTTCTTTGATACCTTCGATTGGCGTCTCTACAACAAAGGTCTAACACTCCTGCAAAAAACTACCGAATACCGTCTGTATCACTGGCGCCAAGATCGCGAGGTTGCGACATCACCCGTAGCTTCAACCCTCCAGCCTAAGTTCTGGTGGGACTTCCCTGATAGCCCCCTGAAAGAAGCGCTGAAGCCTTGCCTTGGCGTGCGTGCTCTGTTGCTACTGGCGAGTATGAAAAGCCAAGCCCAGACCCTTCGTGTTCTAAACGATGATGAAAAAAGCGTCCTGCTAGTACATGTCGAGGATATCCTTCCCGCAGGCGATGGATCGCCTCCCCAAGCGCCAAGCACACTTCGATTGCAGCAGGTCCGAGGCTATGATCAGGAGTTCAATGAATTTCGTGTATTCTTGTATAAACTGGGTTTGAAGCCGCAAAAGGCAGATGTCTTGACGCTTCTTCTTGAGGCGCATGGCAAACAACCCGGTGATTATTCTTCAAAGGTGAACATCTCACTTCGGCCAGATTGGCCAGGCAGGGTAGCAGCAAGAGAGATCTTCATGAAGCTGCTGAACGTTATGCAGCAAAACGAGGCCGGACTTAAGGCTGACATCGATACTGAATTCCTACATGATTTTCGAGTCGCTATCCGGCGCACTCGCTCGGCGCTGACGCAACTCAAAGGAGTCTTTCCTCACGAGGTTACGGAGCGCTATAAACGAGATTTTGCAGAACTTGGCAAATTGACAAGCCGGCTGCGCGATTTGGATGTCTATCTGCTCAAAGAAGATGAGTATAGGAGCATGCTGCCTGCAGACCTGGCTTCACACCTTGAGCCTATGTTTGACACAATGCGCAGAGAACGCAAGCGCGAGCATCAAAAACTGGTCAGGGCGCTGTCTGCTGGGGCATACAAGAGAACGATGGAGGCATGGGATGATTTCCTAAATCATCCTGATGCAGCAAAGAATTCCAGCAAGCCAGTGTCCGAACTCGCGAGAAAGTTCATTTGGAAGAAGTATAATCAGGTTATGACTCTGGGTCAGGCGATTGCTGATGATTCACCTGATCCCGAGCTGCACAATTTGCGCATCGACTGCAAGAAGCTCCGCTATCTACTGGAGTTCTTCGCAACGCTCTTCCCGGAAAAAGAGATGGCAAGCATAATCAGGCAGGTCAAAAAACTGCAGGACAATCTGGGCGAATTCAACGATCTATATGTCCAGCAGCAACACCTGAAGGAATTCCTGAACAGCGATTCCAAGACTGAAAAACACCATAGCGCTGTAGCGGCTATCGGCGGCTTAACAGCCGTTTTGTTCCAGAGACAGCAGGGAGTGCGTCAAGCCTTTGCGCAGACCTTTGACCGGTTCAGTGACTCCGGTAACGCCGCGCTTTTCATCAAACTTTTTGGATAACACCCGTCAATTCGACTCTGCAGGAATATCAGAGATGTTTTACTCACAAAACTACAATTGATTCTGTGAAGATCGTCGCCTTATACAACATTAAGGGCGGAGTTGGCAAAACCGCCGCTGCAGTAAACTTGGCCTACCTCGCTGCTCAGGATGGCGCTCCCACGCTCATCTGTGACCTGGACCCACAAAGTTGTGCGTCCTTCTATTTTAGAATCAGAGGGCGAAGGAGTTTTGGGTCGAAGAAATTTCTCAGAGGGGGCAGGCATATAGAGAATAATATCAGAGGGACGGATTTTGACAATCTGGATTTGTTGCCAGCGAAACTTTCTTTCCGGAAAATGGACCTCGCGTTGTGTGGGTTCAAGCAGTCAAGGAAGCGACTGCGGCGACTTTTCAGGCCGTTTGAAGACGCGTATGATTATGTGTTTTTAGATTGTCCGCCAAGCATCGGCCTGCTTTCAGAGAACGTTTTCTTTGCGGCCGATCTGATTCTCGTCCCTTTGATACCAACGACTCTTTCTGTCCGCACTTACGACAGATTGTTGAGATTTTTCAGAGAGAATGAATTGGATCGGTCAAAGATTCGTGCTTTCTTCTCAATGGTGGAGCGGCGCAAGAAAATGCACCTGGAGTTTCTGGAAAAAATGCAGACTCAGTCGGACCATTGCTGTAGCACTTTTATCCCCTGCAGTTCTGATGTCGAGAGAATGGGAATCTACCGCCAGCCGGTGGCCCGTTTCAAGCCAAGCTCCAGTGCCACGGCAGCCTACGAGTACTTATGGGCTGAGATCAAGCGGTCACTATAATAAACAATGACAGGTGCTTCATGGATCTTGAAATCGAAAGAAAGTTCCTGGTAAAGGACAGACCAGCGGATCTGCTGGAGTATCCACACAACGAAATTCTGCAGGGATACTTGGTGATTGGCGACCATCATGAAGTCAGGGTGCGAAAGAAGGGAAATGAGTTTTCTCAGGCTGTTAAGCGTGGTAAAGGCCTGGAGCGCGAAGAAGTAGAGGTCGGACTGTCACGCGAACAGTTTGAGCGACTTTGGCCTTTAACCGAGAATAGACGCGTAGAAAAGATGAGATTTGAGATAAACTACAAAGGCGCCTTGATCGAAGTAGATGTTTACGACAAGGCGCTAAGTAAACTTGTCACAGCGGAAGTCGAGTTCAAAACAGTCGAGCAAAGTGATGCATTCGTCCCCCCATACTGGTTTGGCCTGGAAATCACCAAAGACGAGAGGTTCAAGAACAAGAATCTGTCGATTTATGGTCTACCTGAGTGACGGGCGCCACGCTCGAGCGTCGTAAGCCATGTCACCGAAGAGAAATGCAGCATGTGCGCAATCCAGCGTACTCCCGTATCGCTTTGAAGTAAAGGGCGTTAAGCTCATGCTAATAACCTCGATGCGTCGCCAACGATGGATTATTCCCAAGGGCCTTATCGAGGAGGGCAAGACAGCAACTGAATCAGCCCGAATGGAAGCTTATGAAGAAGCGGGTGTCAGAGGGAAGATCTACCCCGAGGTAGTCGCGGCCTACGAGCGTGAGAAATGGGGCAGTGTCTGCAAAATACAGGTCTTCTTGTTGGATGTAGAAGATGTTCTCGATGAATGGCCCGAGGCGTCTTGTAGAGAACGTATCTGGGTGTCCCTTGACGAAGCGATTGGGTTAGTTGAAGAAGAACCTTTAAGAAGGATTTTAAGGCGGCTTCCCGCACATATTGAACGAGCAAAGAGTGGCAAAATGAAACGACTATACCTGACCAGGCACGCGAAATCAAGTTGGAAGGATGCAAGCTTGGCGGACTTTGACCGTCCTCTCAATAAGCGCGGCAAGATGAACGCCGCATTTATGGGCCGGCGATTGCAGGAATACGGTGCAAAGATTGATCTGATTATTTCCAGCCCGGCAAACAGGGCACTCAAAACCGCTACGCTTATCGCCAAAGAAATCGGGTTTCCCAAGAAGAAGCTCGCGGCTGATGACTCCATCTATGAAGCAGAGCTGTCCGCCCTCGTGGCGATGATTTGGGAAATGGACGATTCACTGAGAAGTGTGATGCTAGTCGGTCACAATCCAGGTTTTACACAGTTGGCAGAATACTTGACGAACCACAAGGTTGACAACATCCCTACCTGCGGAGTTTTTTGTGTTGATTTCAACCTAATTTCCTGGAAAGAAATCTCAAAAGGTAAGGGTAATCTGTTGTTCTGTGACTACCCGAAGAAGCATTCATGATCTCGCGGTGGTCTTCAGTTTTCAGAGCTTTGCCTTTGAACGATCTTGTGGGGACGTGAATGGACTACCGCGCCATCTGCGACTCATTGCCCGGTGGCGCGAAAGCGCCCAGCCGAGGCTAGATTCCATCGGTACTTCGATCCAGGCTCCGGTATTGGATGGCTTCGCTGACATATTCCGCTCGAATGTTCTCTTGACCTTCAAGGTCCGCGATTGTCCTCGATACCTTCAGAATTCGATCATACGCTCTGGCCGAGAGACCCAGCTTGTTGATGGCCATTTTCATCAGGTCGTGCCCGCGGTCGTCTATCTGGCAAAACTCCCGGATTTCTTTTGACTCCATTCTGGCGTTGCAAAACATGCTTTTTCTCGAACGAAATCGATGTAATTGCACGGCCCGAGCTTTCATGACCCGTTTTCGAATATCTTCTGAGGTCTCACTACAAGTCTCACTTGCGAGTTCTTTGTAAAGCACTGCGGGGACCTCAATCTGAATGTCGATGCGATCCAGAAGCGGCCCTGAGATTCGCGCCATGTATTTCTGGATTTGAGGCGGTGTGCAACTGCACTCATGATTAGGGTCAGAGTGGTAGCCGCAAAGGCACGGATTCATCGCACCCACCAACATGAATTGCGCCGGATAAGTCAGGGAAATAGTAGCTCTGGAGATGGTAACAACGCCATCTTCAAGGGGCTGGCGCATCACCTCCAGCACATTCTTCTTAAACTCAGGTAGCTCATCCAGGAAGAGTACGCCGTGATTTGCCAAACTGACCTCACCGGGCTTGGGGACATGACCACCTCCAATAAGACCTGCGTCGCTAATGGTGTGATGGGGCGATCTGAAGGGGCGAGTGCCAACCAAAGCCGTGTCAGCTGGAAGCAAACCTGATACTGAATGAATTTTGGTTGTTTCTAAAGCCTCATCAAGAGTCATGTCCGGCAGGATAGATGGAAACCGTTTTGCGAGCATTGTTTTGCCCGAACCTGGGGGGCCGACCATCAGCAGATTGTGCCCGCCTGCAGCAGCCACTTCGAGCGCTCGCTTTACGTGCTCCTGTCCTTTCACATCTGAGAAATCAATGGAGTAAATCAAGCTTTGGGAAAAGACCTCATTGATATCGATCTCGTAAGGCTGAATCTCTTTGATGCCATTAATGAATGCGACAGTTTCCGCTAGACTGATCACGGGGTAGACCGGCACGTCGTGGGAGATCGCGGCTTCTTTTGCATTTTCTTTTGGTAGAATAATGCCCTTTTTCTTCGCCTTTCGAGCAGCGATGGCAATTGGCAACGCACCCCGAATTGCCCGGAGGCTGCCGTCCAGCGACAGCTCCCCAAGGATGAGGTAATCATCAATATTGTCTTGCAAGACCTGGCCCGCGGCCGCCAACACCCCGAGGGCAATCGGGAGATCAAACGCAGATCCTTCCTTTTTTATATCCGCTGGTGCGAGATTTACGGTAATGCGCTTCAGTGGAAATCGGAAGTCAGAGTTCTTTATAGCGGCGTTGACGCGCTCGCGGGATTCCCTGACGGCGCCCTCCGGAAGGCCCACCATCGCGAAGTATGGAAGCTGCCCTTCGAGGTGGGTTTCCACTTCAACGATATACGCATCTATGCCCAGAACCGCCGCACTCAGAATCTTTGAGAACATGGAGAATGATGTCGGAGTTGGTTAACCTGTGGAAGGATAGTCAATCGAGTTCAGATTGTCAACAAAAAGTTCAACTGGCCGACGCAGTTTTGGAAAACGGGCAAAAAGGCCCCAGGATAGCGACCATAAACACCTTGACTTTTGTTTTGGTATTGTTGTACCTTGAGCGCAAGACTAGGCCCCAAGGTAGTTCTTTGACTCACCCCTCCAGTCGAAATGAGAGATTGTTTCGGCTTTTTTATTCTCCCCTCAGACGTTGGCGTAGCATGTATGTTGTCGTGTTTCGACGCGACACAGTTTGCTATTTTCGACGCCATGCAATATCCCATATTGCAATCCACGGCCCTGAAATATAGGTGGCATGGATTTTGTATATATTAAGCAAATGCGCGACTTGCCGCAGTTAAGGAAGAATTTGCCCACTTTGAACTTGGAGGTGCGTTATGAGCTCCAAATCCGATCCCAAAGCATCATCCCAAACCACATCAGACAACAGCGTTGTTTCCCTGATCAAGGGTCTCCAGGATGTCAATGAATACCGACAACTGACCTGGGAGGGAAGCTTCGTGGAATACCTTGACTTGGTCAGGGCAAATCCGGGCGTGACGCGCAATGCGTTCCAGCGACTCTATGACATGCTTGTTTCGTACGGCACGGAAGAGTATGTCGAATACAACGAAAAAGTCATTCGCTACAAATTCTTCGACGATCCTGTTGATGGTGGACATGATGCCGTCTTCGGACTGGAAAGGCCGCTGCAGAAGTTTGTCAATCTCATCAACTCGGCGGCAAAGGGTTATGGTACCGAGAAACGCGTGTTCCTTCTGCACGGCCCTGTTGGCAGTTCAAAAAGTACAATAGTGCGCTTGTTGAAAAAGGGACTCGAGGCCTACTCAAAAACTGAAGAAGGCGCGATGTTCACCTATTCGTGGCTAGTCAAAGACGAAGATGGCAATGAACACTGGGAAGACTCCCCGATGCACGAGGAGCCACTCCTGCTGATCCCCGAAGGATTTCGCGCGAAAGCCTTAGAAGAACTCAGCCGCGAATTACCCCAGAACCAAAAAATTCAAGTCAAAGGCGAGCTGAACCCGTTTTGCAGATACATCTATCAGGAAAAAAGTCACGAGTACGGTGGGGATTGGAGCCGAATTATTCAAGATGTCAAAGTCAGGCGGCTGTTGTTGTCGGAGAAAGACAGAATCGGCGTCGGCACTTTCCAGCCGAAGGATGAGAAGAATCAAGACTCAACCGAGTTGACCGGTGACATCAACTACAGAAAAATCGCGCAGTACGGCTCAGACTCGGATCCCCGCGCCTTCAACTTTGACGGCGAGCTAAACATCGCGAATCGCGGTCTCGTCGAGTTCATCGAAGTGCTGAAGCTTGATGTTGCTTTCCTTTATGACCTGCTGGGCGCATCTCAAGAACACAAAATCAAGCCCAAGAAGTTTGCGCAGACGGACATCGATGAGGTGATCATCGGCCACACCAATGAGCCTGAATACAAAAAACTGCAGTCCAACGAATTCATGGAAGCTCTGCGCGATCGTACGGTCAAGATCGATGTTCCCTACATCACGCGACTGTCTGACGAAATCCGGATTTACGAAAAGGACTACAATGCCAGCCGAATCATAGGCAAGCACATTGCTCCTCACACCATCGAACTTGCGGCGATGTGGGCCGTTCTGACCCGTTTGGAAGATCCGAAGAAGGCACAGCTTACCTTGTTGCAGAAGCTCAAGCTTTACGACGGCAAGACTTTGCCTGGTTTCACCGAAGACAACATCAAAGAGTTAAGGCTGGAATCGGACCGCGAGGGAATGGATGGCATCTCGCCGCGCTACATTCAGGACAAAAT
This sequence comes from Candidatus Zhuqueibacterota bacterium, assembly GCA_029261995.1. GTDB lineage: Bacteria > Zhuqueibacterota > Zhuqueibacteria > Oceanimicrobiales > Oceanimicrobiaceae > JAJDAF01. The sequence goes on from JAJDAF010000061.1 coordinate 44,709, forward strand.
CTCCAACGCTCTGGTCAGCGACGAAGGCCGCACCTGCATCAACCCGTTCATGGTTCTGAATGAGCTTGAAGATGGGCTTCGGCACCACTCGCTGATTACCAACGAGGAGCAGAAGAAGCGCTACCGCGAGCTTCTCAGCATCGTTAAAGATGAGTACGCCGACATCGTCAAGTCTGAAGTGCAGCGCGCTATTGCCGCTGACGAGGAGGCGCTGAAAAAGCTATGCGGCAATTATATTGACAATGTCAAAGCCTACACCCAGAAGGAAAAGGTCAAGAATAAGTACACCGGCCAGGACGAGGAGCCGGATGAAAGACTGATGCGCTCCATCGAGCAGAAGATCGACATCCCGGAAAGCAGAAAAGATGACTTCCGCCGGGAGATTATGAATTACATCGGCGCCCTCGCGCTCGAGAACAAATCGTTCGACTATCGCTCCAATGAGCGGCTACAGAAAGCCCTGGAACTCAAGCTTTTCGAGGATCAGAAAGATTCGATCAAGCTCACGTCGCTGATTTCGAATGTCGTGGACAAAGAAACGCAAGAGAAGATAGACGTGGTAAAATCGCGAATGATCAAGTACTTCGGGTACAATGACGAAAGCGCGACGGATGTGCTGAACTACGTAGCCAGCATTTTCGCCAGAGGAGATGTAAAGGACTCACTGCAGTAGGGGATAGTCATGGTCAAGCGAATTGACAAAGATGCCAGCCGCTTCCGCCAAATCATCCGCGGCAAAGTCAAGAAGAACTTGAAGAAGTACGTGACGCGCGGTGAATTGATCGGCAAGAAAGGCAAAGACCTGGTCAGTATTCCCATCGACCAGATCAATGTGCCACGTTTCCGGTTCAGTTCGCGCAAGAGCGGCGGCGTAGGTCAGGGCGGGGGCGATATCGGCACACCCATCGGGAGTGGTTCCGGTCAGGATGGCGCCGGGGAAGCCGGAGACGCTCCTGGCCGCCATATCCTGGAAGTAGACATCTCGCTGGATGAGTTGGCGCAGATGCTGGGTGAAGAACTCGAGCTGCCGAACATTGAGCCCAAGGGCAAGAAGAATATCCATTCAGACAAAGACCGCTACACGGGCATCAGCGACACCGGGCCGGAGTCCCTCCGACACTTCAAACGCACTTACAAACAGGCGCTCCGGCGTCAGATTATCTCACAAAGCTACAACCCCGACAATCCGGCGATCGTGCCGATCAGGGAGGACCGGAGATACCGGACCTGGAAAACCGTTGTTCAGCCGGAAAGCAATGCCGTCATCATTTACATGATGGACGTCTCCGGCTCGATGGGAGATGAGCAGAAAGAGATTGTACGGACGCAATCGTTCTGGATAGACACATGGCTGCACTACCAGTACGAGAATATCGAAACGCGCTATGTGATACACGATGCGGTAGCCAGAGAGGTGGACAAAGAGACCTTCTACCACACCCGCGAGAGCGGCGGCACCATCATTTCGTCGGCTTACAAGGTGGCGGCCAGGATCATGGAACAGGATTACAATCCGGCCGAGTGGAACATCTACTTGTTCCACTTTTCAGATGGCGACAACTGGGGTGAAATAGATACGGATGAGTGCGTGGCCCTGTTGACCAAAACTCTCTTGCCGAGAATCAATCTCTTCTGCTACGGGCAGGTAGAGAGCCCGTACGGCAGCGGCCTGTTTATTCGCGATCTCGAAGAGTATTTGCCGGACGAGGAAAAGCTCGTGCTCTCAGAAATACCTGACAAGGAAGGCATCTATCAGTCGATTAAAGACTTTCTCGGCAAGGGGAAGTAGGACAATCTAGCTCAGGCGACGCATGGAACTACCTGTTGAACTCGACACAATCCGCCAGGAAATCAGGGGATATGCCCTTGACTATGGCCTTGATTTCTATGATACCATTTTCGAATTGGTCGAGTTTGATGAACTAAACGAAGTCGCCGCCTATGGCGGATTCCCAACCCGCTATCCACATTGGCGTTTTGGGATGGAATATGACGAGCTGTCGAAAGGGTACGAGTACGGTCTGCAGAAGATCTATGAGTTGGTGATCAACAACGACCCCTGTTACGCCTACCTGATGAAATCAAACAAGTTGGTTGACCAGAAGCTGGTGATGGCACACGTTTACGGCCATTGCGATTTCTTCAAGAACAATCTCTGGTTTTCGAAAACCAACCGCAAAATGATGGACGAGATGGCAAATCACGCCATTCAGATCCGTCGTTATGTTGAAAAATATGGCGCGGAGGCTGTCGAGGACTTCATCGAAGTTTGCCTTTCTCTCGAAAATTTGATCGATCCGCATTTGCCCTTCATCAAACGCGAACGAGACGGCGTTTCCGGCGAAGGTGAGCCGGTCACACCCGTGAAGATGAAGAGTAAGGCCTACATGGATTCATTTATTAACCCGAAGGAGTACCTCGATGAGCAGGCCCGTCTGGCCGAGGAAAGACTTCTACTGGAGAAAACAAAGTTCCCGCTGAATCCGCAGCGCGACGTATTGCAATTCCTGCTCGGACATGCCCCTCTTGAGAAATGGCAATCCGAGATCCTTGCAATCGTACGAAAAGAGGCCTATTATTTCGCTCCTCAGGGTCAGACAAAGATTATGAACGAAGGTTGGGCAACCTACTGGCACTCGCGAATCATGACGGAACAGTGCCTCACAGATGCGGATATTATCGACTACGCCGACCATCACTCCGGCACCGTTGCAACCAGTCCGGGTCGCCTGAATCCATACAAAGTCGGTCTCGAACTCTTCCGGGATATCGAATCGCGCTGGGACAAAGGCAAGTTCGGTAAAGAGTACGAGCAGTGCGACGACTGGGAAACCAAGCGCAACTGGGATAAGAAACTGGGTCTTGGAAGAGAAAAAATTTTCGAAGTACGGAGAATGTACAACGACCTGATGTTCATCGATGCCTTCCTGACTCCAGAGTTCTGCATTGAGCACAAACTCTTCGTCTACGAGTACAGTGACCGAAACGACATGTATGTCATATCGGATCGCGAGTTCAACATGATCAAGCAGAAATTGTTGCAGGGACTCACCAACTTCGGACAGCCATTCATCTACGTAGAAGATGCGAACTACCTGAATCGCGGCGAACTCTACCTGTCACACCAGCATGAAGGCGTCGAGTTGCAATTGGATGAGGCTCAGGACACCCTCGAGAACCTGGTCAAGATTTGGAAGCGCCCGGTCCACATAGAAAGCATTCTGGATGAAGCAAGGACACTGATCTCGTATGACGGCAAGGAACACAGTGAAGTCGAAATAGAATGATTTGGATTTGGTCCACCAATTGCTAAATTTCAGTATTATCGGAGATGAGTATGGATTCTGGAAAGCACGTTGTTCGGGAACTCGAGCGCCGACTCAAGTCGGATGGAGAAAAAGCATTTCGGTTCACACATATTTGTCAAGCACAGGAACTTCGCGTTGAGTTCGCAGATATCGACCGCTACAGTGCAGTCGTGATGGCGATCGAAGTTGCTCTGATAGAGCCCTCTGCACAAACCAGCCGCGTGGCCTCAAAACAACAAGCACTTGACCTCTCCGAAAGATTGTCATACCTCTGCAATGAATTGAACGTCCTGGAAATCGACTCGGAGCATGACTGCGTGCAGTTGCGTTCCGCACTCGTCGAGCATGACGATGGCAGCCGTAGCTACTTTGAACTGCAGCTTCGGGGCGACTTCCTGTCTCTTCATAAGTATCGGGTTTACAACCTGCAGCGCAAACAGACCAGCTTTTTGCTTTCTCATGATGTGCTGGCCCGACTCGTAAACGACCTGCTGGATGACGTTGCCGCAGCATAGTAATCCGGGTGGCACTTGGCATCGAGAACAGTTGGTTGCAAAGTCAACACGACCTTTGAGTGGGAGGAAATGAGTACAAACGAAGCTAAATCCAAACGCGGCTTTACGGCGCCTGAAAAATGGGTGATCTGGGGAGTTTTCTGTCTGCTTGTCGGACTAAGCACCTATCGCTTTGCCGTGTTCGCCGGCCTGATGATTCTATCCGTCGGGCTCTACCTGACTCGACAGCGCGCCTTTGGCTGGGGCGTTCTACTCTGTTGTGTCGGTCTCCTGAGCCTGTTCTTCAGTAAATCCCTGGTATAAAATGATCAAGAAAACGATTGTAGGTTTGACAGTTGCAGGATTCTGCTTGTTCAACTGGTTTGACCTCGGCATGGCACAGACATCGGGAAAAGTGGCCGTACTTTGGTGTGACCCGCTGCTGAACATCAGCAAGCTGGGCACGCGTACGGGAATTCTCAACATTCTGGAGAGCGCTGAGTCGTCAGGCTTTCAGGCGATCGCGCTTGGCGTGAAGGGAATCAATGGCCAAGTACTGTATGACAGCAAGATTGCCCCCCGACTACTGGAATGGAAAAACACGCGTGTGCCGCTCGACTTCGATATGGTGCAAACCTTCATAAATGAGGCGCACCGCAAGAGTCTACAGGTCTATGCTGTCTTCCCGGTTTTCTCAGAGGGGGAGATGTTGGAGAGAGTCGGTCCGCTGTACGATGACCACCTTGACTGGCAGTCGATGGTCTATGTTGTGGAGGATGGTGAGCCTCAGATTATCCCGATGACTCAGTGGGCGTACGGACCGGTTGCCTTTGCAAATCCACACCTGAGCGCGGTGCAAGACTACGAAATTTCGGTGATCAAGGAATTCACTCAAAAGTACAGCATGGACGGAATCATCCTGGATAAAATCCGGTTTTCAGGCCTTGAAGCAGACTTTTCGGACCAGACACGAGAGCAGTTCGAGCAACTCACTGGCACGAAAGTAGACTGGTGGCCGCAGGATATTTTTGAATGGCAACAATCAGACGGAGAGTGGCAGATCGTGCCTGGTCGTCAGTTCAATGCCTGGCTGGAGTTCCGGGCAAAGTCCATGCAGAAATTTGTGGGCCGGGTCGTGACGGAAGTGCAAAAACTGGATGCCACGTTGCCCATCGGAAATTTCACCGGCAGTTGGTACCCAACTTACTACGAGTACGGCATCAATTGGGCCAGCCAGAATAATATCCCGGAAGACTCATGGGCAACTGCGGAATACAACAAAACTGCCATCGCCGAGAAACTCAACTATTCTGTCGTTGGCTGTTTTTTTCCGCGTGTAACCATAAGAGATGCGGAGGATGTTGGCGCCGAGTGGTGGATGAGTGTCGAGGGCGGTGCAACCGTGTCGATGGAGGTCATTGATCAGGTCACGCCAGTGTACGCAGCCATTCTGGTAGAGCAATTCAAGAACGACGAAGAGAAGTTTAAGGAGTCAATTCGCATGGCTCTGGAACTTACGAATGGGCTCTATCTGACGGATTACAGCACGATTGAGAAGTACGAATATTGGGATGAGATTAGATCGATTCTTGGTGCAACCGCTGGCAACACCGGCCGATGAACGCCGTTAACGCAACTCCCGAAGAGTTTGCCTGTCAGCGCGGCGCTTTCGTAATTTCTCCCAGGATGGCGAGGTAATCACGCAAAAGCGCGGGTGAACTCTCCCAGCCGTTCACAACCAGAACGTCCGTTTCCTTTTGCAGGACTTTCCCAAAACCCGGTTTTCCTCCGTGCATAATGGCCAGCACTTCAGTGTAGGCGTCGGCGAACTCCTCAGCGTCAGCGCTTGTGTCCCAGCTGGTGTAGGCAAGTACGAGCAGTTTGCCCGAAGTCTTGTGCTCGAGGATGGCGAAGGTGTCGCCATTCCAGCCGGCGGCGGCGGCAACACTTCTACTTTCGAGCCCCTGCTCTGAAAATACAATTCGCCACTGCAATTCCCCAAGCGTGTTTGTTTCAAGCAGTCGCCAATCCGCCAGCAACTCGTTTTCCGCCAGATTTGGCCAATGGTAAGTCTCGGGCCGTTCATCCGCGAGCCACTTCTCAGGATGCAGTATTTGTTCCGTTGACACGGGTGGCCGCCGGTAGAGTTCATCAACCTTGTCCCAGCCGTGTCCCTGGATTTCAAAGACAAACCCCATGCCTTTCAGGTAAGCGCCAATCATAGTCTCCAGCATGAAGGCTGGTATTTCGTCCATTTTGGCTACGGCATTCTTCAGTTCATCGTTCTGTGAGACCGGCAAGGCGCCGCTTTTTAGCATTTGTAGAAGTTGAGAGACACCCATCTGAGACTGCATGCGAATGGCTAGCTGCAGGACAGGCCTCTCCGGCACAGCGCCAAACATGGACTTCATTGTCAATAGGGTCATCGCGTAGGTGGCCTCTCCCTCAACCACCGCTTGGCGAGCCAGGAGTTCGTCGTCGTTGAGGCCGGCCGCAGTTTGATGCAGCAGGTAGCCCCTCAAATCGTGGTACTGGTCTTGCAGACCGTGGTACAATTCATGCGCATATACAGCGTCACGCATCTGCTCCGGCAACTGCTGCATGACCACAAAAAAAGTACCCTTGTCGGGATCGTAGTAGGCCGCTGCCTGGCTTTGCATCACCAGTTTTACCAGACTTCTAACGTTGGCAATATCGGGTCCCCGATACAGGCCAAGGGCTTTGACGATCTTTCCGTAGTTCGCCTGTAAGTGTTCCGGCACCTGCATGTCAAACATTCGGTCCAGGTAGTCACCAAACTCTTTCTGGCTTTGCGTGGCAACCTTCACATCATTTCGAAATTTGACCCCACGAAGAGTCTCAAGTCTGCTTTGCACTGCTTTGACCCGGGTCGCGAGATCCTCAGCTTGGGCCAGAAGATTTGCTGAGCAGTCCAGGCTGCAGAACAACAGCATCCACACTGTGATTCTAATCATGGTCACTCCGGGCTTGTTCATTGAACGCGCAGTTAGCCAGAAAAACTTCCGGTACAAGTTGCATCTTGCGCTCCTTGTAATCAAAAAACAGCATCGCCGTCTTTGCTCTAGCGATTTCCTTTCCGCTTGCGGCGGCCTCTATCTTGTAGAAGAAGTCAAACCCGAATCGCCTGAAATCCGCAGTGGTGACGGAAATTCTGAGTTCATCGCCCAGAAAAGCCTGGGCAAGATACAGCACCACGGAATCCGTCATGATCAGGCCGGAGCCACCAATGTCGAGTTCCGTGAAACCGAAGCTCTCGAGAAAGCGCACCCGGGCCTCATGGATTATCGAGAGAATCCTGTCGTTGCCCAAATGCCCGCCATAATTGAGGTCATCCACCCGTACCCGAAGGTCGGTCGCGAATGGAAAGGATTCTGGCAGTCTAAGTTTTACTCTGGCCATGACTTGCTATAACGCGTTATTTGAGATCTGGCTGTCGGCAAGTGGAATGCGGTAAGCGACGGCTTCCTGGCTGTTGCGAAACAGGAGGTAGTCGCCGGCAAGAGCCGGGTTGTTCCAGGTTTTGCCGTCCAGGGCAGGGAAAAAGGCAATCTCGCGGTGGCCGTCCGGGGACGCCTCGACAAGCACCAACTCGCCTCGTTCAGTGAGGATAAGCAGGAGCGTGTCCGCCAGCAGCAACTGTCCGTGCCCGTAGCGGCCGCGCTTCCAGACCCGACTGCCGTCTTTCACATCCAGGCATGCCAGAATACCATCGTCGAGCCCATAAATGAATCCATCCAGATGCACAACATTGGCGAACTTCGCCTTCATGCGTTTGCTCTCCCAAAGAAGCTCGGTATTGAACACGCCATCCATCTCCAGCACTCTAAAAAACTTGCTACCGACGCCATATCCTGAGGAAGCGAAGACCTTGTCGCCGGAGAGAACGAGTGGTTGCGCAACACGCTCGGTTTCTCCCGGCCAGGGGAACTGCCACAATTGCTTACCGGTTTTGAGGTCATGCCCGGCGATCAGCACATGGTTGAAAATCAGGATTTGTTGTCGCCCTGCCAGAGTAGTGAGAAACGGTGAGCTGTAGTCAGCACGATGTTCTCCGGCGGACCAGACAACATCGCCGCTGATCTCGTGGTAAGCCAGCAAGGACCTGCCGCTGCCGCCACCGGCACAAACCACCACAAGACTATCCACATGCAGTGGCGAACCGCTCATGCCCCATGCCGGCAGTTCAGCCTCGTTTTCCGCAATGATGTCGCGACTCCACAGGCGTTTTCCCGTGCTCAAATCCAGACAATTCAGGATTCCTGTGGCGCCGAGCGCATACACCCGTCCGTTTGCGATTGTCGGAGTGGCTCGAGGCCCGATGCCGCCGATGGTGGTCGCAAAGCGGGCCTTGTCGGCGTGATGCCAGAGGATATCTCCGGTCGTCAGTATGTAACAGGTAACCCACTCCTCGTCACCGCGCTGTTCCTGAGTGATCGCCCGCTCTCCCAGGATGGCGAATTGCGACATGCCTTCCCCAATGGCACGCTTCCACAGCAGCTCGGGTGGATTCGCCTGCCAGTCTGGATTCAATCGTACGTTTGTAAAAACGCCTGTCCTTGATGGCCCGCGGAATTCCGGGTAACTGAGGTCAAGCCTTTCAGCGACATCCGGGAGTGTGCTACCGGGCAACCCGGCCTCGTTCTGTGAGAGCCGGTGTTCAGACCAACGCCAATCGAGAACTGGGACCAGGTCGCCCGTGGTCTCGCGAATGCGGAAGGTTCCCATGAGCACGGCGATTGCAGCAAGGCCGGCGAGGGTAATCATCAACCTGCGCCTCCAGGCCAATCTTGACCAGAACAAGAGCCAAAGCGTCAACAGAAAGATGGTCAGGACCTGAGCGAACAGCGTGTTCATCACCTGAAACTGTCTCATCGTGTCTTCGAAGAGCCAAACGTAGGCGGTCACGGTGAGGTCTAGGCCGATGATTACCGCCACCGGCCACCATCGGATGTTTGTTTGCGTCATGTCTACTCCACGTTGGTTTGGCTTCCATTTTCAACTCAGCGTGGCAAATGTAAGCAGCCACTTCTTAGAATGCAACAAATTTGCAGAAAGGTTTGGAGGTGAAGGCCAAATTGGCTATTTTGCCCAGAACAACCCGAAAGGTGGCCATGAAATCGTTAGACGTAATCTTCCGACCACGGTCTGTAGCTGTGGTTGGCGCCTCAACGCGTAAAGGCAGTCTGGGCCGGGAAATATTCGAAAAACTGCTTAAGACTGAGTTCAAGGGGCCCGTCTATCCAGTCAATCCCGGGGCATCTTACATACATTCGGTTAAGGCTTACCCAAGTATCTCGAAGATACCGGATGGCGTCGATCTAGCCGTGATCGTCGTGCCAAAAGAGACGGTGCTTGACGTCGTTAGAGAGTGCGCCGAAAGCGGGGTAAAGGGCCTGGTTGTGATCACGGCAGGCTTCAAAGAAACCGGTCCAGCAGGGGCGAGAGTGGAGCAGGAGATGGTCGCTATCGTCCGTGCTCACAACATGCGGATGATAGGACCTAACTGCATGGGTATCTACAACCTGGCGTCCGACATCCGGCTTGACGCCACGTTCGCACCCATCGTTCCGTCAGCCGGCAGCATTGTGGTGGCGTCGCAGAGCGGAGCGCTTGGGCAGACTGTCCTCGAGCACGCCAGCGATCTCAACCTCGGGGTTTCCATGTTCGTTTCGGTAGGCAACAAGGCTGATGTCTCAGGCAATGATCTGCTGGAATACTGGAAAGATGATGGCTCTGTCGGCGTGATTCTGATGTATCTCGAAAGTTTCGGCGAGCCGGAGAGATTTGTTCGTCTGGCAAAGGAGGTCAGCGCGCGCAAGCCGATCGTCGTCGTGAAGTCAGGGCGGACGTCATCCGGAGCGAGGGCGGCGACATCTCACACGGGTGCTCTCGCCGGCCTGGACGTGGCTTACGACGCCTTGTTTCGACAGTGTGGCATCATTCGCGCAGATACCATCAAGGAAATGTTCGACTACGCCATGGGGCTGGCAAACGTACCCTTGCCGTTGGGTAACCGCATCGCCATCGTGACCAATGCTGGTGGCCCCGGCATCATGGCTGCTGACGCTTGCGAGAGCTGTGGACTGGAAGTGACAGAGCTTTCCGAAAGCACAAAACAGGCTCTGCGCACAAAACTGGTTGCCGACGCGAGCGTTACCAACCCCGTCGATCTGCTGGCAGGTGCACAACCTGAAGACTTTCAATTTGCCCTGGCCAAAGTGCTGCTCGATGACAATGTTGACGCCGCGATTGTTATCTTCGTTGCGCCTATCATCACAAACCCGACTCAGGTCGCGGTCAAGATTTCGGAGGCGGCTGAGGGTTTTGAAAAGCCGGTTCTTGGCTGTTTCATGGGTGTGAAGGGCGTGGCGCAGGGCATTCAGGAACTTCATCGACAGCGAATTCCTGCGTTTCCTTTTCCTGAATCCGCGGCGAGAACGCTTGCGGCGATGGTCGATTATGGCAAATGGCGCAACCAAAAGATTGGCGTTATTGAACACTATTCTGTAGATAAGCCCACGGCTGTGCAAGTGGTGTCGGATGCTGTATCCGCGGACAGGCCTTATCTGTCAACCGAGGACGCGTTTCGGGTGCTGAATGCTTACGGGATTCCTACGGCGCCATTTCGTCTCTGCCGTTCATCGAACGAATTGGAGAGTGCTTGCGCGGACCTCAAGTTCCCGCTCGTCTTGAAAAGTGCCGCTGACAAGGTTATTCACAAATCTGAAATCGGGGGCGTGAAGCTTGGGTTGGAGGACCAAGAGGCTGTGTTCGAGGCACACGCTGACATGGAGATGGCCCTCGAGAACCACGGCGTCGCACGTGAAGACCGGAAATATCTGGTGCAAGAAATGATCACCGGCGGCAAAGAAGTCATCATGGGACTGAATAGAATTGACCGGCTCGGCACACTTCTCGCATTTGGACTGGGCGGTGTCTACGTCGAAGTTCTGGGCGATGTCGCCTTTCGTCTCGCTCCTCTGACAGATCAGGACGCGGAAGAGATGATTCAGGAGATTCGGGGATATCCCATCCTTGCTGGAATTCGGGGCGAAGCCGGGGTCGATTTGCATGTCTTGAGCGCAACGCTCATGCGTTTGTCGCAACTGGCTCTGGATATTCCGCAGATTCGGGAACTGGACCTTAATCCGTTTCTCGCTTTCACCGACCCCGACCGATGCGTCGTTGTCGATGCTCGAATCAGGGTGGGCCAGGCGGGTGTGTAGTTCCGGCTATGCAGAGCAAAAAAGAAAGGCCGGCGCCATCCGAAATCGATAGGGCCGGCCGTTCATTTTGGGATAGGTGCTCTATTTTCGTCGCTGATTGACAATGATTCGTTTTGACGTGATGCCTTTTTTCACCAGGTAAGACTTGATCGCTTGGGCTCTGCCCACGACTAACGCATAGTTGACCGAACGTTTGCTCCGTGTCGATTTGCCAAGCAAAACGATTTCCTCTCCTGGATTAGCCACCAGGAAGTCGTATATCTTATCAAGATGCGGTAACGAAGAGTCGAGCAGTCTGGTGGTGCCGGGAACAAACTTTATGCCGCCACCCAGTGCAGGTTTCTGTCGTTTCCGGATAGGCTGAACTTGTTCTACCGGCAGCGCCTTCTTGGCCTCATGAAAACTATCATCCATTCTTGCATCAGCGTGCCTGATGCCGTCATTTTTGAAGTAGCGAACCAAGCCTACCATACCTTTGAAAAAACCGTCATTGCCGCCACCCGTGATCGCGTCGAGATCATCTTCCCCTGAAAAACTGTAATTGCCAACAGTGTTCAACGTCCACAGCTTGCTTGGGTTCAGTTGAAATCCCAGGCCAAGCTGCAATGCCTGCGCCCAGCCCCGGTAGTGGTTGCCATTAGGATCGAGGATGGCGGCGTCATCCCCGTCCGTGGTTTCATAATGCAACGCTGACAAGCCCAGTGACAGAAATGGCTTGATCGGGCTGTTGGGCAGAACAAAGTAGTTGCCTACGATAGAGGTATTGTAGACTCTGGTATTGATGGCGTTGAGTCCGCTCGTCATCTTGCCGTAGGTGCTCGTGGTTGACAAATAGACTCTCGGGCTTAGCTGGTAGGTGAGCATCAAACCACCGGTCAATCCGGTGTTGGTTGTTTCGATGTCACCGGCCAGCTTCGATCCGCCCACAACGATGCCGGCGCCGAGCTTGGTTTTGTCGATTTGGGACAGCGAAGCGGTGGCGCTTGCAAGTAGGATGAGAGTTGTCCAGGTCCATCTTTTCATGTGCATTTCTATACTCCTTTTCATGATGCATCTCAATCCATTATTGTTAAAATATCGTCCCCGAACCATCATTTGTGAAGGAAAAAAAAGATTGACATACTAACAAAATAGTGTTACATTTGCTTCAAATTTCAACAAATACCAACTTGTGACTTCGAGAACCAGGAGGCAAATGATGCAAATCAACGAAGAACGGCAGGGCGACGTTGCAATTCTGACCCTGAAAGGCAAGCTGATGGGAGGGCCTGAAACGCAAGCCGTACACGAGAAAGTCAAAGACCTCGCTGACAACAAGGTTCTGAAAGTCGTGATTGATCTTGCCAAAGTGAAGTGGATGAATAGCTCGGGCTTAGGCGCTGTCATGGGATCGATGACCACACTTAAGAATGCCGGCGGTGAACTCAAACTAGCCAACGTCACGGAAAAAGTTAAGAGTCTGTTCATTATCACCAAGCTCATCACGCTGTTCGACACCCACGACAGTGTCGGAGACGCAGTTTCCAGCTTCAGTTAATTACCCACCAGAACTGCTCTGTTCTCACCAAAAGTATGCTCAAAGGAAAAGGGATGACTTACATGCATAGATGCTACGTTACTATTCTATCATCGCTGTGTTGCATTTGCCTCGTGTCTTCCTCCGCGGTCTTTGCACAGAACAAAACCCTGACAAGAGACCTCGAGCCAGTTGTCGTGGTTGGGGCTGATTTGACTGCCCACGAGGGTGCACCTTTGGGCTCATCGAATGAGCTTTTTTTATACGCCTATCGCAGTGACGGGAGCCGGTGGGAGCAGATCCCGTTTCAAATCGACGAGGTGGCTGATAGCAGTTATTTCACCAACGACGACGGTTTGCTGGATGGGGACGATGAATTGGCTTTCATGGCGAAAGACGCCGGCGACCGCGCAGACGTCTCTTCGTGGATAGCTGACGAAGCATCGCGCAGCCATCCACGTGTTGAACTCGCCGTCAGCAACCCTCTCGCGGCCGGCGGTACGGGCTGGGTCTACCTATACAGATCGCAGGCGCTTTCAGTGGGAAACGAAGTGCCCGATTACGTTGCCTATGTGCCTCCCCCGGACGGCCAGCTTGGTCTCGACGCCGTGGATGCACTGTCCTACTCGATGGGACACGCCGACAATGGTTTTCCTGTAGACCTAACGGTTGATTCAGGAGCTGGTGGCGTGGACTTGTTAGATCAGTTTAAGCTCCGGGGGACAATCAAAACCACTCTGGCGCCATTCAACATCACTGAAACGCTGATTAAACTGCTCGCCAGCAAGAATGATAACATTCAGGTTAAAGACGGGCCTGTTCGTGTGATTCGGCAGATGAACGCCACGGTGCAGATTCTGCCGGGACTGATTGAGCCGGATTTTACCGTACCACCCTTTATTTACTATCCGTACTCATTTGTCTTTGACATAGAAATTCCGAGTTTGGACGATTTGGATCCCAGCGCTGAGTTGCTCGACGGCCGCCTCTCCATCGACTTGAACGAAAACGCCGTGAATATGAAATTCGTGAGCGCCAACAATCCCGAGCCGGGATTCACGGTAGATGGCTCCCTCGATACGCACGATACGGCGATCGACAACGTTTTACCCGACAATAATTGGTCCTTCATCGGCGGTCCGCAGGGGACAATCGTGCATCTCTTTCCGCTCCAGACTTCGGTTGGCGGCACGCGCAACCTCTACTACAAAGACAAGAGCGACGAGGCGGACAACCAGGACACCGGCGACAAACTGTCCTACGGGGACACGGGCGTGAGTATCTCTGACGGTATTATTCCTCCGGTATTGTTTAGCTACAGGGGCTATTTTCTAGAGGGTGGATTCGACAGTAGCATCGGTGCGCAAATCGCCGAATTCGAGCGTGAGAAACTCAGTGTAGCCTCTGAAAGCCAGACCTTCAGCGGTCCGTCTTCCGTAGATGGCGGCAGTCAACTTCCAGAGAGCTTCGGACTGGCACAGAACTTTCCGAATCCATTCAATCCCAGCACCGAGATTCACTACCAGATTGGCCGTGAAGGCGCAGGGAGTCAAGTAACGCTTATTCTATACAATCTGCTTGGCCAGGCAGTGCGGACGCTGGTCGATGAAATCGCGACTCCAGGTCAATTCTCTGTGGTCTGGGACGGCCGTAACGATAGCGGCGCGACCGTGCCAACCGGCGTCTACATCTATCGTCTTACCAGCGACAGTTTTAAGGCGTCAAGGAAACTCGTTCTCGTCAAATAGAAATTATGAAGGGAGCTTTCTGGAGGGGAGGCTCCCGCCTTATCTCAGATCCAATCAGGCCCTGGCACACAACATTTGAACAGCATGCGGCAGCAGCGGCCATCATCTGTGAAAATGCAACGGATAGGAGGGAGAAATCATGGGGCCAGTCAGTCTGCGGCGACCTGTCGCATTTTGTGCCATTCTGCTTTACCACTTTTTTGTCCACACACCTGAATCAGGTGCCCAGCTAACTGACCGCGGGTTCGAGCCCGTTGTCGTTACCGGCTCTGAATTCCCGGACTTTGCCAATGCTGATATTTCGCACAATGGCGGAGATTTGTTTCTGTTTGCTTTCAGGGGCGGAACCTGGATGCAGATTCCGTTTCAGTTCGATGAACGTGACGGAAGTGGTAACTACTTCGGGTCCGAAACAGAGGCATTGCTGGACGGCAATGACGAATTGGTCTTCATGACGAAAGACGCCGGCGATCGCAACGACAATTCCTGGATCGATGACCTGACCTCTCAGAACTGGGTACGCTACGAAATCACCGTCAACGATGACGTCAACCAGACGGCATCCTACGTCTATTTGTATCGTTCCACATCTCTGGGCCTCGACGCGCAACTTACGGACTACGTGACCTACTTGCCGCCGACCAGTGGAAACAAGGCGGAAGACGGGATTAAGACGCCATTCTACGAACTCGCGCACGGGGTAAATGGTCTGGCAATGGACCTGAAAATCACCGGTGCAGGCGGTGGCAGCAACCAAGACATCCTTGACCGGGTGAAAATGCGTGCCAAAGCCCGGCTGCTGATCACCGTGGACGTGAATGAGAACAATCTGATTTTCGGTAGCTCCGACAAGGTCGATGTCAAGGATGGCCTGGTACGTGTCATTCGCAAGATGGACGCTACACTCAAGAAGAGTATTCGATTTTTCCCTGACCTCAACGCCAACTTTGTCACGCCTCCGGCATTTTACTACCCATTTTCAAGTGAGGTGAGACTGGAGGTACCTTCTGTTTCGGACGCCACGATTCTATCGGGACGCCTGTCCATGGATTTTAACTCGACTGCGTCAGGGATGAAATTTGTAAGTGCTAACAATCCCGCGCCCGGATTTGCCATCGATGGCTCAAATGATCTACCTGAAAAAGCCATCAATCCGCTTCTCCCGAATGGAAATTGGATGTACCGTAGCGGCCCGCAGGGGACTGTGGTTAACTTTTTCCCACTTGAAGTGAATGTCGGCGGCTCGCGCGAACTTTATTACAAGGACAACGCTTCAAATGATGGCGGCGACACTGGCGACAAGAAATCTTATGGCGACGTCGGCGTTAGCATTGCCAACACCATCAACACACCATTCCAGATGGGCTACACCACGGTCTATCTCCCAAAGGATGAGTCACCGGACATCGGTAGCAAGCTGGCGCAGTTTCGCCAATCGCCGCTCAGGATTGAAACAGCACCTCAGGACTTCGGAACGGTGCCTGTTGAGCTGGTCGCATTCACCGCCGCTGTGGATGGTAGAGACATCAGGCTGGCGTGGCAAACCGCAACCGAGACAAACAATTTTGGCTTCGAAGTCCAGAGCCGGAGTGGGCAGACGGACTGGCTCAAGATTGGCTTTGTGGCCGGACAGGGTACGACAACAGAGCCCAAATCATACGATTTCCTGGACCGCAACCTGGCGCCAGGTTCTTACGATTACCGATTGCGACAGATTGACACAGATGGTTCATTCGAGTATTCACCAATCGTCGCAGCAACGGTTGGTGCGCCAGAGAGTTTTGTTCTGCACCAGAACTACCCGAATCCTTTCAATCCGGAAACGACCATCCAGTTTGAAGTGCCGGGCCGGGACAATGAAACACCGACGGCTTTGGATGTCTACAACATACTTGGTGGACATGTTCGGACTCTGCTGAACGAAGTCCGACCGGCCGGGACTCATTCCGTGGTTTGGGACGGGCGCAATGAGTCGGGGCGCAGGCTTGCGACCGGATTGTACATCTACAGGTTACGCTCCGGTTCGTTTGTCTCAACCCGGAAGATGCTGCTGGTGAACTGAGTATCTCTTCCAGTCAGAAGAGAAAGACAATTCTTGGTTAAGCAGAAGCCGTGGTCCCGAACTGCGGCTTCTTTTTGTGAGGTGACGATGGCGCGTTATACTCCAAAAATTCCCGACTGGCCTGAAGATGAACGACCCCGGGAGAGGCTCATAAAGTTCGGGGCTCAGGCGCTATCCGATGCCGAGATCCTGGCGATCCTGCTTCGGGTCGGCAGTCATGACACTACAGCGATAGACCTTGCCCGGAAGATCATTCATGATTTCAACGGCTTTCGGGGCCTGGACAGCCGCTCAGTGCCGGAGCTTTGTGAAATCAACGGCATCGGGCCGGCGAAAGCGGCTCAGATTAAGGCCGCGATCGAGCTAGGCAAAAGGCTGTTTTTGGAGGAACCCCGGGTCCGCGACAAAGTGGAGTCCAGCGATGATGTGCAACGCCTCGTCAGCCCGCATATGCGCGATTTGGGCCGCGAGGTTTTCCGGGTCTTGCTGTTGACCAGTCGGAATACCATTATCGCCGATAAGGTGCTATTTGAAGGCAGTCTCACGGAGAGCCTGGTTAGCCCTCGAGAGCTGGTCAAGGAAGCACTGAATCAGGCGGCGGCGTCTGTTGTCTTGGTGCACAATCATCCTTCCGGGATTCCCAGCCCGAGCGACGAAGATAAGCGGGTTACCAAACGAATCAAGGTCGCCTGCGAGGTCGTCGGCATCAACGTTCTTGACCATATCATCGTTGGCCAAAAAGGTTACTTTAGCTTCGCCGATTCGGGTTTGATGTAGATCTCGCAATATTGAGTAGCAACTCTTGTCTTCTTTTACTATGTTAGTCCCGCAACGAAAATGCCATCGCTGAACACGACACGGTCCAAAATGACAATATGAGCATTTCAGGAACAATCAAGATTCTGCCGGAAAACCTGACCAACAAAATAGCAGCCGGCGAGGTCGTGGACCGCCCGGCTGCAGTGGCAAAAGAATTGGTCGAAAATTCTCTGGACTCGGGCGCCACCGAAGTCACAATCATTCTGAGAGATGGAGGCCGCGGCCTGATTCAGGTCGTAGATAATGGCAGCGGCATGAGCCAGGCAGACCTGTTGCTGGCCTTTCAGCGCCACGCGACCAGTAAGATTCACACCTACGAAGATCTGCAGAACATCCTGTCGTTTGGGTTTCGCGGAGAAGCGCTTGCGAGTATCGCGTCGGTTTCACAGGTCGATGCGCGTAGCGTGCTGGCAGGCGAAGCATCCGGCTACCGCTTGCGTGCGGAGGGTGGTGTCACCCAGGGCGTCGAAGTTGCCGGAGGCACACCAGGCACGACGATTGCCGTGAAGAATCTCTTCTACAATACTCCCGCCCGGCGAAAATTTCTAAAAACAGAGCGCACCGAGTATCGACAGATCCTAAGCGTGCTGACCCGGTTCTACCTGGCGTATCCGGAAGTCTCGTTTACTCTGGTTCATGAAGACGAGGTCATTACTGAACTTTCTCCAGAGCCGCTTGATCAGCGCGTCGGCAAAGTGTTGGGGCGGCGTGTAGAACAGAATCTGGTTCGAATCGAAAACGATGGGCCTGTGCGCATCGAAGGTTTTGTCGGCAACCAGGATGCCATGCGGCGGTCAAGAGGAGACCAGTATCTTTATTTCAATAGACGATTCTTCACCAGCAAGAGCCTGAATTACGCTGTGGTTGCAGCCTACGGTGAGATTCTTCCACGCGGGTCGTACCCGATCTATGTGATTTTTGTGACCATGGACCCCGAGCACGCGGATGTCAATGTGCATCCCACCAAAATGGAGATTAAGTTCGCAAACGACGCGTTGATTTTCAGTTCGCTGCGCGGCGCCATCAAGCGCGCCCTGAGTTCAAAGGTCGTTGTACCTGAGATCACGCCGTGGCAGAATTTTGATGATTTCCGCAGATACTCTGACAATGACATGCAACGGCTGCGCCAGACTGAAGCCCTGGACTTCGGCCGGACACCAGCTACCCCAGCCACAGCGGCGGACAATGGAGATGCGCCCGCCAGCGGCACGGAAGCAGGCTCCAGTCCGCGGGACAGTACGCATTCCGGAGACGGAGACGACTCGCTCAGAATCCTGCTGCTTGCTCCCAACAAGCATGCGGAAACACCGCGAGCCAGCTACGAGAGAACCAACGTCTGGCAGGTGCACAACAAATACATCATTTCGCAAATCAAGAATGGTTTGATCGTGATTGACCAGCATGTCGCCCACGAGAGAATTCTGTACGAGAAGGCGCTCGATAGCTTCGAAAAGCGCAAACCCTCACCGCAGCAGCTTCTGTTTCCGCACGTGATCGAGTTGTCGCAGAACGACTACTCGCTGCTGCTTGAAATGATTCCGTTCCTGGAGCACATTGGTTTTGTGGTCAAAGCATTCGGAAAGAACACTGTGGTGGTGGAAGGCGTGCCCTCCGGCATGAAAATAAGTGATGACGAGAAAGTTCTGCTCGACATCCTGGATGAGTATCGGCGCGGCAAAAAAGAACGCACTGAGATCAGGGAAAACGTGGCGGCATCGTTTGCATGCCATTCCGCCATTCGCGCCGGTGACCCGTTGGCCCTGGAAGAAATGAACGCGCTAATCGATCAGTTGTTCTCCACGAAAGAGCCTTATTTTTGTCCGCATGGCAGACCTGTCATTGTGCACATCTCACTAGACGAATTAGACAAACGCTTTAAGCGCGCCTGAACTGTATTCGCTGGGAAAGCGGTTCGCTCATGCCTTTGCCGGCAGAAAATAGATCTTGACATTTGTGTAATTTTCAGTATATTTTCCCTATTCATTATCACGATAAGAAGAGCAATGAAAGCGATTCATTCCACAAGTGCATATTGGTTTTGGTATTGGTATTATTATGCCAGCAGTGGGATGGATATGTTCGCTTCGCGCATCTGAAATAGTACCGACAGAAGAACAAGCCAACCCACTGCATTTTCGATGCAGTGGGTTTTTTATTTTGTGGAAGAATTATGACCTTTGAAGAGTTTCAGACCTTAGCGCAGCAGGGAAACGTGGTGCCGGTATACGAGAAATATCTCGCGGATCTGCTCACGCCTGTGTCGGCGTTTATGCGCCTCGAGCAGCAAAGCCATCAGGCGTTTCTGCTCGAGAGCGTCGAAGGCGGCGAAAAAACTGCCCGTTTCTCCTTTCTCGGCTGCGATCCATACGTCACCTTGACTGCCAATAACGGTGAAGTTTCCCGGCTGCAGAACGGTGATGTGACCCGGCGGACAGGTAGCATCTTTGACATCATGAAGCGTTCGTTTGGAGCCTATCGCGCGGTCAGGCCAAAAGGTTTGCCACGATTCACCGGTGGCGCGGTAGGCTATTTCGGTTACGAGACTATCCGCCACATCGAAGATGTGCCAACCTACTCAGGCGGACAAGATGGCGCGCCGGAGTCAGTCGTGATGCTATTCGACAAAGTTCTGGCGTTTGACCACCTCACCCACCAGATATTCATCATTCAGAATGTCTTCGTTGACGAAACACAGGGTTCTCTTCGGGAAGAGTATGATGCGGCCATCGATCAAATCAGATTGGTGCGGCAGGCGCTGGAATCTCCAATCAGGACGACCAAGCTGCAGAATGTTCGCGACACTTCCGTAGTAGCAAATTTTTCTGAGTCGCATTTTTGCGATATTGTCAGGCAGGCGAAGGAATATATCTCGCGTGGCGATATCTTTCAGGTTGTGCTTTCACAAAGATTTGAAAAAGAAGTTCAAGTGTCCGCTTTGGACATCTACCGCGCTTTGAGAATCATCAACCCATCGCCCTATTTGTACTTTCTGAAAATGCGAGACAGAGCGATTATCGGCTCCTCGCCGGAACTGCTGGTGCGGGTGGACAATCGCACGGTGGAAGTGCGGCCGATAGCAGGCACAAGGCGGCGCGGGCGAAACGAGGGTGAAGACAAGGCGCTGGCGGCGGAATTGCGCCATGACGAGAAAGAAGTTGCCGAGCACGTTATGCTGGTAGATTTGGGCCGCAACGACGTGGGCCGGGTCAGCGAGTTTGGCTCGGTCGAGGTTACCGATTTCATGACTGTCGAAAAATACTCCCACGTCATGCACCTGGTGTCGAACGTTCGTGGCAAACTCCGGGACGGTTTGACCGCGATAGACGCATTGCAGGCTTGTTTTCCTGCAGGCACGGTCTCCGGGGCGCCCAAAATCCGGGCCATGGGAATCATTCACGAACTGGAAGCAGAGCCGCGCGGGATTTACTCCGGAGCCCTGGGCTATCTTGACTTTTCGGGGAATCTGGACACCTGCATTGCGATACGGACTCTGGTGATGGCCGGCAACAAAGTGTCTTTTCAGGCAGGGGCCGGGATCGTTTCGGATTCGGTCCCAGAGAGAGAGTACCGGGAAACCCTGGACAAGGCCGCGGCCTTGCGCGACGCCATCGCTTTTGCGGAAAGGGGGCTAAGATGATTCTCGTCATCGACAACTATGATTCCTTCACCTACAACCTGGTTCAGTACCTCGGCGAGTTGGGCGCTGAATTGAAAATTGTGCGCAACGATGAGATCGACGTGAAGACGGCAATCGGCCTGAACCCGGCGGGTATCGTCATCTCGCCCGGCCCCGGCAGGCCCGAGGACGCAGGGATATCACTCGAGCTTATTCAAAGACTTGGCCGGGAAGTACCGCTGCTGGGAGTCTGCCTGGGGCATCAAGCACTGGGTTTGGCTTTTGGTGGGAGAATTGTTTCGGCGCCTACGTTGATGCATGGCAAGACATCCGGCGTCGCTCATCAGGGCTCGCAACTGTTCCGCGATGTCACGAATCCATTTGTGGCCACGCGATATCACTCGCTGGTTGTAGAGCGCGGCAGCCTGCCTGCCGTCCTGAAGGTGACGGCGGAAACGGAGGACGGAGTTATCATGGGCTTGCAGCATGAGAAGTGGCCGCTGTTCGGTGTTCAATTTCACCCCGAATCTATTCTCACAGAGGAAGGCAAGGTCATCCTTAAGAACTTTCTGGACATTTGTGCGGAGTACAAGAGATGATTCAAGAGTCGCTGCAAACAGTCATCGCTGGTCAGGATTTGACGCGCGAGCAGTCATTCGACGTGATGAGCGCAATCATGGAGGGCAAGGCGACACAGGCTCAGATAGGCGCTTTTTTGGTTGCGGCGAAGCTGAAGGGAGAAACCTACCAAGAGGTTGCGGGGTTCGCCGGAGCTATGCGGGAGAAGGCCACCCGTGTCCCCCTGAAACGGGCTGATGCGGTCGATATCGTGGGAACCGGCGGAGATGGGGCGCACACCTTCAATATCTCCACGGTTGCTGCTTTTGTTGTCGCCGGGGCCGGTATTCCGGTGGCGAAACACGGCAACCGGTCGGTATCCAGCAAGTGCGGTAGTGCGGATGTGCTTGAAATGCTCGGCATCAATATTTCTCTTTCCGCGGAGCAGATGGGGCGCTGCGTAGATGAAGTCGGCATCGGATTTCTGTTCGCACCCACACTTCATACAGCCATGAAACACGCCATGGGTCCCCGAAAAGAGCTAGGCGTTCGAACCGTCTTCAATATTCTGGGGCCGCTGACCAACCCATCTGGGGTCCTCCGGCAAGTGGTCGGTGTTTTTGACCTCGAGGTCGCCGAACTCATGGCGCATGTCCTGCGGGAACTGGGCTCTGAACATGCCCTGGTGGTTCACAGCGAGGATGGGTTGGACGAGGTCTCCATCTTTGCGCCGACCACGGCCTTTGAAGTTAAAGACAGCCGCATCGCGAAGCTTATGCTCACGCCAGAAGATTTTGGCCTGAAAACAGCCAATAAATCCGGCAAACTGGGAGGGCTGCCCGCTGTGAATGCCCGCATCGCGCTTTCGGTGCTGGACGGCAAGGCTGGACCCGAGCGGGACTTTGTCGTGGCGAATGCTGCAGCCGGGCTTTATGTCGGGGGCGCTGCGACGTCTTTTTCAGAGGCCGCTGACATCGCCCGGGAAACGCTCGACGCCGGCCGGGCTTCCGAAAAGCTGACCGAGTTGCGCAACCTGACAAACGGATTAACAGCGTGAATATTCTTGACGAAATCGTGAGGCACAAGAAGAAAGAAGTCGCTGCGGCTACAAGGAGCATGCCTGTATCGCGGCTGTTTGAGCAAGCTCGCACGCGTCAGATTCGGCGGCAATTTCGGTCATCTCTTACCGCTCACGAAAACGTTGCCGTGGTTGCGGAAATCAAAAAGGCATCGCCTTCCGCGGGCATCATTCGGGCCGACTTTGATCCGGTGTCAATTGCTAACGCTTATGCCGCCCATGGTGCGGCTGCCATTTCCGTCCTCACCGACAGTCATTATTTTAAGGGCAAACTCGAGTATCTCGAAGATGTACGGCAAGCCGTGGATTTGCCGCTTCTGCGCAAGGACTTCATCATCGAGCCTTATCAAGTGATTGAGGCAGAAGCCTATGGCGCTGACGCGATCCTGCTCATTATGAACTGCATCTCGAAAGGACAATTTCTTGAACTCTGCGCGACAGCAACGGAGTCCAAGCTGGACGTTTTGGTCGAGGTCCACTCCTACGCGGAACTGGACCGGGCGTTGTGTGAAGATGTCAAACTGGTCGGCATCAACAACAGAGATCTTTCCACATTTACCGTGGATCTCACTACGACAGAGAAACTCGCGGCCATCGTACCACCCGATGCCACCATGGTAGCGGAGAGTGGCATAAAAGGCGTGGTTGACATTTCGCGCCTGAGTCGAACAGGGATCGATGCAGTTTTGGTAGGAGAGACGCTCATGCGCGAGGATGATTTCAGCGAGTTGTTGCAAGAGTGCTCGGGAGTGCCAAAATGTTCAAGGTAAAAGTCTGCGGCATCACAAATCTTGATGACGCGATTCTGGCCTGTGACTGCGGCGCCGATGCCCTGGGTTTTGTGTTTTATGACAAGAGCCCCCGCTTTATCACGCCGGAGGCCGCGGAAAAGATCGTGGCCCAACTGCCGCCTTTTGTTTCCAAGGTCGGCGTCTTCGTAAACACTCCGGCGGAAACGGTCTCAGAAATCTGCCGGCACTCGCGGCTAGCTATCGCGCAATTGCATGGCGATGAAACAACGAAATACTGTAACAATCTCAGCATCGACTACATCAAAGCCTTCAGAGTGTCTGATTCATTTCGCGCTGACTCAGTGTTGGAATATGGCGGACCAGCCTACCTTCTGGATGCTTATCATCGTGACCAATATGGTGGTACGGGTTTGACTTTCAATTGGGATCTCGCACTGCAGGTGAAAAGCCACGGTCGAATTATCCTGTCAGGTGGGATCAATTCTGACAACGTAGAAGAGGCCGTGACCAGGGTGCAACCCGATGCCATCGATGTTGGCAGTGGTGTCGAAAGCAGTCCTGGCCGCAAGGATCGACGTAAATTAACAGTATTCATGCAACAAGTGGCAGAACTTAAAGGGAAATCGAACACATGAGCCAAAAAGATGCTCTTCTTCTTCCGGATGAATATGGCTATTTTGGAGCCTACGGAGGCAAGTATCTCCCGGAAGTGCTTGTTGCCTCGGTCGAAGAACTGCAGACAGCGTATGCCCAGGCTCAATCTGACTCGCAGTTTCAGAACGAAATGACTTCCCTGTTGCGGGAATACTCTGGTCGGCCAACCGCCTTGACCAAGGCTGGGCGCCTCAGTGAGCACCTGGGCGGCGCCACAATCTACTTGAAGCGGGAAGACTTGAACCATACTGGCGCGCACAAAATCAACAACGCTGTCGGTCAGATTCTGTTGGCGCGTCGAATGGGGAAAAAGCGCATTATTGCTGAAACTGGCGCTGGTCAGCACGGCGTCGCCACGGCGACCGTCGCTGCTCGTTTCGGGCTGCAGTGTGTCGTCTACATGGGTGAGGAAGACATCAGAAGACAGGCGCTCAATGTCTTTCGCATGCAGTTGCTCGGCACTGAGGTCGTGCCGGTGACCTCAGGCAGCCGCACTTTGAAAGACGCCATCAATGAGGCCATCCGGGATTGGGTCACCAATGTACAGGACACCTTTTACCTCATTGGTTCCGTGGTTGGACCGCACCCTTATCCCATGCTCGTGCGTGACTTTCAGTCTGTGATTGGGCACGAGACCCGGGCACAATTCATGGAGAGAGAATCTCGCCTCCCGGACCATGTTGTTGCCTGCGTTGGCGGTGGTAGCAATGCCATGGGCATGTTCTATCCATTTCTGCGGGACAGCAGCGTCAGGATGGTGGGAGTAGAGGCAGCCGGCCAGGGGCTGGATTCGGGACTGCACGCGGCGTCGCTCTCCCGGGGCAGTCATGGCGTTCTGCACGGAGCGTTCAGCTACCTGCTCCAGGATGACGATGGCCAGATTCAGGAGGCCCACAGCGTTTCGGCCGGCCTCGATTATCCCGGTGTGGGACCAGAGCACAGCCACTTGAAGGACACCGGCCGGGTGGAATATCAGAGTGTCAGCGATGACGAAGCGCTCGAAGCCATGTCACTGCTTTCGCGTCTGGAGGGCATTATCCCAGCGCTGGAAAGCGCTCATGCGGTGGCGCACGTCATGAAAATGGCCGACCAAACGAGCCTGGACCAAACCATCGTCATTTGCCTGTCTGGCCGTGGCGACAAGGATATCGATGCTATCCGCGACAGACTGATTCCGGATCACAGAAAAGACGCCTCGAAACAGAATCGGGACTCTCATTAATGAACAGACTAAAAAAGCTATTTTCAGAAACAAGGCAGACCGGCGACAAACTGCTATCGACTTTCATAACGGCTGGCTATCCTGAGCGTGATTCTATGCCCGGCCTGGTTTCAGCGCTTTCCGAAGCCGGGGCGGATTTCATTGAGGTCGGCATCCCGTTCTCCGACCCGATCGCCGATGGTCCAACCATCCAATCTGCGTCCTACCGAGCCCTGACCAATGGCATGAGTCTGTCCCTCGCGCTCGATCAGGTGACGCAAATCCGCAAAACTTGCGACATCCCGCTGCTGTTGATGGGATATTTCAATCCCATGCACCACTTCGGACTAAAGGAACTTGTGGCCCGTGCTGAAGACGCCGGCATTGACGGCTTCATCATTCCGGATCTGCTTCCTGATGACTTCAAGCGCTACCAGGAGGCATTTGGTGACGCCGAAATCGGGGTGAACTTTCTGGTTTCTCCAAATACGCGACGGGACCGCATTCCGCAAATCGATGCAATGACTGACGCTTTCATCTACTGCGTGTCAGTCACCGGCGTCACCGGCGCCAGGCATGGCGTTCCGGCAGGGATTCTGGCCTTCCTGGATGAACTAGACGCCAAGGTCTCACATCCGCGCATGGTTGGATTCGGCATTTCAGAGCCAGCCGACGCCGCCACAATTGCGAACCACTGTGATGGTGTCATCGTAGGCAGCGCGATCATCAAAGCTCTCGAACAGGATGAGGCAGCCGGGCAAGATTACACGATTACGCGAAAACTAGTTAGTGATTTAAAGCAGGCTCTAAGAGGAGTAACCAATGGACATCGATGACTGGCGCGCCAAGATTGATGAGATTGATCTTGCGGTTCTAAAACTGCTCAACAAGCGGGCAGAATATTCAGTCGAGATTGGCGACATCAAATATGATCGTGACCTTCCGGTCTATTCCCCCGAACGAGAGGCCTGGATTGTCGAACGGGCCGCCCGTGAGAACCCGGGCCCGCTGACAGCGGACGCGGTTCGCAGGATTTTCGAGAGAATTATCGACGAGTCACGCAAACTGGAAAAAGACGAATGTGCGCAAAGGAGGAAAAAGTAAGATGGTGGTCGTCATGCACGAAACAGCGAGCGAAGAAAATATCCAAAATGTCATCGCCAAGCTGACCAAAATAAATTTCGATGTTCACCGCTCAACCGGTGTGAATCAGACGGTTCTCGGCGCGGTGGGAGATAAGCGCGGCCTCGACCCAAGAGAGCTTGAGGTGCTGCCGGATGTCTACAAGGTTGTGCAGATTACAGAGCCGTTCAAGCTCGCAAGCCGCACTTTCCAGCCCAGAGACACGATTGTCAAGGCTGGCCCAGTGACAATCGGCGGCGACAAATTGGTGATGATGGCGGGCCCTTGCTCGGTTGAAGGACGAGACGAGATTCGGGAAATCGCCGAGGTTCTTGCGAACGCTGGCGCCTCAGTGCTGCGAGGCGGGGCTTTCAAACCCAGAAGTTCGCCTTACAGCTTCCAGGGGCTTGGCGAAGAGGGCTTGCGTTACCTTTCCGATGCGGCCAGAGAAAACAATATGGTTTCTGTTTCAGAGGTGATGGAAAGTAGCCAGATTCCACTGCTCCTTGAGCACATCGATATACTTCAGGTTGGCGCCCGCAACATGCAAAACTTTTCGTTACTGCGAGACCTTGGCAAGATTAGGAAGCCAGTCCTGTTGAAACGCGGTCTGTCCGCAACCATCGAGGAGTTGCTCATGGCTGCGGAGTACATTATGGCAGGTGGGAATTACGACGTAATACTGTGCGAACGCGGCATTCGAACTTTCGAAAAATATACTCGCAACACGCTTGATCTTTCGGCGGTGCCGGTGGTCAAGAAACTCAGCCACTTGCCCATCGTCGCTGATCCAAGCCACGCAACCGGTCGGCGAGACAAGGTCACACCGATGGCGAGAGCAGCGATTGCGGCAGGGACGGACGGCTTGCTGGTGGAAGTGCATCAGAACCCGGAAGAGGCCATGTCCGACGGGGCGCAATCACTCTACCCGGAACAATTCCAACGCCTAATGCAGGAGCTTGACATTATCGCCCGGGCAGTTGGCAAAACATGGTGATTTAGCTTGAATCTTGCACCCTGACTGACTATTATTGACATTATTCCGAAGGTTGGAAGTTGAGCTTTAACAGAATTGTTATCGTCGGGTTTGGGCTGATGGGTGGCTCCCTGGCGGCGGCCCTGAGGAGAAAGCATTTTGCCGGACGCCTGGCTGCGGTTGACACAGAAGCCGTCCTGCAAGTGGCACGTGACAAGCGTCTCGTCGATGAAACATTTGCTCGCGAGGTGGCGGGAGATGCGATCGCTGCCGCGGACCTCGTGGTTCTGGCGATGCCGATTGGGGATATTCTGGAATGGCTGGAGCGCGAGAGTAACAAGCTTTCAGCGGGGGCTCTGGTCACCGATGTGGGTAGCACCAAAACTCGCATATTGGCTGCCGCGGAACGATTTCTGCCCACCGGCGTGCATTTTCTGGGTGGCCATCCCATGGCCGGCGCTGAACGCGGAGGCGTCGAGAATGCTGACCCGTTTCTGTTTGAGAGCGCCATCTACGTCTTGACCGAACAACGGCCTGTGCCACCGACGCTGAAGGAAGAATTCGTCGAGTTGGTGGAGTCGATTGGCGCCAAGACGGTCTTTCTGTCAGCAGGCGACCACGATGAGATTGCCGCGACGGTGAGCCATCTTCCTCAGCTTCTGGCAGTGACCTTGATGAATCATGCCGCTGCCAACAACCAGGCAAACCGAGCCTGTTTGAAACTGGCCGCTGGTGGATTTCGAGATATGACCAGGATAGCCTCAAGCCCGTACAATGTCTGGCGCGACATTTTCGAAAGCAACATTGACAACATTGAAGCGGCTTTGGACGGATTCGTTGCTGCGCTGCAAGATGTGAAGACCGGTCTCAAAAGCGGCCGGCTCGCAGAAGTGTTTGAAGCATCGGCGACAAACCGCCTGGCCATTCCCAAGGATACCAGGGGTTTTCTAAGGCCGCATTATGACCTCTATGTGGTTGTGCAGGACAAACCCGGGATCATCGCGGATATCGCGAACATCCTTGCGAAGAAGGAGATCAATATCAAAGATATTGAGGTCGTGAAAGTGCGGGAAGGTGACGGCGGCACCATTCGTCTCGCATTTGAAGCAGCAGACGAACGCATCGAGGCGATAGCTCTTCTTGAGAACATTGGATTTCAAACGCGGCACGAGGACTAAATGCAAAAACAGATAACTACGGCAGCCCGAGTTGAAGGGGAGGTCACGCCTCCCGGCGATAAATCAATTTCACATCGCGCCCTGATGATTTCCGCTTTGGCGGAAGGGGACAGCAGAATAGAGAATCTCTGCGGCGGCGCGGACATCACGAGCACAATCGATTGCCTGCGGGGACTGGGTGTTGCCATCGAAGAACAAGACCGCGTGGTCACTGTGCAGGGCGCCGGTCTGCACGGGCTGACCAGGCCGGAAAAGACGCTGGACGTCGGTAACAGCGGCACGACCATCAGGTTACTTTCAGGAATTCTTGCAGGACAAGATTTTACCACAAAAATCACCGGCGATGAATCCATTCGGACGCGACCGATGTCGCGCATCGCTAGGCCGTTGCAGGAAATGGGGGCACAGGTATCGGCCCACAAGGACGAGTTTGCACCGCTGACGATCTCGGGCGGCAATCTGCGAGCCATCGACTACCATGTACCGGTGGCGAGCGCCCAGGTCAAATCGTGTATTCTTCTTGCGGGGTTGTATGCGCCCGGACGCACGACCGTGCATGAACTTACCACGACGCGCGATCACACCGAACTGATGCTAGCGCGTCTGGGTGCGCCCGTGCAAAAAAAGGGCACGCAAGCCTCCGTTGACGGTGTCGCCCAACTTACGGCGCGGGACACGTTCATTCCCGGAGATTTGTCAGGGGCCGCGTTCTTTATCGCGGCGGCGCTCATGGTGCCGGGCAGCAGTCTTGTCATCAAAAATGTCGGTATCAACCCGACACGACGGGCGTTTTTCGAGCTTCTATGCGATATGGGCGCAAATGTCGATCTTGTTAACGTGCGCGCTTTGGGCAACGAAATGATGGCTGACGTTTTCGTCCGGCACGGCGCCTTCTCGAAAATCGAGCTGGATGGCAGGATTGTGCCACAGATCATCGATGAGATTCCGATTCTCGCCGTCATGGCCACGCAGGCGGAGGGCAGAACGGAGATTCGAGACGCAGACGAATTACGCAACAAGGAATCCGACCGATTGCGAAGCGTCGCTTTTAATCTGCAACGGATGGGGGCGAAGGTGGTCGAGAGGCCTGACGGCCTGGTCATCGATGGCCCGGTACAGCTCAAGGCTGCTGAAATTGAGACCTTCGGCGACCACAGGATTGCCATGGCTTTTTCAGTCGCTGCCCTGGTGGCAGAAGGCGTTTCTCGCATCAAGGATGCAGAGCGCGCCCAAGTCAGTTATCCGGGATTCTTCGAGACGCTGGAGCAAGTGGTTGTGGCGCGGAAATGATAAAACTTGCTCTTCTGGGATACCCACTCGGACACTCGCTCTCTCCTGCTTTGCATGCCTGTGTGCTCGAGCAGCTTCAGCTCGAAGGCAAGTACGAGCCCGTGGAAACACCAGCAGGACAGTTAGGCGCCGCTTTGCAACGTCTTTCCCGGGATGGCTACCGTGGCTGCAATGTTACGATTCCGCACAAGCAGGAGATTATGGCCCTTCTCGATGACATCGACCCTGCCGCGGAACTTATCGGCGCGGTAAACACCGTCCGAATCGAAGGGATGCGCTGCTCCGGTTTCAACACCGACGGCGTGGGATTTATGCGGGCGCTTGATGCAAATTCTGTGGCATTAAGCGGGGCTAACGTAATTCTGCTCGGAGCTGGCGGTGGCGCGCGTTCGGTCGCTTTTTCTCTGGCGCGCTCGACGGTCAACACGATTCAGATCTTCAATCGCCACCAGGAGCGGGCCAGGCAGCTCGCCTTAGATGTACAAAAAGGCACAGGCTTTTCTGGCATCGAAGCCTTCGGTTGGCCTCCACCGAAATTTGTCGGCTCGTCAACCATTGTTGTCAATGCGACTCCCGTGGGCATGTGGCCAGAGAGCAACCGCACGCCGCTGTCGTTTGACGGTAGCGGCGCGTCCCTGTGTGCCGTAGATTTGGTCTACAATCCACTGCGCACACGTTTCCTTGAATCCGCGCAAGCCGCAGGCGCCGCGACGGTTGATGGTCTGGATATGCTCATTTATCAAGGGATTGAGGCACTGGGAATCTGGCTGCAACGTCAGATTGAATGTGATCGGACCAAACTCAGAGAATTCTTGATTCAGGAATTGAACCATCATGCAAAAGCTTAGATACTTTACTGCTGGCGAATCGCACGGTCAGGCGCTCATCGGCACCATCGAGGGGCTGCCTGCGGGGCTCCGCATCTCCGAGGATGACATCTTCCAACAACTTCAGCGGCGTCAGCACGGCCACGGCAGGGGCGGCCGCATGAAAATCGAAACAGACCGGGCGCGGCTCCTAACGGGAGTTCGCCATGGCAAAACGATGGGCGGTCCGGTGGCGCTGCTGATCGAAAACCGTGATTGGAAAAATTGGCAAACTAAAATGGCGGTTGAGGAAGTCGATGGTACGGCCGCTGCGGTTGTGATTCCGCGACCGGGGCACGCGGACTACGCCGGAGCAGTGAAGTATGCTCACGAGGACATTCGAAATGTGCTCGAGCGAGCGAGCGCGCGTGAAACAGCAACGCGTGTCGCCCTTGGAACCATTGCCCGCAAACTGTTGAGCCATTTTGACATTGAAATCGTCAGTCATGTGACCCGGATTGGCTCGGCCCACAATCCATTCTCGGTTGCCAGCCTTGGTTCGCGTGATCGAATGGATTTTGATGTTGGTCAAATTGGCGAACGCGCTGACCAATCCAGCGTGCGCTGCCTGGACGAAGGGGTCGCGCTCAAGATGGTGGATGAGATTGACGCCGCGAGCAAGGCCAAAGACACAGTTGGCGGTATCTTTGAGGTCGTTGCCCTGAATCTTCCGGTCGGGCTCGGCAGTCATGTGCACTGGGATAGAAAGCTGGACACCCGCATCGCCGCTGCCATGATGAGCATCCCAGCCATGAAAGGCGTGGAAATTGGCCTTGGATTTGAATCCGCGTCCATGCCCGGCTCGGCAGTACACGATCCAATTTACTATGACGAAAACACTGGCCAGTACTATCGGTCGCGCAACCACGCAGGAGGGCTGGAGGGTGGCATCACAAATGGCATGCCGCTGGTAGTGGGCGTGGCCATGAAGCCCATTTCCACCCTGATGAAGCCCCTCGACTCCGTCAATATGCAAACCAAGGACAAGACCGCCGCACACATCGAGCGCAGTGACACTTGCGCCGTGCCCGCCGCCAGCGTGGTCGGCGAGGCGATGTTGGCCCTTGTTCTGGCAGATGCGCTCCTTGAAAAATTCGGCGGTGATTCCATGGTGGAACTTGAGGAACGTTATGTCGATTGGCGCCGACAAAACGGCTAGACTCGGGCACCTATACCTGGTTGGCTTCATGGGCGCAGGCAAAACGACCGTCGGCCGCTTGCTCGCCGCTGAATTGCAGCGGGAGTTCTTCGACACCGATTCGCTTGTTGTCGAGAAATCAGGGCGCAGCATTGCTGATATTTTCGCGACGCAGGGCGAAATGGCTTTCCGGGAGCTGGAGACCGCTGTCATTGCGGATCTCGCAAACCGGCCCGTTGCCGTGGTGGCCACTGGCGGGGGCGCAGTTCTGTCCAGCGCAAATCGGAAGATAATGCGTGCCACCGGGCAAACTATCTACCTCGAGTGGGCAAGCGACATACTCTTGGGGCGAATTTCCGGAGATGCATCGCGCCCGCTCACCGTGGCCACCTCAGATGAACCAGATGCTGAACTCGCCCGCATGCTGGAGGCCCGGCGGCCAGCCTATGAGCAGGCGGATATCCGCGTTCGGTGTGGGGCTGCGGATTCGCCGGACCGAATCGTAACTCTAACCACAAAACTACTGGACGCTCAAATATGAAACGAATCGCACTTGTGAACGGCCCGAATCTGAATCTGCTCGGAGAGAGAGAGCCCGATGTCTATGGTCACACCACGCTCGCGGAGCTTGAAAATCAAGTCGAGCAGTTTGCCGGGCAACTGGGAATTGAAGTGCGCTCGTTTCAGTCGAATTCAGAAGGTGCACTCATTGACTTCCTGCACCAGGTTCGCACCTGGGCCGACGGCATTGTGATCAATCCGGGCGCATTTACGCACTACAGCTACGCCTTGCGGGATGCCATTGCCGGCATCTCACCGCCGGTGGTAGAGATTCACATCTCCGACATCACTGGAAGGGAAGCCTTTCGAAAAATCTCGGTGCTGCAGGAAGTCTGTGTCAAGCAAATATCCGGGTTGGGCCTCAGTGGTTATTTTCGCGCGGTTGATGCACTTGTAGCTCACAAAGCCCTGGCGCAGGTTCAGGAGGTTTGTGACGACAAAGCTGACGCCGATGAGTGTTTGACTTCCGTTGTCAGAATTTTGAAATCTGCCTATCCGAGATATTCCTGGGTTGGGATTTATCTGGTTGAAGGAAATGAACTTGTTGTCCACAATTATCTGGGCCGGCCAACACCGCACGAGAGAATTCCGATAGGGCAGGGCATCTGTGGCGCCGCGGTCACCGAGGAAGCTACGATTATCATTCCCGATGTCAATGCTGACCCTCGCTACCTGGCGTGCAGCATCGAAACCAAATCAGAGATCGTGGTTCCGATCTACAAGGGCAGCGCGGTCGTGGGGGAACTCGACCTCGACAGCGACCTTACCGATGCCTTTCATGACGGAGATCAGGAGTTGCTGGAGGGCTGCGCTGAAGCAGTGGGATGTATCCTGTAGCACGACCGGGCCGTCTGCCATTTGTGCAGAAGTCTGCCAGATACAGCCAGCCTGGCACATTCGCTCCCCTGGTGGGATCAAGTCACAAACCACATAAAATCAACATCTGCGTACTCCCCGAAACAGAGTGGAATAAAAGTTGCTTTTCTGGCGTCATCTATTTAATATTGACTAATTGACACAAATGTAACCAGGAAATCAGCACATGATTTATGATTTCAGTCCCAGCAGTGAAATTGAGAGTCTGGTAGATGCAAACGCAGAGCACGGCGGGCAGCAGGATGAGCACAAGGTAGACTTAAGCATACCGCAAGTTCTGCCCGTTTTGCCGTTGCGCAACACCGTGGTATTTCCGCAGCAGATCATTCCAATTTCCGTGGGCAGGGAGAAGTCAATCAAACTGATCGAAGAGGCTTTGTCTGACAACAAGCTCATCGCGCTGGTCGCGCAACGCGACGGAAAAGTGGAGAACCCACAGGCCGATGACTTGTTTCGGTGGGGTACGGTCGGCTCAATTATGAAGGTCTTCAAGATGCCGGACGGCACCCAAAGTGTCATGGTGCAGGGCATCAGCCGGGCAGCCATTCTTGAATTCACCCAGGTCGAGCCCTTCTTCAAAGGCTTGGTTCAGGCTACTCAGGAGTCTGAGTCAAATGGCGTTGACATCGACGCGCTGGTTGGCAACATCCGCACCCTGTTCGAGAAGATCGTCGCACTGGCGCCCTACCTGACGCCTGAACATGTCATGTTGGTCGGCAATACCGATTCGCCCGCCCGCCTGGCGGACCTCATTGTTTGGAATTTGAACATTGCAACTTCAGAAAAACAGTCGATTCTGGAGTTGGTCGAAGTCAAGGAGCGGCTTGAGCGACTGACCTATCTGCTTACCAAAGAACTGCAGATTCTCGAACTTGGAAGCAAGATTCAGTCGGAAGTGCAGGGTGAGATCAACAAGACGCAGAGAGAGTACTACCTGCGCGAGCAACTCAAAGCGATTCGCAAGGAACTCGGCGAGGGTGAAGATGAGCGTACCGCTGAGATCAATGAGTTGCGCGAGAATATCAAGAAGGCAGAGATGCCGGAGGACGCAGAAAAGGTAGCGTTGAAGGAACTGGACCGTCTGTCCAAAATGCCACCCGCCGCCGCTGAATACACGGTGGCACGAACCTATCTTGATTGGCTCATCGAAGTGCCCTGGCGGTCGAGCACCGACGACAGTCTTGATATCGCCCAGGCGCGTCAAGTACTGGATGAAGACCACTACGGCCTGGAGAAAATCAAGAAACGCATCCTCGAATATCTTGCGGTCAGAAAGCTCAAACCGGATATGAAAGGGCCTATCTTGTGCTTTGTCGGTCCTCCCGGGGTTGGCAAGACCTCTTTGGGCAAATCCATCGCGCGCGCACTAGGTAGGAAGTTTATCCGCATGTCGCTCGGTGGCGTGCGGGACGAAGCGGAGATCCGTGGCCACCGCCGAACGTATATCGGGGCTCTGCCCGGCAGAATCATTCAGGGCATTAAGAAGGTCGGCTCCAACAATCCTGTTTTCATGTTGGACGAAATCGACAAAGTCGGTCAGGACTTCCGTGGGGATCCGTCATCAGCCCTGCTCGAGGTGCTGGACCCGGAGCAGAACTTCGATTTTTCCGACCACTACCTGGAAGTACCTTTCGATCTGTCGAAAGTGATGTTCATCGCCACGGCAAACCTGGCCGATCCCATCATTCCTGCGCTGCGGGACAGAATGGAGATCATTGAGCTTCCGGGCTACACAGACCAGGAAAAACTCAGCATCGCAAATCGATATCTGATTCCCAAACAGCTTGCCGGCCATGGTTTGACGAGTGAACAATTGCAGTTCGAAGACGAGGCCACGATGGACATCATTCAT
The DNA here is from genome assembly GCA_029261995.1 of Candidatus Zhuqueibacterota bacterium. Classification (GTDB taxonomy): domain Bacteria; phylum Zhuqueibacterota; class Zhuqueibacteria; order Oceanimicrobiales; family Oceanimicrobiaceae; genus JAJDAF01. The sequence goes on from JAJDAF010000061.1 coordinate 79,621, forward strand.
TCCTACACTAAGGAAGCCGGTGTTCGTAATCTTGAGCGTGAAATCGCTTCAATTTGCCGCGGCGTAGCGCGCGAAGTGGTCGAAGGCAGAGAGGAACAGGCAGTCTTAACGCCGGCGCAGGTCGGCGACTACCTTGGTGCTGGCCGCTTTTTTTCAGATGTCGCGGACCGAACATCACGGTCTGGCGTGGCCACGGGTTTAGCATGGACCGCGGCGGGCGGCGACATTCTCTTCGTTGAGGCAACCCGCATGCCCGGCACGGGTCAGTTGATGCTCACGGGCTCGCTTGGGGATGTGATGAAGGAGTCCGCAAAGGCGGCTCTGAGCTACATCAGGTCAAAATCGACTGACCTTGGGATTGAAAGTGAGCTTTTCAAAAACTATGACATTCATGTGCACGTGCCGGCAGGGGCTATCCCAAAGGATGGCCCGTCCGCCGGTGTCACGCTGCTCATGGCTCTGCTGTCGCTGCTCACCGACCGAAAAGTTCGCAGTGATGTCGCCATGACGGGTGAGTTGACGCTTCGCGGCCTGGTTCTTCCGGTTGGCGGAATCAAGGAAAAAGTGCTCGCCGCTCACCGGGCCGGGATAAAGCATGTCGTCTTGCCGGAGAAGAACCGCCAGGATTTCGATGAGATTCCTGAGATCGTGCGAGATGAACTAAAGACGACCTTTGTCCGCGAGGTCGAAGATGTTGTCAAAGTCACCCTTTCCCGAAGTGCAAGGAAAAATGTCTCATAAATCGTAAAGTGCATCAGCGAAATACACATTCAACCACGGAGGTGAATCGTTCGTTGCTAGCTTGCTTATGCACAGGTGTTGTTTTAATAATGAGTTAGAGGACCGCCAAGAATCTCTGATCGCTGGCACAGTCTTTGATTTGGCTGGATGCTTCAAAAGTTAACTTTTCTTAAAGAGCGAGCATCAGGGGTCCTTAACATGAAAGAACTGTTATACTTCTCTTCTTCAGACTTGATGATTCAAGTCTCCTACAAGAAAGACCTGAATTCGATTCACTATTTTTCACATAGAGAACTTTCCTTTGGTGAACGCGTCGTGGTAGAGCAGTATCTGCTCACCAATATAGCAGTGAAGACGGAGTATTACAAGAAACACCCCGCGATGCTAAACTACATTGGCGTCAACAGCCGACTGGTCAAGGACCTCAATCAGTTTCATCTCAAAAACACGATGAGCACGGTCAAAGAGAAAGACCGGGACGTAGATGATACCGTCAAGTGCCTGATCTCGCAATCCATGTCCAACTACTATTTTGAGCAAATCGGTGACATCTTGGTGGAGATGAAAGACACTTCCAACAGTAGCAATGATGATGAGCTTTTCGGCCTCGCAAGCCGGCTGACCGCTCTGGTGGAAGCGTACAACGAACATTCAGAAAACAAGGTGACGATTGATGAACTTGTTCCAAGTGAACTCAAGGGGCTTTTTCGATAGAATATTATGGAAACGAATGGTTATTTAGGAGTCTAGCATGAAAAGAGTAGTACTTGCATCTGTGTGCATCTTGTCTCTGTTGGTTCTCGGAGATGGATTTGCCCAATCGAAATTGGGAATCGGAATGAACCTTGGAGCCCAGAGAATCTTTGGCGACCGCAAGAGCCCGTCTTTTGCACCAGCGGGAGAGGGCGTGCTGTCCTATCGTGTCGCTCCATTTGCTGACCTGGCCATCGCCGTCGGCTATGGCATGCTCAAATACGTGACGCCCCCAGGCTCCGGGACCACTACCACGGACATGGTCAACGCCGAGCTTAGAGGAAACCTTGAGGTGGTTTCCAAAGGCCCGTTTCGGCCCTATTTGACAGTTGGCGTGGGCCTGGCGCACTACAAGATTCGTGAACAGACAAGCCGGGTCAGTGATGGGTTGTTTATCGGCGGTGGTGGGTTCAAGTTCATGGTGAATCCGATGTTCGATATTTATGCGAGTGCTGATTACCGGTTCACCACCGGCGACACTTTTGATTCTACCGTCCTGGAAGGCAAGAGTAAAGACGGCTACTTGAATCTCCGCACCGGCGTGACCTATTACCTGGGTGGCGGCCGCCATGCGATACCCCAGATCATTGCCGATGAGCGAGCGCCCTTTATCGAGTTGGGTGATGAGCCTTACGCCATGGATGATGACGAAGCGTTTGATCAGCAACCCGTCGAGCGTACCGAAACCAAGAATATGGAAGAATATGTTCGCCTAAAGTCCAAGGTAGACCAATTGGTAGGCAACCTCGACTCTCATGAAAGCGAGATCTCCGATCTCCAGAGGAAACTGACCTCCAGAGCCAGTCGCCTGGGCAATCTGGAAACCAAAGCGTCACAGCGGCAGTCCGTGAAGCTACGCAGCAATTCAAATATGTCCAGCTTCGCCGATGTCTACCAGGAAGCCTTAACTCAATTCTATAACAAGAACCACTCCGAGGCGGTTTCCCTGTTCCGGCTCCTGCTTCAGCAGTATCCCAGCCACAGTCTCGCCGGGAATTGCCAGTTCTGGTTGGGACAAAGTCTCTACACGATGGATCAGTACCAGGAAGCCATCGATGAGTTCTTCAAGGTGCTGAGCTTCGACCGTTCGCTGAAGAAAGACGACGCATTATTCTATCTCGGCAAGGTCTACCTGAAGCTCGGTTCTGGTGAAAGAGCGCGGGAATCATTTGCACGCCTCATGCGAGATTACCCACGAAGCGAGTATGTCTCACGAGCGAAGAATTACGTGGACAAACTCTAGCCGCACTGCCATCCGCCATTCGGGTGGATGACCGGCCGCAATCACACCGATTTCGTGCATGCGGCCGGTGATCCACCTTATTTTGTCTTGATTTTTTCGATATTTTTCTTACCTTTTCTCCGTATCGCTTTCCAATTCCATTCTCACCTTTAGAAAAGACCGGAGCCGGGATGACTCGTCTTGCCATGCTCATAGCTGGTACCAGCAGTTCCTACCTTGAGATATCAAGAAAGATGCTCAGGTTTCACTACGAGCAGTGTGATGTTGACTTCGCGCACAGCGCGAGGGAATGCATTGAAAAGGCCACCACACGCAGTTATGAACTCATTCTTTTCGACTATGAGCTCGGCGACCAGAACGGGCTTGACGTTGTGGAAGCTCTGCGCGACGCGGGTGTCGAAACACCTCAGATCATGCTCATCGATGAGGGGGATGAAATCAAGGCCGTTCAAGCAATTGAAATGGGCGCATCCGACTACATCCTGAAGACTCGAGGCTACTTGACTGCCTTGCCATTCACCGTCCGGAACATCCTGGAAAAGAAACAAACCGGTGCGCAACCCACCCACGAGATGCCCGAGCAAAAAACTGCGCCACCGGCCCTGCCCGCCAGATCAGAAGGATATTTTATACTTGACCGAAAAGGTCGTGTTCTTTCCGCGAACCAGGACATTCAACGAATTACGCAATTCAGCGAGACCGAACTCCTGGAATTGACCATATCAGATTTGCTACCGGATGACTTGCAGAAATCATTCTACGACCGCCTGCAAACTCTGGCATCGAACGGCCATTCCGGTAAAGAGTTCAAAACCGAACTGGTCAACAAAAGGGGAGAGCGAATCGCCATCGAACTCATTCTAGCGGCGATCAAAGATGAGCATCAGAACGTGCTGAGCTATCGTGGGCGCATCGTAAAAAATTACGACCGGCTCAGCGCGGTGGCAGGCGACGATTATTCCGTGGACCAGCTCGGGATGGTGAACGACCTTTCGAAACTCATGGCCGCGAGCTACGGGACGCCACTCAATATTTTCCTTGAACGACTGGCAGAAAGCATCTGTCAGATATTCCGCTTCCAACGATCGACAATTGCGCTGCTGGACAAGCGCAAAAAGGTGTTTGTGAAGCAGGCCATGGTAGGCTACGCTTCATTTCCACTCTCGGAGAGCAGAAGTATTGAAGTTCCGGAAGAGGTCATCACACGGGTATTTTCGGATCGATTCCGCATCAAAGTGCTGTACTACAACGAGGACCACCGCAATACCGCAAGCTACCTCAATTCCAAATACCCGGAGCGCCGGTCGCAACGGCGCAGGCCGCCTGCCCAGTGGCATCATCGAGACCTGGTACTCGTCAATCTGATGGACCGCGAGGGAGCGACTTTCGGCTACATCTCGCTGGACCGTCCGGTCGCCGAGTTTGTGCCCATGCGAGACACGTTCCACAATATCGAGATCTACGGGCAATTGCTGGCGTTTGCTATTGAGAACTTCTATCAGTTTTCAGCCCTTGAACAAAGGGAGAGGCGAATGAAGCAAATCCTGGTTACGAGCAACATCTTCAAGTTGCACTTGTCCCTGAGCGAGCTGATGAAGGAAGTTGTGTGGTCTATACGTTTTTCACTCAATTACAATCTGGTCGCACTGGGTCTGATCAGCAAGAAGACTGGAATGCTGGAAATGAAGGCGGTCGCTTGCGAAGACAAAATAAAGCGGTACCAACTGTCGGCGCTGCATTTTCCTCTTGGGCCGTTGTCCAAGTTGATGCGCGGCGAGTACAGTTGCGGGCGGGCCTTCTTTGTCGCGAAGCAAGAGGAAGTTCTGCAGGCGTTCAAACACATTTATTATGGCCCGGTTGGGACAGAGTCGGGCAATGGCCGTTGGCCAGCATGTGGTCTGCTTCTGGTCCCGGTCAAATCCCAGGCAGGCAAGATTGTCGGCTGCTTGCTCGTGGATGATCCGGCGAACAACAAACTGCCTGACAAGGACACCCTGAGCATCCTTGAAATCATGTCCAATCAAATAGCGGTCGCAATCGACAATCGCATTCTTTATATCAAATCCAGGCAACAGAAAGATCGCCCGCAAGACAGCACACCGCCACGTCGGGGCTTCTCAGCCGAATATGTGACAACCGACGGCCGGCAGAGATTCGTCGATAGATTCTTCAAATGAGCCTTCCTCAGCACCCGGTTTATACGGTGTCACAGGTACTACAGCGATTTATCTTGCTTTCGTATGCACGTTTATTTAATTTTCGGGATCTTACTTGAGAACAACCCGGGATTATTCTGTTGCGGTTATTTGTAGGTGATAGTGAGCAATTTCACCAGGGAAAGGACAGTCACGATCTATCATAAAGCAATTCTCGTTTTTGTTTCGTTAAGCCTGTTGTTCGGCTGTGCGGACCGGGAGCGTTCGAACCCGCTTGACCCGGCAAACCCGGACACCGGCGGCAAACCAGCAGACTTGAGTGTCAGCGCAAGCCGCGATACGGTGCGATTGCGCTGGCAACGAATTCAACTTGGAGACGTCACGGGCATTCAGGTGCACCGCAGAACCGGCAGCGATACGGAGTTTGCTCCATTGGTGCTGGTGCCCCCAAGTGAAAACCAGTTCACCGACACGGATGTTACCTTCGGCGTCGATTATGCATACCAGATCAGTGCCATCGGAATCGACTTCGAAAGCAGCAGATCGGAAGCGGTGCAGGTTGAGCCGGGGCCAACCTTCAATTGGGTCGGTGACAATCCTGGCGGCATCAATCGTCTGCTGAAGCTGTCCCATGACTCGCGACACATTGTCTCGACCTCAACAGGATTTCTCACCGCGATCGATATCGAGGCCATCCCCGACGGCGGGCAGGTTTGGGTTCTCGACTTTCTTACACCGACGCTATCGCAGGCTATACGTGTTGCTTTTGATGGCACCGTGCTGTTGCCACTCATCACACTTCGAGCGGCCGCCGACGCCGCGGTTGTGGAAGCTACCGGAGAACTCTGGGTTGCAGATTCCAGAGACAGCACGGTTTTCAAATACAGCATGGACGCCGTGCAGAAGCTTGCGGTGAGCGGGTTCGCCAAAGCAGTAACCGTCGGTGTTGATCAGCGCGACGGCTCTTGCTGGGTCGGCGACCAGGATGCCGCTCGCATCTCCAAGATCGACAGTTCAGGTCAGGTCGCCGAGGTTTCTCCGGTCGGCTTTGGCCCCATCAAATGGTTGGCTGTCAATTCACGCGACGGCAGTGTTTGGGTCACGGATGGCAATGAGATCTCCAAATTGGATGAGTCGGGGAATTTGCTGTTCAGGCTCGGCGACGGATTCAGCGATGCTCGCAAACTGGCAGTCAACGACTCTACCGGAGCCGTGTGGGTCGCAGACTGGGGAACATCCGCAATCATCAAATACAGCGACATCGGGGTCAGGCTCGCCGAAACGACAGGATTTACGCGTCCGGCGGACCTGTCGGTGAATTTGTTTGACAACACATGCCTGGTTGCGGACACTGAGAATCACAGATTGGTTAAGATATCTGCCGATGGTCAGTCCCAGTTTACCCTGCAAGACGGTCTTAGCTTTCCAAGTGCCGTTGATGTGCAAAACGCGTCTGAATGAATCATTTCCACGCCTAGCCCGTAAGGAATCTTCTGTAACTCGCCCTGTGCCGTTGACCGGCATGTGTCGATTGGAAGAGAGAACAGACCTGACGTTTGGTCGGTCAACGGGAGCCACAATGAGAACGTGCGTATTTCACAAAGGAGGAATTCATGGAAGGGTTTGAAGTTACAAAGAACGAGAATGGCGGCGTAGCCATTCTTAACGTCAAGGGATACCTTGATGCGCATACAGCTCCGGCCCTTGAATCAGCTTTTCAGGAGCTGGTAGATGAGAAGAAATTCAGGATCGTCGTAAATTTCACGGAGCTGAGTTATATCAGCAGCGCCGGCTTGGGCGTCTTCATGGGTTTTATTGAAGACATACGGAAGAACGGCGGCGACATCAAATTGAGCAGCATGAAGCCAAAGATATTTCGAGTGTTTGATCTGCTTGGCTTCCCCACGCTTTACGATATTCTCGATGAAGAATCCGCTGCCATTGAAAAGTTTGCCAAACTATAGCGTGAAGCAGGTGAACAGGACGACGAACTCAAACACTCAATCCGAGCCAGAAGGTGGTGAAAACGTTGCCTAAGACTCAAAAAAAATATCAGATCAAGATTCCGAGCCAGGCCGACAATCTGGTGCTGATCCGGGATTTGGTCTCACGCGTCGCAGCCCAGGTGGGTTTCGACAATGACGAAGCAAGCAAGATTGAGTTGGCTGTAGATGAGGCATGCACGAACGTCATCAGGCATGCCTACGGCAACAACTCAAATGAAGTTATAGACGTTCTTATCAAGATAGATGCGAAAAAACTGACCATCATAGTCTCAGATAAGGGCAAAGGATTTGAGCCGGACCACGTTGCGGTCCCCGATCTCGGAGAGTCGATCAGAAGCGGCAAGAAAGGTGGCTTGGGTATCTGTTTGATCAAAACTTTAATGGACAAAGTGGATTTTGAAATCAAGCCTGGCCTCAAGAATCAGGTCAAAATGACAAAGTACCTGAGTTAGGCTCGTGGAAACTGACCTACACGAAAAGTACGAACTTCAGGCGCTGTTCGACCTGAGCAAAGCCCTCAATTCATCCCTCAACCTAAAAACTATCCTTGACACAATTCTCCTGACCCCGATGGGGAAGCTCCTGATAGCCAAGGGCATCGTCTTGGTGGCAAAGGATGGCCATGGATTTGAGGTCGAGGCGCTCAAAGGCCTTGCCAGGAACATGCTGGGACGGGTAGTTGAAATCGACGCTTTCCCGGACGGCCCCACTTACCTGAAAGATCTTCCTCCGTCAGCTTGGCAAGCCTTGCTGTCGAAGAATGGCATCGAAGTCGTTATCCCAATTTTGCATGATGGCAAGGAGCTGGGTTTGATCGGATTCGGCAAGAAAGTAGTCCCGATTGAGATCACCGACTCCGAAATGGATTATTTGCATTCACTCTCCAATATCGCTGCGACGGCCGTGCAGAACGGGGTCATCTTCCAGCAGCTCAACACCTCAAACCGCAAGCTCGAAAAGAAGGTGCAAGAGCTAAACACCCTGTCGGAAATCGTGCGGGAGCTTAACTCGACGCTGTCGAGCCTGGACAGCGAGCGCGTCATCAACCTACTTGCCTATTCTATCATGGGCGAGATGATGGTCAATCGCTGCCTGATATTCCTCGGCGATAGGGGAGGGCTCACTTTGTCACTCAGCAAGGGTGTCCCCGAGGAGCAAGCAAAAGAGTTCCTCAAGCCCGAGTTGGTGGAGCAGTTACAGGGGCTCAATGAACCTATTTTTGCGACCAGTGAGCCCGACGAGACGCTCAGCAAAACTTTGAGCGACGCTGGAATTGCAGTTGTGGTTCCAATGCTGGTTGAGAACAAGCCGAAGGGAGTTTTGGCCCTTGGTGAGAAAATCACCCGATTGCCGTTTGTAAAGGACGAGTTGAGTTTTCTGTCGATTCTCGGCAGTTGGTCGATGATTTCCATCGAGACAGCGAGGCTCATTGAGCAGGAACTGCAGAAGCAGAAGCTTGATGAGGAACTAAGAATCGCCAGCGACATACAGCGACAGTTGCTGCCTGAGACTTGTCCGTCGCTGGATGGCTATGAGATCGCTGCCATCAACTATCCGTCGCTGCATGTCGGAGGTGACTACTACGACTGCATCAAGAAAAATGATGATGAATACGTTTTCTGCATTGCCGACGTTTCGGGCAAGGGCGCCCCGGCTGCGCTGATCATGTCAAATCTGCAAGCAAGCCTGCGCGTCATGGTCGATGCGGACATTCCGTTGAATGAAATCGTGCAGAAAATCAACAAGATCATCTACACCAACACGCCCTTTGACAAATTTATCACCGCATTTTTTGGTGTCCTGAATGTCAAGAACGGCGAGATTACCTACGTCAACGCCGGACACAACCCGCCCTATCTCTACCACGCCGATCTGTCCTTTCGGACCCTCGATTGCGGTGGCCTGATCCTTGGAATGATGCCCGTTGTGGCTTACGAGCAAGAAACCCTGTCACTCGTAGCGGGTGACTGTCTGGTCATGTTCACCGATGGCGTCTCCGAAGCCATGAATGCAGAGAGTGAGGAGTTCGAGGAGCATCGCATCGAAAAATGTGTTAGCGACAGCTATGCGATGGGAGCGCAAGGCGTTATGCAACATCTGATAGACGAGGTTGAAGCCTTCTCAGCGGGCATGCCGCAAGCGGACGACATCACCGTCATGGTGATTAGAGCATTGTAAGATAAATCTAACCGAGTCCCCTGTTCGACGATGAGTCCGGGAGCGCCCGCTGACGCCAGGCATCTGAGCAAAAATATTCTACTCCCTGTGGCCTTTCCCCTTGTTTATTGAACTTGAATTTTACTATATTAGCCCTTGACCTGGCGGAGAATGTCGAGCACCCTTAAGCCAGTTGCTGCTCGCACTCCGTTTTCAAGGACGGACGCAAGTCGCACCGATTGATGACCGTGTATCGTTCGACTTGCAGCGATGAGACAATTTTCGGTCAAGGAGTACGAACCCGCGGAACCCATGGCGAACATCCTCGTAGTAGACGACGAAAAATCAATCACCTACCTGCTTTCAGAAGTACTTCGAAAAGATGGCCATGCCGTCAGAACTTTGTCGGATGGCGAACTCGTCGGCGAAGATCTCAAAAAGCATAACTACGACCTGGTTGTCACTGACTTACACATGAAAAAAGTGGGTGGCATAGATGTCCTCAGGACAGTCAAGCAGGATGACGAAAAAACCGAGGTGCTGATTCTGACCGGCCATGGCACCATTTCCACCGCGGTGCAAGCGATGAAGCTGGGTGCGTTTGAGTTTCTGACCAAACCCATCGACATGGAGGAATTCCGGCTTAAGGTGAACAAGGCGCTCGAAAGACGCAGTCTAAAAATCAAGATCGAGATTCAGCAGCAAGAAATTCGGAATCAGCAGGAGATGATCCGCAAAGACCTCCAGTTGGCTGAACACGTCCAGAAGAGTCTGGTACCGCCGCAACTGAGTCTGCCTGATATCACTGTTCGGGTGAAACACATGCCCATGATTGGAGTAGGCGGGGACTTTGCTGACGTCTACTATGATGGCCGGGATAGTGTCTACCTGACGTTGGTTGATGTCACCGGTCACGGTATCACGGCTGCCCTGCTCGTCAATAGAATCTGCAGCGAGATCCGAAATCTCGTACGAGAGCAGCGCCAGCCGTCCTCCATTCTCTGTTCGGTGAATGATTTCATCTTCGAGGCATTTGAAGGAATGGCGATGTTCCTGACCATGTTTTGCGGTGTGATCAATCTGGCCGACCGTACTTTTACTTATGCCGGCAGTGCCCACCCTGCTGTTGTGCATTGGCAGAGTGAGCACGGAAAGTTCGCCAAGCTTGAATCCCAAAACATCATCATTGGCTACGAAAAGCGGGATGAAAGCCGTTTCGCTCAGGACGTGGTTAAGGTTGGCGCTAATGACAAAATTCTCATGTACACGGATGGCATCATTGAGGCAGAAGACAAGAATGGTACGCAGCTTGGCATAAACCGCTTCATCAATTTCTTCAAAACAAGCGTTGACGAGTCAACCGACGAGATCATTGACTCCATCTTGAACGACATTCATAGTTTCAATTCCAAGCCCATAAACGACGATGTCTACCTTATCCTCGCAGGATTAACCTAGCCGATTGACTGATATGACGTGCAATTTCGGGGAGCCCGTATTGTCTTTCGCAATCAGTCTTTCCGTGATTGCCGACCAGTCTGAATTCGCAAGCTAAGAATGAGATAACCCACAGAATGGATGACAATGGCATGCAAATGTCCGGCCCGGATAGTGCTCCGCAGCCGAGTCCTCGTCTTACCGCGCGTCTGCTGGGACGGCTCAACAGTAATAACCCCAGGCTCAATCTCTATCTCTTTCTGGCCACATGCTTTACAACTTTCGCCACTGGCTGGCTCTACAATGGCTACTGGCAAGCTGGTGTGTGGTACGGCGGCGGCATTATCGCCATACTTCTCGCGCATGAGATGGGGCACTACCTAATGTGTCGGAAACACGGGGTTCGCGCCACACTGCCTTTCTTTATTCCATTTCCTCCGGTTCTCAATCCATTTGGAACGCTGGGCGCGGTTATCCGGATGGAGTCCCTGATTCCAAGCCGCAGGGCACTGTTTGACATCGCGGTCGCGGGCCCGCTGGCCGGCCTGGCGCTTACTTTGCCCGCAATCTATTTTGGCGTTCAAATGTCTACAGTTGTCGAAACGGCCGCAATGGATGCTCAAGGCGCAGTGCAACTCGGTGAGTCTTTGCTTTATAAAATGATTTCATCTCTGGCAATGAGCGGATTGTCGGAGGGTCAGGACATTTTGCTGCACCCGCTGGCCTATGCAGGTTGGGCGGGCCTGTTTGTGACGGCTCTCAATCTGCTTCCAATTGGGCAGCTGGATGGCGGCCATATCGTCTACGCACTGATCGGGAAACATCACCGCGTTGTGGCGTTGTCGGCTCTGGCGGTTTTTGGCGCTGTCACTATTTTCATCTATCCAGGCTGGGCATTGCTGTTCGCGTTACTTTTTTGGCTGGGCCGGCGTCACCCTCCGACGCTCGATGAGCGACCACTCGATGCAAAACGGATTGCTATCGGTATTGCGACACTTATAGTTTTCTTTCTCTCATTTACCCTTCAACCCATTTCATAGCATGGCGTGCGAGTTAATAAATTCCTGAAAAGAGTGTTGGATTTGCTGGCCGCCCTTCTTAAATTCGCGCTCGCTCTACGAAATCGTCAACCAAAGGGACTCAGGCATGACATTCGACTATCCGGCATCCACTGACATCGCGAGACTTCCAACTCCAATCGAACCACTCGAGCGGCTGTCAAGCAGCCTTGAAGGGCCAAAGATTTTCGTCAAGAGAGATGATTTCACCGGCGTTGGAGTCACTGGCAACAAAGTCCGCAAACTCGATTTCCTGCTCGCCGATGCGCTGGCACAGAAGTGCGACAGCGTCATCACTTGCGGTGGCTACCAGTCCAATCATGCACGCACAACCGCCGTGATGTGTGCCAAACTCGGTTTGACATGCCACCTGGTCCTGCGAAATGGCATGAGCGCCGCAACGGACGGCAATCTGTTTCTCGACCGCCTGGTCGGCGCGGAGATAAAATATGTGACTCCTGAAGAGTACATGCGCATTGACGAAGTGATGGCGGAATTCGCGAGCGATCTAAAAGAAGACGGCCACAAGGCCTACGTCATCCCCGAGGGAGGCTCAAACGCATTGGGCACGCTCGGTTATCTTAAGGCTGCCGAGGAAATTGCTGCTCAGGTCAAAGCGATGAAGTTGAGACTGCACCACATCATTGTTCCAGTCGGGTCAGGCGGAACTTATGCGGGACTGCTTCTCGGGAAATTCCTGTTCGATTTGCCCGCTCAAATCCACGGCGTTAACGTCTGCGATGATCAGGCATACTTCGTGAACAAGATTCATCAATTGCTACAAAGCGTCGAAAGCCAATTCAATATGGGGCTAAAGCTGGGCAAGCGGGACATCAGAATTATTGATGGCTATGTGGGCAAAGGCTATGGTTTGAGCAGCCAGGAGGAGTTGGACACGATAAAGGCCCTGGCCCGTCAGGAGGGTGTTGTGCTCGACCCTGTTTACACGGGAAAAACGATGTATGGCTTAATGGACCAGATCAAGTTGGGAAATTTTGGCAAGGATGAGAACATCCTGTTCATCCACACTGGCGGCATTTTTGGCCTTTTCCCAAAGAAGACGCTATTCTTCTAGCGTTCAAGATATCTGACGGCCGCCGTCCACGGCCAAAATTTCGCCGGTGATGTAGTCACCTCCCTCAATCAAAAAAAGCACGGCATTGACAATATCTTGCGGAGATCCGATTCGTTTCAGCAGAGTTTCGGCCGCAATGTGCGCGGTGTAGTCGGTTGATGCCCCGTCACTCATCAGAACAGTCCCCGACGCTACGGCGTTGACCAGAATGTCGGGGGCAAATGCTTTTGCCAGACCCTTTGTCATGGCGATAAGCCCGGCCTTGGTTGTGCAATAAGGCACATAGTCCGGCCATGGTGAATAAGCCGAGACATCCGCAACGTTGATGATTTTGCCGCCCTGACCTTGCTCCCGCATCTGCCGGACCGCATGAACCGAGCAGAAGTAGGGCGCTTTGAGATTGATGCCAAACAGGCGGTCCCAATCTTCTTCCGATGTTTCGAAAGGAGGCGTCTTCAAGTAAAGAGCAGCGTTGTTCACCAACACATCCAGTCCGCCGAGTGTCGAGGCGCAGGTGTCCACAACATTTCTGACGTCAGCGATGCTGGAAAGATCACCATGCACAAGACATCCTGAACCATTTTCGCTTTTCACCTGCGCGAGTGTCTTTTCGGCGTCTTCTCGGGAGTTATGGTAGTGGATTGCCACTTGTGCACCGGCGCGGGCAAGCCCGAGAGATATGGCCTGACCGACGCGCTGGGCGCCGCCTGTCACCAGAACGGCCTTGCCTGCCAGTTCCATGTTCAGGTAAGCTCGCCAGTGGCCAGGGCATCTCCGGCGGCATATTCCACATTGAGTACATCATGCCGGAGCCGACCAGCCATGCCTTTGCGATCATCAATCACAATGTTTGTGACCACCCGGTCAACCATGCCGGCCAATTCCTGGTGGCACTTTTTTATGCAAGTCATGACCTCATCCCAATCTCCTTCGATAATCAGACCCATCGAAGTGAGTTGGTATGGCAGTTCCGTGGACGCTACGAATTTTGCCGCCCTGGCCAGCAATTCCTTTGTCTCCTCGCCGCTACCGACCGGGGTCAATGAAACCTGCGCTAGCATAAGCACCTCCATGCTTAAGTTGCTATCTTTTTAAAGTTTATGCTACATGCGGAAAGTTACTAAAATCCATTAAAATGTCAAGCCAAAAAATCACCGGGGCCCCAATTAAACGTTGACTTTACAGACGTGAATTGATATATTTCGTCTTCAATTAGCGGCGCCATCTAGCAGCAAGCAAAGGAGGATGAAGGCGCACGTGTACGCCCTGGGGTGGGCTTTCATGTGTAACTAAGACGGTGATGGCCGCGGTTGAAGTTCAGCTGCCCGGAGTCTCCTCCCAGCGGGCCTGAACCACCGGTTCCAAACTGACCAATACAGAAAGATCAATCAAGCAGCCCATGCGGAACGGTTTGGCTTGACCGTGGTTGTCCCGCGAACGACAGACGAACAGGTGAACATCGACTTTCGAAGTAGCTACTGGCAGGTGTCTCGACAATTGCCAGTCGGATTAGTGCTGGTGGCGCCGCTGTGGGTTCTTTATGAAGCCCTGGCCTTTCGTTTGAACGATGGGCTAGGCGGCCACCTGCGAACGGGAATAGACTACGTCCTCACCACCGGTCTTGCAAGGCTGTCGTTGCCACTGGAAGCAAGTTATCTTATTCCTGGGCTGGCGTTGCTGGTTGTTTTCTTGAAAGGAGACCGTCGCGCTCAAGTGGCAGACTGCAAGCGCCACTATTGGCCACTGATGAGCGTAGAGTGCCTTATCTATGCCGCTGTTTTCGGAATTCTGGTAAGCAACATGTCGGATGTCTTCCTGCAGGGCGGAAACACTCCCGCGCAGCAGAGATGGGCATCTCTCGTGATGAACCTGGGCTCGGGCCTTTATGAGGAGCTGGTTTTCCGCCTGGCTATTTTGGGCACGATGATGCTGGTTTTGGACCGCTACATTTCGAGCAGATGGTTAGTTTTGGGAGTCAGCATTGTGGTCAGCGCCGTGGGTTTTTCAATGTTTCACTATCTTGACCTATTCGGTGAGCAGTTTGCCTGGCCAGCCTTCATCTTTCGGCTGGTCGCAGGGGTAGTCTTTTCGGTAGTTTTTCTCGTGCGGGGGTACGGCATCGCCGCCTGCACGCATTCTTTTTACAACGTATTTCTAATGTTCAGATAGCTCGGGCTTCATGTTTATGAATCGAATCTTTGCTGGCGCCGTCGGCGCGTTGGCTGTAGGCGCAGGCTTGGTTTTATGGGTACTGTTTTCATCGGTTGTACCGAATGATGGTCGTGATCTCGCTGAGTTCGACATCCGCAGCGGGCAGTCCTTTAGCTCGATCGTGAGCTCGCTTTCGGCAAAAAAACTCATCGACGGCCAACTGAGACTGAACCTTGCAGGGAGGATGATACGCGTCCGGAGATCCATGAAAGCAGGCAAGTACGAAATCGAGCCGGGACTCTCAAGCTATCGCCTGCTTAGAAAACTCAGCCGCGGGAAAGTGGCAAGCGTCAGGGTGACGGTGCCGGAGGGCTATCAGGCGCGACAAATAGCATCTGTGATGCGCAGAAAAATCGGCGTTGATTCGCTACGCTTCATGACGCTGGTGGACTCGGCGGAGTTTGCGGCAGATGTCGGCATCGAGGCTCCCGGGCTGGAAGGATTTCTGTTTCCCAACACCTATCAATTGAGCTGGGGCATGTCGGCGGAACGGGTCATCCGCATCCTTGTCGCTGAATTCAACAAGCAATTCAGTGATTCTATGCGGGCTGTTGCCGCGGAGGGCGAGTTTTCTCTTCACGAACTCGTCACTCTGGCGTCGATTATCGAGGGCGAAGCCATGATTGATGCGGAGCGGCCCACCATCTCTGCCGTCTACCGAAACCGCTTGAAAAGGCGGATGCGGTTGCAGGCAGATCCAACGATTCAGTACATTGTCAGCGATGGCCCGCGGCGACTGGTCAAGAAGGACCTCGCGATTGACTCACCATACAACACATATAAATATTCGGGCCTGCCGCCCGGACCGATCAATAACCCGGGCCTGGCGTCACTAATTGCCGCCTTTTCACCGGCAGACGTTAGCTACCTGTATTTTGTAGCCAACGGAGCCGGCGCGCACACGTTTACCCGTACGCACCGTGAGCATCTCAGGGCGAAGGCGAGATTTGATCAGCATCGGCGCAAGGTGCAACGTGAGAAAAACAAATCCGGAAAATGAATAAGTGACGGCAACCCTCAAAGGAAACAAATTGCTAACGAACCTGAACGCCGTCCAGCGCGAAGCTGTGCAACACACCGATGGCCCTGTTCTGATTCATGCCGGCGCCGGCAGTGGTAAAACACGGGTGTTAACCTATCGCGTCGCTCATCTGATTGGTCAGGGCAATGCCAAACCATGGCAAATTCTCGCCGTAACCTTTACCAACAAGGCTGCCGCGGAGATGAAAGAGCGCATCCTGGCCTTGTCAGAGGGGAATGCAAAAGATATTTGGATCGGCACATTCCATTCTGTTTGTGCCCGTCTGCTCAGAGTTGAAGCTCAAAAAATCGGATTCGATCGCAATTTCCTGATCTTCGATCGCGATGACCAGATTCGCTTCGTGAAGTCCGTGATGAAAGCGAATCACATTTCGGAAAAGCAGTACGCACCAGATGGCGTTCTCAGTGCTATCAACGGCGCCAAGAACGCATTTGTCAGTCCCGCCCAATATCAAACCATCGCCAAGAACCCTTTCGAAGAAACCGTTGCGTTTGTGTACGGCCACTACCAGCGTGAGATGAAAGAAAACAACACGATGGACTTCGACGACCTTCTGATGAACGCCCTCTACCTGTTTCAGGAGCATGCGGACGTGCTCGCGCATTATCAGGACAAATTTAAGCATATTCTCGTTGATGAATATCAGGACACCAACCGAACGCAATATCTTCTCCTTAACCAACTGGCCGCCAAGCACAAGAACATCTGTGTGGTGGGAGATGACGACCAATCAATTTATCGCTGGCGTGGTGCTGACATCGAGAACATCCTGAACATTGAGCGGGACTATCCGGGCTGCAAGGTTTTCCGTCTGGAGCAGAACTATCGCTCGACCAAACGCATCCTTCATGTCGCAAACTCCGTGGTTCAGCACAACGTCAGACGCAGGCACAAGGCTCTTTGGACAGAAAACGACGATGGCGAAAAAGTGACCCTGGTAGATCTTGACGATCAAATCTCGGAGTCTCTGTTTGTGGTCAGTTCAATCAAGGACGAGCTGCACAAGAACGGCAGAAATTTTAGCGACCTCGTCATTCTCTACCGCACAAACGCGCAATCCCGCGTTCTTGAGGACGCGCTCAGGACGTCTGGTATTCCATATGTCATCGTCGGAGGCGTGCGCTTCTATGAGCGCAAGGAAGTCAAGGATGTCCTTGCGTATCTGCGCTTGATCTGTAACCCGAAAGATGCCATCAGCTTTAAGAGAGTCATCAACTTTCCGCTGCGGGGAATTGGCGAGACTTCCGTGGCCAAGCTGGAAACCTTCGCCGAAGAGAACTCCATCTCTCTCCTGGATGCTGCCGGTCGCGCTGCGGAGATCTTCACCATCTCCGGTCGAATCCGGAAGAACATCTTTGATTTTGCGCAGATGGTCCGCAAATACGCTGCGCTCAAAACTGAATTCTCGCCAGGCGAACTGGCGCGTGCAGTTGTCGATGAGATTGGTCTGCTCAGAACATTCAAGGAGATTGGCACCGAGGAATCCTTCGGACGAGCAGAGAATGTCCGCGAACTGCTGTCCGCGATCGCCAATTACTGCAACATGCATAAGTCGAGCGGCCTGGAACATTTTCTCGAGGAAGTGACTTTAATCAGTGATATTGATACGTGGGACGACCGGTCAAATGCGGTGACATTGATGACGCTGCACAGCGCCAAAGGCCTTGAATTTCCTGTTGTGTACATCACCGGATTGGAAGAAGGCCTGTTTCCGCTTACCCGCACGCTCGACAGCAACGAAGAATTGGAAGAAGAGCGCAGGCTGTTTTATGTTGGCGCTACGCGGGCCAAGGAGAAACTCTACCTGACGTGGGCTGCAAGACGCCTCCGGTACGGCGAGTATTTCGAAAACCTGCCGTCGCGTTTTATCAAGGAAATTGATCAGGAATTCGTCCTTCGGGAAAATCTCAGACGGGGGTTTGAGCAACCCGGACAACGGCGCCACAGGCGGACGAACACCCGAGAGCCTCGCGTCGATGTCATGCCCGCCTACGATGACTTTTCGCAAGATATGCCCCAAATCTACAAGGGTTGCGAAGTAAAACACGGAAAGTTCGGTATTGGCAAAGTCGTCTCTATTCAGGGAAACGGCGAAAACATGAGGCTGATTGTAAAATTCTATGATGTCGGTGAAAAAAAGCTACTCGTCAAATATGCGAAACTTGAAGTTCTTTCCTAAGCTGGTCGCGGGACTCGCGGTTGGCGCGTTGCTACTTCTTCCTCACGCCATCTTTCCGCAAGCGACACTCGCTGAGCGGGAGTTTCTCTTTGCGCAAAAGCTCTACAATGACGCACTGCATTCGCTCGCGGCTGAACAATTGCGTGAATTTGCTGAACGCTTTCCCAATGATAGTCGCGCCGACCATGCACTGCTCATGAGCGGACTGGCCTATGCGGCGGTTGACGAATTTGACAATGCATTCGACAGGTTCAAGGCCCTGGAGTTGAGTTATCCACAATCTCAGCATCTAGCGGAATCAAGGTTTCAAATGGCAGCCTGTCAATCTAGTTTGGGAGAACACAAAGCGGCGGCGGAGCTGTTTCGGCGCGTGCCGTATTTTCACCCGCAAAGCGATCGTGCCGCGCTTTCCTACCTGAATGCGGGAAGAGCCTACCTTGCGTCCGCGGACCTGAATGGCGCAGTGTCCAGTTTTATGAAAGTTGCGGCTGACTATCCTGACTCACCGCTGCGGATCGATGCGCAACTTGAGGTCGTGAGGGCGTACATGGGTATCGACAGCCTCGACAGAGCCATTCATGAAATCGATGGTATTTTTCGTGCATTCGGCTCAGAAGTCAAGGACGCTCGGGTCTACTGGTTGCGCGGCCAGATATTTGAAGCGCTTGGCAATTTCGACGAGGCTGTCCGGATCTATGAGAAACTCATAGCCTCCTTTCCTGGCGCACAAGAATCCAGGCTCGCGCAATACCACCTGGCAGACTACAGCAGAAACAAAGGTGACCTATCAGCGGCGTTGTCAAAAGTGGATGCATTCCTGCAAAGCAGAACAGGGGCGGACACCCTGCTGACACAAGCCCATTTGCTGCGAGGCGACATTCTCGCCGCCGACGAAAAACCTGACGACGCGATCGATGCGTATCGCCAGGCTCTCGATGGTGCTCCAAGTGACTTGCGAGCTGAACTGGGTTATAAGATCGCCAGGCAAATGATGTTGGGCGGCAATCTTCAAGGCGCCAGGCAGGCATTGTCTCAGGTGGTCCATGGAGCAAATGAAAACGATGCGTCCGAACAGCGCACCAAAGGCTATCTTAATGACGCATATCTCATGTTCATTGATGTCACAGCTCAGATGGGTCAGACCGGAGACGCGTTGCGCTTTGCGTCCGAGTACAAGCGTCGCTTTGCTGGCAGCGAGAACATGCCAGGTGTTTTGTTTCGGGAAGCAAGAATAATCGAAAATGGGGCCACCGACTACACGCGGGCCCAACGTGCATACCAGACTGTCCTTGACACGTTTCCCGGGTGCTACTGGGTCGATGAATCAAAAGCGGCAATCGGACGCTGTTATGAGAAACTGGGTGAGTATCGCCTGGCTCTGGTCGAATACCAGGACTATCTCCGCAGGTTTCCCGCCGGTGATGAATATGATGTAGTCGCCGAGAAAGCGGACCTCATCGCACGTACTGTCCAATTGCAGCCACAGGCTGGAAACGCAGGGTTCGCGCGCATCCTGAGTCAGGGCGTGTCAGGAATTGAACCTGCGAAATTGGCTCTTGAACTCGGCAAGGTTCACCTGAAAGCAAAGGGATTTGACAGTGCCATCGCCATGCTGCACCAGGCTATGGCTGAGGCAGCGCCGAATGGTGACGATTTGGTCCTGCCCGAAACTCAGTTTTATCTGGGACAGTCTCATCTTCTCAAGGCGCAACGACTGCAACTCGCCGGCGATGATGCCGGTCGCGCCGCGCACACCGACAGCGCCGTTTCCGCGTTCCACCTGCTACAGTCCAGCTTTCCGGAGAACGACCATTTCGCGGAGACGCAGCTCAGACTCGTCGAACTTGCGCTTACGCGTCAGGATTCACTGCTCGCAAGCCAGGATGCTCTCGGCATTCTGAAGACCTGGGATGCGGACTACCCGCAGCACGGAGGGAGCGAAGCCATTCTTAATTCGCTGGCCGACGGCTATTTTGACCTGGTCGTGGCAGGGGACTCAACCCTGGCCGATTCCGCTGTCAAGTACTATGAAGAAAGCCTCAGGCGGTTTCCCGAGCAGAATTCAACCAACAAAATCGTCTTCAACATGGCCAGGATTTGGGAAACCAGTGGGCGGGACTCGCTTGCGCTACAGGCCCTGAATTCTGTTTTATCGACGAATATGAGCGCGTCTGACCACCAGACTGGCCCGGCTTTGCTGTTGCGGTCGGCCATCCTGCGCCGTTCAGGGCAGTTGGATGCAGCACGCAATGACTTGCGCAAAGTTGAACGCGAGTTCTTCTATTCTGACATCGCGAAACAGGCCCGAATTGCGTTGGCTGAGTTGGAGTTTGAACGTGGCAACTACCAGTCCGCTCTCGACCTCTACCGGCGCCACCTCCGGGACAATAGGCTCGACAAATCCGACACACATGCCGCCGCGGCAGATGCCGGGAGCATTTACATGCAGGCCAGGTCTCTCGACATGCTTGGGCTTTTCGATGACGCCCTTTCTTCCTATCTGGAATTCCTGCGAACGCATCCGACGGCTGAGTTGGCTGAAGCCGCGAGACTGGCTGTCGCGAGAATCGCCGCACTACGTGGCAATAAAACATTTGCGGCCGAATATTACCGCGCTGTTCTGGATGGCGGCCGCGCGATCTCAAGCCGATTTCAAGCCGCCATGGCGCTGGGTAGTTTCAAGTTTGAACAGAAACTCTATCAGGATGCGAGAGAACGGTTTCAGGTTGCACTGTCTCTTGCTGGGCAACCTGAAATGTCGAGACAAGCTGAAAGAGAAATCATCCGGTGTGGCTATCGGTTGCGAGAGTTTGCAGCAGCCGACGCGGCAGTCAAGTCGTTCAAAAAAGCATATCGGGACACCAAGAAAGACGAGGCGCAGTTTCTGCTCGACAAGGCAGAAACCTACAAGGTGAGCAAGCGTTTCGAACTGGCGCGCAAATCCTACAAGCAGTTGAAAAACGACTATGATAAGACCGAGTTTGGTCCGCAAGGTGAGTTCGGGCTCGGTGCGGTTGATTTGATTACCAACCACACAGATGATGCCCTCAAGGTGTTGACGGGGATCCCTGGCAAATATCCCAAAAGTAGCGTGACACCGCTGGCTTACTTCAATTTGGGTGACTTCTACTACAAGTCACAACAAATTCAGAACGCCATACATGCATTCAAACAAGTGGTGGCACATCCAAAGGCCGGCGAGTATCGCGGCAAGGGACTTCTCTACCTGATCCAGTGCTACAGAGACGCGGGAATGTTGGATATTGCCGTCAGCACTACAAGAGATTATTTGGCGAGGTATCCTCAGTCAGAGCACAGCTTTCGCAAGAAAATCGACCTCGCTCAACTGTTGATGAATCTGAAAGAATACGGGCGAGCCATTGACCAGCTTCAATTGCTATTGCCCCATGCCGATAACACCACCGAGGCGGAGATTCAGTTTTACATCGCACAATCTTACAAAGAGAGAGGAGATTTCAGGAAGGCTGCTTCCGAATTCTTGAAGGTCAAATACCTGACGAAACCCAGCAAACTACCCTGGCACGTCACGGCCCTTTTTGAGACCGGGCGATGCTTTCTTCGTTTGAACGAAACGGCGCAGGCTCGAACCATCTTTGAACGTATTCTCCGGGAGCAGGGCAGCACCAGTAACTTTGGCCGATTTGCATTGAAGCAGCTTCAGTCCTTGGAGACCAACTCATCGAGCGCTTCACTGGAAGCGGATTCCGGGCAAAAACAGTAGCTGTTTCTCCACTCGCCTATAAACTTTTTCACCGCTGCCGGAGTTTTGCCGTTTTCTGGCTGACAACGGGAATAAAACTACAGTTAGGTAGTATTTCCTAGGAGAATTCTTAGCTTGATCTCTTATTTATGTTCTAAGAGCCGTGCAATTGATGCAATCTAACAATGAAAAAGATGTCCTGGCTTGCGTTCAGAGATCTTTAGAAGGCGATTCGCGGGCCTTCGACCAACTTGTCAAGACCTTTCAGAAGCGTGTCTATTTTACGATTTTGCAAATGGTTATGAATCACGATGATGCTGACGATGTTTTGCAAGAGACGTTCATCAAGGCTTACACAAAGCTGAACACGTTTGATTCGAGCTACCCGTTCTACCCGTGGCTCTATCGCATCGCGGTGAACACTGCATTGAATCATCAGAAAAAGAAAACCCGGTTGCGTGCTTTATCTCTGGATGATTTGGATGGCAATAACCATCAAGCTGACCTGGCAGAGGCGCCGCCGCAAATGGATGAAATGCAGGGAAGCGAACTGGTTGAGAGCCTTAGAAGAGCACTGGAACGAATTCCGTTCGAGCAGCGGACGGTCTTCATGCTTCGCGTCAACGACGGTTTGAGTTATCAGGAAATCAGCGAGACACTGGAAATTTCGATTGGAACTGTCATGTCTCGGCTTTCACGAGCCCGGGAGAAACTGCGGCATTTGCTACAAGGATATCTGGAAACAAAAGACATTGAGGTTTGAATTGCCATGAACGATTGTTTGTACAAATGCAAAATTGAGTCCTTGCTAGATGGAAGGCTCACTGGGCACGACATGGATGATGTGTCCCAACATGTTCAGACTTGCTCGGCTTGCCAGGCCGAGTTGCACGTACTTGAACAGGTTGATGACTTGTTTCGGAGTAATCGAGACAACATATTTCCGCAGCCATCTTACCAATACTGGCAAGACGCTTCTGCTGGAATTGCCCGCAGGATTGAGAAGCAGAGAACGCCTGTCGTGCGCTGGCAAGCTCGTGGCGTCCAGGAATTCGCCGCCCGGCTGATGGCAATGCTTGAACCATCACCTGTCAGGCTAGGATTGGTTGGGTTGGCATCTCTGGCCTTGCTTGTGGTGCTGCTGGGTCGCAATCAGATGCCGCCGGCCGGGCTTGATATGGCCGCACCCGACGATTCCATGCCGACAATTGCGACGCCTCTTCACCTTTCAGATGCAGAAACCCAGCCGCCAGACCAGGGACCATCTGAAGTGCTGGCGGTCATCGCGACACCGGATGTCTCCGCGAAGCTAGTTAGCAATGATCTGCCTGCGTCAATCAAAGCCATGCCGTGGTCTGAGCCTGTAGCGGTGGCCGTACGTGGGCCATTATTCCGGCGTCCGGCGCCTGTTCGTGAATTGATGCCAGTGCCGGCCCCCGCCTTCATCATGCTTGATGAAGAGAATCTGGATGGCGATGACTTGAGTGCGCCGCCAAGCGCGGTGGCCCTGAAGGTTAAAGGCCGACGCAAATCGCAAAGCGTGACTTCGGATGAGCAGGTCTCACCGCTGCCTGTAAACGAGAGTGACTTTGCGGAAACCATGTGGATAGTACAGGAGAGCAGGACGCTGGCCGAGAAGAAGAACATTTGGCTCTCTTATGTTACCAGGGAAAAGAATCCAACCTACCAGAAGATGGGCTACTACAACCTGGCGCTGGTGCTGGCCAATCTTGTTCACGAGACAAAGGACCCTGTACTTGCTCAGGATGCGATTGATTTCTATGTGGAGCACGAAGCTGCTTTACGCCCCCAGATGAAAGATCAGCGCTACAATCGGAAACTCAGTGCGCTCAGAACGATTGCCCAACCCTAGTGATGGTCTAGCCATGAAGTACAAGAATTGGCAATCAGTTTTTATCCTTGCGCTGATGTTATCTGCTTCGGCTTTGACATCGATTGTCGGCGCCCAAGGCTTCATTGTGCCTTTTTCGGGAAGCACGCTGACTCCCAGCCTTATTCAGCAAAATACGACCATCACATTGCAGGGGAACCATGCGGACGTGCTAATCCGCCAGACCTTTCAAAACCCTCACGATCTGACCATCGAAGGATTTTATTTGCATCCCTTGCCGACAGAGGCCGAAGCCGGTTCCGTCGTGCTCGAAATCAAAGGGAGGGGCTTTCGGGGTCAAGTACTTGACCAAGCGACTGCGAACGACATTTACGTTGAACGCTTTCGAAAGACCGGCAACCGCGCTTTTCTGACGATGATTCAGAACCGCCTTTACAAGGTCCGGGCATATCCGTTTTTTGCCGGCCAGAAGCTCGAACTTCGCCTGGCATACTCGATGAAATTGACTCATGATCCTTCAGGGCAGCGAAAACTGACCTATCCGCTGTACTCTCCCGGAGTGCCGCAGCAAAATGCGGCTCTGGACGCAAATCCGCGCTACAGGTTTGCTTCCAGCAGGATATCCACCGCAGGTCATTTCGGCAGCACCACGGCCACATCCGGAAATTTCCAAAAGAGCCTGACAATCGAGATTTCAGATCAGGCAGAGGTCGGAGGGATATATTCCACCACTCATGCCATCAAAATTGACCGTATAGACAAGCATTCCGCGCGAATCCGTGCGGACGTGACCAATCCCGTGCTGGACAAGGAGTTTGTCCTTTACACTGGAACGAGGGAGAAGGATATCGACATCAATATCCTGAGTCGCGCTGCTCAGGGTGGGGTAGATGGGTATTTCGTTGCCACAATCTCACCAGACTGGACCGTCTCAGAGCGGCAAGCTGTTCCCAAGGATGTCGTTTTCATACTTGACCTTTCTAATGCAATGCAAGCACAGCGGCTCAATAGAAGTAAAGATGCGCTTGAATACTGTATTGCCAACTTAAACAAAACTGACCGTTTTAACATTATTACGTTTGCTACGGACGTTCGACTATTTCAAAAGAGGCTTGTTCCTGTTGGGGAATACCGTGCAGATGGTCTGGCATTCTTGCGCGATTTGCGTCCAAGGGGCGGCGCAAATATGCACAGCGCCATCCTCACGGCGCTCAGCTTAAAGGGAGAGCCTGGCCGTGAGTCGCGCACTATCATTCTGTTGACCGCAGGCGCGCATACGGTTGGCGTTACTGATCCATCTCAAATTGCGAATGATATTGAAGCCCTGAATGTCGGGGGCTATCGAATCTATGCGTTCAATGTCGGTAGCGGCGCCAGCGACCAACTGCTCAGCCGAGTCAGTCAAATCAGTGGCGGGGATGAACACCATGTGCCAGCCACTGCCGACATCGTATCTGTTGTTGCCAAGTTTTATGACTCCATCGATCTGCCCGTCATGTCCGCGCCTAGAATCACATTTTCCGGCCTGGAAATATACGATGTCTACCCGGCGCGTTTACCATCCGTGGTTGCCGGTCGGCAACAGCACGTTGCGGGAAGGTTCAAAGGCTCTGGCAGGTTGACCGCGATACTGTCAGGGCTGGCGCTAGCCGGACAGCAGGACTTCACCTGTGAAACGGAGGTCGGAGGCGAATCTTCCGGCAACGATACGGCTTTGCCGGCCATTTGGGCCCGAATGAAGATGGCCTCGCTGCTGGATGACCCGCCTCGCTCTGATCAAAAAGCATCGCGCTCGACGCAGTCCGGATCATTCATTCAGCGTGGTGAAAAGAAACGGCCCAATGGCTCTGCTGCGAGTGAGCTGGCGTTGCAACGAATCCGCCACGTCAACGACAGAGTGTTTCGCCGCACCCCGCAAGGCGGTTGGCTCGAGGGCGGACTTTCGGTCGAAGCGTCTCAAGCCAGAGATACGCGGCATATCATCTACCGCAGCCAGGAATACTACGACTATGTCCAAGGAAACCCAGCAGCCGCCCAATATCTAGCCATTGGACCTAACGTTCTTTTTCAATTTGACAATACTTTAATAAAAATAGACGAACAGATTTCGCCGGAAGGTCGTATCATAACCAGCGACAACTGAAAACCGGAAGAGCGTATAAGAATTCCTCATTTGATCCCCTCCTCCTTTTAGCCATGAAAGAGCCGTGAATCACCACGGCTTTTTCATTTTTAAGATTGCTTTTGTCTCCATTTTTGACTAAAGTTAGCCGACTATTCTGGAAGCGCCAACCTACATCTATGAGTTCAACCGGATTGATCTTCAACGACCTAATTCAAGCATCAGCCGTCGAGCACATCAGGCGGGCTTTAATGGAAGACCTTTCGACCGTCGGAGATATAACATCTGAATCTATCATCCCCGAGAACCACACGTCACAAGCCGAGATCGTCACGAAAGAAGACTGTGTTGTGGCGGGAATCCTGGTAGCGCAGCTTACGCTCAACGAAGTCGATCCGACCTTAAGTGTTCAGCTTGACTGCAAAGATGGAGATGCAGTCCCGCATGGTCGTGCTGTGCTGCGCGTGCAGGGTGCGACCCGGGGCATTTTAAAAGCGGAACGCATCGCCCTGAATTTTCTGCAGAGGCTGTCGGGCGTGGCATCCCTGACTGCGGCGTTTGTCGAGATGGTGCGTGGGACCAGAGCAAAAATCCTTGACACGCGCAAAACCACTCCCGGCTTGCGCTTGCTCGAGAAATACGCGGTTCGCGTTGGAGGGGGCCACAACCATCGGTTCGGTCTGCACGACATGGTCTTGGTCAAGGAAAATCATATCATGGCGGCTGGAGGCATTGCTGCGGCGATCAACAACGCCCGAAACAGAGTCGGAGATTCTCTAAAAATTGTGGTTGAAGTTACCAATAAAGCTCAGATCCGCGAGGCGTTGCGGCTCAGTCCGGACCGACTTCTTCTCGACAACATGAGTGTTCGGGAGATGGTGCAGGCAGTTCGGTTGGTTGACGGACAGGCGCCGCTCGAGGTGTCTGGCGGCGTGACGCTGGAGACTGTCCGAGAGATTGCCGAAACTGGAGTCGACTTCATTTCGGTCGGTGCACTGACTCATTCTTGTCGCGCCATGGATTTTTCCTTACTCCTTACCAACTAAGCGGGCCACTTTATATGATAAAAAAAATTGACCATCTCGGCATCGCCGTTCGTGACCTGGATGCATCAATCAAACGGTATGAAGACTTGACCGGAAACCCTCCGGCGCATCGTGAAACCGTAAAGGAGCAGGCTGTTGACACCGCGTTCTTCCCCCTTGGAGACGTGAAATTAGAGTTGCTTAAAGGTATCTCTCAGGAGTCCGCGGTAAGTCGATTCATCGATAAGCGAGGCGAGGGATTGCATCACATCTGCTTCGAAGTTGAGGAACTCACCACAGCAATGACGGCCCTGACGGCTCTCGGATTTGAGTTCGTCAATTCGAAGTCGGCGCAGGGTGCGGGTGACACAAAGGTCGCATTCATCCATCCGCGAAGTACAGGTGGGATTCTGTTTGAATTGGTAGAACACCCCAAGCCCACACTTGAGTAGCCTGCCATCGTGATCTCAGAGTCTTTGCAAGAAAAGCTCGACACGCTTCCCAAACGGCCTGGATGCTATCTGTTCAAGGATCGGGACCAGAAGGTTATCTACATTGGCAAGGCAAAGGCACTTCGCAACAGAGTCAGGTCATACTTTCAGGACAGCCGGGTTGAAGGGGCGAAGCTCATACGCCTGAAATCCAGAATCAGCGACTTCGAAATCATCATCACGGACACCGAGATGGAAGCGTTGATTCTCGAGATGAACCTGGTCAAGGAATACAAACCACGCTATAATATCAACCTGAAGGATGACAAGAGCTTTCCGTACATTCGAGTGACCACCGAGCGCTTTCCTCGGGTCTTTCCGACTCGCAGACTTGTGAAAGATGGCTCGCGATATTTTGGGCCGTACACCGACGTCAGGGCCATGCGGACGTTGCTGAAATCGGTCAAACGGATTTTCCCGGTACGCAGTTGCAATTACGATTTGACGGAAGAAGTAGTGAGTAGCAAGAAAGTAAAACTTTGCCTGGATTACCACATCAAGAAATGTGACGGACCCTGCGAAGGTCTCATTTCGGAAGCCGAATACAGCGAGATGGTGGAACAGGTCGTGGACTTTATCAACGGTAAGAACAACAAGGTCGTCCGGGAACTGACAGGCAAAATGGAGACTTTGGCGGCGAACACCAACTATGAGGGCGCAGCGCACGTGCGCGACCAGATCAAGTTCATCGAGAGCTTTCAGTACAAACAGAAGGTGGTCACGGATGAGCTTAAAGATCGCGACATTCTGGCGACCGCCATCGAGGACAACGACGCCTGTGGAGTGGTTTTCAAGGTCAGGGATGGAAAAATTCTTGGCCGGCAGCACTACTATTTGGCGGGCGTGGAAGATGAGTCTCCAGCCCGTGTCGTGGAGTCGTTCCTGAAGCAGTTCTACCTCAAAGTGGATTTCATCCCGGAGGAATTGTTTGTGCCTGCCGAGTTGGAGGAGCAAGTTGAAATAGAGTCATGGCTCAGCGAGCGCAAGGGAATGCGGGTGAGGTTGGTGCGTCCCCAACGGGGACAAAAACTCAAACTGGTGGAAATGGCCACAAAAAACGCTACTTTGCTTCTCGACGAGCTAAAGCTTCAGAAACTGAAAGCAAAGTCGGCTGTACACCATAACGTGCAGGCGCTGCAACGGGATTTGCGACTGAAGTTGCCACCAAATCGAATTGAGTGCTTTGATATCTCGAACATCCAGGGAACCGACCCGGTTGCGTCCATGGTGACCTTCGTGAATGGCAAGCCCAGGAAGAGTGACTATCGAAAGTTCAAGATCCGGAGCAAAGCCACACCGGATGATTTCGCAATGATGGCAGAGGCGATTCGGCGGCGCTACAGCGGCTCTTTGGCTGAGGCCATGCCCATGCCCGACCTTCTGCTCGTAGATGGCGGCAAGGGGCAACTGTCGTCTGCGGTGGCGGTGCTGCACGAGTTGGACCTACTGGCCGCGCTGCCGGTTGCCGCTCTGGCGAAACGGCTGGATGAAGTCTTTGTGCCTGGGTCTCCGGATGCCCAGAACATCCCCAGGACTTCGTCTGGTCTGAAACTTCTACAACAGCTACGCGACGAGGCGCACCGGTTCGCCATCACTTTCCACCGCTCGTTGCGACAAAAACGCACCATCCAGTCTGAACTCGACTCTGTGCCAGGCATTGGGCCGGCACGCAGAAAGGCGCTCCTGACGTATTTCGGCTCCGTCAAGAACATTCGCGAAGCTGTTGTTGATGAGATCGGATCTGTACAAGGAATAGCGCCCGATGTCGCCCGGCGGGTCTGGGAACACTTTCACATCATCCATCCAAGAGGCTGAGCGTGCGCAGATCATTGAACCTCCTTGTTGCGATTCCGGTCTTTCTTGCGCTGGCCCTGCCTGGCTCAGGCAAAGACAAGTACGATCCGACCACTCTGGTTTTCCCGTCCTTCCTGCACACAATGGGAATTCGCAAGGCTACAAAAACCCACCTGATGATCTACACCAGGAATCGTGTCAAGGTCAACGATCCGCAGGGCATCGTCGTGGTCAGGCTCAACAGTTGGGATGACCCGAAGACAAAGGACGATGACGATCAGGTGACTGGCTACGGCGTCAATTCCGGCGCGAACATGGTTGTTTTCAACAAATCGATGACCTCGCTCGGCTTCTATGGCAAAGGCAAGTCAGGAATGCATAGTCTGAATCATCCTACTGCAATAGCGGCGAACGAGCAGGGTGATGTCTACGTTGCGGACACCGGCAACCATCGGATTGTCCGCCTGTTCAACCCGAAACAGAGCTTGAAATTCGTGCGAGCAATTGGCGGCCGGGGAGCTCTGCCTGGCCGCTTCGACAAGCCGACGGGCGTGGCGATGGACGAGTCTGGAATGCTCTATGTCAGCGATACCGGCAACCACCGGATTCAAGTGATTCGGCCCGACGATCAGTTGCACCTGTGGTTCGGAGACCAGGGCGTGCAAGCCGGCCAACTCTGGCATCCGGCGGGAATTGCCGTGACAAACGGCCGTGAAAGATGGTCGCACTACAAGGACAAATTCATCGCCGTGGTCGATATGGATGGTTTGCGCATCCAAACGTTTTCACTCGACGGTAAATTTCAGAATGCTGTCCGGCTTCCGGAAATAGGCTTCGTTGAAGGAAAGCTGGCGTACGTTGCAATCGACTACTACAGCAACATGTGGGTCACGGACACGGTCAACGACTGTGTCCACAAGTTTGACCGCAAGCTCAACTATCTGACCACCTTTGGTCGAGAAGGCTCTGGCGACAAGGAATTCAAAGAGCCTAGGGGAATTGCGATTTACAAGCGATTTGGCCAGGTGTTTATCGCGGAAAAGGAATCCGCACAGTACTATTGGGTCGGAACGGATGTGCTTGACCTCACCCTGAGCAAGCCCGATTCGGTGGGGTTGTTCAGTCTGGATTTCATGTTGACGGAGCCATCCTACCTGACCCTGAAAGTCAAGAACGAGACGACCTCTACTGAAGAAACTGTGCTGGAGCGTGTCAAAGTTGGCAGCGGCAGGCAGACAATTTGGGTTGACGGAAGCCTCCAACGAGTAGCCGGAGACAGTTCACGCCAGCCAAGCTCAGGGCACGCTGACTCAGAAATTGCCCCTGGTGAGTATCGGTTCCGCCTGCAAGCGGAACCGACATATTCATCAATAAAACACTTTAAAAAACAACTTGAAGCCAGGATCACCATTAACTGATGAACGCCATGCAAGAACCCACTGTCGATTTGGAGTTAGCGAAAGAACATGGCCTGGACGAAACAGAATACCAGAAAATGCTGGATATTCTCGGTCGGATGCCTACCTTCACCGAGCTTGGTGTTTTTTCCGTCATGTGGTCAGAGCACTGCAGTTATAAGAATTCAATTGCGCTTTTGAAAACTCTTCCGCGCAAGGGCAAGCATCTACTGGTTGAGGCTGGTGAAGAGAACGCTGGACTCATCGATATCGGCGATGGTCTGGCGGTGGCCTTCAAGATCGAGAGCCACAACCATCCATCCGCGGTTGAGCCCTATCAGGGCGCGGCCACGGGCGTTGGTGGCATTCTACGCGACATTTTCAGTATGGGCGCCAGGCCCATCGCGGCATTGAATTCCCTCAGATTCGGTAGTCTGTCCGACCCAAGAGTCCGCTACCTGTTCGAGGGAGTGGTTAAGGGCATTGCTGACTACGGCAACTGCTTTGGAGTCCCAACTGTGGCCGGGGAGATTTATTTCGATGAAAGCTACCAGGGAAATCCGCTGGTGAATGCTATGGCGGTCGGCATCGTTAAGCACGACCAAATCGCCACGGCGACAGCCAAAGAAACCGGCGCCGCGGTCATGCTGGTCGGCTCGAGCACAGGCCGGGACGGGATTCATGGCGCAACCTTCGCATCTGAAGAAATCAGTGAGGCTTCTGAGGAAAAACGCTCTCAGGTTCAGGTAGGAGACCCTTTTGCCGAGAAACTGCTGCTTGAGGCGTCTCTGGAAATGATCAAGGCAGACCTGCTGATCGGCATTCAGGACATGGGAGCAGCCGGCATCACGTGCTCAACCACTGAAATGAGCGCGAAGGGGGAGAGCGGCATGGACATCGACCTGGAGCGGGTGCCGATGCGAGAGAAAGGCATGACGCCTTATGAAGTTTTGCTGTCAGAATCTCAGGAACGCATGCTCGTCGTGGTTAAGCACGGCCGCGAAAACGCCGTTGCGAGCATCTGCGACAAGTGGGACCTGAACTGCGCCACCATCGGTAGAATCAGCGACCACAACAAAGTTACCATAAAGTGGCACGGCGAAGTCGTTGCGGACATTCCGGCTGACACTCTGGTTCTGGGCGGAGGAGCCCCGGTCTACCACCGAGAGGCGGTTCGTCCCGACTATCTGAATGCGGCTCGCGCTTTCGATGCGACCACACTGCCCGAACCACGGGATCACGCGGAAGTCTTGCGGAACTTACTGGCCTCTCCCAATATCGCCAGTAAAGAGTGGGTCATCCAGCAGTACGACCACATGGTTCGGTCAAATACCATTTCGTTGCCTGGCTCGGATGCCGCAGTTGTGCGCATCAAAGGCACCAACCGCGCTCTGGCCATGAAAACCGACTGCAACAGCCGATACGTCTATTTGAATCCGAGAGTGGGTGGCATGATCGCTGTCGCTGAGAGTGCGCGGAATGTTGTGTGCTCCGGCGGCAAGCCGGTCGGCATCACAAATTGCCTGAATTTTGGCAATCCTTACAAGCCCGAAATCTATTGGCAGTTCAGGGAGGCGGTAGGCGGAATCGGCACCGCTTGCCTCGCCCTGGGAACGCCGGTCACGGGGGGCAACGTCAGCTTCTATAACGAGAACCCAGATGGCGCCATCTACCCGACTCCCGTCATAGGCATGCTGGGGGTGGTCGATGATCTGAGTCACGTCACAACTGCTTGGTTCAAAAGCCCGGGCGATCTTGTCGTGCTATTGGGGCACAACAAAGGCGAGATTGGAGGCAGCGAATACCTTAAGCTTATCCATGGGCAAGTGGCCGGTGACTGTCCAACACTGGAACTGGATTTTGAAGGCCGTCTTCAGGCCTGCTGTTTGCAAGCCATCCGGCACGGTATCGTGGCGTCCGCACACGACATATCGGACGGCGGCCTGGCGGTTGCCCTGGCCGAATGCTGTTTTCTCGGCCCGCGCCAACTGGGAATCAACGCCAGCGTGGCAACTGACCTGCGTGCTGACTTTGTACTGTTTGGCGAGGATCAGTCACGAATCATCTTGTCGCTCAAGCCCGCAGATCTCGAGACGTTGCAGGCAATTGCTGCAACGCACAACATACCAGTCGCCGAACTCGGCGTCGTGACCGAGGACAGTCAACTCATGGTCAACGACTGGCTCAATGTCAGAACTGACGAATTGAAGGACTTACACCACGGTGCTATACGTGCGGTTATGGATTCAGGGGCGGGTCGTTC
Organism: Candidatus Zhuqueibacterota bacterium; assembly: GCA_029261995.1. Classification (GTDB taxonomy): domain Bacteria; phylum Zhuqueibacterota; class Zhuqueibacteria; order Oceanimicrobiales; family Oceanimicrobiaceae; genus JAJDAF01. Next base: position 112,344 of record JAJDAF010000061.1, read on the forward strand.
TGCGGAATAAAAAAATGCATGCAAGTGAATCAGCAACCGAGGTTAATCTTGAGGAAGGAACAGCTAGATGGGAGTGATTAAGCCAAGCCTGCCAAAAGGCACCCGCGATTTTCTACCAGAGCAGATGTTTCGGCGGCAATTCGTTCTGGAAACCGTGCGCGAGACGTTTGAGCGCTACGGATACGCTCCGCTGGAAACGCCATCCATAGAGAAGTTGAGCGTCTTGTCAGGAAAGTACGGGGACGAGGGCGAGAACCTGATTTTCAAAGTGCTGCGCCGCGGCACTGGGCTTGAGAAATTATTACGCGACGAATCTGAGTTTGTCGTCAACGACTTCGGTCAGTTGGTGGATGAGGCACTTCGGTACGACCTGACAGTGCCGTTGAGCCGCGTGATTGCCATGCACCAGAATGAGTTGACGTTCCCGTTCAAGCGCTACCAGATTCAGCCCGTCTGGCGCGCTGACCGACCGCAGAGAGGCCGCTACCGGGAATTCTACCAGTGTGACATCGACACGGTCGGAACACCTTCGATGCTCGCGGACGCCGAAGCGGCTTCGATCGTGTTTGAAGTGCTTTCTACGCTAGGCTTCCAGAACTTCAAACTAAAACTGAACAACCGCAAACTGCTGAATGGCTTGCTCAACGCCTGCGAAATTGCTGGTTCTCAGGCAACGTCCGTGTTCATTGCCATTGACAAAATGGATAAGATAGGGTTGGATGGGGTCAGGAATGAACTCAAGGCATCTGAATTGTCATCAACTCAAATACAAACTCTGCTCGGGACTCTGGAAATTGAGGGCGACCCTGAATCTGTACTCGTCAAACTCACCGATGACTTCGGAGATCGCGATCCGCAACTACTGACCGGCGTCCAGGAGTTGCAGGAAATGACGGCATGCATGCTGGAGCTGGGAGTTCCAATCGACGCGTTTTCCATCGACCTGCATTTGGTGCGAGGTTTGGGTTATTACACCGGCCCAATTCACGAATCCGTTATCACCGAACCCAACATCGGAAGCCTGACCGGGGGCGGGCGTTACGACCGGCTGATTGGTATGTTCCTCGGCAGAGACATCCCTGCTTGCGGCACGGCTTTCGGAATTGAAAGAATTATTGACGTGATGAGCCAATTGGACTTGTTTCCAAAGCAAACCAATGGTACACAAGTGCTCGTGACCGCATTCGAGCCTTCGACGCGCGCCGCCAGCCTCTCGTTTGCAGGGGAGTTGCGGAAAGCAGGGCTGCGCGTAGAGACATACTTTGAAGTCTGCAAGTTGAAGAAACAGTTTACCTACGCACACAAGAAACACATTCCCTTCGTCGCCACAATAGGACCCGATGAGGCATCACGAGGTGTCGCGTCATTCAAAGATATGGAGACGGGAGAGCAGATCGTCGCAGATCCGATGGGTGTGGTGCAGCGGATGGTAGAGAAGCAGGGTGTGGGCAGTAGCTGACGGAAAGAAAAAAAGGGACTGGCAGGTGTTCGAAGTAGCAGCGCTCAGATGTTGTTTGCCAGTCCCCGGGGTGCTTGATCTCCTCGAAAGATGCTATGCCGAAGGTGGGAGGTGGAGATCAAAGTCTTGTTGTCTTTCTGGAAATCCATTTCCTGACAAGCAATCATGAAGTGGGTTTATCTATTTCAAGGATTGCTCAGCCAAAGACATTCCTGTCCGTTAAAAGAACAATCTACCCATGGCAAGTCTTGTGCCAACTTGGAACACATTTCATAAGTCATGTAAAATCAATGTGCTACACTCCTGCAGTCAAGCGTTTTCCGTGGAGTTCCCTGATTGAGACTGAAACAGGTGTCTTGAATTGAAACACGGGGCTACTTTTCCAGCACAAGGGAATCACGCCTTGCTTTAACGCGCTCAAGCCGGCCAATCACCTTCGAGATGATCCCTAACCACACTCTCGGTGTGGCGTGCAGTTTGCTGATTGACGAGTCGAGTGCTTCCCCTGCGGGTGTATCTGGGCTGTTCAGTGTTACGTCTAATCGTCCGACAGAATCCACCTCACTTGATGTATCCGTAGCGGCAAGCACGATTTGGGTGTAAGTCTCTACGAATTGCTCCGACGGTAGCTCTTTACGCCCAAGGTCATCTTTTGTGCATGCTGATATGCCGATTGCAAGTGCGACAAGTGCCCAGCCGATGCTTCCAGATTTCATCGATCTCTTTCTCCTGGATTGTGTAAACGGTAAATGTATGAAAACATTGGAATGCAGTCAATAGAATAACCTTGACTTTATTGGGTAGATTTGATATTTTTGCGTTTGTTCTGAATGACAAGCGAGAGCAGGGGCAGTGCCGAAGGCTAAGAAGGAAAAAACTCAGTTTACATGCCAGACCTGCGGACACGTGTCTCTGCGCTGGATTGGCAGATGCCCGGGGTGCCAGGCATGGAACAGCTTTGTGGAGGAAGTTCAGCCGGCAGCAGGACTCTCACGATCCACAACTCCCATGGGCGCCGCTATCGTGCCCGTTGAGTTGTCTCAAGTTGTGTTTGAGGACCATCAACGCACAACCACAAACCTAGATGAGCTGAATCGCGTCTTGGGAGGTGGGATTGTCACAGGCTCCGTCGTCTTGGTTGGCGGCGATCCGGGTGTGGGCAAGTCCACTCTCATGCTTCAAATTGGAGCATCCCTGGCAAGTGCCAGCTACCGCGTCCTTTATATCACCGGAGAAGAGTCCGTCAGACAGGCGAAACTCCGAGCGGACCGGCTGGGAGTGAGTGCTGATAATTTCTACATATTCGCTGAAACCAATCTTAACCAGATTGAAGATGCCATTGAGCAGTTTTCCCCAGCGCTTGTTGTCATCGATTCCATTCAAACCGTCTATCAACCCCAGTTCGAGAGTTCTCCCGGCTCCATTAGTCAGGTCAGGGAGTGCGCGCTTGCATTGTCGCAACTGGCCAAGCGCAAGAATATTCCCATTCTGATGGTAGGCCACGTCACCAAAGATGGCTACCTGGCAGGCCCGAAGGTACTCGAACATATGGTGGATGTGCTACTCAACTTTGAGGGAGATGGCCAGCACTTGTATCGCATCCTGCGCGCGGCAAAAAATCGCTTCGGCTCCACGCGTGAATTCGGTGTCTTTGAAATGAAGCAAGATGGCTTGCACGAGGTCGCAAATCCATCGGCACTTTTTCTGGCGCAGCGCAAGGAAAATGTCTCCGGCACGACGGTTGTTTGTACTCTGGAAGGCACGCGCCCATTTCTGGTGGAAATCCAAGCCCTTGCGACACCCACAAGCTATGGGACACCGCAGCGGACGGCCACGGGGATAGATGGCAAACGCTTGTCTCTGTTGCTGGCGGTGCTCGAAAAGAGAGTGGGATTGCGGCTAAGCGGATCAGATGTATTCGTAAATGCCGCAGGCGGAGTCAAGATTGATGAACCCAGCGCAGATTTGGGTATTCTCGTGGCGATCGCATCAAGCCACCATGACAGCGTCGTCGATCCGCACGCCGTGATAATTGGTGAGATTGGACTGACTGGTGAAATTCGTGCGGTTCCGCAAGTAGATAAAAGAATTAAAGAAGCTGCCAAACTGGGATTCGATAAAATCATCATCCCAAAGCACAACGCGAACGGCGTGGCAAGCTCAAAGTCGATCAAGGTGGTAAAGGTCGAACGTGTTCAAGACGCGCTTGAAGAGGTCTTCAATTGAACCGTCTTTTCGAACTTCGTCACACCGACACCCACAGCAAGGCACGCGCCGGAACGCTAACCACGGCTCACGGCAGCATTCAGACGCCGGTTTTCATGCCCGTGGGAACGCAAGGAACGGTAAAAGCGCTCTCACCCGATGAGTTGGTTGATGTCGGTAGTCAAATCATCCTCGGCAACACTTATCACCTCTATCTGAGACCAGGCGCTGAAATCGTCGAACGTGCGGGTGGTCTGCAACAGTTCTCTAGCTGGAAGCGCCCGATGCTGACGGATAGTGGCGGCTATCAGGTATACAGCCTCGCCGACCTCCGGAAAATCAATGATGACGGCGTCGTTTTCCGCTCACACCTGGATGGGTCTTCGCACAGTTTCACGCCAGAATCCACGGTTGATGTGCAACGGAGTTTGGGCTCGGATATCATGATGGTGCTTGACGAATGCCCGCCTTATCCATGTAGCGAAGCTTACGCTGCCACCGCTGTCGAGCGGACTACGGCCTGGGCAAAGAGGTGCCTGACACAATTTCACGCATCCCCGGGCAAGTTTGATTTTTCGCAAACCATCTTTGCCATTGTTCAAGGTGGCACCTTGCCGGCTTTGCGGCGCACCAGTGCGGATGCCTTGGTGCAACTGGACTTCCCAGGATATGCGATTGGTGGTCTGTCGATCGGAGAGCCGAAACCTGCGCTTTTCGAAATGGTGGACATCTGCACTGATATTCTTCCGCAGGACAAACCCAGATATTTGATGGGCATGGGCAAGCCTGAAGACTTGGTGGAGGGAATCGCCCGCGGAGTCGATATGTTTGATTGTGTTCTGCCGACCAGGAATGGCCGAAAAGGCCAGGTTTTCTCCTGGAGCGGGACGATGAATCTCAGGAATGCCGGTTACAAGGAAGATTGGCGCCCGATTGACGAACAGTGTGGCTGCTATGCCTGCCGCAACTTCAGCAGGTCATATATCCGGCATTTGTTCCGGGCTGAAGAGATCCTCGGCATGCGGCTCGCCTGCATCCACAATGTGTTTTTCTACCATCAATTGGTCGCTCGCTGTCGGGATGCGATAGAGATGGGCAGCTTCGATGACTGCCGCAGGGAATTCTATCGCAATTACGAAATTAGAACATCACCGAACCAGATGGCTACTATCTCACTATAAATTAAGGAGGGAGAAGTGAACTTTTTCAACGTTATGTTGCTTCAGGATGCGCCAGGAGGTGGCTTGGGCATGAGTATGCTGCCGATTGTTCTTATTTTCGCGATTATGTATTTTCTGATTTTTCGACCCCAGGCTAAGAAGCAGAAGAAGCATCAAGCCATGATCAGCGCTGTGCAAAAAGGCGATCGGGTTGTCACAGCCGGCGGCATCCACGGTACCGTGGCAGGCGTCAAAGAAAAGGAAAACACGCTCATTGTAAAAATTGACGACAACGTGAAAGTCGAGCTGAGTAGAAGCTCAATCGCAAGGAAGCTTGACTGATATATGGCCTTACTTCGCATCTACAAATACGGGCATCCAATTTTGCGCATGGATGTGAAAAGAATAGCGAGCGTTGACCATGAGATCGAGACGCTTGTTGCTGATATGATCGAGACAATGAACGATGCTGACGGCATTGGTTTGGCTGCGCCCCAGGTGGGCAAATCCATTGCTCTTTGCATCGTCAACAACGGTCTCATTGATGATGACGCCGAGGCACAAGCGTACATTAATCCGGTGATTCACGAGGCAGGTGAAGAGATTGTGCGATTGGAGGAAGGTTGTTTGAGCATCCCCGACATCCGAGAGGACGTCGATCGGCCAGAATCCATCCGGGTGAGCTATCTGGATTTGAACGGTGTCGAACACGACGATGAAGTCGGAGGCATGTTGGCGCGTGTCCTGCAGCATGAAATTGACCATCTGCACGGCGTTCTTTTTGTTGACCGGATCAGCCCGATGCGCCGAAAGCTACTCTCAAAACGTCTCCGTAAAGTCGCGTCTGAAGGGAGGGTTGAAACTGAGAACATCTAGCGGGTGAAGCCATGCGGATAGTATACATGGGAACGCCCGAATTCTCTGCGGTGAGCCTTCAAGCACTTCTTGCAGCAGGCCACGAGATTGCTGCGGTTGTAACAGTCCCGGACCGGCAGGTCGGCCGCGGTCTGAAAGTGCGGCATTCAGCTGTAAAGCAAACCACCATCGCGACCGGAATTCCTGTTCTGCAACCAGCAAACCTTGCAGATGCGCAACTCGTGGAGCAACTTCTAGCGCTCCGTGCGGAGTTGTTCGTGGTTGTTGCTTTTCGGATTCTACCTCCGGAAATATTCGAGATTCCACCATTGGGAACGATCAATCTACACTCGTCTCTACTGCCCAAATACCGGGGAGCCGCGCCTATCAATTGGGCGATTATCAATGGAGAAACAGAGACCGGCGTCTCCACCATCTTCATTCAGCAGGACGTTGACGCAGGCGATCTTATTTTGCAGGAGCGCGTAGATATCTCACCAGACGAGACTGCTGGACAACTTCACGACCGGCTGGCCGAGGCCGGCGCAGCATTGCTTGTGGAGACTGTTGCACGAATTCAACGCGGGCAAGCCCCCGGGCGAAAGCAGGAGGGTGACGTGACAAAGGCCCCAAAGCTCACCAGAGAGTTGGGGAACATACCGTGGGAGAAAGGGAGCTCAGAAATTCGGAATCTTATTCGTGGCTTGAATCCCATACCTGGTGCTTACACTTTTTATCAAAACCAGCAACTAAAACTCTTTGAAGCCGCCATACAAGGCCCCATCCCAGCGCATGTCCTGCCTGGTACGTTGCTGGTCGTCGATACCAGGCGAGGTGAATTGGTGGTCGCCACAGGGCTGGGAGGACTATCGATCCTGTCACTGCAACCAGCAGGCAAACGCCGTATGTCCACCAAAGATTACCTGCTCGGTAATGCTCTAAAAGAAGGGGACCGTTTTGAGTCAAGCTAGCGCGAGATACGTCGCAGCGGGTGTACTCACCGAGGTCTTTAAGCGCGGTGTTTTCGCTGACAATACTCTGGCGACAGCCCGGAAGCGCCATAAATTGCCGCAGGTGGAGAAAGCATTGCTAAGCGAACTGGTCCATGGCACCCTGCGCTGGCGCGGCTATCTCGACTGGATTCTTAAGGAATTCTATCGTGGGGATTTCAGCAAATGCCCTGTTAAACTGCGCGTCATTCTTGAGATGAGTCTGTTTCAGTTGTCTATCGCTGACAAGATTCCTGACTATGCCGCCGTATCATCAGGTGTCGATCTGGCAAAGCGGGCCGGTGGAGACAAATGGGGTAAACTGGTCAATGCCATTCTCAGAAACTACTTACGGAAGCGAGATGACCTGGTGATGCCCGCGCTGGAAAACGGTCCTGCCGATGAATCGATTTCTGTAAGATACAGCCACCCAAAATGGTTGGTTCGCCGCTGGTTGGAGCAGTATGGCATCGAGAACACGGTTAAGTATTGTGAATACAACAACCGCAGGCCAACCCTTTCGCTGCGGGTCAACACCATGCTCACAACTCCGGATGAGCTTGCCGAAGATTTGAGAAAGATACCTGGTGTCGAAGTTGTCGTATCACAGAATTTCGGCGATTTTATGCGTGTCACCGGTTTGACGGACTTGAATACCTGCCCGCTCTTCCGGCAAGGCCATTTCGCCATTCAGGACGAAAGTACTGCGCTGGCCAGCACCTTGCTGGCTCCTGAACCAGAGGACACGGTACTCGACATGTGTGCCGCGCCTGGTGGCAAGACATGCCATCTGGCCCACCTGATGCAGGATTCCGGCAGGATCATCGCCGCCGACATCAGCGAATCCCGACTAGCGCGGGTTCAAGAAAATATCGACCGCCTGAGGCTGACATCGATTGAAACGCTGGTAGCGGATAGCAGTGATGTTGCGCTAACCGGCATCGACAAGATTCTGATTGACGCTCCCTGTTCGGGGCTCGGCGTGTTGGGCCGACGGTCAGATTTGAGGTGGCATCGGCAACCTGCGGACATCGAAAACATCCGTTTGAGGCAATGGAAAATTTTGGAGAATGCGGGGCGGATTTTACGAAGCGGGGGCTTCCTGGTTTACAGCACATGCACGCTGGAACCTGAAGAAACCGAGACGTTGGTAGAAGAATTTCTCGATTTGCACCCGGAGTTCTGCAGACTCAACAGAACTTCGCTAACCAGTTCCAACTTTGACACCGATAACGGCTACTACAGATCTTTGCCATTCCTGCATCAGATGGATGGCGGTTTCGTTGTGAAATTGAAGAAACTCTGATAATCTAGGAGCACAGCTAGCTAGAATGATTGATTTTCGAAAGGCCCTGGCAAAGGCACTGACCCCAAAAGGAGCCATCTGGTTTGGCGGTATTGTTCTCGGCATGTTTGTCATCCTGCTTATCTTTGACAATTTTCTGATGCCGTGGTACACCAAGCACGGCGAAGCGCTAACAGTTCCCAATACTGTAGCACAGCGCTATGAAGACGCGAAGGATTTACTCGAGATTTCCGACCTGGAAGCTGTGAAGGCAGGGGAGAAGAGCGATCCCAATCTTCCTTTTGGCTACGTCGTCGAGCAGAATCCGAAGGCCAACCGATTGGTCAAGAAAGGAAGGCGCATCTATCTGACGATCAGTGTCGGAGAACGGGAGGTCCTGGTGCCAACTCTTGTCGGCCTCTCTGAAAACAATGCGGAGGAGAGACTCAAAAGTGTCGGACTCAGACTCGGCGAGGTAGACTACGCCTATGTTCCCGATGAAGTCAACGGCGTCGTGATCGCGCAGTCCATTGCGCCATCGTCGCTGGTCAAGGCTAGCGTTACGGTGGACATGACCATCAGTCTCGGAGAGCCAACTGGAAATGTCACGGTACCGTCAGTCCTGAGCAAGACCTTGGATGTCGCAACCCGGCTTGTTCAAAAAGCAGGCCTTAATCTTGGGCGCGTGGACTACATCATCAATGATGGCCTCCTGCCAAGCACTGTCATAGACCAATCCATCAACCCAGGGATGGTCGCTGAGCCCGGAGACACTCTCAATGTGGTCGTCACAACGGTCACAGGACAGGAGATGTAAGCAAGTGCTGATCGCACCATCAATTCTGGCGGCCGACTTCACCCGCCTCAAGAATCAGATTGAGGAAGCAGATGGAGCGGGTGCGGACTGGTTTCATCTCGATATCATGGATGGTCACTTCGTACCCAACATTTCTTTTGGGCCGATGTTGGTCGCCGCGACCCGACGTGTGACTCAAAAACTTCTTGATGTCCACCTGATGATTGAGAATCCTGACCGTTATATTCCTCAGTTTATCGCCGCTGGCGCCAACCTGGTCACTGTCCACGCTGAGACGTGCCCGCATTTGCATCGAACCATAACGCTGATTAAGGATGAGGGCGCACAGTGCGGTGTAGCCATCAACCCCGCCACGCCGATTTCTGCAATAAAAATGGTGCTGACGGAAATCGATCTGGTGTTGGTAATGAGCGTCAATCCCGGATTTGGTGGGCAAAAGTTCATACCTGAAGTCCTCCCCAAAATTGCCAAGTTGGCGAATGCCCGGTCCTCATCGCAAAGCTCTTTTCACATAGAAGTCGATGGAGGCATCGACAAATACACAGCGCCGCAAGCTCTTGCCGCAGGGACGGACGTTCTGGTCGCTGGCTCTTCCATCTTCGGTGCAAGTGATATTTCCCGAGCCATCGCTGATTTGCGCGGAGGCGACGATGTGGGAAATTAACTTGACAGGGATGTTCCAAATGGCTATATTTTTTGTAAACATATACAATTAGTCCATTTAGGAGGAGGAAGTAAGGATGGCTAAAGGTCGCGTCAAGTGGTTCAACGACCACAAAGGGTATGGTTTTATCGAGCAAGATTCTGGAGAAGACGTGTTTGTTCATTTCTCCGTCATCGACATGGACGGATACAAGACGCTCCAAGAGGGCGTGGAAGTAGAGTTTGAGTGCGTCACCGGTGACAAAGGCTTGCAAGCAACCAAAGTATTCCAGGCATAGCCATCACGGCCTGTTATGAGAAATATGGATTGATACACAAAGAAACCCCGGTCTAAATCGGGGTTTTGTCTTATCTGAATCAACATTTTAGGAGCATTTAAGTGAAAATTACCGAGGACGATATCAAGCAAATTTCAAATGCTCTCGGTGTTGAAGGCACGCTCTCTGGCAACAACTATCGCTTCGTGATCGAGAATGAAGAAGATGGCCGGAAGCTGGCTCTGGAGATCTATCCCGATATTCCAATTGGCAGAGAAAAGGGCAACCTCATCAGTGTCTATACTCACAACACCCACCTGCAATTGCATTTTTGCACCGGATTCGTGGTCAGCGATATGCTCGGCGAAGTTACCTTCATTGGTGAGAATCAGGGACGTCTCTCCGGCCTGATCATTGAACGGGAAGCGGGCTGCTCCCTGTATTCCAACGTTGACGCCAGTCTGCTGTCGGGCGATTTTACCAAACTCGGCCCGGAGGTCATGCTTTCTGGTATCGCTTTGTCCCTGACGGAAGGCCTGCTGCCTGGAACTGAATAGCACCTCACGACAGGCAGACGAATGACCGACCTGCTGCAGGAGTTTCTTGCCTTTTTGAGGATAGAGAGGAACGCGTCTCCCAATACTGTCGATTCATACGAAACGGATCTTCATCGTTACATCCATCTTCTGGAAGATGCGGGAATTGACTCACTTCCGGAGGTCACGCCCGCTCACATCACGAACATTCTTGGAAAACTTCAAGCAGCGGGCCTTGCTCACACATCTACCGCCCGCAATCTATCGGCCATTCGGATGTTCCACCGGTTTGCGGTCAGTGAAGGGCATGCCGAGAACAATCCCACGAGTGAGATTCGATTTCCCAAGCTATCGCGGTACCTTCCGCACGCTTTGAGTCAAATCGAAATTGAGGCAATTCTGGAGCAAGCGGACCCAGCCGACCACAAAGGGTTAAGGGACCGAGCCATGTTGGAATTTGTTTACGCAGCTGGGCTGCGGGTTTCCGAACTGCTTTCCACTGAAATTGCAAATATCTTCTTCAAACAAGGATTCGTGCGCGTTGTTGGCAAGGGCAACAAGGAAAGGCTGGTGCCTGTTGGCGGGCAAGCCATCTACTACACAGACAACTACATCAAGCAAGTCCGGCCCCGGATCGCCAGGGCTGGCATATCCGGAGACACGGTCTTTCTGAACTTGCGTGGAGGCCGGTTGAGCCGCATGGGCTTCTGGAAAATTCTCAGAGGCTACTCCACGCTCGCGGGTATCGAAAACGTCTCACCACACACGCTACGCCACTCCTTTGCTACACATCTTGTTGAAGGCGGCGCTGACTTGAGAGCTGTTCAAGAGATGTTAGGGCATAGCGACATCTCAACCACTCAGATTTACACCCATCTCGACCGGGAATATCTTAAGGAAGTCCATCGGACGTTTCACCCAAGGGAGAAATACGGAGACGGGCGGCGTACCGATTCCTGAGCATAGGGCGATTGGCTCTGGGTGTATTCAAGTTATTCCCATCTACAGTCTTAGGGCGGCGCTTAGGTAATCCTAACCGGTCTGGTGGTCATTTTTCAACCATATCGGTCGTTTCCAGCCAGTCCGCTTCTTTCTGCGGCAACCACTAACTGCCATAATCTAAGTAGTTTACTTGGACTTCCATGTACGGCACATGTGTTGCACACACCATGAGACTGCGGTGTACACACTTCGAAACGCGAATAGGTAGCCATGCACGTGCCATCCATACTTGTCGTCGATGATGAGCCAATGATCAGCGGAATGCTTGAGAAAGTTCTCAAGCGCAAGCATTACAACGTGAAGATCGCTGACAGTGGTAAACTTGCCCTTGAATCATTGCACGACGGTGAATTCGATCTTGTCATAACCGATGTTTACCTTCCTGATTACAATGGAATGGAGATCCTGCGCAAGGCAAAACAAGCTGATCCAAGCACCGGTGTCATCGTGATCACGGCTCATAGTTCGGTCGAGAGTGCGGTGGAGGCGATGAAGGTTGGAGCTTATGACTATTTAACCAAAGGCTTTTCTTTAGATGAAATCGAGCTTACCGTTGAGAAGTTTTTCAAGTATCAGCGTCTGGTCAAGGAGAATGAACTGCTTCGCTCAGAACTCGGCTCGAGGTACGGAATAGAAAACATCATTGGCAACAGCCCGGAAATGCAGAATGTTTTCGAGATTGTCGAGATGGTTGCGCCGAGCAACGCAACGGTGCTGATTCAGGGGGCTAGCGGTACCGGAAAAGAACTGATAGCAAAGGCTCTGCATCAGAAGAGTCATCGGAGGGACAGGCCGCTCGTGAAAACAAACTGCGCCGCCATCCCGGAAGGACTTGTCGAAAGTGAGTTGTTCGGCCACGAAAAGGGAGCTTTCACCGGCGCGTTGCGCACGACCAAGGGTCGCTTCGAAATGGCGGACGGTGGCACGCTTCTCCTCGACGAGATAAGCGAAATAACTCCTAACCTGCAAGCAAAGCTCCTCCGTGTGCTGCAGGAGAAAGAGTTCGAGCGGGTAGGTAATCCCGAAAGCGTACGGGTTGATGTACGCATCATCGCTACCACCAATAGCGAGGTGCCAGACGAGATAGCAAAAGGGAATTTCCGCGAAGATCTCTATTATCGATTAAACGTCGTTCCGATTCACCTTCCCAGTTTGAAGGAGCGCCGGGAGGATATCCCTCTCCTGGTTGAGCATTTTTTCGAAAAATATACTGCGGAAAACAAAAGGTCGATTGATGGTATCGAGCAGTCAGCACTCGACCAGTTGATGCAGTATGATTGGCCCGGGAACGTACGCGAGCTTGAGAACACGGTCGAGCGTGCTGTTGTCATCTGTAGGGACAAGCATATCGGGCCCCAGCATATCTATTTTGGTAGTAACGGTAGGAAGTTTGTCGCCGCTGGCAAAAGACCGCCATCTGACAACCCGAATGACCTCCAATCCGAGGCCACAACCCTGCGAGCAATGGAAAAGCAACTCATTCTCAAGACCCTTTCGGAAGAGAATAATAACCGTACCCGCTCAGCTAAAAAATTGGGTATTAGTGTTCGAACATTGCGAAACAAGCTCCAAGAATACCGGCGCGAAGATGACCGTGATGAGCCCTAACCTCGTCTAGGAAATAATGTTCATCGCTCGGCAATTTCTTCCGCCTCAGTAGCCCATCTTGTTGTCCTTCCCCCTGTTCAGTCCTGCACATCACCATAGCGCCAGGTATTCACTTGGCACATAAGAACAATCATGTAAGTTCCTGAATATAAACATGATGGGCTCGTGCTGCTTGGTGAATACCGCATGTCACTCCCGCGTGCAAATCAACATCTGGTATTGGGCTTCCGACATGGCATGGATGTTGCGTTTTCGCGCCCGTCCACGTCAAATGTCTGAACTTAAGAGGAGTGAGTGGCATGAAGGCATCTTCGTATAACTACAAGCTCTGGACGGAATATACGGCTCACAGAAACCCCCAGATTCGAGAGAGGCTGCTGGTGACCTACCTGCCGTTGGTCAAGTATGTCGCTGGCAAGATGATGTTCTCTCTTCCGACGTGCGTTGACTACAATGATCTGTTGAGCGCTGGCGTCATGGGACTCATTGGGGCCTTGGAACGATTCAAGCCCGAGCAAGGGGTCAAATTCGAAACCTTTGTCTTGCCAAGAATAAGGGGGGCAATCCTTGATGAACTCAGGACGCTTGACTGGGCGCCCCGCTCACTACGATCAAAAGCAAGGCTGGTTGAAAAGGCCAATGAGCAACTGCAGAAAGACTTGGGAAGGTCGGCAGCTAGTCACGAGATCGCAAGAAAACTTGACATGGACGTTGGTGAGTATGGTGGCGTGCTCATGGAGCTGTCCAAGGCATCTTTACTTTCTCTGGATGGGAGCAGGGTAGATGACACCGAACAGCTCACTTCAATGTACGACCTTCTGGAAAACCCACAGTCCGACAATCCGCTGCGCCGCATAGAGAATTCCGAACTCAAGGGCCTTCTCGTAGGCGCAATTGAGAGACTTAACGAGCAAGAAAAAATTGTGATGGCATTGTACTATTATGAGGAACTTACGCTGAAAGAGATTGGGCAGGTGCTCAGCATTACGGAGTCCCGGGTCTCCCAAATACACAGCAAGGCCCTTGAAACGCTCAAGGGCTCACTTGAGACGGAAGTCCTTAACTAAAACGCGCCAAGTCATATGATTATGATGCAAAAGGATTCTTGTACAGAAAAGATTTGGGCAGGACAGCTCAACCAGTTCATGGCTCAACTGAAAGAGAAGGTGGAGTTCGAGTCCGGTAGCCTATTTGTCTTTGATTCAGACAACGACACGCTGAAGGAAGTCACAAAGGCAGGAGACGGGATCGACTTTATCAGTTCTATCGCATTTCCGATGGGCAAAGGTCTTTCGGCCTGGGTTGCCCAAAAGGGCAAAATGGTCTATCTGCCAGACATACACCGGGGTAGCCGACATGGTCTGAATCCGATACGGTCATACCTGTCGATACCGCTTGAGGCGAATAATTGCATAACCGGTGTTCTGAATCTTGGCCATACAAGCCCGAATGCCTTTGACGACCCGGCCATGCAAACAATTCAGTCGCGATGCCGGGACATCGCCCGCAAAATCTATAATCATCGGTACTTAAACTTCATAGACTATGAAGAAGACAATCTTACTCATTGACGACGACCGTGATATTCACGTTCGCACCAAGATGATTATTGAGGGGGCAGGGTACCAGTTCTATTCAGCCATGACCGGGCTGGATGGTGTTGAGGCAGCCAAGCAGTTCAAACCAACCCTTATAATCCTGGATTATTGCATGCCTGGCCAGGACGGCCTGACAACATATAAACATCTGAGCAAACAACCTGAGCTGCAAAACGTACCCGTCGTGATGCTCAGCGCTGCAACCCACTCAAACTCGGAGATCAAGGCAATTCTGGAATGCGGGATCAACGCCCGCCTGCAGAAGCCTTTCGGGCCAAGAGAGTTGCTAAATGTCGTCGAGAATATCCTCGTTATCAATGAGATAAACATCAAGAACCACGAACTGAGATTGACTCTGGAGAGAAGTAAAGACTTTCTCCAAAATCTTGTCGATAGCTGTCCGGTGGTCATTCTCACGGCAGACCTCCAGGGCAGGATCAAATACGCAAACAAACCTGTTAAAGAGATCCTCGGCTACGAGCCTGACGAGTTGCCGGGCATGCTCCTAAGCACGATATTTGGCGAAGTGCCTGACCAGGCCCCCTGGCGCCAATCATCCGGGAAAAGACTTCAGGAGGGCGTTGTTGAGTACGAAGTGCAAACCAAAGGAGGATGGACTGTCCCGTTGGGGCTTACATTTTCTCACTTGCTGGATTTCAATAGTAACGTCCTGGGCATTCTGGCTATTGGGCAAGACCTTTCTGCCAAGAAACAGTTGGAAAAGGAACTGCTCGAGAAGGAGAGGTTACGTGCCATCACTGATTCGTTGGCCACAATCAATCACAAAATCAACAACCCTCTGACTCCAATCCTGGGGAATATCCAGCTGATACGCCAGGATGAGTCTCAATTTGCGAAAGGCCACAGAGAAAAACTGGAGACAATTGAGGTGAACGCCCGCAAGATCTGTGAAGTTATCAAAAGCTTCAACAGATTGACCAATCCAACCACGCAGACGTACTACGGCAATGCTAACTTGATAGAAGTCTGAGGTTTACACACAACAACATGGATGTTGAACATGAAGCCAAGCAAGATGCCATACGTAACCCTACTCGCAGTACTCCTACTGACGGCTCACGAGACACCGGCCTTGAATTGGGCACAGGCCACGAAGGGACATCAGCCATTGCTTTCCATAAAGCTGCGGGCACGATCAACGGTTCTCGGGCCTGGGATCACTTTGGGGGATGTAGCCCGCATTGTCATGGATGACGCGGTGCAAAGCAGGCGAGTCAGATCTATCAAGATTGGAGAGGCGCCACCACCGGGGGAGTCGACTGAGATTTCCTTGACCTACATCAAAAAGTGCATAGAATCTTCAGGTTTTGGTGAACTCGTGGAGCACATCAGCGGCCCACGAAACCTGAGGGTGATAACCGCTCACAGGGAAATTGACAAGGCGTTTCTGAAAGAGAACCTGGCCCATGCCTACAGCCACACAGAGCATGGCATGAGCGACGTTTAAATTAAGAACTGAATATGCTTATTTTATCTTGTTTATTTTGGGAAATATGCTTATTATTTTCCTTACGTCACGTAAGCACAAAAAAAATAGACATCTAAAATGAACTTTCGGCATCAAGGCACTAACCCGAGGAAAGTAATATGCTTGTCCTGACACGGAAGTTAGGTGAAACAATCGTCATCGGAGATGACATCATCATAAAGGTCGTTGATATCCACGGCAAACAGATTCGCTTGGGCATTGAAGCACCCACCGAAATCAGCATTTTCAGAGGGGAAATTTACGAGCGAATTCTAGAAGAGAACAGGAAAACTGTTGAGGACAACCAAGACGGCAAGGAGGGAGGGGAATAGATCTTCCACCGCGCTTCAGTTGTCGACAACATACAGCCCTTTCCCCACAAGCACCGAACTACTCCCCCGTTTTCATGATAGAAGACACGGTGAAGCGTACTGGCAATACGGATTCTTTGTAGTTTGTCATGGTCTGATATTGTCATATTCGATAGCTTGATGCATCTGCATCAGAACAGGAAGTCTGGAGAAAAATAACGACTTGGCACCCCCATCTGAACATACCAAAGATTTCTCAGTCGTATTGCGACTCTCCTCTTTTGCTGATCTTGATGGCCAGCTTGACGAGTCTCAGCCCGAAGAAGAAAGCGCCCCCGTCATTCAAAGTTTCTTTCAAAATCGCTACGGTGATGGTGGAGGCAAACTACACGTTCAGCGCAAACAATCAAAAGTACGCCTGGTCTGGCATCAGTCTCGGTACGAGCCGGAGGCTGAGCTAGCTCATCGGTCAGCGTTAGACTGTGCTAAGCAGAAGAATTTCAAGGACGCAATCAACCACTGGGTGAGAGCAATTTCCATAAACCCATCCGATCCAGACTACTATTTCAACCTAGGGATCGCCTTTTTTGAAAAGAAGAACTTCCAGGAGGCTGTAGAAAACCTGCAACATGCCATCACGTTGTGCCCCATCTATTACAAGGCGCACTTGATTTTAGGGACCGTTTACCTGAAGATCCGCAAGTTTGACAGGGCAGAGGAGTATCTTCGAGAAAGTCTGATCTTCTATCCAAATCATCCTCTTGCCTATTTGAACCTTGGTGCCGTCTACAGCATTCTCAAACGGTATGATGAAGGCGTCTCTATGTTCCTAAGATGTATTGAACTCTCCGCGAACGAAGTCAGGGCCCACTTTGGCTTAGCGAAAATCTATTCCTTACGAGGGGAGTCGCAATCTGCAAACCGCTACTTTAAGAATGTCATCGAAATAAACACAAGCCCAACACTTACAAATCACGCTAAGCGTGCCATTGTTGCGGTTGCCGGTCCAGAAGCGGGAAGCGGACCCACTTCAGAAGCCCCGGTCAATGTCCATGAAGGAAATGTTGAAAAGTACTACCAGCTCGGCTACGCTTCATTTCTCAATTCCGACTACGAAGCTGCCGCGAAAATGTACTCAGCCTATCTTAGTCTCAAAACAAATGATGATTTTGTATGGTATTCATTAAGCCAGGCCCTGCTAAGATCCGGTAAAGCCCCGCAAGCATGCGACGCGTTGGCCAAAGCCATTGGCATTAACGCCAGCAAGGGCTTGTACCGCAAGGAATTGGCAATCGCCTACTCCTACAGTAATCAAGACACAAATGCCATAGACTGCCTTAAGGAAGCTGAAAAACTCGGTAAAGTTGACAGCGCAATGTACGCTCTTTGGGGTAAACTTCTTCTGCAACAAGGCGACTCTGAGCACGCTATTGAGAAACTTGAAAAGGCTCTGAGTCTGGACACCAACAACTTGCTGGCGAGATACAATCTCGCTTTGGCAGCACTAAACGCTAATGATAGAGATCAGGCTCTTAGCTATCTGCACGACATCCTGCGCACTCCCGTTAAAAGCCCACTCAAAATGGAAGCAGAACAACTGCTCGCCAAGATATCCGGTTAAAAATTTAAGCACCAGCGAAAAAGCAGAAGAAAGAAGCACAGGAAAAATTTCGTGTATAACATATATTATGTAAACTTATATATGTAACACCTACTCTGATGTAGGTGATCTTTGTATTCTGCGGAATTTTACATGGTGGTCGGGGCGCCCGGATTCGAACCGGGGGCCTCCACGTCCCGAACGTGGCGCGCTAACCGGGCTGCGCTACGCCCCGAAATCTCAAACGAGCTAAATGAAAAATTTTATTAGCACGAAGCCTGCAATTAACAAAACTGCGAACAAAAAAGCAAGCAAATTGAAATATCTATCGATAAATTCCTTAATGGGTGCACCAAATCGCCAAATAAGTCCTGCCACAAGAAAAAACCGCGCTGCTCTCCCTATGGCTGATGCCAAAACAAATCCCCCGAAATTGAGGCCGAAAACGCCGCTTGACACCGTGAAAATCTTGTATGGAATGAACGTGAATCCAGCCGTAAAAACTATGAGAAATCCATGCAAATCGTAGAGAGCTTGCACGTCCGCAAATCTGTGTCTGGTAAAACCGGGTATGTATTGAAAGAAAAAATCTCCAGCCAAAGTCCAGAATTGATAGCCAATCAAATAGCCGAACATGCCCCCCGCAAGCGAACCAACGGAACAGATCGCCGCAAAATAGAATGCTCTCCTTCTGGCTGAGATGGCTAGCGCAATTAGCAAAATATCTGGGGGAATCGGAAAGAAAGATGATTCGGCAAATGCCAGCACGAATAAGGCAAGTGCCCCATATGGTGAGTTTGCCCATGAAAGCACCCAATCATACAACCGCCTGATGCGACTCGTATTTTCCTGCATAATCACGCTTCCTTGCTGGTAAAGATTAATCTTTATTTGAGCTTACTTCCGTTGAGATAGACACGTATAAACCTAAGGATATCGATTAACTGAATCGAGCTTGTTAACGTGTCGTCGTACACTGTCTCGACGGGCGCTGAACGAATTCGATGCATGCTTGGGCGCAATTTCAACAGCATTTCTGTCTCTAGGTCATAATGATTTGACCGCAACTCCATCCTATCAATCACCTCGCGCCGGAATGCCCTGAAACCGCATTGAGAGTCCGGTACTCTGTGCCCAGTTCGTCGCGACACCAAGGCAGATGTGATCGTGTTACTCAGAATCCTGTGTAAGGGCATACTCGCTGTGTCTCCCATTCGCGTACCCAGAACGACCTCGGCCTGATTGACAAGCAACGGTTCCAGCAAACGATGTATGTCCTTCGGACGGTGCTGACCGTCAGCATCCATAGTCACAATGATGTCCGCACAAAATTTGATAGCGGCTCGGAATCCCTGTCGCAATGCGAATCCCTTTCCCCTGTTGGGACTGTGGCGCATACAGGATACACCCGAGGCATCCGTTTCGCGTACGACCTGTTCAGTCCCATCCATCGAACCATCATCAATCACGATGATTCGTGCATCCGGAAGTTCCTGACTCAATTCCAAGAGTAGCGAACCGATAGTTTTTGCGGCGTTATACGCAGGGATGACAACGCAAACGGCGCCATCTTCAATCATATTAATTACAAGAAAGGTAGGCGGAAGAAACACCGTCTACCTTTGCTAGAGTGATTACTCCTCGGAGCTATGAATCTGAAACGGATGCCATAATTCCCATCAGGACAACAAGAAGCTTTACGCAAGATGCATCAATTTCTCACCGAATGTCGAAGGTAGCAGATGAAATCGACTCGGCAGACATATGGCACGATGAACTTACGGAAAAGCCTATTCTAAGACAAGTTTTTTTACCGACACTTTGAATATCTCAATTACGCACGGCTCCCTCCTACCCTCGACTCCACAAATCTTGATCTTTCCGCCCGCAACATACCATGACCACAAGTCAAGACATAAAATAAGCGCAACCCTCAGTCCTGGGTCGCCTTGACACCTGTCGGAGCAAGCGGAGAAACGGTGTCCTCGCGCAGAACAATGTGATCTCCGCTCCGGACAAATGACGCAGGCCGACCATTAACAAACAACCTCGAAGTCGCCGGAGCATAGAGACGCACAGGCGTTGTCACCTCGCCGTAGAGTGAAGCGTCATCGGCTTCGAAAACAGCCTCTAACCACTGTCCGGGACTCAGATTGGCTACCAAATCTCTGTTGTTCTCAGCGTCAGTCAAAGATGTCCCTCCGAAAACAAACAATTGTTGTACAGAAGACCCGGCGAGCCTGACAACCGAAACCCGTCCATCAAAAATGTAGCTGCCGACTGTGGTCAGAGTGCCAGGTTGGCCGTCGTTGAAGATAATATCATCTGTAGTGCTTTGATTGCGAGAGTCATCCAGGCGCATTACTATGGCCATCTCGTTCTCAGCAAGCATCTCGATGTTCGGTCTAGTGCTCCAGGAAGCATCCGTGGCGGGATAGAGTACGTTGACCAATCGCGTGTCTCCACTCCCGGAGGAGGAGTTGATGTGCACATAGGGCCGCTTGTCTTCGCCTAGCCTTGCGGTTGCGCCATCAGGAGCGAGCATACCAACCCCCAAGACCTGACTATTACCCGAATGGCCCTTGACCCACCCACTCTCAACAGATATCGGTCCGTCGAAATGGCAAACCCAGGAGTAGTCGTGAGCAACATCTGCTCGCAGTTCGTCGACGACTACGAAATAAGCAGGACGAACAAAGATCACCTGACGAGAAACCCTCTCAATTCCCTCAATTTGTTTGTATCTGCCAGTCGCATCAGCCTCGACATAGTCAAAACCAGGAGCATTCGCCGTCTTGGTGATGAACCCGTCACTGCCTGGAAAATCAGTCGGGTCTCGCCAACGACCTTCGGGGCGAAACTGACCTTGGCCATCGATCAGCAAGGTATTGTGAAATGCCGTTGCTATTCGGCCACTGCCCTGGCTTTCTGGCGCCAGCCACTGGCCGGCGCGATATAGATAGAAGCCATTGGTATCATCGTGGTCGTGGCCGATATTTAGCTGACATCCGCTATCGCTGCACGGGCTCTCCCAGGGATAGGTTTCATTGACAAAGGAGTCAAACGCAAATCGTCCACCGTGAGCGCCGCTTTTCAACCCGAAAACCAGTGCTTCAGAATCCCAGCCTGTCCGCCAAATCACGGCGTCTATGTCTGGAAACCATGCGGATGTCTCCAGGTCATCTGGCGATTTCGGCTGGACGGACGCGTCGAAATAAAGGAATTCAAAGACGAACCAGGGTGCAGACCAGATGTTTGCCCTCCTGGTATCAGCCTCGGCGAGTCGCCTCGCCATCCACTGTGCATAGCCGTCGTTGTATTCTCTGGCAGCGAACCGCAAGATGTTTTGCGGCTGATAACCGTTTCCCCAGCTGGCCCTGACATCGCCATAGCCAAGAATGTTCTCGATGCTGTTCGGCAGGTGGTTGTAGATGCGCCAGGCTGGGAAATTACGTAGATATCCGTGCGGTATGAGATCGGTGCCCTTGAGCCGTCTCAGATTCACCCAGAAAGGCAAGGCCAAAGTCAGCCCGTAACTTTGATAGTGAATGCCTTCATGCCAGCTTCCGTCCCCAATGCCGGTCAAGAAATCCTGAACGAGCGACATCCGGTCAGCCGCCTGCTCGACCCACATCTCAGCGCGGGCATCTTCTCCCAACAAGGCGAGCCCCGCCATCCCCAGTGCGCAGTTGTTTGTCCAATAATGGTTCTGCAAATAGGAATTGCGCCACCAGTTTCCCCAGGCAAGCTCTCTCGGTCCTGAACTAGCCTCGTACATTTCCTGGGCACGAGATGCCAGACTTGACCGCACAATGTTCCGTTCCGAAGGAGATAGGTTCTCATGGAGCCAATCGTATGCGAGCGCACTTGCGAGAAGCAGGTGCGCGTGCCCAAGATCACGGTAGCCGTTTTCGTCCCACTGCTCCCATGAAGCATAAGCGAGCAGGTATTTTTTTACGAGGCTGCGATGCTCCGGACGGCCGGTGATGACCGCAGTCAGGGCAAAGGGAATGAGCATGTTGCCAAAGTTGCGATAAGTTGTGAGGGTCCCGTCGGTGGGTGAGTCCGGCGGTGGATTGGAAACCAGTTGGGCATCGGTATAATCCCGAATTGGCTGCCAGATCTCGCTATGGGTTGTCGCGGCCCGGGCTCTGATGTGCTCGATCTCACCAGCATCGAAGAACAACCTTGGATGGTCCAAATTAGAAGACTGGGCAATCGCGTACCCACTCGGCCCACCTGCGAGGATAGCGAGCAGAGCCAACCGAGCTGGCAGCGAACCTACCCTCTGCCGTCCTTGGGGGAATAGCATTGCATGTCTCCAGGCCCCGATTGATTTTTCCCTACGGCTTAGAACCCTAGAATTCTGCTAGAAGCAGAGCGCCGCGTGATCTTAAGAAATCCCGAAATAACCTGCAAGCTATTTTCGAAGCCGCGACTGAGTTTGGCAAGAAGAAGATCTAAACAAAAAAGCGATACAGGACTTCTCCAGCTCTCTCGGTTACTGCGTCCGGTACCGACTCATCGGTGAAGAGGTCTGTTAACTTGGGCAGAAGCGAGTCAATCTGAGGCGTGGACTTGTTGGCTGCGCCATTGCCGTGAGTTAGAAATGAGATGGTTTTTTCGTCAGTAGCATACTTGCGTTTGTAGCGCACCAGCCCCTCTTGCTCCCAGTCGCTCAGCCCCAGATCCAGGTAATTGATGCCCCTATCGAGAGCATACTTGATCCCCTCCCACAAGACAAGATCATTGGGACGACAGGCAACCAATTCTGGATTAGAAGCATTGAACTTGTAGTAAAGTTTCTGGCGCCATTCCAGGAACAACGCTCCGCCGACGAGTTCGCCCTGGTAGCGGGCAAGCATCAGGAAACCGTCACCCTTGGCAATGAACTGGTCCCAAATATTCTCCAGAAACTTGTACGGTTGCGCCAGGAGTTGATACTTGTATTTCCTAATCTGAAGATGAAGTTCAAAAAAGCTGCGAAGCTCCTCTTTGCTGTCCGCGACCGAAATCTGAACTCCACACCGTTTGGCTTTGCGAATGGCACGTCGAGCAGATGCGTCCAACCCGACCCAAATCATCGCATCATCGCCGGTTATCTCGATTCCATGCCAGCGGGCCTTGTTCACCAGACTCAATCGCGGGTCATCAAGGATGACATTATTGTGCAGACACCGAGTTTTGTAGGTCGTGCCATGCCTGAACAAGGCAGCGGTCAGAGCCTGCCATTGGTCTAAATCATCAACCAGCGGATCACAGTAGTCCGAGAACGGCAACGTCACCGCCCGAGGCGTACGGATGTCGGTGATGTTGCAATACGGCAAGCCTGCTACTGGTTCGCCAAACTCATCGAGTAGAAGATATGCCCGTGTATCGAAACCATAGGTGTTGGCGAGTACCGTCATCCAGCCCGGCGAGTGAAATACATCGCTCTCCTTACAGTTGACCAGGCGCTGCCACAATGGATCGACTCGCGGATCAATCGCTATGATTTTCATCTTATCGCCTCTTATACGATTTGTCAAGCTTCAGAATATGTTCGACTACCTCGGAAAGAACATGGTCTATTGGCTGGGTGACATCGACACGCCGAAAATTGGCAACCTTCTCTCCGCGTCTGAGAAATGCTTGCCGCCTCCGTCCCAAATACTCGAGCGTTGCTTCGCCCTTTCGGCCATAAAGAATTTCGGGTGGAGCATCCAGCAGAATCGTCAGGTCTGGTTTCGGATAAGCGTTCTCGAACAGCCAATTCTGAAAACGATCTGTCAGTCTGCCGGCCTTGGTCGATGGAGCAAAGTCGAACAGCCCGTGACGGTCGTACAGTACATTGTACCCTCTCACCTGAAACAGCCACGAAATAATCTGACGGTACCAGGCATCTGCAAGGCGATTCGCCAGTCGTGCTGTTGCTCCTACCCTTCCACGTTTGTCAGGACCATGGTGCAAATCATGATTGCTTATGGCTTTCGATTGACCACTGCCCGGGCTCTCGCTTTCCCTTTTGTGAGCCAGGACCTTGAGAAAGAAGGCCAGGCGTGACGTCGGTAGAGCAAAATTACTGGATTGCACGTTTGTGCCCATGTACAAGTATTTAAGAGGAACCGGCGCCAATGCCACTAATTTGTTGGCTATCGTCGTCTTGCCAGCGCCGTCCGCACCAATCAATGCGACTGTGAATGTCTTCAACTTCTCTCCCTTTCCGATGTTTGAAAAGACATTTCGACTTGCGCCCCAGGCCGGCAATGAGGCGCAAGTTTGCTGAATAGACGTTCCAGTGGCACAGGATAGGGTTGTGAGATTTGGTAGATGTCCTTGCCTTCAAGCGCAGATTCCAGCAATCCTTTCTGTACTGATGGCAGCTCTTCAAGAAAAAGGTTCTTTGCCCCCGGGAAAGCAAACCGGAAGGCCTTATAATACTCAAGCAGGTGCAGCATTTCAAACTCATTTGTGGCGACTGCTCGCTCGACGGTTTCATTCAGGTCGCCATCCTGGACATGGATTTCGGTCTCACTGTGTCGAACAACCATAAAGACCTTATGTAGAGTTGCCGTGGACAGACATCGGCTTTTCGTGAACAGAACATGCGGTGCAACCTTGATTTTGAGCTGCCGTTCAATCGCTGGTAAGGCCCTCATCAGCGAGATGAGCCACAATGAAGTCCGCAATGAAGTCGATGTCAGCCTACGGCCAATCGCCCCGAGCAGATGAATTCCCTTGAACAGAATTCTCCTGTGTAAGCTTAGCCTTGGAATCTGGGATAAGTACTTGAACTGCCACTCTGAAATCTCCACCGGCTTCGGCATTGCCAGTATTTTTTCGCCATCAGCCGACAGCACCACCCATTCATCGCCAACGAATTGCGCGCCATGGTTCATGAAGGACAACAGAGTTCCTGTTTTGCCGGCCTTGGCCCACGCCAACACCATCACCCCGAAGCCATCATAGACAAAAGCTGATGCATGAAGAGGAACAAAGCCTTTTCTAAGAAAAGTCAGTCTGATGATATCGAATAGCAAGGGAATGCCATCTCCTCGGGTACTGACGATCTCACACCGTTCCCCAATCGTCTCGAATGGAATGCAGGCCTTGGGCTTTCCAGTATGGCGGCACAGGAGGTAAAAACCGTCCTTCGTAAACCCAACCCAGTTCTGGCCAAGGTAAGCCATGCCAGCGTTCGGCAATTCGTCCACGAACCGCACGATTATATCAGGTTCGCCGGCTGGTTCGGTCGCGCTGGCCCCTGACCGCATGCTGAATGCATCGGAGTCCTCTTTCCCTGGCTTGACGAGGCGAACGCGGACGACACCGTGGATGTCGTAGTCAACAATCAGGACGCCCTCCATTGGCCAACGCCGTCTTGGCTGCTCTTCTGGCTATTGATTTCATTGACCTTGTTCACTCGTTTGATTCCGCGCGATGGAAGCTCCTTTCTTGCGCGGGCTTACGACGCGCTGATTCGCATAATCTCCCTTGCCCTGCTCCTTAGCAGAGAAAAAGACTGGAACAACCCGCGCAACCGCATTCAGGAATGGCACTGGGTCGCGCCATGACCACAGAGCAAAGGACTTCGGGCCTCGGACGGATTGCACCCAATCTTTGAGTGACAGATTACCACGCCGCCAATGGTGCAGAGCAGCTTGTGTATCGCGTAGCAGATGCATCCACTTAAGCGCGGTAAATTGCTGGGTGCGGTTTTCAGGCAGAGCGAGTCCGAGCGCGTCGCAATACATGGTGTACAGCAGTTCTACGCCGCTCGCTTCCGCCATTGAAGCCCTTCCCGTGGGGCGCCCGACATTCGGTTCAATGATGAAATACTGGCCTGTTCTTTCATCCAACTTCATCTCGAGATAAGCAAGACCACGAAATGCAACACTTTGAAAAAGACGTACGGTCTCGTGCAACACGGTGTCGTTGCGATACTCATCAGAAAGACACGCTTGTCCTGTCTGAGGCAGCCATTGACGCAGCTTGCGGCTGGTGTAGGTAACAAGCGGTTTTGAATTGCTGTCAAAGTAGCAGTTGCAGGTGAAATGATTTGCATCGGGACCCTCAACCCATTCCTGCACGATGAGGGTATCCGACCATCTGTGATAGTGGCGATAAAGCCCCATAAGTTCCTCGGAATTGGCCGCTTTGGCTGCCTTGACCTTGGTGTGTTTTGTCCAGGCCTCGGGTCGCCACGGCGGCTTCAAGACACACGGGAATTTGATTGTAGCCGCGGCTGCTTCCGCATCGTCGATATTGTTGAGAATAAACGTCGCCGGAATTAGGAAGTCCTGCTTGCGGGCGAATTCGTAGAAAGAGGCCTTGTCCAGCATCATGTCAATAGTATCATGAGGAGGCAGAATAATGCGGTACCACTCATCGAGAATACTCCGGTTCCTTGAGATGTTGAGCACATTCTTATCCTGACAGGGAAGCAGCACCGGCCGGTCTTGAAACTGCGGACCGAGTCTCGCCAATGTGGTGATCAATTCATCGCTTCCCGTATCAGCGTAGATGATTTCGTCGCACGCATTCGTTTTGCAGCTGTGATATCTGGGATCTTGCGCTATGGCGATCACCGGAATTTGACGTGAGGCGAGAATTCGAGCCGAACTCAGCCCTTGCAGGCTGTCAAGCCCGACCAGAATCACCGGAACAGGCCCGCGACTTGGACTTGTGTCTCTCCTACCCAGCACTTTGGGCTCTCTCTTTCTTTGCGGATAAGATCACCCATGGACTAAGCGCATGTAGCCGCGGGAGTCCAAACTTACGTTCGATCCGTTCAACCCCTCGAACATAAGGACTATCGCTTCGCCGACAAAACGGTAACCAATAATAGCCTCGGACACGCTCTACCTGAAAGCCGAACTCGTGAAGGACTTTGAACAACTCGGAACAGCTAAACTGCTCTTCGGCCTTCCAAAGCCTTCTGCCTTTGGCCTTGTGCAGTATCCATCGAGCCGCTCGCTTGTAGTTATTTCGATTGAGCGATTGCAGAATGAGCCGCCCGCCATTCTGCAAAACCCTGTGGCATTCCGGCAGGAAAAGTCTGTAGTCAAAATACTCAAAGCATTGAATCGCGAGAACACACTGAAACTTTCCGTTGCTGAAAGGCAAGTGATGCGCATCGCTTTGTACAAGCGGAGAATTGCTCGACTTTCTCCGGAAGAGCTTGAGCGTCAATGGATCCAGCTCCGTTCCCACGACGTTGATGCCAGCCTCGCTCAAAGGCAAAGCATGACGTCCCGTTCCGGTGGCGATGTCGAGCAGGCGCTTGGGCTTCTCGCCATTGTTTAGAGTCCGATTGATGAAATCCTGCTCGAAGCGAGTGAGGTAGCGCCCAATCGCTGTCATGTTGTACTGGTCCCAGTACCAATCAGGCGGTGTGTCGGTTCTGAATGACATTGGCAACGCTCACCTATCTTGTGCGATAGCGGTTTAGGATCTTCTTGACGCAGGTCCATTGCGAGAGCTTCGAAAAGACAAGTTTGTAACCTGCGCGAATCAATGGATTGTAAATATGGTCGTAAGGACCCGGGCAAAGAGAGATGTCACCTCCAAAACCCAGCTTGAAGCGACTCACTGAATTCTTGAGCGCGCCATCCAGATCCTTGTTGTGAAGGACGGCATCAGCGGCCTCTGGCGCGATTCCCTCGAAATCATAGGCGAGATATCCGTTAGATTTCGCCCATGTGATGATATGCCAGTGCAGCAGTTCGTTAGGCCGCAGATGCTTTTTTTCACCCAGCCATCCCCCTCTCTTGTAGAGCACTGTATCTCCAAAGGCAATAACTATTGCCCCGGATAACACCACGCCGTCGTGTTCAGCCAGAAACATCTTAATGTGTCCGGCACCCGAAAAGGACCTCCACAATTGGAAAAAGTAGTCCTGCGATTCCGCCCAAAAATCTTGCCGCTCGCTGGTTGATATGAACAAGCGATAAAAGCTCGTGATCTCAGCATTTTCTACTTCCCTGACACGGATTCCCTGTCGCTTTGCCAAACGAATGTTATAACGCGTTTTTGCCTTCATGCGGCTTAAAAGTTCATCCAGTTCCAGGGTGAGATCAACAACAACAGTAGATGTTGGAGCAAATCTGAGATGACTGGTGTTGAACCCTGCTCCGAGCAAGTCATCCCCCAAGTAGTGAGCATCGTTGGGGGGTTGTACGACGATCTGTTGGGCGCCGTGTTCCCGAGCCACCTTGCATATTTGCTTCACGATCTTTCCGCTCAAATAGCGATATTGCTTAGCCAGAACGGGTCCTTTTGGCACGTAACAGAATGCGCCGGCGACAGGCAGCGGTCGAATGAGAAGCTGAGCTCCGGCTACGATGGCACCCTCCAATTTCACAAGCAAACGTTTGGCCTCCCAGCCCTGCTGCGTTTTAACTCTGGCCCAACGGCTAGTCTGGACATGGTGGCCACCCGGAGCGGTTTCCAGGAACCTATCCCATTCCGGATCATTCATCAGGTCAGAAACATGTATCCTGAGACCTTCCTCGATTGCTTGGACTTCAATGAGATTTTTCACGATCTCTCTGTGAGTTTTCAAGATTTCAAAAACGTAGTTTATTTCCCAGACTCATTCTGGCACCAACAACTATTCTTGCGAAGAATATGGACTTCAACATCCTCGTGGCCCAGCACGCGCATTGCGGCAACGCGATGGTGGCCGTTCTGGATGAAATAATGACTCTGGCCATGATAGCACCTGATCGGTGGATAAAGTGACCGGTCGTAGCCTCGATTCTTGACGGAGTCAAACAGTGCGAAATAGTATGCAACGCGTTTCGCGATAGCGGCATCCACCAGGACTGTCTGGGCCTGTTCGAAACGCAGGAGCTTTACACCTTGCTCCTGGTGCGCTAGAGTAATTTCGCGCATTAGCGACCCACGAGCCCATCCACCCTGCGACTTTGGAGCCTTGAACCCCTCCATTGTGATGAGACACTCGCGTAGCCAGTCCGTGAACAGCGCTTCCGCCTTACGAGAGCATCTCAGGTACATTGTAAAAAATTTGTACGGAGGGAAATGGTCGATTTTTCTTCCGGAAAACCCCTGCAGTTCTGAGAAGGGTTTCTTCTGACATCGTACATTCTCGATGGCTAGGCGAGTCAACTTCCTGTGCCCAAGAATCTCATGGTGTTTCGCTTTGATGTCGTAAACGAGCCAAGAGATGGACATCTTGCGGATAACCGCTCGGGACAGTTCTCTTGTGACAGTCATTTTAGCCAAGTGCTGTATAAACCTTGAGTAAGTTCTTGCCCTGGTGCTGCCACGCCAACTCCGTTTCAATGCGCCGCCGTCCTATCTTACCCATGCTTTCGCGGCGTTCCGGGTCATCCATCAAGATGCTGATCGTTCGGGCAAATTCGGTCTCATCGTTAGGCGTCACGTAGAGCGCGGCATCTCCTGCAGTAACTCGGTGCTCGGGAAGATCAAACGCGACGACCGGTTTGCCCAAAGCCATGTACTCCATCAGTTTTATCATCGTGGAATTATCATTGTAACTGTTGGATGGTTCCGGAGACAGGCAAATGTCAGCAGTGCTCAACAAACTGGGGACCTTTTCATGCTCAACGACACCAGTAAAGGACACGTGTTGGTCGAGCCGCAGTTCTTGAGCCATGGATTTTAGCTCCGTCCAGGCATCCCCTCCACCAATAAGAGTACACGACACGTTCGTTCGCCCCAGCTCATACACCAGGTGTGCTATCGTCCTTAGCAAATAGTCCAATCCGTCATGAAAGCCCATATCGCCAACGTAACCAAGGACCGTCTTTCCTTGCGTCGCGGTGGGCAAACCATTGCTTTGGGGCTTCAGGAAGTTCATGTCTGGCCCATTCCGAACGATGCTGATTCGAGCATCCGGCACGCCGCAGCGTTCAACTTCAATTAGTTTGTAAGATTGATTTGTCGTGATCACATGGTCAGCAAGGCGGCACGAGAGTTTTTCAAAAAAGGCAAGGCTTCGATGCACCAGAGAACTTCCTTTCCCTCCGAAACGAGCATAGTACATTTCCGGCGACAGGTCGTGATGGTCGAAGACGAAACGTTTTCCAAACAGTTTGTAAAATGCCGCAATCAAGACAAAGGTGTCGGGAGGGTTATGGGCATGAACCACATCAAACCCTGGTCGAAAAGCCACCAAAAGGGATATAAAAAACGTGGCCCCCATCGCGTATCCATATTCGAGCATATAGCCCCAAAACCCATTCGCGGTTCCGGGTGCGGTGTAGCGATAAACCTTGACACCATTGATTTCTTCAGAGGCTGGCTGGCCTGCTAATCTTTGGCTAATGACCGTCACGCGGCGCCCCGAGGACACCAGTGTATTGGCCTCCTGCCGGACCCGGCAGTCTTGTGGGTAGCTGGTGTTCTCCACCAACATCAGGATTCGTATTTGTGCAGAGGACTTCATGATACACCGGCGCCAAGCGGGACGCGTTTTGCACATTCGAGCAGCAGGTGGTGTAATATCATGGATAAATAGCGGGGGTATGATCTGCGATCTGTTGGAAATCCACCTCTGCCCCTGGAGTGGAAGCGCAAACTACCGTCGGGGTTTATTAGTGTCAAGACCCGTTCATAGCTTCGGTTGGCAAGTCGGGAATAATCCCCCAGGCCCAGGACCGTAGCGTGACTCAATGCGGCGCCTACCGCAGTAGCGTAGTACGTCACTTCCGGTTGCTTGCGGCGGCAATCGTAGCAAACCGCGCCCGATTCACAGACGCCCTGAGAAATAAAACGCGCAAGCTTTTCAAGCACCGGCCAAATTGCACGATCCTGAGTTAAGTCATGGTATTCCGTCAGGTTCAAGAACTGAAAGGCGTTATACTGGAAGCACAGAAAGTGGATACGATCCTTCCGAACGCTACTCCCGGGACCGGCGACGGCGTAAGGGAGTTCACCCGATTCAAGTTGAACTTGATTGAGCCATGCAACCATCCCGCGACAGGTTTCCAGGTATTGCTCGTCGCCAGAGGCTTTGGAGAGCATGGCGAAAACCCGCAGCGCAGAAGCTGAATTGTTCGGCACCATTCCAGTGCCAAGGTCACAGAAATAATTGATGGCCATCAAGCCATTTGCCTTCTGAAACCCGATTCGATCGACTGCAAACCTGTACCATCGTTTGGCTGCATCCAGGAACGGGTCATGTTGTGTTCTATGGTATGCCTCCAGCAAAGCCATGGCTGCATAGTTACCCTCAACAGTGGCAACTCTCCCCTGCCACTCCCGATTTGGGTACTCCCAATAGCCATCAGGGCGCTGCACAGAAAGCAAGTACTCACCGCACGCCACGGCAATATCATGACACCTTTCGGGGTCAGCCAGGTTCAGGTCAGCCATCAAACCGTTATTCATGATCCAGTATTTTTGTGTCTGAGCATAAGTCAGGCTGTCATCCCACCGAATAAAATCACTGTAGCTCTTAATGAAGCGGCCGATTCGGGCATTAAGACGAATGCCAGGATCCGGCCCCCGGAGCGCTCGTCCGGTCCAGTGGTTTCTCAATAGATGTTGGTACAGGCGTCCTGCCGCATCACTCAGTAACTGTTGTGAAATCATGAGGTTTTACAATCCTTGAGAATCTGTTCCAGCTTCAAAGTATTGGCGGATGAAAAGAGTCTCTCGGCATTTGCTCTATTCTGTTCTCCGAGATCACGGCGCAATTTTGGTGAATCGCACGCCTGGCGTAAGGCATCAGTCAATTGCTCTACATTGTTTTCTTCTACCAGAATTGCTTCAACCGCCTCGGGAATGCCGACGTGTCGGGTGCTAATTACAGGCTTGCTGAACGCCATCGCTTCTGCGATAACATTCGGAAAGCCTTCGCGGTCGCCATATCGGTCCGGGCGTGATGGCAAACAGAAGATGTCGCATTCGCGATACAAGGCGCGCAGTGCGTTATCCTTTTGCAGTCCGAAGAACGCCACCTGGGAGTCTATGCCCAAGTCTTTCGCGAGCTTGCGGCAATCTACCCGCAACGCCCAGCGTGACACATCGCCGACAACCCATACTTCGACATCATCGCGGTCCAGTTGCTTGATGGCCTGGAACAATATCTCATGCCCCTTCTTTTCTGCAAAGTAGCCCACGATCAATATCTTGATTTTTGACTTGAGTTGATAGGCATTGAGATCGACGATTTGCCGTACGACCTCTACTTTTTCCGGCGACACGCCATACTTTTCGACAAGAAGAGATTTATTGTACTCCGTAATCGTTACGATGCGGTCGCTGGCAGCGAGAGCCCTAACGAACATGCGTGGATTTGGATTCCTATAAAATTCATAGGCACGCACCGTCACGACCAGCGGTAGCCCAGTAATTAGCTTGCAGTAGTATCCGACGAAGAGCTTATGATCTCCGAAATAAGCGAAGATGATGTCCATCCCCCGCATTTTGTTGGCGAAATAAACGGCGACGAAAAAATCGACTAGAGAATGCGAACCCAACGCAATCGTGAGCAAGTGAAGATATTTGGCAGGTTTCATCAAAGAGAATTGGAGTTGCCGGAGAATCAGGGCCCACCGGCTTATCGGGATGACCTCCCACTCAGGTAAAGGATTGTATAGCCCCGTTTCATTGTGGAGCGTGAAAATTTTCACCCGGTTCTGTTTTGCAACGAGGGCCTGAATGTCACGAAATATGAACTGAGTCAAGCCGTGCTTCATGCTGGTGATCAAGGCAATTGCTATTGGTTTTGCGGTCGTCACACTTCAGCCTGCAGGTTTGTCAGAGAAACTGTCGTATTCCGGCTCGAGGATCACGTGGTCCAACGTGTACGTTTCCGGCGGAAGCGGCTTCATGAGAAAGCCTCTGACAGTTCCGTCGGCGATCAACAATCTCTCGACGAGACTGATCAGCGCCAGGTGGAGACTGCCCTTCCGGACCGCGTCGGCCGCAATGACCAGGAATACTGATGCCAGCCAGGCAAGAAAGATTGATGGCCGGCCCGAAGTAAGGGACCACAGGAACGAAACGACGCCCGCGACCACTCCTGCGGCAGGGAGAACCCCGAATCCACGTTCCCGAAAGTACTGCCAGAAGAGTTGGCCACCCAGGTGGTAGCGGAGATTCTGACCAGCACCCAGATACAGGTTTCTTTTCCATCGTTCGATTTTCGTCCGGATCGTGCCGTTGGGCTCAGAATAGTGGTAGGCGATCGGGTGGTCAAGCCGCAAGATTCGATGACCCGCGTGACGTATTCGAAGGCACAACTCCGGCTCTTCATCTGAATAAAGAAAAGGGTTGAATGTGCCAACGCTCTCAAGAACAGATCGCCTGAACAAGGCCGCTCCACCACTTTTAGGGACTTCGCAAAAAGTCTCGAGATTGCGAATGATGGTGTGGTCCGGAGTCGCTGTCCTTGGCAGATCTACGCGTGTTCCGGTCACCACAGCTACGTTAGGCTGGCTTTGGACTGTCCGCAGGGCTTTTTCCAGCCAGCCATCACACAGTTCCATGTCGCCATCAAGAAAAAGAATCAACTCGCTTGAAGTTGCTTGATAGCCTAGATAGCGCCCGGCGGCAGGCGTTACCCGCTGCTCAGCGCCGATTTGGATGATCCTGATTGAAGACTGCCGCGCCAGTTGCATCGTCTTGTCAGTTGAGGCAGAGTCCACCAGAACCAGCTCATAAGATGGCAAGGATCTTGTGGCTTGCCGAACAGACTCTATCAGACGACGGATATTCCACGCCTGGTTTTTTGTGATTAGGATGACTGCAAGTTTCATCGTCTCTCTATGCACGCAAGACACCTAGCTTGTCCACAGAAGAAAATAGCGTTCTTTGAGTTGCTTCACGCCACCTGCTGACCACGCGGAAAGGATGAACAAAGTGGCGACGTAGAGTGTCGCGGCTGCGGCGATATTCAAATAGAAGTTCTGCTCTTGCATGGTGAAAAGATACAAGGCAATGCAGGCTGCGGGAATGACAGGCTTCCAGAGCAAACGTCGCAGTGCCAGGGTCTTGAACATGTGAGCAACCGGAACGTAGTGTTGAACGAAATCGACAAATCGTACCGTCAGCAAAGTAACCGCGCTACCAATTAGTCCAAATTGACCAATCAAGATTGGGCCAACTATCGCAGTTGTCAGGACATCGAAAAACAGGATTCGTAGCGTAGCTTTTTCCCTCAGGCTGGCCACCAGAGTCAGACCAAAGGCTTTGGCGAGCGACCTAAAAATTAATCCCCACACCACTATTCGCAAGACTTCCGCCGCCCTTGAAAAATCACGATCTCCATAGAACAGGAGCAGAAGGGTTTCGGAGAAAAAATACAGCGCTACTGATGCCGGAAGGACAATGGCAAACACAAACTCCGTCAAACGCTCCAGAATTCTTTGAAGCTTCTTCGAATTCTTCTTGAAACTTCTACACATTACAGGGTAAACGCCAACCCCGATGCTTTCAAACACCAACGCCACCGGAATCAGCAATTGGGCAGCCGCACTGTAGAGGCCGACTTCCACCTCACTTGTGAACCTCGATAAAAGCACTATGTTCAAACTGGTAAGGACTGCATTCAGACCATTGATTCCCAAAAAAGTCACTGTAGACTTTGCCATCTCCAGGCAAAAGCGTGGATCCAGCCTGTGCTCCACCCCCTTCAATTGTCTGACAAGAAGCCCCCATTTGACAACCAGACCAAGAGAGAAACAGAACAGGAATACGATGATGAGCTGGTTCAATCCGTAGCCCTGAGACAGTATCCAGAAGGCGGCTGCAATCTTAGTTAGGTTGACGATCACGTTGGATATGGTGATGTAGTGCATTTGTTCCCGGGCTTGGAACAGAGCATCACAGATAAGAGACAGGGAGTATGGGATCAATCCCAGAGAAAGGAACACAATCAGATGAGCGGTATCGGGCGTATAGTCCATCCCCACTGTGAACAATTTCAGGGCTGCTATGGCTGCCAATGAAGACAGCAGTACAATGATACTAGCGTTGACGAAATACCGGCCGGCATTTTCGCTGTTTCGAGCCACTTCCCGCGTCACAAGAGCTTTCAAACCCGCTACAGCCAATAGCTGGAAGGTTCGGAATAGAGTGAGACCGAGGGCCAACTGGCCAAACTCAAATGCTCCAAGGAACCTGGCAACCAGGGCGTATACCACAAAATTCGCTATTCTGGTAGTTGCGTCGCTGGCAAGAATAGACAATGCATTGGTTGCTATTCTACGCAGTCCAGTTTGTTGTGGCTGGCTTGGCCTGGGCTCACGGACATGAGACTCCATCGTGGACTGGCGGAAGCTGGAACTATCTGCGCTCATCAACAGTCCTTTGCACCGCACTCTCTTGCAAAACCAAAATCTCATCTTTCTTCATATAATATGTGGCAGTTACGAGGGCGGACAGGAGCCACAACATCTGTGTCAGTGGTCGGTTTTGGAAGGTGTCAAACTGCAGATGGACCATGTGGCCTGTAATCGCGGCGGTTATGCCAAGGGCGACTGGCGAAAGAAGCGGGTCTTGAGATTTCCAGCACCGCCAGCCTCGCCGAAGGGTCGCGAACAAGAAAGCGAGGAACGCCAACAATCCCAACAGGCCCGTCTCTGCCCACACCAGGAGATACTTATTGTGAACGGTATAAAGCCATTCTCCCGCTAAGTCTACACTCAGATATTCTCTCATGACCATGGAGAAATTGTTTACCCCAACACCGAGCAGCATGTTGTCCTTGATAACCTCAAACGCCAGCATCATCAACGGAATGCGGGCAAATGCAGCTCCGCCATCATCTCCGAGAAGTCTGGACAAAATGGCATCTCTCCCTATGACCGCAGTCATTATCATCACACCGGTAACGGCCACGAGAACCCGGGGAGTCAGCCAGCCACTTTTCCACGCTACGAGCATCAGTATCGCGATGGATACGGCATAAGCTGCCCATGCTCCTCTGGAAAATGTCAGGAGCAAGGCAACGGAGCCCAAAGCCAGCGCGCAAAGCGCCAATCTCCGGTAGACAGGTTTGTTGGCTCGAGCTATCACTAGTCCGAGAGCCATTGGCGCAAGTACGCTCAGATAGGCGCCGGCAGAATTCGGCCCTCCAACCGTCCCGCCGACACGGAAACCATTGTCAATCCGAGCCAATACACCGCCGAGTTTGATACTGTGTCCAATGCCGCGAAGAGCGACCATGAGCAAGCTTTCCCCAATGACACCGAGCAAAAGTATCGAGGTAATAAGGAGCACATCCCTCCTGCTGCGAACATTGCCGAGAATATAGACATACAGCAGAAACATCTGTAGGAGCAAAAATATCTTGTAGGACCACAGTTGAACATCGTGTGCCCCCAACATTGAACAGCAACAGACGAGCATGTAAACTGCTATGGGTAGGACGCCTCGACAGCGAGGTGAGCGCACTTGCTCGCCGGTTCTGGTCAGGATTTCAACAAACCATAGGCCGTACAGAAGAGCAAGCGCGACAGTCGTCGCTGAAACATTCCAGCCCGCAAGCGCACCATACGCGGCGATGTCCTCACGAAATCCAATATTTATATCCAACTGAAAAGGGATGTCCAGCAGGATCACCGCCAGCAGCAGGTTGCGGACATTTCCGACTATCATGCTCACGAATGGCACGAGCCCCGCCAGCAACACGAGAAAGGCCCAGCGCGACGGTAGGGCCATTGTTTTGACAAAAAAGAGGCCCAGTGCAACGCCGGCCAAGGCGAAGGCAAGGATCTGGAAAGTGTTGGCTCGT
This sequence comes from Candidatus Zhuqueibacterota bacterium, assembly GCA_029261995.1. Taxonomy (GTDB): domain Bacteria; phylum Zhuqueibacterota; class Zhuqueibacteria; order Oceanimicrobiales; family Oceanimicrobiaceae; genus JAJDAF01. The sequence continues at coordinate 148,887 of JAJDAF010000061.1, forward strand.
TCCAGAGTCGCGATGAATTTATCTCGCAAACCCTGGCGGTGTGAAATACCGAAGTCGTGCAATATTTTGCTCAGTTTTCGAAGTTTATACCACAGCTTCCAGCAGAGGCGTCGTCATGAATTCACCAACAGCGTCTGTGACGCAGTCGATTGCATCATCGGACAATTCCGCGTACATTGGGAGTGATAGCAACTCTTCACATTGGCGCTCGGTTGTCGGAAGATCCCCCATCGTATGCCCGAGGTGACGGTATGCCGGCTGCAGGTGAATGGGAACCGGATAGTGAATGCCGGTCGAGATCCCCATCTCCTGCAAGTGCTTCTGCAACTGAGACCGGTTTGCCACGCGGATGACGAACAGATGATAGACAGACTTGGCATAGTCAGCTTCAACCGGCAGAACGACGGGTGCGTTGGCCAGGTTTTCAATGTATCGGGTGGCATGCCTGCGGCGGGCCTGGTTCCATTCATCGAGGTAAGGCAGCTTCTTCCTCAGCACCGCTGCCTGGATCCCGTCGAGCCTTCGGTTCAATCCCAGTATCTCATGATGATATTTCTCTTTTTGACCATAATCGCGCAGCAATCGAATTCTGTCGGCCAGATGCGCGTCATCAGTGACAATCATTCCGCCGTCGCCGTAGGCGCCAAGATTCTTGGCGGGATAGAAACTGAATGCCGCAGCATTTGCCAGAGAACCTGCTCGCCGGCCATTGTAGGTTGCGCCGTGAGCCTGACAGGCATCTTCAAAGACAAGAAGATTATGCCGGTCTGCGATTGCCAGAATGGCGTCCATATCGACTGGCTGGCCGTAAAGGTGCACCGGCATTATGGCTTTGGTCGCCGGTCTGACGGCCTTTTCAATTGAAGCAATATCAATAGCGTAGGTGTCCGGGTGACTGTCAACCAAAACGGGTGTGGCTCCGGTGCTCGAAATAGCCAGGGTCGTCGCAATGAAGGTGTTGGCAGCGGTGATAACTTCATCGCCCGGTCCAATGCCATGTCCTCGCAAAATGAGCTCCAGTGCAGATGTTCCCGAATCTACTCCGATGGCATGCGGCGCCTGACAGTACTCGGCATATTCTTCTTCAAAACAACGCACTTCATCGCCCAGAATGAAACTAGAGTTTGACACGACCTGCTCGATCGCTGGCATCACTTCTTCGCGAATGCTCTGATACTGGGCAGCTAAATCCACAAAGGGTATTTTCATAGTAAACCATCCTCTCATTCAATGTATCATCAAACCTGAACGTAGCCGCCCTGCTCATGCAGCGAGGTGCTGGCGGCAGAAAGCACTTTGATAACATCCAGACCATTCTTGCCGTCCGTTTTGGGTTGCTCGCCGCTGACAACACTGTCGAGAAAATGCTGACACTCCAGCTTAAGCGGCTCGCTCTGTTCAAGCCACGGACAGGAGGTGTCACCGTACCTGAAACTGAACTGGAATTCGCCGAAGGAATCCGTGTACCTTGGAGCTTCAATCCTTTTGTCGTATATCTTAATTTTCTCCAATGGCTCCATGTCATCATAAATTGCCATCTTCTTCTCACCGACAACCGTCATCAGCCTTGTCTTGTTGGGATTGAGCCAGCTGACATGGATGGTTGCCATGCGCCGGTGCTCGAAATGCAGGGTCAGCGAGCAGACATCGTGGACTTTGCTGTTAAGGTAGGCGAGTCCCTGGCAATTGACGCCGACAGGCGTCTCACTAATGAGCTCAAGAATAATGTAAATGTCGTGCGGGGCCAAGTCCCAGAGGGCATTTACGTCCTGTCTGATAGGCCCCAGGTTGAGACGGCTCGAGCTTATGTAGCACAGATTCCCAAGCTCACCTGTTGATACAAGGTCTTTCAGTTTATTGACAGCCGCATTGTAGAGGAACAAATGGCCGACAAACAGTATCACGCCGTTTTTCTCTGCAAGGTCAATCAATTCCTGACCCTGGTTTGCAGAAGTCGCCAGCGGTTTCTCAACGAAAGTGTGTAAACCCCGTTCCAGGGCCTGCTTGGCGAGAGCGTAATGCGTCTTTGTCGGAGTGGAGATCACGGCCGCATCAATGAGTTCTGGATTTAGCAGCTCGTTGACGTCTTCCGTCAAGAACGTGTCTGGCAGCAGTTCGCGTGCATGATTCAAGCGCCGGCTACTCAGGTCACAAACTGCTGCGACTTGCGACTCGGGCAAATTCTGGAAGTTGCGTATCAGATTGGGTCCCCAATAACCTGAACCTATGATACCAATTCTGGTCATTCTTCATCTCCTGTTTCAGATTGTGCATGGTTATGTTGCTGTTTAGCTAGGCTCGTCACGCATCTGCTCCACTATTGTTGGCAAAGTGCCCAAAATGATCCTTAGATCCAGTCGGGCAGACATGGTTCTGCAGTACCGAATGTCATAGCGGATCATCTCATTGAAGGTCGTCCTGTTTTTGCCGTTGACCTGCCAAAGCCCGGTGATACCAGGAACCGCTTCAAATCTGGCGTAGTGCCAGGGCTGGTACACCTCTACTGCATAAGGCAACTCCGGGCGCGGGCCAACCAGACTCATGTTACCCATCAGAACGTTTAGCAATTGCGGCAATTCATCAATCCCGCTCTTACGCAGGATTTCGCCGCCTGGAATAAGTTGGGACCTGTTGTCCACTTTCTCAAGATTCAGATCTCCATGGATCTCCGCGCGAACTTGGGACAGATGGTTCGAAGTATCAGCGTCAAGTTTCATGGTGCGAAATTTCAGCATCATGAAACTCCTGCCGAGCAGACCGACTCGCTCCTGCCGGAAGAACGCAGGGCCGGGAGAAACGACCTTGATTAACACGATTAGTAAGACAAAGACAGGCGAGAGTAGGATCAGACCAAGGGAGGCAGATAGCAAATCCACGCCTCTCTTCCAGGCTGGGATTCGATTGGGTTCAAAGTACCCCCTCAAATCCATTTGAAGTGTCGAACTGCGGTTTTGCACTGGAACCTACGCTGGTGAGTTCTGCACTGTTGCTATTCAAGTAGTCCAGCAATGGTCAAGTAGGATTTGATCAACTCAAATCCAATGCGGTCAAGAAACTGTTCTGTTGAGATCAGACGTTGAGGTCGCCAAGCGGAGAGTGTGAGCCAACACTTGATTATGGCTTGGCATTCGTCATCTGGTCATATTAATCATGCTTACAGAGCGTTAATATTGCGGAAAAAAATGAATTTATTCTCTTTAAACCATAGTTTCACAAAGTCGGAGAAGCAGAATACCGGGATGCGCTTACTTGGGCTATCCAGAAGGATTCAGTCATGAACTAGCTATAGTAACCGTAGAGTTCGCTGCTCTTGCTCAAGAGCCGGAGATCGACTCCATTGAGCACTGCCCCGATAACATCAACATTTGCATCATCCAGGATTTGGCGTGCCTTCAGAACCAGGTTTTGGTGATTCTTCCCAGGTTCAATGACCAGCAGGACGCCGTCGGCAACTGAACAAAGCACCATTGACTCCGGCGCCTGGAGTAAGGGCGGGCTATCGATCAGTATCAGATCGAAGGTTCCTCGAAGTTCTTCAAGGAGCCACCCCATCAGCCGCGGCGAAATCACCTCGCCAGATTCTTCGTGCGATTTCCCGCTGGGCAGCACTTTCAAATTATCCGTGTCAGTCGACTGAATGCCCTCCACAAGCTGCTGAACCGTCAAAGACATCACAGAGTTGCTCAGGTCTAAGTCATGTTCGCCGTTCTTGTGCGACGAAAAATAGCGCATCATATCAAAACGGCTAATTAACACATCACTGAGTCCAGGTTCATTGGCAGCATCCAGCAGTTTGTGTAGCGTGGGCCTTCTCAGGTCTGCGTCAATGGCAAGGACCCTCATGCCGGATTTCGCGAACAGCCTAGCGATGTTCACGATTGTGGTCGATTTGCCTTCCTGCGCGCAAACACTGGTAACCAGGATGGTATCTAGTTTTCTATTCTCACGAAGGAGACTTATGTTGGTTCGCAGAGCGCGGTAGGCGTCTCCCGGTCCGATTTTCGGTCGTCTCGAGAAAAGGCGGTGTGAAGAGCTTTGCCTGGCTGCTGAGTGACCGTTCGTGCTTCCCCCAGTGAGCATTTCGCCATTAATTGAAGTCTGCGCCCGGGGAATGCTTGCTAGAACTCGCCAGTTGGTCAACGCCTCAACCTCCTCAGGTCGCCTGAAAACAGGGTTTAGGTATTCAAGGAAGAGAACCAGTCCTGTGCCGGCGACGAGAGCCAAAATGAAGCCGATGAACAAATTAAGCGTCTTACGAGGGGCTACCGGCTTCTCCGGCAATTGCGCGCTGTCTATAATCCTTACACTGGCGCTTTTTTCGGCCTCCGCAATCTTGGCTTCTTCATATCTCTCCATCAACCTGAGATAGACCTTCTCATTGATAGACTTGCTTCTCAAGAGATTCACCAGGCCCAGTTCCTTTGCCGGCAGAGTTCTCAACGCTGCCTCATACCTCTCCAAAGTCCCGCGCAGGTCTTGCTCCTTCGCCTTTAGCGACTCAAGCTCAATTTCCAGGGAAAGAGACTCTCGTAGGTACGAATGGATTTGCGATAAGGGATCGACTCCGAGATCATCAACGGCGAGTTTAGATGCCGCTTCTCTCAGGTTCTTCTTGATTTGTGCGATTTCATTGTTCAACGCCACCATCTTGGGATGTCGAGGCGCGTAGTCCCGAACCAGCAGAGTTGCGTGTTGAGTCTGCAGCGTGACGAGCCTGTCCTGCAGTTTTTCCAGAGACGAACTCGTAACCTCAGCAATCCTGGGAACGAGTTCTTGCTGTTGTTCACTTAATTTCTTGCGGACGGTGGCTGCTCTCTGCTCGGAAGCCTTGCGTTCGGCTTTGACCTGATTGTAAATGACCTCCACGCCAGTGATGCGCGTCAGGATTTCTCTCGACTCCTGTTCGAGCGAGGTGATATTGCCCTCCTGCTTCAGATCCTTGAGTTTCTCCTCTGCGACATCTAGTTGTCTCTTAAATATCTGCAGTTGCCCTTCGATGAATTCCCTTAGTCCCGCTACTTCACGCTTCTTTATCCTAAGATTTCTGTCTCTGAGGGTTGTGGCTGTTGTATTAGCCAAGTGTTGGCTGAGATGGGGATCATGAGTCCGGGCCGTTATCAGAATGACATCGGTGTTTCCTTTCGGTGCGGCGGAGATTGCCTTCTGGATTTGTTTGGCGATGAACTTTTTTTTCTCAAAACCAGGGGGTCGTTCGTCCGGTAGGACGAAGCGTTCCACAAGCGTGGATGTGAGGACTGCGGCGACCTCTTCTGCCAGGGAGCGGCTGGTAATTTCCTCGATCCGGTTAAGAATGTAAGTCTCCCTGTGTCGGTAGTATCGACTAAGCGGGTCATTCTTGGACTGCGTAAAGGAACTACCCTTGTCTTCGAAGATCACTGATGCATTGGTTTCGTATACCGGCAGCACGGTCCAGTTGTAGACGAGGATGGGAGCCAGCACGCCAAAAACACATGCAAGGATATGCCACTTCCGCACACGCAGGATTAAGACAAACTTATCAAGTGTGAGAAGGGGATTTTGTTGTTGTGTCAACGGCGGTCCTCGCGCAAAACATGATGTCCATCACTTGACCTCCACGGCCTTGCGGAGCTAAAGGCATGATTCTTCCCCTGATAGTTGCTGCCTGAATTGAGTTTGGGCAATCCGGGCTACTGCTCTGGCTATCTACGTGAGCCTGAAGAAGCCAACCCAGGCGAACTTGCAGAAGCCAAGAGCCCTCTATGCATCTTATTAAATAGATACTCCACAGCAGTGTTGCGTAATCCTGGGGACCTTGTGGCGGGAGCACGGGGAAACCCCAAGGCTATGATCTGAGCTCAAGCCAAACATGTTCTCGAAAGAGGGATAGTGGATGTCGAAGTCAAGCAGCCAAGTGGGCCAAATCTTGCTGGTGGACGCCAACGTCACCGGAGAGTCTGCTGTATTATTGAGACTTATACATGCTTACCCAGCCTCAAGCGCTGCAACCGCAGAGCGTTCAACACCACAGAAACTGAACTCATGGCCATGGCAGCACCGGCCAGCCATGGCGCAAGAAATCCCATCGCCGCCACCGGGATGCCCAGGCAATTGTAGGCCAAAGCCCAAAACAGGTTCTGTTTGATGTTGGTCATGGTTTTTCTGCTCATCACGATAGCATCGGCGATGCCGTTCAAGTCGCCCCGCATGAGTGTAATGTCCGCAGTTTCCATGGCGACGTCCGTGCCGGTGCCAAGGCCGATTCCAATGTCTGCCGTGGCAAGAGCTGGGGCATCATTGATGCCATCACCGACCATTGCGACGACCCTGCCGCTCGCCTGCAGCTTCTTGATTTCGTCGGCTTTGCCGGCCGGCAAAACTTCGGCCACGACCCGGTCAATTCCAACTTCCCGGGCGATGGCTTGCGCAGTTCTGGTGTTGTCGCCGGTGAGCATCACTGCTTCAATTCGCATTTCACGGATGCGTGCCACCGCCCCACGTGAGGTCTGTTTGAGCGTGTCCGCCACAGCGAGCATTCCGGCAAACCTGCCATCGATGGCCGCCAGCATGACCGTCTTGCCTTGTTTCTCCAAATCACCCATTCTCTTCAGAGCTTCTTCATCGACGGGTATGCCGAAACGCGCTAGCAGCCTTGCAGAACCCACCAGGACAGCCTTTCCCTGTACCCGCGCACGAATGCCGTGACCCGGAACCGATACAAAGTCATCCGCCGCAAACAACTTGGCCCCCGCTTGCGCGGCTCCTTCAACAACTGCTTCTGCCAGAGGATGTTCTGAGTTTCTTTCCGCTGAACCGACAAGTTCGAGAAAGCTCTCTTTTTCGAATCCCTGAGGAAAGATGTCCGTGAGTTTTGGCTGACCTTGTGTAAGTGTGCCGGTTTTGTCCAGAACAATTGTGTTGACGCGATGCGTGGATTCCAAGTGTTCACCACCCTTGAAGAGCACCCCCATCTCGGCAGCTCTCCCGGTGCCGGCCATAATTGAAGTCGGAGTGGCAAGGCCTAGAGCGCAAGGACAGGCGATCACCAGCACTGCAATGGCATTCTCAAGCGCACCGGCGAACTCGCCGGGCGACAGCAGGAAAAACCAGGTAAGAAACGTCAACACTGCGATGGCCACGACAATCGGAACAAACACGCCGGAGATTTTATCTGCGATGCGCTGAATCGGGGCTTTTGAGCCTTGCGCCTCTTCAACAATTCGAATAATATGCGCGAGTGCGGTGTCTTTGCCGACTTTGGTAGCCCGGATTTTAAGAAAACCGAGCTTGTTGAGACTGGCTCCGATGACGGTGTCGCCCGCTCGTTTCTCCACTGGGATGCTTTCACCTGTAAGCATCGACTCATCAACGGCAGAAGTTCCATCGACGACTTCACCGTCCACAGGAATCTTTTCACCAGGTTTGATGTGAACGATGTCCCCAACTACCACATGCTCAATTGTAATATTCAGTTCGACACCATCCCGGAACACCAGGGCCGTTTTTGCCCGCATGCCCATGAGAGTCTTTATGGCTGCGGAGGTCCGGCCCTTGGCCAGAGACTCAAATAGTTTACCGAGAATAATCAAAGTGATCAGAACTGCGCTGGTCTCGTAGTAAAGCTCAATATGTCGGGATGGCTGAAACGCACCCCGCACGGTTAAGTAAAGACTATAGAAATAGGCGGCCGATGTGCCAAGCGCGACAAGAACATTCATGTCGGCGCTCTTGCTTCGCAGCGCCTTGAACGCGCCCGCGTAGAAGGGGTAGCCGATGACGAACTGAACCGGTGTCGCCAACCCAAATTGTATCCAGGCATTTAGAAGAATTGCAGGCACCCAGATTGATGAAAACGTGGAGAAATGGCTGGCCATTGTCCACAGCAACGGGAAGGAAAGAAGAGCGGAAGCAAAGAATCTTATCTGATGACCTCGGATTTCGCGACGCCTTGTTTCTTCGAAGTCAAGGCCAGACCTTTTTTCTGAGGCAGCGTATCCCAGGTGCTCAACTTTCTGGATAAGCTTACCGACGGAGGTGTCAGATGGGAAATAGTCAACCGTAGCCCTTTCCAAGGCAAAATTGACGTTGGCCCGCGCAACCCCCGGCAGGCCACTTAGCCCTTTCTCGACTCTGCTCGCACAAACCGCGCAGGTCATGCCTGAAACATCTAGGGTCAACTGCTGCTCTGACTTTGTTCTCTCGATTGCTTCCTTACTCAACGTCATAACCCTGATCTTCTATGGCCTTGCGGATAGCACCAAGGCTTATCTCATTTTCGTCAAACTCGACGTGCACGGTTTTTTTCTCAAGGTCCGCCTTGCCACTGGCATTGACAGTCTGCAAAGCGCCTTCAATCGCATTCACACAATGATTGCAGGACATTCCTTCAACGTTAAAAGTGACGGTTTGCATATCGCTCTCTCCCTTGTCTATTTTGCGAGTTTACGGATGGTTTTCATAACTTCATCAATGACCTCGATGTCCCCATCTTGAATCTGCTCCACGACGCAACTCTTCAGGTGGTGCTCGAGCAAAACGCTGGCGGCGCCACTGAGCGCCGACTGGATTGAAGAAATCACATTCAAAACATCGTCACAGTAGGTATCCTCCGCGATCAGGCGCTTGACACCTCGAACCTGTCCCTCTATCCGATTTAGGCGTGAAATCAGACTGGACTTGAGCCTCTCCGAGTGGTGACTTTGTCGGGCGGTTTCTTCCGAGTGGTGATGGTTTTTTTCTGAGGTATTCTTCAAGTTTATCTCCTCGTGAATGGCTGGCGGCGGTTGGTTCTGGTACGTCAACACATAATATACCCCCCTACCCTATAATAGTTTCACAAATCAAAAATTAGCCAATAGATATTTGATGCATTAAGCGGGCTGTAAACTCCCACTCTATGGAAACCTGTTGGCTTTATCCTGTAGGGCAAGGGAAACTGCAAAGGCGGCGCGTGACAAAAAATGCCAAAACCTGTGAGGCAATGCACAGATAACCTGACCGATGGCAATGACCGGGAGAGTTTTGCCTCCCGGCTTGACTTTGTTCCTTCTCGAGACCGTACGAAACCGCTCTCAGTACGGGTGCGCTTTCTGTGTCATTTGAGACTATTTCATCAGGAGCAATTTTCTTGTTTTCACAAATCTTCCTGCATCTATGCGGTAGAAATAGAGGCCGCTCGCTACTTGCCTGCCTGCCCGGTCGCGGCCATCCCATGTCACAGAATAATGGCCCGGCCCCCTTGCCTCGTCTACAATCCGAACGACTTCACCGCCCAACACATTATAAATGCTCAGTGACACATGAACCGATGCTATGTGACCGGGGATTTGGTAATCAATTTTTGTAGCCGGGTTGAAGGGATTGGGGTGGTTTTGCGAGAGGCCATATCTTAATGGCAGTGTCCCGGCTGCTGGGGCCACACCCGTGGTTTTGTCGTAGCTCAGCCGAAAATATTCGATCGCCTCACCTTGAAGCAAGCGAGTCATGCCAAATGCAATAAGGTCATCCCCTACTGTTTGTGCGATCTGGTGGCTGCCGGTTTCAGTAGTCGCAGTGACTTTTATTCCTGCTGCTTGTTCCCAACCCGGTGGCCGGTTTATGTTAATTGGTGTATCCGCGCCAGAAGGATGTCGGACAAGTATGCTGTCTTCAAAGGTCTGTACCACTAGAAAATGGTCCCCGGCGTTCAGCTCTGAGCCGTTGAAGGCAGAGAAAACCCCGCCTGTGAGAACGCCGTCGGCGCTGGTGGCGACGGCGCCAGCGGGTGTCACGACGTGGGGGCCGAATGAGTAGCCGGTTTCATTCCAGTTGTTCACGATCGTGATGTTTTCAAAGGTGCTCTCGCTGATACCGGGAGCGAGTTCATCGTAACCCGTCATGCGCTTGCCGGCAATTCGTGATATCACGTGGCGCTGGAAATCTGCGATCACTTTCATCCACGGACTCGAAGGGTCTAACTCCGGATCGCTTTCACTCGGTTCGAAACTGAGCATGCAGCCAAAGGCAAGGCTCCACGAGAGTGCGTGCTTGCTGAGCGTACTGTTACTTCCAGTCGGGTAGATGAGGACTTTGTCGTGATACAAGACCGGCGCTGTGGGGTAAGCCTCCCAATTATTTTCACCGAAATCAAAGTCCCATGGTGACTCACCGGTTTCCGGATCCTGATACAGTGTCCCCATGAAGCCAACCGCTGTTTCAGACATGCCATCATATCCTTCTTCTACCACCAGCAAAGCACTCTCGTGAGTGCGGGTATGTTCAAGCCACCCCTCGTTGTAATCTAATGCAGATGGCGCAGCCGGATTAAGATCGTAATCTGACGCCAGCGCCCCAATGCCGCCTTGATATATCAGATCAGCGCCAATGTCTTGTTTCATTTCGCTAACCATTTGTGCAAGCCTATCCTTCACGAATTGATGATTCGGCGAAATGAAGGTTCCCGGGTTTCCTTCCATGTCGAAATGAACGGGCTGGCCGTCAGGGCCAATTTGGGCAATGTCCGTCAATCCTGGTGATGTCAAATTTTGTACTGTCGGAGAATTCTCATGCCACCATGCCGGAAACGTGAATGGCATGACGAGTTTACCCTGATTTTTGATGTCCGTCACCATTTTCACCAGGTCCGCTGTTGTGCCCCATTGCGGATCAGGAGGTAAGTAATCCGGATGAAACCCGTGGAGTCCGCCGGAATTATAGCCGGATAGCATGACAAGCGCAGGACTGGGCATCTGCTCCAAGAGCGCTGCAATCTGGCTGAACGGTTGCGCCACCGACTCACCAAACTCCACATGAAAATTGGGCGAACGTAGAACAGTCTGGTAATTGTCGCCCAGCTTATTTTCCAGAGATGTGAACAAATTCAACTTGTTGTCGGCGCGATACGCCTGCAATGTTTCTTCAAAATCCGCGCCGAAGCGGATGCGAAGGATCGGACTTTCCCAAGTGTCCCCATCTTCAACCCACACCGGGTACTTGCGCACCACAAACACATTGCTGCCCTGAACGCTGTTGTCCTCGCCCACAAACCCGGTTCTTGTCATCCGGACCGGCTGGTTGTGATGCAGGCCGTACAAAGCCATCACGCGGGTTTCGATTTGAAGCGCAAGGTAGTCGGCATGGAAACGTCCGGGGTACTCGCCTTCAACTGAACGACCTTCATCGAAGAAACCGGACTTCAGTCTCACACCGGGATAGGAAATCGGCAGGAGTGCTTCATCGTTCTGCCTAACATCAAAGATGAGGTTGTTCGGAAATGACACGGACTGCATCGTGTACCCCCAATTATTCCGGAAGGAGATTTGAACGTCCAGGTAGGCTTCATCAGAGACCGTGAAAGTAATTGTGGCCCCAAGTCGCTCTGTGTATATTGTCGAATCCGGGACATAGTTTAAGGTCAAGACACGATTATCCTGGTCCCAGCTATGTTGGAAATCATTCGGGCCTCCAGGCCAGTAGTCAATCATCGTGGCGGGACCAACGTCGGGTTGAGGTGCTTCAGGAAAATTCGCTAACCAGAGGCGCCACCATTGTACGCCCCGGCACAAGGTGTCGCCAGATGTTTTATCGAGAATGTAGTTGAGTGCACCGTTTTGTTTTCCAAGACTGAGTTCGTAGTACTCCCGGTTGCCTAACAACATCACCTCCAGATCGTAATCATTGAAAAAGGCATTCCAATCCGGCTGCGGCGGTGTGGCTGTATTGACAACCTTATAGAAGGCCATATGTTGGCCCTGCAGATTCTGTCGGTATGTGAAAGTTAGGCTGGAGGAGTTAACGGTCGGTGCTGTCACATCAACGAGTTGATCTTCGTTATTGTAAGCCAACACCCATATTGGATCGGTTGCACTCCAGCCGGGTAGGAAGTCCAGTGTTAGCGGGGTGTCATCCCCAAGAGGTTGGCGAATGATGATATCCTCCTGGCCGCGTTGTTCGATGATATAGTGCTCGCCTGCGTTCAAAGACACGTTGTTGTAGATCGAAAACGAGCCGGCAATTAGATCACCACTTGTACTCGTAACAAGCACACCTTCGGGCGGTAAGCCGTATTCACCCGACGCATACGCCTCAGCAGCATTTCTATTGGCGACAACCGTGATGCTCTCATAATCACAACGAATGACATTCCCACCGGACAACTCTGTGAAGTCCGTCATCCGTTCATCGGCGTACCGGGAAACCACGTACTTCTGGAATTCCTCATTGACAAACTGCCAGGGATCGCCAACGGTTTTATAATTTCCGGCAGGAATTATCTGCAGCGGAAAATTGAGCATGTGACCGAATGTCAGATTCCAGCTCAACGCCCCGGGTGTGGTGTTTGGATATGCCCAATAGTGATAAAACAGGACTTTGTCGTGTAAAAGCAGTTTGGCCATTGGATAGATGCGCGAGTAAGGAACATCCACCGATTGCCAATCCGGCGTCCAACCACCGCCAAGGAAAGCCACCTCGGTTTCGGCCAGATGGTCGTATCCGTTTTCTGTTAAAAGTAGTCGGTCACTGTAGGTGCGCGTATGGTCCAGCCAACCTTCGGTGTCGAATATTTTTGTAGCATTCGCATTGAAGTCAGGGTCGGTCCTGCTGGCGCCCAAGACGTCTTCATAAATCAAATCATACCCGAGCGTTTGGGTCATTTCGTCCATGTACTGCGCGAGCCGCTGTTGCACATAGGGCGCACGCGGTGAGACGAAATAACCCCAGTCTACCTGACCGGCAAGTTGCCACGCAAAGTAGTCCGGAGCCCCCGTGGAATCGAGCCGGGCGACGTCAGTCAGCGGAACGGATAGGTTATGAATTGTTGGTGAGTTTTCATGCCACCAGATTGGCAATGTCATTGGCATAACCAGCATTCCCAGATCGTGGGCTGCATCGACCGCGGCCCGCAGCTCCTCGGTTGTGCCGTACTCTGGATCCGGCGGGACGTAGTCGGGATGGTGCCCATGAAAGCCACCGCTATAGTAGTTTGAGAGCATGATGATTGCCGGGCTGGGCAGCCGTTTGAACAGGTCTGGCCATTCATCAAAATTCATGTCCAACCACATCGGATCAAGATGGAGCAGCGGTGACTGCAACACGGTGTCGTACTTATCACCCAACTTCTGTTGTACTCCCGCAAAACTGTCCAACTGATTGTCCGCGCGGTAGGCGAGTACCGTCTCGTTGAACTCCTGTGAAATGCGCACTCGCACGGGCGGACTCGTCCAGGTGGCGCCGCTTGCTTCCCACATGTCGAAATCGTGCACGAGTAATACCGTATCTGCCGGGTGGTCCTCGAAGCCTAGAACCGTTTGTCGAATTGGCCCGGGTGTCCAGACCGAGTAAAGCGCGAGATTACCTGACTGCACCTGAACGGCTAAATAGTCGGCTACAGAAGGCGGGTGCGGCACGAGGTACTCGGCCATACTTGGCAGTATGGAGGTGAAAAAGCCTGATTCCAGTACTGTGCCGCGCCGGTCCGGAAGCAGGGCCTCGTCGATCTGATTTCGGTTGAGTTTCCATCTTTGCGGAAATTTGACCTTTGTCACGACTTTGCCTGAGTGGTTCTCAACAGAAAGCTGTAGGTCGAAATACGAGGCATCTGACAATTGAATCACAACCTCGGCAGTGACTTTGCCACTGGCCTGCTGAGGAGGCGTGTAGTCTAGTCGAAGTGTAGCTGTGCTGCTTTCCCAGGCGTAGGCAAATGTGTCCGGCCCTGCGGATGAGAAACCATTGCCGCCGAATGTCGTTTTGTCCTGAAACACTACTTGCCAGAGGCTGTTCTCCAGCGAGCCGAGAGTCAAATTGGCCCCGGCAGTCTTATCCGTCACAGAGAGCAGGCTGCCGTTTTGCTTTTGCAGCACGATCTCATAGATGGCATTACCGAGCACGCAAACCTCGGCATCGGTATCGTCAAAATAGGTTGATTGGCCTCGGGTTGCAGGCACAGGCCACACCAAACTCAGCAGCAGTGCTGACAAGAAAACGCCAGACGGTTTCATTGTGGTACTCCTCACTAGTAAAGAGTCAAATTATCTTCCCCGCCAAGACCAGGCCGTGGATAGAACTGCTTTTTCATCAGGGCCGGACTGACTCCCCATTCTATTTCCTTTTTCAATCTAATTTAGCACGATTTCTGAGTTAGAGCAGCGGTGAGTGTGATTCATATGAGAATCAATCGACGATTTTTCTGACAGCCGGCATATTGAGATCGCTGTGAGCGCCTGAACACAAGAAACCACGCGGGCGCCCAGGACAAGCGGTCATCAAGACCATCCGTTTAGGCAGCGAGCAAACTATGAAAAACAGGGAAGTGCTTGTCGGTCAGCGAGAACCTACCGAGCCAGAAAAACATGATGGATACAGCCGGGTTCAATGCATACTATTGCGGCATGGTCAACAGTGCTGATACGACAGAGGCTCCGAATTCCTGTAAGCCTATATCGGTAAATCTTTCGTGGAAAACCAATTAAGTTTCCTTAAAATAAAGAAGGGCCATAACAGTAATTATGTCCCTTCAAAATCAGGCAGTTAATCAACTCTAATGCGGTCGATGCGACTCGGTTTTTGCTCAATACTTGGGCCTGTTGCATTTGGATGGCTATCGCTTCGAATCTAGAGCCGGAGAATACGATAGATGTTGAAGCCCAATCGAAAATCTGCACGAGCAAAGTCCAGATTGCCGCCGCTCATGACCTGCGCGGGTGTCAGTCCCAGTGAGTTGGTCAGGTAGAGGTGGAAAACATGGCCGCCGATGTTGTGCTCCAATCCGGCGGTAAAGGCGTCATAGACAATAGGCTGACCGTTGAGCGAACCAACCCCGCCGACCGGCAGTGCTCCGTCAGAGCCGGACAGAAGTGATGCCGCTTCGAAAAACAGGGACAGTCTCCGTGTTATCCGCAACTTGCCCCCAAGACCAAGTGAGAAGATGGCAGCCTCTCCAGCAATGGAAACATTGCCGTTCAAGAGAATGCCGGGATTGAACAAGATCGCCATGCGGTCAGACAACTTTTTTGTGAGGACAAGCTGGGCGAATAACGGAAAGCGCTGTCCGCTACCGCGGCCGAGAAATTGCCCGGGATTTTGCGGGTCAGGTATCTGCTTCGTGGTCAACCAATCGATGCCCACAAAGAGAGCAAGAGAAACAGGAACATCGTTGTTGGTCCTTTCACGCCAGATTTGGTACTTCGCATTGAATTCAAACGTCGCGTTGTTTCCTGAGCGACCGACTGTCAAGGCGAGACGCTCACTCAGGGGAAAGGTAAACTCCGTAAGCATGTGGGCCCCGGCGTCAAGGCCAAAAAGCTGCCCGAACCCGCTGTCGGTTTGTCCCAGCCAACGGTGGGCGATTCTGTAAGAAAATGTCCCCTTTCTGACCGTCTGTGCCGTCTGCAAGGTCGCCAGGGACAGGCCGACAAAGGAGTCGGCATAGCGCTGCTTCGGGGCCGTCGGCTTTATGTCAGCGTCAAGAGATTTTATCCAGGCAGCGATCCAGCGCAATTCCGACTTCGGTAGCCGCTTACCCCCTTTCGGCATCACGACCCCTTTTATTCCTCTTGAGCCGAACAATTTCATGATGAGATAGCTTTTCAAGGGGTCACCTGGTTCAACCAGTTTCATGTTCGGAGTATCGCTGCTGGGCTGGCCCACGAGCGCAGCGTATGCCTGCTCTGCTGTCAGGTCGAGTTCGTTGCCTGCTCCTGAGCCGGCGTGGCAGCCGGAAAACGCGCACTTATTTTCAAAAATCTCGACAATTCTTTCAGGCAGCTTCTCCTGGCCTATGCAGATGTTGGCCTGGAGAAAAGGCACTACAAGAAAAAGTATGCAAAGCTTCCAAGCATAGCCAGTTTGAGTGAGTTGGAACACGGGTGCCGCTTTGGTTTTCATAGACTATCATTCCTAAATTTGAGCTGTTCTTACATTTTCGGTCAGTTGTCAAAACTGATGTCTTGCACCCAGATTTTAGACTTGCCGGCAAATTTGTTTGGCAGCGTAGCATGGCTGCTGCCGCCACTGAGTGAATAAAACAGGTTGTTCTTGACAACATAGACGTCGGCCACCTCCACGCTGTCGACGATGAACAAAAAGCAGTGGCTCAACGCAGAAAAATCCACATCGCGGCCGCTCTTCACCAAGTTTCGCTGCGTGAGCTGATCGATGTTTTTTTGGAGTTTGTAGGTTTGCTTTTCCCTGAGCAGTGACTCGATCGGCTTGGTTGCATACTCACGCATGCTGTTGTATTGTAGACGCGATCCTAGCAGTGAAAGGCACACGCCGCACAGCAAAATGACCGTTAACATCACTGCTGAAGAGAGCTTTGCCCGTCTTGAACCAAACAGCCGAGATTTGACAACCAAAACCGCAGTTGTAAGGCGAATCCAGCGCAGTTTCAGCCTTTTGGTGTTGACGTCGCGAATCTTAACACTCAATGAACTGCTGGCGAGTTCTTTGCTCTTGTGCTGTCTGATTCGCCTGTTGTAGTGGCGTTTTTCCTTTTTCAGGGCGGTCATCATGTCCTCAGCACTCGCGAAACGCTTTTCCGGCTCCTTCCGCAAAGCGGTCTCGATGATCTTCTCCAACCCAGCCCACGCTCTCGGTTGATGCCTGCTAAGACGCGGAGGCTTGGTTTTCAAGATGGCCATCAGGATTTCCTCCTCACTCTTGCCCTCGAACGGATGCCTGCGCGTGAGCAATTCATAAAGCACCACACCCAGAGAAAAGATATCTGATGCAGGATGTGATTTCTCTCCCCGGATTTGTTCCGGTGAGATGTAGGGCGTGGTCCCGACTCGGGCGCCGTATCGCGTTATTCTGGAAAATTCTGCTAATCTGGCCAATCCGAAATCGAGAATCTTAACCCAGCCGTCTGGTCCAACCATGATGTTTTCCGGCTTGATATCCCGATGGATAATACCGAGTCGATGTGCTTCCCGCAACGCGCGACAAACCTGAATGACGATGAGAATGGCCTTGCGAACGGAAACCTGGCGTTGTTCTATCAACTGGCGCAGACTAACCCCATCAATATATTCCATGGCGATGAAGAACTTGTCGCGGTGTTTGAAGAATTCATATACCGTGACAATGTTGGGATGCTTTAGCGCCGCCGCCGCCTGGGCTTCGCGCCGAAAACGGTCGATTGCGCTCTTGTCGGCAGTCAGATGTGAAGGTAAAGATTTCAGCGCAACCTGGCGCTGCAGGGAAGTATCTTCCGCAAGAAAGATCTCTCCCATTCCGCCTTCGGCGATCTTCTTCATTACTCTGAAGTGTGATATGGTTCTGTTTTCCATTAGCACGATTCGTTTGGTCACTCTTTGAAGCGAAATCCAGAGCCTCAATTCAAAAAAAGTTGCAGGTTTGAGCGATGCCGCTTGTTTGGGTGAAAACGGTGGCACGTCACACAACTACTGGCTACACGGCTGGTCGCATGACAGTCTCTACAACCACCAATGGTCGGCAGATTTTGGGTCGCTGACCGGTCGGCCTTGAAAGCGCTGGCAAAAAGCTGCTTGAATTCGGAATGATTCTGAGTTGCTGACATCATGAGTGCTTCGCTTATCGGGATCGCGTCATGGCAGTCTGTGCATCGTCGTTCGAGAATGTGCGCCCTGTGATTGAACTCAGCCCGGGTCAGGGTCTCCTGATGGGCCTGGACCCGGACAATTCCCGCGTTTTCGACTAAATGACATCTTTGACATTGCGGACCGGTGGCGGCAGTGAGTTCATTGGCCAGCCCCAGCCACGCCGCAGCCTGTTCAGAGCCAACTTTGGTGCTCCCCGGGAGAGCGAAGCCAGTAGTTGAACGTGGAGACGTTGGCCGCTCGAGCTGTTTGCTTGCGGTTTCGAGCCAACGATTGATCTTCTCGACTTCTGCGCCCAGCTCAGGGCGGGTACGAAGTTCATCAGCGTGGCGGCGCAACACAGCGATGGCCCTGCGGTAAAGCGAATCGCCATCGACGGTTTCCACGGCGCCAGTAGCGTCGAGCAATTGATACAGTCCATCCCCGGGAAAAAGCTTTCCGCGTATTTGACTGAGATTTTCCAAAATCCAGGGGTCACGGTGCCAAACCGGCGCCTTCGTGACTTCACCATTTTCAACACTTGTCATGCCCGGGTTCGTTGCTGCGGCCCAAGCCGTGCCCGGGCCACCACGCTGTAGAATCTGTTCGATACTCTCAACACCCGGTTGATCTGGCCGCCCAGGCTGGAATTTCGGCACGCTTTGAACAACAGCGTCATTCTTGACGTGGCAGGCAGCGCAATGGCGGTCAAAGTCTATGCGAACGAAACTCCTGCCATTCGAGTCAGGCGTATGGCAATACAGGCACCCCTGTTCAAAGAAGTGCGTCATGTCAATCGTCTCAGCTTTGAGCCTTTTCATGACATCTTGCATGGCCTGATTGCTTTGGTTCTGCGCCAGCACGAAGGCCGTGTGTCTGATATGTGTCATCGCCAGCGATGAGTCGTCGAGAACGTGTTCGCGAGCAAATTCAAACTCGGGATGATCCCGTTGAAAGGAATCATACGGGTGGCATGGCTGGCATTTCTTGTCTGAAACCTTGCTGATGCTGGAGTTCTTGCCCCGGTGCTCGATATGGCAGGCGCTGCACTGCATTTCTTTGCCGGCATGTGTGGTGCGAAACTCCTTGGTTGTGCGCGCCACCTGGCCGGAACGGTAGATGTAGTGGGCGCCAAAATCGTAGACAGTCAACTCGCTGGTCTTTTCGTGACAACTGCTGCACAGTGCATCCGAGACCGAATTCCCGGGCTCATGGCAGGCGTGACAATCTTCCTGCAGGTTCGCATGATTGGATGACAAGGGGCCGGAAGATATGAAGCGGCTCGTGCGAAACAGCGTGTCATACAGATAGTGCGACAAAAACAGCAGCCCCGCCATGCAGCCTAGAATGATCATTTTCCGCTGCGATGATGGGTAAATGTAGGTTTCGCTAACCGGCAGGTTGAGAGGCGTAAACCTTCGTTTTTTGGGATTCCGTTTGCTCAAAGATGCACGTCGAACTAGTAGTACAGAACAGCAAATAGATGGATCAACACCAGAACGATCAGGACAATTGATGCCGGTAAATGTGCGTACATCCACCATTTCAGCAATCGTTGCAGCGTATGGTGCGCGTCCATCTCCAGTTTAGATTTATAGATCTTCTCCAACTCAGTCAGCTTAGTTTGGTCGTCTTCCGGCAGGATGGTCCTGAGAAATTGAAACTGCTTTGTCTTTCTCTGAATCCCGCCTGTGATGTCGAACAGGTAGGTGATGCTGGGCAAGGGTCGGCTCAGTGACCGCTTGACGCGACGATGATAGAAATCTGCTACCGGCTGGCTGCACGTCTCCACTAGAGTGGCGGCCTGTTTACGAGCCTCTTCAACCAATTCAGGAATCCGGTCGCTGATGACCTCGATCGACAGTCCCGACGACAGGATGCTGGGGATCCACTTTTGCAGGAACACGCCCATAACGCCGCTGAGCGTAACCCATATCGAAAGGCTCCACAGCCACCAGTACAATGCACCACTTGGCAATTGAAAGCCTGTATGCATGAACAGCAACAGCAGAAACAGGGTGCCGCCATAGACATGGAATTGCACCCAGGTAAAAGAACGCCCGAGCTTGTACTCAGCGGAAAGACGCACCATTCTGCGGCGAAAACCATAAAGGGCGGCGCCGACCATAAGAATAAGTGCTCCGGCGCCGTAACTCAGCCCCCACACGTTTCCAGGCAGTACATCGGAAAATATCCTGTTTAAGACATAGATGACACATGCCAGCAAGGTGGCGAGCAAGAAGGCGTGAAGCCACGGCTGCGACTTGATCAGTTTGCCCAGTTTTGTGGAGCCCCACACTTTTGCCCGCCGGCCGCTACGCGTCACCAGCTTGCCGAATTTGCTGATGCTGTCGGTGCGGATCGCACAGCCTTGTGGGCAGTTGAAAACACAGGCTGCGCCGTGCGGGGTGTTGTAGCATAGATCGCACTTGGTCGCCAGCTCACCGCTGCTCTCGATGGGCGCTACAACTGCTACGCTTACCTTCGATGGTGATTGCACCATGGTGATGGCGCTATAGGGGCATTTGTGATAACAAACTCGGCAGCCGATGCAGAGCCCGTCATCGATCTCGACGACGTCGCCAACACCGGCCCGACGGATCGCACCGGTTGGACATCCGATGAGGCAGACCGGGTCCCGGCAATGATAGCAGGCCCGGGTGATGAGGTAATCGCTGTACTTTTCCCCCTCGCGAACAAAGCGCGGCAGACCGGCATGGGTGTCGGCGCAGCCCTTTACACAATCGTCGCAACGCGTACAGACATCCAAATTGATGACAAATACGCTGTTGCCTTCAACCAGGCCGGTCTCGAGCGCGGTGTTGATGAATTCGGACCGGTTGATGTTTCTACGCGCCGCCCCAGATTCTTTGATGCGGATTGATGAAGAATCCATCAACTGCTTGTGAATGGCAGGAAACCGTTCGACGAGCTCTTTGAAATGCTCGTGAGAGATGCGAACCAGCTCTGTGTTTTCAACCGATATGGCGGAGTGGAACCAAACCCCTGTTTGCAGAGCAAATTCGATTTCGCCCAGAAGCATCCCCTTAGACAGGTAATTGACCACCATTTCGCCGCTTCCGACTTTTTGCGACAGCTTGATGAAACCCGAGCGGACCAGGTAAACTGTGTCGGCCGGTTCATCTTGGCGTGCAACGACTTCATTGCGCCGCAAAGAGATCAACTCAACCTTTTGCTTGAACTGCTCGAGAAAAGCTTCCGAACAGCCTTGAAAGATCGGTGTGTGCTTCAACTGCGCGGAAAGGGACCGCTCGATGTAAAGCTTGTTCAGGCGTTTTTTTAGCGCTGGAGACTTGCGTTTCATCGCCTCCAGCGCGGGAATACGAACCTGGACTAGCGCGCACTGTGTGGCAGTCTGCGCGGTCACGGATTGCGGCCATCCCACTGAGGCGCCGGTTTCACCTAAGATCTCGCCAGGACCGAGATTGATGACCTCGCCCCAATTCAGGTCCAGATCCATCGAAGACAGCAAGGTGACCCGCCCGCTACGCTGCTGGCGTTGCACCTGGGTGTTATACACTGTACGGTTGAAATGAACCCGGCTCTTGTCGTCGAACTGAGCCCGACCTTTGCCATTGGCGCGCTTGTGGCTGTTACCAATCTGCTGCTTCTGGATATAGACGTTCACCTGCCCCTTCAGGACGAAGAACGCCAAATCGATATAAGCGCCTTCCTCAAACAGGACTTTTTGTTTGTCCCAAATTGCGACGCACACGTCGGGACGGATCTTTTCAAGGAAATCAAGTTCGTAGTCCTGAAAAATCTCGAACTCCTTGAGCCTCTCCGCTGACAAATGTTTATATATTTTCAGAATGCCGGTGTGTGTGCCAAAAGATGTCCAGCGATCGTCAAACTCCTCTTGTCGTACGGCTTCCGAGGTTGGGATCTCACTCATCGATTATCGTTGATGCATTGGTGAACGTATTCAATGTAACGTTTTATCTCCTGCAGAATCGAGTCAACGGGTGCATCATGACTTAGCCTCGGGTCGAAGGACTCAAGCGTAGTCGAGTTATTGGGATTGAGCCAGGCCGGCAGGTTGCGGTTCTTGTAGATGACCACCGTGTCACGGACTACAACGGCCGGGCGCATGCCGCTGACCGCTGGGGAATTTGTGATCTTCAAGGTGAATGCCGGAATCGGTTTACGCTGTACCGCCGCCGCAAACGGCGCCTGATCGATGTCTGTTGGCCGGATGGCATAGTCCCAGTGTTTTGAGATGTCCTTCTTTATGCCGCCCAAATAGTCAAAGCCCTCACCGGTCGGATGGCCAGCTTCAAGCAGTTTTTTTTCGCTGATTTGATGGCACCGCACGCATGTCCCGGCCCTGATAGCGACCTTGCGCAATTCCACCAGGCCTACCTTCAGCGCTTTTTGGTAGCCGCTGCGGCTGACATCTAGCGGATCCTTGGAGCGCGCGCCCTCCTGATGCACTTCAAAATATCCAGCACCGTTCGGGCCTGACGGGCCGTGACAGCTCTCGCAACTTACTCCTGTGTTCATCGCTCTACTCTCGCGGCCAGACACCACTTCGCCGTGGCAGTCACCGCAACGCGATCCGCCCAGCAGATAGTCCCCCGCCTTCATGCCGTAGGTTTGCGCAATCTGCATCGAGCGTTGCTGTTTGCGTTTCAGGTCTGAGATTGTTTTGAAATGGGGGTCGCTCCGCCACCAGTCGCCGTCGCTGACATGACAGGCATTCTGGCCGGTTCCGCAAGAGCGATACCCAAGGGTTTTGTATTTCCCGGCTTGCGTCCGACCATTTGCAGGCAACAGAGCAGTGAGCGCAAGCGTGGTCAATATCACGACTGCCGTGTTTGCCGACCGAGCCCCCCTCCCTATTCTATATTGCGCGGTGTCTTCTGCTATTTTACTAATTGCTTCCAGAGATCATTCCTTACGCGGTAGAGTTGACCGCCGTCATCCTTGTACAACGCGCGCTGCTCCTGTAGATTGAGCGGGCGTGAGCCGATACGTCCAAAAATGCTGACTTGATTGCCGCTTTCATCCACGGCGCGATCACGGTCCAGTCCTTTCGAAATCGCCAGGGCACGACCGTGTGTGGGATAAGTTGCGATTAAAATTGGTTTCGGCTTCGGGCTGAAGCCGAGATGGCCATCCGTCAGCGGCGATGTAAGTTGCAGGACCCTCAGACCATTGTGGCCGTCTGCGACATAAGCGAATGTGCTGGCGTTGGTCGCCGCCACTTTTACACCCCGGGCATCATTGATCTTACCCCTGGCCGTGAAAGTCTGGTCAATATAAATGTTTTCCGGGTTTTCAACGTCAATGATCACCAGGCCCTGAGCCCCTGCGGCAACGTAGGCATAAGTCCGTGCGATATAAATATCATGTGCTTTCTTAATAGCGACCTGGCTTTCCGGAAGCAGTTTTGGCTTTTCCGGGTCGGTGATGTCGATGACCTTAACCCCGTCGCGGTCGCAGACAAAAGCATAGCGAAACTGAATGGCGATGCTGCGCGGCCTCGAGATGTCGCGTGCTGAAACCACGCTCACTACCCGAGGCTTGCGTGGATTATCGACATCCACAACCACCATGCCGCGACGGCACAGTACGTAGACATAGCGCCCTGCAACTGCAAGATTGATCGCTCCGGCAAGCACGCCGCCGGGGTTGAAAACGATGTCCTTACGCAAAAAATTGTTGGTTGGATCGCCATCGACCAGGTTCATGACGTCTACCATAACCAAGCCTTCGTGGCGGTCGGTGACGTAAGCATAGCTATAAAGCGGATGCATTGACTTTTCCTGATTGTCGGGATTGGCGACCACCTGGTCACGCCTGGTGTCGATCGGCATGTTTGTTGGAAGTGCCACCGCAGTAGCAAAACGGGTATCGACGTGTGTGTCCTGACCGATGGCAGAAACGGGCGATGTCACGATGCGCTCAGAATATCCTTTGTTGTCGATATTGGCCACATCGAAGACACGGAAACCGCCGGCACCGTTTGCTGTGTACAAATACTCGCCGCGCATTTGCAGACTGCGAACATACTCGCCGTCATGATGATAGGCTGTCCGTAACTGCTTGCCAGCCGCAATATGGCGCTTATACCGGTCCACATAGGCCAGCCGGTGCAAATAGCTTCCGATCACTGCTTGCGGCTCATCCGACTCGGTGACCTGAACCGCTTCAATGCCATCATCGCCAACAGCCACATAAGCGTACTTACCGAGAAAATTCACCAGGTTGGTGCCGTGCAGAAGAACCTGCGCCATCCAGGCGTTGTTGTCGTTGCTCTCAGACAGATGACAATCACTGCATTCGCGAGTTTCGGTCTTACGAACCGTGTGAGCAAAATGTGGATTGAAGGCTTGACTGCTGTAACCAGAAGCCGAGATAGGCGGTTGTTGCAGATAAACCTGCTCGCGATTGGCGTTTTCTGAACTTAAGATCAGGGCACTACTGGAGCGTGCAGTCGTCACCTTGTTGCCCTTTGTCGTGCCCGTGAGACAGAGCATGAATCCGTCATCGCGGAGCACCTGAGGGTTATAAGTTGTCCAGTTGCGGCTTTCGGTTCCTTCGAAATGGTTCATGGCTTTCTTCCAATTCGCCTTCTGCGGAAGATGACAACCGAAACAGTTGGTTATCCATGATGTATGACATGACTGGCATTCCATTTTATCGGTGGTGTGCGCCAGCCTGCTGAGGTCGATGGCAGTAGCTTCCTGCATCGAACCGCCGCGCGCAACAAGCTTCGCAGCGTATGCCTTGGGGTTGTATTCCTGTGACGCCGGATCGATACTAGCTCTTACCTGGCTGATCTTCCACTCCAGACCCGGCGTCACCACGGAGCGCTGAATTCGTTGTTTGCCCCGCACTTCGAAACGGGCATCTCCGAAAGGCGTATCAAGAGAGGTCAGGTCAGTCCCCCCCTCCGGCGCGGCTACTCCTGATGTACGCAGCGAGGCATATCGTTCAACCCTACCATGGCAGTCGATGCACTGTATTTCGATAGCGTTGTGGAACTCACCGTGCAGTTTTCCGCTGCCATGTGAGTCCTGCTCGAAATGGCAGTCGACGCAATGCATGCCCCTTTCAAGATGGATATCTTTCAGATGAACCGCTTTCTTAGCAGTGCGGCAGGTTTCGTTTTGGTCACAGAGGCCATTGTCCGCCTCTCCTTGCAACGGAACGACGCCGTGAAATTTGTGTGGCGCGTTCCAGGGGATCGATTGCCCGTCTTGGTCCAACAAGTTCCCCTTTCGGTCTTTCCTGAACACTGCCCGGAATATCCAGCCGTGGCCGTGATAGTCGGCAAATTGCGTCTTTCTCAGTTTAGGATTAAGGCGGCTGACATTTGCCAGAATTGCGGGATTGCCCCAATTCCCTCTTAACACCGCTTCCTCAGGATTGCGCTCGAGCAGTTCGTACTTCTCCCTTGCGGAACGGTCCTTTTCACGGGCCGGATAGAGAGCGCGGCCGTCGGTTTCATAGTCCCACATCTGAAACCCGTAGTACGTGTTGAGAAAGCCGTTGGGCTGGTGCATGTGACAAACCATGCACTGGCTGGAAGGAATGCTGCGAGTAAGCCGATGCTTGATCGGGTGACCAGGCTGCTTTTTGGTGATCGAACGGTCGGCGGTGTAAGATGTACCTGAACTACCATATTTCGCATACGGACCAGAATGTAAGGGAGAGCGGTCATTGGCATACACAACATGGCAAGCAGTGCAGCCGCTGGAGCGATAATCTCCAGCCTGGTCATTGCTTCCAAGAAAGTACAGGTGCGGGTCGTTGAGCCGCGTTTTGTGTACATTGAGCACAGGTGAACTGATGCGCAACTGTGTCCCCAGCCCGCGGTCGCCCAATTTCATATCCGGCTTGCCGGGCTCTTCAAACAGATCCGGTACACCGATGTTCGATGGATTGATGCGTGAGAGCTTGCCGCCGCGCTCAAAAGTCCGGAAGATGTTGCCGACCTGGGTTATTTCCCATCGCGGCAGCGGCACGACCCCGGGCAAAACTCCTTTGTCCCGCACTTCTTCTGCCGTAGGCTCCGGTATGGTGTTGACGCGCTGCGGCGTGCCGTCCCGCGCATAGCTCTCACCCAGATTGTACACCTTGTTCGAGACGATGCCATTGTTGTATGCGGCGCCGCCCCACAAAAGAGTCGAGGTCGCCATCATACTCTTTTTGACCCTCAGAACTTCCTGGGGGTGACAAGAGCCGCACGTTTCATCAGCGATTCGGAGATCGCCCGGATTGATAAACCTGATAAATTCGGGCCGCTCGTCGTTCAGCAGTGTATAGGAACGTTCCGGATTTGAGGCATTGCGCCATTTCCCCGGTTCACCGGGTTGCACGTGCGCTTGCTCAATCGTGCGCGCGAAAGGGTTGCCACCGTGACAATCTGCGCAAGCCAATTTGACCGCGGCCGAACGATGCATCCTCTCGATACCTTTATGACAGGTCAGGCAGCCATCACTCTTTCTGGTCAAATCATCGCTAGTCTGTCGAATTCTTCTAGACCCACGCTGGAGGTCATCTTGGGATGCGTCTGGCAAATTCTGAGCCATTAAATGGCCGGCCAGACACAGCATCGCAAAACCGGCGCAGAGAGAGCGGCTGACCTCGCGCAGAACATTGCTTCTATTTTTCCTTACCAAATTACCAACCGCCATCAGTATGTAAATGTTAAGGTTGTAGTGAGCGCTAATAACATGCCCGGTGACTCGTACAGGTCTTTGAAACCCGACATCGGCATCAAGCCTGTTAACGCCACCGTGAACCTGGCGTTGTTGTTAAGAAAGGGGCGGTAAAGTACGCCGATGCCGTAATCGAGGCCAATCGCGTTACCAATCCATCCCTGGTTGACAAATGCCCCGAGACTCGCCGTATTGCTGAAGCGCAAATAGTTGGCATTGAGTACGAGCCTGGCTTTGGGCGTCAAGTCAGCATCATAGCCGAGGTTGAGAAGAACCAAGCCTGGATTGACAAAATTTGCCTGCCCCTCGAACTTGCTTGGCCGCAGGTTCGGAACGATGCTGGCTTTGTTGGTTAAGTTGACTCCCAGCAGCCGAATTCCGCGGCTGTTCCAGTAGCTGAACGGGCCGCCCGCAAAGAACGGAGAATCCACGATGGTGTCGAATCCATGGCCGGATCCATCGTTCGGGTTGGCATCACCGCTGGCGTACAACGCTGAGAGACGAAAGCGCATCCAATCCCTGTCCATAGAAAGCTCAAGAGCCGCCAACTGCGCATTTATGGT
This sequence comes from Candidatus Zhuqueibacterota bacterium, assembly GCA_029261995.1. GTDB lineage: Bacteria > Zhuqueibacterota > Zhuqueibacteria > Oceanimicrobiales > Oceanimicrobiaceae > JAJDAF01. Next base: position 175,656 of record JAJDAF010000061.1, read on the forward strand.
CAAAGCTTGGCCAGCGACGGGATTAAAAGTGTCCCTGCCGACGACCTGATAGATCGCGTGGGTGATGTTGATGCGTCCAAAATGTCCGTCGCCCGCGAAACCGAGATACACTGCTTTAATGTCATGTGGGCGGCTGTTGCCCAGGATTGGCGGCCGCACGGGTACGCCATTGTTATCAATATAGCGGCTCGGCTTGTCGTGATTGTAGTGCAGACTAAGTTGAGCAGTGTAGCCAAGTGTCAGGAAATCCTGTTTGTAGAGATTAAAGATGAAAACATCCTGATCCCGACTGTCGAACACGGTGTTCAGCTCACTGTTCGTGTCCTTCTCCAGCATCCTAAAAGCAGCCAAATTATACTGGTAACGGTTTGCAGCGGCGTTGCCAAACAGGCGAAAACCAAGATTGAAGTCATTGAAAATAAGTCCCCTGAAATCGCTGTTGAAAGGCTGAATCCCGGCCTTGGCTGAGACAAAATCGTAGTGCGCGCTCAGGTCCATCAGGTGCTTTTCGACAAACAGCTCCTGAAAGCCCACGTGCCCATCGTTGCGCAGCGTTCCGGCCTGAACGTTGATGTTGACGTTGCTGTTTTCGCGCGTGTTCGCATAATTCAAGTTGAACACCGGCGCCACCTTGATCTCAAAATCTCTCGGCCGGTAGGCCGTGTCACCTTTGTAAAACTCAAATGCCATCAGCAGATTTTGACTAAACACCAGTTGCGCCGCCGAACCGAAGAAATCGGCCTGATTTGATTGGCTGGTGCTGATGGCACTTGGCGTCGGCACGCCAAAAGCTTCCCCCGAGCTTTGTGAGCTGGCGGTCAGAATGAAAAACAAATCCTGGCCAATTACCGGGAAATCACCTTTCAGAATGTTTTGGTTGTAGGGGTCTAGAATATGTCCCTTGACATTGAGTTGATAAGGTTGAAGTTTGATGCCGCGCCAGCGATCCGCAATCGGCTCGAAATGTGGCGTTTTTTCATCCAGAGATTGCAGCAAGGAATCGACGGGCGACAGCTTCTTCTCCCCAGCTCTGTCCTTGCCGCCGGCTCCTTCCGCGATGGCGGTGCTGACACAAATTACCAGGGCAAGAGTCGGTATTCTGAGCACAAAACCAAGTAAGTGCAAAACCCCCATGATGCCTGTTCTGATGTCCACCATATCGTTCCCTCAGTTGATCTCAGGATTGCGTGGAAACTTGACGTAGGGCAGTCGAACGTTCAGGTAGAAGAACTGATCGCAGCGGGCGTTCTGGGGCGGTTCAAAACCGCTGACCCCGGCAGCGGCGATGTAGTCATCCTGATCGACGCCATCACCGCTCACTCCGATACCACCCACGAGCTGGCCATTGCGGTAAAGGGGAATGCCTCCGGGGAAGATCGTGATACCGTTTCCAAACGGCGCCAGTCCAACATTCTGCTGCCAGCGATAATCATTCAACGGCAGGATTGGATCAGGTGTAAACAATGGCCCTGCTACCACCCCCGAACCATTGCTTGGCTGATCAATGCCGGGCGGAAAAAAACGCTGGCTGAGAAAACCCACCGCCCTTGTGGTCATCGCAATGGACTGGGTCGCGGACAAACCTATAACCTGGCGCAATTGTATGCCCATCGGATTTGTCGGCTCGCTGAATGCGATAACAGTGCGTGCTTTTTGTACCGCAACATCGTAGCTGAACAGTGTCGCGTCAGGTGTGCGCCACACGCCTAACACAGATCCGTCGATATCAACCACGCTGACGAATACGCGGGCCGGCGAGTTGAGCGGTCGCCGGATGGCCGCTCGCGTGACATTGGCCTTCGCCACCGCCTGAGCGATAATTTGCCGCACCTCAGTCTGTGACAAAAACTGGCCGCCGCGAATGTTGTAATTGTGCACACCATCTCCGAGATCGACGGGGCCCTGTGCTGGAAAAGAGATCCTGTCGTTGACGGGATAGTTGGGGTCGAAACTGCCGCGGCTGGCCAAGCCTGCCGGTCTCGAAGTGAAATTTGGCTTTGGTGTCTGAGCAATCTGATATAACAAGCGGACTCCGTCGATGAAAATGTTGTCGCCGCGCTTGTCCGCCGGCACTGAATAACCTGTTGCCGCGCCGAGTGAAATGGTTTCATCGGCGATGGGGATGCTAACGCCACAGTCCGTCAGAAAGCTAGCCGGCAGACGTCCGATCGTCCCGAAACTACTGACACCCAACGCACCAGCCAGTAGCCCATTCTTGAAGACAGGCACCCCGCCAGGAACGCCAGACAGCCCCTGTTGTCCCGAACCCACTTGCCCGGGCGGAGCGCTATTGTTGGGCTGGACATCTCCTCCGCCGACGCTCGAAAACGGTACGCCGTACAACGGTCCTCCCGGAGTATTGGGAGCACCCGGAGGAAAGTGGGAGCGGGTTATGAAACAGGCCGTGAGACTTGAAAAGCCATGTTGATTGCTGCTGAGGTAGGCTGCTGTCCGTGCCTTTGAAACCGCTCCGACGTTGACATCCCAGACAGAACCCTGTGTGTCATTCATGCTGAAAACGCTTAAGATATTGCCAAAGCGGTCGCAGACAGCAACAATGATGGACTGGTTCATCTGCTCGGCAAGCTCGACTGCTTGCGTAACCAAAGTCTGCACATCGCCGTCAGTCAACTCCGACGTATCGGTGACGGGGGTAGCAGCATTGGGAACATAATCGCTGGCGCACCCCCCCAGCAAGAGCGGAACTACTATCAACATAAACACTGCCGACAAGCGACATAGTTCTAATGACAAGCATCTCAAGCACATCTGATATCCTCGATACATTCTTGTTCATTTAGTCAAAAAGCACGACATTGGCAGCGCCGAATGTCTGTCCACGTTCATGTGAACTTGCGTCAGCCAAACCAAGCCACAAACAGAACACGGCATCAATTGTTAGGCGCTCCAGAGTTAATCCAATCGCTAATCTGCTGCCGCTGCGCCTGACTCAGCAGATCGTTGCCGCCGGGCGGCATTACGGCGCCATTTGCGCCGTTGCCTTGAATGATGTCAAGAAGATAACTGTTGGTGGGATTGTTGACAGTAACGCGATTCTTGGCAGGGTTGTGCAGCGACCGCACGCCGACCAGACTTGCATAAGACTGGTCGGCGATGTCAAGACGAAACGGTGCGATCCCTCCAGCAACATGGCATGGCGCAATGCCACAGGTGGTGGTGAACGTATTTGCTTGAATGCTCGTCAATGTCGAATCCAGTCCACCATTCAGATTGGTGTTAGGGCCCATCACTGTTGCTTGTGGCCGACCACAAGCCAGCGTGGCCAAATACAGCACGCCAATAAGCACGCTAATTCTGTTGCACATTTCCTAACTCCTTTCAAATCTATAACTCAGTAGTTTCAGAAGACCCTAACATTGTAAGACAGGTTCGACATCCTGGCAAGGTAGAATCAGGTTTCAGGAAGTATGGGGCAGGTATTGCAGCGAGTGGCAAATGCATGCTCGGTCTATCCCCCCTTTCCGATTGTCAAGCAAAGCGTCTAGCACTCTTTTACACACAGTTTCACGGTCCATGCTAGCACGCTATGCGGCGTTACGATATTACCTGTTCGCAACATATGTGCCACTTTTTATTGCGGGGGGCAAACTGCTAATTTTATTGGTTGTCACTGTTTCGGGCAACTCATGGCCAAAGGGTTAAAAATTGCCTTCGGGATTCGAGATCGTAAGACAAGATCGTAAAGTGGATAGAACTTGGATAGCTGTACGACTCACGCTCAGGAGTGATTTCAGCGTGTTAGACCGTTTCCTGCACTTTGGCCTCGATCTTGCTTGTAGAAGTGCTCCGGTAACCACGCACCTGTTGAGTCGTGGAACAGAGGTCGCCTTCGGGCGATGTGGGCTTGCAACGTTGTTGGAGAAGACATCATGATGCAGGTAAGACTATTATGCAAATCAAGCTCCTTGGCTGGCAGGGAGATCGTAGTATCCAAAGAGGCTACTATCGGCAAAGACGTAGCGAGCAACATCTCTTTCAGAGACAGTAGAGTCTCTCGCAATCATGCGCGCATCTTTTACGATAGTGCAGAGCAAGGCTATTTCATCGAAGATCTCAAGAGCAGAAACGGCACTTGGCTCGACGGTGAGCGCCTCCGGCGCAAAGAACGGTTAAACAAGCTGCACGTGATCACCGTTGGCAAAAGGTTCGATATATTCTTTCAACTTCTCGATGCCCCCAAAATCAAAAAGCCGGCTGCCAAAGCGTCCAAAACCACTAAAGAGACAGCGAGCTCTCAAGACACAAAACCCAAGCAGCCGAAAAAGGAGCACAGCATCGCAGTTGCGGAAGATGACACCGTACAACTACCGGCAGCTGCAATCCGGGCTGTCGGCAACCATGACGGAGACAAGCGCACTGACACCGTTGACACCAACCAGCAACAGCTTGACGATGCCACAGTCGAGACCGTTCTCTTGTCAAACGTACCCGCCGAAACAGATAGTGGTGTGGTTCTAAAGTTCAATGACCAGCTTACCTATCCCCTGCAACCCGGAAGTAATTCCATCGGTCGGGCCGCAGAAAATGATGTTGTCATTCGCAACGAGTCCACATCTCGCAAACATGCTGTGATAACACTCGTGGACAACACCATTCGTCTGGAAGACCTTGGAAGCAGAAATCACACGTACGCGGATGGTCATGCGGTCAAAGGAGTAAAAGTCTTGAAGCCTGGAATGAAGGTGAAGTTTGGCGGAGTCCCGGCTACTATCGAACAAAACCAGCACAAAGAACTCGACCTATGAAGCCCATCAAGTCTCGGAACTGATTGTGGGCTGCCTGGGTTCAGATCAAACACAAAAGGCTGTAATCACCACAAGACAGGTAATTACAGCCTTTCAAAACTCAGTCGGGGCGATAGGATTTGAACCTACGACCCCTTGACCCCCAGTCGTGGGTACCGAATATAATAAACAGTAGCTTAGGGATGCAAGAGTCAAGATCTGCGACTAATTGCTACTTAGGAGCACAGTCTTGCTAGCTAGCAGGCGGATGTTCAGGACCAAGGTCTCCAATTCTCAGTGAGGCGACGAACCAGAAAACAAGTATGCGAAATCACGTTCAACGAAATTGGTAATGGCCTTCTCTATCTGAATCTTCTCGACGAGATACGTAGAATCGCAACTCGGTTAATACCATCCTACCATTCGCAGGCAAGCCGTTTTTCAACTGATTAGATTAGTTGTAAAGGCTGCTGGCCTGTATCTTTTGAGCAGCAAGGGGCCGGTCATACAATATTGTCACAACCATGATTCTCTTGAAGGACAGGGCCAATTCCTAGTAAATAAATCGCAGAAGCTCTTTGATCTTCTTTAGGCTAACAAGGCCTAGCCCGGGTTGCAAGATGATATCCAAGGCCAATGATTCTAAACGGGTATACAAAAATAAGACTGCTATCCACAGAAGAGAATTCATGGGTTTGAGCGCTTCCTAACGGAGCGAGCTAATTATTCCTACTGATAATCGACTATGATCTGGCGATGCACTTCTTCAATTTTCCAGCGCAGGCCATAGCCCTTTATCGCGAGCGCAACAGCTTGTTTTGCACTTGCACATACTCCAAAATAACCCACAAGCCATAACTGGCGGTGGCTGCGGTCGTTTGGCATTTCAACCGGCACAACGCCGCAATTGTACATTCGCGGTTTGATTATGTTATTGTGGATACGCTCAACTCCAGACGCCCAGCGGAGTTTGGCCTTGCGAGAAATTGCTTTTAAAGATAGATTCAGCTCACGAGAAATAAAAACTAACATTGAGAATAACCGAATCCCGCAATCGGGACACCAAATATTTCTATAACGGAAGTGGATGACAACCATAGCGTCACTCATTGGCAAATCCCGAAGCGATCTGAACTCGAAAGAATGAAATCTACGGACTTTGTTTTGACAAGCCGAACAAACTGGCACAAAACGACGGTCAGCCTCCAACTTAACCATGGTCACAGTACAGTTCTATCTCGTGCCTGGTCAACGCCTACTCACAAAAAAAAGCTCCGGAAATTTCGGAAACCTTTTTGAGGTCGCAATTAATTTCTTCCTATTCCGAATGGCGGAAGGCCCCCAATTGTTCATAGAGCAAGTCGATATCCCGCTGCAGAACTTTCCAATCGTATTTCTGCTCAATTCGCTTTCGAGCTCGCTGGCCCATCTCCCGCGCGAAGTTGGGATGCCTGAGAAGATAAACGATTTTATCTGCGAATTCCCTTGGAAGGTCTGCAATGAACAACTCCTGACCATTCGTCACGTCGATTCCCTCCGCGCCAATGGATGTCGTCACAATGGCCTTCCCTTGAGCCATGGCGTTGAGTACTTTGATTTTTGTTCCACTGCCGGCCCGGAGTGGCGCGATGAAAACCGCCGCTTGCGCTACGTATGGCCGAACGTCGCTAACGTATCCAGGACACCTGAAGGTGGTTCCCTGACGGGCTTCCTGTTGCAGATCTGCTGGCGGTGAGCCTCCCACGAACGTAACAGTCAATTCCGCCATTTGCGCCTTTATCAAAGGCCAGATTTCGGCACAAAAATAGAGCACGCCATCCCGGTTGTAGGGACTCGCCATTGACCCGGTCCACACAAGCGTGTTGGGCTTGACACTTTCGCCATTTTGCGCAAAGTAATCTATGTCCACACCATTTGGGATCGTAACAAAGTCGCCGTTGCCGCAAAGCTGCTGCAGAAGGCTCTGGTCTTGGTCCGAAACTGTCATGCACTTGTCGAATCTTTGACACGTTTTCTGTTCGTAGCGGCGTAACTTTATGTTCTGAAACTGCAGGAATATCCTCAAAAAAGGATTCTGCTCGAGTAGCGCCCACCGCTTTAGCCGCAATGACTCGACATTGTGGTTCACCAAAATGGAAGGTAAGTCACCGGCTACTCTGCGGTATTCTGCAATGTGCAACATGTCTATGTGGAGCGCATCAATGCGGTGCCCTGAGATGACTTCTGAGATGTAGTGAGCGGCGGCGGCCTGATAGTATTTTTGAGCTATCAGCGGCATTGCCGAAAACAGGTTCTTCACCGCAAGCGCCAGCTGCCGCCAACCACGGAAATGAAGCTCGAAAATCCGGACCGTATCGCAGAATTCGTAGAGCTGATCCTCATGAGCGAAACCACTATCATCTTGCGTGAAGCCCACGAAATGGAGTGTGTGCTTGCGAGCAAGAGCTTTCAGAATATGGTAGGTTCGTATATGGTGTCCGTGGTCCGGTGGAATTGGATTCTCTGTAGAAATGAACAGAATGTTCATGACATCCCATCCGGTTTCATGCCAAGTTGCTGCCTTCCGGTTTTGTAAAAACGCCTGTGAAGATTCATGTAGGATTCCAGGCCAATCACGTCTTTCAGCAGAGCCTTGCTTCGGTATGCAACCTGTCGTCGAAATATCAGAGGCCGGTCTACGACGCAAAGCCTTCGAAAGTCACCGATATCTTCATTCTTTCGAATGAGATTTCTCGGAAGTTCGAACAGACTTGACTGTACACCGAAATAACCGACGTTCGAGGTCCCGCACGCCAAATACCCGGCGCGTTTGGTTGCGGCGATTACCTGTTGCGTGTATGAACCATGCGGAAAGCTGATAAAAGTCACGGGCCGCTCCAGACGGTCTTCCAGTATTTCTTTCGAGAGTCTCAATTCCATCTCGACTTCAACAGCAGTAAGAAGTTCGAGTGGCACGTGGCTGTGCGTGTGAGATTGAATCTCCATTCCCGCCTGCTGCATCTGCCTCAGCTCATCCCAGGACAGGTACCCCGCCGTGTCAATTCGGCTGGTGATGACAAAAAAAGTGGCCCTAAGATCGAAAGATTCCAGGATGGGAAACGCATGCTGGTAGTTGTCCGCCCAACCGTCATCGAAGGTAATCGCCACGTGTTTCTCTTGCTGGGAGACACCGCCGTTCTGAAGCTTCAGTAAATCATCTAGCAACATCGCCCGGAAGTCCTGCTGCGCCAGGTGCGCCATTTGATGGTAGAAGTCTCGGCGAGATAGCATGAACGGCGAGTTGAGCACTTCCGCGTCAACCTCGGCATTGCTTGGTAGAACATGGTGGTATCCGAAAATGGGAAGGGCCATTTTTGCCATGGGACCGCGGTTTGTCATGCTGTCCATCCAAATCCAATACGCTCAGTGCTGACCTTACACAATCTCAACGCTCTGAAGCGCTCTTCATACTGTTTAGCCATCGCGTGGGACGAGAAGCTGTCCTGCACGAGTATCTTGGCATTGGCTCTCAACTCGGCTGCTCTCTCCTCTTCCGAAAGAAGAAAGTCGATCGCGCTGGCCAGTGCGATCGAATCTCCGGGCCGAACCAGCAGGCCGGTCTCATTGTCTTTGACAAGCTTGGGCACATCCCCCACCGAAGTGGCGACAATGCTTTTGCCGGCTGCCATCGCCTCCAGAATGGCCATCGGCAGACCTTCCGAAATAGACGGCAGAACGAAAACGTCCATCGCTGAAAGTAGTGCGGGAATGTCGCGTCTGACGCCCAGGAAGCGTACGTTATTGTCCAAGGCTCGCTCCCGGACCTGGGCCTCAAGTGCCGGTCGGAGCGGTCCGTCACCAACGACGAGAACTGTCACACGGGGATGTCTTTTCGTGATCTCGCTCAGGCTATCGATGAAAACATCGTAGGCTTTCTCAGGAACAAGCCTGCCAATTGTGCCGATGACAGGACTCTCGGCGGGTAGGTCCAGGCTCTCTCTCACCTCTCCCCTGCTGGAATCATCGCCGTACTGCCTCAAATCGACACCATTGGGGATAACACGACACTCGCGGCCCGACAAACGCCGTTGAACCTGTTCCTGGACATTGGTTGACACAGCAACAATCTCATCCATTTTGGCCAGCAGCCAAGCGTCTAGCATCGTGTAAATGCGGGCGCGAAGACTGTATCTGGTCTCCGTCCAGGGATGACAGGTGGCGACGCATTTTGCCTGAGTACCGCGCGCGGCCAGGTACGCATAGAAATTCGCTTTGTAGCCGTGAGGATTTAGGAATTCGATGCCTTTCGACTTGATGAATTCACGAAGTTCATGGCTGGTGCGCCAGTCAAACGCCACGGTGCTTGGAAACAACTTAGTCGCCAGGCCAAGCGTCTTTGCGGTGTCGTACAGCTTCGTGGAATCAGGATGGCCGTTCGCAATCACGCCCACGATGGGTTCAAACTCATGCTTATCCAGCGCCACAGCTAGCTGCAGAATGACCTGCTCGGCACCGAACACCCCGGTGGCGCTGCGCAGAAACAGGATGCGTGCCCGCGGCTGGTCCGTCATCATGGCGCCGCTTCCGTTGTCAGTGTGGCCCCTGGAGCACCTTCTCGTTGCAGCCAGCGTGGCGCGAACTTCACCAGCCCGCAGAGGAAGCCGCTGCCATAGGAAAAATGCAGAATAACGAAAGCAAGCAGGATGCGGAAAAAGTAAGGCGCGCGGTTTCGTGAGCAAATCACAGCCGCCGCCAGAATGGCGCAACACGCATAAAAGCCAGCCAGCACTCCGAAAAGCCAGCCTAACCCTGGCACGGCCAGCCCGGCGGCGAGAGTCAACACCAGCGCGAGGATGAACGCAGCCGGCGCGAAATGGCGCGGCTGCATGAGCCAAAAGTGCTTCTGTAGGACACGGATCTTGTAAAGCCCATAGCCGAAGTACTGGTTCCAGAGTTTTCGGTAGCTTTCTCGTGGGAAATAGCAGGACTTGATCCTGGGAGTAAACAGAATTCTACCGCCGCGCTTTCGGATGCGATAGTTGTACTCGTCATCCTGGCAGCGCACAAGCTCTTCATCAAACCAGCCACACTTGGCGAGCACGTCGCGCCGGAACGCCGGAAACGCCAGTGTGTCGACAAAGCGCTCTTCCGTCGCTGTTCTGAAATTCCCGTTGCCTACACCAAAAGGTGACGACATCGCATGCGCTATGGCCTTTCCGGTGGCCGTTCTATTGACATTCTCAATCGATCCACCAACGCACTCCACATCTGTGTTTCGCAGAACCTCGATGCACTTCTCAACGTAGTCGTTCGCTGCTTCGGCATGTCCGTCCAGCCGCAGAATGTACTCTCCTTTTGCTTCTCTAATGCCTATATTCAGCGCGCACGGTACGATCCGGTGAGGATTGTCCACCAACCGAATGTTTGGATGCAAACGCCGGAAGGCACGCACGATGTCACGGGTGTGGTCGTCAGACAGGCCATCCACCACGAGGATCTCCACACGCTCAGGGTCGTAGGTCTGATTGACCAGCGACTCCAGACACTGAGAGATGTACTCCTGCTCATTGCGGACGGGACAGATGACTGTTACGAATGGTGTCATGCGTGTTGTCATGTCAGGGCATGGTTTCGGGAAACGTGGTTCGGCAGTTGTATTTTGTTAATCCACATTGAGATCATCGACAATTATCTGCGGGGAGATCGCCAGGTCCGTGAGTGTCTGTTGGATTTCACCTTCATAGACGCGATTCATAATGATGACGACATCCGGCTGATGTTCGATGAGGAAGCTCGGTGGTACGATCTGTTGCCCCGTGCCGGCGACGTGCTTGCCATGCTTTCGGGGGTTGATGTCCAAGAGATACTTGACCGCACTCGGCTCAAGCACATTCAGGAAGGTGACCCCCTTTGAACCGCCACCCCAGACCACCGCCTTTTTGCGCTGCCGCTCCATCTCGGCGAATGTCTTCCGCCATTTGTCGAACTTTGCACGGTAACCGGCCACGAATGTCGCAATATAGTCGCGTGTTTGGGCCAGGTGAGCGTCTGCGTCGAAATCTCCGAACACCGATTGTTTCGCAGCCCCGACTGCCGCTTCGATGCCGATGAATTGGCGTTCAAACGTCTCGTGAATCTCGAGCACTCGAAAGCCGGAGTCCGCAAAGAGGCGAACCAGGGCGCCCGGCTGAAAGTAGAGACAGTGCTCGTAGATGATGTCCCAAATCGCCATGTCCCGCAGAGTGAACAACAAGTTCGGAACCTCGAAGTAAAGCGTGGTAGCCCTCTCCCCTATCAACTCCCTGATGGTGTTGAGAAACTGCACCGGGCGTTCAACATGCTCCAGCACGTGGCGGCAAGCGATAAAATCGGCATCGAGATGTTTGTGGCGAGCGTCCAGGTAGTCAGGGACAAGCGTAACGCGCTGATTTGCAGAAAGGTCTTCCTTGGTCGGATTGACACTGGGATCGAAGCCAGTGCCGGTGTTTTCACCCAACTCACAAAGCATCGACAGGAAGTCGCCATCACCACACCCGATTTCGACGAGCTGTTTGCCGTGCAGATCATGTTTCTTGACAAGGTCTGCAGCCAGCGAGGTGGCGAATTCCTGGAACCTCGGGGAGAAATGCAGCGAATTCTCGTAGTCCTGCCCATACTCCAGAAGCGTTAGATCGAAGGCCGAATTGTAGACCAGACCGCAACTCGGGCAGAAAACCAACTTGATATCCCCTCGTCTGCAGCGAATGGCAGCTTCGGCGCTGGGCCACAGCACGTTGCAGAAAATCGGCATCCCCTCAACTTCAAAGAAGGATTCACCCGAGGTTGACTTACACGCAGGACAAATCTTCATCTGATTCATTTTATCCACCTGCATCAGACCGCCGTCAGCTCTGCGGAAACGTTCATTTCATCTAACATTGTCTGAATCTCTGACTTGTAGATTGGATTCATTGCAATGACCACATCTGGATGATATTTTTTAAGAGACTCAGGCGAGCGTATTTGTTTCGCGACGCCTGGGATGTACTTGCCATGGCGATGCGGATTGATGTCCACGATGCAATCTACTGCATCCTCCATTTTCAACGTCGTTAGGAAAGCCACACATTTCGAGCCCGAGCCCCAAATGGCAATCTTACGGCCAGCTCGACTTTGTTCTTGAATGAATGTGCGCCAGTCTGCCATTTTTTTCTCGTGATTCATGGAGAAGAAGTGAACAGCGTCTTTCAGACTTGCCAGATCATCCTCCACCTTAAAGCGCTCTCCTGCCCGACCGTTTGCCGGCATGGCATCGATGAGCAAGTACTGATCGTCGTACTCTTTGAAAAGCGCAGAGACTTCGAAACCACAGTGGCGAAACAACCGCGCCAGCGATCCCAAACTGAAATAGGAGCAGTGCTCGTAATAGATGTCCCAGAAAGCCAACTCTTTCAACACGCGGGACACATCCGGAAGCTCAAATGAAACTACGGTCGAGCGTCCTCCGGGGATCGACTTCCTGACGGTGGAGACGAACTCCGCGGTGTTAGGAATGTGCTCCAGTGTGTGTCTGCAACAGATAAAATCTGCCTGGTATTTACTGTGAGCCTCCGAGTAGTGTTCGTTGATGAACGTGACGTCATCAGCAATTTCGCTTTGGACACGACCAGGAACACAACTGGGATCGATACCGATTCCTCTGTTGCGACCCAGTTCGCACATGAGAATCAGGAAGTCACCTTTGCTGCAGCCGATTTCCAGAATCGTTTTGTCGTTCAGCCCGTAGCGTTCGATGTACCTCCCGGCGAGGCTGCGTGCGAAGGCGTTGAACGTACCAGAAAAACTCTGCTGGTCTTCATAACCGGGAGAGTAATTGTGAGCAGACGAATCGAAAATAACGTTTGACACGAAGCCACAAGCGTCACAGAATCCCAGGGCAATGTCCTTCCTGGGAAACTCCTTGGCATCCTGCTCTGTGGCCACCAAAAGGCAGCTGTGCACCGGTACATCTTCTACCCGATAGAAAACAGACATCTTGCCAGCGACACAGCTTGGGCACACTTGGTCAGTTTGCTGCATTAACCCGTCCTTTCGATTCATTTGACGCATAGTGATGGGACTTCTAAATTGCCGTGGCTCTTGAGGGGCGCATTCTCTGTAGTGTAGTTGTAATGCGCTTTCGCGATCTTCCGGTGACCGTCTCCATTGAAATGAAGCTCCTGGCTCTCGAGGTCAAACAACCATCGGTTCAGGAATCGGGACGATAAACCGTCCGCCGCGGCTGCTGTACTCGACCTGCTGTCGCATGATTTCTTCGGCAAAGTTCCACGCCAGCAACAGAACGTGGTCAGGCTGTTCTGCCAACAAGCGTCCGGTTGGCTGAATCGGGATCCGGCTGCCAGCCATGTATTTGCCGTGCTTGTACTCGTTCAAATCGACGATGAAATCAAGATGGCGAGTGTCGATGCCGCAGTAGGCGAGCATCGTGGTTGCCTTGGCGGCGGCGCCGTAGCCGATGACTCGCCCGCCTTCTTCCTTGATCGATGTCAAGATGTCCATCAGCCTGGTTTTCACTTTTCGGACACGTCCCGCAAAATCTTCAAAGTAGTCAATGCGGTCAACTTTGCGGGACTGCTCTTCGCTCAAGAGCCGCGCGACAGAGACTTGGACGTTGTCCTTCGTCTCCACGAAGAGCCGAAGCGAACCGCCATGAATTTTGACGCGCCGGACATCGTTGAGATACAAATCGTGTTGGCGGAAGAGCCGGTCCAAAGCCGTGACCGAGAAGTAGCACAAGTGCTGATGGTAAATCGTATCGAATTCGCAGTGGTCCACCAAATCGACGACGTAAGGCACCTCGATAACAGCGACGCCGGAGTCTTTGAGAACAGTCCGGATTCCAGCGACAAAACCGTTAAGATCCTCGACATGAGCAAGCACATTGTTTGCCAGGAAGACATTAGCTCGTTTGCCTTCCCGGCTGAGCTTCTCTGCAAGCGCACGTGTGAAGAAAGTGTTCATGGTCGGTACGCCTGCCTCCTGCGCTTTTTCAGCCGGGCCTTTCGCCGGATCGATGCCCAGGACAGGGATATTGCGGTCCACGAAATTCTTGAGCATGTAGCCGTCATTGCTGGCTGCTTCAAGCACCAGGCTCTGCTCATTTAGGGCACGCGATTGCACAAGGTAGTCAGCGCTGTCTCCAAAATGTCGAAGCAAAAACGGTGAGATTGACGAAAAGTATGGGTACTCCGCGTAAAAAAGAATCTCTGGTTGCACCGTTTCTCTGATCTGGGCCAACGCTGAATCAGGGCAGAACACCAACGTTAGAGGGGCCCTGTATTCCGGCGCATCGAGTTGATCCTTTGTCAGTAGCCGGTCGGCGAGAGGAGTCTCACCAAATTTGAGCACTGTTTGAAGTTTCGTGGAGCCTGAGGCACGGCACTTGGTTTCGTTGTGGTAAATCATCTCTCGGTTGTCCATCAGGCTGTTTCCGCCTCGCGCCGGCGCAAAGAAGTGTCCAGTGTTCCGGCATCGATCAGATGCCTGATGTGATCGACGCGCCGGTAGCGCTGTCCTTCAAAATCATCCAGAGCAAGGCCGTTAGCCTTGTAGGAATCGTACAGCTGTCGGGCGGCTAGTCGCGCCGTCCATTGCGGCTGGTACTCCGGCAGAACATGCCTGATTTTGTCGCAGTTGACTCGATAGTTACGCTTGTCCGGCGCCGCGCCGTTGGCAAATCCGATTTCACAATCCGGCACCGTTTCTTTCACGATGACCGCCAAGTCCCGAATTTGATAGTTCTCCTGGGTGATACCAACGTTGAAGGCATCGTTGAACACCAGGTGTTTGGGAGCATGCAGGATGGCAACAAACGCCCGTGCGATGTCTTCGATGTGGACGATGGGACGCCAGGGCGAGCCGTCACTCTTCAGGTGAACCTGTCCGGTGGTAAATGCCCAGGCTACCAAATTGTTTAGCACCAGGTCGAAGCGCAGGCGTGGCGAAACGCCATAGGCGGTTGCGTTGCGCAAATAGGTTGGGCAAAACGACTCATCAGCAAGTTTCGCAACGTCCTGTTCAACCAGCACTTTCGATGTTCCGTACGGTGTCACCGGATTGAGTTCGCCGCCTTCGTCGATGAATTCATCACCGGCGGCGCCGTAGCTGCTGCAAGATGATGAGAATAAGTACCGAGACACGCCAGCTTCCTTTGCCAACTCCGCAAGCCGCACAGAGGCACGGTAGTTGATATCGTACGTCAGCTCCGCATCTAAGTCGCCCAGGGGGTCATTGGAAAGTCCCGCCAAGTGGATGATGGCGTCGAATCCTTCGACATCAGCGAGCTCCACATCGCGCACGTCTTTGTTGATGTTGCGAACGGAAAGAATACCGTTTTCCCGTCCCCAGGTACAACGCCTGTACAGGTCGCTATCCAGCCCAACCACTTCGTGTTTCTTTTCCAACAGCAGGCGTACGAGTACGGTTCCGATATAACCAAGATGTCCTGTCACGAGGATGCGCATGCTCTACTCCCAAGTTTTCCAAGGTGCATTACCGTTTTGCCAGAGATTTTCGAGAAGGTATTTTTCGCGCAAGGTATCCATACATTGCCAAAATGAGTCGTGCCGGAACGCCATAAGCTGACCATCCTTGGCGAGTCGTTCCATGGGCTCCTTTTCCCATTGGGTCTGGTCTCCTTCAATATAGTCGAGCACTTGCGGTTCTAATATGAAGAAGGCGCCATTTATCCAGCCCTCGCTGGTTTGAGGTTTCTCAGTGAACCTCGCCACCTTGTCGCCTTCGAACTCAAGGTGCCCGTAGCGGGCGGGCGGGCGGACGGCTGTCATGGTGGCAAGTCTGCCGTGGGAACGATGAAAGTCGACGAGCTTGTCGAGATTTACGTTTGAAACGCCATCGCCCCAGGTTAACATAAAGGTCTCGTTTCCGATGAAGGGCTTAAGTCGCTTGATCCGCCCGCCAGTCAGGGTAGCCTGGCCAGTATCGACCAAATCCACCGTCCAATCCTGGCTGTGGCCGTTGTGCCTGATGATCTCCCCGCTGCCAAGCTTGACGGTCATGTCCGAGTTCAACGAACAGTATTCGGCCATGTATCGCTTGATCGCCTGGCCCTTGTATCCAAGCGCGATGATGAAATCGCGATGGCCGTGGTGAGCATAGTGCATCATAATGTGCCAGAGAATCGGTTTGCCACCGATCTCGACCATGGGCTTCGGTTTGATCTCGGTTTCCTCAGCGAGGCGTGAGCCAAAACCGCCAGCCAGGATAGCTACTTTCATGGGTGATTCTTCTCGAGTTGGTTAGTCACACAGGTTACTAATAGGGTTAATCCGAAGAGGGTGAAGACATTCTTGCGAAATTTGGAGCAAAAAGTCTGGCACTGTCATCAATCCCCTGGAGTTAACAGATGTTGGTATGAATCTGCCGTTCAATAGCGACGGGAGGATTGGGTCACAGTTGACAAAGTTGTCAGTCGAGCCAGCCAAAAACCGGCTCGACTGACGGGGGTAGACTCGAACAATTAGTGCATCAGTATCATTTTTCTCGTCAAACGAGTGGATGTATTCGTCTCGCTCGAGAGCACGTCGAGCGTGTAGACATAAACGCCGCTGGCAACTGAATCACCCTTCGCGTCGGTGCCGTCCCACGTGAGCGCGTAGGAGCCGGCAGGGCGATTGCCTTCATAGTAGGTCGTGATTTTCTTGCCGAGCATGTCGTAGACCGTCACCGTTACTCGCGACAGGACGTCTATTTCGTAAGAGATCTTAGTATCCGGGTTGAACGGATTCGGGTAGTTCTGCATCAGCCTAACCGTGTCCGGCTGATTCTCCAATGCATGCACGCTCGTTGGTTTGCCGTTGCCCGGATTAGGACCGGCATCAAAGTTCAGCAAAACTTCTTCATCGGAAAGCGCTCGGCCATAAACTGCCACCAGGTGGAATTCGCCCAACCACCTGCGGTCATCGTCGATTTCGTTGGCCAGCGCCAGTGGAAAATCCGAATCCCAGTTAGACAGGTCGCCACCTATCGTTGACGACGAAGCCAGCTGGCCGTCTTTGTAGAATTTCGCATGGCCGTCCGCATCTCTCGTGTAAACAACATGAGTCAGGTCAGGATTGACCGTGTTGTCCATTGACAAAGACGGGCTCGCACCATTTTCGCCCGTGGAGGTTGTTCTGAGGCGAGCATCATAGCTCTGATATTCCTGCCCGATAGTGAAATTGCGGGAAAGGGCGCCACCCGAAACCGAGACGATCCGTGCAGGGCCCTCCTGAGAGGTCGAAGCGGGCTTGACCCAAGCCTCGGTGGTGATCTCGTTAGAGGCACTGCACGCATTGATTATTTTGGTTGCCGCAGCGGCCGACCGGAGCACGGTTGCCTGATTTACAATCAAATACCCGACATCCCAGGTAACCTTTTCAGGCTCCTCGATTTGCAGGTCGAGTGCGTCGCCAGTGCCGGAGACATCCCTCACCACAGGCCCGCCGTTTTCAGCAAATACATAAAGAGCGAGCAGGCCGTCAGTAGCTCGAGGTGAGTCCGAGTACTTGAATGTAGCCGTGGAGTTTTGGGCGATCGTATTTGCCGGTACTGCTCGATCACTGACATGACTCACCGTCAACGTGTATGATGTTTCCGTCTGAAGTTCAGACGTGGCCAGCGTGACGACCATGCCGATCTGGTCCATCTCTGCCACACTGACCTCAATGCTGTTGTCGATGACGTAGTTTGCAGGGTTCTCAGCCGAACTCTGGTCGAGAGGCTCCGAGAATCTCACCGCGACGTGCGCAGAGTCCTTTGCCGAGGCAGACAGCAATTCAGGCGGCGCAGCATCTCGCTCAATGGTGTAGGCCGCGGTTGCGACATCGCTCTCCCTGAATTCGTTCTTGAAGGCCCTTGCTTTGACGGTCGTGTTTTCGCTAATACTCATGGGCTCCGTGTAGGGAGTCGAGTTGGTGGAAGGCGTGGAACCATCCAAGGTGTAGTAGATGTCAGCACCTTCTGTCGAGGTCGTGATCTGGACTTGGACGCTGCCGGTAAAGGTTCCGCTACCCGGTTGAAATCGGGGGCGATTGACTCTGGGCGTCGGCAGTGCAGTGCCGCAAAGATAGGCCCCGAGATCGCCGCCATCCGAGGCCGCGGCGCAGGCCGGGCTGCCATCCTGAAGTGTGAAATCGGAGTTTGTCGGGTTTTTCAGTAGCGGGTCTGCCCAAATGGCGTTTTGATCTGTGATCCCCTCGTTGCCTACATTACTGGGCCAGTAGAGATTGTTGTCGACAACAATGTTTTTGACGCCACCGGCGATGTCGATATGTCGCTCAGCATACCAATCGCAATCTTCGCTGCAGTTGTTGTTGGGGTAGTCAACCACAATGTTGTCCCTGACAACTACGTTTTCAATGTCGCTGCCATCGCCGTCTCCGACGTTAATGCCCTGCAGGCCATTGTTGTAAGTCGTGTTATTGTAAATCTCGATGTTGATCCCGCGCCTGACCAAGATGCCCTGGAAGTTGTTGCCCACCAGCACATTGTTCCTGAGAATCACGCCGTCGATGGACGCGTTGCTACCGTACGAAACGATGATTCCGGAGCGCAAGTGCGAGGAGCTGACAAAGTTGCCTTCGATCAAGATATTCTCGTAGCGATGAATGTAGCCAGGCGGGTCCCAGGTCTTTCTCTCATCATACATGTGGATGCCGTAGCCCTGGGCGCCAATGATGGTGTTGTTTCGTAGAATATTATCCTTACCCGAATGCAGATAGATACCGTGGTCACGAGTGTTGCCGCCACCCGTGATACGAATTGTGTTTCCTTCGATGAGGCCATAGCTTCCCTCAAACTCTATAGCACCGAACTGCGGCTGCGAGCCTTCAAATGTGCAGTTGATTATCTCCACATGGTCCGCACCGTTGTCGAGCATGTAACCCAACCGGAAATGCAGGCCAACAAAGCGCATATAGTCGACCCCATTGATGACACGTCGGTCACCACCCAAAGACGGCGTTTCACC
Organism: Candidatus Zhuqueibacterota bacterium; assembly: GCA_029261995.1. Taxonomy (GTDB): domain Bacteria; phylum Zhuqueibacterota; class Zhuqueibacteria; order Oceanimicrobiales; family Oceanimicrobiaceae; genus JAJDAF01. The sequence goes on from JAJDAF010000061.1 coordinate 194,388, forward strand.
CTCGTATGCTTTGAGGGTCTTGAAGAGTCCTGGTCCTCCACCCCATTCACTCTCATGTATCCTGAGCTCGCCTTCGCTGTAGGTCCCGCCGCGCAAAAAAAGCGTATCACCGGGGCTGATCTTCTTGATGCCACCAATAATGCTGTGCCACGGAGAATTGATTGAGCCGTTGTTGTTGTCATTGCCGTCGGGAGCCACAAAGAAAGAATCCCCCGCGTAAGTATGGTTGCTGACAAGACAGAATATCAGGGTCACGAGTATCTTCAAACCAAGTACTGATGCCAATCTCATGCTTGCCTCCATGATACGTGAAAAATGGTCAGCGCTTTTTGATCAAAAGTCATGCCATTGAAAGGCCGGATGCGTGTCCAAATCCAATTGGGCAACTGGCCAGCTAAGTGGTTGTTTTGAGAGTATTTCATGTGGAATGGCTCTCGAATCTTGGCGGGTACCAGGTACTGCTTACAAAAATGTATTTCGTTTGCGGCAAGCAAGATAAGTTCGAACCCTAGGCCAGTACGACCTCAGCCTTTTCATGGGACTCCCAAACCTTTTCCATGAGTTGGGCGTGACTGGACTTTCTCTGGCCCGCCGGCCTGGAGTCAGTCATCTCTTCACTTCCGCTCTGCGCTATTTGCAAGCTTCTCACTACCAATGCAAAAAAAGTGTAGAAAAAGCCGGAAACATTCAAATAGAACCAGTAGCTACCGAACACGTTGCTGGCCAGCACCGCGAGAATGCACCCGATGAAACCCAGCCCAAGTCCCTGGGAGAATCCATCCCGAGCCGTTCGATAAAGTCGCCATCCGTAGCGGATGCCCAGGCCGAAGAAGACGAGAAATATACCCATCCCGACCACCCCAAGCTCCAGAATTACCTCTAGATAGCCATTGTGTAGACTCTTTCGCGGTTTCCCGGCCCAGAACCCCATGTAAGGCGTCACTTGGTATCCGTGGCCGATCACTGGCTGTTGTTGAATGCGATCGAGAGCCTGTTCCCACAATAGGTACCTTGCCGACACGGATGAGTCCGTACCCTCCTCCGTGACAGACATATCGATTCTCTCCTGAACAGACACAGGCGTAAAAACCCGCCAGAACATGACGAAAACGAGCATTGCGACCGCCAGCCGGCGATCTTTGACAACTCCAAGAAAAATCAAAGAAACGGCCATCGCCAGATAGCCACTCCTGGAGTAGAGAAAGATGGTGCAGAAATAATTGAAGACGAAGGTCACCATGAAGAGCGCCCTACGGCGGCGGTGCTCGTCCAACAGATAGAGACAGACCAAAATGATCGTATTCTGCGCGTAGAATGCCGCTAGCTCGTTTGGTCCAAGATAGGTGAAGGTGCCTGTAGCGCGCAGATCACCACTGTAGTGAGAGCGATCACGGCCGGCGATGTGATGGTAGAAGGTGCGGTCCATGAACAACATTGACAACGCCATGAGGCCGACGATAATCTTCACCTGTTTCTCATTCTTGATGTTGTGCACAACAATCAAAGAGAGAAGCGGTAACATCACAAAATTCTTCCATGTCACAAAGCGCGGGTCGCCGGGACTGATCGGCGGCCCAGTGCCAAGGTTCAGAGAGCCGTTCCAGAACTCCAGGTAGGTCCAGACCATGATCAGACCCAAAACCACGACGAGCGGCTTCTTAACCTCCGCAACCGCATCCAACCGGGCCAGCTCCGGGTCATCTTTTGATGTCTGCTGATTGAAAAACCACTTGGCCATCAGCGCCAGATACAGGAAATCGAGAATGTCCGAACCGCCTGGGTATTGCGCCAGGCTATCGAGAATGTTCTGCAGCGTGAGAAGAGGCACCAGGAAGAAAATGCCAATGTCGATCCGGTAAAATAGAGTCAGCAGGATGACGGCCAGGCCGACAATGTAAATGATCAGCGGAATATATTTTGTGAAACCAAGGCCTAATTCCATGGTGCTCTGCTGCGCTTTGGTCGGAGTAATCGACTCAGGACAAGAGTGGGAGGCAAGAAAAGGAGCCCAATCAGAACCCGATGATATCCTTTCAGATCGAATGCATCCAGGCGAAAGAAGTGGCCAAACACCGCGGGTGCAGCGGAAATTCGCCAGGAATGAACGCGCTTGACGCCATCGACGTAGAGAACCAGCTCAATGCCGTTGTAACTCAAGGTGAGATTACGCATGTTGCCACTGGCGAACACACCAGGGGCGACGAACTCCGGCAGTAACCCGTTGTCACCGGTGAGTGGTGTGCGCATCCGGAAAACCAAATCCGGGCCATCCTGTGCGAGAGTGAAATTTCGTTGGTAGGGGCCGTCAGAAAGCGTAACAATTCTGGCCGGCCCAGATTGGTTGGTGTCTTGCGCAGCCAGTGACGCATTGATTGTGAACTGATTCGACTTGACAATCCCCCTCGTCAGCGCCGCTGCTGAACCCGTCGTTTCCAGCCAACTCTCTCCGTCGAGCAGCAGACCGCTGTCTGGCGCCGCATGGCGGGGATGGCCTTGCCAGGCGAGCTCAGGGAGCAAGCCGACATCATCTTGATACTCGTCGCTCTCAAAACGATATGAGCCAATCAGGGAATTCGCACCCGGCATGAGGCCGCCACTCTCACGAAAAGCGCGCGCGATTTCGTCTTCAGAACAAGACCTGCCAAGAAACTGTACGTGCTCGATCTTGCCTCTCCAGGGGCGATCGCCGGTGGTTTCATTCCCGAAGAGAAGTGTGTAGGAGTCGTTCCAGCCGGAGAGTGTTCCACTGCCTCTGCAAGCCAGCACGAGCATGAACAACAATGCGTAATAGGAACCCCAAACAAACATCTGCCTTACCCGGTCCGCCGCGGCCATGTTGCGCAACAAGCCGAGAAATGGCTGCACCAACCCACGCCCACCGAGATGACAGGCAACAATGCCTAGCAGTGCGCCCAGCCCATTCGCCACTACATCCGCCAGCGATGCAAATCGCGATGGCAGAAAAACCTGAATTGCTTCAATGGTGAAGGACAAACACATGGCAAGAACAACCACCAAGATGCTGGTCCAGGTCAGACCGCGCCGAAGCCGCGACGCCATCAGAAATCCCAGGGGTATAAACAGAAGCACATTGAGCAAGAAATCTGTCGTTTGCAGACCTTCGAGGCTAAGCAAGTGGTCCAACCGTACCTGCAGGTCGCCAAACACATCGCCAAAATAGGGATCGTAGGGAAAAAGCGTGCATGCCAGGATTACGAGCAGATAGACGCGAGTTAGCCTCGAAACCAAGATTTGGTCAGGAGATTTCCGGGAAAGACGGTTCGGAGTCCTCATTTCAAACACTTCTGCGCGAGCCGATGGGCAGCCACACGCACTTAGTCGTGCAGCGGCTTAACGGTGACCGGCCCATAGTCGACACTGCTACGGTGTGCAATCAGTGCCACTGCGTACTCACCCTCCGGGATCGGAGCTCCCTCAACATCCGTCAACTCCATCCAGTCCTGAGTCTCTGGTTGACCCTCTTCCCGCCATTTCATCCGTTGGCGATAGAACTTGTGATTGCCCATATCATCGAGCACGGGCCAGCATTCGATGGTTAGAAAGTAGTGCACATCGCGCTTCAAGTTCAAATTGCGATAGGTGGTGACCCAGTCCGGCTCTTCCCTGCCATGTTTGTAGGAGAAGTCCATGCCGACGCCTTCATACTTCGAGTAGTACCAGACGAGACTGAAATTCCAGCCCCAGCGCGGCGAGACACCCAGGTCGTCAGGACGACCGCCCCACATTGGGAGAATGCCGAAGCCGTAGGGCTCCCTGAGTTCACCACGAAAAACAAGGTCCATCTCGATGCGACGACCTCCCTGAAATGCGCCGGCGACCACAAGCAGCCGGTCGTAATCCTCGAAACCAAGTTTGGGCCGAACCCGCCAACCATCTTTTGTCTGGAAGGTTTCCCAGTAGCCATCCTGCACTTCCAGATCGCCATTGGACCAATCGCGGGTGATGGGCAGCTGAATCGGAGACGGGTCGTAATCAAAACGCAGCGCCATGTCCTCGGATTTTTCCGCACCGTGAAAAGCCTTCATTTTCACATTGTTAGTCCCGGGAACAAGCTCGGCCTCACTCATCTCGACAGTAAATAACGGTGGTGGAACCCGCGGACCCGGGCCGCCCTGTTTGAGTTCCAGCCACGGACCGTCATTGACGCTGTATTCGACCCGCTCCACATCCGAACGCAAGACGCCGCAAATGTTGGCGGTTAGGTCTCCGAAGCGCTTCGCGTAAACTCTGGGCATGTGGTACACCTGAATAGCGGGTGTGTCCGCATCAAGTGAGCAACCGATTATCGTGGTAGCGACAACGAAGCAAGTCGTGAGCACCGTTGAGCGTATTCTGAGGAGGGCGATAAGAGCTTTCAAGTCAGGTGTCCTTTCACTGATTGTCCATATTAAGGGATGAAACGGTTCAGCAGTTCGAGACCTTTGGGATTGGAAGGGTGATGTTTGTTCTGGACGGTCCCGCTGTGGCGCTTTGATTCACGACCTGTCCGCGCTGGCGAGGCCTCTTGAAAAACAGCTCATGCTCTTGAAAAAAGCATGGAAGAAATTCCCCGTTGGCAACTTCACCTAATGTCTTCCAGCGTCGGTCTGGGATGAGCCGGGTCATCTGCGATTCGTGTTGTTCGAGTGCGTTTCTCTTTTCCTGGAGAACGTCTCCAATGTAAACGCTGCAAGTCAGGTCGCGGAAGAGCCGCCAGTCTGCAATCGTGCTGTGCTTTACCAGCCGCAGAAATCCGATGATACTCTTCACAGGCAGCGTAGCCCAGGGCCAGTAGCTCCAAAACCAGATAGGATACTCGTAGACCGTGGCGCTGCAGCCGACTCGATCGATGGCAGTGAGCACGACGCGGTTAGTAAACACGTGGTCGTGGGACCACAGAAGCGGCTCACCAAAATAAGGAAGGAAGATCTCCTGAGGCTGGGTCTCCGCCAAGACCTCAGCGACCCGGCGCACGGCTTCATCTTCGTGCTGGTTGAGTCGCGTTTCCTCAAAATTCAGCCGAATGACGTCGCTTGGGTCCAGGCCCATGGCCACCCCAGCGGCGACACCTTCGCGCGAACGGATTTCAGATAGCTTGTCTTCTGCCATCATGTGGCGGTGCGATTTGCTGCCATCGGTCATGAAGACGATCTTAACATCCGCCCCGGCCCTTTTCTTTTTGATGATGGTGCCACCACAGCCCAGAACTTCGTCATCGAAATGGGGCGAAAAGACGACAGCCGTTCGACACAGATCCGAGTCCGTGTACGGCTGAAGCCGGTGCAGATGCACCGCTTTGAAGACGCGTCTAAACAAGGGCCTAACCATGGTTACTCGTATTGGCAGTCAGGTTTTCGTAGTGGCGCCGTAAGTCTTCGGCAATCTTGTCCCACGAGAAAAGCTCCTTCGCGCGCTCTAACGAGGCCACACGCATTGACTCACGCATCTCGGAGTCCTCGAGAACTCGGCTGATGGCGTTGGCCAGCGCCTCTGGATCATCTGACTCGACCAGCAACCCGGTGTCTTCATCAACCACTGCTTCTGGCACACCGCCGACACGAGAAGCAACCACGGGCAATCCACTGGCCATGGCTTCGAGAACGGTCAAGGGAAACGCATCACTGAAAGAAGGGCAGACAAACAAGTCCGCCTTCTGGTAGTAGCCGTTGACTTCCTGATAAGAGATCGAACCGGTGAATTCCACCTTGGTCAATTCATGGTCTTTGACCTGGTCTTCGAGATGCGCCATGTAGCTCCTTTTGTAGAGCGAAGACAGCGCCGAGACATTGGGCTCATCACTCAGTGCTACGATGAATCTCTCCGGGGTCGGTGCGTTCGGTCCAACAATGCTCAGCTGAACGTCGGGATTGCGTTCAACGACCCTTTTGTGGGCATCCAGCAGCGTGTGCAGTCCTTTTTCAGGAGAGACCCGGCCAACAAAGAGAACAAGCGGCGGACGGGCATTTTCAGCAGTCTCCTGCCCTGCTGCCTGGAACAAACCCACGTTAACGCCATTGTAGACGGTGCGGCACTTGTCGGCCATCTGCGGGAAACGCTTTCTGATCTTGTTCGAAACATGTTCACTGCAGCCCAGGATGAGATCAACCGCTCTCACACGCCTGCCGATCATCTTCCGGTCTAGCTGAGAGAGCCATTCGCAGGTCATGTGCAGCACGATTCTAGCCCGGGGATTGAACCATCTCACGATTGGCGTAAACTGCGAGAGATTGTGGACGTGAATGACATCGCATTTCTGCTTTCGCAAATCCGCAGCAACCTGAAGAATGTATCCTAAGAAATAGAAGCGTGATGCAAACAGAGGCGTCTTGACAAAGCGAAATGGCGACACGGGTCGCAACAATTGCAGCAGACGCTTGACTCGATAGGAGCCTTTTATCCTGCTGACAAGCCTGAAATCTCTGGCGATCAAGAAATGACGGTGCTCGATGTTTTCATGCACGGCCACTTTCGTGTGCGAGCCTTCTTTTCGGCCATAAATCACAACATCGCACGAAGTTGCCAGCCGGCGTGCAATCTCATAAGTCAAGATGCCGATCGACCCGGATTTCACCGGCGGTACGATCTTGTTCCAGGGTTGATTAATAAAGGCTACTTTCATTTGTCGACTTTTGTCAGTTCTCGCAATTCTTGTCATTTTATGAAATCAACGGGGTCTGCCTGCTTAGCACGGCCCTCCTAAGATGTTGTCCGAATCAGCCTGAGACCGTATTCGAGTTTTGTCATCAGACCTTTCTTGCCGCGGACCTCGCGCCAGACCGATTTTGCGTAGTCCTTCTCATTGTCGTAGAAGAAGCCGCTCATGGGAATGCTCACGAAGAATACCACGATCAGCCCCAATCGCAGCGCCAGGTCCAGCCACATGTTTTCGCTCTCGAACATCGTGGATGTATACGTGACCGCCAGGAAGAGCATCATCAGCTTGATGAGTCGAGCAATTTGGAACGGGATGAAATAGACTTTCTGGCTTACAAAGTAGGTGATCATCGTAATGGCCCCGAAGGATGCCAGAGACGCATACGCGGCGCCCATCATGCCGAACCCGGGAATGAGAATCACATTCAGGCCAACATTCATCACCGCGCCAACACCCACAATATAGGCCATGTATTGCGTGCGCTTCGCGACGTTGATTCCAAGATCGAAAATCGTGAACATGCCGTTTACGACCATCATGCAAACCAGGGGGAACACGGCCTGCTGCGCAACCCAAAAGGCCTCATCCGCCATCAGCTTTATGACAAATGGTGTCAGGATCACCAAGCCGGAGGCGAGGACGCACAAGATGAGCAACCAAAAAGTCGTGATCGTGGCAAAGGTCTTCTGTGCATCATCTCGTGTGGCAATCTGGAAGCAGTGAGCGCCCCATGCTGTCGAGAAAGGCGTGATGGCCAGAAACGACATGATGGTAGCAAATCTGTACGCCAGCGAGTACCAGCCAAGCTCCTCAGTTGATGACAACCGCTGTAGCAGGAACCGGTCGGAAATCTGTAAGACCCAGATGAACAGCGAAGCAAAGACCAAAGGCAGGCCAAACCTGAGCATTTCTCTTAGCTTGGAACCGGAAATCTTGAAAACAAGAGACTGCCTGATGAGAAACAAGTTGATGAACAGAACAATCAGCGCGCTGATGCAATTCCCGAGCAAAACGCCCTTGATACTGAGCTTGAGGCCAACGACAAAGTAAATATTGAATCCAACGTTGGTCAGAAAACCAGCGAGCACCACGATGACGTATTTGACGGATTGCTGTGTCACCCGAAAAAGCTGGAAGGCAGTCAGCGACGCGATTTCGAAAAACGCCGTGAAAACCATGATCTTAACGAATATGGAGAACTGATCAGTCTCTCCAAAAACGAACGCCCCGTACTGCTCGGCAAAAATGTAGAGAAGTCCACACGATGTCAGGGCTGACAGAACCAGGTAGTAAAACGATGTGCTGATGAGCTCGTACTTCTCACGTTCACTCTTGGCGTCCGCGTGGAAGCGCAGAAACGCAGTCGTGAGCCCCTGAACGGTGAACACGAACAACATGATCGATGTGACGTTGAGCAGCTCCAGCTTACCATAGTCAGCGGGGGTCAGGAATCGCGTGTAAACGGGAAGAAGCAAGAAGCCAATTCCACGCTTCAGCGCGTTGCCGATCCCATAGACAACCGTGTCTTTGCCGAGTTTTCTTAGTTGTTTAAACAATTGCTTTCTGTGGCTCGCTTATCTTGACAACGAGAGCTTGTGCCTCTGGGACAGAAACCGGTATCGCACCCCGTTAATCAATTCCGCGGCATAAGCCTGGCGACTCCAGACGATTTTTCGGCAGAGATAGGTGTAGAGATCAAGTTTGTCGTTGGCCACCAGGGGAGCCCGTTTGACCGCGGCAAAATAGGCCAGCATCATCTTCCATTTCTTAAAAACCGCCTTGCCCAGCAGGGCGGGATCAAAAAACTCCAGTTGCTTGTCGATAGACTTGTCCCAGCTCGAGGCCTGAGGGTGGTTGCGACGATAAAACAGGTACTCCGGGATCTCGCAGAACTTGCCATAGAGACTCAGCTCTGCCAATAAATTGACATCGGAGTTGATATGATTTGCTATTAAGGCGGTCCTCCGCAACACCTCGGAGCGGACAAGCCCGAACACGGCATTGCACTCGCGGATGGAATTAACCAGTTGTATAAAGCGGTCGCACTCCCTCGCATCTCGCAGATCCAAGCCGTCGTGATAATCTTCTACCAACTCGCCGGCAGCGTCGATGATCTTCGTTTTCGGGTAGCTCAAGACAGCATCGGGATGGTCCTCCAGCGCCTGCCTGCACTTCTCGAGCAACTCCGGGGCGCAGATGTCATCTGCGGCCGCCCACTTGAAATACTCACCCTGCGACAGCTCGAAAACCCGGTTGTAGTTTTTGGATGCACCGACGTTAGTCTCGTTTCGGGAGTAGTGGATTCGCTTGACTGACCCTGCGAAATCCCGGCAAATCTCATCCGTGCGGTCGGTGGAAGCGTTGTCCGAAATGACTACCTCGAAATCCGCGAAAGACTGTGTCAGAATGGACTTGAGTGATTCTTCAAGAAACTGCTCGGCATTGTACACCGGCATGCCGATGCTGACCTGGAATCTTTGTTTTTTCATGACTTGATTATGGGTGTTGAATCTTCAGGTTGCCAGTTTAGGAAACACCGTCGTGCCGAGACAGAGACGTTGACAAAGCAGATTCACCAGCCAGGACGCGGACGATTCTTTCGGAGGCCTTGCCATCCCAGAGCTGCGGTCGCCTGCCTGGTAAAGTCTTCCCCGCGACCAGGTTCATGCTTTCTTCAACAATGCGCATCGCATCGTTGCCAACCACCCGGTTGGTGCCGTCGGTTACCGTAATCGGCCGCTCGGTATTCTCCCTAAGGGTCAGGCACGGAATGCCGAGAGCGGTCGTCTCTTCTTGAATGCCACCAGAATCCGTCATGACGAATTTCGCTTCTGACATGAGCTTGAGAAAATCGAGATAACCGAGCGGGCCCGTAACACGCAGGTTCGGCATTTCCAGCAGTTTGGGCTTCAACCCAAACTGCTCTAACCGGTCTTGACTCCGGGGATGGATGGGAAAAACGACGGGAATCTGCTCTTGCACGCTGGCGAGAGCCTGCAAGATCGTCGAGAGATTCTCATGGGAGTCGACGTTGCTCGGCCGATGCAGCGTCAGGACGGCGAAAGCTTTGGGTCCCACACTGAGTTTTGAGAGGATGTTGGAGTCCCCCGCCTTCCTCAAGTTGGCGAACAGAGTGTCAATCATCACGTTGCCCACGAAGTGGATCTTGGCCTGATCGACCCCCTCTTTGAGCAGGTTGCTCTCGGCGCTCGACTCGGTTGTGAAAAGCAGGTCGGATATTTGGTCCGTCAGAATCCGGTTGATCTCCTCTGGCATGGTGCGGTCGTAACTGCGCAGCCCAGCTTCCACGTGCGCGACTTTCACGCCTTGCTTCACTGCCACCAGCGCGCACGCAATAGTGGAATTCACATCCCCTACGACGACAACCAGGTCAGGCTTGTTCTGTAACACCACCTTCTCAAACTCGACCATGATTCTGCCGGTCTGCTCGCCGTGGTTTCCAGAACCAATTCCTAAAAAGATGTCGGGTTTCGGTATCTCGAGCTCTTCAAAGAACAACTTTGACATGGCCTGGTCGTAGTGCTGTCCCGTGTGAAGAAGCGTCGCATCGAATCCCGGCTGCCGTTGCATCGCTCGCATGACAGCGGCGATTTTCATGAAGTTCGGGCGTGCGCCGACAACATTCAGTATTTTCAATCTCGACATGACACTTCGTTTAGCTGTTCCGCCAGTTGTCCGGTCAAGTGCCGCACATCGAATTCCTCGACTGAGTTCGACGCAAGTCTGGTTGGCAGCGCTTTCAAACGATATTGCTGATACAACTCTGTCAGCGCCTCGCAAATAGCATCAATGTTGTCTGCGTCCGCAACGTAACCCAACTGGTGTGTCCGTATCAAATCGGAAGTCGCTCCATCAACAGTCAACGCCAGGGTTGGGCGGCCGATCCGGACGTATTCATAAAGCTTGGCCGGGACCTGGAGCTGCGTGTCAGGTTGAATTACAAGGAGAACGTCGGAATCTCGCTGTGCAGCCAGGCACTCAGGATGTGGCTTGTAACCGCAGAGGGCGACTGTATCCGTCAGGTTCAGTTCCTCTATCAGGTTAGGGATGTCAAAGTTGTCCAATCCCCGACCAATAAAATTGACTTCGATGCCATCCTTGGGTATCAGTCCCCGCTCAATCGACTGCGAAAGTCCTTTCAGAAAGTTAACCGGATTTCTTTTCCGAAAAAAGGTACCAGTATGAGCAAGCGTCAGCGGCCGCCCGTTGACTGAGCGGTTGGTTGCGGGATGCAAATCATCAAAATCCGCGGGATCATAGCCGTTCGTAATCGTGACAAGTTTTGCCTGGTGTTGAGGGTATCTCTTAGCAAACTCGTGCGCGAGCTGCTTTGTGTTGGCAATCACACGGTCGGCTCTCCGGATGACCATGGCCTCCAGCAGTCGCTCAATACCCTCCCGAACCCAGGGGTACCTGTTGCGATATGGGTTCAGAGTCCAGGGATCTCTGAAGTCTGCAACCCATGGCTTGCTGCTCACCATCTTGAGCAGCATCGCGATCAAATGAGCGGTCCACGGCTGGCCTGTCGAATAGATCGCGGTGATATCCTGGTCCCGCGTAATTCTGCGGGCTGAAGGCAGGGCATGAATCAGCCATCCGTTTTCATTGTCCGGAATGGTGCCCATGGTCACAACGAATTTCTTTAGTTTTCCAAGAAAGCCATCTGCGTTCTGAGCACTCCCCCCCTTGTGCTCGATGGGGCTTGTGCGATCTCCTTTGCCGGATGCAGTTTTCCGCAGATTAGAAAGGGCATCGAAAATCCGCACGACTGGCGTTCGAAAGACCTGGACACCCGCTGGCACCTTGGAGAACAAATCGTTGTCCAGGTCATCCTGGTAACACTCAGGTTTGGCGGTGAGCACGACAGGCTCCCAATCGTAGTCTCTCAGATACCTGATGAACTTGAGCGTGCGGTGGACGCCGCTACTGCACAGCGGGGGAAACTGATAGGAGATTATCAGGACTTTCTGTTTCACCAGTTTCTTGCTCATTGTTGGAAGTCTCGATTTGCATCTTCAACATGAGGGCGTCTGCGAAGAACTTGGTCGCCCAGTTGAGATAAAGGTAGGGGCCGTAGGCAGCGTAGATCGGCGACGAGCCCTTGATGCATCCTCGAATGCCGGGGTTGTCAGCATCCAACTGCTGGACGGTCTTCAGGAAGTGCGTCGCTCTAGCGGCTGCGTCGAAATACCTGGATTCTTGCGTCATCTCAAAGAGTCTGAACCAGATGATCGCAATTTGGGCACACCCGGTCAGGCAAATCCATTTGACCCTCGGTTGCCAGTCTACATCGAAGCAGCCGAAGAGTGAGCCGTCCGGGTTCTGCTGAGCTAGCAACGCATCAGCAGCGTGTCTGGCTGACGCAGTGAAGGCCTTGGCATTCAGAATGATGCCGCTTTCCAACAAACCGCGAATGGTATAGCTGATTGTGTGAAGAAGGGGCTGGCTGTCATCCCATAGACAATTATCGGGGAACCAGCCGTTTTCATGTTGCTTGCGAGTGGAAATCTCCAGGTTTCTAATTGCGGCTGTCTCATAAGCCGGCTTCGGACAAATTTGATGGGCCTTGAGTAGCGGCCACGACGTTCTGGTATTGTAGCGGTTGACTCCCTTTGACCGGACAACGAGAGAATCGAAACTGCGCCATTCGCCATCATCATCCTGCACGCTGACAAGCCAATCTGCGGCCCTTTCGGTAGCGGCCAGAAAGGCTTCTTCCCCGGATTCCTGGTAGGCGCGCACAAATCCCAAGAGAACCTGCCCCGTGTTGAAAACGGTCGGTTGTTTCAGAGATTTGAACACCGAGCCAGCAGGAATACCGCCGCCGTCCAGTTGCACGGACACCAACCATTTTGCCATCCGCAAGGCTCTTTCAGCTCCATCACTGTCTGGGACCAACTGGTAGTAGTCATACAGCGTTGGCACAATGTATCCGGAGGTCTCCGGGTAAGAAGCGCCCCACCCCGTTTTGAGCGAGTAGGCCTTGCACGAGCCATCGTCATCGCCGGCGTCCTGCGAGCGAAACAGCCACTCGACAGCCGCTCGCAAGTGTGCTGAATCCCTCTGCGGCTTCTGTGCCCCTAACCCAATCAGCTCTCTCAATGCAGCCCATCTTGCCGGAAAATAGTAGGGTGGCAGGCAACTCCGCACAATCGTTTTGATGTGCCCCAGTTTCATGTTCTGATGTCTTACAAGTAGCCCAGGGCTTTTAGGTGTTCCTTGATTTTGTCATTCATTTCGTATGAATTCTCACCGGGTGATTCGCCGAATGCCCCAAGTTGAAGGATGAGCTCAGCTCGCAATGTCGAACAGATATCCCGCTGCGATTTCGCGAGATTCGTAGTCTCACAATTATCTGCCTCAATGTCATAGAGTTCATCGCTGCCCGATGAACTCATGATGTATTTCCAGCGGCCGCGACGAATCATCTTGAGTTGTTGCGAGAGGTCACGGCGACTCCCCGGCGGATGCACTTCATCGCCATTTTTGCGATCCCGGATGAAGTGAGGGATTCTCCCCTCCCACTCAGCGAAAACCGCCCGGTCTGCTTCGATCTGGATCTTTCCATCCTTGGGAACAAGACTTTTTCCGGGCAGCTCATGTTCGCCGGGATAGTCCGTGCCCAGGATATCCAAGACTGTTGGAAAAAGATCGACATGCTGCACCGGAGTGGATGCGACCCCCTGGAGATTACAGGACGACGGAAATTTGACGCACATGGGGATGTGAACGATCTCTTCATAGAGGCTGGCGACGTGCGAATAATGGCCGTGCTCCCCAAAGTGCTCACCGTGGTCGGCTGTGAGGACAATCAGCGTGTTGTCGTACACTCCGAGCGCACGCAGCCTGGCGACTACTTCTCCAATCTTGTGGTCGATATAGGCAATTTCGCCGTCATACAGCGCAAGCAGCCGTTCGTTTTCTGAGCGGGAAACGGTGATGTCGTCGGTGTAGTAAACCAGAGGATTGTGTGCCAACGCCCTGACTTTCTGCTGGTCAATGTCCTGGGTGGTTTCGACGAACCGATTTCTGAATGGATGAGGGGCCCCAAGGGGATTGTGTGGCTCAAGATAGTGCAGGAACATGTAAAACGGTCGTTGCCGGTCCCAACTGTTGTCAAACCAATGCGTGACACGTCGGTTTGTTTCAGCGGCGCCGCTGTCAAGATAACCGAGGGAACTCTTCAACTTGTGGGCGACGCGTTTCAGGTATTGGTTGTGGGACAACCCAATCCATATCTCATGAAAGTCATCATGTCCGCGGTCCAAACCGACCAGCTCACCAACCTGGCTATTGTTGACAAAGCCACATGTTTGATACCCTTCCTGTTGCAGCACCTGCGCAAGGGTTGGCACCGAGTCGGCAAGTTTGTTCTGATCGATGACGCCGTGCCGCGACGGGTAAAGCCCTGTCAACATCGATGCGTGCGCGGGGGGAGTCCACACTGCGGCGGAGTAGGCGTTCATAAACCGGACACCGTCTTCTGCCAGACAGTCGATGTTTGTCGTCGTCGCGCGCTGGTAACCGTAGCAGGACAGATGGTCAACACGCAGCGTGTCAATCGAAATCAGAAGGATGCTAGGCTTGTTCACTGAAACCGCCCTGTCTGCTTTGCGTGTAGAAATCTTCCATCTCTTGAACCATTGTGTTACTTGAAAAAAGCCTAATGACGCGTTCCCGTCCGTTTTTGCCCATGCGGGCCCTGAGCGCAGGGTCCCGGTATAGCTTGAGAATGGCATCAGCTAGTCGGTCGACACTGTTGGCTGGAACCACGTAACCTGTTTCGCCGTCGGCCACGGCCTCGCTGTTCCCGCCGACGTCAGTGGCGATCACGGGTTTGGCTAACTCCATTTGTTCCAGAATGGCGTTTGAAAATCCCTCGTTTTTGCTGGGTGTCAGGCAGCAAACATCCATGAGGCGGACATAGTCCGGGACATTCTCGACATAGCCGATGCAGAAAACGACGTCAGTTAGGCCACGCTCTTCAACCTGGCGTTCGAACGCCGATTGCGTTGGCCCATCCCCTAGGAGGATGAGTCGCAAATTCGCAATCTCATCTCGAACTTTTTCAATAGCGTCGAGAAGCAAAAGGTGATTCTTCTCGGGTCTGAAATGGGAGACGTTGCCGACCACGAAGGTCTCCGGACCAATATCAAACTGCCCTGCGATCTGTTCAATGCTCGCCGCGTCAACCTCCGTTGAGCGTGCTGAGTCGATGCCATTGTAAACCGTGGTAATCCTGGCCGCGGGGATGCCCTCTCTCTCGCGCATGCTGAGCGCGACCTTGTCGCAAACGGCCAGGTAGTGGCTGACCCAGCGATCGGTGAATCTGGTTGCGTACAGGTGGCGCTTTTTGCGGTGGTCGCCGAGATCACGCCGGCTCGAGATAATAGTGCGAGCGCCACCAATTTTGCCGACCACCGCCGCCAGAATATCGGAAATGACATTGAAAGACTGGACCACATCGAAGTGATTCAAGCGGACAAAGCGGATAAGCCGGGCCGCTTGCCTGAGTCCGGAAAAGCCGTAGATTCGCTGCACCGAGGCGGGAATCACTCTGACCCCGGTTCTCTTGATTTTATCCACATACTCAGGGTTGGAACTCAAAGGACAAATCACACACTCGAATCGGTCGCGGTCCATCCGTCTGGCTAGCTCAACCACATGTCGCTCGGTACCGCCAAAGTCATGAAAATGGTCGATCAGGAACAATATCTTCGTGAGTTTTTGGCCCGGCGAAGTTACCATTTTGCGAACAGGCTCCAGGCGGTAGCAGCTTTTGAAAAACGTCCGCGGGCATCGACCACTTTTTCATCCCAGATGTTCACCCGTTTGAGACGGAAAACATCTTCATCAGACGAGTTGATCCCGTCGTCGGTGGTGCAGCCGCAAACGTGTCCGGTTTCTGCAACCACGGCCGCGATGTCAGGATTGTATTTGCCGCCGGGGTAAGAAAAGATGTCCGTCTTTATGCCCAAGTGCTGCTCGATGTCCTGCCTGGACATTTCCAGTTCACGGCGCACTTCTTCCGTTGACAATCTGTGCAGGAATCGGTGAGTCACTGTGTGAGAACCGATCTCAAATCCGCGGCGGGCCAGCTCGGTGACCTCGGCCCAGCTCAAGGCGCTCCGGGGGACCCGCCTGTTCATCAGATTGGGGTTAGCCTCCAGCAGAAGTTGACCTAATCTGTCTCCCACGTTGGGCGGCGCATTCTGCAATTCTTCCACCAGGTTAATGACTGCATTTTTCCGCTCTCGCATCGGTAGCGCCAGGATCCCAGGGATTCGTTGCATGGTTTCAGACAGGCTCGAGTCATCGACCTGTGTAGGCAACAGGGGACGTCGGGCGCTGCTCAAAATGGTGAAGACAGTGTCCCACCAAAAAACCCCGCCGTTAGAAATAGTCCCGGTTGGGATAAACATCACTGCTGGCAGCCCGAGCGCCTCCAAGATTGGCAAACCATGCTCAAGCACCTCACGGCAGCCGTCGTCGAAAGTCAAAACCAACGTGTGGCGCGCAGGCCTCGCTCCTGCTTTGGCGAGTTCCAGATATTGCGTCATCGAGATGATTTCATAATGTCGGGCAACAAAGGCCGCAAGTTTTTGAAAATTGTCATAGGTAACGGAAATAGTCGGCAGCCCACTGTCTCCCGCTTTCGCAATTCGATGGAAGGTGAGTATCGTGACTCTACGCCCCCTCAGACTATTGACGAGTCTGATGAGATAGGCCAGGCCAGAGTAGTAAATCACGACCTTCAGCTGGTGCTTCATCGTTATTCTCAGGAACGTGGAGGACGAATTATCTGGCGCGCAAGACGTAGACACGACTTGACACTGCACTTGAGAGCTTGTAGGCCCACAAACGCGGCGCCCCGCCGAGTGATTGCCACATGGCAATTCCACGTCGGTCTGGCCTTTCTTGTCCATCTAAGTTTATAGTCATCCAGACCTCGCAGGAAATCGAATTCAGCATATCCGTTTGCAGTACAGTATTCAAGAATCCGCGCCAGCAAAACCACGCCCACGCTTTTTCCTTCAAAGTCCGGGTCAAAGCCAGCCTGGTAGTAAGAAAAACGGTTGCCAAACACAAAGCCGTAAAGCGCTGCCACGGGGCGCTCATCACACATCAAGATGAAGACCCGGATCATCTCATTCTGAGCCAAGTTGGCGCTCACCGCTCGATGAAAGTCTGCCACAGCCCTCGTCGCAAACTTGCTGCTAGCTTCGAGTTGGGCCCAACGCTTATGATGTAAGTCAAATAGGGTCTCGAGAGCACGATTGACTTCGGCCGGCCGGGAGGCGACTTCAAAGCCAACGTTGTGCTGCGCTTCGAGCTTCCTGCCGCGTCGGCGAACATTGTAGCGATGGCTCGATGAAAGCGAGCCGAGGTATTCCGAAAAACTGGCTGCGATTTCGACATAAGGGCAGGTGGTTTTCCGCACGGCCGAAAATCGCATGGCTTGCCTGCCACACCAGCTCGGAAGCACTGATCGCAGAACCGATTGATCCGCAACATCAGCGAGAAGAAGCAGGTCGATACCCTGTGCGTGGCGCAAAACCCCCGAAAGGAGATGCCCGGCAATGAGATCAGACTCTTGCTCCGCGACAATGGCGTCCAGATGGTCCGGCGCGTCAAAGTCGTTTCCAATCAGGCGAAGCGCCCTCAGCCGCATGCCCGCGAATCGGACTGTCTTCTCAAAAAGTGGCAGAATGCCAACCATGCGCCCGCCCGCGTCACGGCAGGTGAGAATGAAAAGCCGGGATTGGGGGTTTTCAAGTCGGTAGAAATCCCACCACGTTCTCATCCACTGGAAGCTCAAAAAGCAGCCGCTGGTTTGCGCGACGGAGAGCAATTCGCCCCAATCGAGCTCGAGGGCGGTAAAAGCCTCTTCATCACTGCACACGGCGGTCACCAAGGGCTCGCATAAAACGGCACGCCGTTCAGAGCGACGCGACGCGCGGCTCTCGGAGTTCGTTGTGTCGGGATCTCCCTGGACTGAAAGGCCCGGCATTTTCCTGCTACAATCAGTTAGCACTAGCCAACTCCTGGCCGACCCGGCGGTCCGGACCAGATTTGCGTTTCCCTGATGCTGCTATGTGGCTGAACAAGTTGCTGTCCGTTTCAACCGGGCCTGCCGAGTTGTACTCAGGCACGATCTCCTCTAGCAGTTGCAGCATCCCGGCTGGAGTGGACTCCTGGCATGTTTGCACCAGACGCTCAAGCCTGCGGACCAACTCATCAAGTGAGGTCGTCTGTATAGACTTTAGCGTTTGAATGCTGGCGTGGCTCGTGGGAACTAACTCTTCGTCTTTTCCGACCAATTCTTCGTAGAGCTTTTCCCCGGGACGCAGGCCAGTGAACTTAATCTCGATATCTTCGTGCACTCGCAACCCGGCTTGCTGAACCAACTCAGTCGCAAGGTCGATGATGCGAATTGACTTGCCCATTTCAAGGAGAAATATCTCGCCGCTTTTGCCCATGCTCACCGACTGCAGAATCAGCTGAACGGCTTCCTGAATGCTCATGAAGTAGCGCTCGACATCCGGATGGGTAATGGTAACCGGTCCCCCCTGCTCTATCTGTTTCATGAAAATCGGGACAACGCTGCCGTTGCTGTTCAGGACATTTCCGAACCGAACGGTGACAAACATAGTGCTGCTTTGAGTCGCAAGCGCCTGTACGTACAGTTCAGCAATTCGCTTCGTGCAACCCATCACGCTGGTTGGATTAATCGCCTTGTCAGTAGAGACCATCACAAACGCGAGTACGCCATGCGCGGCCGCCAGGTCCGAGATTACCATCGTGCCGAATACGTTGTTCCATATAGCCTCCTCCGGGTGGTGCTCACTTAGAGGCACATGTTTGTGGGCTGCGGCATGAAACACGATTTCAGGTTTATATTTCTCGAAAACCCTCACCTGCTTTTGCTTGTTTGTGATATTGCTGAGACTGCTGTGAATCGTCAGGGCTTCAAACTGGGACTCCAGTTCGCACTGGATGGCATGCAAATAGTTTTCAGTCTTGTCCACGAGAATCAGGCAATCCGGCTCGTTCGCTGCAACCTGGCGGCAAAGTTCCGAACCGATTGAACCGCCCGCACCTGTCACCAGGACTCTTTTCCCCTCGATGAAACCCCGAATGGCGGAAAGATCCAGTTCGACGGGTTGTCTGCCAAAGAGATCCGCCACTTCCACCCGCCGGAAGCCAGATAGATGGACGTCACCACTGAGCAGGTCGCTGACCGCAGGAACGATTCTGCTGCGCACATTTGCTTCCCGGCAATAGTTCAGAATGCGCTTCATCTCATCGGACGACAGCTCAGCAATGGTGATGAGTACTTCATCGACTCTGAACATGGCAGTCAGTCGTGGGATGGCTTCTGATGTGCCGATGACTTTTACACCGTGAATTGTGCTGTGCAACTTGTCGCGATTATCGTCTACAAAACCGACGACATTGTATTCTTCGCGGCCATCCTTAACGAGCATACTCAGGAGCAGTTCTCCAACATCCCCCGCTCCCATGATTAACACGTTGCGCTCCAGTTTGTCGGTGGCGTTCATCTTCTCATGAAACAGCCTGAAGAGAAGTCGCATGCCCCCGATAAACGTGTGACATAAGAACCAATCGATCAAGAATATTGAGCGAGAGTGTTCGCTCAGACCCAACATGAAGACCGCTGTCACGATCAGGACTGAACTCAGGGTTGTGGCTCCCACAATCGAAACCAAGTCGGTAAGGCCAATATATCGCCAAAGGTTCTTGTAGACGCCAAAATAGTAGAGGGCAGCAATCCGGCCAATCACGACCAGCGGCAATACCTTGAAGAAGACGGTGAGTTCAGCGGGAGACAGAGTCCAGTCAAAACGCAAACAGGTAGCGAACATGTAAGAGAAGAGGGCCAAGAACGCGTCGAGTGGCAAGAAAAAATTGCGGTTTGTTGACTCGTTTCTCAATCGCTCATTGAGTTTCTTCTTGACCTTCACCAGCAGGAAGTGGCCAATCACGCGAAGGTCCTTACCCAGCAGATGGTTGCGAACGTAGGTCAGTTCCGCTTCGATTTTGAGCGGCAGCACGCGCTTAATGTATTTCTCTCGCACATCCAGCGTCTCATCTTCGGAAGCTTCGTCGCTCTCTATCCATCCATCCACGAACGGAGTGAATATTCCCGGACGAAGGGAAAAAATCTCTGACTGCTCGGCGGTATAATAGTCGAGAAACTCGGTGCGCTCTGGCTTCGGTCCGACCAAACTGATGTCGCCTTTAAGAACATTGAGCAGGCGCGGAAGATGCACCAGTTTGGTTTTTTTCAGGAACCGGGCAAGCCCGTTCTTGGTGGACCGCGGTTCACCATTTCTTACCGAAGCGTTTGGTTTCTTGTTAAAAACAGCCAAACTGAAGCTATACATACTGAATGGCTCGAGATTCTTACCAATACGGTTCGTGGACGTAAGCAGTTTGGCGCCACCGAGAACTTTGTTCGCCGCGAATACCAGCAAAAAGACTGGTAAACCGAGAATAATACCGAAGAAGCCAACTGCAACATCAATGATGCGTTTGGTCATGACTGCTCTCAATTGAGTTGATAAGTGGCGTTGCCAGTGATCTTACTCAAAATGAATCAAGTGCCTAACACGTCACCTGGCCTCAGGTGATGCCCTTTGACGAATTCTTGCCACGTCATTTCCGGCTCGCCCTCCAGGCTGAGACGATGGATCGTGACAAGCTCCATCCCGCCTGTCAACACAGCGATGCCATCCGACGTGGAAACGACTGTTCCAGGAGAGACATCCTTAGAGTCGGACACACCATTTGTGGCCTCCGAAAAGTGTGCAACGCGAACCTCCCAGATGAAGAGTCTACCCTCTTGTAAAAAAGTAAATGCACCGGGATAGGGATGCGTGAGCGCGCGCACCCAATTGAACAGTTCAAGCGCTGAACGGCTCCAGTCAATGATGCCGTCGTCAGGCGTTCGTTTCGGCATGACGGTCGCTTCCCGCTCATCTTGGGGGATTCCCGGAATCTCGGACGCGGAAAGGCTTTGGAGAATCTCCCCAATCATCTTTCTGCCAGCCCACGCTACTTTGTCGTAAAGCGTACCGCATGTGTCGGCCGTTGAGATAACAATGCTCTGCTGGGCAAGCACTTTGCCGGTATCCACGCCGTCATCCAGAAGAATCGTACTGTTGCCCGTGACCCGTTCGTTGTTGATGATGGCCCAGTTAACCGGTGCGCGTCCGCGGTACCTTGGCAAGAGCGAGGCGTGCATGCCGATGCAACCGTACTTTGGGATGTTGATGATTTCTGAGCTTACCAGGCGGGTCCACCCAGTGACAAAGACAACATCGGGCGCGAAGTCGCGAATGCGCGCGGCGGTCTCTGGCGTGTTGGTGCTCTTTACCTTGAAAAGCGGGATTCCGTGTTGCTCTGTGATGTCGTCGAAGGAGACTGAGCCTGACATCTTGGCGGCAAGTTCATCAGTAAATGTGAAAACCGCAACGACATCCGACCCGACCTCAATGACCTCCTGCAAGCACTCTTTGCCTTCCTTTACGCAGCCGATGAAAACCACCCGTAGCTTCGAAATTTGGTGGTTTGACATGTCGTCCTTCACGCTGTTCTGCCTTACTTTATGGTTCGCACTATCTGGAAGGCCTCCGCTGCCTGCAAACCGACTCTGGCTCCCCAATCTTTCGCCCGAATCTCGATGGCTTCGAGCGATCGCGGGTGCGGGAATTCCCGGACCTCCGAGGTGTATTGGCTAAACGCCTCAAGCTTAAGCCCGAGTGTTGTGTGCACATCAAAAAACGCAGATGGATTGAACTTGGAGTAGAAATCAGTGTACGACCACTCCGTTGACGAGATGGTTTCGTAGGTGTAGACCGTTCGGACCTTGCTTTCGGGCAGCGGTCTCGTTGCCACCAAGGTTGCATCAAACACAACCTGATGGTCCTTGTTGATATCCCCGCCATGGTGCGTGAACACGATTTCCGGCCGGTAATCTCGTATCACCTTTTCCAGCATCTGCGCGATCTCCAACGCGGAATAGGTGTCGAGTTTTTGGTCGGGAAGCCCCATGAAGACCGGCTCTTCGATACCGAGCACTGAGGCGCACATTTTCGCAAAGCGTTCCAGACAGCTTTGCATATCGTCCGCATGGTATCGTACGCTTGCATTTTCGCACAACAGCACCGGCAGCACCTCGTATCCTTCCCTGCTCAGTCTGGCTGCGGTGGCGCCACAGCCCAGAACTTCATCGTCTGGGTGAGCGGCGAGAATCAGCACTCTCATTCGCTGTCTTACCCTTTGCTAGTACCGGTTGCCGCGGGCATTGACCACGGCGGGAATAGTCTGAAGAATGATCTTGAGGTCGAAAAGCATGGACGGGTTCTTCACATACGCGAGATCGTACTGAACCTTCCTCTCGATCGGCAAATCGTCTCTGCCGTTGATTTGCGAAAGCCCAGTGATCCCCGGCCGGACCCGCAGGGCCAGCCTTTGCTCGCTGGTGTAGGTTTCCACAATTGCTGGAATCTCGGGTCTTGGCCCCACAATGCTCATATCGCCCTTAAGGACGTTGACGATTTGCGGCAGTTCATCCAAGCTGGTTCTTCGCAGCAGTCTTCCAATTCGGGTTATTCGCATGTCATCGTGCTGAGTCAGGGCTGGCCCGCTCTTGTGCGCGTTGGTGACCATGGTACGAAACTTCCACATGAGAAACTTTTTGCCCTGAAGTCCGACACGGGCGTGCTTGAAGATCGGGGAGCCAGGGCTGCCTAACCGGATAGCGGCAGACATCAAAATAAAAAATGGCAGAAGAGCAATTAGTGAGATTGAAGACAGCAAGATATCGAAGGTGCGTTTCATGGTTGGCTCTGCTGTGCTTGAGTGAGTCGCCCTGTCAGGTCCGGGCTAGGAGCGGCGTTTTGACTGGTTACTCGATTCTGTGTTTTCCTATCAAGGTTTTGATGACATCGATCACACGGCCAAGCTGGCTTTCTGTCAGCTTGGGATAGAGTGGCAATGAAATTAGCTGGTCAAATACTTGCTCGGCTATGGCAAAGTCGCCTCGCTTGTAACCGTATTTCCGGGCGTAGTACGGCTGAAGGTGCAGTGGAATGAAATGAACACTCGTGCCAATCCCTGCCAGCTTGAGCTGCTCTACAAACTCGTCGCGATTGATTTGCACCTGGTCATTATCGAGCAGCATGACAAACAGGTGCCATGCGCTTTTCGTGCCAGCCGGCGCCTCACCGTCATACCAACGGGAGTACCATCTCGGGAAACGCAGACCTGGCACATCTCGAAGCTCGTCCATGTAAATCCTCGCCAACTGCTCGCGCCGGGCATTAAAAGCGTCCAGCCTGGCCAGTTGTTGAATTCCGAGCGCTGCCTGCAAGTCCGTGAAATTATACTTGTAGCCGAGGTCGTGGATTTCGTAGTACCACTGTCCTTGCTTGCTATACCTTTTCCAGGCGTCCTTGGAGATGCCGTGCAGACTCAGGACACGAAGCCGCTGGCCGATTTCGTCATCATTGACGGCAATGATTCCACCCTCGCCTGTTGTCATATTTTTCGTCGGGTAGAAACTGAAGGCCGTTGGGTTGCCGTGGCTGCCAATTTTGGCCCCGCCGTACTCGCTGCCAACTGCATGAGCAGCGTCCTCCACTACAGCAAGCCCATGACGGTCGGCAATTTTGCCAATCGCATTCAAGTCACATGGGATACCGCCGTAGTGGACGGGAATGATTGCTCGTGTTCGTTGCGTGATCCTTTCTTCAATTCTGGCAGGGTCGATATTGAAGGTCGTTGGGTCGATGTCGACGAAAACAGGCTTGGCCCCCCGGTACTCGATGACCTCCGCGGTCGATGCAAACGTGAACGGCGTGGTGATGACTTCGTCACCAGGTCCAATGTCGTAACTGCACAACGCCAGATGAAGCGCAGCGGTGCAGGAGCTCACTGCGATAGCGTGTTTGCAGCCAACATACTCCTTAAACATTTGTTCGAATCGCAGCGCTTTCGGACCAGTTGTCAGCCAGTCTGATTTGAGGGTGTCAACCACTTCGCGTATCTCATCGTCACCGATTGAATGACGGCAGTATGGGATGAAATCATCGTCCCTTTTCTGGGTGGTTTGCGGAGTTGCGCTGCTGGCTGCCATACTCATAGTGTGATTACGTTTGCGCTATTCAGGGAAGTCGGGCTTTCTGTACGACGATTCAAAATATTCGTAACCGTAGTAGTCTGGGTGGTAGTAAGACGGGAGAACACTCTCCATGTCATTCAAGATGATACCGTCAATTTTGACTTTAACGTCATGAAGCATGTCAATGGCTCGCTTTGCAATGTGCCGCGGCGTCTCTCCCGCCTTGATAATCAACACGACATTGTCGACCAACCTGCCCAAGCCCAGAGCGTCGCTCACAGGGATGACCGGCGGGGCGTCCACGATGACAGTACAGAAATGCCTCTGCACCTCATCGAGGAAGATCTTTATCCTATCCCATCGCAGTATGTCGATAGGACTCGATTCAATAATGCCGCTAGTGAGCAAAAAAAGATTCGGCACGAGCGTGTCCTTGAAGAATCCGGCGAAAGGATGATTGTCCTTGAGGATATCCGCAACGCCATGTTCTTTCTTCACGCCAAACATTTTGTGGAGGCTGGGACGGCGGATGTCGAAGTCAATCAGCAAAGTGGGCTTGCTCTTGTTTCTGGCCGCCGACCTTGCCAAATGGCAGGCAAGTGTGCTCTTCCCCTCCCCCATGAGGGCGCTGGTAATCATGAGTTTGCGGCTCTCATTGCCGTTCTGAATCGCATCCATTTTGGCAACGAGCCTCTCGACCTCAGCTGCGACCGGGCCGTCCAAATAGTCGTCGCGTACGTCGCTTGGCGCGTGCAGATTCTGTGTTTGGTCGCTGTTCAGGATCATTGCAGTAGTTCAGTTGCGATTACAGTTCTGAGTTTGTAGAGCACACCGGCAACTGCCAAGACCAGAAAAATGGCTGATGCCAGTCCAAGCGCCTTCATCCCGATCCTTTCCGGTGGGTTGTCCACGTGCGGCATGACGCAGAGCACTGGCACGGAAAAATACTCTTCTGCTTCATCCACAGTACGAATCGACTTGTCGAGGAACTCGCTGCCTATCACAACTCCGCCGCCCAGTCCAAAGCCCAAGACTATCGTCATCAAAAAAACGACCCTTACGCTCGCGTTGACCGGTTCGATGGCTTTAACGGGCGGTTCCAGAATATGGAACCTGGTGGCTGCATCGGCGCGCTGGATGGAATCTTCAATTTGCGTTCCCTGGCTCTGCTGCAGAAACATGTTGTAGATGCTGCGGGTAAGTCGCACTTCTTCCTTGAGCTTGTCGATGGCCAACTTCTTGTCCGGTCCATGCGATGCTGACCTTTGAAACCTTGAAACGATGCCATCAAGCGCCCTAGCTTTTTGATCGAGAATTCTGAGATCAATAAAGGTGACGGATTTGTTGGCAAAAAGCTCTTGCTCGACCGGTGAGAAGTTACGGCCCTTGCCTGCATAGTACTCTGAAAACTCTCGACTGATTCTATCACGTTGTTCGTTCACAGTGCGATTGATCTTGATTACTCTGGCGCTGTTGGACGAGTAACTGGCCATCAGATCCGCCATCTGGTTTACTCTGGTGGCAATGTCCTCCTCAAGTCTGCTCACGCTCGGGAGCGAGGGGAGATCATAAACGAAGCCGCCCTCTCGGATTCGGGTGTCAACAGTTTTGAGATACTCGCGGCGCTCTTTTATGGATGCCTCAGTGGCCAGGATAGCTTCCTGTATTCGGGCGATACTTTCGGGCGTCAATGTTCGCTCGCCAACCTGTTTGGCAATTTGGTCCTTTTCAAACTGCTGAAGTCGTCTTTCGGCGTCCTCTAGTTTTCTGCGGTAGATAGCGGCCTGGTCCGTGCTGAAACTGAGCATCTCTTGAATACGGCGCTCATCGAGCAGAATGGACTCTTCGATAAACAGATCGATGAGCATCTTGACGAGTTGATAAGCAGCGTTCGGCGTATCCGCCGTAGCTTGAATCTTCATGAGCCCGCGATAGTAGACCTTGATCTGAATGGCTTTCTTCAGTCGCTCAATCAAAAATTGGTCTACAATTTCATCGATTGTCAAATGAGGAGATGCCACCTGTTGTTGCGCCGCCCGCGCTCGAACTCCTTTGTCCTCCCTAAGCCTAAGTCGTTCGATAACCTTGCCAAGCGTGGTGGAGTTCATAATTCGATTCTCCAACCCGACATCATCGTTCCGCTCGGTCGCCACACCAGGCACAACTCGCTTGAGTCCGCCGGCCATCAGGCTACTCGACTCCACTTCGATCAGGCAGGAAGATTCGTACGAGGACTTAGTGGTCGCTATTTTGAATAGTCCAAGCGGAATCACAATGATAATCGGCAGAAAGAAAGACCACCTTCTTCGCGTGAGAATCTTCACGTAATCTCGAGGACAGAGCTTGTTTTTGGGGTCAAACAAATTCATACAATAGAGGTCATTTCGATAGGTGAATCCTGCCTATTGCACAAGCGTAACGACTGCGGCAGTGAGCAAAGTAGTCACAACGGTCGTGATGACCGTGCCGACGAGTTGAGGGAGTCCACGACGCCACGGGATGTAAATCGTATCGCCGGCTTTGAGCTTGACAGGATGTGGTTTCGACTTCTTGAAATAGTTTTCTAAATCGAACTCCAGTACCACAGGCTGGTCGCGACCCGACGCCGAGACATAACGAACTTTGCTCAGATCTGAGTTTTCGAGCGGCCCACCAGCCCTGCCGATGGCTTCAACCAGGTTCACATCAGGCTCGAGCTTGTGCGCGCCAGGCGCTCCAACGGCACCCATGATGTAGACTTCATCTCTCCTCACCAGCGGGGACGATGACCCTGAAGCGCTTGCTCCGGGCATATGAATCGCATCTCCAGGAAGAATCTTTGGCAAGCGATCAAGCTCGCCGTTGCGCAGGGCGGCGGACAAGTCAATGGTAAAAACCTGGCCATTCCCTTCAGTTCTCACGATCGTCACTTCATCAAGAAGGGCGCCTTGCAGGTGTCCTCCGGCCTCGAGGAGAATGTCCCAGAGCCCCGGGATCTCTTCGAACGAGTAACGACCGGGGAGCCGCACTTGCCCGGTGACGTAGAGCAGGTTGCTGCCATAGTCGAGAATAGTCACACTCAGCTGGGTTACTAGCTTATTGTAGAGCGCCATCTGAGAAATGATTCTGTCCCTCAGACCATCAACCGTCAATCCTGCAGCAGCGATTCTCCCGATAATGGGGACTTCAATGCCACCATCCTTTCCAACCGTCAGCCGGGCGTTAAGCTCGGGATTATTCCAAAACGACAACTGCAGGTTGTCGCCGCTCTGCATCAAGTATGTGCTGTTTTGTGCAAACGCTCCTCCTTGAAGCATACAGGAAAGCAGGAACACCATGACGACCGGACACATGCTGCGCGTCGGGCCCGACAGGTTTGGTATAACTCTCATGAAACGCCTTTCTCATATTCTTTGCTTGCTTCACTTGTATCGACACAGCGCAGTGATGAAGTCGGGATGGTAACTGCCACAGAGTGTTTCAGCGCCTTGATCGAAACCACGACGTTGTTTTGCTTGCGCTGCTCCATCACAAAGCCTCGCACTCCCTTCAACACACCGCTGGCGACCTCAACTAGCGTCCCATTCGGCACATAAGTATGCTCCTGAACAGGCACGTCGTTTTGGACGATTAGCCGAACAGCTTCGATTTGAGATTCCGGGATGGCAGCCGGAGTGCCGTCGAACCCGACCATTCGGACGACGCCGGGCGTTTGAAGGGAATTGAGTCGTTCTTTCGGGCTGACCCAAACGAATACGTAGGAGGGAAACAGCGGTTCTTTAACTTTCTTTTTCCGATCACTCCAGAACCGGATTTGTGACCGTAGTGGCAGGTAGGACCGCAATCCACGCCGTGTTAGTTCTTGTTCGACTTTTTTTTCACTGCGGGGACGCGTGTACAGTGCATACCAAGTGCGCATCTGATGTTGTTCGCTCAAGAGATTAGCCTGTGCACAGCTCCGCCCAGTGAGTCCCATTCGGACCCTTGGGCACGAGTTTACAATACGGTGCTTATATGACGGATCTACTGAGAGACAAAAACAGTTCGGAAACGTTTTTCGTCGCTCGAAGTGCCTGCACAACAGTCTCCTGGTCACCATAAGAATGACTGTGTGTACGTTTCTTATCGGGTGAAACGTGCCAGACTACAGTCTACCCTTCACGCATATCTTTTTTGGCCCGACGGTACTTAGCCTGGGTCATCGTTTCATAGCTACTCCTGGTGGTCTCGACGCGATACTCCCTCATGAAAGGCGTGGCTCGCATCGCCTTCTGCCTTTGGTGGCTTGCGCCCGGTTCTCCGTCCCAGAATGACACTGCCTGGTTCCAGCACCAGCTTTGCGCATTTGAACAAATGGACCTACAAGTTTCGACGGAGACTCCGCCCAAAATGCAGTAGCATGATGAATATTGAGCCGTTGCTGCTGTCTTCGACGCCGAAAGAATATCCCACGGACCATCGTAGACTGTCGTGTACTCCCCCCGTAATCTACATTAACGACAAGCAGGCTCTGTTGCGGAAAACAGACTCCGGCATCTGATTTCCGAAAACCGCATGGAATTCATGCATCAATCCTGCGCGTTATGTGTCTCTAGTGTTGGATGGTAGCTACGAAGAGCATGAAATTGTAGAACGGGGCAGGGTTCCTATTCCGTTTCTGGCTAGAGAGACTCTTGAGAGATGTTCAGGCAGCGAATTATCACCCGTTGCGGGAAAAGGAACAACTCAAATTTTCATACGACTTCCTGCTTAGGCATTAGTACCTGATCGTCGTTACACATCTATTCTTCAGCGGACTCATCCGCCAACCCTCAAACGCTGTAGCCGCAAAGAGTGCAATACCACAGAAACTGAGCTCATGGCCATGGCCGCACATCGCCGCCACCGGGATGGCCGCCTAGCTGAGATTGCTAGCGCAATCAGCTAAATATCTGGCGGCAGTGGAAAGAAAAATGATTCCGTAAATGCCAGGACGAATAAAGCAAGTGCACCATAGGGTGTGTTAGCCCATGAAAGTACCCAATCAGTACCCTCCAGTGTCCATCTAGCCACACTGACGGTCAAACAAAAGAATGGCTGTAACCACAACTGAAACATGTAATTACAGCTACTTGAGTTCAGTCGGCGTGATAGAATTTCAGGAGTAGGGGCGCATACTCTCCGTGACCCCTAAATCAGATTCATGGGAAAATACCTAAAAGGGTTGTTCAAGAGTAACTCTGGTAGGAATAACAAAATCAACAGAAATGCAACTTCAAATTTCCATTTATCAAACACCCCGTATTTCAGTATCATTACCGGATTATTAGCGTTGAGTGTCATGCGCAGTTTGTGCATAAACCATGCATTAACTGTGCTAGGTCAGAGAAATTGGCGAGTTCTTTGAGTAAATTAACTAATTGTTTTTTATATATTTAAAAAACTTACCACTGGCTTTTGAGTCCAGAGAGTTGGTCTAAAGCCAAGATGGGTGGTTCTCACAGTAGCAGTCTCATTTCTTCGCCTGCCATTTTCGAGCCATTACCAATCATCTCAGCACACTCTGGTCGGGCGTCCTTTAGACAAAAAAATGGCCCTCATTTCCGTTGCTCAAGGAATTAGGGCCAATAGGCAGCTTGGTAAGCTGGCTTTCGTGGCTTGTCCCAGACAAATGTGGTCTCCAATCCGCACACCGTAAGCTCATTTAAGTTCTATATTAGGGCAGTCTTATAACGTGGTTCAATATGTCACAGAGGGATATTTATAGCCATATTATTGCCACTTTGTGATGTGCCTAGTCGTGCATAAGTTATGCGTTTTCTGTGCCTTAAATCCGTTTTCCATATCCACGGACTCATTCAAATCTTTTATTGTTTTTATTGCACTTATGGTGGAGATGTGAGGATTTTCAGTCCGTTGCCCTATCCCCTATCCAAAAGGAACTGCGAGATGATTCGGGCCAGTCTCTCTTGACATGCCGTCATCGTATCGGACTATTAAAAACAAGGACTTACAAGTTTTGCAGTCAAAAAGTGCTTCCAAAGACAAATTTTCAAACTCCGTAATTTTCTACAGAGAAATTCAATGCCCGGTCGTTTGGGTTACCAACCCCACAATCCCAAAAAAAGAAGCCGCCAATGAGGGGCTGACTCACCTCACTAAACGACTTCTCGTCAATCAGATAATTTTCTAATACTAGGGCACTTACTTCTCAAGATGGTGCTACTTACTTAATTTCTATCTACCTACAAGCCTTTTGGGGCAGTGAGCAATATAAAAACCCCGAGCTTTTTGAGCCTCGGGGTCGATTTAGCTCTTTACCAGAAAAAGCGATTTAATAAGGCAGTCTGGAGACTCCAGCAGCCAGATGGTCCGGAGCGAGGTGGGCATATTTTTCGGTTACCCGAATATCAGAATGCCCTAAAAGTTCCTTGACAGTATAGAGATCGACGCCATTCATAACCAGGTGACTGGCAAACGTATGACGAAGTGAGTGAACAGAAAAGTTCAGACTTAATCCTGCTTTTTTGATGTAACCCTTGAACTTGTGCGTTACAAAATGACAGTTGAAATTGAAGGGTTTTTCAACGTCAGTTTCCTTGCCCGTCAGAGTATCCAGCAGTTGGTCGTTGATAGGCACCTGTCGGTCCTTCCCACCCTTTGTCTTGGTGATCTTGACTGTCCTTCTCGACAAGTCTATATTTTGCCAGGTTAAGCCTAGTGCTTCCCCCCTTCTGCAGCCTGTGTGCAAGTAGAAGAGTATCAAGTCTTTATATTCGTCATTATCGATAACCCCCAACAGCTTCTCGATTTCTTCAATCTTCAGATATTCTGGAAGGTTGTTACCATCCAATTTGAACTGCTTGACCTTACTGAAAGGACTTTCCAGGAGATAGCCACCAACGTGCACGCCGAAATTGAACGCTGCCTTCAAATGCCTGATCTCCATGTTGACAGAAGTTTTCTTGACCCTTGCCAACCGATGAATCTTGTAGTCCTCAATGTCCTTTCTGGTAATCTTCTTCAGCGAAACATCTCCGAGAAATTCCAACAGGTAGCTCAGGAATCGCTCATTGAGGTCGTAGGTTGACTTACTGTGCTCGGCCCGTGAATACTCGAGGTAGTTCCGTTTCAACGTTCCCAGACCAACAGCTTTTTCCCCGTACGGCAGATCCAGTTTTCCCAAGGTTAGATCGACTTCAATTTTCGCTTTCATTTGTTCCGCGACCTTACGGCTGCTAGTGCTGGTATTGAACCAGTGTCGCTTGCCTTCGTTATCATAGAAATCGACAATCCAGACAAAATCGCGTTTCCTTTTTCGCTTACGTAAACACGCCAATTTTGAACCTCCTCTTTTTGAGTTGAATGAATGCGTTTGACTTCAACCCAAATTATATCGCGAATCAGGATTTGACGCCAGAGAGTCAATACTCATGGCTATCTAGTCTTTCATTTGCCGTAGGAACTAAGACAGGAAAGTTCTTAATGTCATTTCTGTGAATGCGGACCAAGCCGCCAACTTTGTAATAGCGGAGTCGCCTTTCATACAGCCACTTCCTAACTGTTTTTGGCGTTGTCTGAAAGTGGGCTGCAGCATCATCTACAGTTAGCCAGTCTGCTTTCCCAGCTCTGCTGTTTGGGTCATTCTGTTTTCCACTCGGAGTCTTCATTTTATTACCGATCCGCAGAGCCAGTGCGAATCATAACCCATTTCCTTGACTTCACTTTTTAGGTTCATGAATGATTGCATCGTTGGTCCGAGCATCTAATTTGTTCCACTTTACTGCTCATCCAGCTCGCCCGTCTGTATACTCAATTCCAGCGCCATGCCTTTTTGCCGGGGTAGTTGTTTCGGGGCGTAGTCTAACGTCGAGGTCTTCTGCTGTTCAACCTGCGCTTGTTCAGCAAACTG
Source organism: Candidatus Zhuqueibacterota bacterium (assembly GCA_029261995.1). Lineage (GTDB taxonomy): Bacteria > Zhuqueibacterota > Zhuqueibacteria > Oceanimicrobiales > Oceanimicrobiaceae > JAJDAF01. Next base: position 226,083 of record JAJDAF010000061.1, read on the forward strand.
TCCTTTATCGTTGGTGTAAATATGCAAATCCTGCCGCGCCCGGCTGGCCGCAACATAGAGCGAGTTATAATTCACGCCCTTTCTGGTGTCCGCCTGGTAGAGAACAGAATGTGCTTCCTGGCTTTGCGCCTTGAAGCTGGTCACCGCATAGCCGTGGTCCAGAAAGGCATAGTCTTTGGTCTTGATGTTCACGACTTTCTTGCCATCCGTTAAGACCGACAGCGAGCCTTCCTCTGTGCAAGCCAACACTTTTCCCATACGGCCATTCTCAACACCAACTCTCTTATCCGACTTCAGAAAGATAACCCTATCCCCGGTCGAGAACTCCTGTTTCTGTCGGGTATAAGCGCTTAGATGATGCCCTTGCCTGTGTAAATCGATTTCAACTTTCTTACGTTTGCCCTTGAAGGTGATTCTGGCGGTTGCTGTGTTCTTGTCATGGTTGACCGCAAGGATTTCACCGTAGCTGCCTTTGCCGCAATCTTTGATGGGTTGCGACAAGAAAAACCTGTCCCCTTTCTCATAGCTGAAACTCATATTGCGCTCACCCAGAGCAATGTTCTTGGGGTGGCTGGTGTCAACGTCGTGGCCCCTCTTACTCAAACGTCTTCTGGCCTTGAGGCTCGCTCTGATGTTTTGATTCAGTTGCTGCCGTTCATCGTTGCTTTCGGTGATTACCAGCGTATCCTGTTTTTGGGACAGGTCGAGATACTTATCGACGACTGCCGCGAATCTTTCCTCTGTATTAGGAATCTCACGGAACTGCCCATCCTTATCGAAACTACTCAGAGCTGCATCCACATTCTTGTCCGCCAAAGCCCGCGCAGCTTTCCTGAGGAAAGGGTCTTTTTGCCGGATATTCTGTTGCATACGTACCGTATTGACCAGCTTCTTTTCTTGTACTTTGTTGAAAATTGCACCGGCATCGATGGACAATTTTTGCTTATTGTCTCCTATCAGCAAAATGGAATCGCTACTATTAGTGCGCCCTAAAAGCTCCTGAAACTTCCGTGAACCCATGAGGGAAGCCTCGTCGACCACCAGCAGTCGGCGCTGATTCGTCTTTTCATTCTTCAGGAGAAAAGCATCGAGGGTGCTGGCTTTGGTTAGACCTTTGCTTCGTAACGCCTCAGCAGCTAAGGATGTCGGAGATACCGGGACCACATCGTAACCGGCACGGCTATAGTTGCGGGCGACGATTTCCAACATGGTGGTCTTGCCGGTACCGGCATCACCTTGCACTACTCGTACCTGGTCGCTACTTTCCAGGATATGCCGGATGCTCTTTTGCTGGTCCGAGGTCAGTTTCTTTTTTCCCGGCATCAGCATAAAACCCTGTCGGGCCAGTAATGAGCGCTGGGCCGATTTGCCTTTGGTCAGATGTTCCGCGATAGCGTTTTCAATCTCCTGTACCTTCTTGGTTGTGAATCCTTGGCCCGCCTCGAGGTTTATGATTTCCTCTGATGTCGTCAGGTCTTTTTGAACACCCTTGACGGTTTTTTGACCCATTGAGTATTGTAGTCCGAGTTTCAGAATATCCTCTTTGATCAGAACCGACTCTTCCTGGTCAGAACAGTGGCCGCTAAATCAGCATGATTGGTCTTATCGTGCGAGATGTTCTTTTGCTTCAGGATTTGCCTTAACAACTTATCTTTGTCATAGCCTAGTTTTTGCCACTTGGACAGCCAGTATGATTGCTGCTGTCAACATTGTGATACCAGGTCAAACAAGAGTTGGATTTCCCTGACTTCGCTGTCTGTCAGCGACTTCAGGCAATCGCCACAAGCGATGTCTTCCAGCCCATCACAATGTCTCGGACCCGTTTCTGCAATCTCGCCCTGTTCATTGAGCTCAATCACCTGGTGCTCGGAAAAGTACTTGATGACCGATATGAGCTTGTTTTGGCAATGCGGACACGTCATGGATACCTAGCCTCCTTTCATTCGCTTATTGTTCAGGTTGTTTAACCGAACTCTACCATGCCGCAACGCTGCGCGCAAGGACCCAGGCGGTGTCTTGCCCTCTGCCCTGCTCTCCTGATATACTCCAATCAAAAGCAAACTTTGAATCTTGCAAAAATCAGGAGGGACAAATGGAGAAAAAACCGCAAACCGGAAAGCCAGCCGCCACACACACGGAAGTTGCAGTCGAGGTGTTGCCCAGGTGTGACTTCTGTGACAGCCAGGCAGCCTATGACGGCAAAACCCAAATGGGGCCATGGGCCAATATGTGTGAAGCACACTTCCAAGCCCATGGCATTGGTTTAGGCCTGGGCAAAGGTCAGAAACTGGTTCTGAACAAGAAACAAATGAATGAGAAAGCCGCCACAACTCGTCAAACGGAACACAGCCAACGCCGGCTGCTGAACGACCTGTTTCGCTCATCCCTCGGCCTGATGGGCAGCGGCCGGGTCCTTATCACCAACGGTGTTGACAGCTTACCGGAAGATACCAAAGCCAAGATTCTTCTGGCGGTGCGGGACTTTGATGATTTTAACGAAGACAATGACCCGCATGCTGAGCATGATTTTGGTTCTATCAAAATCGACGGACAGGCTATTTTCTGGAAGATTGACTATTATGATGCTGACTATCGTTATCACGGCGAGGTCAATCGCGTCTTGACCATCATGTTGCCGCATGAGTACTAATCCCGCAGCTGAGCAACCCCCACCAAATCCAAAACAAACCCCGAAGCTTAAGGCCCGGGGTTTTTCTTTATCACGGAGAGTCTTTGACGAGTCGCTGCAGGGCATTATGTCACTTGCGCGCAATGGCAAAGTCGCCGGTGGCTTTGCCAAAGTTTTCCATTCAAGTGCCTTCGTGTTATGATAGAACTTCCAAAAGCAAGAGGCGCAGGTCTTGCTCTGGTGCAGACTGACGGCAAGTAGTCTGCAGTTACTCCTTAGGTTGCCATCCAGTCTAAGGGGCGGTTTGAAATCCTGGGATGGCCAGGCCCTTCATGCCGCCAAGCCGTGCCTCATAAAAAAGACTCCCGCCCTGGTGGCGGGGGGTTTGTTTTATGCTGACTCTTTTGCGATGCGGAAGCAAAATCTTGTTGATCTTTCTTATACTACTGTGGCGCTTTGTCGCTGAACGTTTTCAGTCTCTCTTGCCGCTCCTGGCGCTGTTGCTGTGAGCCATAGACAAAGACACCGACCAGAGACGCCAGGCCGCTGACGCCAATGACACTGCCCACTAGGCTGCTGCCGTTTATGGCCGACAGGGTGGCGGCGGCGAGTGAAGCCAGGCCAATCAGGAGACCGAAGATCAAGCCCAGTCTGGAATTGATGGTGCGTGTGCGCACGACCCGGGATTCAATGTCCTGCCGGTGGTTGGACTGCACTTCAGCCATAGCGATGATCTTTGCCGCAGTTCCTGGGATGAGCGCATCATATTCCTTGAGAACTTTGGGTGACGGCAGTGGGCCGGTGGAGATTTCCGCGATGCTGATGGTTCGCAGCAACTCGCCTGACGGCCGGCTAGGACTCCGCAAATTCTCTTCTCTATTGTTTATCTGGTTCATAGTATGTGAGGGCAGCCCGCAGATCGGAACCGACGGCGAACCAGTCGTTGCGCAGGGCCGTATAATCGGCCAGGCCCGGGCTGGGACTGTCATTATAATCCTCCAGAGTGGTCCCAAGATCCAGGACTCTGGCCATGCCTTCTGAAAACGATGGCAGTGCTGAGAGATAGAATGTGTCGTTGTGGTTCATAGACGTTAGGTTTACCTTCTTAGCCTATCATTCTCTCAGGTTCTTGTCTACCCCCTATACCCTACACCCATCGTCTTGATACAGGAATGGAACAGGCTAACCCAGGAAACGGCTAATCTTTGCTTCTACCTGAGCGCGTGGACGGCTGTAGCGTCGGCGTGAAGCCTTTAATAATTCTTGCTTATATTTGGCCAAATCCTGAACCAATGCTTTGGGTGGTGGCATGGTGGTCGCTTGGTAAGGCCCTTGCACGGTGCCTTTCTGCATGAGCTTGTAGAAAATTTCGTAGGGATTAAGGCTGACCAGGTTGCTGACCGGCCAATCGGTGCCGAATTCCTTTCCGAAGGTTTCCGCATCCTCGGAGCCGAGCCGAAAGAGCACCAATGTGCCGACGTTGGCCAGCACGGAATCGCGGATGTTGTCAGTCAGTTGGCCGAGATACTGGTGCGCCAGGATGAAGCTTAAGCGATATTTCCGAATTTCCGAAAGGGCGCTGGCAAAGGCGTCGGTGGTGAAGTTCTGGAACTCGTCGATATAGAGATAGAAATCGCGACGCTCATCTTCAGGCAGGCTGGCTCTGGCCATGGCTGCTTGTTGCAGACCGGAGACGATGAAAGAACCAAGTAGATTGGCGGCTTCTTCACCGAGGCGGCCTTTGCAAAGATTGACAATGAGTATGTTTCCCTGGTCAATGATGGTGCGAAAATGAATCGTGCTCGAGCTTTGCCCGAGAATATTGCGCAGGAGTCGATTGCTGAGATAGGCGCCGACTTTGTTTTGCACTGGTGAAATGACTTCCGCGCGCAACCGTTCAGGGAAGGCAGCAAATTCTCTTTCCCAATAATGCCGCACAAACGGGTCGCTGAGGTTGCGCACAACGCGCTCCCGGTGTTTCTCATCCGTCAGGAGTTTGGGTATGGAGAGCAACGTACTACCGGGGCTTTCCAGCAAAGCCAGCAGCGTATTGCGCAGCAGATAAGCCATGCGCGGTCCCCAGGAGTCTTGCCAAATCTTGTGAAAAATCGCCAATAAATTTTCAGCCACCAGGTGGCGTTCGTTTTCTTTGACTTGCCCCATGAGGTTCAAAGCGACGGGATAGTCGAGGTCGGTGGGATTGATGTAGACCAGATGCTTGCGTCGGGCTTTGGGAATAAACGGCAGCACCGCCTCGGCCAGGTCGCCATGCGGGTCGATGAGTTCCTGGTAGTCAGATGCTTCTGCTTCCGCATTGATGGGGTGCCCGGGTTCTTCAGGTTTCGCTTCCTTCTTGTCTGCTTGATGAGACGGCGCATGTGTGCTGTCGTTGGCCGGTTTCACGACCTGCACGGGTGGTGTTTCATCAGCGGAAGCATCGGCTATGCTCTGGTTCGGTTCCCCTGATGTATGGCTGCGTTCCCTGGGACTCTGGAGTTGCCGGACTTGGTGCTCCAATTGTCCCAGTTGATGGCTAGTGTGTTTCAAGTTATCGATCAACTTGTCGTTGGTTTCTTTGAGTTGCTCGATGAACATCTCTTTGGCCTTGTTCGTAATCTGAAGGTCGAGGATTTGCATCTCGAGTTTCCGGCTATTGTGGCTCGACATGTCGTTGCCGAAGGCTTCGGCACCCTTCGGAAGCGTTCCGAATGAATCCGGTCGTGTTCCGAATGCTTCCGAATCAATGTTGGCGTTTTCGGAAAGGTTTCCGAGTGTTTCCGAATGGGCTGTTTGGCCCTGTATTTTCAGCTTATTTCGCTCTTCGCCGATGGCGTGGTCAACAGAGCCTGGCGTGATGAAGTATTTGTGTTCGTTGTTGTCAAAAAAACAATCGAGCCGTGGGATACCGTGGGGATTGGGTTGGCACCAGTTGATGATGCTGCGTTCGGTGCGGGGAACCCCTGCATTTTCGAACCTTTTTGCGACTGCCCGAACCGTGAGAACATGCTCAGCCGTTCTTTCCGAAAGGTGTGGAAGGGTTCCGAAGCTTTCGGAAGACGGGTTTTGTTGTTTCCGAACCTTTCGGAAGGGTGCGGAAGGGTGTTTCTTGGCCATAGGTACAGATTATCATTGGCTCGAAATTTGTCAAAAAGGGATCTCTCCTTGAGAATTGAGATGCTCTCAAACGTGTCAGAATGGGGTCTGAGAGACGTTTGGGGGCTCTAATGTATCTTGGGTCATTTTGACGAAATACCCAGCGCAACACGGCCAATCACTGGTTAGGCCTTGGGCGTTTTCTGAGTGCGAAACGGAAGCCTTTGTTCTACAGGAATTCTGATAACCGGAACATTCTGACAATCAACCTTCTGTGAAATATGGCTTCATAGCTTGCCAGGCCTGTTTGTGGTATAATATGCCACATGGAAGAGCTACGACAAATCCTGGAAAAACGCCGCAACATTATCCTGCAGGGCGCAGATGCACTCAGCGCGAAGGGATATACAGCGGTTCCAAATCATGTGCTTGAGAGCGATAAAATATCGCCCGGCGCGAAGCTTACCTATGCCATGCTCTTAAAGTATGCCTGGCAAGATGACTTTTGCTTTCCCGGGCAGAACCGGCTGGCAGATGATATGGGTGTCACACGGCAGTCAGTAAACACTTACATCAAGGAACTTGTGAAAAAGAACTTCATAGCGATAAAAAGACAGGGTCAGGGTAGGCCAAATATCTATACATTGAAGCTTACAGTGGATAAGTCCAGGTAGGCGATATCTAGATGTCAAATATTTATACATCTAGATGTCAAATTATTGCACTTCTAGAAGTTAAATATCCCGACACTAATAATATATAGATAAGAATACTCAGAGGAATAAAACTCAGATTGGGGCGTAAACGCCTTTTAAGAATTTCAAAATGGGGATAACCACCTTTATCTCACCCAAAAAGGCAGTCAATATTTGCTACCATTCAATAGCGAAAACAGGGGTAAAATGGGGTAAGACGGGGTAAAATAAAGAAGGGACACAACTTGCGTTATGTCCCTTTAGAATCAGCTAGTTAGTTGATTCTATTGTAGTCGGGGCGATAGGATTTGAACCTACGACCCCTTGACCCCCAGTCAAGTGCGCTAACCGGACTGCGCTACGCCCCGATCTGTATAACTCAAACTCATTCTAACCATCGATGATTGACAATAACTCTCTCAACTCACCGCGTAAGTCATCTATGACCCCAGGTGATATCCGGCCATCCTTCGTACCAGCTTGTGGAATAGCGGGCTCGTCTGTGCCTTGCATGTTCCGCAGGCGCCGCCTCGCTCCTTCAATTGTGAATTTATCAAGATACAACAGTTTCTTTATCAGAAGGACTGTCTGAACATCATTTTTGCGGTAGATGCGCTTTCCTGCTCGATTCTTCGATGGTCGCAATGCAGGAAATTCTGACTCCCAATAGCGAAGCACATATGCTTTGACGGAAGTCATTTTGCTTACTTCGCTGATTGAGTAGTAGAGCTTTTTTATTGACACATCCTTCATGCCCGCGAGTCCTGCCTGCAACTGGTAAAGGCGCCGGATTGATGCTAATATAGCAATATCGCAATCTATGTCAAGTGATTTTTGAAGTGGGATCCTGCGAACGCAGAAGCGTTGAGTTGCGAGAAAAAGCTGAAAAAATTTTCTGCCGGATGTCATCACAGTGTGCCAAATAATTGTTAGCGAGTTTGGCCCTGAACCAGGCCATTGGCTCGAAACAGTATACTCCCCTCCTGGCCAGCGCGAACGGAAAACTTTGATTATATGGAAAATTGTAGCCCAAGGTACATGCCGCGTCGTATCCTGCGGCGCGGACAGCTGTCAGAACATTCCGGTCAAAGGCGCCGAACGGGTAGGATACGCTGGCGATGCCTGCGCCGAGTTTTTGCTCGAGGATGTCTTTTGAATAACGAAGCTGGTACCAAAGCTGTTTGCTCGACAGCCGTCTCAGATTTCTATGGCTAACGGTATGAGAACCGATCTCCCACCCTGCCTCCTGTAGCCGCTTCAATTGCGGCCAGTCACAATGGCTAGCCCAAAACCTACGCAGGTGGTAATCCCATGAATTGAGCTGCCCTACAAATCTGGTAATCGCGAAGACAGTCGCGGTGTAACCGTGGCGCTCAAGTATGGGAAAAGCATTGCTGTAAACCGATGTATAGGCATCGTCGAATGTGATCACAACGCTCTTTTCACCAATATTCCTGTTTAGAACATAGTCATGCAACGAAATGGTCGTAAAATTGTGGCGGGAAAGGTATTCGATTTGCCGCTCGAACTGGGGGAGTGTCGTAAAAGACACCCCCAGTTCGACGGCGTTTTGAATCTTGTGGTAGGCAAGAATAGGAACGAACATCCGTGAGTCGCTCCACGCTAAGTTCTTGGGCTAGATCTCGCTCAAAGGCGAAAACGGCAAGTCGAATGTCTCTGCAACGCTCTGATGCGTGATCTTTCCATTAACAGCGTTGACTCCCTTTGCAATTTCGCTATTCGTCTGCGCAATCTTCGGGAACCCGGCATTCGCAATCTGAATCATGTACGGCAGGGTTGCATTGGTCAACGCGCGAGTCGATGTCATTGGAACTGCTCCAGGCATGTTTGCCACACCATAGTGCAGAACACCGTCAATCTCATACACAGGGTCTTCGTGGGTCGTCGGTTTGATTGTTTCAACACACCCTCCCTGGTCCACAGCAACATCCACGAGCACAGAACCCTTGTTCATCAAAGGCAGCATCTCTCTTGTTATCAGACTTGGAGCCTTGGCGCCAGGAATCAAAACTGCACCAACCACCAGATCTGCTTCAGAAATGGCCTTTCGGATGTTTGCTGGATTCGACATCACGGTGACGACGTTCTTTGGCATAACATCATCGAGATAGCGCAGCCTGTCAAGATTGACGTCAAGAATAGACACCCGGGCCCCAAGGCCCGATGCAATCTTGGCTGCATTGGTTCCGACAACGCCACCGCCCAAAATTACTACGCTGGCGGGCTCAACTCCTGGTACACCGCCCAAAAGCAGTCCCTTGCCACCGTGTAGCTTTTCGAGATATCTTGCGCCCTCCTGGACCGCCATTCTACCCGCGACCTCACTCATCGGCACCAGCAGCGGCAAGCTGCCGGATGCATCTTGCACTGTTTCATAAGCTATGGCCACGCACTTTGAGTCAACAATTGCCTCCGTGAGCTGCCTGGATGCCGCAAAGTGAAAATAGGTGAAGACGATTTGCCCCTGCCGGATCATTTTATATTCCGACGGCAACGGTTCCTTCACCTTGACAATCATGTCTGCTCTTCCGAAGATGTCAACTGGGGCGTTTACAATTTCTGCCCCGGAATTCTTGTAATTCTCATCTGTGAAGCCGCTTCCTACTCCGGCCTGAGTCTCTACCAGAACTGTATGCCCATTATTTCTTAGTAGTTCCACTCCTACCGGGATCACCGAAATACGATTTTCGTTGGTCTTAATTTCTTTGGGTACGCCGACTATCATAGCACTTTCCTTCCGTCAGTTGACGCCGCTCTTTGGTCGTAGGATTGTAGTGTGCAAGCGGCTGGGATCAAACAATTCATTTGCCACATCGAACACTTCCGCTGCGGTCACACTATCCAATTCTGCAAGTGTTTGGTCCAATGTATAGTAGTTTTCCAGATAGATCTCCATTTTGGCCAGCCGGGTCATGCGACTGGCTGTACCTTCCAACCCCAACATCAGGCTTCCTTTGAGTTGAGATTTTGTGCGTTCGAGTTCATCTGAACGAATCGCCGACTTGCGCAGGCTTTCGAGTTCATTGCAAATCAGCTCAACGGAGCGCTCGATATTTTGACGGTCCGTTCCAAGATAAACCCCGAACATTCCGCTGTCGAACATGAAATCTATAAAGGAATAGACAGAGTAGGCAATTCCATGCTTCTCACGAATGTTCTGAAACAGGCGTGAACTCATGCCTGCGCCCAACAGTGTATTCAGGATCAGCAAAGCGAATTTCTTTGGGTCTCGATAGGTATAGGCGTGCGTTCCAATGCAAAGATGCGCTTGAATTGCGCCGTTCTTTACAACATTGTGCCCATTTGTGGGGGCCTGAGGCCGGCCATATGCCCCTGTACTTCCGCGCTCGAGGCCCGAGAACAGCTCATCCACGAGCCGCACCAACTCATCGTGGTCAACGTTCCCTGCTGCTGAGATGGTTAGTCGGTTGCTGGTGTAGTTTTCATTCACGTAGCCGACCAGGGTACCGCGGTCAATGGCCTTGATAGTTTTCTTGTTGCCGATAATCGGGTAGCCAAGCGGATGTCCCGGAAACAAGTCATCCCAAAAAATGTCGTGGATGAGTTCTTCCGGAGTTTCCACGATGTTGTTCAACTCATCAAGGATGACCCTGCGCTCCTTGTCCATCTCGTCCTTGTCGAAGAGTGAATGGTTAAGGATATCCGCGATAACACCAATCGCGCGCGGCAGGTGCTGGTCAAGAACGTGAGCGTAGTAGCAGGTCAATTCCTTGCCAGTAAAGGCGTTGATCTGACCGCCGACAGACTCGAGGGATTGGGCTATGTCAGCGGCCGTAGCCGTCTTCGTGCCCTTGAACATCATGTGTTCAATATAATGAGAGATGCCGTTGTTAAGCTCAGTTTCGTCTCTTGAGCCAACGGCAACCCAGGCACCGATTGAAACAGATCTGACATGAGGAATCCGCTCAGTCACTACCCGGATGCCGGAATCTAACTCAGTACGGCGATAAGATTGATTCGATGGTTCGGCCATGGACAACAGCTTTGCGTTTACCTATGCAAGGAGTTCTCAGTCAGAAGTCTTTGGCAACAAAGCTTTTCTGCTGAGGTCGAGTTTTCCCTGAGAATCGATATCCAGGAGTTTGACTTGTACTTCGTCACCAACGGTCAGCACGTCTTCTACCCTGCCGACTCTCTCGTGCGCAATCTGAGAAATATGCAGCAAGCCTTCTTTCCCAGGCAGAATTTCGACAAAGGCGCCGAAGTTGGTTATCTTCTTTACCTTACCCTTGTAGATTTCGCCGCGTTCCGGCTCCTGAACCAGGTAGCTGATCATTTCCTGTGCCATCTCACTACTTTCAGGCTCGGATGAGGCGATGGTGACGGTACCGTCATCATCAATATTGATGGTGGCGCCGGATTTTTCAGTTATCTCCCGAATCATCTTGCCGCCTGGTCCGATGATCGTCCCAATGCTATCCGGCTTGATCTTTATGGTTGTGATGCGAGGCGCAAACCGTGACATTTCCTCTCGTGGTGCACTCAGTGCTTCTTTCATGAACCCAAGGATGGCAAGCCGCGCAGATTTGGCTTTCTCCAACGCTTGAGCAAGAACATCGGATGTGATGCCCTTCACCTTGATATCCATCTGAAAGCCAGTGATACCCGACGCCGAACCAGCGACTTTGAAGTCCATGTCGCCGAGATGGTCTTCGTCGCCGAGAATGTCCGTCAGGACGCAGTATTGATCGTCCTGCTTGATGAGACCCATGGCTATCCCGGCGATCATGTTTTTGACGGGCACACCTGCGTCCATCAAAGCGAGCGTGCCGGCACAGACTGTCGCCATCGACGACGAGCCATTTGACTCAAGCACTTCGGAAACAACGCGAACGGTATATGGAAACACGTCTTGAGAGGGCATGGCTGGTTTGATGGAACGCTCTGCGAGATTGCCATGGCCGACCTCGCGCCGACTGGTGCCGCGAATGGGTCTGGCCTCACCGACGCAGAAAGGTGGAAAATTGTAGTGCAGCATGTAGCTTTTCCAGAATTCACCGGAGAGTTCATCCAGCTTCTGCTCGTCAGACTTGGTTCCGAGGGTTGTCGTGGCCAGGGCCTGAGTTTGACCCCGTGTGAACAGCGCCGAGCCGTGCGTTCTTGGAAGCAGGCCGACTTCGCATGAGATATCTCGAATATCGTCTAGTCCGCGACCATCGATGCGCTTGCCGTCGTTAACAATCATATTGCGCACGTGCGTTTTCTCGCAGTCATGCAGAATGCTTGAGATATCGTCGTCGGACTCCGGATATTCTTCCGCAAGTGTTTCAACCAAATGTTCCCGAATCTCCTTGAGAGCAGCATTGCGTTCCTTCTTGTCAGCAATCGAGAAAATATCGCTGAAGCGTGGGTTGGCATAGTCGGCAACCTTGGCCTCTAGGCCATCAGGCAATGCTATCGCTTCAAACTCCCGCTTGGTCTTACCTGCCTTCTCTACCAACTTCTTTTGAAGCGCAATAAGCTCTTTGATTTTTTCGTGACCGAAGTCCAGCGCTCCCAACATCTCCTCTTCGGTTAACTCGTCGGCCTCGCCTTCTACCATCATGATGGAATCCTGGTTAGCGGCGATGATCAGATCGAGGTCGCTCTCCGCGAGATCTGCGTAAGTCGGATTAATGACGAACTCGCCATTGACGCGACCCACGCGAACTCCAGCGATGGGTTTGTCGAACGGAACATCCGAGAGCATGAGGGCCGCCGAGGCGCCCGTGATTCCCAGGACATCCGGGTCGTTGGCTTTGTCGGCGGACAACACCGAAATCATAATCTGGACTTCACATCTGTATCCGTCCGGAAAAAGTGGGCGGATGGAGCGATCGGTCAGTCGCGCGCTGAGTATCTCAGTTTCGCTCGGACGTCCCTCGCGCTTGAAAAAGCCACCGGGTATCTTACCGGCTGCATAGGCTTTCTCTCTGTAGTCCACGCTAAGTGGGAAAAAGTTAAGTCCTTCTCTGGGCTCGGATGCACCTACCGCGGTAACAAGCACCATTGTGTCTCCCAGTCGCAGCAAAACAGACCCGTCTGCTTGTTTGGCAAGCTTGCCTGTCTCTATCGAGAATTGCCGGCCGCCTATGTCAAGTTCTTCAGTAGTAACCATAATATTACAAACTCCATAAATTGTTAAATGTCCATTTCCGTCTAGCTGGAAATGGCTAGTATCAAGATTGAGCAATCAATCTGCCTCAACGAGACAACTTACCGGCGAATGCTCAGCTCTTTGATGATAGCACGATAGCGCTCAATGTCCTTCTTTGCGAGATAGTCCAGCAGGCGCCGTCTCTGTCCAACCATCTTCAACAGGCCCCGCCTGGAGTGATGATCTTTTGTATGGGTGCCGAAGTGCGGCGTCAACTGGTTGATGTTGGCTGTAAGCAGTGCAATCTGTACCTCAGTCCTACCAGAATCATTCTCACTCTTGCCGTGTTTCGTAATGATTTCGCTCTTTTGTTCTTTGGTCAAAGACACTTTGAGCCTCCTCTATTGGTTTAAAATTTGAACAATATTCTCTTTATCTCTGGCCAGTTGCTCAACCAGCGAGGCAGCACTCTCGAACCGCTCCTCATCTCGAACGCGTTCGACAAAGTCGATTGTCAACTCCTGGCCATATATATCCGACTCGAAATCAAAAATATGGACTTCAAGCGATAGGCCTGACTGTCCAAACGTTGGGCGCGTCCCAATGTTCATCATTCCTTTTTTTTGCTGTCCATCGACCGTCACCAGCACCGCATAAACTCCGTGCGCTGGCACCAGCTTAAGCTTGTCGTTCAAGAGAACATTTGCCGTCGGACAGCCCAATTGTTTGCCTTTGCCGTTGCCGCTCACGACCTGGCCAAACAATCGATAACGTCGGCCCAGCCCGGCAGCCGCAGCAACGACATTTCCGCTTGCCAGCAAATCCCTGACAACCGTACTGCTTATCTCAAACTCGGGATTCCTAAACTCCGGCAGCTCTCTTACTTCGAAGTCAAGGTCCCCGCTCATGGACTGCAGGGTTGTCAACCCGCCTTCACGGTCCTTGCCAAAGCCGTGGTCATAGCCAACCAGAATGTTTCGAAATCCAATCTTATCATGCAGAATGTCTCGCACAAATCCAGCCGATGACATCCGTGAAAGTTCAGCAGTAAAGTCTACCACGACGACTCGCTCAACCCCCAGTTTTGAGAAGAGTTCAAGCTTTTCATCCATGGTCGTCAGCAAGCGCAGAGCGTCACTGCCTGCTGCCTTCAGAACATGTTTTGGATGAGGAAAGAAGGTGACTATTGTGCTGTCCATCGCCAAGGTTCTCGCGTCAGCAATCAGTTGGTCCACAATAAATTGATGACCGAGATGGACACCATCGAATGTTCCGACCGTAATCACTGAGTCAATGCGCCTGGGAATGGAATCAAGGTCCCGAAATACTTCCATTAGACCTTTGCTGATTCGCTGCGACGTAACGTCGTCGCCAATTCGTGTAGCGTGAGTGCATCGTTAATTTTGTACCGGCCAATCCTGGTTCTTTTAAGCTCAGCCAGGTGGGCGCCAACTCCAAGACGCACACCCATATCATGCGCCAGGCTCCGAACATAAGTTCCTTTCGAACAGACGATTCTGCACCTGGCTTGCACGCCGTCAACTTGCGTCACCTCGAACTCGTGCACCTGAACACGACGAGGTGATCGTTGAACGGTTATACCTTGCCTGGCGAGCTTGTACAATCGTTCGCCATTTATTTTGAGCGCGGAAAACATCGGCGGCAACTGCTCAATTTCTCCGGTAAACTCGCGCTTGCAAAGGTCCATTAGCATCTCAACGGATAAATCCGCCACGCCTTTTGTAGCGACAACTTTGCCTGTGCGGTCATAAGTGTCCGTGGCTTCACCGAACTTTATTGTCGCCACATACTCCTTTTCGAAACCCATCAGGGTCTCGACTTGCTTGGTGGCTCTACCGGTACAGACCAGCAGCACGCCGGTCGCGAACGGGTCAAGCGTTCCAGCATGCCCTACCTTCTTCACTCTGACAAGCGACCGGACCTTTTTTACAACATCGAATGAAGTCCACCCTTCGGGCTTGTCTATATTGAGAACACGTCCGTCAGCAAAGGTGGATGGCTCACTCATCTCGTCCCGATGCAATGCGTTCACTCCTTGCGCTCTCGCTCTATCTTATTGAGAAGAACATCGATATTCTGAGCATATTCGGCGGAGTCATCTCTTACGAAAGACAACTCGGGATTGACGCGCAAGTCGGTGTGCTTCCCCAGTGAAGAACGAATAAAATTGCCCGCCCGGGAGAGCCCAGCCAAACTTTTTACTGAGGTAGCTTCATCCCCCAGAACGCTGACATATATCTTGGCATGCCGCAAGTCGTCAGTAATCTGGACCTTTGTAATCGAGACCATTCCGACACCCGGGTCCTTCAACTCCCTGGCAATGATATCGCTAATTTGGTGACGAACTAGCTCGGCTACCCTCTGTGAACGTTTATATTCCATCGAAATCTATCACTCAAAACACTTCGATACTGTATTCCAATGCTTCCATTTCACTTTCACGGTCAATGAGATGCAACAAAGCATCGAGAGTCTTATCCACTACTTTGCGATCGTTGGAAACAGTGGAGACACCGAGAGTCGCCCGTTGCCATTTGTCCAAGTTATCAATCTCTGACACAGAAACATTATGCTTGTTCGCGATTCGCTTCTTCAGGCTCGTCAAAACAGCGCGCTTTGCTTTCAGGGAGTTGCTGCCCGCCAGGTACAAATCAATCTGCATGACGCCGATCAGCACGGTACATTACCCCTCCAGTGTCCGGGCAGTCTCAACCTTCTTGTAAGTTTCGATGACATCCCCAATTTTCAGATCATCGAAACCGACGAGGCTCACTCCGCATTCGAATCCGGACGCGACCTCGCGCACATCTTCCTTGAATCGCTTCAGAGAGCCAATCCTGGTCTCATGCAGCAGCTTGTCGTCCCGGTAGAGCTTAATAAGATCAGTTCTAGTCGCCTTCCCGGAAAGGACATAGCTGCCTGCGATGGTGCCAACCTTCGGCACCTTGAAAATTTCACGTACTTCAATTGTTGCGGTCAATTCATCGGTTATTTCCGGATCGAGCATGCCTTCGAGCGCGGACTTGACATCATCAACTGCAGAGTAGATGATGTCGTAGATTCGAACGTCAATCTCTTCCTTCTTGGCCAGATCACGGGCCTGGACGCTCGGCCTGACATGAAAGCCGATTATGACGGCGTTGGAAGCAGACGCCAGTAAGATGTCCGATTCCGAAATTCCGCCGACCGCTTTGTGAATCACCTTTACAGCAACTTCTTTATTCGAAAGCTTGAGCAAGGCGTCGCTGAGCGCTTCGTTTGACCCATCGACATCAGCCTTGAGAATGATGTTTAGCTCTTTTACCTGACCTTCCTTGATCTGCTGCGAGATTTGATCGAGGGTGATGTGCTTCTTCGACCTGGAGTCCTGCTCGCGTTTAAGCTGCTGCCTCTTAGCGCTAAGCTCACGCACTTCCCGTTCACTGTCCATTACCACAAAGCTATCGCCGGCCTGCGGAACTCCATCAAAACCAATAACTTGGATCGGAGATGACGGCGGGGCATCCTTTGCAGCTTTGTTTCGCTCGTCATACATCGCGCGGACCTTGCCGCTGTGCTGGCCGGCGATGAAGATGTCTCCGACTTTCAGCGTGCCGGTTTGCACGAGAACCGTACCGACCGCGCCCTTGCCCTTATCCAACCGTGATTCAATGATGACGCCACGCGCCGTTCTTGCAGGATTTGCTTTGAGCTCAAGCAGCTCGGCCTCAAGCAGAATCAATTCCATCAAGCGGTCAACCCCTTGGCCCATTTTGGCTGAGACTTCTACCGCCTGATATTTTCCGCCCCATTCTTCGACAAGAACATCATGCTCAGAAAGTTGTTTCTTAATCATATCCGGGTTTGCGGACGGCTTGTCAATCTTGTTGATCGCAACAACGATCGGCACCTGGGCCGCAAGCGAGTGATTGATGGCCTCCAGAGTTTGAGGTTGCACGCCGTCGTCCGCTGCTACAATCAGAACAACAAGGTCCGTGGCCTGTGCACCTCTGGCGCGCATGGCTGTAAATGCCTCGTGACCCGGCGTATCGAGGAAGGTGATGTCCTTGCCGGCCACGGTAACACTGTAGGCTCCGATATGTTGCGTGATACCGCCCGCCTCTCCTGAAATAATGCTGCTCTTGCGAATGTAGTCAAGCAACGATGTCTTGCCATGATCTACGTGCCCCATTATGGTAACGACAGGCGATCGTTTTACCGCAACCTTGAGATCTTCCTCCGTCTCTTCGTAGCGATCCATGATCTCGGAGCCATACTCCTCAATCCTCTCGACCTCGAAACCGAACTCATCTGCCACGGCTTCAATCGTATCCATATCCAGGCGCTGATTGATAGAAACCATCAGGCCCAATTCCAGGCATTTCGTGATGACGTCACCCGCACCTATTTCCATTCGGTCGGCCAATTCAGAAACGGTAATGAACTCGCTGACCTGAAGAATGCCGAGTTCCTCGTCCACCTCAACTTCATCCGAATCCTTGACCCGTCTCTTCCTGCGCTTGCCTTTTACCTCATCCATGGAAGCCAAGGTCTGACGAATCGAGGCTTCGATCTCCTCATTGCTTATCTTGCGCTTCTTCTTCCTGCGGCCCTTGCCCTTGCGTTTGGACTTGTCGGATTCGGCAGTCGATGCCTTTTGCTGATCGCCTGCTGGTTTCGCAGCGGGTTTCGCTTCAACCGACGCCTTTTCGGCAGCTTTCGCTGCATCGGGAATTTCTGTTTTGGCTTTCTCGGGCTTTTTGTCTTTGGATGGAGCCGCAGCTACATCAGCGGGCTCTTCTTTGGCTGCAATTGCATCAGGGGCATCGTCCTTCGCCACCATCTTCTTTGGTTTGGCTTCGTCGGTTCGAGAGTGATGATCATCGACCTTTTTCTGCTCATCGATCTGCCTTTTGGCCTTGGAGATCATCTCAACAACTGAGAACTCTTCTGCAGACTGAGAGTCAGTGTCTACCGCATCAACCGGCTGCTGTTCAACAATGGGCTCAGCCTTCGGCACTTCAGGTTTTGCCTTCTTGCGTTTGTTAACCAGTTGTTCATCCAGTATTTTGCTCTGCTTGCTACGAACCTGCTGGAGCCTGGTTGGACGCTCTTCCGGGATCTGACCAGCGAACTTGAGGCGTTCTTCTAACTCCTGGCGCGCCTTGCTGCGCCGCATTTCCTCAAGAACCTGCTTCTCCTTGAGCTGCTGCCGAAAATCGAGACTTGATTCCTGAGCGGGGACTTCTGGCCGATACTCACGACAGATCTCATCGTAAAGCTCTTCAGAAACAGCACTCATCTGCGTCTTAACTGATTTATCTCGTTTGCCAATGAATCCGATCACAGCCTCGTTCGACAAACTCAGTTCCCGTGCCACCTGAAAAACTCTTCGCTTATTACCCAAATTCTCCTACTCCGCTTACGTTAACTGCAAGAACAATCAATCCTAGCGATTGTTAATGGTGTCAAGTATTTTTTCGGCAGTCTTTTCTCCGATGCCAGGCAACCCGAGCAAACCATCCATCCCAAGACTCCGGACTTGCTCAACTGTCGCAAGCCCTCCATCTTTCAATTTCTTGAGCAACGACGGGGTCAGCCCAGCGACGTCATTCAAACTGGATGCAACGCCGTCAGCAGCGGGCGCGCCATCACCCGTGCCAGCGTCCGGGACACGCGAACTGCGCTCGTCCGCTTCCAGCGCTCTTGTTTCGGCCCCCATTTGCTCTTCGATAATCTTTTTGTATTCCGTTTCTTTGATAATCTCGATCTCGAACCCCGACAACCTGGATGCCAACCTGCGGTTCTGCCCGCCCCTGCCGATGGCGAGGGAAATCTGATCGTCAGACAGAACGGCAATCGCCTTCTTCTTGTTGTGGTCAACGATCACTTTGTAAACCTTGGCCGGACTCAGCGATCTGGAGATGTAGATGCCCGGGTCCATATGCCAATTGATAACATCGATTTTCTCGTTGTTCAGCTCCTTGCTAATTGACTGAATACGGATACCCTTCATGCCGACACAGGCACCGAGCGCGTCAATTCGCTTGTCATTGGAAACCACTGCAATCTTGGCACGATCACCTGGCTCCCGCGCTACATCCTTGACCTCAATAATGCCGTCGTAAATCTCCGGCACTTCCAATTCGAATAAACGAATCAAAATCTGGGGATTCGCCCTGGAGACGATAATCTCCAGACCGCGATTGCTCTTCTCCACAGTCTTGATGATGGCGCGCACATTGTCTCCCCGGCGGTAGCGCTCACTGTGAATCTGCTCACTTTTCGGCATGACCACCTCGGTCTTGTCGATGTTGAGGTAAATCTCGTTGCGGTTGATTTGCCTGACATCGCCAATTACGATCTCACCGATGCGCTTGCCGTATTCCACAAGCAGTCTCTCTTTCTCCGCGTCCTTTATGCGTTGATTCAGATTCTGCTTAGCCGTAACAATGAGCCGCCTTCCAAAACTTCTTGGATCGATAATCTCCATAAAGTCGTCGCCCAAATCGAGATCCGGCTCTATTGCGCGTGCAGACGCAAGGTCAATCTGCTCCACATCATCTTCAACTTGCTCGACAATGAGCTTGTTTTGGTAGATTTCGATGTCGCCCTGATCCAGGCTTACGAAGATGTCGAAATTATCCGCCTTGCCGTATTTTTTCTTTATGATCGACAGAATGGTATCTTCCAGGATTTCACCAAGCAATTCTTTCTCGATGTTCTTCTCTTTTGCAATTTGCGAAAAGGCCTCTACAATTTCGCTCTTCATGTGCCTAGCATACCTCCAATTATCCTAGATGCTACCACGGCAGACGTAACTTGCCATGCTTTATTTTGGACCAGGGAATTAATTCTACGTCCTGCTCAAGCTTAACTTCAACACCATCGTCCGAAACGTTCGCCAACACACCACTGAGAATCCGCTCGTTGCCATCATCATCCCATCTCAAATCGATGTCGCGATTCAGATTTCTCCGAAAGTCCATCAACGTGCTCAATGGCCTCCCGATGCCGGGGGAACTCACTTCCAACCTGAAGCGCCCCGGAACAACATCATGCGTGTCCAACTCATCTGAAAGACGCCTGCTTACTCGTGCGCACGTGTCCAGATTAACACCGCATTCGGCGGCGACTAGAAACCTGATGATGCGACTACCCTGTGTCCCTTTTAACTCAAGGTCAACCAGTTCCACCTGCTCGTCGGCCAACACAGGAGCCGCTAAATCCCTAAGTTTCCGGGACAAATCATCCATTTCTACCGACCACCAATAAAAAAGTGGGCCCTATGACCCACTTAAAAAGTTAATATAATAATCCCACTTACTTATCGCAAGTAAATTTTGTACAAGATTTAGGTCGCCGGAAGTCCTCAGGAATCCAACTCCGAGAGCAGCAGCTCTGCATCGACTTTCACAGATGATGTTTCATATTTTTCCAGAAGCTCATTCAACACATCGCGTGCCGCGTCAGTTTGCCCTGCAAGAACAAGACAACGTGCACAATTGAGAAGATTCTGGGGAGCCATAAAGTTTTCACTGAATTTGTTGGCCGCATCACGGTAAAGCTTCGCTGCAGCATCGTAGTTGTCCTGCTCCTCCATACAAGCAGCGACACCCGCAATGGCCGATGGACCAAAAATATCGTCAGCGCCACCGTCGAGATATTCATTGAAATACCTCTCCGCATCAACGTAATTCTTCATCTGAAAGTATGAACTGGCCAGATAGTACTTTCCATCCTGCGCACTCTGCGTGCCATCGAACTCATCCGCAAGGTTTTTCAGAATTGGGACACTGCCGACATAATCTGACGCAAAGAACTTAATCTTGGCCTTTGTGAGTTCCACTATCGCATTGTCTTCCTTCTCCTGTGACTTACTGGAGTAGACAGTGAAAATCAAAATGGCCGCCACGAGAGCGCCCAGGGAGTACAGAATTGTTTTACTGTTCTCTCTGAGGAACTCCTGACTCTGAAAGTAAAAAGTGACGAACTTATCTTCTTTAATCTGCTTCTTGGTTAGCTTCTTTTGTGCTTTTAGCATTTTCGCCCTAGCTCTCCTTACTGTTCCGTAATGCGACCTTAATAATACGCAATTGCGCACTGCAAGTCAAGGCAAATTTTGGTTCCGGCAGGCCTTGCTTTTAACAGGGTAATTTCACAAAAAACTTTACTGAAATTCGGGTCCAATCCTGGCTAATCCAAGGCCTGCTTAAAATCCGAAATGATCTCATCGATAGCTTCGATGCCAACGGACACCCGGATAAGGCCGTCGCTGATCCCCGCCTTTCGACGTTCCGCTGGGCTCATGCCAGCATGCGAGGTGGTGGCCGGCCGCGTCACAAGGGTCTCCACGCCACCCAGACTAGGCGCAACGACAGGCAATCGCAATCTCTGAAAACACTGTTCAGCGGCATCCAGCCCGCCTGTCAGTTCGAGACTTAGCATGCCGCTGAAACCAGTGAAGAGTTCTGCCGCCGTTTCATGGTTTGGGTGAGAAACCAGCCCGGGATAATTGACTGTCGCGACGGCGGAATGGTCGTCGAGAAACCGCGCCAGTTGCAACGCACTCTGGTTGTGTTGCTTCATGCGGACCGCCAGCGTCTTGACACCGCGATGCAGCAGAAAGCAGGCATGAGGATCCAGTGAGCCGCCAAGATGATTCAATTTGCGAGTCACCGAATCGACTAAGTCCTTCGCGCCGAGCACGGCGCCTGCTACGATATCTGAATGACCATTGAGATACTTCGTGCAACTGTGCAGCGACAGATCAAAGCCAAGCTCAATGGGACTAAAATTATACGGACTCGGGAAGGTGTTATCGATGAGGGAAATCAAACCATGCGACCGTGCAAAGTCAACCGCGGCGGTCAGGTTGGCCACCTGCAGAAGCGGATTTGTCATCGACTCCATGTAGATGGCTTTGGTGTTGGGTCGCAGCAGACCTTCCCACGAAGCTGGATCGTCGCCATTGATAAGATCGAACTCAATGCCGAAAGCGGGTAAATCCTGGGTGAGGAGATCATAAGTACCGCCGTACAGACAATCCTGAGCGAGCAAATGGTCACCGGCTTTGAGCACGGAAAGCAATGCGGTAGAGATGGCAGCCATACCGCTGGCTGCTACCTGGCAAGCTTCGGCATTTTCGAGTGATGCAAGCTTCTCGTTAAGCGCCAGATGGTTCGGCGTGTTGTTGAGTCGAATGTATTTCAGGTCGTGGTAGCTCTTCTCGCCGCCATACTCGAACATGGCCGACTGGTAGATGGGCAGAACCACGGCGCCGTCCTTGCGGGGATCCGGCTCCCCAGCATGTATCAACTTGGTTTCGATAGACTTGAAATTTGTAGACATGCTCTACTTCCTCCTGACGTCTTCTCGGGCTTCTTGAGTGGCTTCTTGTTCAGTTAGGTCCAAATTTTGCATTGCTGTAAGATAATCAAAACGAGGGAAAGCTTCAACAAGCACTTCAAGTAAGAAACATTGGCGCAAAATGCACATTCCCGCCTTGAACCTGTCTCACTCTTGCGCCATGATGTTTCACTGTGGGACAATTTTGAAAAAGTGTTTGGATTTTGCATCAGGTTTTGCATTTTTTAAACATTCAGATTCCCCTCGAATTTCTTCTTCTTCGCCGAGACTAGACTGGTAAAAATTACGGAGAGAGCGATGAAACGGGCCAGCCTTTCATTCCTATTGATCTTGAGCACCACCAACAGTTGGGCGCAGGCAACGGCATTGGATAGTTTAGCGACGGCCACCTTGAGCGGCATCTCATTTTCTGCTTCGGTCTGGGGAGATATCGACAACGATGGCGACCTGGACCTGATCGCGGCTGGGGAAGACACTTCGGGTGTCCCTCTCACTCAGATTTTCACAAACGACGGCAGTGGTACATTCACTACCGCGACAGGCGCACTGCCGCATGTTCGCTCCGGCGCTCTTAGCCTGGGCGACCTGGACAATGACGGCGATGTCGATCTCATTCTCACAGGTATCGATTCCAGTGGACAAACTGTCGGGCAGGCTCTCCTGAACGACGGCCAGGGGAATTTCAGCAGCTATGCCAGTTTACCCGGCGCATCCCGGGCAGCGAGTGCAACAGCCGACCTGACGGGTGACGGCCGCGTGGATGTGATCGCGACCGGCCTCGGCGCGGATGGCTTGCCATTCACAAAAATGCTAGTCAATACGGGCTTCGGCTTTTCTGAGAAAAGCAGCGGCTTGCCGGACATTTTCGCAGGCATGATTACCCCGGGCGATCTGAACAACGACGGTTCAGTCGATATCTTGCTGAGTGGCCTGGTTAACGACAACCTCGCCATCTCAAAAATCTACCATAATAATGGCACTGGAACATTTGTCGAAGCAGCAGGAGCAAATCTAATCGGGTTATTTGACGGTGGTTCCGCGCTGGGAGACTCCGATCAAGATGGTGATCTGGACATTCTTCTCGCCGGCCAAAGCGCATTGGGCACAGCGGTCACGAAGATCTACCGAAACGAGGGTAACGGGATTTACACAGACATTTTGGCGCCTCTCGCAGGCGTCACTGATGCTTCGGTTGCATGGGGGGATTTCAACAATGATGGAAATTTGGACGCCTTTGTCTCAGGAGCGGCAACCAGCGGGATGCACACGTCCGTCATCTACGACAACGCGGGCAGCAACAGTTTTGCGAGTTCAGTGGATCGGGTTACGGGTGTGTCTTCCGGACGCAGCAGTTTCGCAGATATTGACGGAGACGGAGACATCGACTTTCTCCTTACCGGTTCAGACACGACAGGACTGCCCACTGCAAACCTTTTCGCCAACGTTGCCACGACCGCGAATTCCAGGCCATCGCCGCCTGCAGAGTTGACTTTCGCGCTGACCGAAACTGAACTTCAGTTTGCCTGGCAGCCTGCATCTGACCAGGAAACCAGTGCAGCATCGCTTACCTACAACATCCGGATTGGCACGGCGCCCGGCGGCTCGGATCTGCTGGCGCCACATGCCTTGTCTTCCGGGAGACGCACCGTCGTGAGCCATGGCAATGCCTATCACAAAACAACCTGGGCTCTGCCGGTGGAGGCCATCAAAAGTCACTCGAACATTTACTGGAGCGTTCAGGCTGTTGATCCTAACTTCGCCGGATCCGCCTTTTCCGTTGAGCAGACGTTTGCTTCGCCATTCACGCAAGACCAGGCCGGCTCGGCCAGTCTGCCGGGCGTCAACGCCAGCTCAGTCGATTGGGGAGATTTCGATAATGACGGCGATCTTGACATCCTAATAACAGGACAGGACGCGAGCAATCTCCGAATCGCAACCATCTATAGGAATGACGGAGCAAGCGTAATGACGCCCGTGAATGCCGGTCTTGACGGAGTCGCGGCCAGCGCCGCCGCATGGGGAGACTACGATGGCGATGGGCTTATTGACATTTTGCTGACCGGCTTTTCGGCAAGCAACCAGGGCATCGCAAAAATCTACCGCAACAATGGCGACCAGAGCTTTTCTGACATTGGGGCTGGGCTCGAGGGCATATTTCAAGGCTCGGTCGATTGGGGCGATGTTGACAACGACGGGGACCTCGACATCCTGCTCTCAGGCCTAACCCAAAGCAACCAGAGCGTGTCCAGAGTATTCAGGAACAGTGCCGGTCAATTTAGCGACATCGGAGCGGCCCTAATTGGTGTATCCGGCGGCAAGTCAGCCTGGGGCGACGCGGACAACGACGGCGATCTTGACATCCTCATTACCGGCACGTCCTTGATTCAGGGCAATGTAGCCAAACTTTACCGTAACGACGGCGACGGGACGTTTGTGGATATGAACGCAGGCTTGACCGGCGTCACCAGCAGCTCCGCAGCGTGGGGAGACTACGACGCGGACGGCGACCTCGACATTCTGCTTTCCGGATCTTCAGCATCCGGCAGAATCACAAAGCTGTACCGAAACAACGGCAGCGGCACATTCGCCGAAGTGCCAGCGGGTCTGGACGGTGTTTCCAACGGCACAGTAGCCTGGGGTGATTATGACAACGACGGCGACCTCGACATCCTGCTAAATGGTTTCGACAACCAGTTTACCCGGACCGCCCGAGTCTACCGCAACGACGCCGGAGTCTTCAGTAATGTCAATGCATTTCTGGATGGCGTGATCTTCGGAACCGGGAATTGGGCAGATTTCGACAACGATGGCGACCTCGACATTCTTCTGACTGGCTCGTCAGCGCAAAATCGAGTTGCCAATATTTACAAAAACAACAGCACCACGCAGAATGATCTGCCGGGGACTCCCGCCGGGCTGGCATCAACTTTCACTCCATCTTCTCTCGCATTTACCTGGGATGCCACCACAGACGCGCAGACCCCGACAGCGGCGCTCACCTACAATATACGCGTTGGCACTTCTCCGGGTGGGAATGACATTGTGGCAGCGATGTCGCTGGCGAGTGGCAGTCGCCAGGTCGTAAAGCAAGGGAACACGGGTCCAAGCACGAATCGCACCGTCCAGATCCCCGACATCCTGTCCTATCCGGCAATTTTCTGGAGCGTGCAGACTGTTGACCAGGTCACTGGTAGTTCCGCTTTCGCCGTTGAAGAAAGCTTTGGACCGCAGATTCTCTCAGTCAAAGATGTGCCGAATGACCAAGGGCAGCGCGTCACTTTGAAGTGGAAGGCGTCTTCGCTAGACCACGATCTCAATCGTTTGACCTCCTACAGCGTTTGGCGCTCTATTCCGGAGATGGCAGGTTCGGCACAGGCACGGAAGTCCGACTCAAAGCACTTTCGCGCCGCTGCTGTTAACGGAGAAATGTATTCATGGGAGTGGCTGGCAACGGTTCCGGCTCACCGCCGCGAAACCTATTCTTTCACGGCGACAACTCTCTATGACTCCATGGCAACCATCGACGGCAAGCACTTCTTTCTGCTGTCGGCGCACACGGACGATGCAAACATTTTCTTTGACTCACAGCCAGACAGCGGCTTCTCCATAGATAATCTGGCGCCTAACTCCCCCGTTAATCTGGCGGGCCAGTTAAATGCGGAGGGTGTAGCCATCAGATGGGCCCGCAACACGGAAACGGACCTGCAAGGCTACCTGGTGTATTCGAGTGACCAACCGGGCATAAATACCAGCATGCTGCAACCTGTCGCCAGCACTCGGGATACATTTTTTGTAGACCTGCTTTCCGATTCGCAATCCAGTGTCTATTTAGTGATTGTTGCGGCAGACTCCAACGGCAATCACAGCTCCGCCAGCGATGAACTCGCGTTCACGGTAACATCCGTTCAAGCCGGCGGCTCCCTGATTCCGTCTGAATTCTCGCTGTCTCAGAACTATCCGAATCCGTTCAATCCAACCACCAGGATCGAGTTTGCTCTGCCGGAACTGTCGCACGTTTTGCTCGAAGTCTACAATTTGGTGGGCGGTCGAGTGGCGACAGTCGTAGACCGGCAACTGGATGCCGGCTCACACGCCATCGAGTTCAACGCTGGAGAGCTTCCCAGCGGCGCCT
Organism: Candidatus Zhuqueibacterota bacterium; assembly: GCA_029261995.1. Taxonomy (GTDB): domain Bacteria; phylum Zhuqueibacterota; class Zhuqueibacteria; order Oceanimicrobiales; family Oceanimicrobiaceae; genus JAJDAF01. Next base: position 252,119 of record JAJDAF010000061.1, read on the forward strand.
ACTTCTATCGCGTCCAGGCGAAGCACTTTACACAAGTTCGGAAGATGATTTTGCTGCAGTAGGCATCTAAGTACTGGCGGCTCACAAGCAACAGAAGGTGTGAGCCGCCGATGTTATCTCACCAAACTGTTGAGCACGCCAAGGCCATTCTCCCCAGCCCTGCAATCCGCTTGCGCAGCAAGTAAAGTGCAAGACAAGAATCCTAAAAAGATCTTGACATTCATCCGCCAAAAGCCTAAAGTATGACCATTAATCATACCAAATAGTGAGTTTCTCGATGTCAACAGCAAAAGTAGCAATTACGATTGATAATCAACTACTTAAAAAACTTGATCTTCTGGTCAAAGAAAAGGTCTATCCAAATAGAAGTAACATAATACAGGAAGCAGTAAAAGAAAAATTAGTTCGCATCGACAAAAGTCGACTTGCCAAAGAGTGTGCAAAACTTGACCCGCTATTCGAACAGTCAATGGCCGAAGAAGGTTTCTCCAAAGAGCTTGAATCATGGCCGGAATACTGAGAGGTGATGTATATTGGGCAGACTTAAGCCCAACGCTTGGGCATGAGCAAGCGGGTCTCAGACCTATTCTGATAATCAGCAACGATATTTTCAATGAAAGATCCGGAACTGTGATCTCACTAGCTTTAACCAGCCAACCACAAAAAGCGGGTTTCCCACTTACTTTCGAATTGTCATCTTCAGAATTGCCCAAACGTTCGTGGGTTAAAATGGGGCAGATACGGACACTTTCAACCTTAAGAATTAAGAACAAATTGGGTGTCGTTCCCCCCGAAGAATTGGAATATATCATTGAAGGTCTTAACGAAATCATCGGTCGTTAGTCGAACAGCATTTTTCTTTCTACTCAGCGCCGCGTGCCTCTCGGTACAAGCTGGGGAACCCAAATTCGGCGACCGCCAGGACCTCGGCCTGATCGAACACGATGCTATCAGTGAAGCATCGGGTCTGGCCGCCAGTCAAAGCGCGGCCGGCGTGCTGTGGACGCACAACGACCGCGGTGGGGATGCCGTGCTGTTTGCGCTCTCTACCGCAGGCAAGCATCTGGGAGTCTTTCAACTTGACGGTGTTTCCGCGCGCGACTGGGAGGATATGGCAAGCGGGCCTGGGCCTGTGGAGGGACAAACTTATCTCTATGTTGGCGATATCGGCGACAACCAGGGGGGCAACGATTTCAAATTTATCTATCGTATTCCGGAGCCGGTGGTGAGCGCGACTCAATCGCCGGTGGAGTTGACCGTTTCTGATTTCGACAGGCTGGTCTTGCAGTACCCTGATGGCAACCGAGACGCGGAAACCCTGATGATTGACCCCTTGACTCGCGATCTTTACATCGTGTCAAAGCAGGAAGATAGCGTCCGCGTGTATCAGGCGCCATCCCCACAATCCGCGACCGAGATAGCCGTGATGCAGCATGGCGCCACACTGAATCTGAAGGGCGACGGCGATGGTTCCGCGACAGTGGCAGGTGACATTTCACCCGACGGCCGTGAAATCCTGATAAAAACCTTGAAGCGAATCTACTACTGGTGCCGCGGGCCCGGCGAAACGGTATTCGAGGCCCTGCAATCTGAGCCGGTTTCCGTCCCCTATGTGGAAGAGCCGCAAGGTGAAGCCGTGGCTTGGGCGGCTGACAGTTCCGGCTACTTCACCCTGAGTGAGGAAACCCAGGATTTCGACGCGCACCTGTTTTTTTATGCACGAGAGAAGGCAACCTCGGTGCGAGCTATCCCGGCCGCAGCAAGTACGATAACGCTGCGAAGCTATCCAAACCCCTTCAATCCAGAAACCACTCTGAGATTCGTTGTAGACCGTCCAGCGCCGGTGAGACTGGTCGTTTTCGACGTGCTCGGCAGGCAGATGGCTCTGCTGGTGGACCGGCGTCTCCCTGCCGGTGAACACAGCAGAATCTGGAGCGCAGCAGGACAAGCCAGTGGCCTGTATATCGCACAAATCAGGGTCGGCGCGACCACCATCTCGCGCAAACTTCTGCTTGTCAAATAAAACTCGTCAACTCAAGAGATAGGAGAGAAAATGTTTGATCCGTCGCTGGTTGCGGCTGACAACCACTGGGCGCTTTGGGCCATCATGCTGTCAATCGCTACATTTGGACTCTGGGCTGAAAAGACACGCTGGGGCTCGCGGCTCTCCGGCACAATCATTTCTATTCTGACTGCCTTTGCTGCGGCCAACCTTTCGATCATTCCTTCCGCGGCGCCAGCGTATGATATGGTCTGGGCTTATTTCGTGCCGCTCGCCATTCCGTTGTTGTTGTTTCAGGCCGACTTGCGCCGCATCATTCGAGAGGCCGGTCCAACCCTGATAGCATTTGCTTGTGGCGCGGTCGGAACGGTCATCGGTACCGCGATCGCGTTCTGGCTGATACCGTTGGGCGAACATGGCTGGCAACTCGCCGCTATTTTCTGTTCAACTTACATCGGCGGTTCGATGAACTTTGCAGCGGCTTCCGAAGCAGTGCAACTGCATTCCGGCGATTTACTTTCGGCCGGTATCGCCGCGGACAACCTCGTCATGACGGTCTACTTTCTACTGCTTTTCTCCATGCCATCCATCCCCTTTTTCAAGAAGTATCTCAAGAATGATCGTGTCGAGCAGGCGCCAAAGCGTGAGGCGCAGTCCGGCGCCGAACAGGCAGGCAAAGCGAAATTCGACCTCACCCACTTCGGAAGCGCACTCGCTATCTCAGCAACCATTTGCGCCATGGGGTTTGCAGCGCAGGCACTCCTGGGCATCCCTGGAATCGCCATCCTTCTAATCACCGCTGTCGTGGTGACCCTGGCCACGGTTTATCCGGGTAAGATCGGCACGATTTCAGGCTCAACCGAAATCGGCACATTCTTCATGCAGATCTTCTTTGTCATGATCGGAGCGAGCGCCCACGTGATGACGGTCGTGCGGGTCGGCCCGGTGCTTTTTCTGTTCGCGGGCGTGATTCTGTTGGTGCATCTGGTGTTCCTGCTCACCGCCGGGAAACTACTGCGACTTGACTTGTCAGAAATTGTAATCGCATCGAATGCAAATATGGGTGGGCCGACAACCGCCGCAGCCATGGCTGTCGCCCGGAAATGGCAGGATCTGGTTATTCCTGCCATTCTCTGTGGTACGCTTGGCTACGCTGTTGCGACGTTTATCGGAGTTGCGGTAGGATTCTGGTTGAAATAAATCAAGTGAGGCGCATGAAATTAGTTGTCTGGCTGTGCAATGAAATTGTCTGTCAGGAATTCCGCCACCGCTTGCCAGTAAGCCTCGCTGTCGCTGAACTTAGCCCAGAGCGCACGTGAACCGTGGTTGCCGTCGGTTTCGGGGATGAAAAATCGTTTCTGAGTGCTCGGAATCTCGCTATAGAAGCGGAACCAGTTTGGCTTTTCCTTGCGGGCTGAGGTCACAAACACCGGACAATTGAGCGTTCTCGCGCCGTGATGACATAGTCCACTCCTGCTCCCAGTCGCCCGAAATATTCGCCCGGTGAAAATGAAAGCACGCCATCCACCACATCCCCATGTTGACTCGCCAATTTGATGACCAACGCCGCCGAGTAGGAACTTCCCCACGCGATCAGCTTGCCTTGTGCATAATTGGCTTTGGCATACTGCATCGCCGCCTCGAGATCCTGATAGGCGTCGAGATAAGTCGTGGATTTGCCAGCCGCGGTGGCGCGTTGGTGGGTCTGATTTTGTACGCCGTTAACCGCGTCTCCAGACCGCTGGTCGATGGCCATGCAATTAAAGCCTAGCGTGGCCAGTCTGGGAATGATCTCCTGATACTCGCCGCGACTCCAGCCCGCTTGATGAAAGAGCACGATCAACGGTGCTGTTTTCTCATGGGTAATTCTGACATCAGCGGTGATCGCCAGGCCGTCTCCAGACAGGAACTCCAGAGTCGTATCGAGCTTCACGGTTTCGGTTTGAGTGGCCGATTCGGTAACATCTGAGTTGCTCCGGCCACCTTCTTGATTTTGGGTCTCGGCCCTCTGGTTACAGCCCTGAGTCCCCAATGCGACGAGAAGGACAAAACACAGCAAACGGTTGAAATGGGTCATGAGTGCAGGCCTTTCGGTAGAGTAAGCGAGTTTGACGTTCCCGGGCTGAGCTAACTTTGCGGTAGCATGCGGCCCAATTTGCGGCCTCCCAGCAAGTGCATGTGAAGATGGAACACTTCCTGTCCGCCATGGTCATTGCAGTTTACTATCAGGCGGTAGCCGTCGGCGGCGATGCCCTCTTCTTTGGCGATTTTGGCAGCAACGATAAACAGGCGTCCGAGCGCTTGCTCGTCAGCAGCCGATACCTCGTTTGTTGTCGGAATGAGCTTGTTGGGCACAATCAGGACATGGGTGGGCGCCTGTGCGTTGATATCGCGAAACGCCGTCACCAGGTCGTCCTGGTAGAGCATTTCCGAAGGGATTTCTTTGCGGATAATTTTGCTGAAAATTGTTTCTTCAGGCATGATGTTGCTCCTTTCTCTTCTATGCAGCGTCAAACTGGCGGCTTTTTTCTATCTGCGTGAAAGATAAGCTCGTGGACCATTCGTAGAGCGACTGAGTCTTTAGCGTCATCCTGGCCGAAAGAACCACGTCAGTCCCAAAACTCCCATTCGATGCCGAACCGAAGTGTTCTTGGCGGCATGGTGAAGCCGGGTACAAGTTCGTACCTTCGGTCAAGGATATTTTCATAAGACACATTCACCGTCGCGGACTTGAACAGCAGAGTCAGCTTGCCATCCATGATCGCCGTGGCAGGGCGAAGCTCAGGCGTCGGAAAACTTCCACCGGGGTCATAAACGAATCCAGCACGCTTGCCGTAGAAACGCCCGGAGAGCCGCGCTTTTACGAAGACATAGCGCTCAAATAGATTCCGACCGTACTCGAGGTAAGTGTAAATCGAGTATTCCGGTACCCGCAGACGCCTTTCCCGGTGGCGTTTATCGGTGTATAGAAATGAAGCCACAATGCCGGCCTGACCTCCTTGAGAATAATCCAATACTGCTTTCAAGTCAAGTCCTGAGACAGTGCGGGGCTCCATATTCACCGCGCCAAAGGGTTCCTCCATCGCAGATGTGATGAAACGAATGTCTGCTATCCAGTCACGGCTATGGCTTGAATAGGCTGTGGCTTCGAGATCAACAGCAGTAGATGGCTGCAGTTTGGCGCCGATTTCCATGCCAAAGATCGTCTCAGGCACCAAGTAGTCCGAGCGACCAGTATAGAACGGAGAAGGCCAGAAGCGCTCTGAAAAGGTTGGATAGCGAGTCGAACGTTGCGCACCTAGCCAGAACGCGGTTTGCTCGCCCAGGAGATAATTCAGACGCACCGAAGGCAAGATTTGCGCGGAATAATCGCTGTGTTTCTCCAGCCGGGCCTGCAGGGCGAATCCGAGATTTTGGCCGAACATAATGTGCTCTCGAGCAAACACGTGCACAAGCGCATCCGATTCTTCGGTCAGTGCATTGCTGTTCAGTTTTGATAACTGAGTGCCTGCTCCCAACGCCAGTCTGTGCTTTCGGAAGATCATCTCATTTTCAACTTCAGCGGTCAATGCTGTTACTTTGTTGTCAAACAACAGACTGTCGCCAAATGACTGCTGGCGCAAGCGCGAGAAATGAAGGCGTCCCGACAAATCTTGACTCAGCCTGGAAAGCGCTCTTGCACGCAATGAAATCTGCTGGTCAAACCTGCTGTTCTTCCGCATCGAATTGTCCATAAAGGGTATCAGGTCGGGCGGTTGTGCAGCCGGACTCTCCACCTCATTCTTGTTGAACAGAGTGACGGTCCGCAGCTCGAATCTGTTGTTCGGGCGATAGGTTACTTTCCCGAAAAACCTGGAGTCCACAAGGTCACGACGCTCAAAAGTGCGTTCATCAATTGGCCCGAAGAACAGGGTGTCAAATTCCTGACGGCTGCCGCTGAACAAGAATCGAGTCGATGGGCTGACTGGCATGCCGAAAGTAATGCCAAGGTCGCTGTAGCCGAAGTCACCGACGCGAAAATTGACTTTGGAGTATGGATGCTCGCTATCCAGGTTCAGAGTATTCACCTGGAGCACTCCTGCCGCAGGCGAAAGTCCCATTCCGGCTAACTCGCTCAGGCCGGAGTAACTGACCGACTCCATAACATTGAAGGGAATGACCGTTGTGTTGGTTGCGCCGGTCAGGAGATTTGATAGAACCATGCCATCCAGCGACACCAGACCCTGTGCGCTGGCGTCACCACGAAACGCAAACGGTGACCTCTGCCCTACTGTTCCGAGATCAAAGGGACGAGCGGCGGGGATGACCAGGCTGATGTCAACAGCATCCACCTGGAGCACATTTTCCAGTTGGTCCGACGGAGCGTCCCATGCGTTCGGCCATTTTGCTTCAGGAGGCAGTGGAATGTCTGTTTGCCGGCCCGACGCTTCGGTTTCCTCGCTCTCTACCGCCATGCTATCTACATTCGAAACTGTGGAATCAACAGGGGAAGCCTTCTGCTGTGCCTCGGCGTTTGCAAAAAGTCCCTGGATGAGGAAGATGACCAGAATCGCGTTTGCAGTGTGCCTCATGCCTATCTGGCCTGAACCGGTCGAAAGTAAGCTGTCCGGCGAAGGCCATCTATGGCCGCAGGAACGACGATTGCGAAAACAAGCGTGTTGCTCAGGGAAAGCAAAAGGTAGGAAATGATTCCAAAGGCGAACGAGGCCTTGAGTTGATGTAGCGAAAAGCCAAACGTCAGAGTGTTGCTGAGCAGGGCAAGAACGATGTACAACCAGGTCAAGCCAAGCCCGGCGAGGCCGAAATAGGTCGCTCGCCACCACCGCCTATGGTCGGAGGAGGCAGCTTCCCGAAATAAACCGCCGACATAACCGACCACAACTCGGCTGACCACCTGCGCCACCAGCAGCGGCAGTGGTGACATCCCGTAGGGATTGAAAATACCGAAGATAGCCGCGGAAATGCCACCCACCAGCATTCCCGTTCGGCAACCAAACAGAACGCCTGAAAGAAAAATGAGAGCTGTGAGAATCTCCACATTAGGGACCGGCACGAGAAGATATGCGCCGGCAAGCGCCAGCGCCGAGAAGACGCCGGTCATAGCGATGTTCGTCAATCTTGACGGCATGAGGTCTCCCGCTGCGGCTGGATACGGCCTTTCGAAAACACTATTCTCGACTCGATTTCTTCCTTCATTTCGAGAAGCTCAAGATTCTCATTGAACTGCGCGCTGAACATAAACGGTTTGCCCTCGAGAATGTATTGATACATGAGCAAGTCCGTGGCGGGCGTAGGAATGTTCGGCAATTGTGACACCGCCACCCATTTCAAAATGCCCTCATTGCACTCCGGGGCTGCGCACGGCTCGATTTCAATCAGGTAAACAAAACAGATCCAATTGTACTTTCCAGGTGAAGTTTCCACAAGCAGGCCGCAGTACTTTGCATCATCTGTCCGGATTCCGGTTTCCTCGAGGGTCTCGCGCAGAGCCGCTTGCGCTGGACTCTCGAATGGATCGATCTTGCCGCCCACGGGAGTGAATTTTCCCTTGTTCGGCTGACGGCTGCGCTTCAAGAGCAGGAATTCATCTCCGGCCTTCAGCACGCACAGAACGGCGGATTGCTTATGGCCGGGTGGAACATGCATGCGCACGCCACCATCGTCAGGCGATGCGCTCATGCAGAATTCCCCTTGTCAATGGCCGTCTCAAGGGCCAATTCGATCATTTGATTCAACGATTGTTCCCGTTGTTCAGAGCTGGCCTGTTCGCCGGTCAGAATGTCGTCGCTGGCGGTCAGAATGGCAAGAGCCCTGACTCCGGATTTGGCACATAGGGTGTAGAGTGCTGATGCCTCCATCTCGAGAGCAAGGATGCCGTATTGGGCCCACAACTTCCAGTAATCGGGATCATCGTGATAGAATCTGTCTGTGCTCAACACACTGCCCACTTTGACTTCCAGTCCTTTGTCGCGGGCATGGTCATGGGCATTCTTGAGCAAGCTGAAGTCAGCAGACGGCGCATAGTCCATGCCGTTGAATTGCAGCTTGTTGACATGAGAGTCGGTCGATGCCGCAGCCGCCAGAATGACGTCCATCAGTCCGACTGTTGGCTGCACGCTGCCGCAGGTCCCTATACGAATCAAAGTCTTAGCCTGGTAGTCTGCAATCAGCTCGTTGACATAGATGGAAATGGACGGAATGCCCATTCCCGTGCCCTGCACGGAAACGCGTTTGCCTTTGAACGTGCCGGTGAACCCAAACATACCGCGCACCTTGTTGTAGCAGTTGACGTCTTCCAGAAAATTATCCGCAAGGTACTGTGCCCGCAGGGGATCGCCCGGCAGGAGGACCGTATCCGCGATTTCGCCTGGTTTTGCTCCGATGTGGATACTCATATTTTAGCTTCCCTTCTGTCCTTAATCCTCGATTTAACAACGAACTCATCTTGCTTCGCGATGAAAGCGAAGACTATTCTCCAGCAGAATCTACAACAGCACCTGGCCTGACGCGGGCTGGCACTAAACAACTTCGACGAAATGGTTTAAAGGGCCAATGCCGTGACCCAGATCCATACTTTCGCCAATTGCGGCGGTGACAAAACGCTTGGCCCGGGCGATGGCCTCCAGCATGGGTAATCCAAGCCCAAGATTCGCGGCAATGGCTGCTGAGTATGTGCAGCCGGTACCGTGTGTGTTTGTTGAATCGATGCGCTCCGCGGGATATTCGGTAAACACAGCGCCATCGAAAAAAATGTCGGTGGCCTCGTCGGATAAGTGACCGCCTTTGACCAGGACGGTCGCGGCACCCTTGCCGCAAATGATACGCGCCGCCTCGAACATATCTGCCTTTGACGTCACGGGAATTCCCGCCAGCGCAGCAGCCTCCGGCAGATTGGGAGTGATAATGTCAGCCTGGGGCACAATCACCGCGATGAAAGCGGCCTGAGCATCATCTTGAAGCAGCGGCGCCCCACCCTTGGCGCGCATAACTGGATCGACCACAAGGTTGGGGATGTTCAATGTCCGCAACTCATCCGCCACTGCGCGGATAATGGGCGCGGTGGACAGCATCCCGACCTTTGCAGCATCAACGCCAAGGTCGGTCACCACCGAAATCAACTGCAAAGCCACAAAGTCGGGCGAGAGATTTGCGACGCCGTGCACGCCCAACGTATTTTGCGCCGTAACCGCCGTGATGGCCGACATTCCGTAGCACCCATGCTGATGAAAGGTCTTCAAATCAGCCTGGATTCCCGCGCCGCCGCCGGAATCCGATCCAGCTATGGTTAGAATTCGTTTCATGGTCTGCTTATCGCATGTTTGATGACGCCGCCGCCAGCCACCAAATCATCTTGATAGAGAACAACCGACTGCCCGGGTGTGACTGCCCGCTGAACTTCGTCGAAAATCAACTCAATTCCTCCGCCTGCGATTACCTTTAGACGGGCCGGCGCAGCAGGGCTGTTGTAGCGGATTTTGGCCTGCACCTGAATCTCGGCTTGCGGCTCATCAATCGACACCCAGTTGACGCTTTCAGCAACCACCCCGCTGTGCTCGAGGTCCGCGGGTTCACCAACTTGCACCCTGTTGGTTCCGGCTTGAATTTCTGTTACATAGACCGGCTCAGGCACGGTCAGGCCCAAACCCTTACGCTGCCCGATGGTGTAAAACGGGTAGCCCTGGTGATGACCGACTGTCTTGCCGTCCCGGTTGACGATCTCCCCTCCGTCAACCTGCTCCAGTTCCGGCCGTTGCTTTCTGAGATAGCGTCCATAATCGTTGTCTGGAATGAAGCAGATCTCCTGGCTTTCTCTCTTCTCGGCAGTCCGCAACCCCAACTCCCTGGCCTGCGCGCGAATCTCCGCCTTAGTGAACTGACCCACTGGAAACAACGTTTGCGCCAGGCCGTTCTGCCGTATGCCCCAGAGTGCGTAGGATTGGTCCTTGTGTCCATCCACTCCGCAACGCAGGATATGTCGGCCTTTTTCATCGTCGAAATGCGAGCGCGCGTAATGGCCGGTGGCTATTTTTTCAGCGCCCAGTTGCTCGGCCTTGGTCAGCAAACTCCCCCATTTGATAAACGTATTGCAGCGCACGCAGGGGTTCGGCGTGCGTCCCTGAAGATACTCAGAGATGAAGTTTTCGGTAACGGCTGACTCGAACTCTTCCCGAAAACTAACGACATAGTGTGGAATACCCAGACGACTCGAGACACAACGGGCGTCATCCATCGTATCGACGGAGCAGCAACCGGAGTCCAGATTGACGTTGCCGCCTGTCCGGTCATAGTCCCAGAGGTTCATAGTTACCCCGATAACATCGTAGCCCTGTTGCACCAGCAAAGCTGCGGCAACGGAGCTATCGACACCGCCGCTCATCGCGACCACGACTGTATTGTTCTGTCTGCTCTTCATTAGTTCTCATCAGTTCGCAGTGTATGACTGACTTTGTGGTAGCGAATTCCCACTAGCAGGTCATACAGTGTGGAGCGCGGAACGCACAGACAAGCGTTACCAAATTCGCTCAATTGAATAGGCGTCGAATTTGCGATCAGTACTGATTACGGCGAGCTTTTCATGCACACTCTGCGCTATGAGCAAACGGTCAAAGGGATCTTTGTGATGAAAGGGAAGCGTCGCAACCGGGAAAATATGGTCGCTGGACACTTTCAAGATGCCGATGTCATTGCCCAGAACATGTTGCTCCACAAAGGATTCCAGCGAGGATTTTATTGAAAGCCTTCCCATACTAATCTTTATAGCCAGTTCCCAGAGACTTGCAACGCTTAGATAAATCTCATTGTGTTCATCAAGATAAGTCTCTCGTGCCCGCCCGCTCAGCTTGCCTGAGTCCGTAGCAATCCAGAGAATCACATGAGTATCGAGCAAGCATTTCAAGGTATGTAGTCCTCAAAACCATCTATGGGCTTGTCAAAATCTGGAGAGATCCAAACCTGGCCCTTTGCAGTGTCAAGCTTGCGGGTAGGTTTCGCAGTCTTGAACGATACCAGTTTGGCCACGGGCTTATTGCCCTTTGCGATAATGACCTCTTCCCCATTGATCACTTTCTTTATCAATTTGGAAAAATGTGTCTTTGCTTCGTGTATGTTTACCTGGGTCATTGGCCATCAAATCCATGCTTAGTCTACTTTTAGACCAAGTTAATGCAATTCTGGTGAATTAGCAAGCTTTTTTTGTAGTTCAGCAGACATCGCCAGTCTATTTCCGCCGCAACCGCCGGAGACGCGCAACAACTTCCACAAGCGCATCCGCCACGTAATCAATTTCATCAGCGGTATTCTGACGACCCAGGCTGAACCTGAGTGCCGAGTTGGTTAGTTCCCTGCGCAGTCCCATCGACTTGAGCACATGCGAGGGCTCAACAGTCCCCGAAGTACACGCAGAACCATTTGAAACAGCGATGCCCTTCAAGTCCAGGCTAAGCATCAGGGCGTCGCCTTCTACCCCATCGAACGCAAGGTTCAGGATTCCGGGATGGCATTCCGTCTCATGGCTATTTAGGTGCACCCCTCGAATCGAAGCCGCGATTGCAGTGAACAGGCGATGCCGAAGCTGGCTCAAGTGCTCGCGGTCGGTGTCCATCCGTTCCATGCAGATCTGCGATGCCATTCCCAGACCCACCGCGCCCGGCACGTTTTCTGTACCAGCCCGCCGGTCACGTTCATGTTTGCCTCCATGCAAAAGCTTCTCAAGTTGCAGTCCCTGGCGCATGAAAAGCGCACCCACGCCCTTTGGTCCGTAGATTTTATGCCCTGATATCGAAAGCAAATCGATGTGCATTTCTTTCATATTCAGCGGAATTCGACCGAAGCTTTGCACAGCGTCTGTATGAAAAAGAACGCTATTTTGTCGACAGATTACGCCGATCTCAGAAATCGGATTAATGGTGCCAACCTCGTTGTTGACGTGCATGACACTCACGAGAAAGGTGTCCTCGCGGATGGCGTTTGCCACAGCATTCGGCGTGACCAGTCCCGCACGATCGACGGGCAGATAAGTCACATCCATGCCACCTTTCTCAAGGTGTTGCGCCGCAAATAAGACCGCCTGGTGCTCCGCTGATGATGTTACAAGGTGGCGCTTGCGGCCTCCGAATGCCGTAGCCGCCCCTTTCAAGGCCCAGTTGTCCGACTCGGTGCCACTGGCGGTAAAGACGATCTCCGCCGGCTCCGCCCAAATGACACGAGAAACCTGGCGACGCGCTTCTTCAAGTGCAACTTTAGCTTCCTGGCCAAAACTATGGATGCTCGAAGCATTGCCGTACCGCCCGGTCAAGTACGGAAGCATCACTTCCACCACTTGCGAATCAGTTGGCGTGGTGGCGCTGTGGTCGAGATAGATTCTCTGTTGTTGTTTTTCCGGCATTGCTTCCTTCAACTCAAGGCTTTTCATTGCAAAATGACTCTGAATATATCACTGTTTGCCAGCAATTACAAGCAAAAGATGACACGCCAGGAGCCGCGAATTCCTTGACAAACTCGTAATTTTGAGTTAAGTTTCCGAAACCGCGTTGGGACGAAAATCCGGCCCGCCCTCAAACACACATCTCCGACACCAGGAGGAATTTGCATGGAAGTCAAATCCGCCCCATTGAAACGAAAAGGCGCCCGTCGCCGCAAGGAAGTTCGCGGACCCGGCTTTCGAATCGGGCCAAACGCACCGTGGCTGGCAGCGGCAATCATCGTATTGGTGGTGTGCAGTTCAGTGGCCAAACTGCAGCAACCGGCGCGCAATGCTTACGAGGCCCGAATTCCGTTCAGCGCCGGCTGGTGGCTTTCGCCGCTGGAAAGAAATGCACCGGCACGTCTGCCAATTGTTGAGTCAGACCTGCGTGATATCTTTCTCCTTGCCGGCAGCGACAATCTTTGGGCAGTCGGAGCGGGTGGGCTGATTCTGCTCAGCGACAATGGTGGTCGTAACTGGGAAAAGCAGGAGATTGCGGCGGATGACTCCCCTGCGGCAGTCGGCTCAACACCTCCGGTTCCAGCCAGGTTTGGTTTTGCGACGGCAGCATTTGCCACCGAGAAATCCAGCGCTGAAGAGAAAAAGGTACAACAGACACAACGCCAACAGGCAAACGTCCAGCCTGCCGATTTGCCGGTTTCTCCGCCCCCGGTCGAGGACTCCCTGGCAGCCACTCACTTGAACGCTGTGTTTTTCATCGACCAGGACAACGGTTGGGCGGTTGGCAACGCAGGACAAATTCTGGTCACAGCAGATGGCGGCACGACTTGGCGACGACAAGATTCTGGGACCACGGCGAATCTCAACAACTTGATCATGGGCATTGATTCACAAGGCCTGGCCGTCGGTGACGACTACACCATCCTTTCCACACTAACAGGCGGACAGAACTGGACTTCCGAAATGCAATCTGTCTCGGGCGGCATCGACTATCACGCAATCAGAAGAATACCGGCTTCGCGCCAGCAGCAAGGAAGCGATTCCGGCAATACCTACCTGGTTGCCGGACAGGGCATGATGACAATCGAGATAAAGGGTGCAGGTCGCGCGCAGCAAACTCAGGGCGGCCTGAGCGGGCTTTCAATCCAATCTTCTCAAAACACGGACTCTTTTTTACAACGCCAGGCCGCCTCAATAGATAACTACTACGCCCTGGATTTTCCATCAAATGACACCGGATGGGCTGTCGGAAGTTTTGGCCTGATCGCCCGAAGCCGTGATGGCGGTGAAACCTGGGCCGCAAAGGATGACACTATTTCGGACCCGCTCTTCGCTGTTGATTTCGTAAACGACTCTACCGGCTGGGTGGCAGGCTGGCAGGGCAAGCTCTACAAAACCGACGATGCAGGAGCGTCCTGGCAACCGCAGGACACAAACACGGAAGAAACCCTGCGCGCGCTCGCCTTCCAGGATGAGCAACGTGGCTGGGTTGTTGGCCACAGCGGCACTTTGCTGGCCACGACGGACGGTGGCGTCACCTGGTTCCATCAGACAAATGATCAGAAGACCGCGGGCGCGTACGGACAGTATCCCGCGCCGTGGTATTTCCTGAGTTTGCTGTTGGTCGGGTTCCTGTTGGTGCCGGCGTTGCAAAAGCCGAAAGCCAGCCCGGATGATGAGGAACTGGTTCGCGAATCTGTGGCTGATTTGCTCATTTCTGACCGGCCGCTGGAAATGACGGACCCGGACCCGCTGGAGTTCAAGCCGATTGCCCTGGGGCTTTCCCGGTTTCTGCGCAACGAAAACACCGTCCCTCCTCTTACCGTGGCAATCACGGGAAAATGGGGCAGCGGGAAAAGCTCTTTGATGAATCTGGTGAGAGCCGACTTGCGCGCCAACCGGTTCCAGAGTGTCTGGTTCAACGCGTGGCACCATCAAAAGGAAGAACACCTACTTGCAGCGCTACTCGAAAATGTCAAAGCGCAGGCCATGCCGCGCTGGTACACCTGGCACAATTTGATGTTCCGATACAGATTGTTCAAGTTGCGCTTCAAGCGGGGCTGGCCTTTGTTCGTGGCGCTGTTTCTGGCCTGGTCGGCGTTGTTCGGCTTCTTCATTGCCAATCCCGGAGCGCTCAGGCAACTTGGCGCGTTGCTGGACACTCTCAAAGACAGGACCTTGTTCAACATCTTCATTGAGGGCGGGGCGATTGTGGCGCTGGCAACCACCGCGCTGGGCTCACTCGGTCTGCTGTGGCGTGGTTTCCGCGCCTTTGGCCTCAAGCCCGCCAAACTGATGGCGTCCATGTCCGGGCGGTTCAATGTGCGGGATTTCACCGCTCAGGCCGGCTTCCGCTATAAATTCGAGCAGGAGTTTCGGGAGGTGACCGAGGCGCTGCATCCACACAACCTGGTCATCTTAATCGACGACCTCGACCGCTGCAAGCCGGACAATGTCCTGGAAGTGTTGGAGGCCGTCAATTTTCTCATCGCCTCCGGCAGTTGTTTCATCATCATGGGTCTTGATCTCGACCGGGTTGAACGCTGCGTCGGTCTCGGTTTCAAAGATGTGGCGGAAGAGCTCCTGGTAGAGCACAAGCGGGGAGATGGAAATGGCCAGGCTGAGTCGAAAGATGATGCCGGAAGACGGCGGCGAGCCGAGTTTGCCAGGCAGTATTTGGAAAAATTGATCAACATCGAAGTGCCGGTGCCGGAGCCCACTCCCGAGCAAGCGGAGCAGCTTCTTATTCCGCAGGAGGCGACTGAACAAGCTGTCAACCCGCTGGCCTTTTTGAGTCCGCTTGCACATCCACTGCGCAAGGCGTGGCCGGCACTGCTCATCCTGACAACGCTTGCCAGCGGTTACTGGCTGGGCTCGAACGAGAATCTAAAACTGAGACTCGCGAGAATCGCAACTCCTCCGGAAATCATTCAAACTGATGAGCAGACGGAGGCAGCGGGGAATCCAGCGCAAACCCGGGATTTGAAGCGTGAGGAGTCCGGCTCGGCCACAGTCGGGCGCTTCGAACCTGGAGAAACATCCGAGGCCTTCAAATGGTACCCTGCGCTGCTAGTTGCCATCGTGGTGATTGGCGTCGCGCGCCGAATGGTCATGAAGCCGGATATGGTCGTCAAAGACTCGCCGGAATTTCAGGACGCGCTGCGGGTGTGGCAGCCGTTCATCTACTCCAGGCAAAACACGCCGCGCTCCATCAAGCGTTTCATGAACCGGATCCGCTATTTTGCCATGCGGTTGCCATCTCAGGATAGCGCCGCGCCGGTCAGCATGTTGACACAACTCCTGCTGCGTCTAAGTTTAAAACCAGACAAAACTTCAACCCAGCCGAAGACAACGCCCGATCCCATCCCTGAGGCTACTCTGGTGGCGCTGGGCGCTTTGCAGAACTTCAATCACAAATGGCTCGAAGACCAACGAATCTGGGCGTCGATTGCCGGCGGGCAACTCAAGCTGGAAGTCAACGGCTATTCGAAAGATGAGATCAGTAGAATCCAAAAGACCCTGGCCCAGGCCCTGGCTGAACATGAGAGCTTGTTTCACAGTTGGCCACCCACGAAAGTTCAAGTGTCGGAGTTGCTCAGACTTTCGGAGGGAATTCGGGTTTCATAGCCCGAATCATTCATGCAGGTTTAACGCAGAGTTCGCGGAAGTTAGGCAGAGAAAAACATCTCCAAAGAGAGTCGGGTGCTAATCTGAAATCCTGTGGAAGCCAGATCGCCTTTCTCTGCGTCTTTTGCGAACTCTGCGTTTAGGAACTGGGTTCGGTCCCAGGGTTTTACGCTTGCGTCACAGAGCCGCAATCACACTCTGCCGCCCTTCGTTTTCCTTCTTTAAAAACTCCATTAAGGGCGCAAAATAGTCCAACATTGCCTGGGCGCTCAAATCCTCCCCGGTCTTCTCCTTCAGGACTTTGCGCCAATCCTTGCTGGACCCCGGCCGCATGATTCCCTGTAAAAAATCGCCAACTTTCTTGCTGCCGTAATAATTGCAGTTTCGCGGATCCTGCTGCAGGATGTTGCGGGCGATGTGGTTGTGCAACTGGAATTTCAGCACAGAAGACAGCGCGTAATCGTAGTACTGAGCAGCATCGTTGTTGATGTGGGTTTTGCTCGCGGCGTCGCAAAAATCCTCGCCACGTGGCGAGGGCGGCACGATGCCCTGGTACTTCTCAACATACTGCCACCAGCGTTGGTTGTACAGCTCTGTGGGCAAATCTTCCTCGTACAAGTCGTGCTCGAAATGACTCATGGTGCCGGCGCCGAACGGAATGAAGACAATCGAGCTGGCTGACAACGCCTCATTCAGCAGCCATTGAACTTCGTCGATTTCGATATCTTTTGACAACAGGCCGAGTTCCTCGAGGTACGGCCGTTGCAGTGCCGCCAGCTCCATCAAATCACCGATGCCCTCATGGTAGCTGCGATTCGCGCCGCGCCGCAAAAGCAGCGGCACTTGCGGATTCGTGTATTCGATGTAGTAGTAGATGTGACCAAGCTCGTGGTGTGAAGTGCCAAACCAGCGACTGTTTGGCTGGACGCTCATCAGCGAACGGTAGTCCTGATCCGTGTCAAGGTGCCAGGCTGATGCGTGGTTGTTCTTCTTGCGAGACTCACCATCAGGCACGGGATACAGGTCAGACTTGTTCCAGAAGTCGTCATTTAAGCGCGGAAAACCAATGCTGACGTAAAAATCTTCTGAGGTCTTGACGATTTCCTCCGCGCTCTTGTCTTTGAACAAACCGTCGAGGTCGACAGCCTGTATGATGCCCGGCCAGTCCTGGCCCCAGCGGTTCGGAAGCCAGTGCGCCGGCAACTTTTCCGGAACCGGTTGACCGTAGCGCTCCGCCAGCTTGTAGCGCACCCATGTGTGCAACTCGGCATAGAGCGGTCGCAGCTCCTCCACCAGAACATCCATCAGAGCCATCAGTTCTTCTACCGTCATGCCGTAGTCAGCCACTTCCAGAGCAAAATAGGAACTGTAGCCCATTTCGCGCGCGACTTGATTTCGCAACGTTTGCAGATTCCGCAGTCCATCCTTCAGGCCGGGGCCGACTTCCTTGCTCGACTCCCAAACCGCCAGCCGCTCATCGACATCATTCGAATTGATCAGAATATCGTCGATCTCGTTCGTGCTGACGATTTTCGCCTTGCCTCTTTTGTCGCGCAGCACAAAGTCGAAGCCGTAAAGCCGGCTGTTCTGATCCGTTTCCGCGGCAATCAGTTTTTCGACCACGTCCGGTATGGTTCCGGGCTGGTGGGCAGCCCGCAGCAGAATCTTGTTGAGCTGCAGGGCCTGCAACTCAGTAAGCTGCCCTTTCTTCTCAATCAGATTCCCGGCCTTCTCGATAATCTCGCTGCTGCCGACGTAGCGGGCCAAAGCCTTGTCGGCCACCACACTCAAGCTGTCATGCAGCTCGCTGATGTCGGTGTTGGCAGCCCAGGCGGCTTTACCGGCAGTGTAGTCAAGCTCCTGCCAGGTTGCAGAATACTCATCAATAAATGCTTGTGCCTGCTTTTGCGTCTGGTTTGGTGCGCAAGCGAAGAGTATTAGAATTGGGAAGAGCACTAATGAGATGCACTTTTCTTTAAGCATGAGTTTTTCTCCTTGTTGAACCGATTTAATTGCTAATCTAAGAGAAAAATGATGGGATACAACAGAAACCGGGTAACCTCGATTTGGAACATAACTCCAGCAGATTTTGTTGAAGGTAGGAGAAAACGGAACCAGACACGGTGTAGTATCTGATGAAACAACTCCAGCGCTTTGCCCTTCTTGCAACCCTTTTAATTTCAGCCAACGCTTTCGCCCAATCCCGCGGAGAAACCAACGACAAAGCCCCAAAGTCCAGGTCCCACACGGCTGGCGATGTCCTGACCGAAAACACGCCTGAAGACCGGGTTTACTTGCTTCGCAAGATTCGTTTTATCAACGATGCCGTCGAGAGCCTCACCGATACCGGTGTGGCGGATTTGAATTTCAACCTGTCCGCCGACCAGCCGCTGCCCTTCTTCCTGGACGAACAGGGTCTGAAAGCGCTGGAGCCGTCAGGCAACGGCGCGGACTGGATTGACGACCAGATGCGGCAGCGCAGCGGCATCCCGCCAACAGTCTCACTGAACGAGGCGATTCAAAGCCTGGTGCAGCAGTTTAAACGCAAACGCAAATCCACGGAAAGCCGTAACTTGCCGATTCCCAGCAACATGGAAATCGACATCCTGAAAATTCTTTGGGTGGAAAAGGAAGCCACTTCCGGCGAGATCTACGCCAGCCTGGACACCAGCCGGGTCATCTTTGCTGAAGAGCTGCAAGCTGTCCTCGGCCGCATGGTGAAACGCGGATTTCTTGACCGCAAAAAAATCTCGCCATCCCACGACTTCAGCCTGTTCGGCATCGCAAAGATAGAAATGAGTTCCAAGAACCGTAAAAACAAGCAGTACCTGTACTGGCCGATCGTCACCAAGAAAAAGCTGTTCACCTATCTTGACGCCAAGCATTTCCTGGCCATGGCGTCTGGCGAGAAAGAGAACAAGGCATCGCACGGCAACGGCTACTCCAGCAGCTACGAAAAGATGTTAGAAAAAAGACTCTATCGCTTGTTCGAATAGAGCGCCCGCCTGCCCGGCCTTCAGAGCCAGCCCTTTTCCTGGTACCAATCCGCGGTTTCCGCGATGCCTTGCGCCAGGGTTACTTCAGTTCCAAATCCAAGTTCCTTTTTCGCAAGCGCGTTGCTGCACACCCAATGTTTCATCTTCAGTTCGCGGTATTTGTCAAGGTTTAGAATGGATGCTTTTCGAATCGTTCTTGCGACCAGGTCGGAAACAGCGGCCACCGGCCATGCCAGCGGAACCGGCACGGGCACCCGTCTGGGCGAAACCTTGAGCGCCATGGCGATCGTCTCTCCCAACTCATCCCAGGAGTAGGGCTGGTCATCACACAGGTAATAAGTTTTTCCCACAGCCGCAGCCAACTCCCCGGCACGAAGGATGCCACGCGTGAGATCTTTCACGAAGATGAAACTCGCGGTTCTTGTACCTCCGCTCAGAACAGGCAGGAAACCCAGCTTGGCATACTTGAAGTAAGTGAACACATCGGTGTCGCGGGGCCCGTAGACCCCCGGCGGGCGAACGATCGTGATTGGCAGTTCGTCAGCGAATTCGAGTGCGACCCGCTCGCCACCTAATTTGCTCCAGCCATAATTGGAGACCGGGGCTGGTTCTTCTGCTTCCGTCAACGGCTGGCCATCCGGACTCGGCCCGGCGGCAGCCAGACTTGACACCAGAACTACGCGTTTGATATTCGAATTATGTTTTCGAATCGCACTGAGAAGATTTCGAGTCCCGTCGATGTTGACGGCGTCGAATTGCGCTCGATCAATCGCCTTGGTGCAGCCTGCAAGATGAAAAATCAGGTCGGCGTCCGCCACCGCAGCCGGCAAAGTCTCCGGCTGGGTGATGTCCCCAGCGACGCGTTGAAAGTCCAAGCCAGCAATCCAGCCATCCCCTCCTGCCTTTTCCCGAAGCAAGCATGCGACTTCCAATCCTCGCTCCAGCAGATGTTCAACCAGAGAACTGCCGATGAACCCCCTCGCGCCGGTAACCAGTGCTTTCAAAACGCCTCCGTTGTTGTAGAAGTAGACCCTCTTGACGCAATCAACTTAACCAAAGTGTCCACAAATGGCAATCGGAAACTGTGGGTGCTCCAGACGCGAACCCGTGCTATCGGTCCCGCCAGCAGGTAGATGCTCTGCGCTGCATCAAAGATTAGGGCCGAAAACAGCAAAGGCGCTAACAAGTAGCGCCTTCAGAGCACAACGTTAAAATAGTGGGCCCTCAGGGACTCGAACCCCGGACCTACGGATTATGAGTCCGTTGTCTCCCGTGCAAGCCCTGCTACCTGTTAAAGACCAACCTATTTGAAAATATAACACTTATATGCATTAATAACTTGACATTTTTTTACATAGTTTGACCCATGTTGACTTCTTTTTCAACTCAAAATGGCACAAATATGGCACAATCTATTTATTTACCAACTGCTGAAAAGTTCTGGGGCTACTCACTTTGACTTTGTTCTGCTGCATCCACTGTTCAATCTCACTGCGCTTGAATTTCAATCCACCAATCCTGTAATAGGGAATGGCGCTTCTCGATGTGAGTCTATAGATATAGCTCTTCTTGACCTGAAGCAGTTCGCAGACTTCCTCAATCGAGAGCAGACGCTCAGATGCTTGCATTTGATCCTTTCCAAATTACAAAGTCACGTGTCAAAATGCAACTAATATTGTTTTGCCCAAATCCGTTATGGGGGCGTCAAGCTTGACAGACAGCCAGGCGCACGCCAGAGTCACACAGGGTGCAAATCGCAATGGCAATTAGCCGTTGGAGTGAGCATCAGTCCTAATTCCATTCCCCGACTTCGATTCCTGCCAGGCATATAGTCCAGAGTCGACGTCTTCTGCTGTTCAACCTGCGCTTGCCGAGCAAACTGTTCCTTATTCTTTGTGGAAATGCTGCCGCGCCCGGCTGGCCGCAACGTAGAGCGAGTTATAATTAACGCTTTTCTGGTGTCAGCCAAAGCCCGCACAGATTTTCTGAGGAATGGATCCTTTTGCCGGACATTCTCCTGCATACGCACCGTTTTCGTAAGCTGCTTTTTCTGTACTTTGTTGAAAATCGCCCAGCATCAATGGGCAATTCTTGTTTACCATCTCCGATAAGGAAAACGGCGTCACTGCTCTTTGTTCGTTTGAGAAGCTCCTGGAATTTCAGTGGACCCATGAGTGAAGCTTCGTCGACCACCAACAGCTGGCGGCGCGTATTCTTAATCCAGGTGTCGACCTCTTTCCGGCTAAAGCGGATCGATTTTTCACCAAAACACTTGAAAGGATCTTCTTTCCTTTCAACCATTTCGGTAAATTGTGGGTGGTGGAAAGCCCAGATATCGAGCCACATCTCTGACTGTGAGAAGTCTGGGTTCCAGTTTGGTTCTTGAGTCTATCATATGTCTGTTTCTCACTTCAAAGATATCGAGCTGGACAGCTATAGACGATTTTCATCCCAAATCAAAATCTACAAACCTAAGATATGTAGAAATCAGATAGCCGCATCTGCGCTGCACGTGTTAATCGCAGTCTGAGTTTTGCCGAAAAGCAGTAATGAATATGCGATTAAAACGCTCCGCTCCGACGGGCTTGGAGTCGCCGTCGTCGTCCCTTCGGTCCTCGACTCCACCCCCGCCAACTCAGACCCATAGCACTAATACACGTTTTTACACGACAGCATTTGTACTACCCGCTCTGGGTCCTCGGTCTCCATCCCGCGTCTGCGGGATTCCGGCTTGCTGCCACTTACTCTAAGTGGCAGCAAGCTGTCGAGGGTGGAGTCGAGGCCCTGCAACTACTACGCTCCGGGACCAACACAAACATCGTCTGGCCAGCAAGCATTTTCGATGACACTATAGCCTCGACGCCGGCGACTCTCCCTATTGCGCATCCCCAGGCCCGGACCCCAGCGCTCATGTTTTGTTCTACATCATGTGGATAAGTCAATCTATCCTCTCCCGGTCCAGCGTGCGTTCCATCTGCAATTGCGGCTCAAGGTCATGATCAAGATTGGAGCTCTTGACCTCTTCCATTTGCACCTTGTCGCGCAAGACCTGTTTGTCATTGGTAAAGATATCCAAACCATGTTTTCCCCGTGTCGCTGCAACATAGAGGCTGTTATAGCTCGGGTTGGTCCGGGTATCAGCAACATAAAGCACTTCCTCAGCCGTAAGTCCCTGCACCTTGTAGTTCGTGGTAGCATATCCGTAATCGATGTAGGGATAGCTGTTTGGGTCAATGACAATCCTCTGCTTTCTATCCGTGAGCACGGTCAGACTATGGTCGAGCGGATTAACTCTCGTTACCCTCGCCGTTGTGCCGTTTTCAACCGCAAGCCTTTTGTCATTCTTCAGAAAAACTATCTTGTCGCCGCGAGCAAAGCAACGCAGCTCTTCTTTGAATCTACTCAGGCGATGGCCATCCTTATTGAGGTCAATCGTACGCCGTACACTTGACCCTTTATCTCTAACAATGGCATCGATGGTATTTCTCATCTGGTCGACATGAACAACACGCCCTCCGCTCCCTGCTGAGACATCTTCAACTCTCTGGCTAAGAAAGAAGCTATCACCGCTTTTGTAGGTCTGGGATAGCTGGCGTTCTTGCAATGGCACATTGCCGGGTTGCCGGGTCATCGCGGTCAACCTGACACGACCGAGATGGCCTCTTGTTTGGAGTTGTTGCCGGATCATGTTGTTGAGGTCCTTGCGCTCTCTGTTACTCTCAACAATTATCACCGTGTTCTTGCTGTGCTTTGTTAGATATTCCGTGGCAGCAGTCTGCAATCGTGTCTGGTTGTCTGCAATCTCCTTAATCTTCTTAGCGCCATCGAGTTGGTTAAAGGCATCCCCTACTTTTCGCTCCGCGAGTTGGGTTGCTACCTCACGTGCCAGCGGGTCTTTTTGCCGGACATTTTCAGCCATCCGGGCCGTTTGCATAACCTGGTGAACTTGCAGCTTAGTAAAGATGCCACCGGCGGCCAGGCTTTGCTTTTGTTTGCTATCCCCCACCAGCACTAGCCTATCTGAGGCCATGGTCCGGTCAAGTATTTGGCCAAGGTGTCGCGACCCCAACATGCTCGCCTCATCGACAATGAAGACACGTGCCCGCTCATTCTGTTTACCAGTGGATGTTAGCAAGAAACTGTGAACGGTCTCGGCGTTGGGCATTTTCCTGGCCCGCAGTTCTGCTACGGCTCTGGCGGTAGGTGCCAGCGTAACGACTTCATATCCTTTGCCTTGATACTGCTCGGCAGCTCGGGAAAGCATGGTAGTCTTGCCCGTGCCGGCGTCACCTTGAACACCAACCAACCCGTCCCGGCTGGTCATAAGAAACGCAAGGGCTGTGCGCTGGTCTCTGGTGAGGCCGAGACGTTCTTGTTGCGCCATGAGGCTGGATAGTTGCGCAGGCTGCAGCAAAGGTTGATGGCGATTACGGCCATGCTTAACTTGACGCACGATGTCTCGTTCTATTTGTTGAATCTGCCTTGAGGTATAGAGTCGATTCTCGACCACGGTTCGTAGACTTTTTGACGATTGCATTTCTCGTTCCAGGTCGTTGATGGTCTTCTGGCCTATTGATAGTCTCATGGCAGTTTCCAGAAGTTTTTCCCTGGTTACCACCGACTCTTGCTCTGTCATTATTTCGAGGGCGGCATCAATATGGTTCTCGGTCTTGCGCCGGGCAGTCTTCTGTGAAGTCATTTTCTCGAGCAATTGCTCAGGTTCGAGTTTAAACTCGGCAAGGCGTTGGTGCCAATCCCGTCTCAGGTCACCTGCAGGCACATCCTTTTTCGCACCTCTGGTCTCAAGGGCTGCCAGTTCACGCAGTTTGGTCTCTTCCATCGCCGGATAGCGCTGGCGCATGGACTCCAAGGCCCGCTCAATCTGCTCAGAGCGCCTTGAGAATTCCTGCAGAACTTTTTCAGGAATACCTTTCAGTTCATACAGTCCTTTTGGCTTTGGCTCAATTGCGAAACCCATTTCCCCCAACTGTTTGGCCAGTTGGTTTCTGTAGAGCTGACCCAGCAGCATTTTGTTGTCGTGAATCGGTTCATTGCTAATGGCACGGAATTCCCCGTCGTGGCGGCGAGTGATGTTAAAAATGATAGCGTGGGTATGGACTTGTGGGTCTTGTTCGCGCGAGGTGTTCTCAGTAAATGTTGCGTACAACAGGTTGCCAGTAGCCACTGGCCGGGTCTCTCCAGCGACAGTGAGGCGAGCCTGGCCATAATGTCGTTCCAGATAGTCCAACGCTTTCTTGACAGCATGGTCATGCGCCTCATGGAGTTGCGATTTGAGCTCCGGATTGGCAATGAGCTCGGTCAACAGGGAAAAACTCTTTGACGCCGAAAAAGTGTAATCGTAACCTGAACGCCTGGTACCGTTCACCCCTGCCTGCACCAATTCCTGGCCTGACTTCGATTGACCATTCAGCAGGCGTTCGAAATGTTCTTTGGACACGATTCCTTGCAAACCTAGGTGAGCAGCGGTTTTGCCGTACCACTCCCCTGCTTTGCGGGTGTAGTAATCAGCATGACTCCTTGGCGTAGAGTCTTGTGACCGGGTCAGGACGTTATAATAACTGCCAGCCTGGTCAGGGTTGATGTAGTTAAGGGACAGCATTTGTTTCTCCATCACCTAAAACTTAAAATCGTCAATTGGATAATCGCGTTCATCAGGGGTCTGCTGTTGGTCATGACTCTTGACCCGTGACGAATCGAGAGGCAATTCTTGTTGTTCTAGGTTATTAGCATTCTGGGTTTTTGAGCCTCTGTTCTCGCCGTGTTGCCTTGTATTCTTGAGTTGTAAATTACGAGAGAGAAAGTATTCATTAGGGACAAACGCTTCGGCAACGTCCGGGTAGCTTTGATAGGTTAACGAGCATTGCGCCACGGGCAGGCCATGCAATTTGAGGTAGAAATGCAAGTCCGGTAAGCTCTGGATTTGTGACGGAATTACCAGACGGCCCAAACTGTTGCTGCGATGGTAGGATTCACTGTCACGGGATTCTCTGTAACCCGCTGAATAGCTGCTCTCGATGGCTTCACTTTCAGCCTCACCCAGGAGGTCTGACATGTACTTGGCGGTATAATTTTCGTTATTTCGAAATAGCACGAAGTTATTCATGTGATCCAACAAAGAATTGGCTAAATGTTCACCATACAAATGGTCTAGTTGGGACTTGGTTTGAATGCCAATAAAGAAGGCCGCGCCCTTGCTGCGTCCGAGTTTGACTAACTCAAGGATGCTCTCCATACGCTCAAGTGTGCTGAACTCGTCCAGGAGAAAGAAAATTCTCCGGTCAGGGTCATCCCGAAGGGATAACAACACAGTCGCCAGGGAATTGATAAAGAAGCTGTAGACTCCCTTCAATGTCTCTTTCTGGTCAGCGGCATTAGGCAGAAAAATTAGGCCTGGCTGGTCATTGGTCAGCCACTCGTGCAATGACAATTGTGTCTGTTCCGGTTGCGCCACCATGTAGTTGAGAATGCGGACGTTTTGTCCGAGTACGGACAAGACGCCTTGTGTCTGCCCTGAGCCAGGATTTCTAATGATGGCGCAGAGGGTTCCGTCTATTTGCTCTAGCGCCGAGAGCAGCCGCTGGTGTAAATTCGGTGCCGACAGGAACTCGGCCGTCTGCCGAATGCTGTGCTGTCCGGTGGCGTAGCAGTATTGCAGCACGCTGGACAGTATCTTGCGCGCCGTATCGACAAAAAACTGGGCTTGCGTGCTGCGCTCTTCCGGGATAATAGCGGCAGCTATGGTGTCAAAATCCGTCACCATGCTACGTCTGCTTTGCAGCATCTCAAAAAAATTCCAGTGCACGGAACGAGCATCAAATGGATTGTAAATGAGGTCAGTTTCTGGATTGTAGAATCTGGCGACGAACTCGCCCGCTTTGGCATCATAGACCAGTGCCTTGGCGCCCTTCGCCTTCAAATCAGCAATAACTCCAGAGATGAGCGTGGTCTTGCCAGTGCCAGGTGCGCCGGAGATCAGAAATTGTCGCGTCTCAAAAGCGCTTGCCACGGATAAATTGTCGGTGAGTTGGAGGCTTGGGCCCGTGGTGTTTAAACGCCGCCTTAGTTCCGCCTCACTAATCAAAGTCGAGCCGCGTACGGTTTTTCTCTTGAACCGACGCCTTGTCCTTCTGTGAAACAGGAACACCAGACCTGGCCAGCCAAGATAGACCACCAACGTCAAATACAACTGGGTTTGCAAACTCGCAAAAGTTGGCAATTGCAGGCTGTGAACGAGCGCTGCACTCAGGTTGAAGGCACGAAAAGTCAACACGTGCTGCGACACAATTTGTTGAAGCATCTCAACTTCTATCGTTGACAAGTTCAGGAATGCAAGAATCAGAAGAACAAGTGCCAGACATAGATGGAGACAGAAAATACCGCGGAGAATGCGTAAGTGCATCTTGCCGGTCATGTGCATTTCAGTAGTGAACACCTCGAAGCTCTTATAAGCGTTCATGGCTCGCTCACCTCGATGTTGTGGCTTTCCATATATCTTCTAATCTCCGTCTGAAGTTGTTTCAGATAGCCTCGAGCCGACTCACTCAATGCTGGCGCATGGCCGTCGTGGGCCTTGATGGTTTCAATCAAAAGCACCCGCAGGAGAACGTTATTTTTCTGCACGACCGTCAACACCTCATCAGACGGCAACGAACCCGCCTCAAACAGGAGATGGTCATAAGCAAAATCAATACAGAAGCGGATAGTTTGAGCCACTGTTTTGTGATTCTTGAGCGCCTTCAGGTCTTCGAGCTTCGAACAGCCTTCGGCGGTAAGGGCAATAGATCGTTTTCTCATGTCCTATTCAAAATCCTTTCAACGGCAATTCATCCTCATCATAACGGTGTCACTGCCACCGAGACCAGCGCCGCAATCGGTTCCGGCTCCAAAGAATCAGAACGAGTACCACCAAAACCAGCAATGCCCCGGCCCTGGCATCCAGTACACGAATGCTTTCAAATGAGGCTCTGACCACTGCAATGAGCACGATGGGACCCAAGACAAGCAGTGCGCCATTGCGCACCACGTTTTTCGGCCACTGCCTGTTGAACATGCGCGCCAGACCAGCACCAATGACAAGGGCTAGAAGCGCCACCGTCAGTATGGCACCGGCATTGAGACCGAGCAAGGTAATGGCGGCTGTGGCAAGAACCAGTGCGGGAATCCATCTCGTCATCTCAGTGCTCCCTATAATTGTTCCCATGTTCTTTTTTGACCAAAGCAACCCGGGTCTGACAGTGCGCTTCTGCGATTGGGCAACTGGACAGGGGCCACTGCCGGGCTGCCGCCAACGCTTGATAGTACTGATGGTTGTACAAAGGCGTGCTGATAGGAAGTGGCGTCAGCCGCCAGTGGCTCGCTTGCCGACTTAGCCAGGTTTCGATATCTGTAATCTCAGCTGCAGGTTCAAAAGTAAAGGTATGGAATGAAGGCCGGACAGCGGGTCCTGGTATGGAAGTGGCGGCCAGACCTGCGTCGGCCAACCGATGTAACAGGTACAGACACTCCTGGCGATGCCTTGCCACTTCGGCCAGGGTTTCGTCAAAGACGGCGTTGGCTGCGACTGCGGCAAGCGGATTGATGCGCAGGTTTAGGCCAAATTCGTTGGTTGGTCTATCCGGCAGGTCGCGTCTTTGTCTAGTGGGATGGTGAAACTGTGCGATGAGTCGTTCATACAATTGTCGGTCATCCAAGACCGCGACCGCACCTTCACCGCCAAACAGGGCTTTGTTAAAGCCGAATGAGAAGATGGCGACATGCGCCAGATGACCCGTGTGATGCTCAGCCACATAAGCGCCGAAACTGGAGGCACAGTCCTGGATATAAAGCAGTTCATGTTGGTCGGCAATCTGACGTAGCTCTGTCCCAACGGGGTGACCATAGAGGTCCACGGCCAAAAAGGCTCGTGTTTCAGAAGTAATCGAAGCCTCGAGCTGAGCTGGGTCCATGGTACCGTCAGGCAGCACATCCAACCAGTGCGGACGATGCCCGGTCGCCAGGATGCCGGCAATGCTGCCGCCCCAGGTCAGGCATGGGCATGGCACCGCCTGAGCCTGGTTCTCAAGCACGCTGAACACTGCAAAGATGGCCGTCGTGGCTGAGCTGAAAGTTAAGGCGTAGGGCTTGTTGAGCAGTTTGCAGAATTTCTGCTCGAGCTGGTAGACGGCATCCGTACCAACCAAAGCGGCCTGCCATTGCGATGGGTCTTCAAGAAAATTGGATATGGCCCCATGCGCCAATTTTGCGTTCCTATGACGGGTCATCGTCCCAACTCCTTGTGCAAAATATTGATGCGTCGGAGTAGAGAGACCTGGTCCAAGCAGCCAGTTTTCTTATCGACAAGACCGTCCAGGTATGGCGGAAACGCATATTCTGCCTGGCCCCACCAGGGCAGCAGACTGTTGTAACTACACATGGCCAGAGCTTCCAGCGAGCAAACTTCATTTTCACGTGGATCATTGGCATTGCGGTAGTCCTTGGCCACCTCCAGTATCTCCTGCGAAATCAAGAGCTCATTTGAACTCAACAAGATGGCAGTGTTGGTGACGTCAAAGGCTTCCCTCGGGCTAGCGCCACTGGTATAGAGCAGCCGGCCTGCCGCGAGAAGATTAGGGTCGTCGCCCTGGAGATTTGTTTGTTGCCGCAAACGGGTTTCGAAAATCGGGAACAAATGCGCCAGTTCCCCAGGCTGTAACTCAAGGAACGGCACAAACAGCATGCGACTCTTCAGGGTGGCGTCCAGTTGTGACATCGGGTAGTTGGTCATAAACAACAGGAGCACCCGGCCACGCAGCGACTCGCGGCTGCTGAATTCGAATAGTTTGCTCAAGAAATCGTTAGCGACTTCACCGTTATTGTGAGCGCCACCAGCTTTCGGTATGGAAAGATGGGCTTCGTCTACCTTCAGAATTACAGGCGAAATGTTTTCGTCCACCAGTTTAAATGCCTTGGTGGTCTTGCGCTGGCTTTCACCCTGGTACATGTTGGTGATCTGACCAAATTCGACCAGGTTGACCTGTGCCTGCTGTGCCAGCAGCTCAGCAAAGGAGGTTTTACCGCAACCGAAAGGCCCGCATAGGCAGATAGCCCTGGGCAGGGACTTTGCCCCCACTTTAAACTTGGCACCGATTTTCTGAAAAAAGTCTTTTGCCACCACGTGACCAATCATGTCGTCCCAGGAATTGATGGAACTCGGCGGTGGCATCTTGATGCACCCCTCCGAGGTTTCGAGCACAGCCTGCTTTTTCTCCTGCTGCACGAAATTGCGGGTGAGCCTCTCCCCGGCCTCACCGGCATGGCGCAGCCAGCGCTCGACATGCTTGTTCTGCACACCCCCGCACAGCTGAGCCAATTGCTTGCTTGACAGGCCCTTTTCCAATTGTGCGTACTGATAACCGCTGTTGCGGCGATTCAGTAGAAAGGTAACAAACTCCTCAAGCTCGGCTTCATCCGGGTAGGCATACTCGACAGTGTGTAGGTCGCCGGCCACCAGACAACTTTCCTGGCCATCACGGGCTACCACCGTCAGCAGCACATTGCCGCTCTTGCGCAATGCAATGGAATTGGCCAGGGAGTGCAGAATCTCCACACATTCCTGCCCTTCCTGATTGTCGCGCTGTTCTGGCGCAACATGCTCCAGGTACTCGAGGTAGAGCACAAAGCAGGGACCGGCATCAGCCGGCATTTGCAGCAGTCTGGCCACAGCTGCCAGAAAGTCCTTACAGTTTTCTTCAGGCGGTGGTACCGTGCCGTTATACAGGTGCTGCTGCAAACCACTGGTCTTAAGCTTGTCATCAATGGCCTTTTTGTGGTCGCCTTGCAAGCTTGCATAGCCATAGACACGGCCACCAAAACCCTTGCAATACTGGATGACACAGAAGCCGGCTCGGTGTAGCAATTGTTTGAGAAATTCCGGCAAATAGACCAGCATGTCATCGAGTTTGCGGTTGTCATAAACATCGCCGCGCAGCACAATGCCGGGCCCGGCAAGAACGGCCCGGGCCAGTCTTTCGTTGATGGTACCGCGGGTCAATTGCACTAACTTTTGTTTGGCTGATTCAATAGCCACTTGTTTGCTCCCGTTATGGTTTGTTTGCAGGCAACCTTAGGCCAGACGTCTTTTCCTGGCACGTTTTTTCGTCTTGCGACGCTTCGGAGCATCCTGGGCCACGGCCTGCTTGGGCAGCGGTCGTTCTATGGCGGCGGCTTCCTGCTGCAGTCGCTGCCGGGCAACCTCCACGCCCTGACAACAGTTGTGTTTGGTGACCTGACCACCGCGCAGCCGGATGCCTTTGTCATTGAGGCGGGATAGAATCCTTTGCATCTGTGCCTGGCAGTCCGGGCCGCTGCTCAGGATGTCGAGCTTGACTTTCGTGCCCTGCTTGCCTTGCTGCAGATCAATCGCCAGGCCTTGCCCGCTTGCACTGTTTGTCAGGATCAGGCGTTGCTTATCGCCCCCTTGTGATTCGTGCTCGATTTTATCGAACTTTTCAGTTGCTGCGGCCTCGACCGCGGCATCACGAATATAACGGATTTCCCCGGCCTCGAATGCGTTTAGGGCGCCATTCAGCATATTGTTGAAGCCCAAGTCAGAGCCGCTGAGAACAGCGGACCAGTCTTCTGCCCGGGCGAATTGTCCAACCCGGCTGGCACGCAGAGCCGCATAGCGTGCGACGGTGTCGCTGTGCAAGCTGAGTTCAGGCATGGCTTCCGCCAATGCCTGCGCACGTTTGTGCATCTGCTGAAACTGGCTGGCCAGTTCAACACTGCCTGCCACCGGCAGCTGGGTTTCGTTTTGTAGTAGCAATTGCTCGAGCTCGGCCAGCTTGCCTCTGGCTCGTTTATTGAGCCAGGAAAAATCAAGTTCCACTTCCCTGGCAGCTTTCACGCCCTTGCCTACTGCCCAAACCGTACCACGGGCACATAGACCAACACCAACTGCACATAGTCCGGCGGTCGCAACCAGAGCCGCAACAGCACCGACTGCTGCCGTACCAATAACTGCCGCACCCTGCTCAATAGACACACTCATGATGTCATCTCCTTCTTGTTAGAATGCAAAATTTTGCTGTTCAATGTTGCCATCTTGTTGCGCCAGGTTCTGGGGGGAAACAGTGCCATCGCTGCTGATGTCCAACTGGTCCAAATCGCTGTCAAAACTGGGTTGGACTGCGTCTGAGGCAGGCTGCGGTTGCGGCGCCGGTCCGGGCGCTGGTTCCGGTGTTGCCGCCGCTGGCGGCTCAGATTCTGGTCGGTGCGGTTCGTCGGGTGACCCATGTGCCGGCTGATAATCACTTTCCGGCCTGCCTGCCTCTTTGAGAATGATCCGCAGGTATGGATTGGGCGGCGTGAATACGACACTATGGAGACCGTTGGCCTCGGCCCAAGTTGCGTATGCTGGAAAGCCTTGATTCCTGTATGTGTCCCAATATTCCAGAGACGCAGCAGAGTATTCATCCCGTTTCTGCAGCAGGGCGCTCGCTTCCTTCTTCTTGCGTCCGACGTCCATGCGACAGATAACACCGATGATCTCGTACATGGCCAGGATACCGCTGCCTGCTTCCACCAGGTAAAATAGGCCGGGCATGAACAGATCCAGGGTGTCGTGCCAAGGCCACTGGCTCATCGGTCCTGGTACGCTACCTGCGATCTTCATCTGCAGGTAAACGCGCTGATAGGAAAAGTAGAAGATAATCAGTTGCACCAGGGCTAACACCACAAAACCGTAGCGAGGCTGCACCATTTGAGAACCTGTGGACACCTGTTTCTGGCCGGAACGTCGAGCCCGCAGGTTGAACAGCTTGCGTTCGTAATCAGCCGGTTCAGTTTTGACCCTGCTGTCACGCAGGCTATAGTCCGGAAATTGTTCACCGAGACACAAACTTGCGTACAGAGTACTCAAGGTTAGCAAGCCAAATAGCATGTAGCCCCACTCCTCGCCCATGATTGCCGTATAAATCGGCATGGAATACCACCACTCCAAGTGCAGGGTGGTGAAGAAGACCGAGGTGCCGATGAATCCCATAATCTGGTCCATAACTCTGGGATGTTGCAGCTTTTCCCGCACCGGGTCAGCCAGAAAGCGGCGGGTCAGGCGGGCAAAGGCGTTGTTGTCCTCTACCTTGCGGCCACAAGCTACCGCCAGGCGGTTGGCTTCGTGGGCAAGATCCGTGGGGTCTTGTGGCTGCCGCTCCGGCGTTCCAGCCCCACCAGGCAAATCTTTTTCCAGGTCAATATGCTCGCGGTAGTCACTCATGGCTTGTCTCCTTATGAAGGGTAATTCTGCTGCTGGGTTTGGCTGTCCACAGCCGCTGCGACCGGCAGGTTCTGCAGCAATCGCAAGGCACTGGTTAGAGATTCAAATGCCAGAGTACGGGTGCCGAACAGTTGCACCGCGTGTTCTGCCGGCATGCCCACAGTGAAAATGTGGTCGGTTTGCAGTTCACATGGTGGGAAGCGTTTGGCATCATCATGTCCATCCGTGACCAAGAGACCAATATCATGGCTTGGCGGCCCGATGCGCGGCTCTTGCAGGACCATATTGAATCGCCGGATGGCGCCCCAGATGTCCGTGCGTTCTGCCCGGCGCTTGCTGGACTTCTTCTGCTTTGTTTCCTGCATCAAGTTATTCAGGGGACCGTCAGCCGGTGCCACGTATGGCTGTAGCTGCGCTTTGAAGTTGGCAATGGCCATCCTCTGCTGTTCGGCGAGGGCGGCTTTTTCGCGCAGGCCTTTGTTGGCGTACGACATCAAGGGCAACCTGAAAACCGAGCGGTTGGAATTGCTCGTAAACGGCAGGAAATTGATTGAACCGCCGCGGCGGGCCACGACTGCGATGAAGGAGTCGAGCAAAGCGCTCGTCAATTGAGGCACATTGTTCTGGTCAGCCGAGATGGAGCAGTCATAGCCAACGAAGAGTCGCATGGGGGTGCTAAATTTCTCGGCATGGCCGCAGCCCATTAACAGGGTTATGATTAGTATCGTCAAGACGGTGCTGTTGTGTTTTCCGAACATGATATTCTCCGTGTATTCAGGTCATTTTTTGCATTGCACCTCAGTTGCGGCGCTCGTTGTAGATAATCGAGAGACAGGCTGGGCAGCGATGCACATTTTCCTGGCTCAAGACGCCGGAGGCTTCCATGAGCAGTCGCCGCAGGGTCTGGCTCAAATCCGTGCCATGCGTGCCGGTTCGGCTCAGGGCGTTAATGACCGCCATCTGGCTATCATCCTGGCCCAGTTCGTCTTGCCTCAGTGCCTGGATCAAGGTGGCCGAAACGTTTCGGCTCAGCCGCATGCGCCGGATAATGTCCCGCAGTATGGCTTCCGGGTTGATGCGCTCAGCGGTCAGGTCGCGCAGGGCCTGCAGCTTGTCCGACAGCTGGTCCCAGGCCAGTTGGCAGATCGTGTGCAGGTTTGACAGCATTTCTTGTCTGCTGAACCTGGAACCGTCAAGCCGCCTGACCCGCAAGCGTGTGTCATCCCTGCACACTGGCACCAGCATGCCGTTGCGGCACACCAGGCGGCACATATAGGTGGAGACCTGGGTGGCACGGCTGCCGTTGACCGAGTGATAGATGGCCAGCCCGGCGGAGACCAGGTCGCCCGGCCGCAATTCCAACGCGGTTTGCCGGCTGGTGATCTCCAGGCTCAAGGTATCGTCGGTTAGGTGGAAGGTTCGGATTTCCAGGTCATCGCTGGCGGTGTGCGCCGGCATGGCATCCAAAGCGGTCTGCAGGACGGCCGTGGCCGGCAGTTCCAGCAGTTTTGCGTCGCTGAGTCCGGTGATCTGATTCTGCCTGACTGTTACCCGAATCTGCTCTGGTCTTATTCGGTTCGGTTCCTGCAGCAGGCGGTTGGTCAATGTCGCACGCAAGTCAAAAGGCACGGATTGATAAAAACTGTTTGGACAGGTGATCAGCCTGGCCAGGGCATTCTCCCCTTCCGGGCTGAGCTTGAAGGTATCACCGTGGACTTGGCATTCGCCTGAGTCCAGCAATTCCAAGTCTGCCGGGCGGGCAGAGCAGTTCTGAGTTTGGGCTTCCGCCTGCTGTAGCTCGCGTATGACTTCGTCTAGTGTGGTTGCGGTCATTTTCGTGCTCCTTATTTTTTAAAAAGTAGGCAGCGTTCTCTGCCAGTTGCTCAGTCCGGCGGGCAGCCTTTTCTTCCGCCGCTACCCACTAAACCGGAAACGACGCGAAATATGACATTTTTTTCTGTAGATTCTTTATGCAGAAAGACTGCTGGACCGGTTTTGAGCTTGAGTTGCAACACTTCTAACCTGTCCTTGGTATTGGAGCTGACGGCTTATCTCCTCTGTCTGCGGCCGTTCACTCACTGAACTGTTTCCGGTGCGAAATCTGACCGTTTTTCCCATAATTTTTTTTTTTGCCTACAACAACTGCTATAAAGAGAATTGGTACGACGATTTGTTGTGGACATAAAAAAGAAGGAGGTGACTTGCTACCTCCTTCAGAAAGGTTTGAGATGTTTAGAGTGCTTTTTTCACGGTACCGACCACGGTTTCCAGCGTGAGTTTGCTGCCCGCTTTTGGTGAGCTGAGAATCGTGCCATGGGCTGGTCCACCCCAGCCGGGCTCCATTTCGTTGAGCGGTGCACGTACGGCATCAATCCGCAGGCCGTCGCCGGCAATGCTGAACTTGGCCACCGGCGGTTCACCGAATTGCGGGTTGTAGACCACGGCGATTTCGGCCCCGGCTTGGTACAGGGCGCCCAGGGCGCCGAAACGGACTGTCTCGACGTAGGCCAGACGCCGGCCGCTCTGCGTGCGCTCCCACTTCGCTGGCTCAACGACCCCGGCTTGCAGCTGCGCACGATGCTCGGCTTTGGCTTTGGCATAGTCCTCGAAATGTGGGAAACAATCCAGCGGCACGGTACCGAACGGATTGAGATTCTGCTCTTTGGCCAGGTGCAGAATCTCCAGGCCGGCAAGCAATTGCGCAACCGGTTCCCGTACCGACAGCAGCAGGCCGGACAGAATATCGTAAAGCGTCGGAAAAACGGTGTCGCCGATTTTTTCGCGCAGACAGCGCGGGCCATGAATTTCCAGAGTATTGATGTATGTAACCAGGGCATTGGACCAGGTATCCAGGCCGAGGCTGAAGACATGAGCAGCAGCGCGGATGTCCTTGTTTTGACTTTTCCGGTCCCGCTCAAGGGTTCGTTTCTGTTCCAGGTCTTCGGCAGAAAGCAGGACCTCCGGTATTTCCTGGAAATCACATTCTTCCGGCAAAAAGAAAATCTCGCTGTGGCCAAGCAGCTGCTGCAGGATAGCATCGTTTCTTTTCTGGAAGATTTCTTCAGCTTGCTGGTCTTTGGCAATGATGGCTTCGGCGGTGTCATCGTCAGCCTGTCCTACAAAGTAGTGCCAGGCCTGAGCAGTAGCAGATTGCACAGGTCCGTCTTCGGCATGGTGGTCGAAGTTGAGCAGCGCAGTCTGGCCGCTGCCGCCGACTTCGATGCAAATAACCTGCGGATCAGCCAGGTCTGCCGAGCTGGCCTGACCTTGGATCACTTCGATCTGTTCATCCGGGCAGACACCCAGAATAAAAGCGACACCGATGGTGTCCGGGTCGATCTTGCCGACCACGATACGGCGTTTGTCTTCCACGGCAATGTCCTCCTAGTCTTATCTGTTTTTTGAGTGAGCAATTTGAAGGGGGTTATGTGAGTTTTGCCCGCTATTGACTCACAGGTCATGATCCCCGTTTGTTTTTCCTCGGCCAGGCGGGGGTCCGAGTAGAACTGAACTTCCTTACAGCACCTTGACAACAGGAATGTGGAAATTCACCTCAACCGTAGCGCAGCAGCCGCCATTCCGGCCTTCGATATCGAGCGTTTCGGTTTGCTGGCCGAATGCTCGGTATTGGACCCGGTTGCTTTTGCGGCTGCGCCAGCCATGCTGCACCATCTCCACGGCCAGTTTCCTGCCCGAGTTGGTGACAACCAGACCGCTGCCGCCGAAGCTGTCGTGGGCACAGCCGTCATCGAATTCGATGCACAGGACTTTGCCGCTCAGCGCCTGGTCTGGCGGTAACAGGGCCAGGATGGCTTCGATATGTTGGGCTTGTGACATGTTCA
The DNA here is from genome assembly GCA_029261995.1 of Candidatus Zhuqueibacterota bacterium. GTDB lineage: Bacteria > Zhuqueibacterota > Zhuqueibacteria > Oceanimicrobiales > Oceanimicrobiaceae > JAJDAF01. The sequence goes on from JAJDAF010000061.1 coordinate 288,282, forward strand.
GTTCCTCCTAAAGTTTTGGTATTTGGCTTCAAGCGAAGCTGAAAGACCCTGCACTGGCGTGATTTCGCAGTGTCAGAGCCCGTCAGTGGCGCTGAGACCGATTCAGGAGGTACTGTGATCGGTAAGACTCAGTAGGACTGAGTGGGGGTGGGATTGGGATTGTAAAGTGGCGGGAATGCTTTAGGTCAGGCGTTTGTTGGTGCAGGCTTTGACGGAAGTGATGGATGGCCTGTTGCTCAGCGGGTTCGCTGGCACACGGCGCATCCGGGCAGGATAGCATACATGGTGATTTTTGTCAAGGGCGGCAGAAAATGCCGCTTAGAATTGCGGAGGTAACGGGGGAAGGCGGTCCTGCGGCGAATCAGGCCCAGGACAGTCCCAGGGCCCGGGCTTGCAGGTAGTGTTGGTCGGCTTTGGCCTGGTTGTCTTCGGCTTGCCGGAGCCGGCCCAGGTTGTAGATGACGTAGGCATTGCCGGCATCGATGTTGAGGGCTGTACCCAGCAACGCTTGCGCCTCTTCGTGAGCGCCTTGCGTCCGTGCCATATCAGCCCAGGCACACAGGGTCTGCTGGTTGCCGGGCTCGTGCTGGCTGGCTTGTTCAAACAGTTGCTGTGCTCGCTCAGGTTTGCCTGCCAAGGCCAGCACTTTAGCCAGGAGGTTCAGGGTGGCAGCCGGGGCTTTCGTTCGTCTGGCTTTGACTTTGCTGAGCAGTTTTTCGGCTCGGACCAGGTCGCCTTTGGCCAATGCCAGCTGGCCGGAGATGGTCATGACGTATTCGCTGCCTGGATGGCTTGCTTCGGCCTGTCTCAGGGCTTGCTCTGCCTTGCTGTAGTCCGCATTAGCTTGGGCTTCCAGCAGGTAGAGTTTAACACGCGAGACGAGGATGTGGCAGTTGTCAGGTTCGAGTTGCAGGCCTCTTGTAAAAAAAGCGCCAGCCAGCTGGTAGTCCCTGATCTCGATCTGGCAGTCGCCCAGGCTGGTGAGCAGCTGGACATTTTCCGGGTCTCGTTTTTCGGCTTCTGCCAGGTGTTGTCTGGCTGCGGCGAGGTGGCCCCGCTGCAGCGCCAGGATGCCCAGGGCGTGCATGGCCGGCACGTTCTCAGGGTCAAGTTCCAGAACGTGCTGGAAGCAGTCCTCGGCTGCTTGATGCTGCCAGCGCCGCATATGCCAGATGCCACGCAGATGGTGTACTCGCAGGTTATCCGGGTTGACTTTGATCGCCTGGTCAAGGAGGTTGTCTATGGTTTCGGCAGCGACATCATCGACTTCCGCTTGCCGGATAAGAGCATGCGCCCGTGCGATCAGCAGGTGCAAAGTATCCGCAGCCAGCCCAGCCGCATATTCGAAGCAGTCGGCGGCGGTTTTGTAATGGCCGAGTTTGGCGGCCAGATCGCCATGGATTTGAAAGACATAGGCATCGCGTCCGGATTTCGCGTCGCCCGTCAGTTTCACATCCAGGGCAGCTTTCAGCTGGCGTTCCGCTTGCCGGTAGCGGGACGCCAGCTGTTGCTCGGCACCGACGATGGCCCATTGTCCCAGCATTTTGCCATAAGCGGTTAGCAGGTACGGGTTGTCTAGCTGTTTGGCCAGGGCGGATTCGAACAATTGCGCACTCTGGCTGAAGCAGCCGGCATCGCCCAGAAGTCTGGCCCAGTGCAGCATTTCTCTTGGCTGGGTTTCCTGTTCAACGACGGGCTTGAAGGCGGTCTGCCAATGTTCGGTGACGAGTCGCCGCAGGAATAGCAGGCGGCGTTTAAGCCAGAGGCCGCGCAGCAGCCGGCGCAGCGCCTGGCGGCCTGAGGCCAGCTCTGTTGTTGCCAGCCAGCGCACGACATCGAGGATGATTTCCTGGCAGAGGTCATCATGGCTGTTGCCCGCATCTTCGGCAAGACGAGGTAGCAGGGCGTCGGAGACAAACCAGCCTGAGGCGCAAGTCCACCGTCCGTCATGCGAAAATGTCAGTAGGGCTTTTTTTGCCGCTTCTTCCTGTTGCAGGATATCTTCCCTGACCCCGCTGATGCCGGCGAGCATTTCGGTTGGCAGGATGGCTTTGCAGCTGTCGAAAAAGGCGGCATAACGGTAGGCGGTTTGGGTGTCTGCGGCGGCGTACTTGCTGTAGATAACCCGGCTGACCACCAGGGCTTCGGCCCGGTAGGCTTTGGCCAGGATCTCGAAATCCGGGTCAGCCCGCGATATATGCAGGTCGGCATCGGCAGTGAGGCTGTCGTCGAGCGCCTGCCAGTCCCGGTCCAGGCCGGTGGCGATGACGATGACTTTGTGTGCTCGCAGCTCTTGGACTTGTTCGGCAAAGGCTTCAATATAGGGGGCGTCTTCCACTAGCAGAAAAACCGGCCCATCAAAGTCAGCCAGATCCGGCAGCTGTTCGCCGAGCTGGCCGCTGATATGCAGGACGGTTTTGCCCTTGATTTTGAGTTTGCCGCCTATGGTGCGCAACCAGACGGTCATCAGGTATTCCTGGTATTCGTCGCCGATGATGCGCAGCAAGCCGCCGGTCTTTTCGAGTACGAGTGCGCTCCTGACGGCAAGCAGCGGGCTGAGCGGTTTGACCTTCTTGTCTGCATGTTTCCTTGTCAGGACACCTGTTACCGGCCCCAGTAACCAGTGTCGTTCACGTAATCCCAGAATGGTCTTAGCCGTCATTGTTTCTTCCTTCTCTGCCTTATTCTGAAACCGTGCCGCTCGAACTTCTCTAGCAGGCGTTGCCACTGTTTGTCACTGATTCTTTCATCAAAGAGCAGCAGGGAAATCTTGTTCGATATGCTGTGATGCCATTTCTTGAAGGCCGACTGGCGAATTTCATCATACCGTATCTTATCCAGCAACTCGAACAATTCTCGCCAATTCTCCCTGGTCATCTCATGGTAAACCGCTTCAGCGATGGCAAAGTCCCGTTGCGGTTTGTTCTTGAAGCCAGCGTTGGCCGATGCGAATCGCTTTTGACTATCAGCCAGGACTTCGGCATCCGCAGACTCTACAGCGGGAAGCTCTTCCGGGTGCTCCATCTGTGTGGTCCTGGCCAGCTCTCTGAACATGTCGGTCTCAGTGTTCTTGAGGGCTTTTTTGAAGTAGTCCCTAAACCTGGCAAAGGTCGGGAACTTGTCTGGCGGCTGCTGTTTGACTTTTTCCCAGGTGTCGTGAAACACTTCGCAAAAAAGGTGCTCATCCTGATTGTTCCGTAATGCCTGGGCAAGGTGATGGAAGTAGAACTGCGAACAAAGCGTCATTTCTGCCTGGCGGTCTCCCTGCAGCATGGACTCAAGCAGCGGCGCCAGGACAGCGGCGTCCAGTTTAGTATCTATCATATGTGAGTCTGGCACGTTCAGCATCTTACTTTTCAATCCTACAATTTAGCGCAGTTTAGTTTACTGTGGGCATTCCTTCGCGGGAATTCTAATAGGTACGGCTTCCCTTTCCAATCTTAATTGTTCTCCATGGTAATGACTTCCATTCCCTCACGAGAATTCACCTCTGTGCTACATAACTTGAACCCAAAGGAGGACCGACAATGTTATAGTCTCCATTCCCTTACGAGAATTCACCTCTGTGCTACGCGCTTGTTGGGATTCTCACGAAAACACCAAACTATGTCTCCATTCCCTTACGAGAATTCACCTCTGTGCTACTCCCCCGCCACAGCGTACACTATTTCGTCCTTTCGGCCGTTTTTTACAAACACCGATCAATCTCCATACCATTTTCGCATGTTCCAGTCGCCAAACCAACTGCAACTTCCTGAAAAACCATCACTAGTCACCTTTTTTCTCCTTAGCAATAGGATATATAGTAATTTACCTCCAGAAAACCTCCAATAATAAAAACCCCTTTAAGACTGTTTGCATTTTCAGCCTCTACCTCCAACATTTCACTCCACTGCGGCTTAGTAATAGAATAAGCTACCGTGTTCTGAAAGGTTCATAGTTGTCTTCCCTACCCAGGATAACAGTGGCCAGGTGCCGAACCTGCTGCTCGATACAACTGCGATAAGTCAGGCGGCAGGCCCTGCGTGGATACAACACCGTACGGTCGAGACGGCTGTGATACCGGCTGATGAACTTGCCAAGGCTGTCCCGGTTCAAACGGACGCCTCCCTTGACCTTCTGAAAATCTCCCATCTTCAACTCATGACCATTCAACATGGTCAGCACCAGCGAATCAACAATAACAGTGCGCCACTCTTCCACCAGGTCCGACGCCAGGCTGGCGTGGCCGGGCCGCAGCGTATGCAAAAAGCCGATATAAGGGTCCAGCCCAACCAGATTGATGGCGCTCAAAACATCGTTGTAGAGCAAGGTGTAACCAAAACTCAGCAAAGCATTGACCGGGTCGCTGGCCGGACGCCGGCGCCGGCCTGCGAAGCCCCAGTTCGGGTCTAAGAGGCTCTGGAAAGCCTGGTAGTAGAGCGCCGTGGCCGAGCCTTCATACCCTCGGACCCTATCGAGTGCGTCAAGGTGCTGCAACAGGCGCAGGGTCCGTTTGAGTGCCCGCAAGCACTTGGGCATTTCGGCTGTCTTTTTCTGCTGCCGGCGGCACAGGGCCCTGGCATTGTGGATTTTGCCCGCTACAATGCTTTTCGAAATATTGACACAAAACCCGGTTTCCAAAGAACGCTGGTATTGCTTGCGCCGCAAGCCAGCATTCTTGCTGACTGCGGGCTGCAGCCGGCCCCGGTAGGCACCCCGGCTTGACAGGTAAACCACTTCTATACCGCTCTGCAAAGCGAACTTCACAGCCGGTGTGGTCAGGCTGACATTGCCGAACAGGGCGATGCCGTCTACGTGCGGGGCAACGACTTCCTGCAACACCCGGCCTTGCAGCCGAATACTGAGCCTGCCGTCGATGAAATGCACTGTCGCACCTTGCTGCGTGACATAAAGCGTAGCCATGAACGACTCACTTTCTACGTTAGTCAACGGGTCCTATTAGACTAGACGTAAAAAGTGATGAAATCTGACAAAAAAAGTCACTCTGATTCGATTCTTTTTGTAGAATGAGCCAAATCAGAATCACTTCTGCGAAGGCCGTCCGTACGACGCACCTGGCCCATTCCCATGGTGGTTTTGTATCCGACCCCCGCATAAAAAGCAAAATCCGCTAAGAGATGCAGTACACGGGCCCAAACTTCATCGCCCGCACACTTCAAATAGAATTCGCAATCGCCGGTGAATCCCAGTTGCCGGTACTGGCCGAAGTGCATCATCCTGGTTTCAAGTTGGTAGCGGGATAAGCACAGCCGGTTTTCCGCGATTTCAGCCATATCTTCCCCGACAAAAACCGGTGCATATGCGTTCCATTTCTGCAAAAGCTGGTAGAAAACCAATCCTGGCATAGGCAGCGGCAGGTTCTGGCCTTTTGAACGGAAAGTCGTGGGTGAATAGAACCGCATGCTGATCTTACGGGGCACACGGGCAATGCCGGTAAGCCAGTGGTCGTACAATGCCTCATAGCGCACTTGGCCAGCCCAGCGATGTTCACCGCCCGCCAGCGTAGACTTCTCTACCTGAAAGGCAACGTTGCCAAGGACCAGGTCAAAGCTGTCCTTTTCTGACAGGTCTTCCAATAAGGAGGTGATTTCATCATCCAAGCCCGTGATGCGCAGCCAGTAGCTATTCTCTGCGCTCGCCAGCACCCTGCCGTTGCTGCGGGTGAATGGGCCTTGCAACGGCGAGATTGTAAAAGGCTTCTTGCCATTTTGGTCGTGCAGTTCCGCGGCAAGACTTTCGCTGTATTCCCGCACTAGCTTGAGAAAGGCGGCATAGCTGAAATTCCCTACCGTCTTGGGCAAAGGGCCGTCTGTTTCAGGCCGTACTATCAAAACCAGACTGGTCAGCATAAGCTACTGCAACAGTTTAGGAAATAATGCGGCAACCGAACCGAGAGTTGCTGCCGAAAATGCATAATTGTCTATGGTTTGAAAATCGCGGAAATAGGCGTCGCGCAGCAAGGTCCTGGTGCTCATCCGAATCTTTTCAAGCCCGACCTGCTCGACATTGAGTCCCTTGTGCAGGTAACGCGTGCGTTGTTCACTCAGCTGGGTGTCCAGGATTTCTGCTTCCCGCAACGGGGTGACGCCAAATGTTCCGGTATCCAGCTGCATCTCCTGCCAGATGACCAGGGCATGCCCCATGCTCAGGTATTTCGGGATGTCGCGCGTGTAAATATCTTTGAACCAAGACTCTGCTCCGGAACCCAGCACCCGTGCCCGCAATTTTTCATCGACCATGACATTGAAGGCTTTTTGCAAGCCGTGTTTGACCTGCGATGTGGCCAGCAGCTCACAGACCGTGGCGATGTTCGCCAGCATATCGGGATAATCACCCTGGCTGCGCTTGCGCAGGGCGCGGTGGTACAGGTCAACCAGGTGGGTCTCCTCCGCCCCGGTTAGGATATGATTGAGGCTCTCCAACTGGCCAGCCACGATGGCTGCCAACTTGCTGTCCGCAAAGTTGGTATGCGCCAGCACTGTTTGTGCCTGCTGATAATCCAGGACATCCCAATAGTGGTAGGCCTGGCAGAGCTGATGCAGCATTTGGGCGTTTTGCCTCCGGTCATCGATGATGCTGCCCTGCAAACGTTCCAACTCGCGCATGGTGGCGGCAAACAGGTATTGCTCGAACAATTCCCGGCTCTTGCTTTTAGCCAGATCTTCCTCGACAAAATTCACTACGACCTGTTCAACCTGGGCCCGACTTTTAGGATTCGCAGGTTCTATGGTTTGGTACAGTTTGGCTTTGATGAAGCCGGAGGTCACAAAGCTGACCCACAACGCCTGCATCTGTGGCGTGCCCGGTGAATAATTGATAAAGTATTTGGGTTCATTTTTTTGGTGCGATGCAATGATTGCCAGCACGGCTTGCCGCATGACAGGCAATGCTGCGTTGTAAATATGCGGGCTGGCCAATACCATCTCTTTGATGCTGACCGGGACATTCTTGAGCATGGCCTGCGCTGCCATTTGACTTTTGGTCTTGTGCGCTTTGGCCAGGGTCGGCTTCATGCCGCCGACAGTCGGTAGCAGGTAGATATGGTCCGGGGGTCTGTTTCTGAGACTGCCATTCTCAGACAGCCCGTTGAGAAAGGTCAGAATGGGCCCCGGTTTGCCGGAACGCGAGTCATGCGGGTCCCGTGCGCCGACGCACATGATGAAGATGTTCACGGTATCGTCTCCATTTTGACCCAGCCCAGTGGCAGGTTGGGTATGGCGCCATTCATGGTTGTCCGCCGGGTTTTCGGGAAGGTGGCAGCGTCGCGCCGGCCAGCCAGTTCCTGCACTTTCTTACGTGCTTCTCCTTTCAATAGACTGAGGATAGTGGTTTCCGCTCTACCGGAGCCCCAGCCGATACGCAGGGTCGGTGCTACCGTGTCGTAGAATGCCGCAACGCTGTCCACGCCTTTGAGTTTCTCATAATATGGTTTCTCTTCCTTTCGTATACAATACGCGCTGAATTCACAGCAGGCATCGATAATCCCCTTTACACTGCCCAGGCAGGCCGGTATTTGGCTGCTTTTGCGGTTCAGGCCCAGATCTTCGAGCATGAGTTCGTCGACGCATATTTCGGTTTCTAGCTCAGTATTCTCTGGCAAACACTCCACCATTGTTTCGATATTGCGCGACCAGTGCCAGCCCGTATCCTGGCCACGGTCACCGAGACTGATAACCCGGACAGACTGCAGGACCGGTAAGCCCGGGTCCAGGGTTTTACTGTCGCGAACCCGCATGGCTCGCAGCAGATCGGCATTGGCATCTGGTTTATATGATTTACCCAGTACGTTCTGATAAAAACGCAAGTTCAGGAAATCACCAAGGTATTTCTTTTGCCACCCCCGGGGCATTCTTGAGTTTGTAATTGGGTATTCCACCTGCTGCGAAAACTGGGTTTGCTTTCGTGCCTCATCTGATTTCTGCAGCTCTCTGAGCATAGACCATAGAATCGCGGTGCGGATGGCTCCCTTGATGGCTGTGCCCGGCAGATAAGGCTGGCCATGCCGATCCCGCAGCAAGGCATTGACGCTTGCACCCGCGTTAGCGGGCATACCGGCAAACGAGGCTGGTTTGATGATTTCTTGACTGTTAATCTTCTTTCCGCGCAGGAAGGCTTGCAAGCGCTCACTGTTCGGGCTGGCCTGCATGAGCTGAACATACTCGGCGATATCGCCGCTACTCTGCAGCTTGCTGGCCAGTTTTTCAATATCAATAAAATGGCAACGGCCATCTCTTGCAACAAAATCAACGCCGTCCACCAGTTTGTCACCGGTACCGGCATGCACCGGTGTGAGCACCGTTATTTTCACCCTACGCCGCAATGTGGACCCCCACGCTGTAGGCAAGGCCGCTGCGGTAAATCGCGTGTGGCAAATTGAGCCGTTCCGGCTGTACCGGGACGAGCTGCCCAGTGATTTCTTTGGTAAAGACAGACCCTTCCTTGAACATGCGGCAGGCACACCGCTTGACCTGGCCGTCAAAAGCAGCAGACCCTGAGAAACCGCTGCACAGGACTAGATCATAGGCATGGATGAGTTCGGCTATCTCTGCCTGCTCTTCACCCTTCGGATAATAGGGCGAAAGGGTCAAATAATGGGTTGGCGCATCGGGCTCTGTCAGGCTGAGCGTATCCCACTCGCAGACAAACCGGCCCAGGCCGAGCTTACGTTCCCCACCGATGCCCATCTCTTCCCCGAGAAAGGCCAGGGTTGTGCGCAGGGTCTCGGCATGCCGTTCCTGTACGTCGACAAAGGCATACAGCCCGGCGTCTGTCGCCAGGCTGACGGTTTCACAGAAATACAGGTCCGTGTGGGCCGTGGCCCGGTCGACCCGGTTGCGGGCTACTTGCGCCCGCAGGATGGCATCGGAGAGTATTTCCTGTTCTTGTGCCAGTTGGTCGAATTCATTGCGGCCAAACAGATTGCCTGTAATCCAGGTCTCGAATAGTCCCTGCGACAGGTATTTGACGTTTTTAATCTTTTTGGCTTGGTCGGTGGACAGCCGGGTAAATTCACGTGCCTTCGAATAAGGTCTCGGCAGGAAAAGACTGTCCCCCATATAGGGAAAGGCGGATGAAATCCGGAACGGTACCGGAACGGTACCGGCAAATTCCTCCAATAACGCCTCCAGGCTGTCCTGGCCCCAGAGCAGACTCCAGGCATGGCACAGGGCCGAGAACAGAGTGTCGGAAGGGATATGCTCGCCCGAAGCTTCCAACCCGACACCCGGCTCACCGATGTGAAACGGTGACTGCATATTGAACCTGACTATAGTATGCTGTGCTGTCATTCGTCTTCGTCAGTGGTGACAGGTTCAGGCAGTTCTGGTTCTGGCAGATTAGATGTGTTCAGCACTTCCGCAATCCAGTTCTCAAAGTTGGCCATATCTATCTTTCTGATATTGCAGTCCTCCTGATTCTCGATACGTTTGGACAAATCCACCGGTTCAGCAGGTTCAGGCAGGCCCGTCAACTCCTGTACCGTCCGCCGGATTTCGAGTCCTGCTTGACCTGCGGTATTGCTTATGTGGTTCTGGTAATATGCCAGGGGCCGGCCGTAAACCGCTGTCAGTTCGACCTTAACTTCACCATAGCCGCGCACGCCGTGGCCGCCTAAACTGCTGTCTTGCAGCAGATTCAGCAGCTTGATAATAGTGTGGCAGTCTTTTTCGATGCGTTCGCGCTCCGGCGTGCAGATGTCATAGACCAGCCGCATGGTGAAGGCGGTTGCCCGAGGCACGCGTTCGATTTCGCGCGGGTTAGCATGTGCCGTAATGCGGTCCAGCACGTTTTCCATTTTGCGCTCAGTGTAGTTTTCGTCGGAACCAAGCTTGGTTCGCAATCCTTTCAGATTTAGCATGGGCAGGTCCCGCACCAGCAGTGGTGACGGTATGTAATCCTCTTTATCCCTTGCAGCGTTTTGCCCTTCACCCGGCATGGGTACACTGCCGAACAGCCGGCAGACCCTGCAATCGCGTTTGGCGCACAGGTGGATTCTGACCGGTTTGCCGCCTAGCGTGGCGGTTTTTTTGTAGTAATTTTTATGCAGTTCCCGAAGGCGCCTCTGCTTTTCCGCTGGATCTAAGATCTCATCAGAGATTTGCTGTCGTTGCCAACCCTCTTCACTGCGTTCTAGCAGGCTGCGCAGTTTGCCCCGGAACGAGCTGCCTGGGATGTATGGTTCGTTGCTTACCGGGTCGCGCATGACCGGTGTGTCCAGCCCGCCGATTTCAAATTTCTCGCGGCCGCCACCAATATGCAGGCCGCTCTGGCACCGGATAACGCCTTCAATAAAAAGCTTGCCGTACAGCGGGTTGGATGCACCGTTCATATCTCCTCCTCAATTCTTGGCGTATCTGTAAAAAAATGCATAAACTGCCTCGGCAAAAACCTTCAGGGCTTTCAGGTCTTTTTTGCCGGCATTGCCAGTCCGCACTTTATCCAGGCAGATGAACATCACTTCGCTGAATGGCTCCAGAGTCCGATCCCGGTCCCGGGCCGTGGCATAGGCCAGGTGCGGTTTCAAAAGCACTACCTGCTCGGGTTTGCTGTATTTCGGCTCTCTTAATCCGTCGAGCAGAATGCGCATCTGCTGCTTGGAGGCACTGCGGCAGATATGACCTAGTGCATCAGCAAACGTCACAATCAGTGTATTGTGGGTCAGAATATCTTCAAGATGCTCGGTTGTCAGCAGCCAACTTTTCATTCTGCCCACCAGTTTCTTTGCAACCCTGTCTGGTTTGTAACCCTTTTCTCTTTCCTGTTGCGGGAACTCCGTATCAAGGAGAGAGCGAAACTCAGACCATGACAGACCAGTTTCTTGCAGCGAAGCCTTGATCCTGTCGTTCTCAGTATAATCCACTCTTGTCGGATTCCTTAGAACATAAAATAGCGTTTTAGCGGCGCGCAGTTCTACTGCGTGGTCGATTTCCTGTTCAAGCATCACTGCTCTCCTTTCTGGTCAGCATTTCCAGCCAGGTCAAAACCGGGGCCAGGTAATGTATGGTTTCCGCGCGCAGCAGCTGTTTCTTGAACTGCTGCCACCCGCTCTTGTCTTCCTCCTGCAACGCCTGCTCGAAGCGGGTCAGGACATAGCTCAACTGCGGCAGATAAAGTTGGCCGGTCAGCCGTTTCTTTTCCACGACTTCCCCCAGTTTAAAGAACAGGCCACGCGGCACTTTCAACTCATATTCCTTCCGTTGACCGTCAATCGTACCATTTGTCTTCATCAATGCGGCCACGGCCGTATCTTTCAGTGTTCTGATAGCATTGGCCGAGATGGCACCGTCCCATTTGACCGCATACTTCGGGCGCTGCTGCTGGCCGGTATCCGGCGCAAATACCGGGCTCTTGTAAAACAGCGCCACGCTGTCTTTTGTCTTCTCATTTTGCCCAGTGTTTTCTTTGGCCAGCTGCTCTGCCTCATGCGCCGCTTCGGCCAGGTGGTATAGCGGGTATTTTGGATGCTGCACCACAAAGCCGCCCGAGATATTGACCAGTGGGTTATGACAGGTAAATTCTTTGAATGCCGCCCGGATTTCAAAAGCCAGCTCTGCGATGTCGTTCCAGGCGCCGGCAATAAATAAATCGTCGCCGCTGGCATAGACAATGGCGACATCCTTGTCCATGCATATGCTGTTGAGATAATACCCGAAGAAGTATTTCAGTTCCCGCGACAGGATACTCTGGTACAGCAGCAATGGTTTGGCCGGAATCGCCCTGAGCCAGGTGTCGAACAAGTCGCCCAGCGAATCCACGTCCATGCGTAGACCTCCGATGTCATTTGCGCCAGCTGCTGCTTTGGCCATGTCCATAAAATCCTGCTCACCACCGTAACGGGCCAGCAATAACTGACGGTCGCCTGGACCATAGTGACCAAGATCCCAGTCATTAATCAGCCATCTTGCGTCCTCGATGCCGTACTGCAGGCCGGCAAACGTTAATCCGCGCGGGCCACGACTGACAAACCGGGCACTTGGCAGCTTTTGTCCGAGGGTCAGGCATGCACTGCAAAAAGCGCATAGCTGGACATCTGTTTCGCCGATTTTTCTCTGCCAAGCCCTATCAGTATCTTTATGACAAACCTGGCATTCTTCCCTCGTCGGCTGCTGCGGGCCCAAGACATCTGTAAAATGATCATTTCGCAAAAACTGTTCAAACTTTCTTCTTTTCTTTCTGCCCAGCTCATCAATCACTGGCCTTGTCTGCGGTTCATAAAAGCCAGCCTTGTCAATGACTTGCCATGCCAGGGCCAGATACAATTTTCCGTCATGTTCCCTGAGCAAGTATCTGTTGACCTGTCTACACACCTTGTCTAGAAGCTCGCTGGTTCTGCTGCTGTTTGGCAGGAGAAGGCTGAAGCGAGCGCCACCACTCCAAAGCAAATTGGCGCTTGACAGACCCAGTCCGGTAAGAAGATCGTAAACCAGGTGTTCGGTCAACAATTCCAAAAAGAACGACCGGCCGCGTAGGGTCTTCAGAGCGCCTTTGGAAGAAATGGTGTAGACGAACTTTTGTACACCGGAGAAATCACCTAACACCAGAAGAAACGGTTCCGCCTCATTGTCTGCCAACAGCAGACAGGAAACTAGGGCTGTAGTCATCTTGGTATGGTCAAACAACGAAACGTCCGGATATTCTGCACAGTCAGGAACAGAGCAAGTGTATTTCTCCAGCAGAATCAGAAGGCGCTCAGCATCGAGGTCTTCGTTAATAAGCTTGAACTCTTGTTCAAACTCTTGCCAAAGATTATCGTATGCGGCTAACGCAAGGTCATTCTTCTCCAACCTGGGATATTGCGGCGTATCACATAGTTTGGTTAAAGGATGATAGTACGCCGGCGGCGCTTCGCCATCTCTGTCGGTGATTCGAGAAAAAAGTGCGGTCAGTGGTTGGTAATATAGAGATTCTTCATCAATGTTCTTGTCATCATAGAGAAGCTGTTCAGCTTCATATATGACAGAGTCCAGTTGATGATGCTGCTTGACCAATTCCGTGATTGTGTTAGCAAGACCGTGATTTGCAAGCCAGTCCGCGGCGATGTCGAAGTGGTTATCTTCACTGGCAATTGCTCGTTGTCTGAAGCGTCCAATATCATGAAGCAGGCTTGCAAGAATATATTCCTGCAGATTTCGCGTGCTGATTCTTGCCTCAGGCAATTCAGACATTGTGGAGGTTGACTCCAGATTTTGGACTGCGAAAGACTGCTTAGTTTTTGATACAGAGAAAGACTTGGAAACCGGAGATGATTACACAAGATTATGGATGGAGATTCCAAGTGCCATATAATAAGACAAATGAATCGGATAGTTTCAAGGAAAAAAATGATGTGATAGAAGATATTTGCGACTTGCTGCTGCGACGTAATGCTTGTTTAATAGCCAATTCTATCGCTGCATTCTAAGTTTACCACTCTGAATCAGTTTATCCTAAATTCCTTCTTGCTGGGCACGTGGGCACCGCCCCGCACTACCCGCTGCAAGTGTTCGCTTGACATCAATAGCTCCACTTCTCTCGCCGAACCGGCAGCCGATTGAGCATCTGGCGATGGAACTGCCACTTGGGCATGAATCGGTCCATGAACGCGACAAAGCGGGCGTTGTGGGTCGGCTCCAACAAGTGAACCAGTTCATGAACAACAATGTATTCCAGGCACTCCGCAGGCTTTTTGGCTAGCTCGGTGTTGAGGCGAATCGTGCGTGCTTTGTGGTTGCAGCTCCCCCACTTGGTCTTCATCCGTTGCACAAAGAATCGCTCCACCTTCACACCCAGTAGTGGTTGCCATCGTTCGAGTAATGGCGGCACAGCCTGCTTCAGCTGCTCTCGATACCATTCCTCAACAAGAGCCTGCCTTTTGTCCTCATCTGTTCGCGGTCGTACCCGCAGAAACATGCGGCTGTGCTTCTGTTCGATGAGAGGTGGTTCATCACTCTCGCAGACCGTTAGCAAATGGCGTTTGCCCCACACATAGTGGCTTTCCCGATCCACGTAGTCGCGAGGTGTCTCTCGCTCCTGTTCCCGGAGCTTTTGTTGCTGCTGTTTGATCCAGTCGAGCTTAGAGATTGCGAAGACGCGAATGGTTTGCACGCTCATGCGCTTTGGGGCTGAGATGCGCACCTTGCCCGTTGGCGGATAGACGCTGAGATGGACGTTCTTAATGTCCTTGAGGACCACGTCCACCGTGATGTCACCCAGCTTGATCTGCGACACCATCAATACTCACCCTGCGCCTTGATGATGAGGAAGAGGCGTTCCACATCGGCCTCTTCTTGCAGAATCTCATACAAGGCAGCTTTAATCACTTGTTCGCGTGCCTGGACTCCACGCCATCCGTCCGGCCGAACCCGCTTCACCGCAGCGTCGATCTTCACGGCCAGTTCCAGTGTAGGGGTCCCTCCAACCTTGTTCAAGTTATTGTAAAGAGCCCGGAGCGCCGGACTGTTCTTCAACGGCTCGGGCGTATCCTCCGCAAGTCCTACTTCCACTTTCCTTGCCAGTTCCGCGATCCGCTTCAGGTATTCCTCGTACTCTATTGCCTTGGCCTTCCTCGCTGCGATGATCTCATCAAGCAAGGCTGACATCCTCTCGTAGTAAGCCGGATCGTTTAGGTGTTCCTTGATGATTCTGCGGCGAACGTTGTTCTCTATGGTCTCTGCGATAGCGTTCCTGTTGCCCTTGAGGCCACCAAGCTGCTTAGCGATGGCACTGGCAATGCCTGTCTTCACGATCAGCTCCACCAGGCCCATGCTGTCGAAAGGCGAAATCTTCCTCGGTTCGTCCGCCTCGATATAGGTGTCGATGAGATGCCGCATGTCGGCCTCATAGGCCTTCAGATCAAGCGTCTCGCCGCTGGCTTTGCGGATGATCTCGCGGACGTTCAGGTAATGCTTGAGCTGGTGCTTAATACGGATGATGTCGGCAGCGCCATAGCCAGCAGCTTCCAGTTCATCGGCGATGTTGGCGTAGGCGCGCATTAGGGCCACGGTAGCCTTATAGAGCGCGACCCGTTGCGGCTCCCGTTCCTGCAGATCCGCCGGAATCTCCGTGTTACCACAGAAGTAGTGGATGTGCTCCAGCTCTCCCTTGGGCGGCTCTACCGGTTCGCACAGCAGGGCGAGGGTCTCAAGCGCGTTGTCGAGCCGTACCTTTCCTTTCTTTAGGCGATCCTGCAGCAGCACCTCGGGAGCACTGCCCTCGTCGCCATGATCCAGCTCCGAAGTGTAAACGGCAATGGCGTTCTCGACCTTGGGGAACAGATCTTTGTAGTCGACGACGTAGCCGAAGTCCTTGTCCTCGCCATCCAAGCGGTTGACGCGACAGATGGCCTGGAACAGGCCATGATCCTGCATAGACTTGTCGATGTAGAGATAGGTGCAGGGGGGCGCGTCGAAGCCGGTAAGGAGCTTATCCACCACGACGAGCAGTTTCATGTTTACCGGCTCTTTGGTGAACAGGGCCTTGGCCCACTCCTCGTAGGTTTCCGTCTTGGTTTTGTCGGGCGTGGCTTCGACCTCCTCGAGCAATTCGCTGTAGGTGGTGTAGATGAACTGCTTGTCGGTTTCGGTATTGGCGCCGGTTTCCTCCAACGTCACGTCCCTCGTTAGGGGGTTGTAGGAGGTCACCACCGCACACTTGCCCTTGAACGGGGTCTTCTGGAACAGGGTGAAATATTTGCAGGCATCATAGATGCTGGAGGCCACCAAAAGCGCGTTGCCGCGCTCACTGGAGAGGCGCCGCTTGACACTAAAATCGAAGACGACGTCGCTCACCACACGGTCCATGCGCGAGCGGGAGCTGAGCACGTTCTTCATCGTGCCCCAGTGATTCTTCAGCTCGTCCTTCTGCCAATCGTTCAACCCCTTGGTCTTGGCCTCGAACCAGGCGTCTATTTTGTCCTCGGAGCCGAGGCGCTGGTCGATGTCCCGTGCTTCATAGACCAAGTCAAGAATGACCCCGTCTTCGACGCCCTCGCTGAACTTGTAGGTATGGATGTAGCCGCCAAAGACCTCCAGACTGGTTTTCTTGTCTTTGGCGAGCAATGGCGTGCCGCTGAAGCCGATGAATATTGCATTTGGCATCATCGCCTTCATCACCCGGTGCAACTTGCCACTCTGCGTGCGGTGGCACTCGTCCACGAACACGAACACCTCGCCCAACGTCGGGCTGGCTTGGGCTTCCAGCTCCCTGACGAAGGCGTCGAAGTCGTCGATGTCCCGGCGGCCGAACTTGTGCACGAGCGAGCAGAGCAGGCGGGGCCTGGCCTGGCCGAGCAGGTTCATTAGGTCGCGGCCGCTGCTAGTGCGTTTGATGGCTTCGCCCGCATCTGCAAAGACACGCTCGATCTGCTTATCGAGCTCGTCGCGGTCCGTGATGATAGCGACGCGGGCGTTAGGATTGTTTTCCAGAATCCACTTCGCGAGCAGCACCATCACGATGCTCTTGCCGCTGCCCTGTGTGTGCCAGATGATGCCGCCCTTCTTGTCGCGCGCATGCGTCTGTGCGGCCTTGACACCGAAATACTGGTGCGCGCGCGGCAGCTTCTTCACGCCGCTGTCGAACAGCACAAAGTCGTGCATCAGCTCGATCAGTCGGTCTTTGCGGCACATTTTAAGCAAGTACTTGTCCAGCTTGTAGCGGCTGTCGTCCTGCTCGTCCTCCTTCCACTTGAGAAAATACTTCTCCTCCGTCTTGATTGCGCCGTATTGCAGGCCCTCTGAATCGTTACCAGCAAAGATGAACTGCACGGTACTGAAGAACCATTCGTTGAACTCCGGCTGCTGGTTCGAAAGGTTTTGCCGGATGCCATCGCCGATGCTCACCCGGCTGTTCTTCAACTCAAGCACCGCGACCGCGATGCCATTCACATACAGCACGATGTCAGGCCGCCGCTCGTGGTTGCCCTTGAGCGTCACTTCCTCGGCGATGGCGAAGTCGTTCTGCTCCGGCTCCTGCCAGTTGATCAGGTGCACGGTTTCCGTCACCTTGCCCGCCTCGATCTTCACGGGCACGCCGTAGCGCAGCAGGTTGTAGACTGCCTGGTTGTTGCCGTAGAGTTTGCGGCTGTGGTTGTCCGCTTCGGTGCTAAGCTTATGGAGGGCCACGCTGATCTGAGCAGGCGTGCAGCGGCATTTGGTCAGGTAGGCCGTGAGCAGTCCTTCCTCAATATTGCTATTGCCGTCGCGCTCGCTCCAGTCGCCGAGATAGCGGTAGCCAAGCTCGTCGCGGAACAAGACAATTACTCGGTTCTGCGTTGCCCGCTCTGGTTTGCCGATATCACTCACGATCAAGTGTTCCCCAGCAATTTGCGCTTCTCAATCGGTTCATGCTTCGACATTGCCCAGGATCTCCGCTTCTACATACCCCTTGAATGTCTCCACGCTGGTGAAAAACCGAAAACCGGCTTGGCTTGCAATGGCCAGTGTTTCGTTCCCTTCATTCAGCAGGACCGCTACCGGCTGGCTAAGCTCCTCCTGGATACCGTTGGGCCACGCCAGGTCGAACACCGCCATTTGCATGCCTGATTCCGAATCGGCAAAGTCATAGGCCAGTTCCCCACGGGGAAGGCGCCGCTCTGCAATCCAATCATTCAAGGCTTCCAGTTCCGTCTCTTCTTCTTCGCTGGATATCCCGCTGCCTATTGCTGCCGGCATCGTGGCTAGCGGGCCTGCGCTCGCCGCCAGCCAACGGGTTTCCCCGTGCAGCAACTCTTCCATACGCAGATTGATCTCAGTGGTCAGCAGTACCTTGCGTGCCTCCAGGAAAGCCGGGAAATTCTCAATCTTCCACAACTCTGGATCCTGCGGGATCCACTGTGAGGCCAACGCGCCGGGGTACTCCTTCTCCACCTTGGGAAAGTAGACTTCCGGAAGATCATCGCGGATGACCAGGTTGGAGTCCTTGGTAAGAAAGCAAAAGTTGGCCAGCGCGTTCACCTCTGGACGCCGAAAATCGTATTCGCTCTTGTAGAGCTGCGCCTTCGGGAATATGTGGTGTACCTCCAGCCGGTTCATTTTACCCAGCAGGTGCGCCTTCAGCGCCAGACCCGTCCCCCAGTCACGCGCCTCACCCATCCGCGTCAGCAGGTAAAGCACGGGATAGAAACGGGCACCCAAGCTCCACCCGGTAAAGTGGTTCGGCTCCACGCGCATCCCCCCGTGCCAGAGGCGGAACTGCTCCAGAAGTTTATCGAGCCCCCCATCAACTCCCTCCAGTGCCTCCAGGTCTTTATCGATGTAGGACTCCGTTGACCCGGAAAAACGCCCCCACATGCCTGCCTGCAAGAACCAAAACAGGAGCTTGTCCCGCTCCTGCTCATTCAGATGCCCATTTCGTTTGTCGAGGTAGCGCACCATTACGGGCACGCCGTAGCGCCCGAAAAAGACCCTGTCATGGTCCAGACCTAAACGTCCACCAATCATGTTCAGGCAGGCCTCGATGTACTTCGTCGCCCGCGCCAGTCCATCGCGTATCTCATCTGCGCTCTTGTCATGTAAATACTGAAACTTGGCCTCTCCGGTCAGCACCGTATTAACTGATCTCAACAGCCAATCGAGGTCGAAGTGGTACCCCGTCGCCTCCCATTCCTTGAGCTTGGCCTTCATGGTGTCCCGACCTTGCGGCCAGTCCGCACAGATCCTAGCCAGGGCGAGGTCACCCTTGGAGAGCTTCGTGCCGCCGCTGTTTACGCGGTTAAAAATGTCTACTACAACATCCAGCGTCTTGTCGGTACCGGTGACTTCTTCTTCGTGGAGCTCAATCTCGGTGATGCCGAGCAGCCGGGCAATCCGCCCTGAATACTTGACGGCCTTGGCTCCAATTGCCGGATTCTCTGCCAACCTCTCAACAAGGTCTTCATGCCCAATCTGGCCCTTGCTCATCAGTTCCGTGACATCGATCCAAAGCGGATCCTCCCGCATCTTCACTGGCTGATAAAACGCGAAGGTCTCAGTGTCCAAATGGAAACGCAGCCCGGTAAAAGCGTGCGCATTACCATCAAAGAATTTCGGAGGGTTGCCGCGCGCCACACCGTATAGAGATGTCATGCGTTGCTGACCGTCTAGCAGCAGTTTCACAATGCCGGCTGCCAACTGTCCGTCACCACGATGGGCAGCCGTACTCGATTCCGTAGACCAGACCAACAGGCCGCCGACCGGGTGTCGCCGGTAAAGCGAGTCAAACAGTCCGCGTACCTGGTCCCTGTTCCAGACGTAGCCCCGCTGGAACTCCGGTAAGGCTATGTGGCCGCTGTCGATGTGGTCAAGGACGGTAGAAATTTTCATGCGAGTCGAATCCTTCCGGTTAGTAGTTCCTGCATCATGCCCTGCTTGAGTTGGCGGGCTTTGGCGAGCTTGGTCTCAAGTGCGGCGATCTCCGCGTCCATATCAATCAACGCCTCGGCGATAGCTTTTTGCTCCGCTCTGGTGGGCGGGAGAGGGATTTGAAATCTATTCAAATCTCGACTGGTGATTTGATTAATTGTCGCGCCGAGGACTTCATTTATCTGACGTTGGATGACTTGGGACTCAAACTGAAGGCGCACAAACTGATTCTGTTCTGACCGAAAAACAGACATGAAGGCGCCGAACGCACTGCCAGCTGTCTGCCCGTCAATCACTGCACATTTCCCAATAAGTCGACGGCTACCATTTCGAACGCAGATGAGGATGTCATTTTCTCTAGTGATGGCACGATCCGGCACGTCCATTTCAACAAAAACATTGTCCACGAAAGCAAGTCTCCCGTTTTGAATGTTTGATGCTCGTAGAACGAGGGTACCAGAGTCTTGAACATCCGCTGGAGAGTATGTGAGGCCTATCAGAGCTTCTCCTAAAGAGGCCATAGCGCGGACTTCCCAATCATCAGGAATCACTCCCACCTCGGTCTGCTTGTAGCCGGGCTTAGTTTCAAACCCCGGCAGGCGCTTCTTGCCGGTGAGCAATTCCTGCATGGCGCCTTGTTTAAGCTGGCGTTTCTTGGCGATGAGTTGCTCCAGGGATTCGATAAGGGCATCCGCATCGCTCAACGCCCCGGCGATGGCTTCTTGTTCGGCTTTGGTGGGCGGCAGGGGAATCGCCGTTGCGGAAAACGCATTCTTATTGACGATTGGCACAGCCTGTTCTCCAGCAAGTGCCTTGATCTTGGGTCCAACAGCAGAGACTGAGTAGTAGAGGTAGTCGGACAAGACGTCTTCAGATGGTAGGATTGCATTGATCTGTTGATTAGATGTCAGTGTCTCTGATGCGATTCCACATTTTCCGATGGTTGAGCCGATGCAGACAAACAACACCGAGCCCTTTGGAAATTGCCGCGAGATAGAGAAGCCTCTCTTGGAGAGCATCTTCTCCGTTCGAGAGATGTGTTTGGTAAGACCCATATCGACCGGACTGACGAACAGGAAGTCGTTACCATAGTTTGCAGGCTCCCTAGTAGGCGGAGTGTTTCCTGTCGCGACTGGCGAGATGCTGCCCAGAGGCCTGGCCTCCCAATCCCCGGGAATCACCCCCACTTCGGTCTGCTTGTAGCCGGACCTCACTTCCATGAGAACCCCATCCTTTCCAGGTGGCGGTTCACCTTGGCCTCCAGCTCCGCCACGCGGTCGGCCATCTGCGGTAGCGGCGCATCGTAGCGTTCGGCCAATTCCTTCACGCGCTGGGTGAGCTGCTGGCTCACGCGGTCCATCTCGCCGTGAATGGCGGCATCGAGCGCTGCGAGCCATTTGTCGTCCACCACCAGCGTCTTGATCTCGGCCTCCGTGAGCTTCAGATATTGGGCGTAGGCCTTGGCATCGAGCGCGGTCTCGGCCTGCTTGAGGCGCTTCTTGAGGTCGGCCGCCTCATTGTTGAGCTTCAGCCACGCCTCCAGCTCACTCCTTTCTTCCATCATCAACTCGCCACTCTCAACTTTCAGCTCCTTCAGTCGTGCAACGATTGCTGCCCTGTTCACCTTGTCGAGTTCGGCGAACGCCCCGTCCTCGCCGCCGTGTTCTTCCTCCATCTCGGTGAGGCGGGCGGTGATACCCTCCAACTCGGCGGCGAGCTGCTCGATGGCCGCCTGCTCCCTGGCAAAGGTGCGGGCGACGACCAGGGCCTTGAGGATGAGGTCGCAGGTCCAGCCCTTGTCCTTCTCCTTGCCCTTTTTGTCCTTCTCGATGATGCGGCTGGTCTCGGCCTGCCAGCCATCAGCGGCGATCAGATAGCAGTCGTCCTGCATGACCTCGGCCCAGTAGTCCATCAGGTGCTGATAAATGTCGTAGGCGTCGATGAGCGCTTTGCCTGCGTAATGGGCGAGTAGGCCTTCGGCCAGCTCCGCGATGATCTCCTTAGGGTGGCAGCCGGCCTGCAAAGCCTTGAGCGTGGCGCCGCTCTTCTGCCGCCACGCGGCGAAATGGGCATTCATACCAGCGACGAAGGCGACGAACTCGGGATGCTCGTAAATAGCGGACTTGATGGCCGACTTGTCCACGGCGAGATCGTAGTAGCCCGGGCGGTTTTCCTTGAACAAGCTGTGCCGGAGCTGCGGGCAGACGTCCCAGTAGCGCTGCAGCGCCTCGATATCGGCAACGGGGATGCCGCCCTGCAAATGGCCTGCGATATCCTGCAGGTCTTCGGGCGTCTGGCTGTCGATGTAGCGCGGCAGGTTCAGGTTGAACTCGTTCTTCTCGATCTCCGCCAAGGGGACCATGCGCGCATATTTCGCGACCTCGAGCCGCTTGTTGAAGACGTCCACGATCTTGTGGATATCCATGTCGCGCAGGCGATTCTTGGGGCCGTCCTTCATCAAGCCGCCGCTGGCATCAACCATGAAGATGCCCTTGCGGGCGTGGGCCTCCGCCTTGTCGATGACCACGATGCAGGCCGGGATGCCGGTGCCGAAGAACAGGTTGGCGGGCAGGCCGATGATGCCCTTGATGTAGCCCTTGCGCACCAGAGCCCGGCGGATATCGGCCTCGGCATTGCCGCGGAACAGCACGCCGTGCGGCAGGATGCAGGCACCCTTGCCGGTGCTCTTGAGCGAGCGCACGATATGCAGCAGGTAGGCGTAGTCGCCCTGCTTGCCGGGCGGCGTACCAAACGGCTGGAAGCGCTCGAAGGGGTCGTTCAGCGGATCGAGGCCAGTGCTCCAGCGCTTGTCGGAAAAAGGTGGATTGGCGACAACGTAGTCGAAAGTCTTGAGGGCGTCGCCCTCTTTGAAATTCGGATCGGTCAGCGTGTTGCCCTGCACGATCAGCGCGGTCGGGTTGTCGTGCAGGATCATGTTCATCCGTGCCAGGCCGCTGGTGGCGGAGTCTTTTTCCTGCCCGTAGAGCGTGACGGCGGTGCCGGCCTCGTCGGCCACCTTTAAGAGCAGCGAACCGGAGCCGCAGGTGGGGTCGTAGACGGTGGTGGCAGCACTGGTCTTCGCGTTACGGATGCCGCTGATCTGTGCTATGATGCGGCTGACCTCAGCCGGGGTGTAGAACTGGCCCTTGCTCTTGCCACTCTGGGTGGCGAAATGCCGCATCAGGTATTCGTAGGCGTCGCCGAGAATGTCGTCGCCCTCGGCGCGATTTTTTGAGAAGTCCAGCGCCGGGTTCTCGAAGATGGCGATCAGATTGGTGAGCCGATCCACCATCTCCTTGCCGCTGCCGAGCTTGGCGGCGTCGTTGAAGTCGGGGAAGGATGAGAGTTTATTGGCGTTGACCAGCGGCGCGATGATCTTCTTGTTGATCTGGTCGCCAATGTCGCTCTTGCCTTTGAGCGCAACCATGTCCTTGAAGCTTGCGCCGGGCGGGATCGTGATCGGCGCGTAGTGCTGGCCGGCATATTTATCGCTGACGTACTTGATGAACAGCAGCACGAGGACGTAATCCTTGTACTGACTGGCATCCATGCCGCCGCGCAGTTCGTCACAGCTTTGCCAGATAGAGCTATAAAGTTCGGACTTCTTCAGGGCCATTCGTCAGTTTCTCCAGGTGTCGAGCATCGCATATCCGTCGTCAGCGATCATGGCACGATAGGCCTCGAATGCGACGTTGTGCCTACAAGGGCTACGCCTGCTGCTTCTGTCGTGGATAATCAATAGGAGTCTGCATCCTCCGCCGCCGGAATTCGGCTGGTCACAAGTCGTTGATAGGAGACGGTACAAAGAATGACAAGAAGATAAAGAATCTTTGGGACATGTCAAACGGAAAATTGCGACCTTGGGACATGCTCAGGGCCAAAGATCAAGGCCTTCGGCCCGTTGCTCCGTGCAATAGAGCTTTCTCACTGTTCACAGATGAAGATCACGTCGCAAACAGCGCGCGATAACATCTCTTGCGGCCGCCAGTCGACCTGTGAGACAGCATGCAATTGCGAGGTTCCACGATTCTTGTTTCAGCCAAATTCAAACAAATAAAGTCGAACCGTCACTGGTCTTGCAGCCGATATTTTTGAAGGCCATGCAAGACACAGCTCCAAATGTAGGCGTCAACTTTGGTCAACCAGACCGCTGACCGAACTGAGTCTAAGAACAAGACAGATTGATAGAAGCTCTTTTAGAGGATTCTATAATTCACACAACTATGACCACCAAAAAACCACAAACATTAAGGTTGACAGAAAGCTACTTGAATGGCGGGACGAACGGTCCCAGAATTGGGAAGACCTCATCGACGGTCTGCAGACGGTCATGACCAAGAAGAACGACGGCATCTATTGGAAAGAGGAAGTCAAAAATTTCGGTTGGAGAAAACTCAGCGGTCACAAGTACTTCAAGGCGCAAGAAGGTACAGAGTTTTTGAGACACGTATTGCCGGACACAGACAACTATTTCAACAGACACAATTACCGTAGAGACCTGGCGATTCAAAACCATCATCACGACAGTCATCTTGGAGATGAATGGTACTATATCGTCCCGTGTTCGTACTGTACCTACGACCGGAACCACTGATTGAAACCAACCAAAAAGCCCGCTCTCAAAAGCGGGTTCTTTTGTTCTCTCCTATTTTGTCCTCAAGGCTATTTTCTGTCATCGAATGACACCAACGTTTGTTCTTTGGGTCAAGCCCCTACAGCCTCAGAAAAACTTCCACACCCGACGCAACTTCGTTGGGAACCCTTTGAAGCATCTACCTTTCTTAAGATATTAACAACATGAGACTTATGGAGAACCCCTCAGAAGAACCCCGAAATGCTCGATTCTCCCCACTAGTCAATTGATTAATTGTAGTTTACATCGGGGTTCTCCCACTCAGATAGAGTTTCCTACAGTCAAAGTTACCAGAAAACCACCACGGACGGTGACAAAAAAAGTGATCGCATAAAATGCGACCACATTCATCTGGTGAGATGTTTTGTTTGCCTGACAGGTTTATTTGCTGTCCTGCTTGTCTTCCTCTGGCGGCGGTGCTTTCGTCGGTGGCGGCGCATCCTGGTTATCTCCTTTGCCGTCCAGCATGGTTAACCGCTCGCCGATAATCTCGGTCACGTTCCGGATGATGCCATCCGAGTCCTCCCATGACCGGGTCTTTAATCTTCCCTCGATATAGACTTTGCTACCTTTTTTGAGATATTCTCCAGCGACTTTTGCAAGTTGCCGCCAGAGGACAATCCGGTGCCACTCCACCACGTTGTTTTTGTTTCCCTCGCTGTCTTTGAAAACCTCGTTGGTGGCCAGGCTCAAAGTAGCGACAGCAACGCCACTTGGCGTTTCCTGTACTCCCGGGTCAGTCCCGAGATTGCCTACAAGGATGACCTTGTTTACTGATCCTTTTCCAGCCATAATATGACTCCTTATTTTGTTGCCTAATTGCGACCTTTGTTGGGAACTGTTTCTGTTTTGTTTTGCTTAGTCCAAGATGCTGACCAACTGCTCGCCCTGCACTGGTGTGCGCCAGATGGGACCGAAAAGCTCCAGCAGCGATTCTTGGGTTAACATTCTCTCCACAATGTCCTTACCGGCTTTGGTCCTTCGTCTCTTTGTGATGCTGATTTGATTCTCTAGGTCCTGCAGCCGGATGAACAAGAATGACCGCAAGCCTTTGCCACGCTCGTCGGTATTTCGTACCAGCTCAATCAAATTGGCAAATTCATCCTCCTTCATATCGCAAATCGTTAGCACTCGGAAGTTCTTAGGGTTCTTGATGTCTTGCTTCTTCTCTGGCCACCCTTGCCAAAGTTCATTCTTGTAGAGGTAATAGTAAGCTTCATACTTTTGTCGAACTTTCTTGGCTGTTGCATCTCTGGGATCTTTGGTGGCCCGCGAGCTCCGTTGTAGTTCCACCAGGAAGTTTCTCACCGTTGGACCTTGGTGCTCCTTCAAGCCGAAAAACCAATCCGGTCTGACGCTGTAGCCTATCGTGTAATAACTGAACCGGCCATTGCGCTCAACAGGTTTCTCCGCTTCAAATTCTTGTACAAACTGGCGGTCAAGAAGCTCATACGCCAACTCGAGACCATCGTAATTCTCGACCGCTTGCTGCGTAAGTGCTCGGATTCTGCTGGTGAGAACGGAATGTTTGGCAAAGGGATGATACTCGTTGATGGTGAGCTTCTTGACTTTCACGGCTCGATTGTAGTGCTGCCGTAGTTTCATCTCACCCTTGCGGCCAGGGAAATAAACACCTTTTTCAGAGCCGCCGATGTATTTGTGGGGCGGAAACCATTTTTCCAGATATTCCCAATGCCACAATGTTTCAAGGCGGTAATAGAGGGCGCTCAGGTTGCGGCGGAGCAACAGGGCCATGGTGTCAGCGTGCAAATAGTCGTGCCCTTGCTCTGGGCCATACAGCTTCAGAATTGCCATATCTCGCCTATCGAAGCGCTTGAGCGGCAGACGCTCCCCTACCGGTGGCCTTCGATACTTCGAGCGGCGTTGTCTGGTCATGGGTTACTGGTTGAAGACTGGTTTTGTGAGACTTGGTTGTATTCTACTACCCCAATGTTGGGACGTCAAGACTATGTCAATAATCAGCATTGGGCAAGCCATCTTGTTTTATTATCCCGGTCGTGATATACTAGATTCAATGACCTACCTCAAGGAACTCAAAATCCAATACATCGAGACAGACATTGCCAACCTGCTACAGGGCCAGGTTGAAAAACCTGCTGATCTCTATCACCTTTTCAAGGACCTGGAAAAATCTGACAAGGAGAAAGTCATTGGCGTTTACTTGACAAGCAGCATGGTTATCAACAGTTTTGAAGTCCTCAGTCAACTTTATTGTGCTACACAATCATCCTTCGGGTAATCCCGAGCCCTCAGCTCGCGACAGGAAGACCATTCACAAAATCCAGAAGCAATCAGAAATCATGGAAATCCGCATGGTTGATTTCATCATTGTGGGACAGAAGAGCTTTTGGAGCTGGAAAGCACAGGATTATTTCACCGCTTAGGCAAACGGGTCGCAAATTTTGGCCACCTTCAAAGCCTTGGCAGCGCAACTCTGGTTTCGCACCATCGAGCCACTATGTCGAAAGAAAAATCTCTCATCCCTGTAGAACGCATTCAGAAATCAATCCTTTTCCTTCGTGGCCAGAAGGTCCTGCTGGATGCCGACCTGGCTGAACTCTATGGCGTGGAGACCAAGGTTTTGGTGCAAGCGGTCAAGCGCAACATTGAGCGCTTCCCGGGAGATTTCATGTTCCAGCTGACCAAAAAGGAATACGACATCTTGAGGTCACAAACTGTGACCTCAAGTCAGTGGGGCGGCCGCCGTTATCCACCCTACGCCTTCACTGAGCAAGGCATCGCCATGCTGTCAAGCGTCTTGCGCAGTCTGCCAGCCATCCAGGTGAACATCCTGATTATGCGTGCCTTTGTCCAAATGCGCCAGATGCTCGCGTCAAACCGCGGTCTGATGCAGAAGATTCTCGAGATGGAGAGGAAGTATGACGCCCAGTATAAAGTGGTGTTCGAGGCAATTCGCCAGCTCATGGCGCCACCAGACAAACCGCGGCAGCGGATTGGCTTCAAAACGGGAAAAGATGATTGAATTATTTCTATGACTAACACAAAAAACACGCCGGAAGAGCTCGAGTATGTTCCGATCGATGAAACGCCACTCCTGGTCGAGTTGGTTTGGTCGGCTGTGTTAGACAATTATAACGATCTCCCGCCCTCTACGCCCTTGCCCATCCTGCAACAGGAAGAGTCTTAAGCAATCCCGCAACCCCTCGGCCAGCCACGGGCTCGCCTCTTCCCTGCGTAGTCGCCACCAGGCGCACTGGCGCAGATACTCGCTCTCGCCGCATGCTACACCCTGGCTGCGGCGTTCGCTCGCAACAGCGCCGCGCGCTCACCCCCAAATGCAGTCCCCTGTTCTCTTGCTGGCCTTCGTGTTATCCTTGGAGCAAACAGTCCTTTGCAGCAACCAGCAGGAGAACTCCAAATGACCACACGAAACATATCTCATCCAGATAAAGCAAGCCTTCCCGAGAATGTAGTCGGCGCCCTGGATAAAATCGTTGGCCATTTCTGGTCAGACGAACAGAGCCACTATCAGCAGGCGACCCCGGCAGAACAAACTGACCATATTTTTAACGCCCTCTCGCTCGTCAACAACTGGCGTGCTATGGCAAAACGCCTAAACTTGTGAAACGGAGGCTTTCGATATGCCCTCATGTAAAAAATGCCGGCGCTGGTGTGAGCTTGTCAGATTTGTTCATAATAGACGGTTCGTGTTTTGGATTTATCAGGAGGAGCCATTTATAGATACCTACATGGCAGAGGCGCGGGATATCAGGGTTTATGAGTGTCCGGGGTGTGAGGAACGTGAAATAGAGAGGTCGACTTATGATTTGCAAATCCAGGATGACGATGAGTTCTGTCTCAACTGATGAGGCTTCTGCACCAAAGAAAACGGCAAGGCTTGGTGAAAGCCCTGCCGTGTTTTTTTGCCATTACCCGTGTGCATTTTGAAGGAAACGGCTGTACTCTACTGCGTTGGCTGAACCGGAGCCGAAAACGACAGGGATTGGCGAACCCGGTTAACACTGAAGTGAGACCAACGGAGAACTTGATGATTTGGAGAGGAAAAGGCTGGCTGGTTCCCGCAATCGTTTTTGTAGTTTCGCTAATTGCAGAATTACTGACCGAGGACGTCATTTTTAAAGATGACACCTATTATCAAGGCGAGCGTTGGCCGTTTGCTTGTTCTCTAGTTGTTTCAGCTGCCACACTATGGCGCCTTGGCAGAAAGGTGTTCCCGACCACAACCAGAAGACTGACAGATCAAGACAGTGGCCAGGAAGTGGTTTTCAAAGACTCCCATGATTTCCTTTTTGTCCGGATGGAATACTGGGGGCCTCTCCTGCTGCTCTCCAGTATCGGATATTTGCTCTTCGGTTAGCAAATCGCCTCCCCACTCTATTGCCACCACTGCTTCTAAGTAATTGGCTTTCTCAGTTACTCCCATTTCAAAATCCCAGGCTGATTCAGAAGCTAACAGGGTTTATGAGTGTTCGGGGTGTGATAACCATGAGATAGAGAGGTCGACTTATGATTCTGCAAATCCAGGATGACGATGAGTTCTGTCTCAACTAAACGGTTTTCGACAAGAATTAATATTGACGTCTCCCTTATGTTCCAGCCTGACCTTTTCAGTAAGGATGCCCTACCTGGTTCGCGGTCTGGGCAATCTGTGGTTGGTTACTGTCCTTGGCTTTGGTGGCGGTGAACTGAAGAGCCTTCCTTGAGTGAGCCATAGCGCTATCATAGTCACTGTTTTTCAATTCATCAATCCAGCGCCGGCGGATCTTCTTCTGATCCTCGTAAGTTGGTTTCTGCTGAGACTGTAACTTTCTTTGTACTTTGGATAGACCAGCTCAGTAGGACTCATTTTCATGAGTTCTGTTGCTACAAAACCCAACCGCTCGTCTACTGCGGCTCGTGAGTTTTTCCGTCCTGCTATGTGTTCCCCCTTAGAATTCAATAGCGAAAGGATTATCCTGTATATATTTATGACCTAAGTTACTGAAATTGTTAAGTCTTGGACTCTACAGAACAATTGGGTTCGACCAATTGTCACGTATAAGTATGTAGGAAGCGAAGAAAACGTTGATTCTGATGGATGCCTGAGAGAATCGGGGGGATAAAATAATGGATACGTGAACATAGCTCTTTGATGGTATCCTATCAGGGAGGATACTAAGGAAAATGAAGGATGTGAGTATGCCCAGTAAGGTCGGTGTAGCGAGGTTCAATTGGCTCGGGCCAATGAATAACATTGAGAGTTTGATTGAGGATTGGACTCCCAAAAACTGTAACACTGAGAAGGATTATGAGAAATCTTTGTTCAGTATGCTAAGAAATAGGCTACATGAGGACATCTCAATAATCAAACAATATGGCGCTGGCCGACGATTGTTGATATAGTCGTTGATGAGGAAGTTGCCGTTGAAATGAAGGCAAACCTTAAATCAACCGCGGCCATGGCCCGACTTATCGGTCAGGTTGATATCATGCTTGACAGATTTGACAAGATCATAGTCGTACTATGTGGTGAGAATGACAAGGAATTTGAGAGGACTCTGTTATCGAAGTTTGAAGAAAAAGATGGTGGACTTTTTGCTCCACACATAACACTAATCACTAAGTAGTTTCCTACGAAACCTGATGAATAGACAAAAGGCAGTCGAAATCGTCGGATATAGACGAATGAGAGCAAAGTCCATTGGATATATCCTTTGGTTTTTAATTCTCATTGTCGGAGTTATTGGATTGATTTTTTGGAAATGGTATTCAATCATATTAGCCATCGTGTTTGGACTTGTTTTTGGGACATTGTCTTCTTTTATCGAATCAAAGCGGATTCAAAGAATAACCGGTTTGAATATTCACGAGCAGGAAAGAGCTTATGGCGAGAGTCTAGTAGCAAAATTACATCCGATGACAAGGACTCCAGATAAATACCGTGAATATATTGATTCTCTCCCGGATAGTTGAATGATGGCCGAGTTCCATCCGGATGGAAAGCCATCGTATTTTCACTTGATAATTAATTAACATGTAGATTTGGCATTCCTTCCTCATTTTTTCGGAGACTAGTAAGTATGAAAAGGCGAACAACCATGAGAATTATTTCGACAGCTGTGGCAGTCCTAATAATGGTTATTCTGATCATTCCAAAATGCGTTTATGCAAACATAGGCGACTCTTTATCCAAAGCTAAATCTCGAACAGAGTACTATAAGAAAAAATATGGAGCAATCGACCCACTCTTTGAGACCGACGACAATGGAAAAGTGATTTGGGAATGTTGGGTTGCTCCTCCAGAACAATGGACAGAGAAAGAGGCACTCAAATTCGCGATGGAACTTGTTCCGAAACCGTTGAAGAAGGAAGCCCCTAAAAAAGAAAGGAAAGATGGTACCTACTACCCATATAAATTATCTGATGGCACGATGATAATCCTTTCTGGCTTCAATGGAGCCTACTTCGGACTTGAAGTCCGGGCTCCTGGGTTTAAAGGTTCACGTTGTTAAGTGGATTAGCTAGTCAAGGGTGGGTTCGTAACCCAACGTAATACAAGTGCCTAACCGCGTGTCGCTAATTTTTAAATTCGATTTGCGGTTTTGCCGGTCAAATGAGCATCATGCACCGCATATAAGCTTATGACGGAAAGATATTACAACGATGACAACTCACCTCAAGTGAGCAAAACCCGGCTAATTAATGAGCCTAAAAACATACGCCCTCATGTCGTGATTTTGGGAGCTGGGGCCAGTGTGGCGGCCTTTCCCCAAGGGGACGCGAATGGTCAGAAATTACCTATGATGGCCGATTTCGTTGACGTGGTTTCAGACCTTCGAGACTTATTGGTGAGTTCAGGAATAGACTATGATAGTCAAAATTTTGAACTACTGTACAGCAAGATTCACGAGCTAGATCCTAGGTCACCTTTACTACATGACATTGACAAAAATGTAAGGGATTATTTTGAAGGACTTCAACTTCCTGAAGGCCCGACATTATATGATCACTTGCTTCTTTCTCTAAGACCGAAGGATATTATTGCAACATTCAATTGGGATCCGTTTCTATTCGATGCATGGGAACGTCATAGATACACAATTCGGCTGCCTGAGGTCGTTTATCTCCATGGAAATGTGAGAATAGCCTACTGTGCTGAACATCGTTTCCAGGGGGAAAAAGGCATGTATTGTCCAGAATGCGATAAAGAACTGACACCTTCGCCGTTGCTTTATCCTGTGGCTACAAAGAACTACTCTGCTGATCTGCTTATCAGCGCAGCCTGGCGAACACTGAAGCATGTATTACCCTCAGCGTTCACTTTTACTGTTTTTGGATACGGGGCGCCGAAAGCAGACAAAGAAGCTTTTGACTTAATGGCCAATGCATGGAAAGGCAAGCGCGACAGAGAATTTGAGACAATAGAAATCATCGATATCAAAGATGAATCCTTATTAACCGAACAATGGAAGCCATTCATGCCAACATTGCACTTTATGTATCCGAAAGACTTTTATAAATCACAGATAGCTAATTATCCTCGCCGAAGTTGTGAAGCACTGTATGTGCCAACGGTCTCAGGAAGATTTGCAGAAACTTACCCGATACCGAAGAATGTTGATCTCAGGGAGTTGACGTTGTGGTTTCAACCGTTATTTGATGCCGAGAATTCTGTAGAAAAGAATGCATAACTTCAGCAGTCTACCGCGTGGTTTGGGCCGCAGAAGCTGGGGTTGCGTCAGGCCCGTTGAACTTAGTCTAAACTTAAGGAATTAAATCATGAATAGTGAACATCTCAATTTTCAACCAGAAAAATTCAAAGTCTTTTCAAGATATCTGATTCAAGTGGCAAAAGAAAAGCGTTGTGTTCCATATTATGAGTTGGAGAATGTATTTGGTCTCAGCCATAAACAGGTTGGTTATTATGCGGGACGGTTAGGTGATTATTGTATTTCAAGAAAAATGCCACCACTCAATGGGCTTATGGTTAGTGCAACTGATTGTGTTCCTAGTCAGGGTTTTGACTGGTATCAACAGCAATATAAAATGTCATGGGGAGAGGTTCTCAGCAGTTGTTGGAGGGAATACCACGTTACTTCTACCCGTGAAAAACAAGTACAGGATTTCAGCCAGAGAGATGCCGACATTGATCAGTTATTAAATGAATAAGTGAATTGGTTATACTCGAGCTTGATTACCAGAAATATCGGTGAATATCTGATGACCGTTAAATGGCTGTCGCGATAACTATCCCACCCTGCCAAGTCGTCCGCAGTTTTCATCGTTGAGACATATTGTAGGAGAAAGACAACTGTACCATTTGATTAGAATATGAGAGGAAATTGTCATGAGAGAACCTTTTGAGTTTTACGTGGAGTATTATGGGCGAGTCCGAAGTGGTTACGAAGTAAAGGATACTGATTTCTATTATGATGAAGACACTTCAAATGGAGGAAAAGAAAGAAAGGACTATGATGTAAGAATAAGCACAGCAATTTCTCTAGCTGCTGAGCATGCCAAAACCCCTTCGAACATGTGCAACAAGACAGAATTTGAAAAAGAACTCGAGTACCGACTTTCCTAATCTCTACTTATCTCAGTCATCCGAAAAGAGTTTTTGCAAAGACTTGATCCGCCGGTTTATCATGTTTCTCCATTTCTCTCAGGACGTTCAAAGTCTTATCATCCAAGTTTCCATCTGAAATGACTACAACTCTGTCAACATAGTCAGCGAAAATCCGGTCCCGTTCAAAATAGTTGCCGGCATGATACGGTCTGCCGTGTTCGTAGGCCGGTCTGACACAGCGATTCGTGTACTGATAGTGTCTAGGTAGAACTTCCTTGTAGTCAAAGCCTAAATATGTTACCCATTTCTTTACAGCTTCGCCTGACCACCTTTGGCTACTGGGTTTGGCATTGGTAGTCGCAACGATTTCGGTTGAATCGGGATCGAGACTGTGGATTGTGTCGCGAACCAGACGTTGATCTGTGGTGTTCAGTATGATCCCAACTCGTTCCTTTTTCTCCGGCGGCCGCAACCCGACCGAAGGGAGGCCAGTCTCTGTGTTACAATCCATGGCGGATGGAACATCCTTCTGAGAGGTTGGTTCTCTTTTCCAGAATCTGTCATCGTTCTGTTTCTGTGCTTCCCTGATAGAAGTCATCCAATCTTCAGTTGAACACCCTTCGGGTTCCTGAAGGAGTTGTCTATCTATTTCTTCAGCTCTTGAAAAGTTGGTTGGTGTATGGTCAGCCTTTGGCTGACTGCCTGATCTTACTGAATACAGTTTATCTGTATTGTATTCTGTACTGGTTATATCTGGTAACGTATCCATAGGCTTGTGGATTGGTGTCTCACAATCTGTGGTTTGGTGCCTTCTCATAACTTCATCATCAATGACAGCATACCATCTTGTTTGATCTCCCCTTCTCTTGTTGAAGTTACCGATCTTGATGGCGCCCATTTTTTTCAACTTGATACCGAGTCTCCTGATTTTCTCGGCAGACCAAAATGGGAATACCTCAGTCCATTGCAGACAAGTTGTTGGAAGTCCAGTAATGGCCGTCATGAAAGTTTTGATCGTGTTTCTTATTGAATGTTACCCAAAAGGCGGGATTGTGTAGCAGTATGGCTTCTTCAACACCATATTTCTTTGCGTCTTCAACGTCGAAGTACATCAGACTCCTCCAAAAAATAAAAGGCCAATACTCTGAGTCTGATGTCCACTAAGAGAGTATTGGCCTTTGTATACAAAATCTTTTACTACAAAGCATTTGGTGGACATCAGAGTTCCTAATATAAGTATGTCCCAATTTCCCAAAACATCGATTTTCGACAAAATATGTTCAAAAAAAATCATTTAGATCCCAAGAATATGCTTAAGGATTTGGTATAATCCGTAAAGTGTCATTAGACATAAAGACAAGCGCAGGGCGAATTCTTGAATATCGCTAAACAACTTGACTATTCTTTTCATGAAGGCACCGCCTATTGCACTTCTTTGATTTGCAGGTATTGTTTCCTCTTGGAAGTCAATACCCTTTTTCGGGAGAATACAAAAAAACCGTCGATCATGCAAGTCCTCATTCTTCTTAAATCAAAGGACTTGTGCCGGTTTCTTTTCATTATAGCCATAGCTTAGGCCCTGACAAGGTTTTTCAAATAAGCGTAAATCAATATTAACTAGTAGTTTCTATTACTTCCAGAATGTTGTCCTTGTCGAACATTACAATTGTTTCCGGATCAAAGTAGGTTGGGTTGGGTGCGAATAACAGACCCCCCGCAGCTACGGGCCCTCGGCCTCAATGGGCACGCCTAGGTGGTTGGCTTGCGGGGCCCGGGGAATTCATAGGCTGCGAATCTTTCCAAAAACTTGCCGAGTTGGAACTTGACACAACTGGCTGACGTTCTTATTTTAGGTAAACACAAGTTCACCACTATGTCACGTTTTCTCAGGCACTCAGAACGACGAATTCCAAAGAAGGAAGTCAAAGACCTGCAGGTCTTCACGGCATCCTCACTGATGCACCGGTTCCAGAATGACATCGAAATACTGGAATGTGAAGAAGCGGCGGACAGAATCCGGGAACACAAGGATTGCCTGTTTGCTCAGTTCGCATTTTGGGGAGAGTGTGAAATCGAGCGGGAATGGTACTACATGGCTGCGAACGGGTCGTTGTTCTCTTCCACTACACAGATCATCCTGCTAAGAAAGGAAACTTGTCCAAGATGAAGTATTGACAAACTGTTTCGAGTTCGTTACATTTCGTTTCGCTCCCA
Organism: Candidatus Zhuqueibacterota bacterium; assembly: GCA_029261995.1. Lineage (GTDB taxonomy): Bacteria > Zhuqueibacterota > Zhuqueibacteria > Oceanimicrobiales > Oceanimicrobiaceae > JAJDAF01. The sequence continues at coordinate 322,993 of JAJDAF010000061.1, forward strand.
TGAACAACCATACTATTGGAAATGGATTTCAGTCAGCCACAGCTCGTCTCTTATATTCTCGCCTATGGCGGAATTATCGGTGTTATTTGGTTTCTGTTCTCCAAATCTGAGGACACACTGAATGACAAAACCAAGAAATCGATTACACGATGGTTGAAGAACTTGAATCCAGTTGGGCCAGTGAAGAGTTGGCCAAGCCAGTTCGCGGCGATGTTTGACAAGATATTCGGCGAAAAACACTTAGGTCTTCGATGTTTCTTACGTTCGTCAGTGGCTTCAATTGTAGCAACAACAATTTTGACCCTGATTTGGATCATGATACGACCAGAAGAATTCAACAACCTGTATGATGCACAACGATATGGGTATGTTTTTTTTCTGGGATTCCAACTCTCTTTCTCCAGTGCGTTCAATATCATACCAGATTATATTTCTCTCCTTGAAACCAGACTAATAATAAGACATCTCAGGCGTCGATCATCATCTATCCGCACTGTCGCGCTTTTGGCAGTGGACGTACTACTAACAGCTCTGATATGGAAGATACCGTTCAGTTTCATAGGCGCAATTATGGCTACTAGAATAATGGGAACCCCATTTTTCCAAAATTTCATTGCACTTGTAACCAGCAACGGGCGCTTATTGAGTCTTTCTACGGGGGGGGGCACCGAAGCCCCTGCGGTAGGCATATATTTCTACTCTACGTTTTTCACTTCTGTTTGGATATGGGCTTATGTTTTTTCCGGCATAATTGTCAAGCTGGCCAGGAGTCTTGATGTAAGCGTAACATGGCTTCGCGTCCATTTCGACATCGAGACAAAACCACTGCGCTCAATGGCGATGGTTTCGATACTGATTGTAACAATGATTTTTGTGATTGTGCCGTTTGTGAGGTAATTGTGAACGTATTCTTGACAATTCTAGCCGGTGTTTCGGTCTTCGTAATAGGACAGTTCATTTTGAAGTTCATTATCGATCCCATTCTCGAATTCAAAAGAGTGATCGGAGAGATAGCTCATTCTCTCATCGAATATGCGGATGTATACACAAGCCCCGGCATTAGGGCCGAAGACCTGAACAATAAAATCATGTCAGAGTTCCGTAAGTTGTCATCCAAATTACAGGCACATATGCATCTTATACCGGCGTATAGGTGGTGTGCTTCCGTATTCTTCCTACCCAAACTAGAAAAGATAATTGTAGCCTCTAGGGGTTTGATCTACCTATCCAATACGGTCTCTAAAGACAGAGATGAGCAGGGACTTCGCAATCACGTGAGGGCAAATGAAATACAGGAGGCGCTCGGAATCTACATCCCAGACGATGTACGTATCCCCAATGAACATAGGGATTGAAGGTGTGGAGGATCATGGATTTCTTCAACGAAACCTGGGCTGCTAGAATTCAATACTTCACGCTTCCCTTGGAAGTCGTGGGATTTACTTTGACCTCTATTGAGGTGTTGTTTCCGGAGTTGGCTGATAGGATTGAGAGACTCGTTGACAAACTGGGAAAGTCTTCCAATAGTTTCCATGACAAGCTTCGGCGGTATTATGGGAAACCCGCAGAAATGGCACTACCGGTTTTTCCTCTAATTCTTCTCACACTCATGGTGTATCCGTTCTTTTCAAGATGGTGGGGAATGTATCCTCAATTCAAGACTGCAATCTACATGTTTATTGTTTTTGGGGCATTGTACTTGACCTATTGGATCTCTTTTTTTCTTGGGAAACTAATCGATGTTCTCAACAAGGTCACGTCTGGACGGGCTCTCGGCACACTCGGCCTTGTTCTCGCCTTTCTCGGACTTCTCGGTGAGGCCTATCAATACATAACGATGGTAGGCAAGTGATGGCTATCTGAGAAAGAAATGGAAGTTTGTGCTGATTGTCGTAGTACTGGTGATTTTGAATTTACGTCGTTTGGAATAGAAAAGGGCCAGATTTCGTCCCGGTTTCCCCAGACCTGGCCTATAGAAGAATACTAATAAATAACCCGTTGTGCTAGTCAAAAAAAAGAGATTGCACATAGCTTTAGATGGACTTACCTTATTTAAGATCAATAAAAATAAGGAGGAAAGCAATGCACAATCTCGAAAAGAATTTCGTCATCGTATTAGATATTGTCAAGCAAAGTTTGCCGAATGACCTGGATTGTAACGGGAACCTCCCCAAGCCCGGCCCTACGCCGAAATTTTCTGATGCAGGTGTCATCGCACTAAGTATTCTAGCGGAAGCACTCATGGTTGATAGTGAACATTACCTCTTTGTGCTTCTCAGTAAACATCGTCGAGGTCATTTTAAGAATCTCATCGACCGTTCACGCTACAACCGTCGTAGAAAACAGCTCAATGATTTGACTGAGAAAGTCAGGCAAACCTTGGTCAAAAAAATGGTCTTGGGTCAAGATGTTTTTCTCATCGATTCAATGCCTCTCGAAATCTGTAAATTTGCTCGCGCCAAGCGTCTACGTATCTGTAGAGATGACTATGAAACCGCGCCGAGTTTCGGTGGGTGTGTCGCACAGCTTAAAACCTATTATGGTTATAAATTACATAGTGTTATGACATCTACAGGTGTCATCACTCATTTCGCTATCACCAAGGCTAATGTCGCAGACATTCACTTTCTACAACAGATCAAAGCGCATTACCCAGGGTGCACCTTATTAGGCGACCGAGCTTATCTCAGCAACCCTTTGCAGCAAGAACTCTTTGATGAATACCGCTTGCTGCTTAATACACCCATGCGGCGAAACCAAAAAAACTATCGAAAACAACCTGCCGTTTTTAGAAAAACAAGAAAACGAATTGAGACTGCCTTCTCTCAACTTAGCGATCAATTTGATATCCAAAAGAATTATGCCAAATCCTTCTGGGGCTTCGCAACCAGAATCATCGCAAAAATAACGGCCTTGACTGTCTCACAATTCATCAACTTCGAAAAAACGACACCAATTAATCATATTAAACATCTATTCGTTTAGGCAAATTACTAGCACAACGGGTTAATAAATAGATATTGATTATTTCAGTTCCCGTTAAAATCCTCACCGTCATTCGGATATACCCTATATCGTAATAGTCCGGTTGAGGCAGGCCTCATCGGTGGTGGCCATGTCCCCAAGCCCGGCGAGGTCAGCCTGGCGCATCGGGGCACCATCGAAAAGGGCATTTGACTCAAGACATTGCTCGCCTTGTCGGGCAGAGGATTTCCAAGCGGGCCATTGCCAAGGAGCTTAAGGTTTCCAGTGATACGGCTTATGAATATTGTCGGAGACCCCGGGAAGTAGTAACCAAAAAACGATTGACCAGAAGCGAGCATTCTACGAATCGTCTTTGCCCATGGAAAGTTCTTTTCTTGCTCGCGTTCATGTTCGCCTCGTCTCTCCACCCAATTACATTCATCTCTCGCACCGCGTCGCACGAATAAGAGGAACGATCAAACAAGAACGATTGATAAGCATTTCGGCGTGCGTATTCTCAAATCATTCGGGTAAGTACAGGAACAGCCAAACAACTGTTTGGAACGATTCTGCCCGAAAGACGTTTCTTAGATATTAACCGCTCCATCAACAATCAATGGTGCTCCTCCTGCTCTTGAGCCAGCTGCAGCCATGCCTTCATACCCAAAAATGATCGTCAGACAACTAAGCAATACCTCCTTGCTGTTCCTGGTGATCATCCTGGCACCAGGCTGCGGAGCCCAGCGAAAACTGGAATCTCAAAGAGAGATTCTGACAAACTCAGCCAACGAACTCTCTCACGGTCTTGCTTCAGCTGTTGGGCTACAGGTAGCTTTTAGAGCACAATATGGCAATATATCATCGCGACTAAACGAGCCAGAGCTGCGGGCTTACAGAAATACTCATTTCTCCGTATCTTTGCACACGGAGCGCCAGGAGCAGGTTACCGCTGCCGTGCTCGTTCCGGCCTATGACCAGATACTCCCGAGTCTGCGACCAGGCGACCAAGTCTTAGTTGAAGGAACTCCGCACTTGACCTCAGATGGTCGGGTTTTCGTACTCGTGACCAAGCTATCCCGGCTATAGACAAGTTATCCATGCCAAGTATAGAGAAACAACCCCATAGTATAAGCCATGTCTGGCGACATGGACCAGTCTCCCATGAGCGAAGGGCTTAGATTTGACGTTTTCAAAATGAGCAGTAACGCAGTCCTGTTGCCACGGTAGGTTACCGATTGGCGGTGGCCGCCCAGTCTCCGCGTTCGGGAAAACTCCTGAGCGTCGCGAATTCCAGCTGAAAACCCGCCGGCTCGAGTTCTTGAGGAACGTCATGCTCCTGCAATTTTGCCTGCCGGTTTTGCTTGTAGCATGCTTTTACGGCCTTTCATGTCAGGCCTTTTCGGTCCTTGGGCAACTTGACAACTAGCACCGCGCCGTGATATGATGTTCCCATGTGGAGAAAAGAACTGGGCAAAAGCCTGTTGAGTCTGGCCAACACCTTTGCGACCATCCTTATCCTGGGCTCACTAGCCAATCTAACCCTACAGCAAGTCAGCTTCAAGGATGTCTGGTGGCTACTGGCACTTGGCCTGATTTCAACCATTCTGCTCTATATTTCGGGAGTGGTTAATCTCAAACAAGCTGAACCCTACACTTAAATCACTCACTCAAAAAAAACCAACCCTATGTTTGAATTCGCACTACCTGCCGCTATCATCTTCATCGTTTTCGGGCTGTTTGCCGTGGTCATGGCTCTGGTCAACAGACGCCCCGACAACCGCCATCCCGATGAGACTCGATATCACACAATCCAGCGATAAGCCGTCGACTTTTTTCACTCTCCAATTGGGGCGTGGTCGCCACCACTGGATATCATACAACATCTCTTCGCAGAAGGGATGTATTTTGAATCTGATCCGAATGACACGGTTGCATCTACCCTATCCCCGGTTTTCTTAGGTTGTGGGCGTTCCCGGTAGTCAAAAAAAAATGGGAAGCGCTTTCGGCCTCCCGTGGGTTGGTTTGTGAGCAGACTTTTTGTTTCTACCGTCCAACGCTCCCGACTATCCCTGGCAGGTTGCTCCACAGTCCCGATGGGCACCGGGACTCCGTTTCACCGGGCACGTCTTAGTGTGCTACTCCTGTCAGTTAAGACAATACTCGTCATCGTCCTGGATTTTGAGGTCGTAGCTCGAGTATTCGGTTTCCAGGGCCTCGCAACGCGGGCAGCGGTAGACACGCTCATCATGCGCTCGCACCATCCAACTGTCGATGACCGGTTCATCTCGGTAAATCCAGAACATAAACCGCTTGTTGTGAACGAATTGAACTAACTTCGCGCCGCACTGGCAACGATTGCAGAACATCGCATCTCTCCTGTTGTCTTAACTTTTGATTGCGCGCCAGGGACAACGGGAGTCCGCGGCCTTTGCAAGCCGCAGTGGGAACACATGCCTCAATCGAAAACCGCTTGATACGGCAGCGTTGTCTCCTCGACTTCGATGTCCTCCGTCCAGGTATAGCGGCAGCCATCCCGGTTGCATTGCAAATAGATGTGGGTTGTTCGCTTCTCGATGAGTTCGTCATTCGCTCCTAACTCGAGCTCGCGGTAGCATTCAACCAACCGAGCCACGGAGCCCCCACAGTGGCGACATTTCATCTGTCTGTCTCCTGTTGTTCATTTTTTCATTCATCATAGTCCAGAGACCGTGGATGTCAAATCACGCAGGCGGTTTCGGTCTTCGCCCAGGCCTTGCTCACCCTTTGTTTTCCTGCTACCCTTGAGACAAATAAGAAATCGAACCTTGTCTCAAATGAACAGGAGGGCTCAAGCAATGACCGCCACCGACAAATTCTATCCCAACAGAGTGACCATTCCCAAAGAGATCGCCATGGCGCTCGACGCCATTCTGGACTACCTGTGGCAAGACGAGCAGAGAAACGTTGAACAGGCCGCGCCCACCGCGCAGGACGGACATATCTTCAATGCCATGCAACTGGTCAAAGCGTGGCTCGAAGGAGGTGAGACTGATGTGGAATAAGCCGAGTCGAGAGCAACTGGCAGAGCTACCAAAGCTCTACGAAACCGATGGCATTGATTGCAAGGACAAGATGATTCGCCTGCATTTCTTCATCGGTGGATGTGATTGGTACGTGACTGAGTTTGATGGTCAGAACACTTTTTTCGGGTTTGCCAACCTCAACGACCCGCAGAACGCGGAGTGGGGATACTTTACCCTTTCCGAGCTGGACACTATCAATATCCATGGCATCGAGATCGACAACGACTTGCACTGGCAGCCACGGAAGTTCTCCGATGTATGGCAAAGAGATTAGAATCATGGAGTACGAACATGTTGCCAGGTGAGCGTGGAAAAAGGTGGCGCGAACCATCAAGACCCAACAGATGTCTACCCCGTGCCTAAATGTCTCTATCTTCCGCAGTCCAATTGGCGGGTCGGTATTGCGACAATTAGACAGGAAAAGCTGGCCATCCGACTTGTTCACAAAAGCGAAATATCGACAGCTCTCGAAGAGACCCTGTTGCCAAACTTACCCCGGCCTTAGGTTGTCGGGGTTTTTTATATCCGTAACTGCGACTGGGCACTTAGTCCTGCCACTCTGCCCGGCGTATCCTTCTGTCCGGTAAACTGGCGGGTTCTCTCGATCATGGGGATGATAAAGCAGCCGTATGTAGCCTGAGAGAGTTCTTTTGTTGGGTTATCAGAAAACTGGCGGGCGGGCGTGGTTTGGGACCTTCCGAACCTTTCGGAAACGCGGGGCATCCGACCCCTGGCGGTCGGGTTTCTTTCGTGGTATAATATTCAGGCATTATTTGACCATAAATCCATGCAAGCAATCGGAGAACTCATCGAAGAAAAGCGAAATATTATTCTGCAAGGGGCCGATGCGCTGACCAGCAAGGGCTTCACCCAGGTTCCCAACCATGTCCTGGAGAGCGACCAAATCTCGCCGGGCGCCAAGTTGACCTATGCCATGTTGCTCAAGTACGCCTGGCAGAACGATTTTTGTTTCCCCGGACAAGAGCGGCTGGCCAAGGATATGGGAGCAGGGAAACGCAGTGTGGTCCGGTATGTGGCTGAATTGGAACAGGGTGACTTCATCACCATCAAACGTCGCGGGCAGGGTAAAACCAATATCTATGTTGTCAATTGCAGGTCAGCTGTGGATAAAAAACAGGGATGACCTGTCTGGAAGTGCCAGATTGGCCTCTCAAGAAATGCCAGGTTGTAACCCCTGGAAATGCCAAATTGACACCCTAATAATATAGAGATAATAAGAACCAAATAATAAAACTCAGTATATCCCGTTAAGAAAAAAATTTTGATTTAGAATGTGGATAACCTAGAGTCCAGCATGGATGAGCATCACTTTTTTGACCGACTTCAGGAGCAGTCGCAGACTCGCGGAAGGCTTTCAGCCAGGGCCAATAACTTTGTGCTATACTATCCCAACGAGACTTGCGTCGGCGGCGACTCACGGCAAGGAGTCGGCCGCTCCTTCCTAAGGGCCATCTCCCCTTGGGAGGCGGGATAAAGAACTTGGATGGGAGATTCCTTATTCCGCCGAGACCGGTCTCAATCAACCTAAAAAGCCCCCGCCAAAACAGCGGGGGCTTAAATCTTGTCTGCATTTCCACCTTTCTTACTTTTTGATGATTACCTTCGATACCGGCGGTGCGCTTTGATGATTGAAAAAGTTCTCTATCTTGCGCTCGACTACCTCCCGTGGCCGACCGTAGCGTCGGCGCGCCGCCTCGATGAGTTCTTGCTTGTACGTTTCACTTTCTTGCGATGGTTCCGGTGGTGCAAGGGTGATAGCCTGACGCGGATTTTCTACTTTGCCATCCCGCAGTAATTTATAATAAATTTCATAGGGATTGAGGTTGACCAGATTATTCCAGGGCCACTCGGGCCCGAACTCTTTGGCCAAGAGCTGGGCGTCTTCGGGACCGACCCGAAACACGACCAGTGTGCCGACATTGGCCAGTACCGCGTCTCTGATTCTCGGCTCCAGTTGGCCGAGATACTGGTGCGCCAGGACGAGATGCAGGTGATATTTCCGGGCTTCACTCAAAATGTCGGCAAAGGATTCCGTGGTAAAATTCTGAAACTCATCGACGTAGAGATAGAAATTGCGTCGTTCCGTCTCTGCAATATTGCTTCTGGCCATGGCAGCCAGCTGCAGGCCCGTCACCACCAACGAACCCAGAAGATTGGCTGCCTCACTTCCCAGCCGACCTTTCGAGAGATTGACGATGAAGATCAGCCCCTGGTTGATGATCTGGTCGAATTTGATGGAGCTTTTGCTCTGACCCAGGATATTGCGCAAGGGGCGATTGCTGAGATAGGCTCCGATTTTGTTTTGCACGGGTGATACCACTTCCGGCAATAGCCGTGCGGGTATGGCCGCAAACTCTCTTTGCCAATAATGCCGCACCACCGGGTCGCTGACATTGTCGACCATGCGCTTGCGAAACCGGTCGTCGGTCAGCAGCCTGACCACACCCAGTAATGTGGAACCAGGGTTTTCCAGCAGCGCCAGCAGGGAATTGTGCAGCAAATAGCTCATTCTCGGTCCCCAGGAATCGGCCCAGATTTTCTTGAAGATGGTCATGAGGTTGTCGGCCAGCAAGTGTCGTTCTGAGCCTTTGCCTTTTTCCAGCATGTTCAGGCCAATTGGGAAGTCTAAGTCGGCAGGGTTTAGGTAAACCAAGCGATGGCGTCGTTTCTCGGGGATATAGGGCAAGACCGCCTCGGCCAAATCGCCATGTGGGTCGATGAGTGCTAAGCCACGGCCTGCTTGTAAATCCTGCACAATCTTCGAAAACAGCAAGGTCGATTTGCCGGTACCGGTGCGCCCGATGGTATAGAAATGATATCTTCGGTCTTCTTGGGCAATGCCAATGGTCTGTTCCTGGTAACCGACAAAGCCGCGCGCAAAATTGGTAAGATGATTGTTGGAACTCATATAAGAAAACACTATTGTCCGGCCCAGATTGAAGGGCACTTTGAAGCTGCCAGTCGCCGTAGCATGGATGTCTACCGAATCTGCTATTCTGATGTCTTATCGTGGTCGTCTACTTCGCCAGTAGTTCGAGGCATCAAAGCTTCGCCTGTTTCTTGGGCGCCGGTTTCGTTCGTTTCGCTCTCCCCTACGCTATCCTGAGTCTCGCCTTCCGCCTCGACCGCGGCTTCAGGCTCATCATTGAAGACTCCTTGGTTACGATTCCTGGCAGGCGGTTGTAGCAGCCTCATCTCAGTCTCTAATTCGCCGATTCTATGGCTCTTGTCGGTCAGCTGTTTGATGAGATCTTGCTGATTACCTTCGAGCCGTTCGATGTAGATGTCCTTGACCCGATTGCTGATTTCCAGGTCGCGGTTTTCCCGCTCTAATTCTTTCACTAGTTGCTCCGTGACTTCCGGCATATTTGCTTCGGAAGAGTTCGGAACGCTTCCGAAATTGTCAGCTTGGTTTCCGAAGCGTTCCGAACCGTTGTTGGGGTCTTCGGAAAAGATTGTGCCGGCTTCGGCAGAATCTACTTTCGCCTTTATTTTCAGCTTGTTTTGCTCTTCGGCAATGACTCGTTCGACACTGATAGGTGTGATATAGTATTTGCCTTCGTTTTCTTCGTAGTAGCAATCAAGCCGGGTCATGCCTTGTCGGTTGGGGTTGCACCAATTGATGATGCTGCGCTCAGTGCGAAGAACGCCTTTGTTTTCAAAGGTTTTGGCGGCTTCCCGGACGGTCAGGGTGTGGTCCGCTGTCTTTTCGGAAAGGGTGTCTGGGTTTCGGAAAGGTTCCGAAGCAGGGGTTGTTTGCTTCCGAATCTTTCGGAAACGTTCGGAAGATTTCTTGGGCATAGTAATAGTCTACCACTAAATGCCAAAGAATTGAAATTCAAGAAACCCTTATTAATGTAAGTATGCCCTGAGAGGCGATGGAATTCGTTCTGAGGCCACTTTTATGTCGGAAAAGTCTTGGATAGCCTCGTGGGAAAATCTGACCGTTAAACTACAAATCTGATAGGAAGCCCCAAAAACTCCCCGTAATAAGATGGCATGTGTTTTCAACTGCAGAGAATCTCAACGAGGGGACGATAAACTTGTTGAAACAACTACCAACAAATCATATATTTGTAGGTATCGAGACCGGTGACAAACAACTTGCCAAAAAAGTCGGCAAAGGACCGAACTTTTCTCCTGAGAATTGTCTGCGAGCAATCAAAACAATGACTAAGCATGGCATCGATCTCACTCCCTCCTTCATTTTAGGATTAGAGGGAGAGACAAAATCAACTCTGGATAAGACTTTTGAGTTTGCACAGAGAATTAAGGCTCTAACCCGTTTTGACGAAATCTTCGCCGCCTGCCTGATTCCTTTCCCCGGCTCACGAGCCTTCACCATGTTAACGCAACACTATCCTGAGTATAAAGAGCAGGACGAATTAGATGGTGAGGAATTAACACAGAGGTGGTTTGCCCATTCTTGTGGAATAGACTATGAAACCGCCAGGGAGTACACTGCCAAGATCCTTGAACTCGGCGAATACAGGATTACTCTTGACAAAGGTAGGCATGTTATTTAGGGGTCTTCAAAAAGAGAAAAGCGGATGAGCTAGTTATCTTGACTTGTCCGCTTCATTATTCAGGAGATCATTGTATGTTAGTGTTAAATACAAGTATAGAAAGGCCGATTTTTATTTTCGGCTGCAGCAATAGTGGCACCACGATTCTTTGGGAGGCGTTGAAACAGCATGAGGAATTGAGTGGACCAGTAATTGAAGGGCAAGACTTAGATGGGATGCCAACGATCATGACGCATTTTCTAGGTAAGGATACGTTTAGACTCTGGGCCCATCCTCAATTCATTGATTCGACAACGAGGAATCATGGTGCCAAAATCCCGGAGTCCCAATTGGCTTATTACTTGACCGAAAGAGACTACCGGGAATCCGATAAAAAGCAGCTGGTCGCAGTCTATGAAAGATCGCTTATTCCAGGAACACGGCTTGTTACAAAAAGTCCTGCAGATACGCTAAGAGCAAGACTTATTCAATCATACTTCCCAGACGCTTACTTTATTGCGATTGTACGCAATGGATATGCTGTCACAGAAGGAATTCGGAGAAAACGCTTGTTTGACCCAGAAAGGCCTCAATATGCGAGTCTGCAGACTCGCATAGACGAGGCCGCAATGCAGTGGTTAGGAGCGAATCGGGTTGCTCTATCACATATAGATTTCCTGCACAGGTACAAAACGATCCGGTATGAGGATCTAGTAACTAACCCAACTGCGATTCTCCATGAAGTTCTGGATTTCCTAGAACCTATAAGTCATCAATTTCCTATCCCTAAGTTTGAGACTCATAGAAACAACGAACAGATTGCAAGATTGACAGAGCAAGAACTAGGGATTGTTACACGGATTTGTGGCGAGATGCTTAACCACTTCGGCTATGAGTCGCTAAGTCAAAAATAGATCTTGTTGGTTTGAAAACGGAGAAAAATATGGAATACAGAACACTTGGCCCGACAGGTAAAGATGTTTTTGTCATAGGATTCGGCACATATGGTCTGGGTGGAGCTTACGGACCTGTTAGTAAACATGAGGCTCTCGTTGTGATGCGAACCGTGATAAATGAGTCCTCCGATAGCTCTTATCTGTTCATAGATACGGCGCCAACGTACGGCAATGGAAGTTGTGAAGAATGGCTAGGCGAGGTTCTTCGAGATTTCAAAAACGAGCGAATCTTGGTAGCCACCAAAGGAGGACGCCACATCGACGGGGGACGAGTAAACGAAAAGGATTTTAGTCCCGAATTTTTAATATCGGATTTAGAAGGTAGTCTAACAAGACTAAGCGTTGATGAAATCTTCCTCTACCAGTTGCACAATCCGTCTATTGCAATTATTGAAGAAGGATCTGTGTTTGATTTGCTTGAAGAATTCAGAACCAAAGGAAAGATAAGGTACTATGGTGTATCAATTGATGATCCAAAAGAAGGCATTTTGGCGATGGAGATTTGCAAGAAAAAAGGATATACTGGTTTAGCTTCGCTTCAAGTGATTTACAATATATTGCAGAAAAGGGCGGAAACTCGTCTTTTTGACGAAGCAAAGGAACATGGAGTAGCCATAATAGCTCGAGAACCACTCCTGCGCTGGTTCCTGACCGACAGATTTAGCTTCACGAAGCCTCCACCAGCCGTCCAAAAGGTGATTTCTCTTTACGGCGAACAACAACTCATGACTAGGATTGAGGAGATCAAGACGTTACTTGAAAAACATGGTCTGGAGCTATCGCTATCGCATGTGGCTCTCAAGTTTGTCATTTCGAATCCTCATGTAACCGTAGCTATTCCCGGAATGAATCGCATCGAATATGTCCGGTCGAATTTAGCAGCAGCTCTCTTTAATATGGACGATGCCATCAGAGCTGATTTAAAAGAGTTGTATGACTTGCACGAATTGCAATCACACACTCAAGTGATATGAATAGTAAGCTGTGCCATTTGACTGACACGGCTTTTTTATATGGTGAAGTATTATCTCAGAAACTGTCTAAAAAGCATCAAACGTGGGGCCTGGAGCTACGTTTTAGACAGTTTCTCAAAGACAGAGGCTGTCAGGGCACCCAAAAGAGTCCACGGATGGGCACTTTTGGGTGCCCGATGACAGACTGAGGCACAACATTACTTCGAGAATTTGTTTGCTTACACCTCAGTAGTTCATTATCTTTCATTTCACTTTCTCAAATACTTAGGAGGGATTACATGGGAGTTCTCAAGGTCTCAACTTCAACTGAGAAGTTTTTCAATGGAAATCTATTCGTCTTGTTCCTGATAATCGTGCTCGTTGCACTTCATGGATGCGACCGAAAGCAAAAAATTACAGTTGACACGAACCCAGAAGGCGCAAATGTCTACGTTGATAACAAGCTAGTAGCCAAAACTCCGGCTGAAATCGAGATCTCGGCTACAATTAAGAACTTGAGTCTTGACTTCGCAGATGTTGTCCATATTACCAAACCACTTGTACCGAAGAAAAGAATGTCGAGAACCTTTACGGTCGCATACTTACCGCTGACAGCCAACTTACCGCTCTTCGTAGCCCTTGACCAAGGATATTTTGAAGTTAACGGCGTTAAGGTCAATGCTATCGAGGCTACTTCACCAAATGATATCATTACAGGAATTGTCTCAGGAGAACTAGATTTTGCAGCCGTTCTTGCCTATTCCTTATTATTCCCGGCTGCTAATCGATTTCCTGGGGAATTTAAGTTTTTCTCATCAAGCGAAGAAAATTCAAAGCATTTCACAGCGAGTATCATTGCAAGAAAAGATTCTCCCATAAACTCACCTGAAGACCTTCGTGGGAAAAAAATAGGTGTATACACAGGCTTAGTTCAAATCAACTTTCTGAAAGCAATGCTAATTGGAATGGGTATCGATCCAAGTGAAGTTGAAATTATCCAGATCAGCCCAAGACTTCAAATACAAGGTTTGGTGTCAGGCGAATATGATGCGCTTTCATCAACAGAGCCCACAGTAAATATTGCTAAGTTACGGGGGATCGCAAAAGTGGTCGTGGAGAATCCCAGGGTTAAGTACATAATGAATCCCTTTCCTTCAACAGCGGCAACAGTTTCAACCAAACTCTTGAAAGAAGACCCTGAAGGAGCGGCAGGGGTTATAAGGGCCCTTGAACTGGCAGTTGACTTTATCAATACACATCCTGAGGAGGCTAAAAAAATCTTGCCGAAATACACACCGATACCCAAAGAAATAGCGAATGAAGTTTTGGCAGACTTAAAGCTCTTTAAATACTCCAAAATTGGGGAGGAAAATAGATTAAACGTTCAGAGGTTTGCAGACTTCTTTTTTGAAAACGGCCTTTTAGAGAAACGGATTGGGGATGTTAATAGGCTGTTTGGTGATTATGAGGAATAAGCAGTTGTTCTAATCGAACCAAGATAATCATCAGTCAAACAGAGGGCTAATTTGGCTTACATAGAGATAAAAAACATATGCAAGAGCTTTACTAATCCTGATAATGGAAGTATCCAGGTTCTTGACAATGTGAATCTTGAATTAGAAACGGGTGAGTTTGTAGCAATATTTGGCCCGAACGGCTGTGGAAAAACAACGTTGCTTAATGTCGTTGCCGGCCTTACAGAGTTCGATAACGGTTCCATAAGTATCGATAATAAGGAACCTTCAGAGTCAAAAATAGGTTTTGTTTTTCAAAATTATAGTGACTCCCTCTTTCCATGGCTAAAAAACATTGATAATATTGCATTTTCTCTCGACTCATCTGAGGAATCAAAAAAACAAAAGCACCATAGAATTCGAGACTATGTAAAAGACATTGGGTTGGGAGAGTTGCCTTTGGATAAGTATCCTTACCAGTGTAGTGGAGGACAGCAACAGTTAGTTGCCTTGTTCCGTGAGTTAATCTACAAACCTGATGTGCTTTTGATGGATGAACCTTTTGCTTCTCTGGATTATGACAGACGCATTACGCAGCAGGAAAACCTTCTCAAATCCTGGGAAAAAACAAAGTCCACAATTTTATTTATTTCCCATGAATTGGATGAAGCTATCTTTCTTGCTGATAAAATTATCCTGTTATCTCAGCGTCCCGCCAGGATTATCGATATTTATGATATTGATCTTCCAAGACCCCGGAAAATCGAAATGCTTGAGCAGGAAGATTTTTTTAAACTTAAAGTGCCAATATTAAAAAAATTTAGGGAAGTAATCAGCAGATGATGAAATCACGGCTTTCAGGCACTATTATCTTTTTGCTGGTATGGTTACTCATTACATCAACCGGGCTTATTAGTCAATTATTTCTCCCCACACCAGTAGATGTATTTAAAGAATTATTTCTATTAGTTATATCCTATGAAATCTTATATGATCTTTTTGCGAGTTTATGGCGCACACTTGTCGGTTTTTTTGTGGGCTGTGTAATTGGCGTCTCTATTGGACTGATAATGGGACACTACAAAACATTTTATGAAACAATGGAGTTCCCAGTCGATTTTTTCAGGTCTATACCGGCCACAGCATTATTTCCATTGTTCATAGTAATTTGGGGACTTGGTGACGAAGTAAAAATTTTTATAGCTGCCTGGTCTTCAAGTATGGTAGTGCTTATAAACACCATATATGGCATTCGAAATGTTTCAATCACTAGATTGATGGTTGCAAAAACAAAAAAAGCATCATTTCTTAAGACTTTTGTCAAAGTAATGATACCTAGTGCACTTCCTTACATATTTGCCGGATTTCGAATAGGTTTATCACTTGCGCTTGTTGTTGAAATTGTGGCAGAAATGTTTCTAGGTTCTCAATCCGGTTTGGGACAGAGAATTTTCAATGCTTCTTCTATCTTTGAAATGGAAGAGGCGTACGCAACGGTTTTGGTTGTTGGGTTGTTGGGTTATTTTTTAAATAAGACAGTCATTCTAATTGAAGGAAGGGTTGTACATTGGTCAGGAAGATAAAACAAGTTCCATCTGAATTTAGACAAAAGTTCCAATCGTTCAAAGCTGCTGTACATTATCAAGCAGATAAAATTAGAAGTCAGCAAAATGGTAAGAACATATATGCTACCTTCCTGTTTTATGATGGAAAAAGATTTTACTTAGTCGACTTCATCGGTACTGATGAGTTATACAAAATCTCGGAAGAACATTATGATCCAAAAAAAGAAGATAGTACGTGGTATTATCCTCGTTTAGCTATGAAAAATGGGGAACCTGCTGTGGGTGAAGACTTAGAAAAAAGAAAGTTACATCCAGCATTCAAAAAGGAATTAGAGAAGATAGGGATACGTAGTGTTATTTCAATCCCCATAATTAAAAATGACGAGAGAATAGGCGTTATTAACTTTTTCTACAGCATTTCATTAGATAAAAAAAATACCTTCACAAATGAATTAATTGCTAATTGTCGAATAGCTTCGCTTTCTATTATCCAACTGATGGATAATTTAGAGCTTAGAGCTATTTTATTAAAGGCATTTGATGCTAAGCAACTTTCCCCATTACATTTTGATTTAAAAAAATTTTTGGACCCGATAATTAAAGCTGTCGGAAAATATTTTAGGCTTCCACATATTATTATTAGACGCAGTTATGAAGACGACAATCCAAATGTTTACCACGTAGCCGCAACATATGGAATTCCCAAGAATGTTGTAAACAAACATACAGTCACAATAGAACATAGAATGGCAAGTAATTTAGCGTATAGAACTAATAGAAGTAAAAAAGATCGATTCATTTACCTTACAGATATACAGAATAAGGATGTTGAATATGATCAAAAAGATTTAGCACGGCAATACAATCTAAATTCGCTCATCTCTTATCCGTTTGTAGTAAAGAAGAAATTTAAGGGGTTTATTGTTTATTTTAGTAAGGATAAGGAAGGATTCAAAGATCTGGAGCAAAGAAAATTTCTAAGCATAGATCTTAACCAAGCAATTGAAAATATATATGTTCTTGCAGATACGCTTGAAAGGATTAGTATTGAGTACTTAAGAGTTCATACGGCTATTGATCGCCTGAAAGAACCTAATAAATTTCGTTCTGAGAGTAATAAAGCGGTTGCTTTGAAGTATGCCGCAAAAAGTCTTTTCATGGATGGTTTTTTTCGCTCTGCTGGAAATGAATTTTTTAAAGCAGCCGAAAGAATGAAAAAACATTTTAAGTCTAACTCTGGACAATTTGTCAAACCGGAAGAGGACAAAGAGTTCATAATTGAAAATTATTGTGATTCCGCAGTGTCATATGCTAAAGCAGGTGCATATGATTATTGTAAAGATAGCTTCAACTCTCTCACACTATTTCTTAGTAGCATTAAATTTAATCCACAGCATGACTTCTATTTCAATAAGTTGATTATAGTACTGGATGAAGTTGGTATAGAGCACCTCGCTAGCAAAGTTTATATTGCAAAAATGAATAGAAAAACCAAACACTATAAATTCATTTTTAAACAATCATTCAGAAAGTTTAATAGCAAAGAGGAACATTATTCAAAAGTTGTAAATGAATTGATCAAATACAAAATTATTCATATTCTATTAATTTCCTTTAATTGCTTTTTTGGCCTTACCAGGTTTTTGTCCTCTACCATTATACATCTGTTTTGGAAACATACTTCTAACTATGGGGAAAGGTGGGGGAAATGGCTTGTTTTCACTATTGGGTTTTTAATAGTTTTTGCAATATTATATTTTCCAAATCCAGGTGGGAAATTGGGTCCTTTTAATATTGAGAGACTTGGGTTATTGCAATTTGAGTTGGAAAGACAATTTCAATATCCAGTGATGGATAATTTTTTGGGTAACCTTGCTGCATCACTTTTTTTCAGTATAGGTGTCGCGACAACTTTGATATTTGGAGATATCACTCCTATTAATACTATGGCAAAAATAGTTGTTGCTTCAGAAGTGCTCTTAGGCTACGCTTTTTTTGGTGTTTTTATTTCGCTCGTTGCTAGAAAATTTTTAAGAAAATGACGGGTTTTTAGGTAAGAAGGCTTATGTGTGAGAAGGGACAACACGTAAAAGTACAAAACTAAATGCCAGTAAAAGATTCATCTGAAGTTGCATTTTGAACTCCGAGGAACTAACAGATTATGAACATATTCCATTAGGCATGCCTCATGAGAACAAAGAATTACCGAGTCCAAAGTCGACTATTTTAAATCCTGGAGATGCGATCATCTTACTTACAGATGGTTTTTTGGAATGTCAGAATAAGAAGGAAGAGGAAATCTCACCGAGTAAACTGAAAGAAGTCTTAAGCAAGTATGTCGGGGCGTCACCACAAGTGTTAATTAGACAGCTTTTTGAATACATAGATAAGTTTGCACAAGGTGCCGACCAGAAGGAGAAGGACGATCAAACGGCACTGATTATTAGAAGGGATTTCAATTCGTAGCCCAATATGCTCGGTTTTGAATGCTTCAAATCTATACACAAGTAAAGGCATTGCCTGCAATTTCGTTTTCTGAATTGAACTGGTTTGCCAAAATCAAATGCTCTGGATGTAAATTCTTTGAGATAGTGATTTTATACTTGCCGAGTTCTAATATCCGATAAGTATACTCCTTCATTAACTCAAAATCTATAACGCAAAAATTCTCTGCCCAAAGCTTTTTCAAAAACTCAATGTCCAGCACATCTGAATCAATACTCACTTTTCCTCTTAACATATTAAATGACAAGGAACCTGGAAAAGGTATGAGTTGGCAGCAGAACACCTCTTCGAACCCTGTTATTTCATGCAATCGGTGAGCATGCTCAAGTGTACTTCTTAAACTTTCTTCAGATTCGCCTGGCAGGCCGATAACATATGATGGTGTTATTTCGATATCGTATTCCTGTAATAATTTAGCTACCTGAAGAATTTCTTTGGGTGAACCCCCACCCTTCCTGGCAGCTTTGTAAACATTCGGATCGCCTGACTCAATTCCTATGAAAATGTGGTTGCACGGTAACGCTTTCGCCAACTCAAGCGAGTACCGATTTATCTCATCTATCCGTGCGAAGATATGCCACTCTGGATTCAAATTTTTCGGTTTAGCCTTTACGACCTCGGCCAACCAATCTATATTTTGCATCGTTGTATCGCTGAAATCAATGAGATAATCAACGTTATAGTTTTCAACTAAGTCCCTAATTTCTTCCCAAACCTTCTCCGGGTTTCGATAGGCGGTCACCAATCCTGATCTTGAGCAAAAAATGCACCCGCCATTGCTTTTTTCCCGCCATTCACAACCTACATTAGTAAATATATTAGTCGCTCGATAGTTCCATGTGGGATGATTTTGTTGGAAAACATCAATGTAATTTTCAAAACCAACAAGACTTCGATCCGGATACGGCAAAAAATTAAAGCCTGGATTGTGATTTATGACCAACCTCTCGGTGCTTCCTCTAATGACCTCAATCATTGGCTTTTCGCCATACCCAACCACAACACTATCAATAATATCATGTCTATGTCTTAAAATTAATTCAGGAATTGCTGAGGCGTATACGCCACCGAGAATCACTTTTGAGCCACGCTCTTTTGCAATGGTAGCGATCTTTATGGCTTGGGGGTAAGTAATAGTATTTGAATTGAGCCCTACAACATCCCCATCAAGTCTACTGATAATCTCATCTTCAGTAACAAACTCACCATCAATTATCTCGACGTCAACATCTGGGCATTCTTGATTTATGAATGTCGCTATAGACACTAATCCGAGAGGAGGATATGAACCCGATCTTGAATTGGAGCGATACTCACCGGTTGTGGGTTGGATCAGTTGAATTTTCATATTTTATCAGTCATTAATTCTACCAAATAGCCTTGTTTCTCTGCCTTAAAATGCAAAAATAGCCAAATTCTCTCAGAAAGTCAATGCAACTCTTAGCTAAACTTGTTCAAAGGTGATAGCCAGGAGGGACTCGAACCCACAGCCTTTGGCTCCGGTGGCCAAAGATGTGCGTTCATAAATCATTGTTAATATTGACTCTCTTGAGATTCGGTGTGCAGATTGTCTGAAATGGGAAATAGGGTCTTAAGCCAACACGACGCAAAGTCAGAAATAGCTTTGGAAAACCACTATAGTGTCAAGAGAGTACTGCCCCGGCGTCGGGTGAAGTTGACGTTAAGAACCTTCCGACAGCCGCCCCCCTTGAATAGCACTTCTGAATTGTGATCGTATTGACCTGACAGTTGGCGGCAAGAAATTAGTAGCCATAGCGTCTCCTTTGGGTTAAATTAGTCTGTTCAAAAAAAGTAACTCAAGGAGACTTACTATGACTACTGAAACCAAGGTTGCCCGTCGCAAACTCAGCATGCTTGAATTGGCCCAGGAACTCAACA
>JAJDAF010000062.1 GCA_029261995.1 Candidatus Zhuqueibacterota bacterium
TGGGATTGAGACAGGTGTGGTGAACTTGCTGTAGCGATGGCTCAAGTAAGATCAGAATCGAGACCTAACCAGAGATGGGATTGAGACTGAATCGCCTTCACCCTCACCTTGGGGTGGAATATCGAAATCAGAATCGAGACCTAACCAGAGATGGGATTGAGACCGTAGGAATCATGCACAAGGCCATTCAAGGGACCATAAAATCAGAATCGAGACCTAACCAGAGATGGGATTGAGACTCACCGCTGATGTGATTAGCGCAAACAGCAACCCTGTGGATCAGAATCGAGACCTAACCAGAGATGGGATTGAGACGCGAAGAATAGCGTGTCTCCCGGGGTGTCAACCGTTGATCAGAATCGAGACCTAACCAGAGATGGGATTGAGACAAAGTGAGTATTTCTCCCAAGTAGCCAGTTGGATTAAT
The DNA here is from genome assembly GCA_029261995.1 of Candidatus Zhuqueibacterota bacterium. GTDB lineage: Bacteria > Zhuqueibacterota > Zhuqueibacteria > Oceanimicrobiales > Oceanimicrobiaceae > JAJDAF01. The sequence goes on from JAJDAF010000062.1 coordinate 428, forward strand.
TATCAGAATCGAGACCTAACCAGAGATGGGATTGAGACAAAAGAGACATGATTTCTGTGGCAACCGAAACCGCCTTGTATCAGAATCGAGACCTAACCAGAGATGGGATTGAGACAATTGAGGGTAACAGTGGCGGAAGGAGTATCTGATTCCATCAGAATCGAGACCTAACCAGAGATGGGATTGAGACCAGCACGCATTCTCGAAGATGGCGTCAAGGTTGCCGCATCAGAATCGAGACCTAACCAGAGATGGGATTGAGACGTTGACGAAGGTGGTCGTCTCTTTTGCAGCGACTGTCATCAGAATCGAGACCTAACCAGAGATGGGATTGAGACCTTGACCTGTGAGCTGTCAGGCTTCCCCACCTTCTGAATCAGAATCGAGACCTAACCAGAGATGGGATTGAGACCCTGGAAGATGCTTTTTGTTCCGTTGAAGCCGAAGGCATCAGAATCGAGACCTAACCAGAGATGGGATTGAGACTTTGTGTGCTGGCGCAGACGCGGGCGAGGGTGATGCGATCAGAATCGAGACCTAACCAGAGATGGGATTGAGACCGATTCAATGGGTTATGCGGGTTTCCCGGGTAGGTAATCATCAGAATCGAGACCTAACCAGAGATGGGATTGAGACGTACTCAAACGCACCACGATCCGGCAGGATGCCTTGCATCAGAATCGAGACCTAACCAGAGATGGGATTGAGACCGCCCTGCGCGATTAGGCTTGCCTCGTCCATTTGAGCATCAGAATCGAGACCTAACCAGAGATGGGATTGAGACCCAGTAGCAATCGCAGTGAATGGGAGTGTGCTGTGATATCAGAATCGAGACCTAACCAGAGATGGGATTGAGACTAGCGAATCTTCCTGAGAGTCGAGTACTTCCAAAGCGGATCAGAATCGAGACCTAACCAGAGATGGGATTGAGACATCACAAACTGCACCGCCGGCTCAATCCCTTGAGCGTGCCCATCAGAATCGAGACCTAACCAGAGATGGGATTGAGACCGCCTCCGACAACGCCAGAAACGACTCCGCATTCGCCAGCATCAGAATCGAGACCTAACCAGAGATGGGATTGAGACGCTTTTCTATACCGATGCGAACGGCGTTTCAAAGTCTATCAGAATCGAGACCTAACCAGAGATGGGATTGAGACCAGAAACAACCAGGAATGCGACAGAGTGCTGAGTAGGATCTCTGAATCAGAATCGAGACCTAACCAGAGATGGGATTGAGACTTTTTTGATTGAGGGGCCATGATCATCTGTCTCGATGAGATCAGAATCGAGACCTAACCAGAGATGGGATTGAGACTTGCGAGCTGCGACCAGGTTGCGCTCCAACGCCGAATATCAGAATCGAGACCTAACCAGAGATGGGATTGAGACGCGGCGAAGCTCGCCGCATTGTTGTTCCAGATGTTAAATCAGAATCGAGACCTAACCAGAGATGGGATTGAGACACGGAGGGTGGTCACTGGAACGGCTACTGGGCTGTTGAATCAGAATCGAGACCTAACCAGAGATGGGATTGAGACAAAGTGATCTTCTTATGCGATGCTCAAACTCTGGCAAAAATCAGAATCGAGACCTAACCAGAGATGGGATTGAGACCGAGTTTGCTCATTCCAGTGAGCCTCAGTGTTCCGAACAAATCAGAATCGAGACCTAACCAGAGATGGGATTGAGACGTGACCAATTAAAACCGATGCTGTAAGGACGAAGAAAATCAGAATCGAGACCTAACCAGAGATGGGATTGAGACTCATGTTGCCCTGCAATACCAATGTGTTACTAGAATTATCAGAATCGAGACCTAACCAGAGATGGGATTGAGACCGAACGTGTTGTCCGGCAGTGCTTGGAAATCCGTAAGCATCAGAATCGAGACCTAACCAGAGATGGGATTGAGACGGAAATATGTAACAGCAAATGCCACACCTACAATAAGCAATCAGAATCGAGACCTAACCAGAGATGGGATTGAGACATATTTCGTTGTCCTAGTGCTTTATCGAAGAGCTCAACTATCAGAATTGAGACCTAATCAGAGATGGGATTGAGACAAGATGTAGACATATCCATCCCCTCCCTTAATCTGCCTATCAGAATCGAGACCTAACCAGAGATGGGATTGAGACTAAATATTGTTGCCGCCCTGATCAAAGACTTTTCGTATCAGAATCGAGACCTAACCAGAGATGGGATTGAGACTGAGCTGTCTTACTATCCTCAGTATGGCCGCGATGTATCAGAATCGAGACCTAACCAGAGATGGGATTGAGACAAAGAAATAGATGAGCGCGCCTACGCCCCCGATAAAGGATCAGAAACGAGACCTAATCAGAGATGGGATTGTGGAAAAAGGGGCAAAGGCACAAAGTTCCAAAGGGAAGAAGTAGAAGCTAAAAAGCTCTGTGCCTATGTGCCTTTGCGTCTCTGTGCCTGAGAAACACTTGAGACCTAACCAGAGATGGGATTGTAGAAAAAGGCACAAAGTGACAAAGGCACAAAGCTCCTAAGGGGGCAAAGAAGTAGTAGCGGGAAAAACTCTGTGCCTGAAGCACTGTGAAAGCGGCAAAGAGAGTACTCAAGTTCTGCACGGAAGATGAAGACTTATCGTGACTTACTAGTTTGGCAAAAGTCTATGCTGTGTGTGACGGCTGTGTACAAAAGCACCAGCAAGTTCCCGAAGGACGAACGCTATGGCCTAACGTCGCAATTGCGTCGGGCCGCCATTTCCATACCCAGCAATATTGCCGAAGGCTATGGCCGCCGGTCAACAAATGATTACCTGCGCTTTCTGCAAATCGCTATGGGATCGATCTTCGAGTTGCAAACGCAACTGGAAATCGCCTTGAATCTAGAATATTTGCACAGGTCGAACTTCACGGCGCTCTATGAAGCCAGCAGAGAAGTTGAAAGAATGCTAAGCGCGTTGATCAGAAAAGTACGGAGTGACACCGAGACAAAGCAGTAAAGCGAAGACTCTGTGTCTTTCACCTTTGTGCCTATGTGCCTTTGCATCTCTGTGCCTGAAGCATTTGAAACCTAATCAGAGATGGGATTGAGACGCAACGACAATTAAGAATTACGAATGAACAATTAAGAATTTTCATGATATGTGTACAGGCTTGCCAGCTCTGAGTCGAGACGGCGTCGGCTCCCAGGCGACTTTGGGTTGACCGTCAAGAGTCCGATTTGTAGATTGCAGATGCCTGAGTAGTTTCCTACAAGACCAGAACTCCCGGTTGAGGCCCGTCATTCTCGTAATTCGCAATTCATAATTGCTTCACTTGAGGTGGGATTGAGACGAAAAATCAATTGCGAATGATGAATTAAGAATTGGTCGGCATTGTGGCCCAATCAGATATCCTTGCGAGTGGCTTTCAGCCGTCCCTTCGGGACTGGGGATTTCTGGGGACCCTGGCCCCCCGCGATCAATCGCGGGGCTATTGTCGCACCGTCCCGTTGGGACGTTTACGGTAGGAATTCCAAAGATAGGCTGAAAATCGGCAGGCATTGTGGCTTGGTCAGAAACCTGATTGAGAGCCGTCACTTTCGTCATTCGCAATTGCTTCACGCGACACTCCAGTCCCAAAGGGACAGATGATAATAGCCCGGCGATTCATCGCCGGGAAACGTGAGCGCCACACGCGTCAAAGTCCCAAAGGGACGACTGAACCGCGGGCAGAGAGTACAGCCTCAGGCGCGCCAATGCCCCATCGCCGAAGCGAGAAGGAGTGCCAGTCAATGTTGCCAACGGCATCAGTCGTCCCTTGCGGGACTGGGGATTTCTGGGGACTCTGGACCCCCGCGATCAATCGCGGGGCTATTGTCGCACCGTCCCGTTGGGACGTTTGCGGTGCGAATTACCAATTCTGAGTGGGTCGGGATTGTAGATTAATCCGGTATCTGACTGAGGCCCGTCGTGTTCGCAATTCACAATTTCTAAACTGTCTTCACGCGGAACTCTAATCCCGAAGGCACACATGATAATAGCCCCGCGATCAATCGCGGGGCTATTGTCGCACCGTCCCGTTGGGACGTTTGCGGTAGGAATTCCAAATTATGAGTGGGTCGGGATTGTAGCCTAATCGGGTATCTGGTCGAGGCCCGTCGTGTTCGTAATTCACAGTTTCTAAATCGTCTTAACGTGACACTCTCGTCCCGGAGGGACACCCGATAATAGCCCGGCGATTCATCGCCGGGAAACGTGAACGCAACAACCGTCCCAGTCCCGAAGGGACGGCTGAAACAGCGGCCGGGGAAAACAGCCCACCATCGCATGCAGACGTTTCAGGGTGCTTGACTTTTGGTTGACCTTCAAGAGTCCGTTTCGTAGATTACAGATGCCTGATTGGCTTTCTACAAGAACAGAACTCCGGGCCTTGCTATGGCTACTTCCGTCTACATTGAATCATCGGTGATAAGCTATCTCACCGCACGTCCAGGCCGTGACGTCGTAGTGGCGGCACGTCAGGCGATCACATTGGAATGGTGGCAAAACCAACGAGAAAAGTACGAGGTTTTTATTTCCGCTCTGGTTGAAGAAGAAATTGCTGCTGGTGATTCTTCGGCAGCACAACGTCGCATAGAAGCAGTGACAGGTATTGCAAGTGTTGCCGTTACGTCGCAAGCGCAGACGCTAGCACATTCCCTGATGTCCGGTAACGCGGTTCCGGAAACGAGCCCGGAAGATGCCCTTCATATCGGGATTGCTGCTGCTCAGGGCGTCGAGTACTTGCTGACGTGGAACTTCAAGCACATCAACAACGCTGAAACCAAATCGGCGATAGCAAGAATCATAGAGCAACAGGGGCTTATTTGTCCCGTCATTTGTTCACCTGAAGAACTTGGAGCGTGAGTTATGGTCGAAGACCCGATTGTCGAAGAAATACGAAAGCACCGGGCTGCCCATGCCGCTAAATATCACAATGATCTGGCGGCCATCTGCGAGGCGCTAAAATTGCGCGAAAAGCAATCGAAGCGGAAGGTTGTTAATCGCGAGCCGAGAATAGCGCCTCAGAAAGCGGTGAGCTAAGCTCAAATCAGCAAATGAACGACGCTCGGTCATCCTACACTTTGTGTTGCTGTGAACGGCAATATCTACTACCACGGCTATCAGAATTGAGACCTAATCAAAGATGGGATTGAGACGCAAAAACAATTGCGAATTACGAATGACGAATTAAAAATTTATCAGGATGTGTGTACAGGCGTGCTATCTCTGAGTCGAGACGGCGTCGGCTCCCAGGCGACTTTTGGTTGACCTTCAAGAGTCCGATTTGTAGATTGCAGATGCCTGATTAGTTTCCTACAAGAACAGAACTCCGGATTGAGGCCCGTCATTCTCGCAATTCGTAATTCCTAATTGCCTCATCAGAGATGGGATTGAGACGGAAAAACAATTACGAGTTACGAATGAACAATTAGGAATTTTCAGGATGTGTGTACAGGCTTGCCAGCTCTGAGTCGAGACGTCGTCGGCTCCCAGGCGACTTTTGGTTGACCGTCAAGAGTCCGATTTGTAGATTGCAGATGCCTGATTAGTTTCCTACAAGAACAGAACTCCGGATTGAGGCCCGCCATTCTCGTAATTCGCAATTCATAATTGCTTCAGTAGAGATGGGATTGAGACGGAAAAACAATTACGAGTTACGAATGATGAATTAAGAATTTTCATGATGTGTGTGCAGGCTTGCCAGCTCTGAATCAAGACGGCGTCGGCTCCCAGGCGACTTTTGGTTGACCGTCAAGAGTCCGATTTGTAGATTGCAAATGCCTGCCTGGCTTCCTACAAGAACAGAACTCCGGATTGAGGCCTGTCATTCTCGTAATTCGCAATTCGTAATTCATAATTGCTTCACAAGAGATGGGATTGAGACGCAAAAACAATTACGAATTACGAATGATGAATTAAGAATTGGTCGGCACTGTGGCCAAATCAGGTATCCTTGCCAGTAGCTTCAGCCGTCCCTTCGGGACTGGGGATTGCCGTGGACCCTGGATCCCCGCGATCAATCGCGGGGCTATTGTCGCATCGTCCCGTTGGGACGCTTTGCGGTAGAAATTCCAAAGATAAGCTGAAAATCGGCAGGCATTGTGGCTGGTCAGAAACCTGATTGAGAGCCGTCACTTTCGTCATTCGCAATTGTTTAACGGGACTGACCATATGGTCCTGAAGAGACAGATGATAATAGCCCGGCGATTCATCGCCGGGAAACGTGAGCGCCACACGCGTCAAAGTCCCAAAGGGACGATTGAACCGCGGGCAGAGAAGTACCCCTCAGGCGCGCCATGCCCCATCGCTGAACCGAGAGGGAATTTTTACCAGTCAATGTTGCCAACGGCATCAGTCGTCCCTGCGGGACTGTGGTCTGCCGGGGACCCGGAGCCCCCGCGATCAATCGCGGGGCTATTGTCGCACCGTCCCGTTGGGACGTTTGCGGTGCGAATTACCAATTATCAGTGGGTTGGGGTTGTAGCCTAATTGGGTATCTGATCCAGACCGGTCGTGTTCGTAATTCGCAATACGTAATTTCTAAATTGCCTTCCCGGACGTTTGCAGGCCAGATCGCGAGCTAAAGAGAACATCTCAGATCGGAGGCCGCATCACCGGTTCCATCCTCAGCATCAGCCAGCCGAAGCGTCCAGACCGTTCGAATTTCATATGTCAATTGCTTTAGGTCTTTCTCCTACCTGCCGATGCAAAACAGCAATTGGACGACCTAACCACAGCAAGGAGAAAATCGATGGTTCCCTATTTTCGAACTCAGGAAACGGAGGACGCCAAGTCCTTTCTTGAGCAGGTTCTGGCGGGCGCCGCGGCCAATAACATCACCCTGCCGGATGAGTTGAACACGAACATCGGCATTTCGCGCGATGCGCTGCAGGCCAACTTGTCGCACTATGGCCAGGAGGTGCGCGAGGACGCCCAGACCAAGGAGTCGGTTAAGCAGACCCGCACGACCGGTCGTGATTTCCTGCGGCGCATGCGCCAGCGGGTGGGGTCGCATTTGCCCAGGCCGGAAAAACTGGCGGTGCGCCGGCAATATGGTCTGGCGCAGATGCCGGGCAGGAATAGCGAGCATATCCTGCAGGCGCTGGCGACGGTGAAGTCGGTTTCGGAGAATCTCGAGGAAGCGTCTTTGAAATTGTCGCAGCCAACCACGACTCGTGCCGCTGAGCTGGCCCAGGCTCTGCAGGAGGGATTGGAAAGCGTCAAGCATTCGCACACGGTGCAGGTCAGTTTGCGGGAAGAGCGGGTGGAGTTGATCATAGCGTTTCGCCAGCTTCGCACCCACATCTACGGCTTCCTGATGGAGACCCTGGAAGACGGCTGCCGCGATGAGCGGTTGATCGATTTTGGTTTTAAGCCTTCTATCTTGCGCCGGAAAGCGGCTCGGCCTGATACAGGCGATGACGTGGTGGTGGTGACTGAGGTGGAGACCGGAGTCGTGGAGACGCCGGTTCCGGTGGAGCCTTAGCGGCATCAGGAGCGGGTTTTACGGGCATAATAGCGGCGGTGAACAAGATTCACCATTCATCGACAAAACGGATTAGCCGGATGATTCTCTGTCCGTTCTGCTAATCCGTTTTGTGTAAACCGCGCGGGCAATCAACAGCCGCTGGCGCTGGCCGGTGGAGAATCCGTGGCCGTCCATGCCGATTTTGGTGTTGTAAGCCAATGGCAGCGACTCGACGTGCTCCCGAATGTTGGCAATGGTATCTGAGAAGATGTAGCCTTCCTGCATGAGCACGCCACAGTGTTCACGCCAAACCCGGCTGCTGCTCTGAGCTAAGTCCGTCTCTCCCAATTTGATTTTGCCGGCTGTCATCGCATAGAACTTGAGCAGCAGCTTGATGAGCGTGGTCTTGCCGCTGCCGCTGGTGCCGACAATGGCGGTGATTTTCTTGTGTGGAATTTCCAGGTCCAAATCCTTCAACACGAACGGCGAGTGCGGCCCTTCATATTGAAAGTCCAGGTTCGCAAGCGTCAGGCCTTTATCTAGGGGCAAAATCGCGGTGCGAATCGCTCCAGCCGGCTCCTCATCTTCTTTGTCATGAATCGCGCTGAAATGCCAAATCAATAGCTTGACACATTCAGAAGATTTCTTTATCTTTTTTTCCGCTGCCCAGCCACAGCGAAATACGGAATACCACACGCTAATTTGAGCCAGCACGGATGCTTTATGCGGACCGGTGAGTGAGGTGCTGAGACTGAAGCCCAATACTGCTCGCCAGCTGGGCCGTGTCAAAGCAATTTGAACTCAGCAACGCGCGTGGTTTGCTGAGAAACGATGCCTCGGCAAGAACCTTGCCCGATTTATTGAACAGAATCTTACGGTTTCAGTCGCTAATCACGAACATCGGAGCCTGAAAATGAAATATTCAAGCCTCCTTCTATTGTCAACGCTTGTGCTTCATCTCAATTCCGGCAGCACCCTGGCGCATCTCAATGGACTTCAGACGGTATCTCAGGAAAATGTAGAGGCAGCGTTGCAGCCCGCATCCTGGAGCTGGCAATTCGTGAGCGCGCCGCTCGGAGATGCCAAGATCGAGGGAATCCTTGTTGACCCGGAAGATGACCGCATCTGGTATGTCTCCACGCTCGACCAGGGGCTTTATATCACACGCGACGGCGGGCAAAGCTGGGAGCACCCGTTACAGGGACGAGGACTGGATATGGAAGGCTACCAGATCGCTCCGGCAAACCCCGACAAGCTGTACGCAACACTGTGGGACAAGCTCTATGTCTCCGAGGACAAAGGTTTGCGCTGGACGGAACTTTATACCTGTCCCGAGTATATCCGGTCTCTCCATATCAGCCGGGTTGACAACAGTATCTATCTCGGCCCGCAAACAGAGCAAAACAACAGCCCGGGAGTCTACAAATCCGTCGATGGCGGACAGTCGTTCCAGCACTACTCTTTTGGCGTAGCAACGCACAATCTCATCTGCTGGGACATCGAAGAGGATGCGAAGCATGGCGTACTCTACATTTCCGTTGAAATCGCCGACCATCCCCAACCTTACCAGCCACCCTTTTTCAGGTCCTACGACGGAGGTCAGACCTGGACCAACGTCGCGGGAGTCATCCCTTGGCACGCACTCAAAGTTCAGGTAGACGGCGCCAACCGGCAGCTCTACTACCTGGCGGAACGAGGCGGCCTGTACAAGTCCGCCAATGACGGCGACGACTGGCAGTTCATACCCGTGTACGCAATGTTCTTATTCATGGACCCACAGAATCCGGCCCGCTTGTACGCCGGAGACAATGCGAGCTTCGGAGACGGAGGCGCTTGGTTCTCAGGAAATGCAGGCCTGTCCTTCTCAGCCATTGGCTTGCCGGACTTGACCGTGGTTTCTCTGACGACAAATGCTGCGAATACAAAACTCTACGCGGCCTGCTACAATTCAGGAATCTGGATTGCGGAAATTCCACAAGCGGTTGGCGGACTGCTGGTAACAAACAGCAGCGACTCCGGGCCCGGTTCTCTGCGGGAAGCAATTGAGAACGCCAACGCCAACCCGGGCGCGGATACCCTTCGATTTGCCATCCCCATCTCCGATGCTGGCTACGATGAATCGCGGGGCACATGGACAATTCAACCGGAGAACGAATTGCCTATGATTGCGGACGACAGTCTGTTCGTTGACGGCGCTTCCCAGAGTGCGTTCATCGGCAGCGAGAGCAATACCAGCGGGCCTGAAATCGTCATTGACGGCAGTCAAACCGGGTCGAACGGCAGCGGGTTCTTCATCGCCAGCGCGAATAATAGGTTCAGCAATCTGGTCATCAACAATTTCAGCGGCAGCGGCATCTGGACCAACGGCGAGCAGGCGAAGCAGAATACCATTTCCGGCTGCTACATTGGCCTCGATGCCGGCGGCACGCTGATGGCGCCAAACGGGCTGGGGATTTATATCAGCGAGTCCGCGGATAATCTGATCGGCGGCACGGCAGCCGAATCCCGCAACATTATTTCCGGCAATAGCACCAGCGGCATACTGGTCATTGGAGAGCAGGCCGGCGGCAATCGCATCCTCGGCAACACGATCGGTTTGACCGCGAGCGGATCAATTGGCCTGGGCAACCAGTGGATGGGCATCGATATTGTCAGCGACGACAATATCATCGGCGGCAGCCAGGCTGGCGCGGGCAATGTTATCTCCGGCAATGGCAATGACGGCATCCGTATCAGCGGCAGCAGCAACATGGTGAAAGGCAACTATCTTGGCACCGACATTACCGGCAGCGTGGCCATCGGCAACAACTGGGATGGAATTATGGTTTACGGGACGCACACTATCATCGGTGGCGCCGAACCGGGAGAGCACAATCTGATCTCGGGCAACAAGAAACGGGGCATTCTGTTTAACGGAGGCGACGACAACCAGGTTTTAGGCAATTACATCGGGACCGACATCACGGGACAGAACAATCTGGGTAACCTTGACTTCGGCGTCGGGCTTTATTTCGGCGCACAACGCAATGTGGTCGGGCCGCGAAATATCATCGCCTTTAACGCCATGGGTGTGCAGGTGTTTTCCGACAGCAGTTTCAGCAATACCATCACCGAGAATTCAATTTTCAACAACGCCGGCGTTGGCATCAGCACCTTCAATTCAAATAACAATATCAGCAGTCCGGTGATTGCCGGCGCGACCGGTAGTCTTGTCTCCGGCACCGCAACCGCAAATGCGACTGTCGAGATTTTTTCAGATGCGGCAGGCGAAGGCAAAACCTATGAGGGAAAAGTGATCGCGGATGGCAATGGCGCCTTCACCTGGAACGGTTCGGTAACCGGCCCGAATGTGACAGCCACCGCAACCGACGCAACGGGCAATACCTCCGGGTTCAGCCTGCCACACCTCGTTACGGCGGTCGAACAAATAAGCCCTGCTCTACCCGAGTCTTTCTCCTTACAGCAGAATTACCCGAACCCGTTTAATCCCGGCACTACCATCGCCTTTACCCTGCCGCGACCCGCCCGTGTCAGTCTGAAACTTTTCAATCTCGCCGGCCAGGAGGTCGCCACGCTGGTGACAGGCCACAAACAGTCTGGAGAGTATAAACTTTCTTTCGAAGATGATGCGCTGCCCAGCGGCGTCTATTTGTACAGGCTGACAGCCTGGGACGGGCAGCAGGCTTTTGCAGCCACGAAGAAGCTAACGCTTTTGAAATAAGTGGATTCAAGTCCGTCAGGGCTGCGGAATCGGCTGGCTCGCAACTGCACGCGTTGATTCCCCAGAGTCGGGAGTAGGTTTCTGACACTGCCACACAAGACTATCGCTCGACGGCCCGCCGGCTGCAAGAAGCAGGCGAATGTTCTCCACCCCTCCCCAGTTTGCCGCGTAGTGCAGCGGCGTGTGGCCGAATACGTCGCGAATCTCCAGAACGGGGGTGTCTTCTTCAGCCAATTGTCTGTTGGTGACAAATAGATCCAAATCGCGGTCGGGATGAGCCAGAATCGCGCTCTCGAAATGGGACAATTTGTGAAGCGCCCAGCGAACAATCGTGGTGACAATGTGCAAGAGCCTGCATAAATCACAAGATTGTCACACTACGCAGCTGCGAACTAAATTGCGCAAATTTTTCCTTTCTTTTCTGGTTAAGATTCCTATTCTTATAGAGCACAAGTATTAGGCCTTAAATCCCAATTCCGCGCTTTCGGCTTGCATACCATGAAAGCATAAGCCGGAAGCCTCGACCCAACCAACCTATCGTTCGCTCTGGTCGTTCTTCCTTCCGACTGTAGACTCGATTTCACTTCTGACAACCTGCGAAAAGCAAGGCCCTTCACAAAGAATCGACAAACCTGTTCAGGAAGGTGACCTAAGCACGCGTTACTCTCAGCCTGGCGACCTGTCTTTGCCCGTCAAAGTATCAAACGAGGATTCATTCGCCTCAACCTGATAAGAAAACAACCACTGTGACGGGGATACGCAGAACGAGATTGACTAACGAAGGAGGGCGGCATGAAAACGAGCATCCTCATCATCGAGGACAACCAGCAGAATCTTTACCTGGCGACTTACCTGCTGGAAAAGCATGATTACCGCGTGTTGCAGGCGACAAATGGTCGTGAAGGCCTCAGTGTGGCGGAAAGAGAAAAGCCTGAATTAATCCTGCTGGATATTCAATTACCCGAGATGGATGGTTACACGGTCGCGAGAGAGCTACTCAGGAGCACCGTCGTTCCGATTGTGGCAATCACCTCCCACGCCATGGCCGGTGACAAGAAAAAAGCCCTGGACGCCGGCTGTACCGGTTACATCGAGAAACCTATCAATCCGGATACGTTCATACAGCAGATTGCTGAGTGCCTGCAAGGGTAAGATGCCAAACCTCACGAGTTTTGTCGGAGAAGGTCAGGCGCCATGAACAGAATACTCGCAGTTGACGACAACCGTGATGGGTTGTACATGCTTCAGACTCTGCTGCAGGGATGTGGCTACGATGTGACCACGGCTGAAAATGGCATCGAGGCATTGCAGAATGCCCGCGAAATGCCGCCTGATTTGCTGATTACAGATATCTTGATGCCGAAAATGGACGGCTTTTCCCTCTGCTCAAAATGGATGGCGAGCGACACGCTGAAGAATATCCCATTGCTGTTTTACACGGCAACCTATGTACATGAAGAGGACAGAAGTCTGGCCATGAGTATGGGAGCGACAACGTTCCTGATAAAGCCGATGGACCCGGCGGACTTGATTAAAGTCATAAAAGAGGTATTCGGTGAGATCGAAAAAGGCATGACACCCGCGGCGACCGAACAAGGAAATGCAAAAGCCGGCCACCAAGAAAAATATAATGAAGCCCTGTTTCGCAAGCTGGAAGATAAGCTACAACAACTGGCAGAGACCAACCAGGCTTTGCAAAGCGAGATAGAGGAACGAAAACAGGTCCAGAAAAAGCTACAGGCTTCGCTGCGGGAAAAAGAGACCCTGTTGCGTGAAATCCACCACCGGGTAAAAAATAACCTGCAAGTGGTTTCCAGTCTGCTCCGTTTACAGGCAGGCACGGTCAAGAGTGAGCAGGTTCGCAACCTGTTTGCGAACAGCAGAAACCAAATCAAAGCCATGGCGCTGGTCCACGAAAAAATGTACCTGTACGAGGATTTATGTCACATTGATTTTGCGGATTACATCAGGACCTTGCGACCCAGATTCTACACTCTTTTCAACTGGATTCCAAGCAAATTGAGCTCAACTTAGATGTTAAAGACGTACCTCTGGATATCGAGAAGGCTATCCCCTGTGGGCTGGTTGTAAACGAACTCATAACCAACAGTTTCAAACATGCCTACCCGGAGAATCGCAAGGGTGAAATCGGCATCACCCTTCGCGAGCTCCAGAATCGCGATGTGGAGCTGGTTGTCTACGATACCGGCATTGGGCTGCCGGAAAACGCAGAAGAAAGACAGACAGGAAAACTGGGATTACATCTGGTTTCCATTCTGGTCGAAGACCAACTTCAGGGCCGGCTCCGGTTTGACCGCAGCAGGGGCACTAGAGTGGAGGTGGTCTTTCCCCGATAGTATCGATGCACGGTTAAGTGCGGCGGCAAGGCCTGGAGCGGAGCCGTATAGCAGGCTGTGATGGTTTTCCGCCGAAACCGGTGCAGCCAGGTGCACTCGAGGCGATACTTCAAAGCCAACTTCAGCTAGAGTGGATTTGGGCAGCCACAGAAAAGGGAATTGAAAAAACCGGCAGAGTGACGTGAGTAGCCCGCGCTGTCTGGGCGGCGTAGCAATCCCACTGCATCCCCGAGGAGATTGCTCACGAAAAACGCACAAATGACCGGGGAGTCTGGGCTCATTAGACAGCCCCAGAGTTACGGAATCGTGAAGACTACTCTGGCACGTGGGGAAGAAGATATGCAAGAATGACTGGGAGCGAACCTAAATGAGTACCGTCAGCAGAAAAAACATTCGCAAGGCGGAGATTCTGATTGTGGATGATAATCCACCTGATCTCAAATTCCTGAAAGACACCCTGAGTAAGGCCGGCTATCAGGTGCGGTTTGCCAGCGATGGCGAGCTGGCCCTGCACAGCGTGCAGGCCAAACCACCCGCACTCATCCTGCTGGACATCATGATGCCTGGGCTGAGCGGTCACGAGGTCTGCCGCCGGCTGAAGGACTCTGAAGCAACGCGCGATATTCCGGTGATCTTTTTGAGTTCTCTTACGGAAACAGGTGACAAGGTCAAGGGATTCGAGCTAGGCGCCGTGGATTTCATCTCCAAGCCAGTCCGCGCTGATGAAATGCTTGCCAGGGTGCGCACACACCTCAACATGCGACGTATGCAGTTGGATCTGGAAGGGGCCAACGCGAAAATTGCGGCAGCGCGCGACCACCTGGAGCAGGCGGTTAAGAGTCGCACCATTGAACTGGAACAGGCCGTTGCCAGACGGCAAGAAGAAATTGCCGAACGCCAGCGCGCCGAGCAGAAGTTGCAGGAATCGGAAGCCAGGTATGTTGACCTGTATGAAAATGCGCCGGATATGTATGTGTCGGTGGATGCCAAAACAGCCTGTGTCAGGCAGTGCAATCAAACACTGGCAAACGAACTGGGTTATAGCAAGAGTGAGATAGTCGGTCATCCCATATTCGAAATGTACCACCCGGACTGTATGCCACAGGTAAAGAAAGCTTTTCAAGCATTCGTTGAAACCGGCGAGGTGCATGATGCTGAACTTCAGCTCATGAGAAAAGACGATTCAAAACTGGAGGTTAGCCTGAATGTATCGGCCGTGCGTGACAAGCACGGTAAAATATTATATAGTCGATCGACGTGGCGCGACATCACCGAGCGCAAGCAGGCAGAAGATGAGTTGAAGAAGCATCGCAACCATCTCACGGAGTTGGTAAAGGAGCGCACCACTGAACTGACCATCGCCAAAGAGCAAGCCGAAGCGGCCGATCACGCTAAGGGCGTCTTTCTGACCAACATGAGCCACGAGTTGCGTACGCCGCTAAATTCAATCATCGGGTTTACCGGAATCATCTTGAAGAGACTTGCCGGTCCCCTGAACCCGGAGCAAGACAAGCAATTGAACATGGTTCAGACCAGCGCCCGCCACCTGCTGGCGTTGATCAATGATATGTTGGATATCACTAAAATAGAATCGGGCCATTTACGGCTCTACTCTGAACGGTTCGACATGCGCACACTGATCTCAGAAACCGTCGAGACATTGAAGCCGCTGGCGCAGGAAAAGAACCTGAGCCTTGCCACTGACGTTGCGCGTGAAATAGACTGCCTTGTCAGCGATCCGAGACGCGTTGAACAAATTCTCGTCAACCTGATCGACACGCGATTAAATTCACCGACGCTGGAGAGATTCAGGTAACGAGCCGGCTCCGTAATGACATGCTGGAGACGAGCGTCAGCGACACCGGGATTGGCATTAAGCCGGATGATCTGGAGAACATTTTCCAGGCTTTTTCCCAGGTTGACCTCGGCACTAACCGACTGACGGAGGGCGCCGGCTTGGGGTTGACCATTTGTAAAAGACTGACCGAAATGCTTGGCGGGCGAATGGCGGTGAAAAGTGAAAGTGGCGAGGGAAGCGTATTCACGCTCTCCTTGCCTGCCACCAAGAAAGGACCGTGACATGAAAACCAAAGTGCTCATCATTGAGGACAACGAGCAGAGTCAGTATTTGGCCACGTTTGTCCTGGAAAGGAATGGCTATGAGGTCATTTCGGCGGGAGATGGTCGAACCGGCATTGACCTGGCGGAGCAGAGTAACCCTGCCTTGGTTCTTCTCGATATTCAACTGCCGATCATGGACGGATATGCCGTGGTAAGCGCAATGAAAAAAAAGCCCATGCTCGCCCAAATCCCTATCGTAGCCGTAACCTCATGCGCAATGTCAGGGGATCGAGAAAGGATGCTCAATGCCGGCTGCTCGGGCTACATCGAGAAGCCCATAAATCCTGAAACGTTTATCCAGGAAGTTGAACGCCATTTACCAAGGCCAGGCGCTAGCCCGGGAGAGAACAATGAGTAGAATCCTGATCGTCGATGATCACCAACAGGACCGTTATATGTTGAAGGCGTTGCTGCAAGGATATGGCTATGACATCTTTGAGGCGGGAGATGGCGTCGAGGCCTTGCGGGTGGCACGCGAGGTTTCACCTGCTCTCATCATTAGTGACATCCTGATGCCGGGAATGGATGGCTTTAAGCTGTGCCGGGAATGGAAGGCAGATGACAAGTTGAAGCACATCCCTTTTGTTTATTACACCGCCACCTACACGGATTCCAGAGATGAAGAGTTAGCGCAGAGTCTAGGCGCTGACAAATTTCTGGTGAAACCTCTTGAGCCGGAGGCATTTATCGACTCGATACATGAAATCCTGGCAGAACCGAAGGATGCCCGCCCTGTCATAGCTGCCGAACTGGCAGCGGATGAAGAGACATTCCTGAAAGAATACAACGAAGCGCTTATCCGCAAGCTGGAAGACAAGCTTGTGCAGGTAGAGCAAAGTAACCGGGCGCTGGGCCAGGAGGTGGCGGACCACAAGCAGACCACAGGAAGACTGCGGAAAGTTAATCGTGCACTCAATACCTTGAGCGACGTTAACCAGACGCTCATTCGTGCCCGGGAGCAAGAAAGCTTGCTGCACAACGTCTGTGAAATACTCATTAAGGTCGGTGGATATCGTCTGGCCTGGGTCGGCATGGCGCTTCACGATGAAGCCAATGCGATTCTTCCGGCCGGCCATGCTGGGGAGCATGATCAGTTTCTCTCTCACAGCCGCTTAACCTGGGGTGAAACCGGGCCTGACTCGGAGCCCACCGGCAACGCCATTCGCACGGGAGAGATTGTCACCATCGCTGACATTGCCAACTCTCCGGTCCACGAAAAATGGAGGGGCAGATGTTTGCACCTCGGGTTTGCCTCCGTCATCGCTCTCCCTCTCAAAATAGGCCAGGAAGTAATTGGAGCGCTTAGCATTTTTTCCAACTCTGTGGATTTCTTTGACTCTGAGGAAGTCGCACTGCTCGCGGAGTTGGCGGACGACACGGCCTACGGGATTCACGCTTTGCAGGTGGCTGCTGAACATGACAAAACAAAAGCAGCTCTGGAAGCGGCCCACGAACAGCTTGCTGCAACGATGGATGCCCTGCCGGACCTTTTATTTGAGGTAGATCGGGAAGGGCGGGTCTATGACTATCGCGCAACGGACCCACAATTGCTCTATGTCCCGCCCGAAGACTTCCTCAGTAAAAAGATGAGCGACATCCTGCCACAGGAGGCTGGACATGTTTTCATAGCTGCTATCAAAAAGGCAGCAAAAAGGGGAATCCATACCGGCGATCAATATTCCCTCAAGCTACCGTCAGGTATAAAGTGGTTCGAATTATCCATAGCGGTGAAGGGTGACCGCAAAAAGTCATCCGGCCGATTTATTGCGCTGGCGCGCGACATCACCGACCGGAAATCCGCCGAAGGAGCTTTGCGAAGCTCTGAAGCCAAATATCAGGAGCTTTATGATCTGGCCCCGGTTGCCTACTTTTCAGTTGGTTCGGATGGCAGGATAACTGCCGTCAACAAGGCTGCGGTCAAGTTGACGGGTTATCCCAAAAAACAGCTTCTGTCAATGAAAATCTCTGAACTGCACACCCAAGCCTCACTTGGCAAGGCACGTGAGCTTTTCCACAGAATCAGCCGTGGTTTTGCCATCAGCAACGAGGAAATGGTCTATCGAAGGAAAAATGGTCAGACTGTCCACGGCCTGCTCTCCGTCAGCCCCCAGCTGGATGAGGAAGGTCGTGTCATTGGATTTAAGTCCGTGGTCATAGACATAACGCAACGCCTGCTGGCTGAAAAAGCGTTGGAAACAAGTGAAGCAAGGTACCGGGGGCTGGTCGAGAATGTACCGGTGTCAATATGGGAGGGAGATTGTTCCGGCGTTCTGCAATATGTCGGCGACTTGCGGCGGGCTGGCGTCTCCGAGATCAGGGCATATTTTAGACAGCACCCTGAAAATGTCATGCAATGCGCCGGCAAGATAAAGTTACTCGGTGTCAACCGCTTCACACTCGAGTTGTTCCAGGCAAAAAGCGAGAGGGAACTGCGTGGAAAAATCGGACGGGTGATTGAAGATTCCCACGAGGCAATTGTAGAGGCACTGGTTGCGGTTGCTGAGCGTAAAAAGCAGTTTGGGTCGGAAACGACTTTGTGCACACTTCGAAAAAAGAAAATCCAGGTCAGTTTGAACATGATTGTTGCTCCCGGACACGAGGAGACTTTCGACCGCGTACTGATGTCAATGTCGGATATTACAGAGCAGAAAAACACCGCGGAGCAACTGGCGGTATTCCGCCGCTTGGCCGAGTCTTCCGGGCAGGCCATCGGCATGGCCACGCTTGATTCGAAAGTCACCTACATCAACCCGACTTTCAATTCTCTACTTGAGAAAGAAGAGCCACCGGAAGACACTTATGGGAAATCCTTCGTCTCGTCTTATCCGAAAGAGATCCAGAAGCGCATGGAGGATGAAGTTTTTCCTACTGTGATCGAAGGCGGCCAGTGGGCCGGAGAATCTACAATTCTCTCCAGCAAGGGCAAAGAAATTCCTGTGATTGAGAACTTCTTCATTATTCGAGATCAAGAAAGTAAACCGCTCTACATCGCAGATATCATCACGGATATCAGCGAGAGAAAAGAACTCGAGGAACAACTTCTGCACTCGCAAAAGATGGAAGCCGTCGGCCGGCTGGCGGGTGGCGTTGCTCATGATTTTAACAACCTGTTGACCCTCATTCTAGGCTACTGCCAGATCCTGATGCCAGGCTTTGATGAGCAGGACCCCGTGCACAAAGATATTCAAGAAATCAATGAAGCGGCCGAACGCGCCGCAGCGCTAACTCACCAACTGCTTGCCTTTAGCCGCAGGCAAGTTCTGCAATTGAAGGTGCTGGACTTGAACAAGTTGGTCAGCCAGATGGAGAAAATGCTGAGCAGACTTATCCGCGAAGACATCATTCTGGAAATAGAGCTTGCTGAAAACCTGGGCAATATCGAAGCTGACAATGGCCAAATTGAACAAATTATCATGAACCTTGTCGTCAACGCACGCGACGCAATGCCCAAGGGCGGCAACATCTCAATTGCAACACAAAGCACGTCCTTTAAGGAGAAATTCTTCCATAACCGTGCCGAAGTGCAGGCCGGTGACTACGTTATGCTCACTATTTCCGACACCGGCACGGGAATTCCCAAAGATATCCAGGACAAAATTTTTGATCCTTTTTTTACCACCAAGAGAAAGGGCGAGGGCACAGGTTTGGGGCTCTCGACCGTCTATGGCACCGTGAAGCAAAGCGGAGGGTATGTGTGGGTGTCGAGTGAACCGGGGGAAGGGACTTCCTTCACTGTTTGCCTGCCCGAAGTTGACGAAAAGGTAAAGCCGGTTACTGAAGTCCGGGAAACGGACAGCGTGAGAGGCGCTGAAACAGTCTTGGTCGTTGAGGACGACGATACCGTACGCACGCTTACTTGCAAGATATTGCAAAGGTACGGTTACTCTGTGCTGGAAGCAGAAAACGGCGGTTCCG
The DNA here is from genome assembly GCA_029261995.1 of Candidatus Zhuqueibacterota bacterium. Lineage (GTDB taxonomy): Bacteria > Zhuqueibacterota > Zhuqueibacteria > Oceanimicrobiales > Oceanimicrobiaceae > JAJDAF01. Next base: position 20,019 of record JAJDAF010000062.1, read on the forward strand.
CCATGCTGATATGCGAACAGTACAAGGAACCGATCCATCTGGTTCTTACGGACGTTATCATGCCGATGATGAGTGGACTTGAGTTCGTGGAGCGGCTGCACCCTTTGCATCCGGAGTTGAAAATCCTGTATATGTCCGGATACACCGATGAAATGATAGACAGTGAATCAATAAAAAAGCCCGGCACGAGTTTCATTCAGAAGCCGTTTACACCATTGAGTCTGGTTGGCAAAGTGCGAGAGGTAATAGATGGGTAAGAACCTGCCCTAAGGATGGGCAGGTTCTCTGCATCAGCAGCTTGTACGTCATGCAACAAGTTCCACAGCGAAGACGATCAGACAAGATTCCCCCTAGTGTGAACTCTTGCCTCCTTCAGAATCCTTGACGCGGGTCGAATGGTAGAAAGCGATCTTCCACAATCCTTCTTCCTTTCTTAGAACAGCGCTTTCGATCCACTCCAGGCTTGCCGTTTGCCCATTCATTATCATGACTGCTTTGTTTCGTAGAGTCATCCAGGCAAAAGATCCGTCGATATTTGTTTTGACTTCCTCCAAGCTGTAGTCTATTGAGCCCTTGCCATCAAAGCCCTTGACTGAATCGATAAACTCTTGCACGTTCATGGTTTGGCCATCTTCAAACAGAATAAAATCATCCGTGCAGTGGTCCCGAATAGATGGGTAGTTGAAGCTGGCAATCGATTCAAAAAGATCGTAAACCACCCTTTCGACATCTGGTAACTCGTCTTGTTGATTCTGCTGCCCTTGACAACTGAGAGTTGCCACAACACATAACGCTGCTAGAATGGCTCTCATGGTTTTCCTCCTATTTGATATCCATTGCTAAGTTCACTTGGTTGCGCTTCCGCCGCGCCCTGATAATCCCAGGCTTTCAATCTCTTCTTCGGCCAGACTCCCCGGGAAGTCCTGGCCAATCTCAGTCAGATTCCACGGATGCCAGGAAGCACTTTGCTATGATCATGTGTCCGGTCTTATTGGGGTGGACGCGGTCGTCACTGAGTGACTGCGCCGGCCGATGGGCAAGGTAGAGGTCGAACGCCGCCTGCACATTGACAAACACAGCATCGAACTCATGGGCGAGCCGCTCGACGACCCGGCCGTAGGCATCCATACGTTCGCGCATGGGGTCGGACAGGTTAGGTTCGATAATATAGGGTGTCGTCAGCACGAGGCCCTTGAGCTTGTGACGTGTCTGCTCCAGAAGTTTCCGGTAGATTGTCTCGTAGCGAGCGATTGTAACCTGATTCGGATCACGCTGGTTGTCGAATTGCCACCAGACGTCGTTGATGCCGATCATCACCGCGAGCCAGTCCGGCGCCAGCTCCAGTACATCCGCCTGCCAGCGTGCATCGAGGTCGATAACCCTGTTTCCGTTGACTCCGGTGTTGAGAACTCTTATGGCGCGCTCGGGATAATCAGCAGCCAGAAAACTATCGATCAAGGAGACATAACCGTCACCCAGTCCAGCACCGGCGCCAATCGGGCGGTCGCGACCGCAATCGGTTATCGAATCTCCGACAAAAAGCAGGGATTCGCCATTTACGATCCTCATTCGCTGTCACTAAGCAAATGCCGGGCCGTCTCAGGGCTCCTGGACATGCGACTGTCGGGCTTCAAGGGGGTCATTGACATCCTTTGGTTATCTGCATCTTGATCGTCGATCATCCATATTTCTTGTCACTGCAATTCACGCAAATAGGCTTCGCCCTTGCCAATCAATTCATCGTGGTCCTCCGGCGGCTCAAGATTCGCCAAAACCTCAAAAGCGTGTTTTCTCAATAGATCACTTGCTTTGGGGGATTGCTCCGCCCGCCACTGGTCCAGTGAGAACCCAGGCCAAATATGGCTGTGTTGCTCATGTATTTCACGAAAAAGGGTGAGGGTTTGCTCAGACATCAGAAAATTGCCGCCAGACCCGACAGAGTGGATGCTGTCTAATCCGACGGACTCATCATCCAATGTGAACCCTTGCGAGAACAGGCGTGCCTGACGAATGACTTCATCGGAGTATATGGCGGTCGCGGGTGAAAAGGCCAAAGAGTCGAAGTTGCCGCCGACAAATGGCGCCAGGCCTACCTTGCCGAGACAAGCCGTTAAGTGATTCATCCACAACGTACCGCTGGCCAGCAAGTCCGGGCCCCAGCCGCTGCCGCTACCGGAGGTTCCACTGTGTGGGATGCCGTAATGAGCCATCATCTCAGCACACGCCAGGTTGAGCAGCATCGTTTGCGGCGTGTAGGCGGAAATCATTTTCTTCATCTCAAAAACAGAAGGCAGACTGCCCAAAATTACCGGTGCTCCTTCTTTGACAAGTTGAGTAAACACCAGACCGGCCAAGAGTTCGGCGTTTAGCATAACCAGAGTACCGCCGGCCGTAATGGGTGTGGTTGCTCCCGACATACCATAACTCGAGTATATGAAGGGCAAACCGTGTTCGATTGTCAGGAACATCTTTTCCGAGGTATCTTGATTCAGCACCAAGGGCGTAACCGGGTTGACGTACGGCATGACGAAAGGACGCGCCGCCAGGTCGCCGTGCAGATGTTGCAGGAGTTTCAGGGCCTTCTCAAACTGCGATGTGTTTGAAACCAGCAACACCAACGGCTTTGTGGTGTTTGCCACCATCTCCAGGGCTGCGATGACTTCGGCATGTTCGCCGTCAACATCGCGTATGACGCCGGGAGTCGAAATGACATCAAAGCTGTTCAATGTATCACCCAGCCGCGTTGATATCTCCATGTGCTTGCGGGAAAAGGGCAGCACTGCGTCGGTTTCGGAGTCCTGGTACCACAGGTTGGTCACACCTACCCCAAAGTGCGTCTGCGAGTCTTCTCTGGCGTGCAGGCAGAATGCAGCCGCGCCGGCCCGGTCAAACATCTCAATTTTCGGAGGCGTGGATTTGATAGCATGCTCTACCAGATCCGCCGGAATGCGAACCCTGTCGCCATCGACAGAGTTGCCGATAGCCCTGGAGAAGATAGCTCGCGCCCGCTCTGAATCGACGCGAATTCCTGTGGTTGACAGCACAGCAAGTGTGTATGCGTGAATCCGCTCGACCTGCTCCGCGTTCAAGACGGTAATTCGAGCCTGAACTTTATTCAATGAATTCATCTATATTCTTACGAATCTTTTCAGGTTGCTCAATCCACGAATAATGCCCAGCTTGTTCAACGAATACCAGTTTTGAGTCCGTATAATAATTTGATAAACTCAGGGCCACTGATTCCCCAAGCGGGTCTTGCCTACCATGCAAAACTAATACTGAACCTTTAAAAGTTTGCTCCATTGTAGTGAGGTCAAGATTATTATTCTGGATATCAGCCCATATCAATTTTCCCATGCCATTTTGATCGAAATCTGTATCTTTGATGGCTTCACTCACCAGGAGCGATTTCTTTCGATCATAAAAATACCCGGGTATCATGGCTCGGACAATTTCGGCAAGGGCATGGTTAGGCTGCTGAGCATATCGAGTGGAATCAGCCCAATATTCATATTTATCCTTATCTCCTGCCTGCATCCGTGAAAAAACATTATCCCGGAAATGCCCGAAGAAGCTGGTGTTTAAACCTGCTGAGCCAAGCAAAACCATAGACGAGACTGACTCAGGATAAAAATGAGCATATAATGAAGCGATGAACCCACCATATGAGAATCCCAGAATATTCCACTTATTGAGGCCACATTTTTGTCGGACAGCTTCAAAATCTTCCAGCGTGAGGGCAACCGAAATAGTGGATGAATCAATAACTGCCGGAAGTGACTTTCCTGTCCCCCGCTGATCAACTAGAATGCACTGGTTGTTTTCCGATAATACCTCACATAAACTTAAATATCTGCCTGAATCATCGCCGGGGCCGCCCCCGATTATCAATAGTGGTTCTCCCGTCCCGAATATTCTGTAATGAACATCCAGACCATTACTTTCCGCTTTCTGATACTGGGCTGACAGGTTTGCTGTATGTAGCATGCTAAATGCTAGACTCAAAAGAAACAAACATTCTCTCACAACCCTTTCCTCCTTCAAAGTTTCTCACCTGAAATATGGCGATCCCAATGGCCATCCATTCGGGCATATCTTCTCATAAGGCATATTTCAAAATAATCGTGTCATTCAATTCATCCTTGTTGATTGCTTCTATTCTTGACAATTTTCCCATCTGACTATTTGCAAGAACATACAAATTGTTTTCCACGATGACACAGGTCGTAGGTATTTCAAAGCATTGATTATCCTGGTCGATAATTTCCATTTTCTTGCTTGCTGTACCTTGAGCATCCAGATAGAAACGGATGATCTTCACATCTCTTTTATATCGCACCTCGTTTTGAACGCCGATTAGACTGTTGTTATAATATTTCAGTCCATCAATTCCTGCAGATAATTTAATTGGGTCATTGATGACGGTCTGTTTCTCTATATCAACAACCCTAATCCCTTTCTTTTCTGATGCCACGTACAAATATTTTCCATCTGTAGAAATTGTTATTCCGTTTGGCGTCTCAATTTGAGAACCGCTGATAAATTCTTCAACTTTATCCGTTTTTTTATTTATCCGATAAACAGCATGCTTTGCCATATTGGTAAAATAGGCATTGCCATTCGCATCAAGCGTCAGGTCATTAACAGTAAATCGTAGATTATCTTTTTCCTCATAGGCTTTGATCAGTTTTCCAGTAAGCAAATCAAACCTGGCTACTGTTGAAAAATTCTGATCGCCTTTTAATCCGTTTGCGCAAGCCCAAAGATGTTTTCTGTGGTCATCCACCATCAGCCCCAGAACTTTGAGGCCCAGAATTTCTGAACTTATAAAATCATCATGCTTGCTCGTCTCTACATTAAATTGAATTATTTTATTCTTGGCAAGGCTGCTAAGATAAAAAGAATTCGTTGATGATGAGTATGTTATGCCTTCAGGAATTAAATCTCTTTCAGAAATCTTGAAGGCTACTTGTGCCTTGATATTTTGAGTACAGATGAAAGACAACATAGATGTGATTAGAACCAAATTTCGCAAGTTAATAATCTTGCTCATAATGCTTTCCTTTATCCTAATTCTCTGCCCTTAGCTCTTCAATTGTTCTACATCAAACACAGGCCACCACACATTTATCAGTTATGCGTCACGGGATACCCGGCATCTTTCCATGATTCCAGGCCACCAAGCAAGGCGTACGCGTTGGTAAAACCATTCTGGTACAAGCTGAGCGCCGCACCGGCGCTGCTCTGTTCCGCCGGTCACGTGCAATAGAGGATGATGTCACGGTCCTGAGGGAACTCGTCCAGCCGGGAAGTGACTTCGCTCGAAGGAATATTCAGGGCTCCTGGAATATGTTCCTGGTCGTATGCTGCCGCCAGGCGGACATCCACGATGGCGATGGCCTCGCCGGCATCGAGGCGAGCCTGTAGCTGCTCGACCGTGACCCGGGGAACCTCGGTAATATCCTGCGGGATATCGGGAGACACGGGGTCAGAGCTGCAGGACAGCACCACAAGCAGCACAATAGCGCCCAAGGTGATTTTCATGGTAGCCTTTCGTTACATTTTCTGGTTTCGCCAGATTATGTTTCGCCACTCACTGATCTGGCGCGGCCAAAGCCGTAACCAGAAGAGTGAACGCAAAGGTCGCAGAGCCCCGCAGAGTTTATAAAGGCTGAACGTTGTTTGTTATTGTTCATTCAGAAAACCTGAAATTCTGTGCGACTCTGCGTTGATGTTTTTGTGGTACAAAGGATAGCCCCTTTGCCGAGAATGCCTGGAGTTTCAACTGTTGTTAATTCATCCGTGGCTGAATCAACCATTTGTTTGCAGTACAAGGCCGCACTTGGCGGAATACTTAGCTTTCAATTGTGTCGTCTATCTGCCTAAGAATCTCCGACGCGCGCAGATGAACAGTTCCCTTGCGGTTACTTTTGCGTCAATCCCTCAGGCGGAGCCAATGTAAAACCGAGTTGTTGATAGAACTCCAGTACGTTCCAAAATGTCTCATCCTCTACAATCTTGCCGTTGACCACACGGGTAACCGCCAATCCGGATATGTGAAACTTCTTACCCGTGGCAGGAAGCTCACCTAAGGGGCCGGTGTTTGTACCTGCCATTGAGAAGCGGCCCCAAACCTGATCACCGCTGACAACAACTTCTTCAATTGTGGCTTTGAAACCGGAAAAGGTATTCGAGGTATTCGTCACGAGAGCCTTGTAGCCTTCGATACCCTCAATCGGTGCAGGGAAAAAGGGAGTGCACAGAACAAATTCAGGGGCAATAATTTCATCAATCAGATTCAGGTCAGCCCTGTTCATGGTTTCCATGTAGCGGTCCATCATGACTTTCGCCTCTTCCGCGGTCAGGGCATTGCTTGACTGCTGTGCACAACTGAAAGAAGAGCAAATCAAGACCAGCATGATGAAGATTATTTTGAGGTTAAGTCGAGTGGCTTGCATTATTGGTTCCTCCTCACTGGTTAAACCAGCATAATTATTTTGGGTAGCACAGAAAAATTATCAGTTTATGCGCTCGCGAGGGGCTTTGAAACCTGCCATACCAGCACCCTTGCAGGCGGTGTGGCGCCGATAAATTGAATAGCGTGCGAGAAGAGAAACGAAAGATAGCAAAGCAGGGCAGGGATGTCAACACAAATATGACGAAAGAGTCTAATTTCATCATAAGGGGCGAATGCGTCCTGCGCAGTTGTCCTGCGGCACGCCCAGAGTGCCGCAGAAAAAAGTTGTTTCCCGTGACGCGCTTCACTACATTTTCTCCTGCTACCATTCGCCTTGCAAGCCAGACCTTATGGCTCTATGTCGTTTTTGTGTAGGTGCTTTTTGACAAGATTTGCACGATGGCCAGGCCAGCCTGAAGACCATTTTACGCCGGCGCACATTTACGATGTCAGCCACGATCAACAATGACATCAGGGGATCTACATGCAGTTTTTGTTCGATAATCGATTCGGCATCTTATCCATTCTGATTCTGTTTGGCGCGTTTAACGGCTATTTAATCACGCTTGTATTTTTGATCAACAAGCGAGGCCGGGAGCTGGCTAATCGAATTTTCGCTGTTATTATTGTCATTTTTGCGTTGCGTCTCACGGAAATGGGCCTGGTGGTGTACGGTCAGATTTGGAAATTCCCCTACCTGTCTAATCTGACTTTTCCGCTGCTTTTTCTCATTGGGCCACTTTATTATCTCTACACAAAACGATTTCTGAACCCGAACTTCCGCCTGAGATGGCAACACCTGTGGATGAGCATCCCGGCAATTGCCCATCTGGTCCAGATGCTGCCGTGGTTCCTGCTGGATTCTGACGTGAAGAGCAGAGTATTGCGGGAATATCCGATTTGGGAATTACCTGAAATCCAGACTAAGGCGTACGTTTTTCTAGCTTTGATTATCCTCCATACGAGCATCTACTTGTTGCTGTCATACAAAATGCTCAAGAAATACAACAGTGCGATAGAGAACCAAGTTTCGGACAACCGGCTGATCATACGTTTACGTTGGCTCAGAACGTTAACCTTCTTTCTGTGCGCATATGTCGGAGGCTTCCTCGTACTGTATGTTCTTCTGTTGAAGTTTGGACAATACGGCACCGTCCTGGATAGAGCCTGGTTATTGTTGCTTTCAGCGTTCGTCCATGTGGTCGGCTATTTTGCCATTCAACAACCTGTGCATCTTGGCGCTGAAGAAACACCGCCGGCCTCCAATACTGAGGCTGTCAGGGAATTGCGGCAATCCAATGAGAAATACAAGAAGTCTGCGCTATCCTTGAGTCAGGCCCGGGCACATCTTACAAGTCTTTCGAACTATATGGATGAAGGCAAGCCATATCTCAAGGAAGATTTGCGGGTCTCCGAGATTGCCTCAGTGCTCGGTATTCCAACCTATCATCTTTCTCAGGCGCTGACCCAGGCTTCTGAATACAACTTTTTCGACTTTGTGAATCAGTACCGTGTCGCCGAATCGAAAAGACTTCTGCTGGATTCCGGTCACCAGCATTTGACGGTTCTTGCCATTGCGCACGAAGCGGGTTTCAACAACAAAGCCTCTTTCAACCGGGCCTTCAAAAAATTCACCGGGCTGACGCCGTCTGCCTACCGGCGCGACGCTGCACCAACCATTTAAGAAACTCTTCCCAAAAACTGAGAATTTGTCTCAGCCAAGTGGCTGACTCGATTCTTGTGTCTCTCATGGCCATATTCCCATGCAGACAGTAAGACCCCGCCCCGTTTCGACAACCTATTTGCAAAAGGAGTTTGACTCATGAAGAGAGGTATCGCAATCTGCACCCTGCTTTTGGCAGGCGCAATGAGTGTACATGCCCAGACGGTTTCCACGCTGGTAGATTTGAATCGCGGTTCGTTTGGTGACGGCCTTGTCGTTGCACCTTCAGGCGACCTGTTTCTTTCCGGCGGCTTTGATAAGAGCACCGTCCTGAAGATCACGCCACAAGGCGAAGTCAGTGATTTTGCCACCGGCTTGCAAGGCGCGGTTGGTGCCTTTTTCGATTCCAACCAGAGTCTCTATGTAAACAGCTATAGCGGGAATTTTCTCTACAAAGTATCCGGAAATGGCCAGACCAGTATCTTTGCAACCGGTCTCAATGGCCCGGCAGGTGTTGTTCTCAATTCGGATAACGAAATTTTCGTGTCCGAATTTGGCGCCAATTTCAGCGGTACAGGCAGTAGCATCAAGAAGATCTCAACCAACGGTGACGTTGATGTATATGCCAACGGCGGCGGCTTAAGAGACGCCATCGGGATTGCGCTGGATGACTCGGCAAATATCTATGCCAGCAATTGGCAAAGCGGTCAAATCTTCAAAATAACTCCTGAGCGCACGATTACCCTTTTTGCGACTATCCCTGGCGGCACCGTCAATCAGATGACCTATGCCAACGGCAATCTTTATGTGCCGTCACCAAGCTCGCAAAAAGTATACACCCTCAGCCTTGATGGCGCCCTTGAATTGCTGGCTGGCACAGGCCAGGCCGGCAGTCAGAACGGTCCGGCGTTGCAGGCCACTTTCAGGCGACCCAATAGCATCGCGGCCAGTGTCACCGGCGATACGCTTTACGTGCTCGATGCTGACCCGGGCATTATTCGGATGATCATTCTTGACGTCACTACCGGCATCAACGATTCCAGCCCGCGGGTGCCTGAATCCATTCACCTGGGTCAAAACTATCCGAATCCCTTCAACCCCGAAACCACGATTACCTTTGATTTACCCAAGTCGGCTTTTGTTTCTCTGAAGGTCTATGATCTTCTGGGTAGAGAAGTGAAAACCCTGGTTGCAGAGCAGAGGGTGGCAGGCGCACACCTGGTGAGCTTCAGCGCAGACGGTCTCGCCAGTGGCCTTTACACCTACAGAATTGAGGCGGGTGACCTTGCCGTCGCAAAAAAAATGTTGTTGCTGAAATAAGGAAGATGATGGCGGCCCGGCGCTCGCAGGATTCGATCCTCACCGGGCAGCACGGGCCGATTTTTCGTAGCACTCACCGAATATTCCCTTAGAAAAACATCACCAAAAGATTTGAGGAGTCAGAGATATGACATGGTTTAACAGAATTCTCGGAGCAATTGTAACGCTTATGACGGTTGCAAGTTTTGCTCTTGCACAACCCGTGCAAACGATTAGCCGAGATTCACGATTGAACAGCGGGATTGCCATTAACAAATCCGGAGAGATTTTCGTGGCGACCAATGGTGGCAACGGTGTCCTGAACGGACGCACAATTTACAAAGTCGCGCGAGACGGCAGCGTCGAAGAATATATCACCGGCTTAAATCCATTTCTGATCGAATTGGATTTTGACCAGAACGACAATCTCTATGTCACCAATTGGAATACTGGCGTTTATAGAATCACTCCGGAGAAAGAGGTCAGCCTGTTTATTCCAACCGCCCAGGGCGTCAATGGACTCGAAATCGATACGCTGACAAACACATTCTATATCATGAACTGGTTTGCACATACGGTTTCCAGAGTAGATGGCGCCGGAACAACAGTCACAACCGTGGCCTCCGGCGGCAGCATTCGCTTCCCCGCGGGACTGGCATTCGATCAAGATACGGGCAATTTGTATGTTGCAAACTGGTTCGACGGGCGCATCACCAAAATACTTCCGGATGGCAGCCAATCCCTGTTTGGCACATTGCCCGTGCCTTTCAATACCGGAATGCCTGCCTGTATGGTGGTGGGTGATTATCTGTATGTCACGTCTTACGCGCTACATCAGATTTTCCGTGCACCCCTGGAGCCCGGCGGCGCACTAACGCCGTTTGCTGGATTGCGAAACCCTGGAACAGTCGATGGCGAATTGTTGCAGGCGCAATTTATTTCCCCGGGACCGATGGCTGCCTCGCTGGACGGGGACACGCTTTTTGTGACCCAGGACTCGCTTGCGACCGGTAGTGGCGGTGGCAATGGTACGCTGCGCATGATCATTCTGCCCGACGATACGCCCACATCAATCCGTCAAGGGAATACCGCCACACCGGCTGGTTTCGGGTTGGCGCCCAACTACCCCAATCCCTTTAATCCGGGAACCGTCGTTCGGTTTGAGCTGCCGAAAGCTGCTGCTGTTTCCTTAAATATTTTCGATATCACCGGGAGACTAATTCACTCACTCGTCGAAGTCAAACAAACGCAGCCCGGCTTGCACGAAGTCTATTGGGATGGAAAGATTCGCGGCGGACGGCAGGCTGCCTCGGGTGTCTATTTTCTGCAAATGGTTGCGGAAGGTTTCAGGGATACACGGAAAATTACGTTGATGCAGTAGTCCCGGACAGGTTTCACCTGTATGACAATATTCCTATCTTTAGAGAACCTCATACTTGACAACCTTCATCTTTCGTGAGTGGCCGGGTTCATCATTCCCGTGCAGGCGAACACCTCAAAAAGGAGTCAACCATGGAAGAAAAACAAAAACTAAGAAAGAAACTTCGGTCGGTGATGGCCGTAATGGCAGCGGTTATTATTCCAGGACTGTTGCACCTGCTTGGCTCATCAGCGTTCGATGCGGTGCGGGCAGTTGATATAGCATTGCTTTTTGCCGTGGGTGTTGCAACCGGTGTTCTGATTGCGACAGCCATCAATTACCTTCGCTCTAAAGATAATAAGCGCCGGGAGCAATAATGGTGAAATGGCAAGAGTCAAACAAGTTGCTCCTGACCGTATTGGCAGCGACGGCAACCCGGGTATTCACGCTGTGGATTGACAAGGCGGAATTTGCCGGGTGGCTCAATCACACTACCTACTATTTTGTGCAGGTCAGGGGCTTGCTGCAACATGGCACACTTGCTTACAAAGATATGCCCTTGCTGTTCTACCTGTATGGCATGGTGGCCAAAGGTTTTGGTGTCTTGGGAGTCGAGCAGAATGATGCCATTGTTATTTCCACTCGCCTCATCATGTGCTTGGCGCCGTCCTTGATTGCAATTCCCATCTATCACATCGTAAAGAGAATAAACGGACAACTTCCAATCCAAAGAAACCAATGGATTTTGATCTTTCTTGCAGGGTTCCTGCCGCTCAGTGTCAGCTATATGCCGGAATTCCTTCAAAAGAATATGTTCGGCTTGCTTATCCTGTCCACGTTGCTGTACTATTCGCGGAGATTGTTTGAAAAGGCGGCTGTGAAAGATGCCGTCATCTCCGTGGTGCTGGCGCTGGTCATTGTTCTCTCTCATTATGGCACCTTCGCAGCCATGGTTTTGTATGGCCTGGCCGCGTTTCTTGCTTTCTCCGTTGTCAGCAAAAACAGGAAAAACATTCTGATTGCTGGGCTTGCCCTGGCTTCGGCCATAGTCATGGCAAGTGCTTTGACTTACCTTTTCGACCCCCAACGATTCGAGCGGCTTTTCGTCTATTTGAATGATTCATTGGCCAACTCACTCCTGTTGGCATTTCTCAACGGCGGAAATAACCAGACTGAGAATATGCCATCCTTAGGCGGGCTCGCCATTTTTTATTTGCTGCTTTTTCTTTTTTATCGCGTCTACCATCGCTACAAATCAAGCTTAGCGATTCCGGATAGAATCTTTTGGCTTGCCAATATCCTTTTTAGCGGTCTCCTGCTTCTGCCAATTTTGGACCAGCAACTCATGGGGCGACTGGCCTTGTTCTTGAGTATTCCGCTGCTTATCATTCTAATCTATAACGAGAAGTACGGATTTAAAAGACCGTGGTTAAAAACCTGGATTCATATATTGCTGGCGGTCGCAGCCATTGTGTTGGCCTTCGGTGAGTTGATGAGTTCGAGAATCCACAACAGGAATCATGAACAGATCGTTGCTGACATAAAAGATTTGCAAAGCCAACACCCTTTGGACGGCAATGATTTGATTCTTACGCCTACCGGAGCTGACCATGTCTGCAACTGGTTTCTGGGAGTCAAGGCGGGCGTCATCACCTCACTGAATTTGCGGGACTTCGAGACGTACCATAACGTTTACGTCTTGAATCCGATCGAAGGTAACTTGAATTTTCAGGGCATAGAGAATAGAACCATCAAAAGCGAGGCAGACAAGTACCTGGTGATGCGCAGAAATATCCCCAAGCCCAAAGGTATAGAACCGCTTTTTCAAACAGAGAATATCGAATTTTTTAAACTGGAAGAGCCGCCGATGGAATGGACCTTCACAGATGACGGCAGTTGGAGTGGGTACACAAAGGGGAACGATTAAGAATGCGATTGCGCCGATCGGGCGGCCATCCCAATGTGTTGTTCTTGCTAAGCATGTGCCACAAAGAGGCCGTCGAGCAAGACAGCACACCTGAGACTTCATAACCCTGCCGCGGCAATTGCCGCAGTGGTTTTCTGCAAACGAAGACCTGCCAGGTTTTGAAAACCTGGCAGGTCTGGCTCTACCAACCCGCATCAAACTCACGATCAGCCACTGAGGCACACAGCACCAAGGTGCTTAGCCACGGATTTTCACTGATGAACACGGATTGTCGAAATTCTGCCGAAGAATCGAGTCCTTGAGAAACGTGGTCTGATTTCATCACATAATTAATCTGCTGAAATCGAGAATTCTGTCTCGTACAAATTATGGCTGGGCACAGCCAGCCAACATCAGTGTTTAATCCGTGAAATCAGTCGCTCGTGTCGGCTTGTAGACGAAAGCCATGTTTCGACAAGCTCAACATTAGGTCAGCTCAACATTAGGATCAGCTCAAAGCCGCACCCTGAGCTGCCGAAGGTCCCCTGAGCCTGTCGAAGGGAAGGGTGCATTTACCAAAGTTTTGGCATTTACGCCCTGGCTTTTGCTGTTTCCCACGAACTGCCTGTCATCCATATTTTCCAAATAAATAGCATCTTAGGGCGTGTGACAATTGTTATTTCTTCATGGCACAATAGTTGTGCTAGAAACTTAACAATTAACTCATCAAGTATGCTGAGTTTGTGTCATGTCCGTTCCCTCAGTTTTGATTTCTGGTCCTACAATCGCCAATGATGAGGACTTAGTTAGAAAACTTCAAAGAATCGCCCTTGTAAAGCTAAGTCTCCAAAACTCTAGAATTGAAACAATCTTGAGCGGTAAGAAAGTTGATCTGCTTCTCCTTGAAGTCCTGAGAGAAAACACCTCTGACACTGAATTAATAAAGAAGATCAAAGAAGGATTTCCCAGTTTAGCGATCATTTTGATAGACGGTGATACCGACCGCGACGTGGTGGCCAGAGCTTTCAAATATGGCGTGAAGGATGCATTTCGAAAGCCCTATATGTGTGATTTAATTGCGGAACGAGTGCAGGCAATCCTGGAGCACAGTCATGATTCTTAACAATGAGCAAGTACCTCCTGAAGTGTTGTTGACATGTGCAACAAGGCCTTTTGGGATTCACGGCTGTGCTTTGCAATTGCAATCAGAGTGAAGCCACCAAATGCAAACAGGAAAATCAGAATAAATGTCTGAGAGAAAACAAATATCAATCCTATCGTAGTGACCAATGCAAGATAACGAAAGGAGGTCGTAGAAAAGCGGTGTCACTGTCTAATTTATTATTCGCAGTGGAATAGAAGGAACAACCTAGCTCCTGCCCCGAAGAACCACTATTCCTGAATGCACAAAACTTTTATTGAAAGGAGATTCACAATGAATGCTAATGATGTTGAAATGGTAAGAGTCTACGTCAGGCAATATCAGGGCCCGGATGATGTGGAAGTTGCGGATGTGACTTTCGCACACAATGAGCAGTTTGTGATATGTGTTGAGGCTGAAGCAGGCACCGCCAAGCTCAATGCTGGCGGCCCTTTCCGCATCGACATGACGGTGAGGGACTTGACGCACAGTACAACGAATCCGTTGCACCATTTTGTAGTAGGCCAACTGGGCGTCAATTGGCCTGTGACTGAACAGAAGAAGCTATTCCAGTCAGATCCGATACCCTGCAAGCACCTCTGGAATTCGGCGTCTGATTATAGTGACTGTTATGAGGTGCTGGCAGTTCTGACCACTGGTGTCGGAAATCCCGACGTATCCTTTGCGAAGAGCCCGATGTTTTGCTGTCACAAAGCATAACCTTCCGGAGACCTGCTCAATTGACTGGTTGAGGGCATTCCGTTCGCGGAGTGCCCTCGCTTATTGAGCGCGAGAATTAGGATTCGCAGTACTTAGAAAGGAGGATTACTGTGGGACCCAACGATGTCGAAATCGTGAGAGTGTATACCAGGCAAGCCAAGGGAGATATTGCAGATTGTACCTTTGGCACGAATGAGAAGTGCGAAGTGGTTGTTGAGGCTGAGGCAGGGAGCGCTATTTGGGCCATGGGCGCACAATATTGGATTGGGATATCTATAAGAGATCTGACAGACAATACAGTTAAGGTATATAGCACCGAAGAAGCGAGCAGCCTAGGTGGCTCACAATGGGAAGAGAAGACCTATAGAAAAGTCTTTGGCCCCTTTATGCTAAAAGATATCTCAGGCCTCACCAAGTTGCAGGGCGCTCATTGTTTTGAGGTTCTGGCGTACGTGAGAGCAGGCTTGCGTGAACCGGATGTATCTTTTGCCAGGAGTCCCTTATTCATGTATTATGAGTCCAGGCGATAAAGCAAACTAACCCGACCAATCGCGGCAACTCATTACGCAAAGATATCATCATCATATGCTTCCCCTGAAATGCTGGGAGGTTTTTTTGATTTGTCAGTATTTCTCGCATGGGCAAAAGACAAATTGACAATATAGTCGTAGCCAATAATTCCGTGGTTCATACACCATTCTTGCCCATGGTCCTCAATTAGGGACATCGTACTTTTGCCATTGCCGTGCTTTAGGCTCAGACTTTCGACCATCAGGTTGACATAGTACTCCCTATCTTGTTTCTCAAGCACACCCTTTTCACGCAAATTTCGAATGATCTTCATCGTTTCCGGGTTTATGATGTTTGTGCCTTGTTCGTCTTTCATCCTGAATGCTCCAGTTGGTAGTTAGCTGTGTAAAAATCCTGGGGGTCAACGCTTTGTTAAACTTCCTCGATATCGACTGAATTCCTGGAATCTTAAATGCTAAGTCGTAAGATTCACATAGTTGAAATTACCGTCATTTCCCTTTGCTTGCTGACCTCCTGAGACAACATCGCTTGATTGTCTGCCCAAGGGTCGTCTCGAATGAGGCGCCCGGAGTGTCCCGGTGATCGACTGCGACCTCCAACACGCTTTGCGATGATATGCAGGGTATTTCTTCATCCGGGTGTACTATGGGCAAAACAAGAAGCACAGTGAAGAAAATAGCAACGGAGGTGTTCGACATGTTTTCTGGAAAATCAATATCGGCAATCATTATGGCGCTGGTTATCGCGCTATCGCTAAACTCAACGGTTCAGGCACAGGTTCAGGTTGTGCGCGGCGGCGAGGAAAATCCGATGGTGACCATCGGCAGATCGACGATGTATGGCGCAGGCACGGGTTTGCTGATCGGGCTGGCGTTGTCCCTGGTGGTCGATGAGGATACGGATGACATCATGAAATGGTCCTTTGTCGGCGGGACGTTTGGCGGGCTGGCGATCGGCTTTTATCATGTTGCCAACCGGCCTCAACCGGCAGCGGCGCTGCTGCAGTTTGACGCGGGCGGGTTGGCCAGAATAAGAATCCCGGAACCGCAAGTACGCTTCAACAGAAAACGTTCGCTGGATTTCAAGGTGCCTCTTGTGTCCATGAGTCTTTGAGTCCAGAACGAGCCTGGCGAGTTCCTCAGACAGGCTTTCAGGGAAACCGTGCCACTGCAAAGTATCGCGCACAGCCTATCGAAGTCTAGCTGACGACGATGGTCTGTGCGCGGTCAGACCCCACCGAAACGATGCTGATCGGGGCCCCGGTCAGCGTCTCAATACGGCGAATGTATGTGCGGGCATTGTCAGGCAAGTCATCGAAGGCCCGCGCGCCAGTGGTAGACGTTTTCCAGCCCGGCAACGTCTCGTAGACCGGCACGCAGTCCTGCAGTACTCGCACCTCACTCGGGAAGGCGGTGATGGTATCTTCATCATATTTGTAAGCAACGCAGATCTTGATTTCATCCAGAGTGTCGAGCACATCCAGCTTGGTGAGCACAAACGAGCTTAGGCCATTGACGCGCACGGCGTAGTTTGCGATGACGGCGTCAAACCAGCCACAGCGTCGCGGCCTGCCGGTCGTAGCTCCAAACTCGTCGCCCAGTTGGCGTAAATCGATGTCGTCATCGTGCATCTCAGTCGGGAACGGTCCCATGCCGACGCGCGTAGTGTAGGCCTTGATGACACCGAGAACGCTGTCAATGCAGGTCGGCCCGATGCCGACCCCGGAGCAGGCACCGCCGCTGGTGGGGCTTGAAGAAGTGACAAACGGGTAGGTTCCAAAGTCGATGTCCAGCAGCGTGCCCTGGGCGCCCTCCAGCAAGACCTGTTTGCTGTCGGCAATGGCATCCATGACGCAGGTCGAAACGTCATTGACGTAGGGGGCGATCCGCGTGCCATAATCGAGATAATCCTGGACGATTTGTTCCACATCCATCTCCTCAGCCCCGTAGATCTTGCGCAGAACTTCATTCTTCTCCACGACGTTGCGTTCCAGCTTCTCGATAAAAGTGGCGCGGTCGAGCAGATCGACAACCCGGATGCCCATGCGGTTGACTTTATCCACGTAGGCCGGGCCGATGCCGCGCCCGGTAGTGCCGATTTTCTTGTCGGCGTCCTTGGACTCCTTCGCCTGGTCCAGCATTTTGTGATAAGGCATAATCAGGTGCGCGCTGTGGCTGATGAGCAGGCGTTCCTGCACACTCACGCCCTGTAACTCGAGAAAACCGATTTCGTCCAGCAGAGCTTTGGGGTCGATGACGACGCCGTTGCCGATCATGCAGACCGTATTCTCGTGCAGGATGCCTGAAGGCACGAGATGCAGAATGGTTTTCTCGCCCTTGACCACAACCGTGTGGCCGGCATTGGCGCCGCCCTGATAGCGCGCCACGACATCCGCCTGTTCACTCAGCAGGTCGATGATCTTGCCCTTGCCTTCATCGCCCCACTGTGTGCCGACAACAATTTTTACGCTCATTTTACTTTCTCACTTTTGGACAAAAAAAACTCCGGAACGAAGCCCGGAGTTTTAAGAAAGTCGATGTTTTGTGGACCGGGCACTTACTGGAAGCTTTCAACAGCCTTCTCGTTGGTCTCAAAAGTCTCGAATACAGTTAGTAGCTTTGTGATCATCAGGAGGCTTTGAATCCGGTCGGTGATGTTCGCCAGCTTGAGGTCGCCATTGCTGTTGCGCATGGTCGTCAATCCGCCGATCAGGATGCCGAGCCCGGAGCTGTTCATCCAATCCACATTTCTGAGGTCAGCGACAATCTTGGTTTTGCCGGCCTGGATGAACTCATGCAGCTTCTCGTTAAGAAGCACCGCATCCGGACCACCCATAATCTTGCCGGATAATTCCAAAATTACGACATCACCTGAGACTTGCTCGGTCATTTTCATATCAAACTCCCTCCAGATTTGTAGACTCAGCCACCGACTACCGGATCAGGCCCGTTTGGTCGTCGGGCGGCCTTTCTTCTGCTCGACCCGCTTCTGCCACTCCACGATAATTGGGCTCGCGACAAAAATCGAACTGTAAGTTCCGATCAGGACACCGACGATCAAGGCAAACGCGAAGTTGTGAATCACTTCGCCGCCAAAAAAGTATAGGATGACCACAACCACCAAAGTTGTGAGCGAGGTAACGATGGTTCTTGTCAAAGACTGATTTATGCTCGCGTTCACGACCCCCTCGTATGTTTCACGCCGCAGAACCTTCAAATTCTCTCGCACCCGGTCAAAAACGACAATCGTATCGTTGAGCGAGTAGCCGACGATGGTCAGGAATGCCGCCACAATTGCCAGTGAGATCTCCAGATTTAGAACAGAGAACACGCCCAGTGTAATAATGATGTCATGAAACACTGCGACAATTGCGCCGGCGGCAAAAATGAACTCGAATCGCCAGCCGATGTAAATCAGAATGAAAAAGAGCGCGATCATAATGGAGAAGAAGCCGGCGGTCCTCAACTCAGAGCCAATCTTGGGACCGACCTTCTCGACCAACTGCACCACATAGGGGTTGTCCGGAAAGGACTGCGTGATCCCGGCCTTGATAGCATCCGAGACCTCCGTGCCGGTTTCTTGCTGCTCAAGTCGGATAAGAATCTCGTTGTCGGCTCCGAAGGTCTTTATTTCCGCGTTGCCATATCCCGCCGAGGTCACAGCATCTCTGACCTCGCCAACCGAGATCGCTTGGTCAAACTTCATCTCGATTGACATGCCGCCGAGAAAGTCGATACCGTAGTTCGGGCCGCCTTTCATAATCAGCGAGGCAATACCAATCAAAATCAGAGCCGCCGAGAATATCAGGGCGACCTTCCTGCTACCTACAAAGTCAAATTTCGCATCCACCAAGAATTGCATCTCTTGCTTGCTCCTGAGGGTGTTAGATACTGAGCTTCTTCAGCGTCATTTTGTTGGTGAAGTAGTCAAAAATGATACGGGTCACCACGATTGCCGTAAACATACTGGCGAGGATGCCGATCGACAAAGTCAGAGCAAATCCTCTAAGCGGGCCAGTACCGAACTGGTAAAGCACAAGGGCTGTCAACAGGGTCGTCACATTCGCATCGAGAATGGTTGTGAAGGCCCGGCCGTAGCCGCCATCTATGGCTGCACGAATGGTCTTACCGTTCCTGAGTTCTTCCCTGATTCTCTCGAAAATCAGGACGTTGGCATCGACCGCCATACCGATTGTCAGAATAATTCCCGCAACGCCAGGCAGGGTCAGTGTCGCATGAAACCCGGCGAGAAAGGCCAACATAATCAGCATGTTCAGAAACAGTGCGATGTTGGCAACCAGGCCGGAGAGACGATAGTAGACCACCATGAAAATCACCACAAACGTAAGCCCGACCAGCGCCGAGTAGGTGCCCTTTTCGATGGAATCCTGTCCGAGAGATGGACCGACCGTGCGTTCTTCAATGACTTCGATTGGGGCCGGCAGGGCGCCGGCACGTAGAACGATGGCCAGATCCTTGGCTTCTTCGATATTGGCCATGCCCGAAATCTGAGCGCGCCCGGAGGGGATTCGCTCCTGGATATTCGGGATTGAAACAATCTTGCCATCCAAGACGATGGCCAACCGCTTGCCAACGTTGGCGCCGGTGACGCGGGAAAATACCTTGCCGCCTTCTCCTGTCAATTCCATACCGACCACCGACTGCCCTGCCTGCAACTGGCTGCCGATCTGCACCTGAGCGTTGGCGACCATGTTACCCGTCAATTCGGGATCTTTCGTGACCAGGTGCAGGCGGTAGTACTCCTGCTCGCCGTATTTTTCAGGCTGGCTGAAAAGAAGGAACTCGACATCGTCGGGTAGAACTTCGCGGACTTCAGGAGAATTCAAGATGCGCTCGACCGTCCGAACATTTTTTATCGGGACGCCGAGGCCGAAGCCGAGATTTGCCAGCATGGCATCAAATGGCCGGTCTTGAAAAACGTCCTGGTCAAGCATCACAGTGGTATCGCCATCGCTGGCGCCATCAGCCGTTCCCAGGATTTCAGAAACAGACACCTCCGTTTCTTCTCTCATTTTATAGGTCGTATCGGCATCCACTTCAGCGGTTGCCAAAGAATCTTTGGGTTCCCTGCCAAGTTGCTTTTTCATAACCAGGTTGATGCGGTCGAGGACGCTGCTCAGCAGATCCGGCTCGGACTCAAGTTGAAACTCCAGCAGCGCAGTCGTTCCAATAATCTTTTTTGCGCGCTCAACATCCTGAATACCGGCCAGCTCGATCACGATTCTTCTGGCGCCGCGTTTGGTAATGGAGGGCTCTGAGACACCAAACTGGTCAATCCGGTTGCGCAGGACCTCGAGGGTCCGCTCGACGGCATCTTCCGCTTCCGTCTGCAACTCAGACACGATGTCCGCGCCAGAGTCGCCACGCGAACCGAAATAGCGCGACAGTGACAAGCCAGCCTCAGAGAAAACAATCGGCAGCACGTCAAAGAAGTCCTCGTTGTTCGTCGCTATTCTCGCGGAGACTGCTCCGATTGCGTCTTCCAGGCTGCTGTCTCTGTCCTTGGCAAGATTCTCGAGCAGATCAGGCAAATCGACCTCGTAAACCAGGTAGGTGCCACCCTGCAAATCGAGACCGAGCTTGATTGATTTGGGCTCGTTCTTTACCATCTCTTCGTCCAGCGCCACCAGCGCAGTGACGTCATCCACCAGATCGTCAACGCTCTTACCGCTGTTGTCCACAAACGTATCGCGGACCCGCAGCTCAAGATTGCCGCTCGCCAGCGAGGCTTTTACGTCGTTGGTCGTGAGTGTGGTATTTCCCTCGATTTCCGCGTAGTAGGAATCCGCGGTTTTCTGCTGCTGTTTGAGCTGCAAGGTGGGCATCAGAACCACGATGGACCAGACGACCGCCAGGACGACGATTATGGTCTTGAACAAATTGTTTCTGCGCATTTCGGCGTTACCTCCCGGATAATTTCAGGGCGCAAGTTACACTAAACATGTTGAAAGTCATGGTGTGAGTCAAGATACGAAAGCGGAGTAGTGGCCCATATAACCGACTGAATTTCAATTCAATATGGGCTGGTATCCCCATCGACTTCGGGCATTCGGGTTAGCCTTATGATAACCTCTTTCGTAACCCGCTTGAGCAAGTCAGGAGTTGAACGTGGCCCCAAAATGCGCATGCTTTCCTGCACAATTTGGCGAACTTTTTCTTCCGTAACCTGCAATGAGATCCCTTTATTCACACGAACGGAGAATATAACTGATTCATCCCTGATTTGCAAGCATAAATTTCGTTGAAAAGGATTGACTGCCGATGTGCAAATGGTTATATTTCGTGCTGGAACTAACTGAAATATGCCTTAGGTCGTCGTGTCTGCAATGAGAATTCATCAGTTGGCTGGCTTTAGCGTCCCCGTTATTCTGCTTCATATCTTGCTTCTTACGCAATCATCTGCACAAACTCCGAGGCCTCCCGGGTTCAGTTCCGCGCTTGAACTCGGCCGCCAGCAAGACTATCCGGCGGCGATTTCGCTGCTGAACGAATGTGTGCAATCGGACTCTGCTTTCACTGCCGCGTACCTGACCGCGGCCGACTTCTACTTCTACGACGGTCGCTCGGTCGATGGCATGGCGCATTTTAGGACTGCCGGTGACAAAAATCCGGGCGAACCCAATAACCTCATCGCCCTGGCACGACTGGCATATCTGGCCGGTGATTCGAATGGGGCGTTTGAAATGGGCCGGTCGGCGTTTGAACGCGGAGCAACCTCGCCGTTGGCTCTGAACATGATGGTCCGGAGTGCGGTAGAGTCCAGGAAGACGGATGCCCTGCAGGCGGTGCTGAGAAAGCTGCGCAAGGACAAAGCCCGCCGTCCGCTTTTTGACCTCGGCTACGCGATCTGGAGGCTCCGCATCGGTAACCTGGCGCGCGGCAAAACCTCCATCAAGGCCTATTTGGAAAACGTCCCGGGTGCGCCGTTTGGCCAACTCATCCTTGGCCAAATCTCCAGGGGAATTGCCGACCTGCCGGCGGCGATGACCGCTTTCAAACAGGCTGCGCTCCTGTGCCCCGCCACGGACAGGGAAACGCGAATCGATGCTTTGCTCGGTCTGGCGCGCAGCCATTCAGAGGTGGGGAACGCAGACTCGTCCTTGCACTTCACCAACCTGGCGCTAGACAACGCGATGGAGCTATGCAATCTGCAGGCGGAACGCGATGCCAGGGTCGAACAATGCCTTTTGCTGGAACCAGCGGGGAGCCTGCTCGCTCTGGTTGAGTGCGCGAAATCGGGCGCGACAGTCGCAAGGAAACTTGGCGACGACATTGCGGAGTTCAGATTCAAGAACCTACTTGGCAAGACTTACATCACCTTGAATGACGTCGATGCCGGGCTTGATGCCTTCCTGGCCGCCTTGAACTGCGCTCGCGATATGGAAAGCAGAGCCGAAATCGCCGGCACAAGCCTGGAGATTGCCCGCGTGCTGAACCTTCAGGGCATGCAGGAAGAGGCCGTCGCTTACCTTGACAGCAGCCAGGCCTCGGCACGGGCGGCAGGCCGGCATGATCTCTCGCACCAGGCGCTGTTGCTTCGAGCCGACATCTACAGAACTACCGGTAAGATTCCGGAAGCAAAGAAGGCCTACGAAACGGTGTTGCGGTTTGCTCAAAAACAGCAGCAATCCGGTTTGACCGAATTATGCTTCATCCGGCTCGCCAATATGTACATGCAGCCACCGAATGTCAATCTCGACAACGCGAAGTACTATCTGTCGCGCGCCGACGCGCTGGCGCGCCAGACATTCCAGCTTCATTTTGCGGCAACACATCGTTGGATGCAAGGTAGTATCGCGCTCAAGGATGTCGATATTGAATCAGCGGAGACCTATTTTCAGCAGGCAATTCAACTCGGACTCGAAACCGGCTCCTACTTGTCTCTGGTTGCTGGCCAGGCAGGCCTTGTGCGAACGTACCTAGCGACAAACTTCCCGAGCCTGGCGGCGGCGCACGCAGATACGGCCCTGAAACTGCTCTACGACTACAATACGCTCTGTCAGAGCGAACCGGCATTCGCACATTTTCGGGTCAAAAACGACCTGATCATGCCTGCGGTCAATGCGTTTGCGGCTGTCGGCAACCTAGGCGCGATCTACCGCACCACGGAAATGTGGAAAGCGATGCAGTATCAGGAACTCACTCACGAAGCAACGATTACGATTAGCTCGACTCTGGCGGACTCTGTTCGAACAAGGAGCAACCGCGCTCATCAGGAAATCCAGGACAAATGGCTGGCGCTTTGGCAGAGCTGGAAACTGGATAGAGTCGAGACCCTCGACCTGTTGATGCGAACGAAACGGGAAATCCACGAAATCACCCGCCAACAGATCAATTTTCTGGACAACGTCAAGCAAGCTGACCCAAAGTTATATTCGCTGTTGCGGCCGGACTGCCCCGACCCGCTTGCGGTGCAGGACCAGTTGACCCGGTTGGATGCGACCTACGTCAGCTATCTTCTGGGCGACAACGCGACCTTCATCACGGTTATTGGCCCGGACGGGATTCACGGCAAGCGGGCAAATGTCAGCCGCTCAAGACTTGAGCGGCTGGTCCACGAAATGACCCCGGTCTGTAATCCAACCCGGCCAGAACTTGGCTCACTGGCTGCAAGCGGCCGCATAGAATTTCGCCTGGACCAGGCCACACAGCTCTACGACTACTTGATTGCACCCATCAGAGAGTGGCTCGTGCCGCAGACCACCATTATTATTTCTGCCGATGATGTCCTCAACCTGGTGCCGTTCGAGGCACTGGTCAGCAACCCGCAAGAGCTGATTGATAATTTCGATTACGCCAACGCCAGATACCTGATTCAGGACTACGCCATCGCATACTCGTCCAGCGCATACTCGTTTCTCGGACCTGCCCTGCCGACCAACTCCGGGAACCGGCACCTACTGGCATTCGCCAAACCGTCGGCCACGGCAAAAAACGGTAGCGCCGACGACTCGAATGGTGTGGCAAACTCAATTGTCTCTGAGTCGTTGCGAGAGGTCACGGCACTAGCTGACGTATTTGGCAGAGGAAACAGTGATGTTCATGCAGGCGAGAAAGCCGCCCTAACAGCTCTGGACAAGCCTACCCAAGTCTTGCATTTTGCAGTACCCGTCACCATCAATGGTCAAGAACCGCTGTCATCTCGACTCGAGTTGAATGGCACGCAGGGCAAATATCTTTATGCCCGTGAACTGCTCAATGCGCGCATGGAGGCAAATTTGGCGGTCTTGAGCGGCGGCGAATTCCGCATGATTCGACCGACAAACCACGGGCTCGGAATCAACGGTTTGCTGCAGGGTTTTTCATTTGCCGGAGTTAAGAGCACGCTTGCCAGCATGTGGCCCTTGAGTGGTCGCGAACAAACACCGCTGGTGGCCGAATTTTACGAGAATCTGAAACTCAACATGACCAAGCCCAGGGCTCTGCAGCAGGCTCAACTCAGTTATCTGGAAACCATCAGCAGAAACCCCTACTTCTGGTCTAACCTGCGGCTGTTCGGCCATCCGGGCGCCATGCAGTTCGAGACCAACCGCAGCTACACGGCCATCTATCTCGTTGCGGCGGGGCTGTTGCTGTTGGTCGGGCTCGTGGCGCGCCAGATTTTCAAGACCTCACGGGCCCCCAAACGGCCCGAAGCAAGTGGTCAGCCAGCCTGAATAGGTGTGGCCCATGCTACAAAGGGCTTGATTTTCTTCCACGTAGCTCGTAAATTCACTCTCCATTCCAAAACTCACCACACAACGAGGGCAACAGGAGCCACACAGCGCATCTGCGGCAAACTGCCGTTCGAGGAGGGAAAAACACCATGCTACACCATCAATTCATCCGCACTGCCGGAAAATATGGCAGCAAGCTTGCGTTCATCGACCGCACCACCGACAAGAAAGTTACCTACGCAAAGGCGCTTATCGCGTCCATCATTCTGGCAAAGAAGTTCAAACGCTACAAGAGCGGATTTATGGGCATCATGATGCCAACCTCCGCCGGAGCAGCGCTTTCGGTACTCGGCGCCTTGATGGGCAAGCACACGCCCGTAATGATCAACTACTCTACCGGCGCGCAACGAAACGCCGAATTTGCCCAGCGTAAATGCGACTTCGAGACCATCATTACGTCACGCAAGCTGCTGGAAAAAGTGCAGTGCAAAGAGGTGCCGGGCATGGTATTCATCGAAGATATCATGGAATCTGTATCCGCGTTTGATAAAATCCTAGCCGCAATCAAGTCCCGTTTGCCAGCGGCGCTGCTGTCACGGCTGAGTGGCAAGCGCGACGAAAACGCTATTGCCGTCATTCTGTTTACCAGTGGTAGCGAGAAGGAACCGAAGGCGGTTCAACTCAGCCATCGCAACATCAGCTCAAACATCCAGGGATTTTCCGGGGCCCTGAACCTGGGGCCTGGCGACCGGATGCTGGCAATTCTGCCATTTTTTCACGTGTTCGGACTGACAACCAACCTCTGGACGCCGTTGTTTCACGGCATGACCAGCGTCACTTACGCAAACCCTCTCGAGTTCAGAACTATCTCGAAGATCGTCCGCGAGGAGCAGGTCACCATGATAGTTGGCACACCGTCCTTTTTCTGGGGATACCTTCTGAAGTCAAAGGCCGGCGACTACGCTTCCATTACGCTCGCCGTCTCCGGCGCCGACAAGTGCCCAGACAAGCTCAGAGAGGGATTCATAAAGAAGCACGGCGTCACCCTTTTGGAGGGCTATGGCGCCACCGAAACCTCACCCGTTATTTCATGTAACTTCGAAGACGCAAACAAGCCTGGCAGCGTTGGCAAGCCGCTACAAACGGTTAAGGTGCGGATCCAGAATTATGAGACGGGCGAAGACTGCATGATCGGTGAAACAGGCAAAATTTTGATCAAGAGCGAGTCGGTGATGGTGGGTTACCTGGATGATCTTGAGGAAACGTCTCTGCGCATTCGCTCAGGCTGGTACGATACCGGTGACATGGGTTACATCGACGAAGACGGCTTCATCTGGCACAAAGGCCGTCTAAAACGCTTTGTCAAAATCGGCGGTGAAATGGTCTCGCTGGTGGCGGTTGAGGATGCCCTGTCGAAGCGGCTACCGGATGGCGCGGAGTGCTGCGCGGTCGAATTGCCCGACGCCACCAAGGGAGCCAGAATCGTCGCCGCCGTCACCCATCAGGTGGACAGGAAGGAAATGCTCTCTGCCTTGAGTGACGACCTCCCCAACATCGCGTTGCCCAGAGAGTTCATCACGCTGGAGGAACTTCCGAAAATGGGCAGCGGAAAGATTGACTTTCGAACCACAACCGAGATGGTGCGGCAGTTGTTGCACACAAAGGTCAGTGAGGTGGCGTGACATAGGTTACTCTACTCCGGCAAGGACCGCCCCGGAGCACCTGCAGCAATTCTACGTCGATTGAGGGGAGCTAACAAATGTCATCGGACACCGCAAGAACAGATGGGACGACGAATGTGAACAGTAGTACAAATTAAGACGGAGACGGCAAATCCGGATACTTGAAGTAGACATCCTTCTCAATGTCCAGAATCTCCACCGTCACCTGAATTTCTTCCGGGCAGGCAGTCCGCAATTCCTGCAATAGCGCGTCTCCTACTTTTCTTTTGAGATCTGGTGACCTGCCTTCCAGAAATCGAACCTGCAAATGCAAAAATGCCTGCCGCCCTTTGCCCCGGCCGACAAAATATTCGGTCAGCCGAACAGCACGACTCTTGCAGTTGCCTGGTTGAATGCCAGCCAAGTCTACCAGCACCTGGTGAAGTTGTTTGAACAGTTCTGGGAAATTCCCCTCGAGTTTGAGACTATCGGTGTACTCCAGCGTGAGGTGTGGCATCGAGTTGTCCTCCTGCTTTGGCGCCGGCGTGACGCGAATTCGTTAGAAGCCAGATGGCCGGAATGCGAGAAGCGTTGCTCCCAAACGCAAAAATAGCTAATTATTCAAGAAAAGACAAGTTTCATACGAGTAAAATCGCGCCGTAATTCGCCCTGGGTTCGGAGCCGTAGCGACATAGTTCTGCTCGAAACAAAATCATAAATGGCGAAATAAGTAAGCCATACTCGCTGTATATATCTGCGTAGCCGCACTACACCTTCCCGTAAGCCGAATTCCCGTGAGAAAGCCGTTCAGCCTGAAGGACGGTCGAATAAACCCGTGCAGTGACAGTGGCCACCCTGTCTGCTTATCGAGCCATACGCCCAGTGGGGGGCGTAGTGTCGATTCGCGGCGCCACCGATCACCGGGTCAATGTATCAGGCTAAATCATTAACAGTTGGAGAGGCAAAACCATGAGAAACAACACTCCCAAATACATCCTGATCCTGTTCATGCTCCTGAGTCAGCTCGCATGTGGTAGCGACGACGGCCCATCAAGTTCGCTCACCGGGCCCGACTCGCCTGCTGAGGCCCAGGGCATGGATGGCGAAACGCTCGAAGCCGGCATCCAAGAGATCAGGAAGGGCACTTATGGCGAGGTGCACAGCCTACTCGTCGTCAGGAATGGAGTGTTTGTGGTTGAAGAATATTTCGAGGGCTGGGAAAGGAATGATGTGCACGCCGTCTACTCCGTCTCGAAAAGTATCACATCAATGCTGACTGGCGTAGCCTTGGAACAAGGTATCCTGGAGGATTTGGATTCGAAGCTGCTCCCCTACTTTCCTGAATACCAAACCTACGCCAACTACGATACGTTGAAGAGTGAGATCAACCTGCACAACGTGCTGACCATGCACTCCGGCTTCCAGTGGGATGAAAACCTGATCGGCCCGGAGAAGGGCGACTGGATAAAGTTCGTGCTGGATATGCCCATGTCAGAACCGCCGGGTACGCAATTCCGCTATAACAGCGGCACGACTCTGAGCATGTCGGGCGTCCTGCAAAACCTGACTGGCGAATTGCTTAGCAGCTTTGCGGATGAGAATTTGTTCCGCCCGGCGGGCATTCGAGCTTGGTCATGGGGCCTCATTCGTAGAGTTGGTCTTCCCAACTTCACCGACGCTTCCGGAGGGCTGAACTTACGCCCTTATGATATGGTAAACATCGGCATGCTGATGCTGCAGAAAGGCAAGCGTGGCGGGGTGCAGATCATCCCCGAGGCATGGGTAGAACTTTCAACAGGCAAAAGGGTCTCCGCCAACTCCAACTTTGATTATGGCTATTGGTGGTGGCGCTTCTCCGACTCGAGCCGCATCGGCAGCTCTCTTGCGGTCAACGATGTCTACTGGGCTTGGGGTGCACTTGGGCAGTTCATCTTCGTCATTCCTCATCTGCAATTGGTTGTGGTTTCGACGCAGCACAACCTCGAAACCACCGGCCGGGAGACATTTGACCTGTTGCACGACTACATCCTTGCGTCAATTAAAGATTGACCTCAAAGCCCTGGGGCGGCGACTTGGGACCATTGTGCATATCCGATGCTGTTGCTGGTGAAGACCAGCTCTGGCAGAAGGTGACAGTCGTAACCTCGGGGAGGGAAAAGGTACAACTGGAGAACTATTTTGCATTTGCGTAATTTTCACGCTGTCACGGTGGTCGTTCTTCGGGATTGCCTTTCTCTTGCGAGCTTCGTATCTTAATTTCTCGGCCTGTCAAACCACTTATCAGGCCTCGAAGAATTTACTATCAACAACACCGAGTTAAAAACTAGTGAAAAAATACGCACTGCCAGTCGCGCTATGCCTGTCTCTGGGATTGGCTCCGTTTGTTCCTGAGCCTCACATCGTCGGTAAGGTTCGCTGGATCCTGGGCGGAGCTGCAGGAATGGAGTGGATGGATTGGGGGGATACCATTTGGCACGGCTCACCCTGGATGGTGCTGGTCTCTATTGCCGCGCGCGATCTTTGGAAAAAGCTCTCCTAACAAGGGTCGAATTGAATTCCGGCAGTCAGTGAGCCGGCGGCGGGTGGCCGCTCAGGGTAACTCGGAAACAGCACGCTCCAGTTCGCGGACGCGCCGGCTGTCGCCAAAGAGCTTCTTCAGTTGCGCAATCGCCAGGCGCGCCTTGGGGCTTTCCTGCTCAGTGATGAGATACTCCGCCCAGCTAAACAGGATGGACCTGAGCCGCTCTCTATCCCGATCATTGAGCGCTTCGAGCGCGACCATCTCCGCAATCGTCTGACTGGCAAGATGCCAGTTTTTTCTCTCCCAGCCCTTCTTCAGTGTATTGAAAAAAGCCGCCCGCAGATTACGTCTCAGCGCGGCATTTTCTGGATGGCGATAAACGCCGTCCGCCAGCACTTCAAAGGCATCATAATAGCGGCCCTGCGCGAAGCACTGCCCTCCCCATTTGTGATAGAGATTCATTTCAAAATTCACGTTTGAACGCGAATCGCGATTGAAATCCTGAGCTACGAGAACAAGTTCGTAAGCCCTTTCATAGTCACCTCTTTCTGCTGCAAAGTAGGCCTGATTGTAGGCCAGCAGTCCCAGCAATTCTGTATTGTCGATGGTGCGGCCGTTGCGGTTCTCATGTGCATAGAGTTGGTCGAGTCCGATTTTGTAGGCCTGGTTCTCGGGATAGAATTGCGCGAGGTAGCGTGAATAAACATCGAGGTTCTGCATGATGTTAAAGCCCATGGGATGGGTGTTTTCCACAATAACCTGGTCGTCGAAATCGTGGAAAATCGAGTAGACATGCGTCGGCGTTTCGAATGCTTGTGTGGGCCAGCCCATGTCGCTGCAAACCATGTTGTACAAAATCGTTGATGACACGCAGTTGTACCTCCTGCGCTCAACGATGTCGAGCAAAGTTGTCGCTTCCAGCCGATACTCGTCGTAGAGTGTCGTCCGAATGTAGTTGAAGATTTTTCTGGCGGAACCTACCGGTTCGTGCGCATCAAAACCGAAGCCTTTGATCTTATCGACAAGACCATCATACCAGGCGACATAATATCGCAAGCTGTCCTCTGACCGCACATCGGATAGAATGAATGCGGCTTCAATGGGTTTGAAGTCGTCAAGTTTGTGATCGCTGATATCCGAAAACAGCCGCCCTGCAAGGCTGCCGGAGTCCTGCGCGAACGCGAACCCGGCGAGGGCGTTGATCAGGAGAAGGAGTGTCGCAGCGCGCACCAAAAATTCCATGTATATTGAATAGCAATTTGCCCCCTCCTCAATATAACATGGAGTCGCACCCAAATCAATTCAAAAAAGTGAGACGTCTGACAAAAGAAGAAGGCCGTCCCGGTGCAGTTGCTCACCGGAACGGC
This sequence comes from Candidatus Zhuqueibacterota bacterium, assembly GCA_029261995.1. Taxonomy (GTDB): domain Bacteria; phylum Zhuqueibacterota; class Zhuqueibacteria; order Oceanimicrobiales; family Oceanimicrobiaceae; genus JAJDAF01. Next base: position 50,321 of record JAJDAF010000062.1, read on the forward strand.
CTTATCGGAGGAAGGAGTAACAAAACTGATTGCCTGATTAGGGCTACTTCTATCAACAAACTCTTTGCGGAAATAATCCGCTAAAGTGCGAGAACAACCGCGGCAAGCGCGGCAACAAACAAGAATGCAACTGAGAGCAGAACTTGAACAAGAATGGACATACAACCTCCAAATGCTGAGACACCCCTTGACCCTATTACTAATATAGAACATGACCGACAGCATTTTCTCTCGATGCATTGCGAAAATTTATAGTTGCGATGTGCGCTACATATCCAAAGTAAACTCAAGCAGTTCAAACCGCTTGCCATTTATCTGCAGTTCAAGACGATGCTCGCCAGGATAGAATTTGCGCGTGTTGATCGGCTTGAAAGACCTGCGCGCACGCAATGTCATGTGGTCTCCTGCCGCTAGCATGACCTTCTTCAGTTTGAAGACTTTTGGAGCCAGCCAGCCGTTTGCTTTCTTGTAGTGAATGATATAATCGACCATCAACGTTTGAGATGATTCGCTGGTTGAGACGATTTCAAATGCAAACTCAAGTGCCGCTCCGACCGGCACAACGCGATCGCGTACTCTGAGATTCTCTACGCGGATTTCAGGCTCGGGCGCAAATCCAAGAAGCGCCAAAGCACCCGGGTGGCCCTGCTTGAGCAGAGTACGCAGAGCGTGTTTTACCAGCCAACGTGTGTCGGGATCGTCGCGCTCGCTCCAACGCGTGAGCGTCTCAACGACGATATCAGGATTGTCTTTCGAAATGTCGTTGAGATTGTTCGCGACCGACCGCCGCACATACAGCTCAGAGTCAAACTTGAGTTTCTCAAGCAGAGCGAGCACGGGAGACGGATCTTGTTGAAAACCGGGCAGTCGTCCTGCCAACGGCAGCCTCGGTCGTGTGCCTTCCGAGACCAGTCTGCGCACATGCAGGTTGTCGTCGTGCGCCCACACCCGCAGCCGTGCCAGTGTTGCTTGCGGGTATTGCTTTAGAAACGGTCGAATCGGACTCTCGGATGAAAAACGTTTTGTGATTTCATACAGCGCGGACATCGACAGTTCGAAGTCGTTCAAACCATAGCTGGCTACGTAAGAGCCGATTGGCATGTAGTATAAAACATCCCAACCACTGAGTTCGGGTTTACCAAGCTCTGGGCCAAATGACCTGACCAAAATATCGATGGCAGCCGGATAATCGTCTGGCAAGAACTCATGCAGAGCGGTAGCCACCGCCGCGGAACGGTCGTTGAAGCTCAAAGCTGCCAGACCGGGAATGACGCGCTGCACAAATCCAGCGGAATCGAACTCTGGCCACACGGCCTCAATGTTCTGCGCCATGCGTCCTACCAAGTCCGCATTGATGACCTCACGCAGCAGAAATCCTTCTTTCATTGTGTGCCTCTTTCGGATAAGGGTAAAGTGGTGGAAGTCTGGCTCCAAGTGGCGGGACCGCCACCTGAGAGTGGGGTTGAAGGCAAAACCAACGATGGCAGCCGGCGTTTGAACTACAAGACTCGTTCTTGGGACCGCCCGAGAAAAATTCCGTTGAACAGGAACTTGAACGTGGCCAGGGTTTGTGCCCGGTACTGAGGTCGAATTCCTATTAGGACCACTCGCCCCTCTCCCATGGGTATGCTCAGCACAGCGGACATCCCGGCAGCAACGTCCGAAACATTTCGACCAGAGGCTGTGGACGAGCCGGTTGCGGAAAACACCGCCGCAACGCCGGTGCGACGCTGCCAGGCGTTCGGTCGCAAAACAGGACCATTCACAATAACCCCAAACACCGTTGCTGGCATGCCGTATGCCAGCGGCTCATCACCATCAACCCGCAATTGAACCAAGCGAGCTTCATCGTTCATTTCTTCGGCTGCTGACACCTGCATCTCCTCGACCGGCAGGCCGAAATGTTCGATTGCCAGACGGCAGGCCTCGCCGAACGCGATCAATGTACCGCCCTTTCTGACGAAACTCGCCAGATTCTCTACACCTCGGTCGGAAATGCCCCCGAGATAGGAGCGTGGTACCTGTGGCTCGTACATCTTTGGCCTCGTCCGACGCCAGCCGTGAATGATCTTATTGGCAGACATAGCGGGCAAAATCACGACGTCGAAATCGCCTCGCAAATCACTGTTGCGTACTTTTGGACTGAAGATGGTCTCATAGTCGAACTCGAACTCATCCAGAACAAACCGTGTCCAGCCTTCATCCGGAGTTGGTCGCCAGGGCTGAAGCAGGCCCACTCTTGGCAGACGCAGGCGGATTGCCTTTCTGCCGGCGAAACGACCCTTCACCTGGCGGATATCGACTGAAAATTCGCGTGCAAGCATGTCCATCCTGCCAGCAGGCACCTCGTTGGCGGGCAAATACACCGTGCCGGGCGGATAGGAGATGCCGTTCACATCAAACGGCTCTTGCAGCCAATAGACCTTCTTGCTATGAAGAAGAAGTCGGTTGACAACGGAGGAGATCGCATTCGACTCCGGCCGAAGAAGGTAGTCACCGTTGACCATGAGGCCCAGCTTCTTCAACGGCGGTGCAATGCGAAGTTTCATTTGCAGAGCAGCAGAAATGGGAGCATCGATGCGAACCACCCTCACGCCCGACAGGAACGGTATTCGGGAAATCGAACTGGCAGGAAGTGTGGCCTCAGCTTGAGAAGGACTGGTGCCTTTCAATACGGAACTGGCCGGACCAAGCAAGTGACGCGCGAACCGACCAAACGCCTGCGCAACCAGGATGACAGAATCACCCTTCTTCAATGAAAACCGGTCTGCCACGAAATCATCGGTGCTCTGGTGAATCTGAACACCCTGCCGCTGGAGCAATTGCAGGAGCCGCACTGCTGCACTTTGATCGTGTTGCTCAGCCGGAATTACGTAGGCGTAGGGGAACCCCTGTTTGCCTTCTTCGATGTCATCGAGATTTGCGCGACAGAATTGATAGATGAGCGATTCACGGTGTTCCGAGACCGCTCTCAACATCATCTGGATCGACGCAAGTTCGTATTTGACGATGTCGTCCTGCCGCCACCAGCCTCCGTCCCAGCTTCCTGTTTCGGCGAGGGGCTGTGACGGTGCTGCGCGCGGGACGCTACTCCGCGGGAAAAACAGTGGCGAAGCAACGTTGACATTGGCTACCAGCGAGAGAACTGCGATCTGATTGTGCAGGGAGGCATTTCCAGGAAGTGCCCCATCAAGAGGCAGCCAGTCTGTATGCCAGGCTGCAATCCCCGGCAGGTCGCGTTGCTGTTGAATTGCCGCAAGAAAACCTGCGGACGCGGCACTTGATTCCGGCGGTCCGGCCGAGTGGCGATTTGATGGATTAATCAACACTCTCAAACGAGCATCCTGTGCTCGAACTTCACGCTGTTCATAAACGACCTCAGGAAACCAGGTCTGGTAGATTTCCCGCGCAACCATCCGGTTCTCTGGCAAGTTTAGCCCTGACCAATCGAGCAGATACTCATCACCGGCCACTGGATGGGAAAGGCGGGTCAGCGGACTTGCTTCATGGTCCGTGCCACGGTAGCGCATGTACCAGTCAGAAACGCGTTGCAGACCATCCGGGTTCATGCACGGCACGATATGAATGAGAACATGGTCAAGCATACTCAGCTTCGCGGAATCCCGCGTAGCAGCCAGGTTATAGGCGAGTTTTGCTCCGACCTGAGTGGATGCAATGCCATCTGAAGTTGCATTCAAAATGATCGCCGCAACCGCGACATTTTCTCTGGCGAGCTGTCGAGCGTCATCATCGGTCAGGTGAGCCGGATTTGCAGCTTGTAGCTGAAGATTCTTTATCCTTGCAAGATTCTTGAGATTGTGTTCTGAGGAGATGGTGACCATAAGAAAGGGGTTGCCGCCGCTTGTTTCCCCAAGCTCCTGGAGATTCACACGCTCGGATTCTTTGGCCAGCATTTCGTAAAAAGCGACCAACTCTGGCCAGGTGACGATATTTCCGTCATCGCCAATCTTGCGCCCGAAAAAATCCGAAGGCGGCTGAATCTGACTATGCAGTGACGGGACAGAAATCAGCAGCAGCAAGCCGACTGAGAGTGTAATGTACCAGGTGACGTTTGGGCGTTTCATCTCTTCCGTTTGAATTCAGAAATGCAGGTAGAGCAGCAGCCGGACCTACCGAGGAGCTGTTGCGGCCTGGGCCGGTGCAGACATCGGGCGATTTCGCCACACCGGCGACCCGCTCGAATTGGCTAGAGACAATGTTGTTTTCAAAGCGAATCTGGCAAGCTGAACTGTGCCTGCGAGACTCCACTGCGGGTCAAATTCGTCATTTACTGTGTGATAGCGATTCTTTGTGTAATCTTGCCGATCCTGCAATCCCCAAGCCGGCTCCTGGCCATAATACTGATGCCCGGAATTCAAATAGATGGCAGGTATGCCGAGGCGGGCAAAGCTGAATTGGTCTGAAAGAAAAAAGGCGCCCCGCTCCGGCACCGGATCCGGTGAGATGCGGACGTTCATTTCATATGCAACCTGCTCGACAACATCGATAATGGACGAACGCTCCGCGCCAATTGCAAGCATATCTTTAGTCGCGCCAAGCACGTTCACCGCATCCACATTGATGTTTGCAACTGAAAGCGCCAGGGGCCAAACCGGATTCTCGACGTAGTACTGGGAACCGAGCAAACCAGATTCCTTGGCGGTGACAGCGATGAAAAGTACAGAACGTTTGGGCCTAATCGGGCTAAGGGCCAAAGCCCTGGCCATTGCAAGAAGCGTGGCCGTACCCGAAGCATTGTCGATGGCGCCATTGTAAATGGTATCTTCAGGTCCGGGGCCGCTATCGCCAAGATGGTCATAATGGCTGGTAAGAACAACGCACTGCTTCTTCAGGTCGAAGTCGTCTCCGGGGACAACGGCAAGCACATTCTGAGTTTCCAGCTCACGAATCTCATTCCTGATTGTGAAAGCGACCCGCAAGCTCAGGTCAATCGGAGCAAACGCCGAGGAACGGGCCTGGGCAATCAGAGAATCAAGTTGAAGCCCACCTGCAGCCAGAATCGACCGCGCTTTGTCTTCGTTGATCCAGGCGCGCAGGGGCAGCAAGTAAACATTGTCTTGAGCCGGAATGTGAAAGCGCTCATCCGAAACCGAGTTTTGGACAACGTCCCAATCATGGCCTGTTGATTCAGTTGTGTGAATCAGAATAAGTCCATCCGCTCCGTGGCGTGCCGCCTCTTCAAATTTGTAGATCCATCGGCCATAATAGGTCAAGGCAGGTCCCGCAAAAAATGACTCGTCCCGGGAGGGCGGCTCATTGACCAGTCCCAGGAGAATCTTGCCAGTAACATCAATGTCTTCATAATCGTTCCAGCCAAACTCCGGAGCATCCACACCATAGCCGACAAAAATGACGTCCTTGTTGCGCATGGAAACAAGCTTCTGTTCAATGCGCGTCGATGCCACAAACTCGCGCCCAGGTGAAAGCTGCCAGAAACCGCCGAATCCACGCACTTGGATGAACGATGTCGACTTGATGCCGACCAGGTTGACAGTTTGAAAATAGCTTGAATCGCCGACTGCCGGCTCCAGGCCCGCCTCCTGAAACTGAGCCGCGATGTATCGGGCAGCCAGTTCCTCCCCGGGGCTGCCCGGCGCCCGGCCGGCCATGCTGTCATCCGAGAGTATTTTCAAGTGAGCACGAATTTCCTGGGCGCTGATGGCGCCATCAAGCCTGCCAACGTCCTCAGGCGACCGACAGCCCCAAAATACAAGGATCCCAAGGAGGACAATCAGACTCCACAAATCACACAGCATTCGGTTCACTCACATCTCCTTCCTGACAAGAATGCCCCAACCCGGAGCAGATAACCTAATTCGCAACTTCAGGTGGTGGTTGTTTTCTGGAAATGACGGCACTCGTCTCCGTTGCACACCACACGCCAGGCAAGACAGCACCACAAACGCACCGGCCGTTTAAGATATTGTTTTTGAGAACACGAAACCCCGAGCGGACGATGGCCTTTTTCTTACAGAATGGACACACGGTGTCCTCCAAATCCGCGACCCTGCCAGGGCAATTGCCTGCGTAGACAAAATTCAAACCCGCGTTGAATCCAATCTCTGCAGCATGCCTCAACAGGGTTGCCGGGGTGTTCTCCGGTTCGGTCATCCTGTAACTCTTCCGAAACGCGGTGACATGCCACGGAATATCCGGTGACACGTTGGCGACAAATGCGGCAATATCCTGAATCTCTGCGTCCGAATCATTGAAGCCCGGGACCAACAGCGTCACGACTTCGACCCACAGGCCAAGCCCAAAAGCCAACTGAATGGTGTCAAGAACGGTTTGCAGAACTCCGCCTAACTTTCGGTAGTTCCGGTCTTGAAACGATTTTAGATCTATCTTGAACAGATCGGTGTGAGGACGGATATAGTCCAGAACTTCAGGCGTGGCGTTGCCATTTGAGACGAATCCCGTCAGAAAACCCTTCTGCCTGGCAACTTTGAACACCTGCATCGCCCACTCACTGGTAATCAGTGGCTCGTTGTAACTGCTTACGACAACTCTGGCGTGCTGGCGACTGGCGAACTCAACCAGACCTTCAGCGGTTGTAGCACGTGGTGTAACCCCTGCGTCGTCGTCCTGCAATGCTTGCGATGTCAGCCAGTTTTGACAATAAGCGCAGTGATAATCGCAACCCAGCATTCCGAAAGTAGCGGCAGACGCGCCGGGTAACACATGGTAAAAAGGCTTCTTTTCAATGGGATCGCATTGAAGTCCGGCGACATAATTGGCGGGTACATGCAGAACACCGCCACGGTTCTGCCGCACCCGGCATGTGCCGCTACGGCGGTCCTTGATCAGGCACCGATGGCCACAGGCATAACATGTCAAGCTGTCGTCTGGATGACGTTGGTAGAGTTCTCCCGCGATGGTGTGGGTGTTCAGGTAATCTTTGAGTGTGCGCGCCGCGCTCATGGCGTCGTTCGAGTGCCTAGGAGGAAGCTGCTACGGCTCGGCAAAATAACTGCGTGACCGTCACGGGCGCAGAGCCGGCAAAAATGTTACGGCAAACAATAGAAACAGAATATCCGAAGGGCCCTTTAAACGACCTGGGTCACCTCGTTATTCGCAGGACGATAGTTAGCTTGAATGAGTTGAATCAGCCCGCGACGTATTCTCTGCGGACTCACTGAAATGATCTCACAACACTTTTCAAACGAGAAGATATATTCTGCGTTCTTTTCTTCGAAAATCCAGAATTTTGCGCTACGGAAATTCTTTTCGAGCTGGCTTAATTCATGGTCCTGACCTTTGGCGCGCAACCGCCCTATTTTATGAGGATTGTTCCCATCGATATAGTCCTTTACGGCTCTCAGAATAACAGAGACTATCAATTTACGTTCTGTAACTTGATTTCCTCTCTTCTCCATGTTTTCCTCGTCCTTATGTGTGGGTTAACGTTGAAAGTTCAGGGGTACAGGAGGGGAGGGCTACGTTGGGTCGGTCACGAATTGCAGTCCGGACTTAAGATATGAACTAATCATCGATACTCCCTTAAAGTATTGAAATATAATAATATTTTGCATACGACGCAAGGCAAAATTTTCTCAGTTCTATTACAACCGGGAAAAATTTGCCCTACTTGATTAGACGGGTAACCTCCTTGAAACTGGCTGTTCCGGCCTGCCGCAGAAGCTCGAACAAGACACCCTCGACGGTGGTGATAATAACCCCCGCGCGGGCCATTCGCTCAATGGCGACTTCACAATCCAGCACCTTTCGTGACGACACCGCATCGACTGGAATGTGTACCTGAAAATCATGCGCGAGTAAATCCAGCGCGGTTTGCTGCACGCAAACATGGCACTCGATTCCAGTCAAAACGATTTGTTTCGCGCCGCTATCTCTCAACTGGCCCAGGAGATCGCTCGAACCACAGCAACTGAAAGTCATTTTCTGGATCGGCTGGGTCCCGCCTAGCGTCCGCAAGATGGCGTCTTCAGTTGGGCCGAGTCCCTTAGGATACTGCTCTGTTAGCAGAATCGGAAGATCCAGTATCTGGCTCGCGCGAATCAGTTTGACGGCGCTTGCGACAACAAGGTCACCAGTCTGCATGACAGCGTTGATTTTCTTTTGAATATCGATAACCAGCAGGGCAGTGTGGTCTTTGTCCAGAATCTGCGGGTGGCGTTTCATCTATTCGTCCAGTAGGTTATCGATTGACAAGTTGGATCATGATAAAACGTGGGCTTAAGATTTGAATAATAGCAAAAATTGACGATTTTTCCAAACAAAATATCAAACTGAAACAACAATGTTCTTGACTTTATCAGCGAGTCTCTTATCTTAACAGTTGAGCAACTGTTCACCTGACAATCAAAGCTTATGAAACAAACATCACACGACTCGTGTGACCGATTTCTGGTAAATGCGGACAGTGTAAGAGCCGCAAAACGACACCTGGACCAGACCCGGGAACGACTCTTCGAGCTGACAGAAACATTTCGTATCCTCGGTGACCCGACGCGGTTGAAGATCATTCTCGTCCTCAAGGAACAGGAATTATGTGTCTGCGATCTGGCATCAATTCTCGATGTGACACGCTCTGCGGTCTCACATCAATTACGCCAACTCAAGAATCTGCGCCTGGTCAAATTTCGGCGCGACGGCAAGGTGACTCATTATTCCCTGAAAGACTCTCATATCGCGATCTTGGTGGAAACGGCGATGGAGCACATCCATGAGTAGTCAAGCGTCTGCTGCATTGACTAAAGAAGAAGGCCTCATTTCCAGTCAAACATCGATGACAGCGGATCTCGTGCTTGAGGGCCTGCACTGCAAAGACTGCGCTGCATCGATAGAGAAAACCGTGGCGAAGATGGTCGGTGTGGAAGACGTAATGGCGAGCTTCACTTCGGGCAAAGTCAAGATAACGTACAATCCCTCGCGTGTCGGCCACCCACAACTTGTCGCCTGTGTTGAAAACATCGGCTATCGCGTTGCAGCCACGGGCCACAAAGAACTGGGGCAAAGGCCGATTTGGCGGGACAAGGCCTTTCGGTTCACGGTAGTCTCAGGCCTGTTGCTAGGTTCAGGGCTTCTGGTTAGATTGCTTACGCCCGACTCTATATTGTTCAGTTTGGGTCGCGACATCCCTTCGTCCGCCCTATTGTTTCTGGCTGCGGCGGTTTTGGGGGCATCTTTGTTCGCAAGGGAAGGCTTCCGGGCCGCTCGCAACCTGCAATTCAACATGAACTTTCTCATGACGATTGCCGTGATGGGAGCACTCGTAATTGGTGAATACATCGAAGCCGCAAGCCTGGCATTTCTATTCTCGCTGGCAGAATTACTGGAGGGATATGCTGTTGAACGGGCGCGTAATTCGCTCCGCGAGTTGATCAAGCTGGCTCCGGAACAAGCGACCGTCAGGCGCGGTGAGAAGGAAGTGCTGGTTGACGTCAGCGAAATCTCGGTCGGCGAGCTATTGGTCGTTAGGCCGGGAGAAAAAATCCCCCTAGACGGTTGTGTGGTCGATGGCATTTCCAGCGTCGATCAGTCACCGATCACCGGAGAATCAGCGCCGATTACCAAGGAAAAGGGAGCCGTTGTTTACGCAGGCTCACTCAACAACGAAGGTTATCTTGAGATCAAAACCACACACCGCAGTGACGAAACCATCCTGGCTCGTATCATCCATCTCGTCGAAGATGCGGAAGCGCAGAAGGCGCCAAGCGAACGATTCGTGGAAAAATTCGCTAAAATCTACACTCCCACAATCGTTGTCATGGCGGTGCTGGTCGCCACCTTACCCCCGCTTCTGATGCAGGAGGCGTTCAATCCCTGGTTTATCAAAGCACTGACTCTGCTCGTTATCGCATGCCCGTGTGCACTCGTCATCTCAACACCTGTTTCCGTGGTGTCGGCTCTCACCAGCGCCAGCCGCAACGGTGTGTTAATCAAGGGCGGTCTCTATCTTGAAGAAATGGCAAGCGTCAAAACCATCGCCTTCGACAAGACCGGCACATTGACAAAAGGCAAACTCGAGGTAATGGAAGTCATTGCGTTGAATGGCGCGCCGGAGTCCGAGGTCCTGCAAATCGCTGCCGCGATGGAGCGGCATAGTGAACATCCCATTGCAAAAGCCATAATGGAGAGGGTTGATGCCATCGATCTGCCACACGCAAAGAACTTTCAAGCGATTCCAGGAAAAGGTGTAACGGCTGAAATCCATGGCCAGCGCCATGCGGTAGGCAAACAGTTGCTACTCGAAGAGCTGGATCTGGATCTGCCGGAAGCAGAGCTGGAACGCCTGCACCGGGAAGGCAAAACCACAGTCCTGATCAGCAACACTACTGAGGTCATCGGCATCATTGCCGTTTCCGATCAGGTCAGGTCAGATGCAAAAACAGTGATTTCCCGCTTGCGAGCAGCCGGGAAACGGGTTGTCATGCTCACTGGCGACAACGACAGTACGGCGCGCAGCATCGCAAAAGAACTCGGTGTGTCCGACTACCGCTCTAACTTGCTCCCAGAAAACAAAGTAGAGGAAATCAGAAAGCTCCGCAAACTTCATGGCAACATCGCAATGGTCGGCGATGGCATCAACGATGCGCCGGCGCTGGCGGCGGCGAATATTGGCATCGCCATGGGGGCCGCCGGAACCGATACAGCGCTGGAAACCGCTGACATTGCTCTGATGGCGGACGACATCAGCAAATTGCCCTACCTGGTAGAGCTGAGCCGACGCTCGGCTCATGTCATCAGGCAAAACACAGCGGTCGCGATTCTGCTCAAATTGCTACTCGCGGTCGGTGTTTTTCCGGGAATTGTGACGCTGGTCGTTGCGGTTCTAATCGGTGATATGGGGGCATCGTTGGCTGTGACAAGCAACGCCATGAGACTGGCAAACTTCAACTCAAACTCTTAAAAAACCCATGCAAGTGATTCTCTTTGCAGTTCTCGCTGCAGGCTCCACTGTCGTTGGTGGCGCCATCCCGTTACTACACAAACCGCTGAGTGAACGCAACCTGACGTTGCTGGTCGCATTCTCAGCCGGCGTTCTGCTCTCGACCGGCCTCAATCACATGATCGCGGAGAGTGTGCGCGCCGCGGGTCACTGGGGTGCGCTTGCCGTAAGCACGGGCTTCCTGACACTTTATTGCTATGAAAAAGTGTCAATGGTGCACGCCTGCCGGGAGCACGATTGCACCGCACACCACTTTGGCCCAGCAGCCCTGGTGGGAATGGGCTTTCACAGCCTGTTGGATGGATTCGCAATCGCCGTGAGTTTTGAGTTTGAACCGACACTTGGCCTGCTGGTCATTGCGGCGGTGATTTTGCATCGGATACCAACAGGATTCTCGACCGTCTGCATCATGCTGTCGCATAAGTTCAGCGAGAAGAGGGCCTGGCGCGTCCTGAGCGCCATTGCGGGGCTGGCCATTCTCGGCGCCGTTGCCGGGCTGGCAATCCCGTTCAATGACCCATTTTACCTGAGTCTGGCAGTGGGATTGTCAGGCGGAACTTTTCTCTATATTTCGACCAGCGACCTTTTGCCCATGGCCCACGAGAATAATCAGGATTACCGGGTGCCAATCTTCTTTTTGATTGGCTTTCTTGGAGTCCTGGCCGCAAGTTTCCTGCATGATTAGCGGGTGACTATAAATAAAAAGACCCGTGTTTCGTAAAGAAACACGGGCCAGTCTCCCACATCTAAGGTAAGAAAGTAGATGTGATATTGTGTAGGGGGCTATAATATAAATCACGCCTCCCAGAAATGCAAGTTTTTTTTGAATCCGCCGTGGATTTTTGCGCTTGCTTATCAGACGCTTTTTTTCTATCTTTGGCCTTTTCGGCTCTGGTGAGAAGGCTCGAAAAAACCAGGGATTCTTGCCCCGATTTTATGGAGACAGCATGCGACCCAGCACTCTTATGCGTATAGCGACGGCATTGACTTTACTGCTGCTCACCGCAATCCCCGTCCACAGTCAGTTTTCCTTCGACCAGATAAAAGACGACGATTTCGATCTCGATAAGCCCGTAAAATTCTACTGGACTCCCAGACACAACCGGATTGAAGGACTCTTTGCAAATTTCGGTGCGCGCGTGCGGCCTGAGTTTGCAGAACGTCTGCAGATTTACGGCGACGCCGGCTGGGGCTTCTGGAACGAATCCGGGAAAAGGTTTCGAGTCAACGCGGGCATCCGCAAAGATTTCTTCGACTTCAACCGACTCAGCATCGGCCTCGATGTATTCAAAAAACTGGAGTCCGAGGACGACTGGATTGTCGGCGAGGTCGAAAACTCGTTGTCTTCCTTTTTCTTCAGAGAGGGCTACAAAGACTCGTATGGGATTAAGGGAATCCGACTTTACGCCGACCACAAACTGGCCGAGCGACATACCCTGCGGCTGGAGGTGGAACGCCGCACATACGAAAGTTTGAAGCAGAATGTCGACTGGAGCATCTTCCGCGGCGATGTCGATCTAAACCCCAAAAACGGTTTCTCGCAGATAGCAAAAGGGGATGAAATTGGCGTGCGTCTCATCGCTGCCTTCGACTGGCGCGACAATCCGATCTTTCCCCTATCCGGCTGGTATGCGCAAGCCATTTATGAACACACTGAGGAGGACTTTGATACCGATGGACTGTTCCTCACTCTAAAACGATACCAGCAGACCGTTGGCAACCAACGACTACTGCTGCGGGCCATGCTTGGCAGCCGAACAGGCAGTACCTTCGAGCAGCACGCGCTCGATCTGGGTGGCCTCGGCAATCTGCGGGCCTACGATGACAAGGAATTTATTGGAAACAGGCTGTTCATGCTCAACGCCAACTATATGTTTGGCGGTGACATCTTGCAGAAGGTTCCTCTACAGGGCATCCCCTACCTGGGCGCGCTATGGACCACTCTGTCTTTGGGCGCCTTTCTTGACACCGGTAAGGCGTATGCCGTCGATACCGACCGCAGTTTCCTCAGCGGACTCGATGACGCCTTTGATGGCCTTAAAACCGACTTTGGCCTGTCGTTGCTGGTTCTGGACGGAGTGCTTCGCATGGATTTCGCCTGGCGCGCAGATTCGACACCCGGCAAAGATGATTATCGCATCACTTTCCGGTTGCTCGAGAGTCTCTAAACCGAACAACAGACATCGCTCAAGATGTGCACCCGTCTGACAGCCTCAATGATCTCCCTTGCCACGATAGTGCTTTACCTCGCTGTGTCAACACCCGCTCTGGCACAGAGTAGACTGCCCGAGACCACAGCAGGCAGCACAAACGCCCTCCCTCCTGACCGCATTCGCCTGATTCTGATTCAAGGCAACGACAAGACCCGGGAAGAGATCATCCTGCGCGAAATGAAACTGCACGCCGGTGACAAGCTCGACCCGGAAGTGATGGAACTCGACCGCCTGCGCATCCAAAACCTGGGGATTTTTAACCGGGTTGAAATCGACATTGTGCCCACCAGCACCGGCGCCATTCTGGTTGTTTCGGTCAGCGAGATGTGGTACATCTTTCCGTATCCCATTATTTTCAGAAATGATCGCGATTGGGGCAGGCTGTCGCTGGGGGCGGGCTTGCTGCACACAAATTTCAGAGGACGGCGCGAAACCATCGACTTCAACGGCTGGCTCGGTTTCAACCCGGCCGTCCGGCTTTCCTACTCTAATCCCTGGATTTTTGGCAAAGCCCGCTTCTACACAAAAGTCTCGATTTTTGCCCGCCGGGTGAGAAACCGCTCCTTTGATGTGTTGAAGTCAGATGACCTCGTCAGCTTCGAGGTCAACGAAAACCGGGTCGGCTTCAAGTGGACGGTCGGCAAACGCTTTGGCCACACAACTTTCCTGGATGCAAGCGTGGGCTATCGGCGCATGACATTGTCCGGTGTTGACACGACAACGGCATTCCTGGATGACTTGCACAACCCTCCCACTATTTCGGAGAACGGCAAAGACAGACTGCCCACTGTTGGAATTGCCCTCCGGTATGACTCGCGGGACTTGTGGGAGTATGCTCACAAGGGTCATTACCTAAGCCTGTGGGCGACTAAAACCGGGTTTAGCCAGACCATCAACTACGTTCGCTACGGAATCGATGTTCGCAAGTACCTGCCAATCGGGCCGACGACCCTCGCAGTGCGGGCTGCCACCAATCTGTCCGGCGGCGACATCCCGGTGTATGAGGAAGTGCAGTTTGGCTTCCTGACTCGAATCCGGGGACATTTCCGGGAACGCAAAGCAGGAGACAATCTTGCGATTGGCAGTGCGGAATTCCGTTTCCCAATCCTGCCGCTGACCTATCACGATTGGGGGCCCTTTCAAGGCATGGGCAGCTATGGCACCAATTTCAGATTTGGCGTAAATGGCGGCCTGTTTGCTGATACCGGCAATCTCTGGCGCCAGGGCGAATCTCTCGAGAAGAAATCTTTCATTTCGGGCTGGGGTGCAGGCTTGCATATTTTTCTGCCCTACAATGCCCTGTTGCGATTCGAATACGCCTTCAACGAAGACTGGGACGGCCAGTTCATCATCGACGCTTTGATGACTTTTTAACTCGGACTGATGAAAATACTCGGTATAGAAACTTCTTGCGACGAAACCGCGGCGGCAGTGTGGGCTGACAACACGCTGGCATCCAACATCATCGCTTCGCAGGAGATTCACAACATCTATGGCGGCGTCGTTCCGGAGCTAGCCTCGCGCGCCCACATGAAATTGATTCTACCCGTGGTTGAACGCGCTCTGCAAGAGGCAGGGGTGAAACTTGCCGCGCTAGATGGCATCGCTGCGACCTACGGACCTGGCCTCGCCGGTTCGTTGTTGGTGGGCCTAAATTTCGCAAAGGCAGTGGCAATGGCTTGTGGCCTGCCGTTTGTCGGCGTGCATCATATCGAAGGCCACCTTTTTTCGAATTCCGTGCTTCACGCCGGACCGCAACCGCCGTTTCTGTCTCTCATCATTTCTGGAGGACATACCCAGCTTGTTTTGGTCAAGTCCTGGGGCGAATATGAAATTCTGGGCAAAACCCGCGACGACGCAGCGGGAGAGGCATTTGACAAAGTCGCGAAGATGTTGGAACTCTCCTACCCGGGTGGTCCGGCCATCGACAAACTGGCCAGACAAGGCAACCCGGCAGCCGTCAAATTTCCAAAGGGAAGACTTAAGGACAACAAGCTCGATTTCAGTTACAGCGGCCTCAAAACGGCGGTTCTCTATCACATGAAGTCGCTGACGCCAGAACAGCGAGAAACTCAGAAGGCGGATGTGGCTGCCAGTTTTCAGGAGGCTGCCGTGCAGGTCTTGGTGGACAAATGCATGCTGGCGCTCAAGATGCAAGGGCTAGGACAACTTGCGTTGGCCGGCGGTGTGGCCTGCAACGCGCAGTTGCGCCACAAACTCAAAAAGAAAAGTGAGGATGAAGGCTTTGAACTTTTCTTTCCACCACCCGTTCTATGCACGGACAATGCGGCTATGATTGCGCGCGCCGGTAAGTTCTATCTCGAGAATGGCGTGACCTCGGATTTCGGGTTGAGTCCACAACCCTCTCTGAAACTCTGATACCATTGCAGCATCGCTGCGACGGGCGGCAACAGCATCTTCACAAAAGGAGTTGAAAAGATTGACTGAAGTAAGCCTGCAAACTACCAGCAGCACGTTTCTGCTCATCATCTTTTGTCTGGCCGCTGTTCTGGCAAGCTATTTCGTTTATCGGAAAACCGTGCCGCCGGTTCATCTCGGTTGGCGCATCCTCTTGATGTCCTTGCGCGCTTCGGCCATCATCGCCATCATCATCCTCCTTTTCGAACCCATTCTCAGCCTTACGCGCAAACACCATGAGAAACCAGTAGTCGCGGTTCTGGTTGATAACTCCGCCAGCATGGGTCTGGTCGACAACAAAGTCAATCGGCCGGAAGTGTTGCAACAAATGCTTGCAAGTGACCTATTCACTGAAAGCGGAGACTACGAATTTCGCTACTATTTCTTCTCGCACTCGCTCGGAGAGCCGGCAGCTAACTTGCCCGACTCCTTGGTGCTCGAGGCAGATGGCACGGACATCGCCGCGGCCCTCCGTCAAGTCAAAGAGGGACTGTCTGAAGACTACTTCGCTGCTGTTGTCATGCTAACCGACGGGGCAAACAATGTCGGCGAAAACCCTGCACGATACGCAACAAAATACGGCATCCCCATTCATACGGTCGGCATCGGTGATCCTGGCCAGCAAAAGGACGTGCTGATCACCAATTACGTCACGAATGAGGTGGTGTACGCCGGCAAACCGGTACCGGTCGAGGTCTTTGTGAAGAGTTCGGGATTTGAGTCCACGCGCGCCACGGTTACGCTGCTGCGCGACGGAGAAACTCTCGATAGCGAAATGTTCAATCTCGCTGGCGGCGGACTGGAACAGAAGATTCGCCTACACTTCACACCACAGGATGAAGGCCTGGAAAAGTACGAGGTTCGTGTCTCGCAGCTCGATGGTGAACTCACCGGCGCGAACAATGTCAAGCCGTTCTACACCAAAGTCCTGAAAAGCAAACTGACCATCACAGTCATCGCTGGTGGGCCTGGCGCCGACCTCAAGTTTCTAAAGCGTGCTCTGGCGGCAGACAACAACTTGCAGGTTCAGTCCTTCGTGGAGAGACATCGGGGAAAATTCTATCAGGGTGCGGCCCCGGCAAAAGCGGCAATGCAGGAAACCGACGGACTGGTCTTGCTGGACTACCCGCGGCGAGACTCCGATGCAGCCGTCATTGAAGCAGTGCGCGGCTTGCTGGCGGAGGGCAAACCGGTGCTACTCCTGAGCGGCAAGAACACAGATTTCGATAAGTTGTGGGGTTTACGTGATTTTCTGCCCTTCGCAGGCAAGCCAAAGAAAACCCGTGAGGCTTCGGTTTACGCGAAGGTGCTTCCCGCCGGCACCCACCACCCTGTTCTGCGGATCTATGAGGACGACTTCGAAAACACCGACCGCTGGAAGAACCTGCCTCCGGTCTTCGCCAACACAACTGCGGCGACAATTCGGCCCGGCGCCTTGACGCTGACCGCCATCGACTCGGACCGCGAACCAGCCGCCCGAAGCCCGCAAACGCCTCTCATCTCGGCATACAACTCCGGAAAACGCAAATCCATTGCCGTACTCGCGTACGGTTTATGGCGGTGGGATTTGCTCATGACCGGCGCCGGCAAGAGTAACGCCAATTACGAGCAGTTCATCCAAAACGCGGTGCGGTGGCTGACCACGCAGGAGAACAGCAAGCTGGTTCGGGTGACCTCAAACCGGGAAATCTACCGTAGCGGAGAAGAAGTCAAATTCACGGCTCAAGTCTATTTTGAAGACTATCAGCCAGTGGATGCGGCCGAAGTGGCCGTGCAGTTGACTGGTGAGAACGCGACTCAGGAGCTGACGCTTTCCAGTCTTGGCGACGGCCAATATGAAGGAAGTTTTCAGGTTCTGGATGGCGGCGATTACAGTTTTTCAGGCACTGCGCACTTGCAGGGCCGCGTGCTTGGCAGAGACGGCGGTAAGTTCTCGGTCGAACCCTTCAGCCTCGAGTTTCAGGACACGCGGATGGACCAGGTGCTTCTGCAGCGCATCTCGGCCGAAAGCGGCGGAACCTTCCACACCCAAAGTGACCTCGGGACTCTCAGCGCTGGCCTGGCCTTTCCTGACAAGTACGTCAGCCTTACAAGTGAATGGGAAATTTGGAACCGGCCGCAGATGCTGATCATTTTTATTTTGTTACTTGCGAGCGAGTGGTTTATCCGGAAACGGAAAGGAATGTTGTAGCCGCCGCTCAAGTCTTTGGCTTAGGCCACGTCCTTGCCGGTTATCGTGTGGATAATTTCGAGCAACGCGTTGGGATGAAAAGGTTTGGGGAGAAAACCCGAGAAACCATGCGTCTGGTATTCAGAGATAATAGGGTCGTTCGCATTGCCGCTCGACACGATGGCTTTCACCTCCGGATCGAGATTCTTTAACTCCCGAATGGTCTCCTGGCCACCCAAGCCGTACGGTATGTTCACATCCAGAATAAGCACATCATAACAAGCCTCAGTGTCCAGGCACGCCCGGTACTGCCGAACAGCGTCGGCGCCATCGCAAGCCTGACTGACTTTGCACCCCCTTTTGCTGAGCACTTTGGCGACCATATTGCGAATAGTCACCTCATCATCCATCACCAACACTTTCAACGGTGAGTCCATACTAATTTCCTCCTGCTTGCCGCAAGACTGGTCAAACACAAAGTCCTGCATTGGGTAAGCGCTGAGCAAAACGTATGTCTAAGTAAAGTGGTGTTGCCACTAACATACAAAAGAAACAAGGGATTCGCAACGATTTTCTGAAGCAGCCCGGACCGACGAATTATCGTTGACAAAGTCCAGACAAATCGCTACTGTCAACCATCCAAATTCCAATTGACCATTGGCGCTCACTCTTATTTCGAGGCCTCGATGCACGGTGGTGACCAAATTGCCGGCGTTCTGCTTGCACACAATGTTAAGTTCGTGTTCACGCTATGTGGTGGACACATTTCGCCAATTCTCGTGGGCTGCAAGCAACTGGGCATCCGAATCCTTGATGTTCGCCACGAAGCTACTGCCGTCTTTGCCGCGGACGCGGTTGCCCGGCTCAGCGGCGTGCCTGGCGTCGCCGTAGTGACCGCTGGACCCGGCCTGACCAACACCATCACGGCAGTCAAGAACGCGCAAATGGCGCAGTCACCCATTGTGCTGATCGGCGGAGCAACCGCGACCGCGTTGAAAGGCCGCGGCTCGTTGCAGGATATCGATCAAATGGCGCTGCTGAGACCGCACGTCAAATGGGCAACCACGGTCAAGCGGGTCCGCTATCTCGCTGCCGTCACGCAGAAAGCCTTTGCTGTCGCCCGCCGAGGCGTGCCGGGGCCTGTGTTTATAGAATGCCCAGTGGACCTGTTGTATCCGGAATCCCTGGTTCGGGAGTGGTACGGCATCGATTCTGGTGGTCAAGCCGTGGGCGACAAACTCATAAAACTCTATTTGGCCCGGCATGTGAATCGTCTGTTCTCCGGCGGAAGCGCCACCACACCGCAACCAGCAGACGCCACAACGCCCGTTGCCGGTAGTTCGAAAACCGGCAAAGTCAGCCGAATGCTCGAGTCGGCAAAAAAACCGGTGCTCCTGGTGGGAAGCCAGGCCATGCTCCAGGCTGAAGAGAGCAACCGTATCGCGGCAGCCGTCGATAAACTCGGACTGCCAACATTTCTGTCCGGAATGGCGAGGGGTTTGCTGGGCAGAAGCAGCGCCATTCAATTGCGCCACAAAAGACGGCAGGCGCTGCGTGAGGCTGACCTGGTGATTCTAGCTGGGGTCCCCAGCGATTTCAGGCTAAACTATGGCCGCCACATCGGCCGTGGCACAAAGCTCATCTCCATTAATCGTAGTTCAACCGACTTGAAAAAAAACCGCAAGCCCAACCTCGGTGTGCTCTCGGACCCGGGAGCCTTTCTTGTCGAGCTGGCAAAGTCAACTGAGATCGGACTACGAGACCCGTCCTGGTTGGCCGCCCTCAAAGAACGTGACACAAAGCGGGACGCAGAAATCATCAGCCAGTCAGAGGCGGAGACGCAGTTCCTAAACCCCCTGGCGCTGTGTCGTGAGCTTGAAAACCACCTGCCAGACGACGCTGTTCTGGTTGCTGACGGCGGTGATTTTGTTGCCACCGCCTCTTATATTCTGCGGCCGCGGGCGCCGCTGTCATGGCTCGACCCTGGCGTTTTCGGAACTCTTGGAGTGGGAGCAGGATTTGCGCTCGGGGCAAAACTGTGCCGGCCTGAAGCTCAGGTTTGGGCCATCTTTGGAGACGGCTCAGTTGGCTACAGCCTCACCGAATTCGACACCTTCGTCCGCCATAAAATCCCGGTGATAGCGGTCGTCGGCAACGATGCCGGCTGGACGCAGATCGCCCGCGAGCAAGTCGAGGTTTTGAAGGACGATGTCGCGACTGTGCTAGCGAACAGCGACTACCACCGGGTAGCCGAGGCCTTTGGCGCCAGAGGCTTCGTTTTGGATGCACATGATCAGATTGCCAACATCCTGCAGCAAGCCGAGTCTGCCGAGGCACAGGCCAAACCCGTCCTGATCAACGCCCGGATTGGCAAGACCGAATTCAGGAAAGGCTCCATTTCCATCTAAACGCCCGATTGCTCTTTGTTGGCGAGTTGAATACATTGCTTTTTCTGGAGACTCAAAGCAGGTTCAAACCGCTTGGTCTCGAAAACACACGGGGCATTCAACATTTGAACTTTCGCAACGCTCATCCCGTTAAAGTGTTCAAATTCAGCCTAAGAAATCAACGTGGAAGGCGGTTCCAAGGTGGCCAAACGCGAAATCGGCACGGTAAAGTGGTTCAATCACGCCAGAGGTTATGGTTTTGTGGAGGACGAAAACGGGACAGAGATCTTTGTTCACCATAACGACATCGAGATGGACGGCTATCGCTATTTACGCAGAGGTCAGATGGTCAGCTTTGTTTTGATCGACAAAGGAGACGGCCCCAAGGCCATCGATGTCCTGGTGGAAAGCGAACCCGTGGTGGAAGAGTCGTCCGAACCTAGACCGGTAATAGAAGGCCCACTTGAAGCAGGCTGTATTTCAGGCGAAATCATGCGCTTTGAAGAGGATCGGGAGCACGAATTCAAAAGTGTTCAGAACTCCAGAGACCCGGTGCGGACCATTTGCGAACACTACGTCGAAAAATATGTCAACGCCTTCCTGAACACAAACGGCGGCACCATTCACTTTGGCGTCGGCGATGACGGCAGCGTGCATGGCATTCACCTCGACCGCTCGGACCGAGACCGCCTGCGCACGGAAATCAGCAAACTGATCAACAAATTTCAACCTGCGGTTGAGCCAGACCTGTACGAAATCAAATTCATGAAGATCAACGACCGCGACTCTAAGTTCGTCGTCGAAATCCGCGTTTCAAGAGGTTGGGCCAACCTCTATATGACAGGCTCGCAGAACTTTTACCTTCGCAGGGATGGCAGCAATTTTCTCATGCCGTTTGACATGATTCGGGCACGCCTGGAAACACCACCAAAACCACCAGCCGCACCGGCAGAAAGAACGCCAACCGCTTCCGATGCCGACCTGGAAGAGCAACTGCTCCAAACAGCCTCCTCAGACCTGGATCTGGGCATTCTGCTCTCCATGGTTTTTATGAGCTGGAGCGCGGAGAGCATCACAGACACCGAGAGAGATCTCATCATCAAACGCGCGCAAGATGAGGGACTCGACGAACACGAGGTCAATATGCTGCTGCGAGCAACCGTGCAGCCGCCTTTGCTGGAGAATATCGTATCCTACCTGCCAACTCCGGAATCGCGCAAGGCCGCCGCAACCATTGCCTACCTGACCGCACTATCTGACAGTGTCCTGACGGTGAGTGAGTTGCAGGCGTTCGATCTCATTTGCGGTGCACTGGGATTGTCCGAAAAAGACCGCAAGGAAATTCGCACTCTTGGAGAACAGCAGGTCGGGCTGCGCTGATTCTCCGCAACCCCGCTCGCTGACCACCTGTCAACCAATTCTGCCCGAAGAACACCGACGCAGGTTGATGATTCCCACTTTGACAACCAACCAATGGAAACCAAGATGAACGTTAGAAAATCACGTTCTTTCAGAACACTTTGTACAACTTTCACTCTAATGGTGATGCTTATGCAATGCTCCAACGAAACCGGCATCTCGCGGGAACAATCTGAAGACTATCGCGGCGTAAAAGGCATCCCGTCAGCGGATGAGCTGAAACGACTGCCATCTGATGGCGGCGCCGAATTCAATCGCCTGGTCTTCGAAAAGAGCCCTTACCTTCTGCAACACGCCCGCAATCCTGTGGACTGGTACCCTTGGGGTGACGCCGCATTTGAACGCGCGCTCAAGGAAGACAAACCGATCTTCCTGTCCATCGGCTACTCAACCTGCCACTGGTGCCACGTCATGGAGCACGAATCATTCGAGGACTCGACTGTGGCCAAACTGATGAACGAGACCTTTGTCTGCATCAAAGTTGACCGCGAAGAACGGCCGGACATCGACCAGATCTACATGTCGGTTTGTCAGGCCATGACCGGTAGTGGCGGCTGGCCATTGACCATCATCATGGGGCCGGACAAAAAGCCCTTCTTCGCCGGCACCTATTTCCCGAAGGAGAGCCGCCAGCAAAGAATAGGCATGTTGGATTTGATCCCGAAAATCGCAGACATGTGGCAAAACCAGCGTCCTGTTCTGACCGAAAATGCTACGAAGGTCATGGATTTTCTGAACGAAAACAGCTCGTCGGCAGCCGGTGACCATCTCGACAAGAGCCTGCTGGCCACAGCCTACCAACAACTGTCGGCCAGGTTTGACGCGCAGCATGGCGGCTTCGGGCAGGCGCCAAAATTTCCATCACCGCACAATCTGACTTTTCTTCTACGCTCTTGGTACAGAACCGGCGAACAGAAGGCCCTGGACATGGTCGAAAAGACGTTGCAGGAGATGCGGCTCGGCGGCCTGTTTGACCAGGTTGGCTTTGGTTTCCACCGCTATTCGACCGACCCGATCTGGCTGTTGCCGCACTTCGAGAAAATGCTCTATGACCAGGCACTGCTGGCCATCGCCTATACCGAGGCCTTCCAGGCCACGGAAAAGCAAGAGTACGCCGAAACGGCGCGGGAGATCTTTACCTACGTTCTGCGCGACATGACTTCACCCGAGGGCGGATTTTTCTCAGCCGAAGACGCCGACAGCGAGGGCGAAGAAGGTTTGTTCTACCTCTGGAAACGTGACGAGCTTAAAGAAATTCTCGGCGACACTGACGGCGAATTTGTGGCAACCATGTTCAATGTTAAGGACGGTGGTAACTTTCACGACCAGGCAACGGGTCAGAAAACCGGGGACAGCATCCTACACCTTCAGGCAGCCATCTCAGAACTCGCCAAACAACAGAATACCGACGAAAAATCGCTACGCGAACGCTGGCAGGGGTTGCGCCAAAAGCTGTTCGAAGTACGCGAGCAACGCGTTCATCCCCTCAAGGATGATAAAATCCTTACCGACTGGAACGGCCTGATGATCGCGGCTCTGGCAAAGGGCGCCGCGGCTCTGAACGAACCAGAATACGCCAGAGCAGCAGCCAGGGCCGCCGACTTCATTCTCCGTAAACTACGAAATAGCGACGGAACGCTGATAAAAAGATACCGGCAGGGCGAGGCAGGACTGCCGGCTCACGCCGATGACTACGCGTTCATGGTCTGGGGCTTGATCGAATTGTATGAAGCGACCTTTGAGGCAAACTATCTGCAGGAAGCACTCGCACTCAACGAAATAATGTTGAAATCCTTTTGGGACGAAAAAGAAGGAGGCTTCTTTTTCACCTCCGAAACCCTCGATGCCGACCTCCTGATCAGGCCAAAGGAAATCTACGATGGCGCCATCCCATCAGCCAACTCGGTAGCGGCTCTGAATCTGGTTCGGTTAGCAAGAATGACGGCACGCGCCGACCTGGAGGAGAAAGCGGCGCAACTCGGCAAAGCGTTCTCTCTGCAAGTCAACCGGGGCCCCATCGGCCACACGCAACTTATGTCAGCGCTGAACTTCTGGGTTGGCCCATCCTACGAGGTCGTGGTCGCAGGCGAGCTTGAGAAGGCCGACACACAGGAGATGGTCAAGGAAATCCACAAACGGTTCGTGCCAAACAAAGTCGTCATCTTCCGCCCGGACAACGAAGAACTGCCTCTGATTTCAAAGCTGGCGGCGTTTACAGAACATCAGCGGGCGATTGACGGGAAGGCCACAGCCTACGTCTGCAAGAACTTCGCCTGCAACGCACCGACTACGGATACGGCGAAGATGCTGGAGCTGATGACGGAGGCCAAGAACTAAGTACACGATTTCTCGGGGCCACCACCCGTCACTACGAGCGCTTTTCGCGAAACAGCCCCCACGCGGACACGCAGGGAGAGCCAGGCGGTGCCCAAGAAGTAGCGGGTTGCACCAACCCACCCCGGTCCATAACGCCCACACCAATAACTCTTCTAAAAGAATTAACACAATACCCTGTCTCCCGTTCAACCATTTGCAACCAGCCTGTGTCTAACACCGTAGAGCCCAATACCAACTTCCAGGAGCGACCATGATTAAGAACTACCTTAGGACCGCCATTCGTGCGATCTTGAAAAGTCGAGGCACAGCCTTCATCAACATTGCCGGCCTCGCAATCGGCATTGCCTGCTGCATTCTGATTGCCATCTTCGTCAAAAACGAGTTGAGCTACGACACCTGGCATGAAAAATCAGACCGCATCTACCGGGTGCTGACCATCGACAGGGCCCTGGGCGTCAGCAACAATCTCGTCGGCATCACGCTGCCGGCTCTGGGGCCGACCCTGACAAGCGAACTGCCCGAGGTGCTGCAATTCGTCCGCTGTCGGCAGAACGGTAGAACTCTCGTGCAGCACGGCGACAAATCGCTCTATGTTGACGACACCATCCTGGCGGAAGCAGGACTGTTCACCATATTCGATTTCGAGCTGGCTGCGGGTGACCCGAAGACAGCCCTCAGCTCACCGAATCAGGTGGTTTTGAGCCAAGAGATGGCGCACAAGCTATTCGGAGACGACAACCCGCTCGGCAAGATGCTTCGACTCGACAATGACACCACAACGGTGGCGGTCACGGGCGTCCTGGCCGATTTGAAAGGCAACAGCCATTTTGCCATGGACGTGGTGCAGTCGCTGGTGCCCACAGCCGTGGATACCAACCTGGCGCAATGGCTGACCTCGTGGAGATCCATCAGCATGACGACCTACGTGTTGCTGGATGACCCGGCCTCCGAGCACGGGGTTGAAGAGAAAATGGAGCCGCTCATCCGCAAGCACGACGTCGGTCCCAACTTCAACGTCACCCTGCAGCCGCTCACCGAAACGCACCTGCAGTCCGCGGAAATCCTGTTTGATGGCTTCAACACGGGCAAAGGCAACCTCAACTATGTCTACGGCCTGTCCGCCGTGGCGCTGTTCGTGATCCTGATCGCCTCCTTCAATTTCATGAACCTGGCGACGGCACGCTCGGCGCATCGGGCGCGCGAGGTGGGCATGCGCAAGGTAGTCGGCGCCACCCGGCGGCAGCTCGTGCAGCAATATCTCAGCGAATCGATCGTGTTGTGCTTCATTGCGCTGGCCATTGCCCTGCTGTTGGTTGAGCTGGCGCGCGGCTTCTTCACCCTGCCATTTGACGGCAGTGTCACCCTGCATCTTGCGCAGGAGCCGGACTTGGCCGTCGGCTTGTTGCTGCTGACCCTGTCCGTCGGCATGCTGGCCGGCCTCTATCCCGCCATCGTGCTCTCGGGATTTCAGGTTGTGAAAGTCATCAGAGGCAGTTTTGCCACCAGCGCCAGTGGCCTGTGGTTGCGCCGCGTGCTGGTGGTGACACAGTTCGCCGCCTCCATCGCCATGATGGTGGGCACGGTCGTGGTTTATCAGCAACTGAAATACATGAAAACAAAATCGCTGGGCTTCAACAAGGAGCAGGTACTGGTGCTGCCGCTCACGGACCGGCAATTGCGCGGGAACGCCGAAGCGCTTAGGAATGAACTGTCGCAGAACGCCGACATCGTCGGTATTGCTTCCACCGGCTCCATGCCCGGCAGCGGCTATGGCCGTACGGGTCTGCAGCCTGAAGGCGCCTCGGAAGACGATGTCTGGATTGTCAGTATCACCGCCATGGATGACCGCCTGATGTCCGTGCTCGGCTTTGAGCTTGTGGCCGGCAGGAATTACGCAACGGAATTCGCCACCGATGAAGAGGCTGCCATTATTATCAATGAAGCGTTCGCTGCCGAACTTGGCTGGCAAGAACCCCTGGACAAGACCATTCGCATGGGAGAGAATGAGCGCAAAGTCATCGGCGTGGTCAAAGACTTTCACTTCACGGCGTTGCGGCACACCATCGAGCCGCTGGTTTTGCTATACCGGCCCCAGCCGGGTTTCGTGCTGGCCGTGCGGCTGCGACCGGAGAATATGAGTGAAACCGTCACCGCCATCGGCGAAGCCTGGCGCAAAGTCAACCCCGGCTATCCCTTTGAGTACAGCTTTTTCGATGAAGACTTTGACCAGCTCTATCGCAGCGACGAGCAGTTCGCTGGACTGGTGAGCAACTTCACCTGGATGTCGGTTTTCATCGCTTGCCTGGGCTTGTTTGGTTTGGCGGCGTTCACGGCGGAGCGGCGGACCAAAGAAATCGGCGTTCGCAAAGTGATGGGCGCCTCGGTAGCAGGCCTCGCCAGCCTGCTCTCCATCGAGTTTGTCCGGCTGGTGCTGGTCGCGAGCGCCGTTGCTGTGCCGGTGAGTTATTTTGCCATGAACAGTTGGCTGATAAATTTCGCCTACCGGGTGTCGCTTTCCTACTGGCTTTTCGCAGCGGCGGCGTGTGCAGCGCTCATCATCGCCCTGCTGACGGTGAGTTACCAGGCCATCCGGGCGGCATTGCGGAATCCCGTGGATGCATTGCGCTGTGAGTAGAGAAACGGCAAGTCGGCCCGCAATAGCATGCCAATTGGCAAGATAAGAATGTCCAAAAGTACTGGACTGTCATTGCGAGTCTCGCGTTGTTTGCGGGACGTGGCAATCTCCCTGCATGCCCCCGAGGGATTGCTTCGCGAACACGCTCGCAATGACCGCAAGCCCGGCCTTTTCTCATTCAAGCCATGAAATACGAAATATCAGGCCCTGCCAATCGCATTTCACGCGGGTCATCTGACAGGCTGGCACGACTTTTCATATTTCACTCGCAATATATGATTGGTAGCCGCTGACTCAACGCATTTCGACAACAGAATATGAAAAGTCAGCCCGTCCAATCACATTTTGCCGCTCGAATGCGATAATTTTCCGGTTTTTTTCTCTTTTTCGTCCGCACTTGCGACAAGTTGTCCTACTGATATAGAAAACGGGATGCGGAAGTGAACATGATAAAGGGACAAGTCTCCCTACGGACCGGAACCGCCAGTTTCCCTGAGTTGCGACAAAAGAATCCCGATAAAACTCCTTTCCTGAATCCGGGAAGAAGGGAATCATCTTCTTCGCGTTAACAACATGGAGGTGTATCATGGCGCGCTTTACCAATCAAAAGATCGAAGAACTGCTGCAGCAAGGCAAGACCGCCATCGGCAATACCCTGGCGACGCCGGAAATTCAGGCGCAGTTCGACAAGTACGGTTACACCGCCGACGGTGAAATGGCCAACGGCCAGACCCTGCTGCAGGCGCTCGACGATAAGAATTCCGATCGTAAGCGGCTCTATGCCCTGCAGCAGGAAGCCACGGCGGACTTTAACGGTGAGTTAGCCCAGGTAAAAAGGCGTTACGCCCGGCACGCTAAAATCACCAGCGCCGTGTTGGCGGACACCCCGGAACTGCTTGGCCGGCTGGGGTTGCAAGGCTCGCGCGCCGGCAAGTTTGTAGAATGGCACGCCCAGGCGCAGCAATTCTACCGCGAGGCTCTGGCTGGCAGCGACCTGCAAACCGCGCTGGCCGAGGGCGGTCTTACTGTGGCCGTACTCCAGAGTGGCCTGGGTGCCCTGGACCAGGTGGTGGCAACGGAACAGCAACAGGAGTCCGCCAAAGGCGAAGCGCAACAAGCCACCCCGGACCGGGATGCGGCAGCCACGGTGTTCAGGGACTGGATGAACAAGTTCTGGAAAATCGCCGACGTGGCCCTGGCCGACCAGCCGCAGTGGCTGGAGCGGTTGGGGAAGAAGGTGAAGTCATAGCATAGAATGACCCTTGCGAAGGTTTTGAAACCTTCGCAAGGGTTGGTTTCGCCCAATGAATACCGTGACGATCGTAGACAAAGGTAAATGAGCAAGCGGGTGTGTAGCGCCAAATCCCCGTGGCAAATTGCGTTGTGCTGCGAGTGACTGTCAGACGACGTTTCTTGTACAAGGACTATTTTTTCCACAAACCTTTTAGTGCTTGACATCCCACACGCCGGTTTGTATCTTTGAAGCAACATTTCCCGATCGTCTCCCATCGAGCGATACCATCTTTCAGACTGCCACCGTGTGGGTTGACGCTTGTTGTGAACCGTTATGAACGACGGTTGTGCTATGTCCCACATGAATGACAAACCCAAACTACTGCACCGAAAGCATGATGCGATGGAGCTGTCCATATCCGGACCGTTTTCGAATTGTCCGGTTTGCGCAGGGCGGCTGCGCGCTCGCATAGATCTTCAAGACCTGGAATCTCAGATGAGCTTGGGCAGGGCAGCAGCCTCAGGAGTCATTCCCCCCATGTTCAGGGCATTCGACTTCCAAAGAGATGATGCATTTGTGAAACCTGGCGCGCTTGATAAAGCCTTTATCCCCGGTCTTATCAAGACGGATAATGTCTTGATAAGAACAAAATTTTTGAGCCTGTGTTCTGGTTTATCTGGGCGATCTCTGCCGGGGGCCGAATATGGCCCACCGAATAGATGTTAAGCCATGGCAAACATTCAACACATATCAATGCCTGAGATGACATACGACATCCCCACAATTGGTGACCTCGAGTTGATTGATCATCAGGAATGTATAGCGCTTGCCTCGTACTGCACCCGTCTTACTCGGCATCTGACGAAGGAAACGATGTCACAAGGGAAATTGGGTAAGGCCTTAGACTTGGCTGAATCATACGCTGCGCGGCCTTTCCGCCGTGATTCGGGAACTAGATTGGGAGATAGACATACTGCCCCAGCCGGTTGGATGGAAGCAAAGAACTCCATTCTTACTATTGAGGAATCTACGGGAATCTTGTCACCGGCAGAGAGGGCAGTAGTACATTTGGTCCGGGCCGTATCTCATGCGGCTGATGCTGATGAGGTTCCATGGCTGTCCGGTAACTCCGTACCCTTCGACATGGAAGAGGAAACCATTGACAAAGCACTTGGCAAAATGCGAGCCGAGGCCGAACAAGCGTACGCCGCTGCGATGGACGCGCTAGCCACGTCGAGATTCCGTGGACACGGAACAGACAAGGATCATCGTGCGACGACTAAACACTTTAGTACTGAGAGCGCTCGGCGCGCATACAGGCTCCTTATCGAGCACGGCCTAGGAGGGCCGAC
Source organism: Candidatus Zhuqueibacterota bacterium (assembly GCA_029261995.1). GTDB lineage: Bacteria > Zhuqueibacterota > Zhuqueibacteria > Oceanimicrobiales > Oceanimicrobiaceae > JAJDAF01. The sequence goes on from JAJDAF010000062.1 coordinate 79,419, forward strand.
ACCGCCGCACTTCTTCTCCGTATATACCGATAGCACTGCGCCCGTCCTCAAGGCCTTGCGACGATTCAGCGATGAATTGGCGACATTGATCGCCCGCGATCCAGATGCGCTTGATCAGTTGGAGTGGCGCGACCTAGAGCGCATGTTGGCACATGTCTTTGAACGCTTGGGCTTCGATGTCGAGTTGACCCGGGCCGCCAAAGATGGAGGCCGCGACCTACTTCTTACCTGCGAGATGGGCATGACTGACAAGACTTATCTGGTAGAGGTCAAACATTGGCGAGAGAAACGAGTTGGGAGATCTGACATCAGGCACCTGGTACGAGTTTGTGCTGAAGAACGAAGGGCAGTTGGGGTCTTCCTCACCAGCTACGGCTACTTAGGGAGCGCGCTCGAAGTCCTTAGCGAGGTTGACTCCATGGACATCAAACTTGGTGACCGCGCCACGGTCGTCGGCCTGTGTCGAACCTACACTAGAGCTGAGAGTGGTCTGTGGTCTCGGGTTACTACTCTCCCCGAACTAGTATTCGATAAGGTCGAGTGGGTGGCCTAACTGGGCAAATGCAACCGACGCCAAAAGACGGCGCGGCTGATTTACGGCGTTAGGCGAGTACAGCTGCCGCCATTAATGATAGGCCCTTGCGCAATGTGGCAGAGCCAGTTTTCGCAAGATGTGAATGTCCACTGCACGTTGGTTCGTCATGTACTCACTGCCAGCCTGTGCTTCACGGATCGCATTCCTGCCCGGCTATGAGAGCCTTCGGTCGTGCGAACGCCACATCTGCGATAGACAAGCCTCGCACCGGCTGACGGACTCGCTAACTTGCCCTCTGGGGACTTAAACATGCACGCCCTCGAGATCGACAACGAGATCGCGTTTCAGTTCACGTACTTCGTGACAGAGATGAAGGCTTTCCGGGCGATGGACCGCACGGACATCAATCGGGTCGCGCAGAACGTCATCCTGCCTCTCTTCAAGGAAGTCTACGGCTACTCCCAACTGCGCAACCTCGATGTTGGCGCGGACGGCAACTTCCCTGGCATCGACCTCGCCGATGACGAAGCGCGGGTGGCCATCCAGGTGACATCGACCCCCGGCTTGGATAAAGTCAAGCACACCTTGGAGCAATTCCTCAAGGACCGCCCCGAATTTCAACCGCCACTCGCGAAGCGCTACGATCGCCTCATCATCTACATCCTGACGGAGAAGCAGAAGACGTACTCGCAAGAGAGCATTGATTCTCTCCTCAACAACGGGTTCCCGTTTGTGGCGTCTGAGCACGTCTGGGACTACACGAACCTGTTGGCCGACATTCAGGGCTTGGGCCTGGAAAAGAAGGAAGCCGTCCTGGCGATTCTGAAGGGCCAGTTAGGCCACACCCTTTCTCGTCTCGCCGTGACCGGGTTGATCAAAGTGCCGGTAGGTTTGCAGACTGGGTACTTCGTTGGGCGCGAGGACTTCCTGGCGCAGGTGCATGGGGCACTCGCCGGCGGCGGCGTGGCCCAGCGGATAGTCATCCTGACCGGGATGGGAGGGATCGGGAAGACTCAGGCCGCCTTGGGGTACGTCCTCCAATATCAGGGGGATTACGCGCGGGTCCTTTGGTCGAGCGCGGAAAGCGAGGCCGGGTTCCTGGACAGCCTGAAGTCGCTCGCACACGCCCTGCTGCCCGCTACGCAACGCGTCGAGGGCACGGACGAGGTCCGCGCGGCACTGGCGCGTTGGATGGACGACGAGGCGAACACAGACTGGCTGCTGGTGGTCGATGGGGCCGACTTCCAGGCCGGCTGGACACCCGCTCGCCTCAAGGTGCTCCTTCCTGCGACGAAGCAGGGCAGGTTGCTCGTCACGTCGCAGTACCAGGACTTCTCTGCCTTCCTCAACGCGAAGGTCCTTCCCCTTGAGGCGCTGTTCCCCGAAACGGCCGTCGCGTTTGTGCTGCGGTTCGCCCGTCGGGAGAGCGCACCAGAGGCGGAACGCGCCGCCGCCAAGGAGATCACAGGTATGCTCGGGGGGCTACCGATCGCCCTCGAGCAGGCGGCCGCCTACGTCCGGACCACGGGCCTGCCGTTCGTCGCCTACAGGGACCTGCTCCGGCAGCATGGGCTCCGGATGTTGCCGGCGGACTTCGACACCGCTACGGACTACCGGCACACCGTCCAGACCGTCTGCCGACTCGCATTTGAAGCCGTACGCGACCGGTCCCCGGCGGCGTGGGCCCTGCTCGAATTGGTCGCCTTCCTGTCCGCAGAGTCGAACTGCCTGCAGCCGATCACCATGCTGGTGGTCCCCCCGCACGGCCCGCTCTCCGGCTCCTTGGGGGCCGCTCAGGACCCGGCCTGGATCATCTCCGAATCCATGCGCCTGGTCGGCACCCTTCACAACTACTCCCTCCTTACCGCGGACCACGAGAAAGCAACGATCCGCGTCCACCGCGTCGTCCAGTTGGCAACGCGCGATGCGCTGACCGCCGACGAGCGCCGCGCCCGCCTCGGGGCCTGGTGCTCGGTGCTTGGCTTCTTCCTGAAAGGCCAGAACAACTCGGCCCACTGGGCCTTCATCGAGAGTTGGTTTGCCCACGCGCGGTCGGTGGCCGAGGCGGTCGTCACCGAAGGCGTCGCCGGCGAGGCCGCGGCGACCTTTCTGGAACAGATCTCGGGCTACCTCGAGAAGCGCGCCCAGTACCATGAGGCGCGGGTGTTCGCGGCGCGAGCCGTCCAGATTTGGGAATCCGCGTCGTCCGGGGGCGGCCTGGAACACTCACTCGGGTATGTCAGGAGCCTCATCGGCCTCGCTGTGTCCCAAGAGCACATCGGCGAGGGCGACCTGGCGATTGCGGCCCTGGACCGCTCCATTGACATCCTCAGATCCAACCACCCCGAGGAACTGTCGGTCCTGGCGGCCGCGCTGTGGAACTTGGCGGCCGTCTACTTGAGGCGAGGCGAGTTCGCCAGGGCCGAGGCGTTGCTCGCGCAGGTCCTGGACGACTCGAGGCTGCGGTCGGCGGCGGACCGCGGTACAGTCTCCGGGGCATTGACCGGGAAGGCACAAATCGCCAGCAAGCGGCAGGACTACGAAACGGCGGTGACGCTGACACGCGAGGCGGCCGCGGAGCTGGCGGCCGGCCCCACCCCCGACGGGTTCCGCCTGGCGAACGCATACAACAGCCTGGGGGTCATGCTCGCGAAGCTCGGGCGGCTCGACGAGGCCCAGGCAAACTATGAGCGGGCGCTCGATCTGTTCAGGGAGCTCCTCCCAGACTCACACCCGCTCATCGCGAATTTGGAAAACAACCTCGGTTTCCTGTACTTCCGGCGCGGCGTGTACGGAAAGGCGTTGACGCTCATCTTCAACTCGATTCCGAGACTCGCCCAAGGTCTGGGCGACCAGCACCCCACCACGCTGCAGGCGATGCGTAACTACAACGGCTGTGTCGATGAACTCAAGAAGCACAACATTGCCGTCGTCCACCAGAGCGAGATCGACAGCGGGCAATATCAGAAGGAGATAGACGGAAATACTATCGGCATCATCGTCATTACCCCCGTGCCCGCGAAAGACCAGGGTGATTCGCCTTGAGGTGTGTGGGCGAGAGGAAGCAAGAGGGAGAGAGCGAGAGGGACATTCAAGAAAAGCAGGCCGAACATCTGGCTGCACCAGACCGCCTGCTTGTGTGGTCACATTGATTTGCTACTCTTTCTCGTAGGCGACGGGTGGCCTAGACGACAAGACAACGACTGTAATCCGTGTGGCACGCGTCTTATAGACCGTGCCATGCAGCCCGGGGACCAGAGGAGACACACAAAGAAGTGGCAACGCGACAACGAGCCCGGCCTTGTGAGGAAGCCAAGGCTCGGTCAAGCTAATTGAACTGCTCGTGGCGATTTCCCGAACTTCCTTTTACGCCGAGTCTAAACTTTACTCTCCAAGACCGTCCTGGCTGCCTTCCTCGCCGGACCTGGACCCGGTTTGTACAGCGTCACGAGACACCCGCCCACCGCTGCCAGGAGAATTCCAGCTACAAACTGCCAACGCAGGCTTCCCAGGCCACCGGCTGGCGGATGAATCGCTAGCGCCACGACCGCGTTGACCACCGGCGCACCGGCGAAAATAATAGACATGACAACCCCCGGCGATCCTTTGGCGCCAAAAGCCAGCAGCACACAGAATGCGCCCAAAGCCCCAACCAGTCCCGCCAGCAGTGACCAGATGACGCCTTTTGCGGAGAAAGTCCAGGTTGCGCCGTTGACCACAAGCACGATGGCCGGGGCCAGTACCGCCGCGATCAGGTAGGCGATGCCGACAAAAAGGAAAGCTTTGTAACGGCCATTCACCGCGTCGCCCATGGCCAATTGCCCGGAATGCAGAAAGATGCCGTAAACGCCCCAAAAGGCAACGGTGAGCAGGGCGTAAACCAGCCAGGTCATGCCCGGGTTAACAGATTCGCTTGGTGTCATGGAATTCTCCTCTTAGTCCATTATTTCCGAAATAGCATGGCAGTCATTGCGAGGCGCTGTTTGCCGAAGCAATCTCCTTGCATACGCAGGGAGATTGCCACGCCGCGCTGGAAAACGCGCGACTCGCAATGACACTTGCTGTGCTGGCTGCTGCTTTTAACCTGAGGTCTGGCCGATACCCTTCCGTGCTCCTGCCTTGTCCGTCGGGAAGTACTGTTGCAGCACGGCTTGCGGTGGCGCTTTCGTCAATAGAGAAACGATGACCATGACCAGCGCCGAAACCGCCAGAATCACCGCCACCGGCATGATGCCCGTACCCCCGACAGTGTAGGCTGGATTTGTCCAACCCTGCGCGAAAAAGAAGCCCCAGAGCACAACAACGGCAAGCGTAGATGCGGCAGCACCCTGTTTTGTGCTGCGCTTCCAGAACAGCGCCGCGACCACCACCGGAAACAGCGCAGCAAATCCCGTGAACGACCAAACCGCCAGCTTAAAGATACTGCGATTGGAGACCAAAGACAGGCCGTAGGTGATGACGAGTATGAGGCCAACAAACAGCCGTCCGGCGAGAACTTGCTGTTTCTCCGTCATCTTGTTCTTGAAGCCGTAGTGCAAGACAATGTCCTGCGTAAACATGGTGCCTATCGAAAGCACTTGTGAGTCCAGGGAGGACATCACGGCTGCGAATACGCCCGCGGCCAGCAAGCCCGCCAACACGCCCGGCGCATAAAGTCCAATCATTTGCACCAGGACGGAATTTGAAGCCGGCCCCAGCAGGCCGGGAAAATCGATGGTTCCCATCACACCTAACATCACGCTTGGAATCCAGACCGCTGCGATGCAAAGGGGATAAAGCACGATGGGATAGCGAAAACTCTCAGCTCGCCTGGCGGACAGCCAGTGCATGAACATGTGCGGAAACATCCCGACTGACAGGGGAATGCAGGTGTAGGTCAGCAGTTTCAGCGGTTTGATTCTGTCGCCCCGGATGAGCAGTTCGGGATTGTTTTCCGAGATGGTTTGCAGGGCCCGGCTCAGGCCGCCAAGTTTGTTCACGATGATCAGAAAGGCCGCAACCCCCAGAGTCATAAAAAACAACGTCTGGAATGTGTTGGCCCAAGCCGTGCCACGCAGGCCGCCATAAGTCACGTAGATCGAAACCACGACACAAACCAAAAGGCCGCCGGCCCATTCGGGTATCTGGCCATTGGTGATTTGCGCCATAGTCAAGCCGCCGGCCATGACACCAATCAGCAAATAGGGGATCACAAATGCGATAAGCACGACGAACAACAAGAGCCCCAGTCCGTCGGAATGCCAGCGGTGGCGAAAGAACTGCACTTGCGTCAGGTAGCCAAACTTTTTGCCAACGGCCCAGGCGCGCGTACCCACAAAAAAGAACACCGTGGGAATGACCAGAGCCGATACCGAAGCCATCAGGGCGAACACACCAATGCCGTTGTGGTAGGATTCTCCGGAGGCGCCGAGCAATGCAAACGCGGTCATGTGGGTGCCAAAGAGAGACATCAGCAGTACAAACGGGCCGATAGTTCTGGTGGCGACAAAATAATCCTCGCCGGTGCCACGAAACAGTCTGTGGCTCAACAAACCAATGCACATGACCAGGATCAGGTATGCGAAGATGATGGCTATGGTCATTGTGAGTCATCCTCGGGCTGGTGGCCATCGAGCTGCTCCGGCCAGGCGAACTTGACAAGCAGGAACATCACCACTGACGCCGCTACGCAAAGCAGGATGTGATAGGATAATCCGATTGGCAGTCCAAGGAACAGGGCGCCATCGTGCCAGAGCCAGATGTCGTTGTGCAGAACAAACAGTGCGACCAGCGCCGAGTACAGCGCCCATTTTAACATGTTTCTTTTCACGGTACCTTGCGATTTATTGGCACTTCCGATGGCAAGATCGAACCTCCATCGCGAATGCCTTCGTTGCAAAAGTTGGCGGATTGTATTTCCACTCTGTCTCTGGCCGTGTACTTGGAGAGAAGTCGTTTTAGCCCCAACGGGGCGAACTCGAACGATCTCGGGCCCAGATACAATAGCTTGCTGTCTTATTTCGCCCTTTCAGTGCTTGACGGACCTCTCGCTCATTCTCGGGGTTGTCCAAAAAGGTCAAGAACGTGCACTGTCATGCCCGAATGCTGTAATCGGGCATCCATGAAAACAGCAAGTTATGGATTCCCGCCTAAAGCGTGCGGGAATGACAAAGGCTTTTTAGACAGCCCCCTATTAATTCGGGCGTTTCGCGAACAGCAGGCGCGTGATAGCTAAACGTACTTGATTGCCGCAACGAAGTATTAGCCAGGAATTTCGATCATCTGCTCCATGGAGTCAAACAAGCGGCTGACATCTTCGTTGAAGACGTTGCCGACCAGAATGCTGATGATTTCGTTCTTGCACTCCGGGAATTGTTTCAGGAAGGCGCCAAAGCTGAAATCCTTGTTGTAGAACGCATAAACCAGCTTGCGGATGGCCTCGACGCCCTGCAAATAGTGCGGCGCGAAACTTCCCAATTTTTCTTGCGAAAGGTCACCCACCCGTAGGGCCTCACTGATTGTGTCGGCGGCCAATTCCCCGGATTTCATGGCCAGGAAAATTCCGGAAGAATAGATGGGGTCGAGAAAGCCGTAGGCGTCGCCGATCAAAACCCAGCCGTTGCCGGAGATGCGATTGGCCTTGTAGGAGAACTCTTTCTGAGTTTTGACGGGGAAGAGTTGTTCGGCATCTCGGATACGTGGAATGAGCGCGTCGCACTTCGCCAGTTCTTCGTCGAAGATGGCTTGCGGCCCTTTGTCTCTGTCGAGCAATAAATAGTTGATGTTACCGACCACCCCGACACTGACAACGTCGTTGGGAAGCGGGATGTACCAGAACCAGGAATCCGCCTCCCTTGTGTGCATGATGATGGTGGCGCCGCCGTCAATGCCACAATCCCGCACGGCCCCCTTGAAGTGTGAGTAGATGGCAGCGTTCTTGAGATCAGGCTCAGTTTCCAGGATATTTAGTTTGCGGGCGAGCAGTGTGCTCTGTCCTGAGGCATCGACCACCACTTTGGCCCGGAATTCCTGAACGGATTTATCCGCCATTTTCGCACGCACGCCAGTGGCGGTGTCGCCTTCAAGCAGGACGTCCAGGACTTGTACGCCGTGCTGTACGGTGGCGCCTTTTTCCGCGGCGTTTTCCAACATCAGTTTGTCGAACTCACTGCGCAGCACCTGCCAGGTCTGCGCCCGCTCCTCCGGCTCGTTCTCTTTGAAGTAGAACGGAGCGCCGGCCCTGCCCGATTTGTGGTAGAATTGCACGCTGTTTTTCTGTGGAAAGACGCTCTTCTTCATCTTGTCCCAAATTCCGAGGCGCTGCAGGGTCCAATAGGTTCCCGGCATCAGCGATTCGCCAATTTTGAAGCGCGGGAAATGGTCCCGCTCGAACAGCAGCACCTCATGCCCTTTGTCGGCCAACAGAGTCGCGACCGTTGCTCCGGCCGGGCCGCCGCCAATTACGATTACATCATATTCTTTCATCACAACAAACCTGTTATCCGTGTTCAATCAGTGCAAATCCGTGGCTTCACGTTTCTTCTTTGGTTATACAATACAGCAGTGGCTTCGTCAGCCCATTGCGGCATATCACGTGTATCTTGCATTGGTGTATTTTGCGTCGTAGAATTCCGGCAGCAACCCATCGACGCGCAGAAGGCCCTGGGGGGTCAATTCTATTTCGTCATCGTTGAAGGCCAGCATGCCTTCGGCAGCCAGTTTTTGCAGGGCGGCTTCAAACAGGTTCGTGATCTCCTGTCCGTACTTCTCCCTGAAATAACCGGTTTCGATGCGTCCCAATTTCAGCTGCAGAATCATCTCTCTGACCAACTGTTCACGCTCGGAAAGCATGAACGCACGCTTAAGCGGCAGCCGGCCCTGAGAAAGCGGTTCGAGATAATCGCCCCAGGATGCTGTGTTCTGCAAATGGGCTTGATTCATGTGGCCAAAGGCTGCTACGCCGGCGCCAATCATGTCGGTGCCGTGCCAGACGGAGTCACGGTAGACGAACTCGCATTGCTTGTCTGCTTTGACCATGGTGTAAGCGCTTGACATCTTGTAACCAGCATTTTGCAGCGTTTCCATGGCGTATTGGTGCCACTCGCGTTTCGTCTGCCAGTCGGCGACGTGAATTTTCTGTTTGTCGTCCGACAGCATCTGGGTGTAGACGGTGTTGAAGGGAAGCTCCATCTGGTAGATAGTCACGCTGTCCGGGTCGTAGTCGATGGTTTTCTGGACGTTTTCCTTCCAGGTGTTCCAGGTCTCGCCGACCATGCCGGCGATGAGATCGACGTTGAGCTGCTCAAAGTCCAGTTCATGGATCCAGCTCTGCACCCGATAAATTTCCTGCGACAGGTGTGCGCGGCCATTTTCGTTGAGAATGAAATCATCAAAATTTTCGATGCCGAGACTGAGGCGGGTGACGCCCATGCCACGGATTGCCGCGAGTTTCGATTGCGACAGCGTACCGGGCTCGCACTCAAACGTGACTTCTTCGGCGCTGTCCCACGGCAGCACTGCTTTGACGCGCGCGACGAGAGACTCAAGGTGTTTGACGCTCAGGTAAGAAGGCGTCCCGCCACCAAAATAGATGAATTTTAGCGGGCGGCCCTTGACTGCGGGTAGCTCACTGTAGATTTCGACTTCCCTTGCCAGTGCGTCAACATACTCTTGAATCTGGGTACTGTTCTTATCGGTGTAAACCCTGAAGTAGCAGAATTTACAGCGTTTCCTGCAGAACGGGATGTGCATGTAGAGCCCGAGCGTGTTGTCCGGAGCGGCAGCGGTGTTGAGCGCGCCAAGCGATTTTTGCAGGTTGTCCTCGTTCCAAAATGAGTAGGGCGGGTAGTTTGAAACGAAGACACTCCCGATCTCGGTTTCGTTGAGATCGAGTCTCGAAGTTGCTGGTTCTGCGCTAGCGCTGTGTATGTCTGACATCTGTTTCCTTGTGTGTTTCCTGAACAATACCTATAGAATCGACATGCTCGTGAGATAATTCCGGCTTTCAACTGAACTGGCGACAAAGAACCTGGCGTTGCCGACACATTCAACTCTGACCCACCGCGCAGTTCTCGGCTGACACCTTGACGAAATTCATTCGCTCCGGCCAGTTTTGCCGCATCTGCAATATTTCGCCCCGCGGGGGCTTTATTTTTTGGTCCATTGTTACCCAGGGCGTTGCCCTGGGCTATTGTATGCCGCCCCGCTGGGGCTCACGCGTTTAATAAGCCTGGCGAAACAATCCGAGCAGTTCCTTTTCGCCCACCGGCTGCGGATTAAAACGCGCGGTCCACTGCTCTGCTGCTTCCCTTGCCAGTTCAGGCAGTTTGTCCTCCGGAATGTGAAGCTCACGCAGCTTCTCTGGCCACTTATTGGTTCTGAGCCGCTGTGTGAGTCTTGTTGCAAGTTCGTCTGCACTGCTTCCCCCACCGCGCGCTTCCGAGCCACCCGTGTCGAAGATGCCGTCATAACGGCGCGGCGAATCTTCCGCATTGAAGCGGACCACGTGCGGCAGCATTATTCCGACGGCAATTCCGTGTGTGAGGCCATGGTTGGCAGTTAACGGATTGGCGCAGGCATGTGTTGCACCCAGCATGGAATTTTCTATGGCCATTCCGGCCAGGTGAGCACCCAGGAGCATGTTTGACCGCGCTTCCAGGCTTGCTGATTCAGATAACGCTTTGTCGTAATTGCCGTCGAGCCGGCGCCACGCCTCTTTTGCAAACATGCGGGAAATCGGCGTGCCGGCGGTACAAACATAGCTTTCGATCGCGTGTGACATGGCGTCGATGCCGGTGACCATTTTGACTTGCCTCGGCACGCTTTTCAGCAAGGCAGGGTCCAGGATTGCTACCCGGAATCGCGCCTTGAGATCGCCACAGGCCATTTTGCGATGGCTAGTCTCCTGGCTGATCACGGCGAAAGATTGCGCCTCGCTGCCGGTTCCGGCTGTGGTGGGAATTCCGATGGAGGGCAGCATGGCTTTTCCGGCCTTGCCCATGCCGCAATAATCTTCCATCTTACCGCCGTTGGTGTAGAGAAAGTTGATGCCTTTGGCGCAGTCCATTGAACTGCCGCCACCCAGGGCCACCAGAATATCGGGCCTGAATTGATTCGCGACATTTAGACCCATCGTAACATGTTTTGTGGTCGGATTCTCTTCAACGCCACTGAAAATCTCTGTGACAACCTGCCGACGACTCAACAGTTCCGCGGCTCTTTGGACGTGCCCGGCTGCCAGCAGACCGGCGTCGGTAACCAGCAGTGCTCGCTTGCAATCGATTTCCGCCGCCAAGCTGCCAAGTTGGTCCAGAGCATTTTCTTCAAAAACAACTCTTGTGGTTGGAAGGTAATCAAACGTCTGCATGTGCGCGGATTCTACTTCTAGTGGGTCGCCGATTGAAACGCTCGCTGTTTGTAGAGATGCTCGAACAGGTTGCCCTCGTGTGGCTGGTCCCAGGCAATCTTGTTGGTGGGAATCGCGCCAAAGTTCAATCGATCGATATTTGGGGCAGACATGATTTCATGAACGAACTTTCTGTCTTCGGTCAGGGCTGTGCACACGAGTGTTGGTCCCATCTTCGCGAGCAGCTCGTCCTGTGGCAGCTCAACCACACTGGCGAACGGGAACAGCAACTCTGTGTTTGCCAGCGGGTGGTCCGGGCGGTCGCACCAAATGACGGTCGGGAGTAGGAAAGTCGCGCCGTCAACTTCGGCAATGCGGCCGCCGTCACGGTAGCGGGCGGTCACATCTTCAGCGCCGCCCTGATTCAGGCCGTCATCGACCAGCCTGGAAATATGCTCCGCCACCTGCGGGTTGACAAATGCCGCCAATCCGGCTTCAGGATCGGTCATTGATTTGGCTTCGATTTGTGCCAGGCGCTGTGCCAGAGCTTCGGCGATTTCGCGACCGTGGGCAGGCGTCCACACGCCCGATGCATTCAGACAGGAGCGCCCGCTGTTGGTTGAGACGGAATCTACCAGGACATCGAGGTATTTCTGCCAATTGTCTGCCTGGTCAGCGCCGAAGATCACCTTGCTCCAGCCCGGACCGTGGATTTGAACCCGTCGGTCCTTTTCCCAGGTTGCCACGGTCTTGGCATCACCAAATAGCATGGACTTGCCCGTGCGCATGAGAATTTCGGCGGCGCCGGAATAATCCGTAGGATAAAAACCAAATGCCTGTTCAGGAGCGCCGGCCGCGAGAAATGCCTGAATCACACGATATGGCGTCCAGGGCTCCTGGCTGCCGGGTTTGAGCACCAGCGGCACTTTCAGCGGAATGCTCGGTAGCCAGAGGGAGTGCACTCCCGGCGAGTTATTCGGCAGAATGGCGCCCAGGTTGTTTGTCTGAACGGAGTAGCTCAGCGAGCGTCCGCCCTGTTCTCCCCAGCCGGCATCCAGAATTGAAATGTCGAGGCCACGAGTCAAACCACCCAGCACGGCCGCCATGTCATCGAGTACTTTGTGGATTTTCCCCATGTTGATCCGGCACAAAGATTCCGGCATGCCGGTCGTGACAGAGAGGTTGCGGACATAGTCGTCAGGAGTCTGGCTGCCGCTGTTTAGGGGAAGTTCGGCTTCCAGAAATAGTGCAGCAGCGTTCTTGCAGATTTGCAGCAGTTCGTGAACCGGCAGTGCGTCCAAAGCGCTTTTGTTGGCCGCTGCTTTGGCGAGATCTCTTCTGATCAAACCGCTGTTTGCCTGACTCAATTGCGCAACGGCCTGGCCGGTTCGGAAATCTTTGACCTCGACCGTGTTCAGGCTTTCGTACGGTTTTCCGCCTCTTAGCAGGGGAATGTGCATATCAATATACCCCAACGACGACCGACTGCTGCAAAGAGGACAACAGCCGAAGATTTCTGACGCCATCCCAGGGGTAGGGCTCGATCGGTTCCGCACGGTCGCCTTCGTCGCGTTCAAGAAAGCGCGGCATGAAAAATTCTTTGGTCAGCGTCGTCAGGGCGACCCTGCCTGTCTCATTGTAGCCAACGAGCTGGTCGGGATTGTCAGGGTCCACGATTTCGAAGACCGCCCGTGGCGCCGGCGGGTAGTAGATGATCGCATAGTTGTCGGCCGGGTCAAACGGTTTGTTCACGGCCAGGCCCATGAGAGTGTTGCCGTAGGTCGGCACAAAATCGATGCCCGGCACGAGTTCTTCGCGCGCAAAGCGGTGAAACTGCGCATTCATTTCCGTGCCGCCGCAAAAGATGCCTTTGATGCCCATTTTGGCGAGATCGATTTTCTCGCACAGGGCCTCGAGCAACTTCGGAGTGGTAAAGATGCACTGGATGTTGTCATGTGCTCGCAGAATGTTGAGCGCCTGGCTGGTGACATGCTCTTTGTAGAGTTCCAACTCTTCATGTTTGCTGCGCTTGATGAGTTTGTTTACCCAGCGTGGGTCGAGATCGACAAAAAATGAAATGCCTCCCCGGTGCTGAGCCAGATGCTCGATGGCAAGCCGCAGTCTGCGTGGTCCGGTGGGCCCGAGCATCAGCCAATCCGCGCCCGGAGGAAAGCTGGCGTCCGAAAGCGTCCCGCTGAACAACTCGTAGTCGGTTTGAAAGTCGCGAATGTTGATCCGTGCTTTCGGCACGCCGGTTGACCCACCCGTTTCAAACACGTAGATGGGATCCTTCTGGAATGCTTTGGGGACCCATTTTCGGACCGGCCCGCCACGAAGCCAGTAGTCTTCGAAGTGGCCGAGCATCTTTAAGTCCTCGTAGCCGCCGATTTCGTTTCTGGGATCAAAATCCAGTTTGTCAGCATATTCCAGCCAGAACTGACAGCCGGTGGCCGGATCAAAATGCCAGTTCACGATGTCGCGAACATGGGCATCCAGTGTTTGTTTTGCTTGTTTGATCTTATCCGTTAGCATGCGCTTCTTCGTTCGTTTGAGCTTACTGGTTAACGCTTATGGCGAACAGCTTAAGGCGGTTCGTGACGTAAAGCATGCCGTCTTTGGCAACTGGCGTGGTGTAGACCGCGTTGTCCATGTTGATTTCGTTCAGCAGCTCCATTTCTTTGCCAGCCTTTAGAATCGCCACGTCACCGTCTTCGTCGCCGATGTAGACTTTGCCGTCCGCGTAGTAAGGCGAGCCCCAGATGGCGGCGAAGGCATCGTATTTCCAGTACTCTTCGCCGGTGAGAGCGTCCCAGCAATAGACGAAGCCGCTGAGGTCGGCAACATAGAGCAAGCCGTCGTGAATCGCCGCCGTCGAAAGTGTGCGGTTGAAGTCTTCGTCGCCGCGGTGCCAGATTTTTCCACTCTCAGTAATGTCGCCGCGCTTGCTTGCATCGATGGCGTACCAGTGGCCGGTGCTTTCGCCATGCTCAGGGTCCTGGCCGACGCCGATGTAGACTTTATTGTCCCAAACCACTGGTGTTGAAATGATGTTGTTCCGGGTTCCGGAGCCACCTAGTTCCCAGGTGGACTCTTTCGGGTTGCAGTCGAATTTCCAAATGAGCTTGCCGGTCTCAGGTACGAAGGCATACATCCAGCCGTCACCGCCAGGAAAAATCACCTGAGGCGTGCCGTTGATGACGCCATAGGCGGGATTTGACCACTGCCCGTGCAGGATATTCTCACCGGGGGAATTGTCTTCCCACACCAGCTCGCCGGTGTTCTTGTTTAGCGCGATAAAACTCGGTGCTTCGGGTGAGGGAACGTTGATGTGGGTTTCATCGACACCGTTGGCGGTGACGATAAAGACCAAATCGCCAACGACCAGCGGAGAGCAGGTTGCCAGATTGTGTGGAAAAACATCCAGCTCGTCGATCATATCAAACTTCCAGACAATATCCTCATCGATCTTGGAAGTGTTTTCCTCATCCGCGTAGGGGCCGTCGTTCTCGCCGTCGTAATAGCCTTCGGTGTCAGCGCTAATCACTTCGGCGCGATTCGAGATGTAGTAAAGCCGGTCGCCTTCAATAAATGGGCCGGAGCAGATGCCCTGCTGCGGCCAGTCGTTGACGCGTCCGGCGGCCAGTTTCGGATGTGCGGCCTGCCACAGGAATTCGCCGTCACTTTCCCGGAAGACCAGAATGTTGCCGCGATCGCCCTTCAACTTGGGATTCTTTAAGGACTGGTTGTTCGTCCCTACGAAAATCTTGCCACCAATAATTGCAGGGTTGCCGTAAGTTTGAGAGCCAAGCTGCGCCGTCCATTTGATGTTCTTGCCGGAGCCAAGATCCCAGTCTGCCGGCAAATTTTTCGCGTCCGAAACCATGTTTCTTCCAAGCGAACCGCCCCACATGGCAACGTCGCTTATTGTGTAGAAGCCGATGGTCGATATCACCCCGAGAGCAACAATGAAACGTGATATTAGAATTCCCCTTTTGCTTGCCCAGATCTTGAGTCGCATTTAGTTGCTCCCTGTAATTTCTATGTTGTCAAAATAGATGGTCGTTTGTGCATCGCCGTACAAGGCCGGACTGCCGTGCAGGTTGGCGTGTGAATCCTCTGCCGTGATCGACCACGAATCCGGTTCTTTTTGATCGCGCGGCCAAACCTTGCCCTTGATACTGGCTTTGCCGTTTTTGATGTCAACTCTCAACTTCATGGTGTACCACAGGTCAGGGTTCCACTGAAATGGGACCTCTACTTTTAACCGTTCGAGTTCCGCCGGCCAGGTTCTGATTTGCAGCTTTTTCTTCTTTGTCATGAAATCGAGGTAGTAGCGATTGGCTATCAAGCCCATGTCCGGGCTCCGCCTCTTCACTTTTGTGCCTTTCAGGTCTGCCTGAATCGTATAACCCGACATTTGCGGCGGACCAAGAATCAGATTGTGCCGCTTCAAATTGCGCTTGGACGGCGGTTTCATCAGCACCTTGCTGCCATCCAGGTTTTTTACTGTGAATTTCCACGTGCCGGGCCAGAGCGAAGGATTCTTGTCCAAGATAAAACTTTCATCTTCAAAGTCA
This sequence comes from Candidatus Zhuqueibacterota bacterium, assembly GCA_029261995.1. Taxonomy (GTDB): domain Bacteria; phylum Zhuqueibacterota; class Zhuqueibacteria; order Oceanimicrobiales; family Oceanimicrobiaceae; genus JAJDAF01. The sequence goes on from JAJDAF010000062.1 coordinate 94,855, forward strand.
ATCTTCCAGGGCAGTGCCGCAGCAATTTGCACCCGGGCGCGGGACTCCAGCTCGCCAACCTTGGCGACGACATAGCCCGCCTGGTTGCCGGCATTCTTATCAATTTTGATCTTGCCGCCCTTGCCAATTTTGCCTCTGAGTTCCGCCAAACCAAATTCAGCATCGACATCGCCGAGTTTCCTGCCCTTGGCGTCGAAGGCCCGTACTTTGAATTCAAGCGGTTTGTCCGCGCTGGCCCACAATTCCGCGGGGATGATTTGAATATGGCTTGGCTTGTTGGCGTCGGCTTTCAATTCGCCCTGTAGCTGCGTCATCGCCGGTTTCGTGATATTGGCTTCTTTGCTTTTGTCGCCGATGCAGTAGAGACCCACTTCGCTGGCGAAGAACACCCGGCCATAGGCAACCGCCGGCGAGCCGTAAATCTCAGCATATCGCCTTTCGTCAAACGGAATTTGTATGCTGTTGAGCGCTGTCGCTTCTTTGTCACCGGGCTGGATGATGTGGAAACTGCCGTTAACTTCGGTCGCGAAGATTTTGCCGTCTGCCCAAACCGGAGAGCCTTTCCCGACTTTTCCGATGTTCAAAGTCCAGTGCTCCGAGCCGGTTTTCGCGTCCAGGGCGTGCATGTTGCCGGAATTGGTCACAACGTAGAGCCTGTTTTCATGAATCAGTGGACTGACATAGCCAACCTCCAGCGCATCCGCACGCCAGACTTCGTGCGTTGCTGTGACATCGCCGCTACCTGTAGCATCGATACAAACGACTCGACCGCTGTTTTCGTTGTCGAAGTTCTCAGCGCTGTGCGTGGCGTAGACAAAGTTGCCGTCTGCGACAACGGAAGACTGAATCGCGCCTTTGCTCAGTTTGAATTTCCAAACATGCTCACCGGTGCGGGCTTTCATGGCGTAAACCCAGCCTGTCCCGGTCCCTGCAATCAGAAGCCGCTGCCCATTAACAATGGTAACTACGGGCACGGAGTAGTTGGTATTCTTGTTGCCTTCGGGGATAGTTGAAACCCAGACCAGCTTCCCCGTGCGTTTGTCGTAGGCAAAAAACCGATGCTTCATGATCAGCATGTTGCCCCAGCTATTATTTGCGCCGCTGACAATAACCAGGTCGTCATCGACTACCGGCGTACAGGTTCTGCCGCCGTAGCCGGAAAACCGGTTGTACTCTTCTACAAAAGAGTGCTCCCAGAGTCGCTTGCCATCCTTGCTGTAGCAGATAAACATGCCATCGACGCCGAAGAAGTAGACGTTGCCAGTCTCCGGGTCTCCGGTCAGACCTGACCAGCCGATGCGTGTGAACGGCACAGTTGTGTGGAACACATTGCTTTTTTCCTGCCACACGACCTTGCCGGTCTTGGCATCGTAGCTGGTAATAACCCGCTGCATGTCACCCCCGGTTCCGGTCCGTCCGACGACATAGACGAGGCCGTTCATCACAATTGGCGTTGAGCGCCCGATAAAATCTGCTTTCCAGACGAGGTTGTCGCCATCCAACGACCAGTTCGAAACCAAGCCCGTGTCGTCGGAAACACCATTTTGGTGCGCACCGCGCCAGCTCGGCCAGTCCGATGAGTACACGAAACCAGAACTGCTTAACATCAGTGTTGCAATGAAAAGGATGGAATGGATCTTCTTGCTCAGCATCCTTTCTCCTCTCTGAATAGGTATTAATAAATCAGGGGTTAGACAGCGTGCAAGACAATTCTTGCCGTGCCAGAATGGATTGGTACGACAGGTGTAACGCCTTTGTTACAAATAAAGTTTCGCGAAGATAGGCTGGAGCACACGCTTTATTTCAAAACAGTTGCCGATATGGCAGACGGGGGAGTCAACATCACGCCAACGGCATTGGGTTAATCGCTCAAAGATGAACCTAAAAATCTCCCTAAGTCGCTTGCAATTAAAAAAATAAAGAAGTACAATAGATGTTGCTCCACCGCACAGCAAAACGCTGTTCCGTAGATTTCCAGGTGGGCAAACTTTGAAAAGTCGAGTCAGATTTGAAGAATTCCGAAAATCCATCCAATGAACCGTCGGCGTCGTTTTCAGACACCACCATTGAAGAGCTGCCGCCACGGCTTCGCGATGCTGTTTCCCGCACGTCGTGGAAATCACTCATGCCGGTGCAGGCCCGCGCCATTCCCTATTTACTTGCCGGCAAGAATGTCATGGCCCAGGCACGCACCGGCAGCGGCAAGACTGGTGCATTTCTGCTGCCGATGCTGGAAAGGCTTGACCCTCAGCAGGACCATTGTCTTGCCCTGGTGCTGGTTCCGACCCGTGAACTCGCCTCTCAGGTCTGGCAGGAAGCGCAGACTTTGTGCGGCGAAGCCGGGTTGCGTAGCGTAGCCGTCTATGGCGGCGTTGGTTATGGCGGCCAGATTGATGCCCTCAAAAAAGGGGCGCACATCGTGATTGGCACCCCGGGCCGGGTGCTTGACCATTTGCTCAAACGGACCTTTTCCCTAAAGCATCTCAACATGCTGGTTTTCGATGAGGCCGACCGCATGCTCTCCATGGGCTTCTATCCAGACATGAGAAAAATGCAGGACCATTTGCCCAAAAAGAAGATTCACACCTGCATGTTTTCAGCGACATTTCCTTCCTCGGTTATGCGCACGGCAGATGAGTTTATCCGTGACCCGGAGTTCATCAGCCTGAGCAGCGACCAGGTGCATGTTTCGGAAACGCTGCACGCTTTCTACGTGGTGCCGGGCATGGACCGCGACCGCAGTCTCGTCCGCCTGATCGAGCTTGAAAACCCGGCATCGGCTATCATTTTCTGCAACACCAAGTCCAATGTAAATTATGTTTCGGTGGTGCTGCAGCGGTTTGGTTATGATGCCGACCAACTGAGCGCCGACCTGTCGCAGAATGCCCGCGAACATGTTTTGCAGAGAGTCCGCAAAGGTACGCTGAGATTCCTGGTCGCAACCGATGTTGCTGCCCGTGGCCTGGACATTCCCGAGCTGTCGCATGTGATTCAGTACGAACCGCCGGAAGACCAGGAAAGCTACATTCACCGCTCCGGCAGAACGGGCCGCGCCGGCGCCAGTGGCACAGCGATCACCCTGGTTGACCGGGGAGAAAGGTCTCTCATCGAGCGAATCGCATCAAACTATGGCATTGACCTGCGGGAACGGCCTTTGCCTTCAGATGAGGATGTACAAGCCGTGGTCACCCAACGCCTGACAGCTTTGCTCGAAGCACGCCTGCGCGAAAGGGACAACCTACAGACTGAACGCAGTCAGCGCTTTCTGGCACTTGCTCGCCAGTTGGCAGACAATGAAGACGAGTCGGCAATCATCGCGATGTTGCTGGACGACCACTACCAGCAGCTACTTCACGCCCCTCTGATTCCGCCTGCTCCAGCTCAAGCTAAACCGCAGCCCGAGCAAAGACCATCCGACTCGGGCCGGTCGAGGCGTCGGCGGGGGCCTCGTCACAGGGGAAACAACCCAAGATCAAAATAACACTGAAAATGTAAGGACAGGTAAAATGAGAACTAAATGGACCGGGTTGATCATTCTATGCACCGTGGCTTTGTTTGCCTGCAACAACGGCAATGAACAGAGTCAGGAGACGGCAGTGGCTGCGAATGGCCACAAAGTCGTTGTCAAAGAGGTCATTCAAACCAGCGCTTATACCTACCTGAACGTCGAAGAGGCCGGTAGCAGCAGCTGGTTGGCCGTAACCAGGAGGGAAGTGGAGCCAGGCGCGACGCTCTACCACCAGGGCGGTCTTGAAATGAAGAATTTTGAAAGCAAAGAATTGAAGCGTACGTTTGAAGCCGTCTATTTTGTAGATGGCATCAGCGACCAGCCGATCTCTGCTTCCACGGGGAAACCTGCTTGGTCACCCCACAAACCAGCGTCCGATGCAAAGACAGAGATTTCTGTTGAAAAGGCAGACGGCGGCATCTCTATTGCCGAGCTTTTTGCCAGGCGGAGTTCTCATGCAAATCAGAAAGTCAAGGTTAGAGGACAGGTCACCAAATACAACTCCGGAATCATGGGACGGAATTGGGTGCATTTGCAGGATGGCACCAAAGACTCAGGCAATTTCGATATCACGGTCACCACAAACGACCAGGTCAAGGTCGGAGATGTCGTGGTGTTTGAAGGCACCGTCATTCTCAACAAAGATTTTGGAGCCGGCTATTCATACGAAGTCATTGTCGAAGATGCCAGGGTGCTGAATTGACCGTCAATGCCATCCGGCGTCATCTAAGTCAGGAGAATTTATGAACGAGCCCTCGATTGCCGTTTTTGTTGATTTCGAGAATCTTGCCCTTGGCGTGCGTGATTTAAAGGGCGCAAGCAGTTTTAAGATTGAACTCGTGCTCCGACGCTTGCTTGAGAAGGGTCGCGTCGTTTATAAGCGTGCCTACAGCGATTGGAGCAACTATCGCAGCGAAGTCCGCGAGTTTCACGGTCACGGCATTGAGCTTGTCGATATTCCGCAAAGCAAGGCCAGCGGCAAAAACTCTGCCGACATTCGGATGGTTGTGGATGCCATCGATCTGTGTCACACCAAGGATAATATCGACATCTTCGCCCTGGTTTCCGGAGACAGCGACTTTTCGCCGCTGGTTGCCAAGCTCAAGGAAAACGATAAGCGTGTGATCGGCTGTGGCATAAAAAGCTCGACCTCCGGGCTTTTGGTAGCAAATTGTGACGAATTCATTTATTATGATGATTTGGTAAAAACGGCCCCGAAGCCGCGCTCGACTCCGAAGAAGAAAGCCGTCAAAAAGCCGGCGCGGCAGCCAGAAGCCAATTCGAAGAAGAAGGCTGAGCCGTCGCCGAAAAAGCCTGTCACCAAAGTCGTCAAGGCGCCTGAAGTGGTTGAAGTTGATGGCGACGTCGTCGATGAGAATATCGAAGCCTTGTTCAAGGTCATAGAAATTGTCCGGTCTTTGCAGGCAGATTACGACCCTCTTTGGGGCTCTCTGGTCAAGCAGACCGTTCGGCGCGTGCACCCCGGTTTTCAGGAGGGCCACTATGGTTACCGCACCTTCGCTGAACTTCTTGAAGACATTGAATCTCTCGGCTATATCGAGCTTGAGTTTGACCGCAGCCGCGGCAACTACAAAGTCTCACTCGTGACGGACTGAGCCAGATTAGACTGGAGTTGCTAATCTGGGCAGCTAAATCAACGCCGATTCGGTTGCGCAAGAAACGTTCACACTTTCTTGAAGGAGGGAAGATGGATAGAAGCGCACGCGCTATATTGTCCTCGATCGGCATTGTTTGCATGGTTGTCGTGTCAGGCTGTGTCTCCACACCAAATCCAAAGGACAACCCCAAAGGCTTGGTCGAAAAAATGGTTGCCCGGGTAGGCGGCGTTGAGAGGCTGTACTCGCTGAAGGATGTCGAGTACACGTACGCTTACCGTGACTCGGCGCAGGGAACAAACATGGTTTCGCTGGAGCGGTATGTTTTTGAAGAAGAACGTTCCTGGGCCCGCTACAAGAGCATTGACCAGTCGTTCGTGCCACACGCGGACGGCGACCTGATTCAGGGTTACGACGGTGAGAACTCCTGGATGACCATCGCCGGTAAGCCTGTTGAAGAGCCGCAACTCTTGAAAATGAGCGACTTTCTGCGCAAGACCAACTACTATTGGTTCACCATGATGTTCAAACTGGTCGATCCGGGAATCAACTACGAGTACCAGGGAGTTAAATCACCGGACGGCGTAGAGTATGACATGGTCAAAGTCACCTTCGGAGAAGGCGTTGGTGATGTGCAAGACACCTACGTGCTTTACCTAAATCGCGAAACCGGCCTGGTTGACCAGTTCCTGTTTACGGTCATGGATTTTGGCATGGCCGAGCCGTTTTTGATGAAGGTCGAATATGAAGAAGTGGAAGGACTCAAGCTGCCCACCAAACGGACCTACGCAAAAGTGAATTGGGACGGCGAGCCGCAGGACGACAATTGGGCATCTGAGATTTCAACGAACATCAAATTCAACAACGGTTTTGACAAGACGCTGTTTGAAAAGCCAGCGGAGCCGGAGCAAACCTCAAAGATGTGACGGCGCAATAGCCCTGGTTTTTCCAACGTGACTCATGTGCAGGGAGGGATGCATGATGAATGCGTTTTACTGCTGCAAGGACACCCATCCTAATCCATTCAATTCGGAAGCCGTGGGCGCTTATCGTTTGCCCCGGCGCCGGAGTGGAATATATCGATGACACCCACGAACGAAACACAAATCGTTGCACGTCGCTATTTTCAGGCCTGGACGACAGGGGATTCTGAGACGGTGAGGCAGCTTCTGGCAGAAGACCTGCATTTCTCATTTACGACCAACACGATTGTCGAGGTTCAAGGCCGAGACGCATTTCTTTCCGGCGAGGCTTGGCCTGAGGGCGTGCAGACAACGTTAATCGCTGAAGCCTATCAAGATGAGACCGCCTTCCAGATGTACGAGGCGCGGAACCGGGCGGCCACGTTGTGCGTGGTCGAGAAATTCGTTGTGCGGGATGGGCGAATTTCTGATATTATCTTTGTAACTGACCATCTCGCCTATCAGGAATTCAGGCGCGCAGGAGACTGAACAGCATCGCGTGCCGCCAACTCGGTGGAGACCATACAGAGGCGCTTGTATGTCTATCGCAATCAGTAAATCCGGGGACCTGCCGATTCTCTCACCCACCGACAGCGCTCTGGCCGGCTTTGACCGGGCCGAACTACGGAATCTCATCGAAGAGCAAATCGAACTCGGTTGCAAGAACGTAATTCTTGATCTCACCTCACTGCGGAATATCAGTAGCACCGGGCTTGGAGTTGTGGTGGCGTGCTACGTAGCGCTGCGAAGGGCCGGAGGCTCGCTTCACCTCGTCGGCGTCACAGGAAGAGTTCTGCATTGCATCAAAATCACAGGTCTTTTCGATGTTTTCGAGTGTTTCGACACCCTGGGTCAGGCGCTGGTTTACATCAGGAATAATAACGAAAAGTCACGGGAGGAAAAATGAATCGGGTTTTGGCATTATGCTGCCTACTGCTGTCTCTGGTCGCCCAAACATTCGCGGCCGATGTATTCCCAAAGTTTTTTGAAAACAACACTCTGCGAGTGGACTACTTCCATTCCGGTACGGCGACCACAGAAATCGTCAGCCTCGATCAGGCCTACCAGCAAGGCGTTTGGGCCGGTAGCCGGATCAATCTCGTGGATACACTCAATCTCGGCAAATATCTGGTCAAAGTGATAGATGTTGCCACCAATCAACTCATCTTCTCGCGCGGTTTTGCCAGCATCTACGGTGAGTGGGAAACGACGCAAGAGGCCCTCGACGAGCAGGCCCGCACCTTTCACGAGTCGGTGTTGTTGCCGTTTCCGAAACGGCCGGTGCAGGTCGTGCTGGCGAAACGCGACAAATGGATGAGGTTTCAGGATATCTTTTCCACGGCCATCGATCCCGGTTCGCGCTTCATCAATCGCGAGAAACGCGGGCAGGAGTTCAAAGTCCGCACATTGCGCGAACAAGGCCCGCCGCACAAGAAAGTCGATTTCCTGATTCTTGGAGACGGCTACACGAAGGATGAGATGGGCAAGTTCAGAAAAGACGCCGACCGTTGGATGAACGTCATTTTGAAGACGGAGCCGTTCAAGAAAAACGCCAGTCGGTTGAATTTTCGCGCCATCGAGGTGATTTCCGAAGATTCCGGCATCGACGAGCCGCGCAAGAATACCTGGAAGAACACGGCGTTGGGCTGCTCCTACAATTCGTTTGACTCGCCACGTTATGTCCTGACCTTCGAGAACCGCCGCATGCGCGACATCGCGGCGGCAGCCCCCTACGATTTCATCTACATCATGACCAACGCGACTCGCTACGGTGGTGGCGGCATCTATAATCTCTACGCCACCGGCATGACCGGCGTGGAGAACCCTGATCTGGATTGGCACATCCCATACATGTTCACGCACGAGTTCGGCCATTCCTTCGCGGGCCTCGGTGATGAATATTACTCGAGTTCGACTTCCTACGTCGATTTCTACCCGCCGGGAGTTGAGCCAACGGCTCCGAACGTCACCGCTCTACTCGACCCGGACAATCTGAAGTGGAAGTCGTTTGTGGAAGAGGGAACTCCACTGCCGACGGAATGGTCCAAAGCGCACTACGACAGCCTGGGTGCCGTGCGCCGCACCTGGGATCGGAGCGCCCCGGGTTATTATGAAAAATGGCTTGGCATGCGAAAGCAGCAAGTTGAGCAGATGGACGCCTCCCCCTTTGCGGACAAGGTTGGCGCATTTGAGGGAGCCGGATACAGCGCCACGGGTCTCTTCCGGCCCGCCATCGATTGCAGGATGTTCTCGCTCAGCACTGTGCCGTTCGACCCCATCTGCCAGCAGGGCATTGTGCGCGTGATTCGATTCTACTCCGAGTAGATTCCCAAACGCGGGCAACAGCACGCCGCAAAGGACTGTCCCCGGAGTTCCGGCCATTGCTCAATGCTTTCCGGCGCTCCGCGGACGGCCTGTCCTTCCTCCTTTATCCGGCCTCTCTTCCAAACACCACCACCTTAACATTTCGTCACTAAGTTACGATATTTCAAGAAAGCAGCCTCGGTTGAACGGTGCAGGCAGAGCAGATGTCAATCGGCGCAGATTTATTTCTTCAAACACGGCGGTTTTTGCTATTGTTAATAATTAACCCCAATGCTAACCCGCATTGTTCATGGCTCAACGGTATGCGCGCAGGATGGCGAACCCAATACCTTTGCAGGATAAGAGATTCTCAGATCAGTGCCGGCCGGTCAGTTTTGGTTTGACGACGAAGCTGACGGCTTCGCGTTGCCCTGTCGAGGCAGCGTGCGGGCAGAAATTCAAAATACAACTAAAGACTGGAGCAGTATAAAAATGAGACAGAGGTGCAAGCCAGACACCGGACGTTTTCCTCTCTTGGTTATCATTGCCTTGTTTTTTGTTGCCGACATTGGCAACGCACAAGTCAGGATCATGCCGCTTGGCAATTCCATCACGCGGGGCGTACGCGGTCCGTCGAATGACGACGCCGGCTATCGCAACGATTTAGCACAACTCCTGACCGATGAGGGTGTGGCTTTTGATATGGTCGGTTCCCTGTCAGACGGCGTCGGTTTTGATTCAGACCATGAAGGCCACGATGGCCTGCGCGCCGACCAGGTTCGGGACAGCGTGGCGATTTATTTGACGGCCAACATGCCGGATGTTGTTTTGCTGCATATTGGCACCAACGACATCAAAGAAGATCAATCGAACGAAAGCACAGCCAGCGAGGTCAGTCAGATCATCGATGCCATCGCTGCTGTGAACGCCTCCATCAAGATTGTCATGAGCAGCGTGCTGCCCAGAGCGGATGACAAGGACGAGCAGGTGACGAAACTCAATGCCCTGCTGCAACAGCTCTACCTTGAACAGAGAGATGCCGGCGTCAATGTTTTCTATGCCGGCATGAACGAGATCATGAAAACCAACCCCACCTGGACGGATGATTTCTTCGATGCGACCGATCAGGTTCATCCAAACAATGCTGGGTTCCAGGTCATGGCGCGCGTTTGGGTGAACAAGCTGACCACGGCGCTCGGAATTGGTGAAGACCTGACCGTGGTCGATAACTTTGCGCGGTCGAGTCTTGGCATCACATGGGACGCCGACGATGAGTACGATCTGGTAGAAGGCAATCTGGTGAACACGGCAAAGAATGGCAACAGTCTTTTTGAGTTCATGGCCACGTTTAAGGAAGTTATTAATCCAACTCGTGTGGCTCTGCGCTGGAGTGACACCGCGGATGCGGAAGGCATCGGACGCGGCGGCCTGGCACTGATGCTGGATTCGGATTCACGCGATGCATCGGGATTTCTGGCCTGGATCACACCGGGAGACAATCAGCTCCGGCTCTGGACAATTGTCAACGGCACCGCCGGCTCAGATATCGCCCAGGGAAATAGTGATGCTACTGCTCCCGGACCGGGAGATGTACTGCGAGTCGATGTGGCCATCGATGGCGGCACGCTGCAATTTAGCTATTTCGTCAACGATACTTTTGCCGGAACGCTGAGTGCTTCGAATCCTGGTAATAGCGGCAAACAGTACTCGGGTATTTTAACCAAACACGAATTGAACAACAATGTGGCGGAGTTTTTTGCGGAAGGCAAGTCTGATTTCGTGCCACCGGCACGGATCGACGATTTGCAGATCACGAGCGCCACACAAGTTTCCATGTCTCTGGCATGGAGCGCCAGCGGTGATGACGGCAATGACGGCAGCGCTGTCAGCTACGACCTTCGTTACGCCACCTCCAACATCGCGAATGCCGGGGACTTTCAGGCGGCCACCCAGGTGGCCAACGTGCAGGCTCCATCAGCTGCCGGGACTCAGGAAACTTTTACTATTCTGGACCTGGCGCCGGAAACCACCTACTTCTTTGCACTGCGGGTGATGGACGAAGCAGGGAATCCATCGCAGCTCTCGAACGTGGCCACTGCCTCGACCGGCGCTGGAACTCTGTTCGCAGACGATTTCGACCGCGCCACCCTCGGCAGTAATTGGGATGCTGCGCCATCCATGCAGATTGTCGGAGACGAGTTGGCGAACACCTCTGAAGATGCCGGAACCTGGGATCTTGCGGTCATGGCGGCTCGCGGCAACCCGGTGGAAGTATCCTTCAAGTGGAGCACCTCCGCCAATAACCTCGGTATCGACCAGAGCGGTATTGCGGTCTGGCTCGACGCGCCGAGCAAAACTGCAAACGGCTATCTGATCACTCGCCGTACTCAGAAGAGTGAAATCCGGTTGTGGCACATCACAGGCGGGCAGGGACCGAGCGATCCTATTGTGGAGACGCCGTTGCTGGGTTCGCCGAAGAAAGGTGACGAGTTCAGAATCCGGCTTTCAAGTGATGCCAGCGGCAATCACTTCACCGTGTTTGTCAACGGAGAACAGGATGTCACGCTGACGGATCCCGACTTCTTCATCGATCCGCGTTCCCGCACTGAATTCTACAGCGGCGTCATGCTAGCCGGCGGGCAAAACAACAATATCGATGATTTCTCAGCCTTAATTTCGGACTTGCCGGTCAGCGTGGACGATGCAATCGCCGGGCTGCCGCAAGCCTTTATCCTGTCACAGAACTACCCGAATCCGTTCAACCCTGAGACGCGAATTGATTACACGGTTCCGGCTCAAGGTGACGTTGCGATCGCCATTTTCAATCTGATGGGGCAACGCGTGCGGACGCTGTTTTCAGGGCCGCAGACTTCCGGCCACCACACCATCGCGTGGGATGGCCGGGCCGACAATGGCAGCTCAGTCGCAAGTGGCCTCTATCTGCTGCGCATGCTGGCGGGTGAGTCTATTCAGGTTCGAAAGATGCAGTTGGTCAGATAGCGCTAGTCCATTTCGAAAGAGACAAACCGAAACTCGCCGCGGCGTTCGATGGTCACGGCGACCGGGTCGAAAACCCGCAACTCTGACGCAATGGCTTTGAGGTCGGCAAGTGAGGTAACGCTGCGATTGTTGACCGCATGGATGACATCTCCCGGCAGCAGCTCACCCTGTTCATAGTGCAAATTCGTATAACTTGCCACGATGGCCCCGGATCGGATTCGTAGTCCGGGGATCATCTGGGCGGTTTCATCGGTAAGCTCTACAGCCAGCAAACCAAGCTCGGGAACAAGATTGTGTTCAGGGCTCACCAGGGCAGTAAAGCGGCCCGGGTCGTCGGGCCGCTCCTCCATCGCGACCTTGATCTGTTTCTGAAGGTCGCCACGTTGAATCCCCAGAATGACGCTTTCACCGATTCCCCGCTGGTAGATGTTGACATCAAACTGGCGGCTGTTTTCCATCGCTTTGCCATCCACACTGAGAATGATATCGCCAACCCGCAAGCCGGCGATGTCCGCCGGACTTCGCTGCGCGACATTGGCGACAAGAACTCGGCCGACCTGTGGCAATCCGAGCCCGCCTGCAAGCAAAGGCGTCACCGTCTGGGCGCGCACGCCGATTATCCCACGCCGGACGCGGCCAGTGGTTCGGATTTGGTTGTAAACATTGCCAACGATATTTCCGGGAGCAGCGAACCCAATGCCCTCGCTGCCTCCTGACTGAGAAAAAATAAGTGTGTTGATGCCCACGACATTCCCCTCGGTGTCAACCAGCGGCCCGCCGCTGTTGCCCGGATTTATGGGAGCGTCGGTTTGGATGTAAATCATCGGATCGCCAGTGCGCAGTTGACGGGCAACCGCACTTACCACACCCATGGTGACGGTGTTTTCAAGGCCGAGCGGGCTGCCAAAGGCCAGCACGAGCTGACCTTTGCGAACATAGTCTGAGTCGGCTAGTTTCAGGGCGGGCAGCTTGGTTTCGGCAATCTTGATTACGGCAAGATCCGTCTCCCGGTCAATCCCGACGAGTTGTGCCCCCACGATTTTGCCTCTGGGTTTGAGTATGGATTCGCTTCCGGCACTGGGAAACTGTCGCACCGGCAAAGCGACTTGCAGCCGGCGTGCTCCATCAACCACATGGGCATTGGTGACGATGTAGCCATCTGGGTCCAGAATCACTCCGGAACCGGTGCTACGCTGCTTGTTTAGCACAGATGTACCGGGGCCGCCGGCGGGTTGGTAGCCGGTTGCGAGAATTTGCACGACCGCCGGGCTGACTTGCGCCGCCAGCGACTCAAAACTGTCACTAAGTTGACTGAGTGCTGCCGCACTTCTCGGTTTGCGGCTTGTCTGAGCATTCAGAGTTGTGACACAAAAGGCCACGACCAGCAGAAAACCGGTCAGCGATTTCCATGAAATTTTGACCACATTCCCTCCGTAAATTGTATCGAAATCATATCCTGTGAGGACAGTTCTTTTGAAGGAGTAACGCCGGCCAGCTCTCCCTGCTTCCCAATAATTTGCTATCCAACCAGTGGCGCATAGTACATTCGCGTTTCATAATCCAGGATGACAAAGCCTGCGTTTTGATGTGCGGTGAAGAGTTTCCGCAGGGCTGTGAGCAATTCATTGTGGCGCGGTTGACCTTGTTTGGGAGCATACGAAGATGACAGCAGCCGTCCTTCCAGGCCGGGAGAATCAAACCGCTGCGAGTTGTCAAAGCTGCAAGATTTGATGTCACCGTGGCCGAAGAAAACTGCAAGCAGGACCGAGTCGATGTTTGTGTGGCAGGTCGCCATGTAGTCCGGGCAGTACTCCCTGAGCAGATGCTCGTAGCCACTCTGAAACTGTGATGCGTCTTTTTTGCGCTCATTCCACACCAGGGCGACATGTCCTCTTTTTTTCAGGATGCGCAGAAATTCCCGGCGTGCGAGCAGTCCATCAAACCAGTGGAATGCCTGGCCGGCCGTGATCAAATCAACGCTGGCATCAGGCAAATTCGTCTTTTCCGCCTTGCCATCAATGCTGACAAAGGTGTCGAAATTGCGCAATGTGGACTCCGCCGCTGCCCGCATGTCGGGATTCGGTTCCACCCCAAACACTTTGATTCGTTTCTTGAGGAAAGGTTCGCACAGAAAGCCAGTGCCAGAGCCGATGTCAGCCACAATCGACATGGGCTGCAAGCCGCACTCGTCTTCCAAAGTTTTTAGGATTTGAACTGGATACCGTGGCCGGTAGCGCAGGTAATCTTCGACGCGGTCGGAGAATCGTTTGGTGGAATCAAAGGCGTGTTTCATAAGGCAGTTTGGGGCCAGGACCAAATGTGGATGTTCATTGCAAGATTCAAGGTAAGGCTCATACAGCAGATTGTCCAGAACAAAAAAGACGTGCGCCTTTCCATATCAGTTGAAAGTTCGGGCGGATAGATGTATTATGGGTTTGCGACACTTAGCAAGGTCAACATCTAATTCGAATAGAACGCCCACAACTTTTGGGTCCATGCGATGAAGAGAGCATTTCAGAAACACCAGGAGAGAAGGTGCCATTGCATAGGTTGCCTGCACCTTCTGCCATTGCCTGGTAGCCCAGGCTGGCAAGGTTCGCTTAAGCCGGTTGCCGACCAATGTCTGCGAGAGGCAAAAATCTATCTGGAGCATGGGGCGGATGGACTAATCATCGAAAACACCCATGACCTCCCCTATTTGCGGAGCGAGGCCGAGCCAGCCACTGTTGCGGCCATGGCGGCCATGGCGGCGCAAGTACGCCAGAACTACCCTGCCGTGCCGATTGGTATCCAGGTCTTGGCGGCAGCAGATTTGGCGGCCCTTGAAATCGCCGTGGCCTGCGACCTGGATTTTATCCGCGCTGAAGGTTTCGCGTACGCGCACGTGGCGGATGAAGGGATCATTCAAGGAGACGCCGGCAGACTACTGCGTCGACGCGTTCACCTGCGTGCGTCTGACATCGAGATCTGGACAGATGTCAAGAAGAAGCATGGCGCCCATGCGTTGACCGCTGACCTGAGTGCTCGCGAGTTCGGGAAGGGCGCTGTTTTCTGTGGCGCCGACGGTCTTATCGTGACAGGGGGGACTACGGGAGAACCCCCGTCTCTGGAAGCCGCCTCCGAACTGCAAGGGTTGGGTGTTCCCCTGGCAGTTGGCTCGGGCGTCACCTCCGAGAACATTGCTGCCTTTGCAAACGTCGCGAATGTCCTGATTGTGGGTTCAGCCTGCAAGAAGGCTGGAGATTGGCGAAATGAGGTTCAGGCTAAGAAAGTCGGTGAACTGATACAGCTCATGGCAAAGCCTGGCGTCAGTTGAAGCGACTATTGTTGAGACTGTTCTGTTCGAGCTTGTCCTGGCCGGAATTTCGCGCAAGTGACCGCCGCATCTATTTCAGCGCCACCGGTCTGTTCAACCATCGACCTACCACCGTTTCCAACTCGCTGGCGCTGACGGGTTTCGAAAGGTAGTCGTTCATTCCCGCTGCAAGACACCGCTCTTTGTCGCCCTTCATTGCGTTGGCCGTGATGGCGACGATCGGGATTCCTGCGCCGGCGTTACTCTGGCGGATACGTTTCGTGGCTTCGAAGCCATTCATCTCAGGCATCTGGCAGTCCATTAAAATGAGATCGTAATTTCTCACCCGAAGCATTTCGATGGCCTCCCGCCCGTTGTAGGCGACCTCGACCTCACAACTTATTTTCGCCAACATCTGCGCCGTAACTTTTTGATTGGTCGGATTGTCCTCCGCCAGCAAGATCCTGGGTAGTCTGCCACTTGTATCCGTCAGAGATGGTGCAAGTTTGGTGTCATCCACGATATACTTGATCACGGTGTCAGATGTCATGTTTTGAGACCCGGAACGACATACTTTCGTAAGTGCTTCGATAAGCTTGGCGCGCCGGATCGGCCGATTCAAGTAGGCGTCCGCGCGTTGCCGCATGGAGGTGCCATTAGCGCCACTCGGCCCCACTGAACGGATCAGCACGGTGACAATCGAACGTAGCTCAGGTTCGGACGCGAGATACTCCAGAAGCGGTTTGCCGCTGGGTGATGTTTGCTTGCAGTCCAGAATGGCAACCCGAAACGGGTAGCGGGATCTCGGCGTTTGTCGCATGGCTGCAACCCAAGCATCGGCGGAAGCAAAAGTTTCGTTCTCGATGCCCCAGACTGTCAGCAGCTCGGCCAGGGTTTCGGACTCAATCTTGTTTTCGTTGACCAAAGAGATGTGGGTGTTCTTCAGTTCTGGTATAAGGGGCGGCTGTTCCTCAGATTCTGTGTCGAGTGTAAACGGCAGGGTCATGGTGAATTTGGAACCCTTACCTGGTGTGCTCTCAGCATGGATGGTGCCGCCGAGCAATTCGGTCAGCTGTTTGGTGATGGAAAGTCCAAGACCGGTGCCACCGTACTTGCGCGTATTTGTTGAATCGGCCTGTGTGAATTTGTCGAAAATTTGCTCCAACTTGTCTTCACTGATACCAATTCCGGTGTCTGCCACGGTGATTCTGAGGCTGACCTCGTCCTCATGCTGGCTCACTTTTTCGACGTTGACCAACACGTGACCGGCTTCAGTGAATTTCAGTGAATTGCCGACCAGGTTTATTAGAATCTGTCGCATGCGGGACGAGTCGCCAATGACGCGACTCGGCACCCCGGGGGCAAGTCTGAGGTTGAGCAGAATGCCTTTTAGTTCAGCCTCGACGGCGGAGGTCTCCAGAACTTCTTCTATAACTAGTCGCAGGTCGTACGGGTTGGACACGATGTCAAGCTTGCCCGCCTCGATCTTTGAAATGTCGAGAATGTCGTTTATGATCGTGAGAAGAGACTCTGAAGAATGCAGGATGGTCTTCGCATATTCACTCTGTTCCGAGTCAAGATCTGTGCCCATCAGTAGGTCAGCCATGCCCAAGACACCGTTCATCGGTGTCCGAATTTCATGGCTCATATTTGCAAGGAATTCTCCCTTCACCTGGCTCGCGACCTGTGCCTGCCGGGCCATGTCACGTGCAATGTGAATCGCATCATCGAGTTGCTTGTTGCTTGCAGTCAGCTGCCTGTTTGCAGCCTCGACCTTTTCTTTGGTGTCCGTTAGCGCCCTCTCTGCCTCTTTTTGTTCCGTAATGTCGAGCCCCGAGCAGATGACCCATTCCACATTTCCCCGGTGGTCTTTCATCGTTGCGTTCGACCAGGTGATAGTCCTGCCGCCGCGTTCGAGTGGCCCCCATTGGCTCTCGAATGAACGCGGGAACAGGTTGAGGCTTTCGGTCTGAAAATTGAACTTCTTCTCGTTTCCGGGGCTGGACCAGAAATCCATTTCGTTGAAGTGACGTCCCAGAACGTTCTGCGCCTGACTGCCGCTGACCGTTTCGCAGGCTTTGTTAAACCTGACGACACGCCCGAAATGATCTAACACAATGATCAAAGCACCAGCAGTACCGAGAATGCTGTTGGTGAAATTGTGCTGCCGCCTTAATCTGTTGTTCGTCCGAAGCACGCTCCAGACAAAAGTAACAACTAGGGCAAGAATAAGTGTGGTTCCGAGGATGAGGAACCACAGACTTTCAACCGACGCTGCGATAAGTACCCTCCGCAATAGAAAACATTAGCAATGATGCTCAAAATGGTGTGCAACCACCAGACTTTTGCGATCAACGCGGCGTCAACAAAGAGATTCGTTGCGCCAAACAAGAGGACGTTGCCCGCGAAATAGATCAAGACGCCTACGCTTATCCAAAATGCCGGTACGTGTAGGCTTGGCGCGGCCGATTGTACCGTTAGATGATGCAGGGTGTAGGTAGAAACGGCAATGAAGATGATGCTCACAATGACGCTAAATTGATGAGACAATTTCCCTAGCGAGGCGCCACCGAGCCACAGTATCAACCAGGCGCCAAGCATCAGACCGATACTCGTCCGAAGCAATCTTTTGAGCATTTTATTGGGTTGCCACATAGAAAAGACCACAGCCAGACAAGCATATTCCACCAGTAAAAAAGTGTTTAGCAGTGACAGGTTACTTAGTTTATTCAGAGATGTGTACAGGATGCCGGCATCGACCAAGAGTACAAATGTTGAGAACACCAGGAAGACCTGGAGGTCGCTGTCGAGGTGACGCAGGCAGAAAAGACCCATGGCGAACGGAAACACGTCCGAAATGACTCCTGCCAGAATGGAGGCGTAGATGCTCATTTTGCCGGCTCAAGCGCTTGCTGCATAATCGTCCCGGTCTACCATATTTGACAGCCAAATAGTCAGTTTGTTATCGGCAAAAACACCAGAAACTCAAACCATTTTGCGGGCGAAACGGCAACAAAAGGGAGAAGGTAGGGTTTGCGAAATGTCGGAGGGATTTGAGAAAAATTGCAATTGTTGGGGGGCAGTCGCCCCCCAACAATATGTGTGTGCCTAATTGTTGGCGGCGATTTCACCAGGAGTTTCTTTGGCATTGCCGTTTAGTTCGTTGTCCGACCCGCAGAATGGAGGACAAGGAGGAGCCATCTCGGCGAGAGATCCCTTCACCTGGTCGTTTTGATTTGCATCTGTTCCGACCATGATGAGATGCTGTTGACCGCTGTTATCGAGTCCGTAGTAAATACGGACGCCTACAGCACCATCTTGCGCCAGGATTTTTTCGATGGCCTGGCGCCCGAAAAAATGAGACTTAACGGCCGTGGCATTTGCCTCCTGGTAGTTGGCGGCCATGCTGCTTGCTTCCTGCAGTGAGATGGTGTGGTCCTCAGCACCTGTGAATGTGTCCGCTCCGCCAAAGGCCAAGGCAGCAAGGCCAATACAAAGCACGGCAACAATAGAGAGTCTTACCAACATATGTACCTCCATATTGGGTTGGTATGATGCATGAAATTGCAATCAACCCAATCGATATGATTGAGCCAAATGCGTGGATTGCTCCCCAAACTGAGTTATGTGCGACGAGAAATGCTGGAAAAGCGGGAGGTCAGCCTTTGACTGCAATCGAGCAGTTTCGGGCTGAAACAAGGATGAGAATCAGGATGCAGCCTCACACCACACACGAGTTGGAGCAAATATATTGGCCTTCGGACTAATTCGCAAGTGTTTTTATATTAAGAGTTTGTAGCATCTTGTCCACAGCTAGATCCGCAGGCGTAAGGCCTCATCGCAGTTCGCTGACTTGACATTGGCGTTGGTTTCTCGTATTCTCCGGCACTCCATTCCAGTAGGATGAAATCCGGAAATGAAGCATCTGACCCTCGTTCTCGCAGGAATCGTCATGTCTCATCTTCTGCCTGGATGCTCTGATCAGCTGGTCCGCACCGCGCGGCGCCCTGAGGGCATCATCGTACCCGCCTATTTCTATCCGGAGTCGGAAAATTTGAATTACTGGGCACAGTTGGATTCGGCAGCTGCGTTGTTGGGCCGGCAATTGGTGGTGGTCGCAAATCCTGCCAATGGCCCCGGTGAGGCAGTAGACTCCAACTACGTGCGAGTGCTGACCCGGCTGAGGCACGCCGGTGCCCGGATAATTGGCTACGTCCATACTTGTTGGGGAGATGTCTCCGACCAGGCGCCAGAAGGTAATTGCTGGCGGCCCTTGTCAGTCGTACATCACGACATTGAACGATGGTATGACTGGTACGAAATCGATGGCCTTTTCTTCGACGAGGCGTCCGGCCGGGATTCCAAGGTTGGATATTATCGCGGACTTTTTGATTTTGTACGGCACAGGCAGCCAGCAGCGCTGGTCGTCAACAATTTCGGGGCCGTGCCAAATCAGGCCTTTCTAGAGATTGGAGACTCTGTCATGTGCGTGTTTGAAAACCATTCTGGTTTTCGTGGCTGGCGACACCAACAATCCTGGCTTGGCAAGAACCACGCGAGTCGTTTTCTGGCGCTTGCATATGCGGTTTCAGCAACTCAGGACCTGCAGGGCTTACTGGAGCACGCCGGAACACAGAACATTGGCTGGATCTACCTGACCGAGCAGAGTGGCGGCAATCCCTGGGGCAAGTTGCCGGCGTTCTGGCAGCAGATGGTCAACCTGATCGCCCGGTGAGTCGGATTCTTACCCAAGCTGCTCTTGCCTCTTCGTAAGACTCTCAATTCGATCCACGTTCACGGAAACTCCCATTCCCGGCTCCGTTAGCGGCACCTGCACCATGCCGTCATCACCCATCTGCCATTCCGGTGTCACTACATCTTCTTCCCAATAGCGTGAACTCGGAGAAACATCGCCTGGCAGTACGAAGTTGGGCAGTGACGCCAGCGCCACGTTATACGCCCGCCCAACCCCGCTTTCAAGCATGCCACCACACCAGACCGGAATCTTATTCTCCTGGCAAAAGTCATGAATCAGCATGGCCGGCGTCAGCCCGCCAACCCGCCCGGGTTTGATGTTAACGATACGGCCACTTCCCAACACCACCATTTCTTCGGCTTTTTCCACACTAGTTATCGACTCGTCAAGACAGATAGGCGTGCTTAACTCCTTCTGCAGGGTGGCGTGGCGCAGGATGTCGTCCCAGGCGAGGGGTTGCTCGATCATCATCAGCCCGAATGCATCGAGTTGCCGCAGGGTATCCAGGTCGGCAAGGCTGTAGGCATTGTTGGCGTCCACCATGAGCGGGGCTTCTGGCCCGAGTGCTTCCCGAACCGCGGCGACAAATTCAATATCCTGGCCCGGCTTGACTTTGATTTTCGCCTTTTTGTAACCCAGAGAGAGCGATTCGCCGACTTTTTCCACCAGCGCCTGCGGACTTTCCTGTATACCCAGAGAAATGCCGGTCGCTATCTGCGTGCGCGTGCCGCCGAGCAGTTTCGAGAGTGGTATCGATTGTGCTTGCGCCGTGAGTTCCCAAGCCGCCATTTCCACGGCGGCTTTTGCCATGTTGTGTCCACGAAAATCGCGCTCCAAAGCAAGGTGGACTGCCTCCGGAGTTTCGAATTCTTTGCCGAGAATCCTCGGCGCGATCCATTCGCGAATCGCTACCCAGGCGGTGTCGATGGCTTCTGAAGAATAGTTGGGTAAGGCCCCGGCGACGCATTCAGACCAGGTTTCCAGGCCATCCTGAGTACGAATGTGCAGCAGCAGAATCCGGCGTACGGTTTCGACGCCGGACGAGATCCTGAAGGGCTCTTTCAGCGGCACGTGAATCTCCCGCAACGAAATATTTCTTATGCTTAGCATTGTTTTGTCATTTGTGAATGTGCACCGCCAAGATAGGCAAAAGAAAGACCTGATAAAAGCAAAATATGCAGCCGTTAGAGTCTCGTTCTTGTGCCTGTGTACAAAGAAATGTGGTTGCATTTGGCCCATACTTTGCCTACCTTCATCGTTATTTGCCGCAACTCGTCACCCGGCGATCACTTGAAGAGATGAATGCAAAAGATGCATAAGTTCAGTTCAGACTATTGGGCGGTTATCTTGGGCGGCTCGAGTGGGTTCGGCCTCGCTACTGCCCGCAAGCTAGCACGCCACGGCATGAACCTGTGCATCGTCCATCGTGACCGCAAAGGCGCGATGAAGCGCATCGAACCCGAATTCCAGGCGCTCCGCGAAACTGGCGTGCAGGTGCTTACCTTCAATGTCAACGCTCTGGCCGAAGACGGCATCTCACAAACCCTGGGTGTCCTTCAGGAAGCGCTGGGCGCATCGGGAAGAGTACGCATGCTGCTGCATTCCATCGCCTATGGCAACCTGAAACTGCTGGCGCCGCAGGCTTCTCAAGAGGCCGCAAGCCATCAGTTGTTGCTCGAAAAGCTCAGCGCCACGACTCACCTTCCCCAGGAGACACTGCAGACAGCGTTTGACCAACTCTTTGAAGATGGCTTTGAGGCGCTGCATGGCGTTGCAACGCCAGCGGCTTACAACAGTGAAGAGCTTTTGCACGATGAAGATTTTGGTTTGACGCTGCACAGCATGGGAACCAGCCTGGCCACTTGGGTACAGGCGCTTTTCGAGCGCAAAATGTTTTCGGATGACGCGCGTGTGCTTGGGTTGACCAGCGAAGGCAATGAAGTCGCCTGGCGCGGTTATGCAGCGGTATCTGCCGCTAAAGTGGCCCTCGAGGCGGTCGCGCGTTCGATCGCGGCGGAATACGCGCCATACGGGATTCGAGCCAACATCATTCAGGCCGGTGTCACCGACACGCCCGCACTTCGGTTGATCCCCGGAAGCCAGCACATGAAAGCTGCTGCCAAGATGCGAAATCCTTACAATCGAATAACAACTCCTGAAGATGTCGCAGGTTTTATCTACCTTATGTGCCTCGACGAAGCGGCGTGGGCCAACGGCAATATCATCCGCGTCGATGGCGGGGAGCACGTCTGCGGCTGACCCGGCGGCTTCTGACCTTTCTTGATTTGACCAACTCATCGAAAGCCACGTAAAACAACACCCAAAGATGTCAAGTATGCCACAACCTTCCAACGGCAAAACGCCCCACACTCGTCTCGAAACGCGCGGTGCGCAGCTTTATCTGCACGGCCTGGGTCATTTCCATCCCGAAAATGTCATCAACAACCTTTTTCTTGAAAAGCTGGACATCGGCACCAACAACGAATGGATCATCGAGCGTGTTGGCATAGAAACGCGGCGCACCGTCCTGCCGCTGGACTACATCAAAGAGACTCGCAATCAAGATACGCGGGCGGCAGTGGAGGCCGCAACCTATTCAAATGCCGCCACGGGTAAGCTCGCCGCCGAAATGGCGCTAAAAAATGCCGGGGTTACTGCGGATCAGATCGGTCTCGTGATCGCGGGCGGATGTTCTCCGGACGTCGTGACGCCGGCAGAGGCATGCACGATTGCCGCCGAGCTTGGTATCGAAGCCAACGCCTTCGACTTGAACTCAGCCTGCTCAAGTT
Source organism: Candidatus Zhuqueibacterota bacterium (assembly GCA_029261995.1). Lineage (GTDB taxonomy): Bacteria > Zhuqueibacterota > Zhuqueibacteria > Oceanimicrobiales > Oceanimicrobiaceae > JAJDAF01. The sequence continues at coordinate 117,085 of JAJDAF010000062.1, forward strand.
TTGGTTCACAAATGCACTTTCTGGCGATGATGCAGCCTGAATTGTTACCTGATTTTGTTCTTCTGGTATCTTCCGAAAACAACACCCGCACCATCAATTACAACGATCGCAATACCGCGGTTCTGTGGGGAGACGGAACCAGTGCGGCAGTGGTTTCACCGAGAGTTCCGTCCCGGGCGCGTGCCATTTTCAGCAGCCTGACCTCCAGCCCGCAGGGTTGGGAGAAAGTCTTGATTCCGAGGCTCGGCCACTTTGACCAGGAAGGCGCAACAGTTCAGACATTCGCCATCAAACGCACCATCAAATGCTACCGCGAGATTGTCAAGGACTTCCCCGATCGTCAGGTTTATCTGGTGGCGCATCAGGCCAATCTACGCATGCTCGAGTCGGTGTGCACGCGATGCGAAATTGCCGCTGACCGTCATTTGTTTAACGTGGACCGCTTTGGGAATACCGGAGCGGCCGGCGCCCCAACGGTTCTGAGTCAAAACTGGCAGCAGTTCCAACCAGGCGATATTGTGGCGCTGGTTGTGGTTGGCGCCGGACTGACATGGGCCAGCCTGGCATTGGAGTTTGCTTGAGTATGACCAAAAATCCAGGCTAACTAATGGATTTTTTTTGCTAAAAGCTAATTGCCAGTACCTATTCAGGTAGATAGACTGTAGCTTTTTAGGCTTTAGTAGGAGCACACATGCGAGATCATACGAAGCTTCGAGCTTTTGAGTTAGCCGACGAATTGGCATTGATAATCTATCAGGCAACAAAAGATTTTTCTAGAGAAGAGACGTATGGATTGACTTCGCAGATGAGAAGAGCTGCCGTTTCGGTTCCATCCAACATTGTCGAAGGAAGTGCAAGGGAAAGTCAGGTTGAATATCGTCGTTTTCTTGAAATCGCTTTTGGATCATTAAGGGAATTACATTATCAGTTCAGCCTTTCAAAACGGCTGGGATACTTCAAAGAATATGAATATGAAAGAGTAAATAATAACGAGTCGAAAATTGTAGGGACTGAAAAGGTCTTAGGCGCTTTGATTAGAGCATTGCGCTAAACCTAACAGCCTTATCGCCTACAGTCTAAACACCTGAATAGTTACAATTTCAAAGAGCCAATCGCTCAACTTAGGTATGAAATACAACGATTTTTTAAACAAGACTGGTTTTTCCAAAGACGAACTCATTGCTTTTTCTTACGGCCGTCTGGTAGACGATCCGCCTGATGAGTTTTCTCGGCTGCCGGCGCCGCCTTTTTTAATGGTGGACCGCATCGTCGAAATCGAGAAGCGCGGCAACAAAGGCCACATGGTCGCCGAGAAAGATGTCCAACTGGATGAATGGTTTTTTCAGTGCCATTTTAACGGTGATCCCGTACAACCCGGGTGTCTCGGCGTGGATGCGGTCTGGCAACTTCTGGGTTTCTACTGCGTCTGTTGCGGCAGTCGCGGCAACGGACGCGCGCTCGGCTGCAAGGAAGTGAGTTTTGATGGCCAAATTCGGCCTCACAATGCGCTTGTGCGATATGAAATAGATGTCCGGCGCTACTCCGTTCTGCAGGGTGGCAACACTTCCCTGGTAGTTGGAACCGGCCGGGTTCTGGTCGATGGCGAGCACATCTACACCATCAATGACGCCAAAGTTGGGGTCTTTACCGGTATCGCTTACACGGACTATCCGAACCGCTCAGAAAACGCTGTCGGCGGAATTATGAATCGATAGCGCAATACTGGAAAACAGAAACTTGACCAAAGAAGATATCCTGGCCCTCGTGCCACAGCAACCCCCATTTCGCTTCATTGACGAAATTCTTGAACTCAACGAAGACCGCATTGTAGCTAGCTACACCTTCCGGGAAGACGAGTCGTTTTACGCAGGACATTTCCCGGGCAATCCCATCACACCCGGCGTGATTCTGTTGGAAACCATGGCGCAGACCGGCGTCGTGGCTTTCGGCATCTATCTCGCCTCTCTGCAAATGACGTTGGCGGAAATTCAGCAGACGCTCACGGTATTTACCGAGGCCGAAGTCGAATTCTCCGGAATGGTCAAGCCCGGTGACAAGGTCACGATCCGGGCAAGCAAGGTCTATTTCCGCCGACTGAAATTAAAAGCAAAGGCAGAAATTGTCAACCAACTAGGCGAGGTCGTCTGCAGTGGCGCCATCGCCGGAATAGGAGTGAAACAGTCATGAGACACCGCGTTGTTGTTACCGGGATGGGCGTGTTTGCCCCAAACGGTCACGGCCTTGAGGCGTATGAATCTGCGCTCAGGAATGGCACGTCCGGCATTCGCAGAATTCCGGAGTTGGAGGAACTGAAATTCAGTTGCCAGGTGGCAGGTGTACCCGAAAATCTCGATGAGGCCAGTACGCGCTATTTCACCGAGGAACAGTTGGTTTCGATGAATTCCAGCATTCGGATGGCAGCTATCGCGGCTATCGATGCCTGGCGCGACGGCGGCCTCGAAGCTCCCGGCGATGACTCTGAGAACGTCGATTGGGATGCCGGCGCCATCGTCGGCACGGGAATTGGCGGCATGGATACCATCGGCGAACGGCTCGTCCCTCTGGTGAACGCCGGCAAGGTCAGACGCCTGGGCAGCACTGCGGTTGAGCAGATCATGGCGAGTGGCGTCTCGGCGCGCATCAGCGGACTCCTGGCGCTCGGAAATCAGGTGACGACCAACAGCAGCGCCTGCAGCACGGGCGCCGAAGCCATTCTAGACGCAACTTACCGCATTCGCCATGGCCTGGCAAAACGAATGTTGGCCGGTGGTTCCGAGGGCGTGTCACGCTACATCTGGGCAGGCTTTGACGCCATGCGCGTCTTGAACCGAACCAGAAATGACGAGCCGGAGAAGGCATCACGACCGATGAGCGCAAGTGCCGCCGGTTTTGTACCGGGTTCCGGCGCGGGAATCCTGCTGATCGAAAGCCTGGACAGTGCCGTCGAGCGTGGCGCAAAAATCTACGCTGAAGTTGCCGGGGGCGCAATCAATTGCGGAGGCCACCGCATGGGCGGCAGCATGACTGCTCCGAATCCCACCGGCGTGCAGCGCTGCATTCAAGCCGCACTTGCGGATGCAAACCTCACCGGCAGCGATATCGATGCCATCAATGGCCACCTGACCGCGACATTTGCGGATCCACACGAAATCAAGAACTGGGCGAAAGCTCTGGGAAGGCCGGCGCAGGAGCTTCCGCTGGTAAACGCCACAAAATCCCTCATCGGCCACGCTCTGGGCGCTGCTGGCGGCTTGGAGTCGGTGGCTTGCGTCCTGCAGGTGCATAAGGGCTTTGTGCACGGTTCTGTTAATTGTGAGGACCTGCATGAGGAGTTGAAACCTTTCGAGTCGCGCATCGTCCAGCAAACCCGGGAGGTGCCAGACTTGACCGTACAGGCAAAGGCTAGCTTTGGATTTGGTGATGTCAACGCCTGCGTTCTTTTCAAGAAATATGATTGCAATTGAGAACAGAATTTCTATCTTTATTCCTTCAAGCAACATTACCACGGAGGCGTGACATGTCAAAAGAAGATGTATTCAGCAAGGTCGTTGATATTTTGGGGAAGTACAGCAAGACCGAGATCAGCGCGGATAGCATTACTATGGAAACCTCAATCTTGGATGATTTGAAGATCAATTCCGCGCGTCTGGTCGATATTGTGCTGGACTTTGAGGACGCGTTCGATATTGAAGTGGACGACGATGACGCCGACAGCGTCGCGACTGTTGGTGACGGTGTAAATCTGATTATGGCAAAGATCTAGAGCATCAGGAAGTAACGGGAGACGACACATGACGTTGAGGTTCAGAGACAAGCTTGGGCTGCGAATTCAACATATGGCTGGTTGGATGACATTCCCGTTCTGGGGCACCACCATCATTGGGCTGTTGCACATCGTTGGCCGCTACAAGGTGTCAGAACTGCGTGAGATCCGGCGGCATTTCCGGACGTTGCAGAAGAGCAACCCGGGGCCAATCCTTGTGTGTTCGAACCATCTCACCAAGATCGATTCCGTCATTTTGAACTGGAGTCTCGCTTCGGTCTGGTCTTATATGCGTTCATTCAAGATATTTTCGTGGAACTTGCCGGAGCGGGCAAACTTCTATCACAATTACTTAACCCGTTCCCTCTGTTACCTTGCAAGCTGCATTCCCATCGACCGCGGCGGCAGCCGGGATGCCGTAAAACGTTCTCTCGACAAGGCTATCTATTTGCTGAAGAAGGGCCACATGGTGACGATTTTCCCGGAAGGCGGGCGCAGTCGCAGTGGCCGGTTGAACAAAGAACAATTTACTTACGGCGTTGGTCAACTGGTGAAGAAGGTCAAGGACTGCAATGTTTTATGCATCTACATGCGCGGACACAATCAGGATTCCTACAGCAGCATCCCGCATCGCGGCGCACGCTTTCATCTCAGAATGGAACTGATCAAACCCGACAGCGTTCACTCCGGCCTGCGCGCAACCCGCGATGTCGCGAACCAAATCTTTGACCAACTGACGCTAATGGAACAAGCCTATTTTGCTTCTGCTGGGCAATGATATTGTTGATTTGAACGAAACGGGGGTTCGCGGAAAATTCAACGACACCCGTTTCACCTCCCGCGTCTTTACAGAATCAGAACAAGCTTTTGTCAAGAAGTCAGACACCCCCGACATCACTCTCTGGAGCATGTGGGCAGCTAAAGAGAGTGCTTACAAGGTCATCTCCAAGCTTCGCGGTACTCCGGTTTTTTCACACAGAAAGTTTGCCACGATTACGCAAGAATCAATTGTCGAACGACTCCTTGTCATCGATTATCAAGGTGATCGGATTGAGGTGGAAGTCCTTGCGTGTGCCGATTACGTCGTAGCGCGCGGCGCGTTTTCCACGACCAGCAAGGATGCGGAGACCGGCGTCCGTTCAGGAATTGCGAGATTGACACCCGACGCCGGATCCGAGCAAGCTCAGGACTCGGAGGTCATCTTTACGGCCGCGGAACGCGATTCGATCAAGCGTCCGGAATCTGCTCAAGTGCGCTTTTTGTGCAAGCGCGACATCGCTGAGTTTTTTGGCATTGCAATTGACCGCCTGCAGATAATCCGGCCGCGCGTTGACGGAAAATCACAGCCTCCGTTCGTGCTGATAGATGAAAAGCAGTGTGGCGTGGATGTCAGTCTTGCGCACCACGGCGACTGGCTCGCCTGGTGTTTCAGTTGTCCGGAATCAGGCCTCCCTGCTGCGGGATAGGTTCGGATGAATTGCTGCGGACCACAACGACTTGAGGAGACAGTGTACTCCGCAGTTGTACCGTCTTTATTCGTACTGCAAGGCATCTACAGGATTGGCAAGAGCTGCCTTGACCGCCTGAAAACTAACTGTAATCAGCGCCACCATCAACACTAGGCCGCCGGAGACGATAAACACCTGCCAGCCGATTTCTGTTCGATAGGCAAAATTCTCAAGCCAATTTCTCATAGCAAAGTAAGCAAGTGGCGTTGCCAGCACCGTACTGATGACCACAAGTTTCACAAACTCCTGGGCCAAGAGCGCGACGATACTCGACTCGGAGGCGCCGAGAACTTTGCGAATCCCGATCTCTTTCGTGCGTTGTTCCGCGGTGAACGACGCCAAGCCCAGGAGTCCAAGACATCCGACAAAGAGCGCCAGGGCTGTGAAGTAACCGAACACTTCCTGCATCCGCTCCTCTGCCCGATATTGACTGTCGAAACGTTGGTCTAGAAAGAAATAGTCGAAAGGATAGTCCGGTGAGAAACCAAGCCAGGTCTCCTTCATCGAGCGGATGGTTTCGGGTAAGTTACCAGGTCTCACCCGGGCGAACGCGTAGTCAATTCCGCTACTGAGCAATCCCGTGTGAAGCACGAGTGACTCGATTTTCTGCCGCATTGACTTGAAATGGAAATCGCGCACCACACCGATGACAGTGGCGCGGAGAAGGTCATCCGGGGAGGCGCCACGTGGGACTTCGACCTCTCTTCCAATGGCATCCTGCGGGGAATCCCAGCCCAGCTCAACTACTGCGGACTCATTTAGAATGATGCCATCTTTGTCGGTTGAGAATTGCCGAGAGAAGTTGCGACCGGCAACCATCTGCATGTCCATTGCTGGTACAAAACCCTGGCCGATGCGGAACTGCTGCAAGACGACAAAATCGTCGCCAGAGGTGCCGGCGCGTCGCCATATCGTGTCGCTGAACCCCTGGGCCCCCGGATAGCGACCTGCAGAAGCGACCTTTAGGATATCCGGGTCTTGCAGAAACGCGTCGCGGACTACGTTAAATTTCTCTACCATTGAGCGGTCCTGGATGGGTATGACAACGACTTGCTGCTTGTCGAATCCGAGTTTTTTGCTTCTGGCAAACTCAAGTTGCCGTGATACTATCATGGTGCTAACTATCAGGACGACTGAGATGCCAAACTGCAGCACGACCAAGCCCTCTCGAAGAAATGACGCCCGGCCTTGTGTTCGCGAGATTGTGCCTTTCATGGCTTGGACAGGCTGAAACGCCGAGAGGAAGAATGCCGGATAGAGCCCCGCCAGCAGTCCGATGAACAACACAATTCCGGCGAATGTCAGCGGCACCGCGGGATTGCCTAAGTAGTCAATAGACAAGGCTTTCAGGGTAAAAGCATTGTAGGCTGGAAGAGCAAGCTCTGCCAGCAGAACCCCCAGACCTAGCGCGAGAAGAGAAATCAGCGTCGATTCGCCCAGAAACTGGGTGATGAGGACGCTCCGTTGTGCACCGACAACCTTACGCAACCCGACTTCTTTCGAGCGTCTTGCAGAGCGCGCAGTGGCAAGATTCATAAAGTTAATGGCCGCGATGACCAGAATCAACAGGGCAATTGCGGAGAAAATATAGACCGTCGCAATGCTGCCGTTGGCTTCAAGTTCATGTTCAAGGTCAGAATAGAGATGTATTTCGGTGATCGGGCGAACTTTGAGCTCAAACAGCTTCGAGACGTCGATATCGGGGCCGAGGAATCCTCTGGCTGCATCACCCATGTATTTTTCAACAAATGGCGGCAACTTCGCTTCGAGGGATTCAGGTGCTACATTCTCCGAAAGCTGCAAATAGGTGACGATACTGTTGCTAAGCCACACCTGCATTTGCTGGCCAAGGAGAATGTCCAATGTGCTGTATGACACAAAAAAATCTGTGTGGAAGTGAGCGTTTTGCGGAATGTCGGCAAGGATACCAGTGACCTGCAAAGACATGACCGAGTCGTCCCACGTAACGCTCAGGGATTTGCCGATTGGAGCGGTTTCCCCGAAATAGCGCCGGGCCATACCTTCGGTCAGAACAACTGAGCTTGGCGTTTGCAGGGCGGTTTCCGGATCCCCTTCCTTCAGGTCAAAGGAAAACACATCGAACAGCGTTTCATCCGCAAAGTAGAGGGTCTCCTCGATAAACTGCATTTTTGGGTCACGAACATTCAGCTCAACATCCCAGAGCCGTACCATACTCTCCACCTCAGGAAAATCTGCGACAAGCGTGGGGCCGTAGGGATGTGCGGTAATCGGCACGTGGTATTCTCTGCCCTGGAAGACGCCTTGTCGCTCCAGGCGGAAAATATAGTCGGCATTTGCATGAAAGCGGTCATAGCTTAATTCGTCCTGCACAAACAGGAGAATGAGAATACAGCAGGTCATCCCAATCGCCAATCCGAGAATGTTGATCAACGAGTATCCTTTGTAGCGCACGAGATTGCGGAGCGCGATCTTGAAATAGTTCTTGAACATGCCTCAACTCCAATTTGGGAATTGGTATTGAGACAGTAGACTCCCAATTCAGCTGTTTTGTTGCAGTAGATGTGTATCGAATCTAAGCGGGGTGTTCGGTAAGCGCAGCGATACAGCGAAGGTCTTTGTCTTCCAGATTTACCAACTGAAAGCCGGAACGGTAGGTTTGAGAGTCATCGGGCTCCGGCTGGCACCAGACACTTTTTGCTTCGAGAACGATATGTTTTCCGCCGAACCATCCGGAGGGAAGTTCGATCTTCAATCTGTAGTCGGTCTTGGCGGTGACCCGGCTGGTCGTTCTCAGCATCATGCCATCCGGGTTGATATTCAACAGTTGTCCAAATGGCTGGGCGCTCTCTTCCCGGAAGACTGAAAGGATGTGAGCAAGACACGTACGCTTTTGCTTTCGACGGTCAAACACGGATGTCTACCTCAATTGGTTTCGAGATTCCGATGGTTTTGAGAGTATCGGCAGACTGACAAAAATGTAAATGGCTGAACCAGTCAGCTCAGAATTTCTCCGGTCACGGGGCAGATACGCATACCGCGACAACAGAGCGCAGCCTGCCGTCCGCGCCTCAAGCGGTTGGTTCAGCGTTCTTGATGTCTCTGGCGTCACCTTGATGTTTGATATTACCGGGCACTTTGCTATATTGCTTTCTGTGAAAGCCTAACCCTCGGAGTCACTCTGGTGTCAAAGAAACAAAGAAAATTTTACGTTGTCTGGCGCGGTAGAAAGCCTGGTATCTACGAAACCTGGGCCGACTGCACTTCTCAAGTCACCGGGTTTGCGGGTGCGAAGTACAAATCCTTCCTGACAAGAGCTGAGGCAGAGTTCGCGTATCGCGGCAGCAGCCGTGACTTTATCGGGAAAAGCTCCGCGCGTGGTTCCGGGCCAGCCAATTCCAGCAGCATTGGCAGCCCGATCCAGAAGAGCATTTCGGTGGATGCCGCTTGTGACGGCGCGCCTGGAATGCTTGAATATCGCGGCGTCGAAACAGATACCGGCAAGGTGATTTTTTCCATGGGTCCGTTTGAGCAGGGTACCAATAACGTTGGTGAGTTTCTCGCCATCGTGCACGCGGCCGTCTTGCTGAAGAAAAGCGCGAGTAGCCGCCCCATTTACAGCGACAGCCGCACGGCATTGAGTTGGGTGCGCAAGAAACACGCGAACACCAAACTGAAGTCGACAGCCCAGAACAGCATTCTGTTTGAGTTGATCGAGAAGGCTGAGGCCTGGCTTCGGGACAATGACCTAGAGAATCGCGTTCTGAAATGGGAAACGCGTGCCTGGGGAGAAATCGCTGCCGACTACGGCAGAAAATAGTGCCAGCGATCCCTGAATCTTCTGGATAAAATCCTCTTGCTTCCGGGCTGGCCGCCGGAACATCACACCTCTTCTATCGTACCAATTTCATATTCCGTTTTAAGTCAAGGTCAATTCGATGCTGTCAAACTTCGCACGTCTGGGCGTAATCTGTTCGCTCCTTCTGCTTACCGTTTGTTGGCCAATCCTGTCACAGACTATTGAAGAGAATGTCGTGGCGGGTGCGCTGGTACATGATTTCAGTGGTCTGGAGGCCGGGTCAAAGGGTGACTTTGTTCAGGCCAGAAGGCACTTCCGCCGGGCGCTGCAATTCATGCCCTACTTCGCCCGCTCATTTCTGCATGCCCAGCTTGCCGCCGATGCCGTGAGCGGTATCATCCCGCGTCCGATGGCCCTGATGCTGTTTCGGGCGGCAAATCAACTGGCCGGCAGCGATTCTCTCGGCTCAGCGGAGTTGGCTGGCCGCGCCATCAAACACAAGCCCGACTATGCTCCCGCTTACCTCGTTCGTGCTCGCATCCATGAAAAGCTCGGACGTGAAGAAGACGCCCTGGCTGATTACGGTACAGCCGCCGGGCTCCAGCCTGGCTACGGGCTAACCTACTATTTCCGGGGCCGAACTCATGCTCGCAGGGAATCCTGGGACAGAGCTATTCCCGATTTCACTCGTCTCATTGAAATAGACGACCAGTTTGCCGCTGCTTTTTTTGAGAGAGGTTTGGCCTACTGCGCCACCAGTCGCTATAACGACGCGATTCAGGATTTTGAAGTCGCTGTGCGGGCGTGGCCGAAGTGGGCAAAGCATTTTAAGGTCTTTGCGGCATATTTGAACCGGGGCATGCAACACAACCAGGCCAACCGGTTCGATGCTGCGTTGGCGGACCTGGACCGGGCCGTTAAGCTCAACCCAAAGTTCAGCGAAGCGTATTTGAACCGTGGCATTGCGCTTCTCAATTTACGCTCATTTGACCGTGCACTTGCGGATTTCGATGTCGTGATCGAGCGAGAGCCGGGCAATGTGGAAGCTTTCTACCATAGGGGAGTCTGCCACAAAGAGTCACACGACTACGAATCGGCCATCCGCAATTTTAAAAACACACTTGCCTTCGACCCAGACCATGTGCAAGCGCACTTTCGTTTGGGGGAGATTTTTTCAAAGCAACGCCAGCACGAAAAAGCTGTCGCTGAATTCGATGCGGTAGTGGCGTTGCAGCCTTCGCAATTCTGGGCACACTACTGGAAGGCCATGGCCCTCGACAAGTTGAAGCGTCGTCTCCCGGCAGCTCAGGCTTATCAGGCGTTTCTGAATACCTCCCCCGGGGAGCACAAAAGCCACCGGGCATTTGCCAGAGATCGGATTGAAAAGTTGAAACGGTATGCGGCAAGGGAGTAGTCTGCCCGACCGATTAATCAGCCTGACGCGGACCGGTGTTCGCCCCACATCCTCTCACAAAACAGCTCTCAGCAGACAAGCCCTCAGCTTATAAATATAGAGGACCTCAGCTCTGCTTGCCATCGTTTTGCAGAGATCGGTTACAATACCGTGACTTCCCTTAACTTCTGAGTTGGCTTCCCGATTAGGCATAGCTCAGGGAATTCGCCCTACACAAGCCATGACTTACCAAGGCAGGAATGCAATGAGCGACAAAATGAAGTCAGTTCACGGATTGGTCATTTTAACGCTGACCCTTTTTATCTGCACGCTCTCCTTCGCCCAGACAACCCTTTCAACGTTGAATAACCCCGATCCGCACGTCGGTGCTGCTCTCACAACTGATGCTCTGGGATACGTATCGGACATGAGAGTCGGCACAAAAGTTGGCGATGTTTATGTAGAGCTACAATGGATAGACTACCTCACCAAGTTCGTGATTCTAAACGGTGGTGTTCCAGTCGAGATAAAGGAGGGCTCCGCCAACTTAGCGGCCTGGGATAACAATCCCGCCGCTCCGGTTGCAGACGGATATTTCATCCCGGCTCGTTTCGAAGACTGGTCTTACCACGCCGTCAATTCTCCTCAGGTCTGGCATAGCGTTATTGAGTATGAAAGCGGCGCAGATCATGTCATCGGCGGTGTCGGCTACACTTTGCTCGACCCGAGTCCGACCCTTGGTTTTCCGTACGCGGAACTGAATCCAGCCTACCAGTTCACCAACGTTGGCGCCGCGAATGCCACGCTTCGCACCATCCATTATGAGCGCAACGCCCAGCCCGGCACGACAATCTACAGCAACAACGGCGGCGGGCAGTGGGACTATGACAACGCGGATGGCACCTCAGATGATTTCGTGGCGGTCACATCAGCGGCAACTCCGCTGGCCTACTTCAGTTTTGCCGGGTTTCCGTTGGCGCGCTATCGCATTCAGTCAAGCGCTCTTGATTTGCTGGATGACCTGCAAACCGCGGCGGCAAACTATAATCTGGTCAGTAGCGCCAACGCGGTCGTGAACGCTGCCGTGGAAGCATCATTCCAGGTGTCAGAAGTTACGTTGGCCCCTGGTGAGGCGATATTCTACTGGCTTTACCCGAAACCGATCAAGGTCGTCAATACCACCGCGGACCATCCCACCGATATCGACTTTGAGAAGAAGAACGTCAACAGTACTGACGTCGACTATGCGTTTGCCAATACCGACGTCTCGATTCGGTATAGCGCCATAAACTACAAGACCAATGGCGCCGCCGTAACAGCTGATAAAATGTTCACCACAGTTGCCGAGATCACCGGCGGCATCGTGGCAAGCAACGTCTCCGGCGCTCTGGACCACGTGTCATCTGTCAGATATTGGGAGATTTTTTATGACACACGCCGTCTCACTACGATGAAGGACATCACATTTACCTATGATCCGGCCAACGATGTCATTGACGATGAGGACTCCCTCACTCTGGCTTACCGCACCGATTACTCGCAGGACTGGACGGAGTGGATTGGCGTTGTCCAGGATCAGAACAACAATACGCTGAAAGCCATTAGTGTCAACCTCGGAGACTCGCAGTGGATTATTGCGTCCACGAGCTCCGACAATCCTCTGCCGGTGGAATTGACCTCCTTTTCCGGCACAGCCAGCGGGCAAAGTGTTGTTCTTCGCTGGTTAACCGCCACGGAGACTGACAACTATGGCTTTGAGGTCGAACGTTCTGATGGTGGCTTTAATTGGGAGAAGATAGGGTTTGTTGCCGGCCACGGCACCCGAACCTCACCGGCAGAATACTCTTTCTTGGATAAGCATCTGCCGGCCGGCGTGTATGCGTACAGGTTGAAACAGATCGACACCGATGGCGGCTTTGAGTATTCGCATGACATCGATGTTACAGTCGGGGTTTCCCGGTTCGAGTTACTGCAGAGTTATCCCAATCCATTCAATCCATCAACGACCATCCGCTTCAATCTGCCGGTGGCTGGCAAGGTAAGCCTGATTGTCTACGACATCGCCGGAAAAGAAGTTCGGCAATTGCTGGATGAGCATCTGCCGGCCGGGCGCCACAACACAACCTGGGATGGTCGAGACACCTTTGGCCAGATCGTGGCCAGCGGTATGTATTTCTACAAGATATCCGCGGGGCGATTTGCCGCTATCAAGAAGATGCTGTATGTTCATTGAGTTGAGCAGCCCCTGACAGCAGCGAACTCAAAGACACAAGCTGGGCAAATGGTTTGAACCCTGCTCATGCTGCATTTGCGGCCCACCTGCCCCATTGGATGAGGTAGAAACTCACTTGCCCTGCTGCATGGACTACCCTCCGCGGTCCATCAGGTCATCCGCCACGCACAATGAGTCTTCTTAAGGACATTAGCTGTCCTATATGATAAGAATTGTGGTCAGCAACCAAAAGAATCTCCCGAAGAACAGTATATGTCGGAGCATGGGGGAGCGGCTCTGCAAGATCCGTCTCCGGGTCTTTGACTATTCTTTTCAGGGCTTCCAGATCATCCTGGAAGTCCTTGATCGTTGTTTTCCAGTTCTCTTCGCTCGTTTCTTTCGCTTTTGGCGGCCAGTATTCATCCGGCCACTTGAGGGCCACATAGTTGACGTTTCTGACAAAATCGAGAATGTCGTATTGTGCGGTGCGCATATGTTCAACCAATTCCCAGGGTGAATAAGGGATATCCGGCACTCGGGAATTGATCCGGTCAAGTGGAAAATCTGCAACGGCATCCTGGAAAGTTGCGTGGGCTGCTCCGCCTGCCAAAAGCGTTAATAACTGCTCTCGAAGAACTGGTGTTTTCATTTGAACCTCCAAATCTATGTGCCGGACTAAACGCCACAGCTATTCCAGACAAGGGGATGTATGGCGCCGTGGCAAGATTGGTAGATTGTGCGGAAAAGGCACGGTCTGAGAGACGCGTGCCACACCGATTTTTTGGTATGTTTAGCGGTCAGGGCCACCCGCCCGTGTGAATCCGTGGCTCCCTGAGTCTTCTTCAGCCTTGCCCACACTGATCCTGTGAGCTTATTCATACCGTAGAGATTCTACAGGGTTCTTTAATGCAGTTCTTATTGCCTGAGAACCTACAGCTAACAAAGCTTGGAATGTCGGTAGGGTAAAGCTAGACCTGCCAGGTTTTAGAAACCTGGCAGGTCTGTTTGCATGGGCTTTGTCAGGGAGGTTAACACTTTAGGTGTGGCCCTGATTTGCGCCGGAGTGCAGCCGCAGGTTCACTCCCTATTGACCACGCCCCTGTCCACCCCTGCCGCCACCTTGTTGTCCGCCTTTGCCGCCCTGTCCTCTTTTGCCGCCACCGAAGTTTCCAAAATTACCGCCTTGTCCTCCCCTGCCACCGCCGAATCCACCTCTACCTCCGCCGAAGCCTCCTCGACTACCGCGGTTTTCCGTGCGAGGGCGAGCCTCGCTAACCTTAAGCTCTTTGCCCTTTAGCTCGTTGCCATTCAGGCCATCGATGGCAGCCTGAGCCTCAGCTTTGGAGGCCATCTCCACGAATCCAAAGCCCCTTGATTTACCACTGTCTTTGTCTGTTACAATGGTGACGGATTCAGCCTGCCCGAATGGTTCCAAAGCCGACCGCAAGTCATCTTCGGTGACTTCCTGCGACAAATTTCCTAAATAGATCTTCATTCTATTCTCCTTATCGTTACAGATTATGAATTTTCAAATTGCCAAACGAGGCTGTCGAGCAAGTCAAGCCGGAATTCTCTCGGCACTCGCAACAGCGTTGAGTTTGGGCTTTTTGTTAGCCAGAAATGACTGATTTTAGTTTTTTTACCAGGAAGTTATTGAGGCTTTCCCCTTCATTCAAGGCTTTAAGGGTAAGAGCCTGGTGGAGTTCCGGGCCTGTGCGTAAGAGAAATTTGCCAGAATACTTCTTGTGAGTCGGTTTTGGCAGTGGGCGACCCTCTTTGCTGTAAATATCGACCCACTCATTAAGAATTTTGGACAGCTCTTGAAAAACCTTCAGCTCATCGTTGCCATGACAGCATTTTCCAATCCATCCTGGAATTGAACCAACATAGCAACTATCTTCTTCTGACCACTCAACAATTTTTAGGTACCTGTCTTGCTCCTTCATTCAGTCACATCCTGTATCTTTTGCTTCACTGCCTTTTCCTGATATGGTTTAGCATCATCTCCAAGTCTTTCAGAAATGGTGAGAACCACACCAGATGGATGGCAATAGTTTCTGTGACTCCCCTTGCCACCTCTGTTAACAAAACCAGCTTTTTCCAACTCCCGGATCAATCCTCGCACCTTTCTTGGCATGCGTCATGATACTAAAATGATACTAAACAATCAATAGAGAAGTTCAAGATCTTGATGATACGGTTCTCGGCGCTTAAGCCTCTCCGGAATCAAATAACCCAGAACCTGCCACATCATTTTTGCTCACATTGAAAACCGGCCCGTAAACAACCTGCTCGCTGCAATTGAATCAAATCGCGCACAATTCCGTAGGACTACTATCGCCTTTTTCACACCAACCAACCCAGAGAGAGTCACGATGTTCAAGAACTATCTCAAAGTCGCGCTGCGTTCCCTGATCAAACACAGGTTCTATTCAATCATCAACATCGCAGGCCTGGCCGTGGGGGCGATGGCGTGCATCCTGATCTTGCTCTTTGTTCAGGATGAGCTTAGCTACGACAAATTCTACGATAACTCCGACCATATTTACCGGGTGACCCAGGTGTTGCCCATGGGAGCAAAAGTCTCCCATACCGCCACGGCGCCATGGCCGCTGACCCAGGCGCTGATGACGGATTTTCCAGAAATCCAGGCTGGCGCAAAGGCCCATCGGCCAAGCAGTTGGGGCAATGTGCCGGTGGTCAAACACGGCGACACGAGCCATCTCGAGGCAGACTGGATATTCGCTGATGCCACCATTCTCAACGTCTTCGACTTTAACTTTCTGCGGGGCAACCCGGAAACTGCGCTGAGAGCGCCGGAGCATGTGCTGATTACGCAAAGCATCGCCCGCAAGTACTTTGGCGACGAAGATCCTATCGGAAAAATCCTCAACTACAACAATAACCGCGATTGGGAGGTGGCGGCTGTTATCGAGGATGTGCCGCAGAACTCCCATCTGACATTTGATTTCATCGCGGCTTTCCCGGGCATGCGCCAGATGTGGAACAACTGGCCGGGATTCGAGAACAACTGGCGCTGGGTAGCGGCCTGGTCCTACGTCCTTCTGCCGGATGAGGCGACGGCGCAACGAATCCAGGAACAACTGCCGGCCTTTGTTGAACGCCACTACCCCGAAACCAATCGAACTCCCGGCCTTGAACTCGTGATACAAAAAGCCACGGACGTGCATTTGCACTCCGAGCTGGAGGCCGAGTTCAAGCCGAACAGCGACATCACCTATGTTTATCTATTCACCACTATCGCTGTCCTGATCTTGCTTATCGCCTGCATCAATTTTATGAACCTGGCGACCTCGAGAGCAGCCGGACGCGCCAAGGAAGTCGGCCTGCGCAAAGTCGTCGGCGCCGACCGCCGCACGTTGATTATGCAATTTCTCAGCGAGGCGCTTTTGCTCAGCTTTGTCTCCCTGATTGCGGCGATGATTCTGATGCAGATTGTGCTGCCCATGTTCAACAGTCTGACTGGCAAGGCCCTGGAGATTCACTATGCCAGCAATTCGGCGCTGCTCGCGGGACTGCTGGGCATTGGTTTGGTGGTCGGGCTTCTGGCAGGCAGCTATCCGGCCTTCTTTCTCTCCGCCTTTCAGCCTACGGAGGTCTTGAAGGGCACTCTCAGCAAAGGCGCCGGCGGCGGTCTGCTGCGGCGAATCCTGGTTATCGGCCAGTTCGTGGTTTCCATCGTGCTGCTCATCTGCATCGGCGTGGTTTATAACCAGATGCACTACATGCAAAGCAAGGACCTGGGTTTCGACCAGGAGCAGGTGGTGCTGGTCAATATGTATGGCAATATGTTCAACCGCTATCCGGCCTTCAAATCAGAACTATTGCAGGATGCGCATGTTCGTGGCGTCACCCGTGTCGGCGGCAGTATTCCGGGCTACGACACCGAGTTTGAGAACGCTTTTATTCCGGAAGGCAGCGCACCAGGTGAGCAGCAATGGCTGGGCGCCATGTGGGTGAATCACGATATGGAAGAAGTGCTGGGCATTGAATTTGTCGATGGCCGGACGTTTCAGGCCAGCTCCTCATCGGATTCCGCCAACGGCTTTATACTCAATGAAACCGCCGCGCGCCACCTGGGCTGGCAGGGTCAGGCAGTAGGTAAGCGCATCGACCATCTCGGTGGACAGGGAAACATTACAGAGGGAAGGGTGATCGGCGTGGTCAATGATTTCCACTTCCGTCCCTTGCATGAACCGATGAAGCCCCTGGTTCTGCGGCTGGGCGGCAACCTGATGGCGATCAAAATCAGTGGCGGCGACATTCAGGCAGCCCTGGCGGCGATTGAAACAACCTGGAAGAAATTTGTACCCGACTGGCCCATGAACCACCAGTTTCTTGATGACAATATAGAGCAACTCTATCGCAAGGAGCAGAAGTTCGGTTCGATTATTCAGTACTTTGCCGGGCTGGCGGTTTTTATCGCTTGTCTCGGACTCCTGGGGCTGGCTTCGTTTACCACTGAGCGCCGACGCAAGGAACTCGGGGTACGCAAAGTCATCGGCGCCACAACCCCGGCTCTGCTTCTGCTGGTCTCAAAGGAGTTCAGCAAGATGGTGCTGGTCGCGTTTGCCATTGCCGTGCCGATTGGCTATTTCACCGGCCAGCAGTGGCTGCAGGATTTCGCCTTCCGGGCCGACATGAATCCAGCGGTCTTTATTCTGCCCGGCATCGTCGCCCTGGCCATTGCGCTCTCCACCGTAAGCTACCACACGGTGCGGGCAGCGATGGTGAATCCGGTCGAGAGTTTGAAGTATGAGTAGTCCGGCGATCGCGCGCAAGCACAACTTGGCCGCGGATTAACACGGCGCGGCGGAACCGCAAAATCTCAAGAAAATGCCAAAAAGAGTCCGCCACCGATGCACACGGATTGAACACGGACAAAATGAGTTCTGTTCGTCTATGCAAAATCCGTGTTTTGTCAGTGCCAATCCGTGGCTAAAAGCATCTTTACTTTCTTATTGCGTAAGTTGACAGGCTCGATACGGATTGAGAATTCATCGCGTCAAATTCGTTCCAGTTTGCGGCTCATATAGTAGATAACCAACCCGAGAGCCACGACGAACGGACCCTCCCAGCTTTTCCAGAATAGCGGCATGCCCTCAACCCAGTCGATGGCCCCAAGCGCGACACCAAGCACGGCGGTCGCCCCGCCAATGTAAAGCAAAACGCTGCGATGGCGCGGCAGGTCAAACGAAATCACCCAAAACAGACCACCGAAAAAAGCGTACATGGCGGAAAGCGAGCGGGCCATATAGCCGACCACCGGCTCAGCCGGCAGGGTTCCCATGCCAAGCTGCGCGTGAATCGAGTCCATCCATGAGTAGGGGACGCAAATAAAAATGAGCGCAGTCAACGAGGCTGCGCCGATGAGCCGCAACAGCAGCGCGAGACGACTTTCCAGACTTGAATTCGATTGTTCAGCCATATCAAACATCCTCCTCGTTACATTGATGAAAGATTGCGATATCACCAGCTTCAGTCAAACCATGAACGCTTTTGCTTTCTGCATGAGGGCCATCGGAGTCACAGCTTGCTGCCACCATCATTCGCGATGTTGAAACGAGCTTCAAATACCTTATGAAGAACGACCAATAAGGCTGACAACACAATTCCCAGGACGACACCATTGAGACCACCCGCAGATGAAGGAAACAGGTAGAAATTGTAATATGCCGCCTGTAGCCATACCACGATGGCGGCGAGCTTGAGGCCCGGAGAGCATCCCTTCAAATAGCATTGCGTAACCATGATTGAAAGCCAGGTCATGTGACCGCTTATGTTTATCGATCCTTCAACTAATCTGAAATACAATTGAGCAAAACCCAACAACCAGATGATTCCAAAGGATAAATTGGCTTGAATATTCCTTCTGATTGGTGGAGTCAGACTCGATAGCAACAACTCAAGACTCAAGATACAAAATATGTAAGAGAAAGGTATGTTATAAAACAATCCCTGCAATGAGGTCTCCAACCCGTGGTGAGGGTCAAACTGAAAAACCCAAAAGACAATCCAGTACAGGGTCGTGATGGCGACACCGAGCAGGATGGCCCGGTTTTGAATTTTTCTGGAATGGAGCCTGGGGGTTTCCATGGCTAAGCCTTGCGAAGACGGAACCAAGAGAATGAACCGCGGATGTCCTGGCGCGGCCAAAGCCGCAACCAAAGATTCTTGAAACTCGCCACGGATACACACGGATCTTCACGGATGTCTGAGGATTTTGTTGCGACAACAATTCGAACACTCTCTAGTATTGAAAGAGATTGCGTTGGAAGTCTCACCGTGCAAATCCGCTTCATCCGTGCAAATCCGTGGCTCCAAAACTCTGCTAAAAAAACACCGTTTTGCAGGTTGGTAGTACAGATTACGCGGATTCTTTCTCTACACATAAGAAATCTGTGAGAATCAGTGTAAGCCGTGGTTTTGGTTTTTGATACTCTGACATCGCAAATGCGGTATTTAGATATCCATCTACAGTCCAAGCTCATTTTCCAGCTCCACAAACTGCGTTCTGAATTCGCTTTCCAGTGCGCGTTGCTCACCTGACGATAGCAGGCTCGCCTGAATGCCATTGCTCACAAACTGCTTGATTTGTGTTATACCAAACCCAAAAGTTTCCGTGATGCGAAGATATTCATCTGTCAGCGTTGTATCAAACATGGGTGGGTCGTCTGAACTTATTGTCACAAACAATCCTTCTTCCAACAACTTCGGCAAAGGATGTTCTGCCAATGTCGGGACAACCCCCAGGCAGACATTGCTGGAAGGGCATACCTCAAGAGGGATTTGCTTTTCCCGAAGAAACGCGACCAATTCCGGGTCTTCGAGACAACGAACACCGTGGCCGACACGAACCGCGGAGAGAGTGTTTATGGCGCCCCATATACTCTTCGCCCCTTCGGTTTCTCCCGCGTGTGGCAGACTTGGTAAGCCCTCGGCGCGAGCGCGTTGAAATGTTTCCTGAAATAACTCCGGTGGATTATCAACCTCCGGGCCACCCAGACCGAGTGCAATGATACCGTTCCCCATATTCTGAGCAGCCCAATCCGCAACAAGAAGGCTCGTCTCAACCGGGCGTACTTGCCGCGAGATATCCGGCGCCAATGCCATGCGCACACCCAGGCTTGTTTCGGCTTGCTGGCGCGCGCGATTGATGGCAGCCAGTTGCTCATCAAATGTCACATGCTCACGATGCGTATAGGGCGTAAAAATAACTTCGCTGTATTTTATGTTCTGCTCGGACTGATGTCGCAGGAATTCAGTGGCAATGAACTCAAAATCATCCGGCGTGCGGATGCAGTTGCAGATAGCAAAGTAAACCTCGATGAAGTGAGCAAAACTTGAGAATTGATACCACTCCTGCAACCCTTCTGTTGTATTTGCGGGAAGAGCTACATCGTTTCGCTCCGCCAACGTCAGGAGTGTTTCCGGGCGAATTGAGCCTTCAAGATGAACATGGAGTTCAACTTTTGGCATCAGCCGTATGAATTTCGCAAGCGGCATTTTGTTCATCTGTTCTTTTCCTCCTGCGGTGTTGGCGAGCGAGAGTTAACGCATAGCGACCAAGTTGAGACGTCGACGGCGTATACCGGCGAAACTTGAAAAAAGCAAGGAGACGCATGATGATAAACGTTAGAAAGAAATACGAATTAGCCGATCGCTCTCAAGCGTTTTGTTAGAACATCGCCAATAATTCGCTCAAGCTTATAACAAGCTGACCATGGCCGCCATGAATGTAGATTCCAAGCTGGGCAACCAGAGAGTAGGCAACGGCAAGCTGAGCCAAAGCGTAAGCAGCAACCGTGAACTGGCTGATGCTTATAATCCCCACACCAAATTGCGACAGAGTAAAGATACCGCAGGCAAACTGGCCGATGGCAAAAACGCCCTTTGCGGGTACAGGGACTCCGTTTGGACTAAACTTGAAGGAAATATGAAGCAGAGGTATTCCAAGAAAAGTGTCTTTCGATTTATACTCAAAACCCCATCCGTCCCATTTCTCCCTTGCGGGATAGGGCGCGCCACATTGAGGACAGGCAGTGGCCTGCTCAGATACTTCATGTTGACATTCTCGACAAGGTTTCATGTTGTTCTCCTGTTCTAACGACAATATGATCTCTGGAAAATGTGTCTGCAATCAGCTCACCTACCCGGACAGAAGGTCCATTTCGTGAGATATTCCGGCGCGTGTCAAGGAAGACTCCCCTCGCATTGCCACGTTTGTAACTGATCGTGAGAGTATGAAAGACAATTGTGGATAGAATAGCAACATCTCTCGTGCAAAGCAAGCACAAATTTCGACCCAATCCCAATGCCATGCTACTCGGCCAGGTGCAGGAAGTTCTCCGCTACCACCACTATGCCTGCGGCACGGAGCAGAGTAGGCACGAGCGGTCGCCGTCATTGGTTTGCATCGGGGGATGGCTGATGGTAGTTGCCAAACACGGCCTGTGTGCTTACCCAGTAAACTGACCAATTCTCATCAGGATTGGGTTCCAAACCAGCTACATAGAACAGATACTTGTTGTCACGGGTAATATGAGGATTTCCTTTTCCGTGTTTGTTGATTCTCTCATTTAGCGGTTTCGCCTCGGACCAGCGCCCGTTCTTGTCTCTGTAGCTGATGTACAAATCCGGGGTGGATTCAAACAATAGATAGGATTCATCTGGAGATATGTAAGGCGTGTTTTGTTTATTCTTGAAGTTTATTTGAGAAGGTAATTTAATGGCGTCCGTAAATTCTCCATTCTCTTGCTTGGCGTAATAGATGTGTAAACCTGAGTAGTCAGTGGACCCCGCATGAAAATACATTGCTCCGTCTTTTGTTATTGACGGATGGGAAACAAGCTTGTCACGTAAGTCAGGAATATCGACAAATTCCGGTTCAGCCCACTGGCCATCGATTTTCTCAGAGCGCCATATGTGCCATGTCTTTGATACGCCTTCGATGCCAACGGGACGCGTAGAACTGAAGTAAATATGGTTTCCATCAGGGGAGAAACTCGTACCGTGTTCATTGTAAGTTGTGTTGAAAAAGGCCTTCCTGGACGTCGACCACCTGCCATTTTCTTTTCGAACCCGTTTCACGTCAAACTTCCGAAAACTCTTATCCGAGATGGTGAAGTAATACTCATTAAGGTCTGGAGAAAGCACACCGCTGTGAATCAACACTCCCTCTGGTATCAATTCTGGCATGTAGGGTAGCGGAATATGATCGGGTGTTCTTTCCGTCAAATATTCATTGAGCGCGCTTTTTTCATTGCAGGAACTCAGTGCCAATGACAGTAGCAGAAATAGGGCTTTCATGGTTTGGCTCAATATTGATGTTAACCTTTCGACGCAGATGATGCGTGCGTGACGCAAAATCCCGGAGATGCACAAAGTCTCGCATCTTCCGAGACTTGAAATGGCGCACGAGAAGCGTGACCGTTGACTTTACGTTGTAAGCACCTGCGGTGTTCCTCGGGATTTGCAGTTAGGCACGGGTTTAAGCCACGCGAACGGCATGCAACTCGTCGGTGGTGCCGAATTGCTCGCCATACTCTTTTTCCGGCCTTTGATTCTGGCCAGCCGTGCCTGTGTATCGTAGCGCGCTCTACCCGTCGGCACAGCGGGCTCACCGTAGCCATGGCCGGTTATGATGAGTGGTGTTTTGTGAGAATTGACCCGTCGTGCCCCGATCTGCCATTTCGTCCACCGGTTTATCATGTTCGGGCGCCCGTTTACCATTTTTGGCAGACCCTGATCGATTTTCCGGTGACTCGGACCCATTTCCGGGCGCCGGAATATGATTTTCGGGTGGCCCAAAGCCATTTTTCGGTGCCCGCGGGTCATTTTCGGGTGGCCCTTGCTCATTTCCGGGTTACGCCGTATCGGTTTTGGGCGAACCGGAATGTCTGTTTTAGTAGTTTCAAGTGTCCCACCGGTTATGTAAATTAATACCATGAGCATCTCATAGCGTAAGCCATGCATTGCCTCTTCGAAAGAAATGGTAAGGTAACGACAGATTGACGCCAAACTCGAACATGCATAAGAACCTTCTACTGTTTCTTTCTATTGCGGCTACATATTTTCTTGTTTCTCGCCTATACCCGCAGGAGATAAGCGCCTCTTTTGTCTCTTCACAGACTGGCGTGCCCTTTATCCAGAACTATTTGAATGAATATGATGCCCACCCTCAGAATTGGGCTATGGTTCAGGACCAGCATGGCATTATGTACATTGGCAATACGGCCGGCTTGTTGGAGTATGATGGCGTCACCTGGCGAGTTCACCATCCACTCAGCGGAGAATCGGTGGTGTCGTTGGCCATTGACAAACAAGGGGTTATTTATATCGGCGGTCGTGGCGATTTTGGTTATCTACAGCCAGACTCAACGGGAAGCCTTGTTTTCGTTTCACTCGCTGACAGGCTTGAGGAAGCCCATCGAAATTTTGGAATGATCTGGGAAGTATGTTCCACGACTCATGGTATCTACTTTCGCACCAGTAGGTTCCTTTGCAGGTGGGATGGTCACAAACTAAAAACCTGGCAACCTCAAAAGTCCTTTGGTTATCTCGCGCAAGTCCGCGATAAGATTTATGTTTGGGATCGTGGCGCGGGTATCCAAACGCTGCAAGGCGATTCTCTGCTTCTGATTCCCCAAGGGGATGAGTTCAGGACCAAAACAACTTACGTGATTACTCCATTTACAAAAGGCAAAGTGCTTCTCGGCACCAGGACAGATGGTCTTTATATTTTCGACGGTTCTACCATTACGCCGTTTAAAACAGAAGCAGATGATTTTCTGAAACAGGCCAAAGTGTACCACGGCGTCATGATAAATACAAAAGAGCCACGTTGGGCTCTGGGAACCACACTTGGCGGGCTTATAGTGATCGATCAAGATGGTCGCGTTCAACAAGTTCTAAATAAGGCGCTCGGTCTGCTCGATGACAAAGTACATTTTATTTTCAATGATAGTGAATCCGGGATATGGATTAGTCAGAATAACGGTCTATCGCGGCTAGAATTCCCGTCCCCTTTTTCAATTTTAGACCACCGTTTGAGCCTGGGTGGAACGCCGCACGCTTTAGTGAAGCACGAGAGAGAACTATACGTCGTGACCAACCAGGGCGTATTTCATTATGATACTGTTTCGAAAAATGAGACCGGTGTCCCAGGTTTTAAACCAATCACTGGCATTTCAGAACAAGCCTGGTCTTTGCATTCAACTCGGGATGGATTGCTTGTGGGCGCCGCTGACGGCATCTATCAGATCCATCAGAATAAGGTTTCGCTAATAGAAAAGGTTGGCGTTGCAACCTATTGCTTTTTTCAATCACCGGAAAAGGATGGGCTTGTTTATGCCGGAACTAAGACTGGTTTGGTCTGTCTGAAATCGGTTAATGGTCAATGGAAATCACTTGGCAGAGTGACCGGTATTTCCGAGGACATTCGGACAATTGCACAAGATAGCCTGGGGCGTCTATGGCTTGGAACACCATCTCAGGGTGTTACTAGGGTTATGCTAAAGGATGACGACCCATTACAAGGTGACAAAGTAATCTTCAACCATTCTCATGGACTTCCTGAGGGCCTTGCCTTTGTTTATGCGATTGATAACCGAATCAGAATTGCTACTTACGCAGGTCTGTATACGCCTGCCCCAGATTCTGATAAGTTCCTTTTGGATTCATCTCTGGCGCCTTTCTTTGCGGATTCACTATTAAAGGTTAATCTCCTTACTCAAGACAACCAGAGCCGCGTTTGGGCAATCGCAGGCCGGAAAAGAGAGAGAGTCAGGCTGTGCATTCCAAAGGAATCGGGAGGTTACAGTTGGCAAGAGTCACCGTTCCAGCGTATGGTTGATCTAAGCAATGTCCTGGATTTGTTC
>JAJDAF010000063.1 GCA_029261995.1 Candidatus Zhuqueibacterota bacterium
TGAACGGAAAAACACCGATGGAAGTCTTCAAAACCGGCTTGTCAAAGAACTTCAAATGGCAGGAAAAAGCTAAAACAAAAGCCCAATAATTTATCAACGCCCAGAGGAACCAACTGTCAGGTCAATACGATCATTGTACACTAAATCATCTCAAAAGGTGCCGTTTCTACAACAACCGTTAGCAAAGTGGCGGATGCATCGCAAGGGCAATATCAATGCTCGCTCGCCACCCTTACAATCCGTCCGAAAAGTTCGTTTCCTCTCCCGATAACTTGCTCTTTCCTCCAGAAAAGTCCTGATTGAAAATCCAAATAGGTGCTGCAGCGCGGCTCAGTTCAACCATTCGCTGCAGGCGGACGCAAAAAACGCGTCCGTTGCAGCTCTTATTTCGTTAGGGCAAGCTTTCACGCTTGATTCTTTTCAGGTATCTACGATAGCACCACCCAGATCGATTAGCCTCAATTGTATGATCAAAGTACTCAATTTCGAGCCAGTCGCCCTCACGGTCAATGAGTTTTGTTACCAAATTTGGTGAAAGGACAGAAAGTACCTTTGAGTTCTTTGAAGTAGGTTTCTCTCTAAGATTGACAGAATGTGTAACGATGCAGTATATTTCGGTCTTGTTTGTCTCGATCTCCTCAAGTCTGCTGATTGTATCCTGGTAGGTACCATTGATTTCACTAATGATCCGCGCTTCTGATTCTTGATTCAAGCGCAATGAATAGACAAACAAAGCAAGGGATATGATAAGACTCAAGTAGAACTCAAAACTCAACCTGGTTTTCGGAGCACTGCGTACAGATGACTGTACTGCTGCCGCCGTTCTTTGTGCCGCAGTGTCAGTAACGCCTGTTTCGGATTCAGCAATTATGAATCTCGTAAAGATCTGTTTATAGGACTCTTCGACCGAATTGACGGCAGTACTGTCAATAAAAATATTGTCATAAATCTCTTGAAAAGAATGCGTAGCACGAACTGAATTGAGTAACTCCGCAAAGGAATTTCTGATACCGACGTCCTTCATCACATCGGTAAACTGTTCGAAAGAAGACGTTGGCTGAAATGACCGAATTTGATCGCTAAGGTTCTCAAAGGCAGTTCTAAACTGAATGCCGTTGAGAGTTTTCTGTAGCTCGGCAAGTGGGCTCTCAAATTGAATCGCCTGCAAAGGGACCCTCAGGTCGTCCAAACTTTTCTGGACACTGGCAGTTTGCATCGATTCGCGAAGCTGTTCCAAAGGATCAGAAACAACCAGTGGAATTGCATTTCTCAGTTGATCAAGAGGGTTCCGCTTGCCGGCCGAATAGAGAGATTCGTTCAATTTCCTCACTAGATCCCGAAACGGTGATTGTGTGAGTCTTTGTCTTCGAGCTAAACTCGACGGAAGACCAATCTTACCTTCCTTGTTCTTGTTTCCACTTTTACCTTTCATGATATTCTTAAGCTAGGCTAAGTACAGTGGATGTTCCGCGCCCTTCTAAGTAATTGGCCTTCTCAATTGCTTCCAGTTCAAAGTCCCAGCGGGATTCAGAGGCTAACGGCCAGTTGAACGGTGGCCATTTAACACTAAACTTTGAAGAACAAAGTGAACTACATAAGCTGCAAATTTCAAAAATCACGCACGACAAATGGCCGTCAGCTCAAACTGAACCGTTAGGCATTCGTGTCAACCCAATCGGGGGAATTGCCGCCAGTGGAGTGTCTGGTGTCTGGCTAGAAACAAATGCCGCTAGTGTTTCTATTTCGTTGTTAATTTCTTCTTTTTTATGTCAGCTTGGGCTTTAAGCATCTTGGCTATAACTTGTTGAGCCGCCCATGAGAGCTTACCTTGATCTTCAATTATGACGGCACTCTCGTCAGATGCTTGCAGAACCATCATCCTAGCAGAAAACTCAAGTCTATATCTCTTTTCACTTAGTTCTTGCTCATACCAATACGAAATGTCTCCATCCAAAAAACTAAGATGTGGGTTTGTTTCCGTTTCTTCAAACAAGTTGTATTCCTTTGCAATCTTCTTAATCTTGGCTTTTGATAGTTTTGCCCTTTTCACTTTTTTGTTGTGAGCTAGAATCTCCCCTGTTTTCTTAACAATTTGTTCACTCTTTACTGAAAACTCCTCGCCATCCATATTTATATTAGCCGTGTAATCCATTTGAGGGTAGGCCATGCTGTGAACCACGAACAATATCACTACGGAAAACAACCAATGATTCTTCATGACAAGCTCCGTTCTTGATTCTTAGTGAAAACAATTAACTTTACTAATAAGATCATTAAAATTGACCCTATATTTATCTGGATAGTTTAAAGACTCGATAATTGTAATTGTCTCTTTCAACTGCGGACAAATCGCAGATTTCAGTATGGATCGCTCGGCCAAGTCTTGCATATAAAGTAGAGAGATTCTTTCATATATGCCCATAATGTAGTTCAAATCATCGATTAACAATTTCTTATCAGAAAATTGTTTCTCTTTATAAACAGTTTTGAGTCTTGCAAAGGCTTTCAAAAAGTCTCTTGATTCCAACTGGCTAATAGCTTCGATGGCTATTATTCTCTTTTCAGACGTTGTATTTTGTCGAATTTGAATTACTCCGAAGATAATTCCTGACAACACAGCCAAATTGCTCAATATAGTCGTGTATATCAACAAGTTATCCAAAGTCGATTTGTGATTGCCATTCCCCATCGTATTCTCACGATTACTAGGATAATTCCCTAACATTTTCGCATGAACGGCGCCGATTTAACTTTAAGCAGCTTTGACTAATCACCGAAATTTGAGAGAATACGCGAAACCTGGAAATCACCCCTAAGCAAAGGCGTCTGACTCAATGCGATAGTTAGACACAAATTTCTCACTACTTGGAAAGAGCCTGGTATGCTGAGATTGACATCGAATTAATTTAGATGGATCGATTACTTTGGCGTTGTTCGTTTATTTTCATATTGTTTTTCTTCTTTTAAAAGGTTTCCCATAACTTTTTCAGCATGCCAGGAAAGCTGACTTTGGTCCAGGATAATAACGCCCGTTCTTTCTGCGGCATCCAAAACGATTCTTCTTGCAGAAAATTCAAGTGCCAGCCTTTCGAAACTAAGTTTTTGTTCGCTCCAATAGGCTATATCTCCATCTAGATAACCGAGGTGAGGATTAGTCGCGGTTTCGCTCAGCAATCCAAATTCATTTGCCAAACCGCGAATCTGGGATCTTGTTATCTTAGCTCCAGTATCGAATCGTTTTGTTAAAGTAGGATCAAGGAGTTTCTTTACTGTTTTTTGGAACTCTTCTTCGTTGATTCGAAGTTGTTGCCCGTCTATATTGAGATCAATTGGATATGTTACTATTCGATGATTACTAGAATCTGTAGGACTAATAGGGTCTCGAGCATTGGGTTGCCTCGGTATCGTTAAAGAAACAAAATAAGTAATTAGAGAAGTTGAGGCAATCAGAATCGTGGTGAATATCCAGGCCTTACTCTGGATTACATATAATAGAATACCCTTTTCACCCTTTTGTCTCTTCCCAACAATTATTTGAATAGTTGAAAGTATTATGAAAAGAAGAGTAATACCTGACAAGAGTGGCAACAGATATGACTTGGCAAATAGATCCATTTATGTCATACTCCTAAGTCTCATTATTCAGATTATAGAATATGATTTTAGAGATTAGTGCATACACCAAGGTCATAAAAAGTAAGGCGAATTCCACGTTTCTCAAGAAATTAATGTCAATTTGACCCACGTGTTTTCCATAACAACCAACGAAAAGCACAATGCAAGTAACAAGAATAACTACGGGGAAAAAAACAAACAGAAATCCAGAAAAAAAATTAGAACTAATTTTATTTTCACCGAAATGGTAATCCGTCGTTATTGATGCAGCCATCGCACTCGTGAAAAACAAGAACGGTCCGTCAATTAGAATTTGGCTGTAACTGATATCGTAGTCCTTAAGTAAGTTACTCAAACCTATGATTATCCAAAGCTGCAACAAACCGAAGAAGGTTGTGACTAACAACCAAAAAAAGCTTTTCCCAAACAAGTTCATTTGCATCGTTTCATAGCTTTGATTAGTGATGCTTTAATTCATTTGCCCATCAGTTGGGCTATTGTCATTCAACGAGCCAGCATGAGTGTCTAACAAAGGATTCTACAGTTTTCTCAAGAACTGCCGAACCTGGGTTGACCATCAGACAAAGGGCGCCAATAGAGCCGAAAACCTAACTCCAAAACACCCCATTTCCGGGTGGATCTCAAGAAACTGGACAGCTCCCAAGCTCGACATGCCGCTGGACAGAGGTTGCGTGTGGCCCGCGCCTGGTGTTTGTGTTGTTGGATGAGTCTGCCATGTTCAATTCCCCTGTCTTGGGCATGAGACTCGAAATCCCCATCCGGTAACAGTCACAGATGCCGGAGTCGGTTGATGGGAGACGGTTTCATGAGACGCTGTCTTAAGATAGGAATGACTGGAGGTGTTGTCAAGGAGAAATTGTGGAGAAGGAGATTTTTGTGGATGGTGGATGGAAGATAGTAGATAGAAGATTGGGAGTCCTGAGGTGCTTTCCTGGGGTCTTGACACCTGGAGACGTGGGATTATGGCTTTGTTCCGTGGGCCCGTGGTTTTGTTATTTGGCTCGGAAATTCTGTACTTTGGTCGCGTCCATCGATTCCGTGGTGCGGAAATTTTGTTATTTGGTCCGGATGGACCGTTGTTTTGCCCGGATGGAATGCTCTTTTGTCAAAAATTTCTCTGACGTGGTCAAAAAATATTGTGACTTGGTCCTTATGGATCATTGTTTAGTCCGGATGGATTGTAGTTTGGTCTTGATGGACTCTTGCGTGGTCAAAAAAGAGTGTAGTTTGGTCTCGATGGACTCTTGCGCGGTTAAAAAAGAGTGTAGTTTGGTCTCGATGGACTCTTGTGTGGTCGAAAAAGAGTGTAGTTTGGTCTCGATGGACTCTTGTGTGGTCAAAAAAGATTGTAGTTTGGTCTCGATGGACTCTTGCGTGGTCGAAAAAGAGTGTAGTTTGGTCTCGATGGACTCTTCCGTGGTCAATTAATTTCCTTGCGTGGTCCTGTTGGATTGTAGTTTGGTCAGAAAATTGTCTGGCGTGGTCCCGTTGGATTGTTCTTTGTTTCAGAAATTTCATGGCTTGATCAGGAATTTCTCTAATGGCGCAGGCCGGCGCTTGTTTTTGACGAGTTCTTCCGGTTGTGCTCAAGTTTCAACCCAGCGGTGTCGAAAAGCGGGCCAATGCCGGAAGCCTGCATGTGAAGGGTCACCCGTTGACCTCGAGAATGAACTCCGTTCAGAACATCCCACTTCCGTTGTCCCACAGCCGCCCCTGGCCGCTCATAGATAGGTTTGCTTCATCCTTTATCTCAGCTCCGTGTGCTCTTTTGCTTTTCAACATCTTCAATGGTCTTGGGTTTTTTCTTGCCTAGCAACTGGTATCCATCTGAGGTGATAACAAAATCTTCTTCGTTCCTGATGCCGCCAAAATCTTTATAGGCTTCAAGGTTATCGTAATTTATAAAATCAGTAAAACGCTTTTCAGCTCTCCACATATCGATTAGTGAAGGTATAAAATAAATTCCCGGTTCAATTGTAAGCACCATTCCCGGTACTAACGGCTTCGCCAGGCGTAATGACTTTATTCCAAACTGAGTGCTTTTTGGCTTTCCGGCGTAGCCAACATACACTTCTCCCAGGTTCTCCATGTCATGGACATCAAGCCCCATTTGATGGCCTACCCCGCATGGGAAGAACATTGCATGTGCACCCAATTGTATGGCTTCTTCGACATTGCCCATCATTAAACCCAGGTCATTCAGGCCTTCAACAATTACCCTGCAAGATTCGTAATGAACATCTATAAATGGCAGTCCGGGAGCCAGCATCTCAATCGCTGCATTATGAGATGCCAAGACGATATTGTAAACCTCCCTCTGGCGTTCTGAAAATGACGCACTGACGGGCATTGTACTCGATAAATCACCTGCGTACCCCATGGCGGTTTCCGCACCGCAATCGAGAAGGAACATGTCGCCACCCTGCAACTGATTGCCATGATAATGGTTATGTAGTGTTTCACCATGCACTGTGGCAATTATGGGGAAAGCGATATTACCGCCATCTCGAACTGGAATTTCCTGTACTTTGGCTGCAATTTCCGATTCCATGATACCGGGCTGAACCATTTGCATAGCAGCCACATGCATATCAACGCTGGTATTGACCGCCTTTTCAATTTCTGCAAGCTCTTCATCGGATTTAATTTCACGTTGTGCAACCACAGCTTTGATGAGCGCAACAGACTCGG
The DNA here is from genome assembly GCA_029261995.1 of Candidatus Zhuqueibacterota bacterium. GTDB lineage: Bacteria > Zhuqueibacterota > Zhuqueibacteria > Oceanimicrobiales > Oceanimicrobiaceae > JAJDAF01. The sequence goes on from JAJDAF010000063.1 coordinate 6,328, forward strand.
TTTTCTGAGTTTCATTTGGCTTAATATCCAGCCAGTTAGATAGCTTGATTTTGTTATCAGTCCGGTATTGGGGCAACACGTGTATTTGCCTGCCTGCGGTCACAGCCTTTTTCAGGAATTTCTCCAGGTCAAGAATGGTCCCGGTATTCTCAATGCCAGCCTTCCGTGCCTGTTCTTTGAGTGGCGGGTGATGTCCCATCCAAACAAAATCTTCAACAGTCAGGTCATTTCCAAAAATATAATCCTTGCCCTCATCAACATCTACAATACCTGCTAAGCCGGCGGTATTTAAACCAAAATAGTAAAGGAAGGAACTGTCCTGCCTGAAATGGTAGGGATTGTCCGCGTAATTCATTGGACTTTCATCATTCCCCATAAATACAGCAATCCCTGAATCGAGATGGGTTCTTAAATCATGGCGCCTACTTAAATAAGTTTGAGCTTTGAACATGGCTTTTCCCATTCATATTCTTTTTGAATTCTGTAAAATGACTACCGGAATTGGCTGCAAAGACAAATCTACCGTCAGGCGTCCTGCACCGGCAACCCTTCCATCCGCATAATTTTGAGCGCATTTGTGGAAGGGCACGGCCCGGGGCGCATTTTGTAGTCGAACACCATGCGGCCATCCACGACTTCCTCTCTGAAATGAGAATTGGTGATCTGCGGGATGGTGTCGGCCAATTTCGTCAGCTCCAAATCGTGCGTGGAAATCGCGCCCAGGCCATTGAGCCCGGCCAGCGCCTGCAGGTAAGATTGGCTGCCGATCAATCTCTCGCGATTATTTGTACCCCGAAAAATCTCATCGATCAGGAAAAGCAGCGGCAACTGTTCATTGTCTTCCAGCGCCAGCAGCAGGGCTTTCAGGCGTCTCACTTCCGCATAAAAGAAAGAAAATCCATCCGCGATCGAATCATTGATTTGGATGCAGGTAAACAGGCGAAACGGCCGCGTAGAGAGACGCCGCGCAACAACCGGCGCGCCGGCATAAGCGAGAGACAGGTTGATGCCCAGTGTCTTGAGAAAAGTGCTCTTGCCGGACATGTTGGAGCCCGTAATCAGCGCCACTTCGCCGATCTCGGCAAACGTGAAATCGTTGCACTTGCGCACCTCATCCGCAATCAGAGGATGGCCAAGCGCCTCAGCGTTCAGCGCACTGTCACCACCTGCCTGCCCTGCCTTGATTTCCGGGAAGACGGCGTCTGGATTGAGATAGGCGAAGTTGCCGAGAGAACCCAGGGCTTCCAGCTCAGTCAGGGTGCTGAGCCAGACCGCCACGTCTTCCGCCAGATCGACTTTTAGCCGGACCAGCGCCCGGGCGAAATAGAAATCCCACGGCGCCACCAGGTTCAGGGCAATTCCCATGAGCGGGTTCATCCGCAGTCCAATGGCGGCGCTGATCCAGGTAATTCTGCGAAGTTCCTCAGACGGTTTGTGTCCGGCCTGCTGAAACGGGGCACACAAATCATTGAGATTCTCATACTGCCGCAACGCATAACCTTCCAGGAATCTCAGGACTGAGCGAAACTTGCGCAACTCCTCGGCGAGAAAAACTGACTCGTCCAGAAGCGAACCCTTGAGCTTGTCACAGACCAGATGCACGCCAACATAGACAGCCAGCGATGCCCCCCAGTAAGCCGGCCAGTCTGCCAGGGAAGAGAGCGTGAACAACACAATATTCACGACCGCCAACAATGAGGCCAGACCCAACACCCGGTCAAGCCTGGACGAAAGCTCCTGTCTCTCCAAAAAACGCAGAAGGCGTTTGCCATCAAGCTGATCCTTCGACACAAGCTTGAACGCCAGGTGCAGCTTGTCCCTGAATCTGGCAAGCGGACGCAATTCCTGAACCATCGCCTGGCGTTTTTCGATATCGGACAAATTTGGCGCAGTGGTCAACAACCAGTCGAGCAGTCTGCTGCTGCCGTCTTTTGAAATCGCGGTATCCAGAAGCTGGTGCAGCGACCGTTTGCCCGTGATGTCGAGGTCGAACTGAAACGGGTGGTCATGGTCGGATTCCAGGATAGCGGGCGCGGGAATGGCGCTCCAGTCGAGGGTCATGCGAGCGACCTGGGTCTGTTTCAGCTCCAGCCAGATTTCGTGCTTGCGGATGCTCCGGGTGACTTTGCGGTGAGCGTGAGCGACGAAGTTGAAAACGATTAGAGTGAGCCCCCAGACCGACCAACCGGCGGCAGGGGAAAGCAGATAGTTGGCGGCAATGCCCAGGGCAAAGCCGGCCAAAAACGTAAACAACCTGACTTTGGAGAAGCGAGCACTCAGCTCAGAAAGGTGGGTCAGGCGGCGCTCCAAACAGTGAATCTGTTTCTTTATGAGTTTGAGTCTTTTGGGTTTCAGCAATTTCGATCCTTGAGACGGTGTGGAGTCACGTTCTGCAGCGGCGATATTAAACCAGTCCTTCGACGGTCAGAGTTTCCTTTCAACACGGAGACTGGAGTTCGCGGAGTTTCACGGAGAAAGCTCTTGTGTCCGCAGAATAGTTGAAGCCTCCGTGTTCAAGTCAGCCCTGGTCGAGAATAACTTGCCAAGAAATGGCAAAATATAAACTTGTCAGGTGCTGGCACGATTACGGAAAATAGTGAATCTCATTCTGCGATGCAACTACGAACCGCTTCAAGTCCAAGCTGAATAACGCTGAGCTGGAGTTGAATCTGCTGCTCCAGAGGAAACGGGCTTATTCCGAACTCCTCAAGTTCGCCTTTGAGCGACTCGCCACGCATCAAGATTGAGCGCAGCGCGGGCACTCGTGCTTTGAAATCCAGATAGGCCTGCGGCACACCTGGTTCGGAGGTTGGCGCCTTTCTGTTGATAAGAAATAGGGGCAGTTCCGTCACCAGACAGAGCGGGTCGCCGCCCAGGCTGCGAACGAATTCCATGGAGCTGTCATGGAATTGCGCCGCGGTGTCGGTGTCTCCTATGGCCTCAAAGTGAGCCCGCATCGCACGGCCTTCAGGAGTGGTGGTGAAGCCGGGAGCAATGTATTGAAATCCTTTTTCTCCCTTGCGATCATTGTCATGCAGCGCAAGGCTCGAGGCCCGGGCAAGGTTCGCGAAACCGTCCTGAATCGGCAGGCTGCGCGCAATCCAGTGTTTTTCAATCAGCAGCATAACGCCATCGGAGAAGCCCATGCCATGCAAACTGAGGTGCAAATCCAGTGGCGCGTGCACTTGCAGGAGTTTTGAAACAAGCCTGTTCTCCTGTCTCATCTCCGGAAAACCGAACTCGAGGTCCCGGCCCGGCAACTCGCGGAAAGCGTGCCGCAAATAAGACTCGGCATCTGGCCAGTCTCTGATCCAGGCTTGATTGCGGGCCTCGCCGTCAGGGTTGATGTGCGGCACAATGATGAAGGTGAACTCCCGGAGCAGTTCAGCAAAGCTCACTGGGTCAGCCAGGCAAGCTGAAAGCAGAATTCTGAGGGTTTCAGGGCCTACCGGCTCATCGGAATGTGCGCCGGCAATGAGACTGACTTTGCGCTTGCCGCAGCCAAGAACCACGCCGTAAACAGGCCGCCCCGCTTCACTTTCGCCGAGTTCGTGGAAGTGCGCCACCTGCGGATGCGCTTCGCAGGCCGCCCTGATCTCGTTTTGCACCGTCTCCGCGGTTCGGAAGGTTGCGCCTCTGACATCGATGCTGACTAAATTCATCTGGCCCTGTTTCAGGTTCATTTTGCGGTAGTGGTATTCTCGGATGCCAGCGGCGAAACATAGGGTTTCCCGCCGGTGGCCTGGTCGTGAAACTTCCTAGCGGCCTGCAACAATTCCGGCCGGGTCAGCATATCAATTCCCATGGCAGCGATTGCCCGGGCGGCCACCAGAGCGCCCTTTCTGCCGGCAGTGGTGCCATGGCAAGCGGTCGTTGCCCAGCTGTGCCAGGGAACACCGTTGGCGGCGGTGGTCACGCTGAAGGAAACCGTCGGCGCGATCCAGCTCGCTTCCGCCGAGTCGGTGGAACCACCTTCCTGAGGTTCGGGCTCTGCCTGCAGCGGCTGCAACTCTTCATCATAGCCCTTTTCTTCTTTGCCGGTTTCGTTTTGCAGAGTATGGGCGAACTGCTGCTCGGTTTCATCAAAGTCAGGCGTGCCCACCAACTCCAGGTTGATCTGCATGGCTTCCTGCAGCGGACGATTGAGCAGATATTCATGTACGCCGGTCACGAGCTTAACGCGATGGCTCGTTTCTGTTGCCAGCGCCGCTCCTTCAGCAATCTTCAGAATGCGCTGGTAGTATTTGCCGACCTCCTCCCGGTTGAAGTCGCGCACGAAATACCAGACTTTGGCATACTCCGGAACCACGTTTGGTGCGTCGCCGCCGTTTGGAATGACGTAGTGAATGCGGGCCGAAGGCTTGATGTGTTCACGCATCATATTGACGCCGTAGTTCATCAACTCGACGGCGTCGAGGGCGCTGCGACCATTCCACGGGTCAAACGCGCCGTGCGCAGCCTGGCCGAAGAACTCAACTTCAAAATTGTTCATGGCGCGGCCTGCCTGGTTCTTTACTTCGGTTTCGATGCTTGGGTGCCAGTCGATCACGCCGTCCAGTCCGTCGAACACCCCTGCTTGCGCCATTAAAACTTTGCCGACCACAATTTCCTCCGCCGGCGTACCAAACAGTTTGACGGTGCCGGACAGGTTGTTGCGTTGCAAAACTTCTTTCAAGGCAATGGCGCCACCGACGCTTGCGGCGCCGAAAAGATTATGGCCGCAGCCGTGTCCGGCGGTCACACCATCCGTTCTGGCTGCGCGTTTCGGCAGGGCCTGATTGCCAACACCGGGCAAGGCATCGTACTCGGCCAGAATACCGATGACCGGACTGCCGCTGCCGTATGTTGCGATGAAGGCGGTTTCCATGCCCGCGATCGGTGTTTCCACCTGAAACTCGGCCGCCCGGAGTTTCGCAATTAACAGTTCCGCGGACCGGCTCTCTTTTAGGGCAATCTCTGAGATTTGCCACAACTCCACCGCTATTTCATCGATGAGCGGTTTCAGGCTTTCCGCCTGCGCAATGGCCTCAGATTTGATATCTCCGGGACCCGCTGCAACTGTAGCGCTCGCTACCGCCGTAACTGTCAGACATGCAATGTAAAAACTGAATATCCTTGTCAGATTCATCCATTTTCCTCCTCAATTGTCCGGTAGGTTAGAAACAGGAGCAGATAGTGACTTCCGACAGACTCAGCGACTGCGGTCCAGTACTTCTTCAGAAGTGAGGCCGTAAAGCGGCGGCGTTGTGACTCCGAGCATGGCCAGGTAGGTATAGATTTGTGCCCGGTGGTGGATCTCGTGCTCGACCATGGCTCGCATCCATTTCCAGACGGTGATAGAAACACCGCCGGGCGTCATGCACTTCTCCTGAAGTCTGTCGTCAGGTAAACTGCGGAGAATGGCGATGGTCTCCTGATGCATTTCGTCTAAATAAGCAAGCACGGCATCATGGCCGTCCGCGAGTTCGCGTCCATGCCCGGGATAGACACTGGCTCTGCCGGCAAAATTCTCCGCAAACATGAAACGCTCAAGGGCGGCAAGATGCCGGAGCAAATCACCGAATGTGAACTTGCCTTCCTGATAGGTCCATTCGAACTTGTCAGGCGGAATGCAGCTAACAACGCGTAGCGTCCGTCCACGAATGCGGTTGTAGTAGGCGAGAAAACTCTCGACCGACGAGATTTCCATAGAATCATCCTTATTGATCTAAAGTCAAAGTTCGGCTACGGGTCTGGCTCGTTAGAATCCAGCCATGCGCTCTTCCTCATCCCACCGCTTGATGGTCCGACGATTGCGCAGACGGATTGCAGCAACGACTAAAATAAAGAGCAGCAGGATAAATATCCACAGAAACATCTCAAAATCGACCAAAAAACTCCACCGGTATTCCTTTTCGATATAGTCGTACCAGGCAAGTTCGGCGTCAAAGATGTCATCATGAAAGACATACTCGAAGGCCTCCTCCCATGCCACGCCACGCTTGAGTTCTGTCAGTAGCGCGGCGATGGCGCCAACCCCGTTCTTCTTTACCAGAAAGTTCAGAAACGAATAGCTCTCTTCATAAGCAAGGCGGGCCTTAGCTTGCTGAAACTTCAACACATCATCGATTTCGTCGAGAGGAATGATCGAATCGCTCACCAGCGCTTTTGAAATAGCCTTTCCGGGTTTGAACTCCTCGTCTGCCGAGAGGTAGATTGCGATGCCCTCATTGAACCACTTTGGCAGTAGGCGCGGTTCACTGATTGCCTGGCCGATCAAAATGTGAGACAATTCGTGACGCACCAGTTTCGGCAGGCGGTCGTGGTTGCCTGTCAGCGCCGGCGACTTCAGAATAATCAGGCTGTTGAGCGGATCAGCGACTCCTTCGCCCCAATGCGGTACTGAGTTACCAGTCAGGCGAGCAAAGACAGCTTCCGTCGGGCAAAGAAACACACTGACCGTTCCTTGCAGCTTGAAGTTGAGTTTTGCAGCAAAATCCAGGTAGGCGGTCTCGAAAAGAGATGCGACGAGGTGGCTGTTAGAGTTGTCGGGATTGAGGTAGAATATCTCAAAAGGCGGTGAACTCAACCTGAGCCAGTCATCCTGGCCGCGCGCGAAGGGCACGGCCAGTAGATTGGAGACGACAAGTGCGAAAGGGATCAAACACCTGGCGATTAAAGACATGCAAATGCTTGCTCCAAATCATCGATAAGATCTTGTGCATGCTCAACGCCAACCGAAATCCTCACCAAATCCTCCGACAGGCCAAGTTTGCGACGGTCCGCTTCCGGCACGGAGGCGTGGGTCATGGATGCCGGGTGGCTAATCAGACTTTCGACCCCTCCCAGACTTTCTGCCAACGCAAACAATCTGACATTCTCAAGCACGGTTTTCGCACGCTGCCACGAGCCGACTTGAAACGAAATCATGCCGCCGTAGCCCGGCTTGCCGTAGGGGTCCAGTTGCTGGCGCGTGGCCAATTCATGGTGCGGATGCTCAGGCAGTCCAGGATAGATAACCTTTTCTATTTCTGCATGCTTCTGCAAGTGGGTCGCGATGCAAACGGCATTTTCGTTGTGACGCGGCATGCGCAGGTGCAGCGTTTTCGTGGCGCGCAGAATCAACCAGCAATCATGTGGACCCGGAACGGCGCCAACAGAATTCTGCAGAAAGGCGATTCTCTCCGCCCGATGGTCATCGTTCAGCACGACAACGCCACCGATGACGTCGCTGTGCCCGTTGATATACTTTGTTGTGCTGTGCACGACGATATCCGCACCCAGTGCCAGCGGACGTTGATAGAAAGGACTCATGAAAGTATTGTCAACGGCCAGCAGTAAATCGTGGCTCTTGCACAAATTGCTCAACGCTCGCAAATCTGTCAGACGGAGCATAGGATTGGTGGGTGTCTCGACGAAGCACATTCGGGTGTTCGGCTGCAGGGCAGACTGGACAGCGCTGAGCTCGGAGGTATCGACAAACGAAAAAGTCAAACCAAACTCAGTCATCACTTGCTGAAAATACCGGTAGGTCCCGCCATACACGTTGTTGGTGACAATGACATGGTCGCCCTGTTTCAGCAAGCCCATAAGTGTTGAAATTGCGGCCATTCCCGAGCTGAAGGCGAATCCATGTTTTCCGCCTTCCAGCGCGGCCAGGTTTGCTTCCAGTGCCTGGCGGGTGGGATTGGCGGTCCGGCCGTACTCGAAGCCTTTGTGTACGCCGGGCGATTCCTGAACGTAGGTAGCCGTCTGGTAGATGGGCGTCATGATGGCGCCGGCCTCACTATCCGGCTTCTGCCCGGCGTGGACTGCGTTGGTTGCAAAATCAAGGTTGTGTTCAGAGGTCATGAGCCAATAAACTCCAATAGGTCAGCTTTGGTGATAATTCCGCAAATTTTGCCACTGCTCTCAACGAGAACCGCCGGGTGTTTTTCGGCAAGGTAGTTCTTTGCGGCGTCGATTTTTTGGTGGATGCCGATGGTCGGCAGGCTTTCCTGCATCAGGTCGCTAGCCGAATTGTCGAGCCGAGCGTTGTCAGTGATCACTTGCCTCATGAGTTCGCTCTCATCAAGATGGCCGACTGATTTCCCCTTGTCCAGAACCGGAATCTGGGAAATATTATTCTCCTTCATCTTTTGAATGGCATCGCGCACCGAGTCGCCCGGGGCCACGAAAATAACCGGAGGCAGGCTGTTTGCCTTCGCTGCCAACGCCTGCTCGAGCGAGGTCGTTGCCAGGTCCAGAAAACGATTCTCCTGCATCCAATCGTCCGAATAAAATGTGGTGAGGTATTTGACACCGGAATCCGGGAAAAGCACGACCACAACTTTGCCAGCCGGCAAATCTTTCGCTAGCTTGAGTGCAGCGGCAGCGGCCAGACCACCTGAGCCACCAATGAAAATACCTTCTTCCCGCGACATGCGGCGGGCAGTGTTGAACGACTCCTTGTCAGTGACGTCAATGACTTCGTCGATGTACTCGAAGTGTGTCGTGCCCGGAATGATATCCTCGCCGACGCCCTCGACTTTGTAGGGCCTGGCTTCGCCCATTTTTTTGGTGTAGAAATATTCCTTGAGAATGGAACCGATAGGATCAGCGCCAACAACCTTAAGGTCAGGCTTCTTTTCTTTCAGAAACTTCCCGGTTCCGCTGATGGTGCCGCCGGTTCCCATGCCCGCGACGAAATAGTCTATCTTGCCGCCGGTCTGCTCCCAAATCTCCGGCCCCGTTGACCTGTAATGTGCATCGGGATTCACCGGGTTGAAATACTGGTTCGCCAGGATGGAATTTGGTGTCTCCTTCACCAGCTTCTTGGCCACGGAGTAATAGCTCTCCGGAGACTCGGGCGGGACTGCCGTCGGGGTCACAATCACGTCAGCGCCAAACGCCTTCAGGTTCCTGACTTTCTCGGAACTCATTTTGTCTGGCATGGTGAAGATCGCTTTGTAGCCGCGCAAGGCCGCCACCAAAGCCAGTCCGGCTCCCGTGTTACCCGATGTTGATTCAACGATGGTGCCGCCTGGCTTGAGCGTGCCCTCTTTTTCGGCGGCGTCAATCATCGCGATGGCAATGCGATCTTTGACACTGCCGCCAGGATTAAAATATTCGACTTTCGCCAGTACTGTCGCCTGAAAATCTTTGGTGATTCGGTTGAGTTTGACCAACGGTGTATTTCCGACAGTCTGCAAAATGTTGTCAAAGTAACCCTTCATGTATCAGATACTCCGCTATTTTGGGGAGAAAGTGGTTTCCCGCGTACCGTCACCGGGCGCGGCAAGAATAAGCAGGTCAGTCCAGCTTGGCAATGACTGAATCGACAAGAGTCGCCAACACCCGTTTGACGCTTTCGGGCTCTGCTGTGTTGCAGAATGTAAATTCACTGCTCCGGGAGACATTGAGGTCGGCATTCATCAGGACCGAAGGTAACGATTCGGGATTGTTGTCAAGGCTGGCCGCAACGACCACGGGCAACCGGTAACGTGCCGGCAACGCGTCCACGGCACTCTCAATGGCAGCAAATGAGACTGGATTGCTCCAATCGAACAGGATGATATAGCCAAGCAGCTTTTTCGCAACTAAATCCCAGGACGGGTTGTTTTGCTCATCGTGGTAGTCGAGTCCGTACAGATGGAGCATCAGTTGACTGTTGATCCGCAGGCGACCAAAAATCAGATGTTGATTCTGTACGACGATTTCGTCGCAGCCAGACCGGATGAAGCTCGACTTGACGGCACTGTCCGGTCCGACGACGGCGATTTCACCGATCCTCATACGTGGCCGCCATATCGTTTCCAGGCCCGGACGGTATCCCTGACCTAAGGTATTGCTGTCCGCGGGGGTCACCTTTTCTTCCCACTGCCAAGTTTCTCCCGAATCATAAGTAGTTCGCTCTTGTTGAGAGAGATTCGTCCCTCGGCTATGAAATCATCCCATCTGCGAGAATTCCGGCGTCGGTCTGATCTACCGCGACGGTCTGAGCGACGGCGTTCCATCTTCCGCACATTGAGCCGCTGCTGCTTCGGGTTTATAAAGCTCGATATCAGGTTGTCTATGTAGGTTCCAGCACTATTGCCTTTGCTTTCTGCCCCCGGCTGACTCAACCCGTTTTGCTCAGCAGGTTTTCTGGCGACTTCCTTCAGAGAACCCTTTTTGAAAAGTTCAGAGACCAATTGTAGCGCTTGCAGATCATCATAGTTCGCCTGGGTAACTAGGTCGAGCATTCGTGTGCCCCCGTTGAGCAAGTTTAGCATGCTGCGCTCCTCAGGCGAGAACGCGGCGCCTTTCACGCTGTCGCTGACGGTAACTGCTGTGTCCAGAGACGGAAGGTCCTGGCAGAGCGACTCCCAGCTCTCGCGGTAAAGCATGCCCTTCTCGATAAGATGTTCTGTCGTTTCTTCAAATTCGCTGGTCTGGTCAACTTCACGCATCTCAACCCGAAAAGCACCTTCTGACCAGGTAAACATGCGGAATAGAGCAGGCAGTGGCTCGAGTTCATTGAGCACCGCATCTGCCACCTGGCCACCCCGTATGAAAACGACCCCACTGTCATCGCCGGATTCCAACCTGACGGCGGCAGATTTCCCGCCAATCTCAAGGGTCTGCAGCAGATCGGCCAGATTCATGTCCGCCAGCTTTCCAGAGAAGCCTTTTGATTCACTTCGGGGTATCGATTCGCTTGTCTCAACTTCTTTCAGGATGATTTCGAAGCGCAGCATAATCTCGCGCAAGTCGAGCGGCAAAGTGATGTAATCGTCCGCCCCGAGGCTGATGCTGTGCACACGCTCATCCACGGAGCGGTGGCGACTCATCAGCACAAATGGAATCATGCGGGTGGCGGCCTGAGACTTGATTTCGCGCAGAAAATGATGGCCATCGACCTTGGATAGGTTGAGTTCTGAGAGAATCAGATGCGGGCGAAAATCGCGGCTAAGAGAGAGCGCCTTGGTGCCATCTTCGCAGACTTTCACTTCATAGCCGGCGCCAGCAAGCATCTTGCGCAGCTTCTCGATGTCCGGCGGATTGTTGACCGCTATGAGAATTCTCTTTCGATCCATGACGCTAACCTACGGAGTTTGGCCTTGTTTTGGCGTTGACCTGGCCGCATATTGGGTCGGCTGCAACTGGCGCATGAGATGATGAATCGAGTTCCTGTCCATGATATCTACATCGACAATTTGTTCGCGTTCGCCAAGGTTGAGGGCATAACGAATCACCTCAAGCGGCACCCGCCGTTTGTCCTCCGGGTGATAAACGGCAACTGCAAATGGAGCGTTCAGCTTGCCCTTGAGTGAATTGAGCAGATAACCGAGATAGCGTAGCTTCGCAGAATTCTCCCCGACTACCAGAAATACGTACCCCAGCATTCGCCGTTTACCAATGTCGAGCATCTGCAAGAATTTTCGTTCTGTCGATAACCCCAGAACCTCGACTCTCCTGTTCTGGGACCCGGATAATCTCGCAAGTTCCATGGAATCCTTCGGCCCAAGCTTTTTGACAGAAAACGCGCCGGCAGACAGGGTCGAAATGAACTCTTTGCGAACCCAACTATTGCTGCCGATAATTGCCAATTGCCCTTGCTCCGCCTGCTTCCCATCCAGAAGAAGATTGACGATGGCATCCTGCCCCCCGCCAGCGTTTTGCTGAGCCGCTACGGGTGGCTCCTGAGGCTGGCCATTTGCTCGTGCAGGCCCTCCATCCTGAGTCCCACCTAAGTCGTTGGCTGCAGCGGACGGTGCACTCTCATCCGGCAGAACGAATGCTTCAGGTGGCTCCACGTTTTCAGGTGCGGAAGAAGCGATGTCCGGCTCAAGAGTCAACTCCTCTCCTGACTTCATCGACTCATCCAAGCTGTCCAGCTCGCCGCTGATATCATTTCCACCGCGCTCAGCCCCACCTTCATCGGCGACAAATTCCGAGTCAGTCGCCGATGGCAATCCAGCGATCTCGCCTCCGTTGCGGACATTTGCCTGGTCCTTGTATATACTAAAATCTGGCTCGACTTTGAACTCTTCCGGGGTCTCGGGTTCAGGTTGCGGCGGCTCGGCCATCGGCGGTTCGACTCTCGCCGGCTCTGGTCTGGGCGGTTCTGTCCGGAGAGGCACGACCCGAGGCGGTTCAGCCGGTGGTGGCTCTGCTCTGGGTGGTTCCGCAGACTTTTCAGGACGAGGGGACGGTTGCCTCTCGTCGGGTCTCTGGCGCGGCGGTGTTGTTCGAGCTTGATGAGTATTGCCCTGTCCATCGCGGGGCCGCACAAACCCCTGCTGGAATAACTTAAGAGTGCGGTCAAGAGTTCTCAACTCGTCATAAGTACTCGCGGCAAGAATCTGCGCAAGGGAACGCTTGCCGTCAAAAAGCGAGATGAACTTCAGGGCCTCGGTGCCGACAGCCTTACGTTTCAGAACTTGTGAGAAGATGGAGGTCTTTTCGAATACTGCGTTGAGCGATGGAAGTTCTAGAAGATACTTGTCGCGCTCCTGCAAACGTTTAAAACCCTGCAGGAGTAGCCCAAGGTTGCTGACCGTAATCTCATCGGCAATCGTCACATCTTTGAAAGTCATGATGAAGTGACCGTGGTTCCAGGGCAGCATTTGATACACGGCCTTTTCTGCCTGGAAATTGCCTAAGCGAGCATTGACAACCGAGCCATTGCGGAAATATATTTCTCCATTGCGGTTGTGCGTATCATAGAGCGAGAGGATACCCGTTCGCTTTTCAACGCCATAGTTTTCGACCAGGTTCTCGACACTATTTTCCTCCAACCGGCCAACCACTTTTCGTGTGGTTTCAGCATCTTCGCCCTTGACCAACTCTATCCGCCTGAGAATCATCTGCAGCCTCGCGATGACCTCCTTAACGTGCAGGGGCTTAACCATGTAGTCCTTCACGCCGGTGCTCAGGCTCTTAACTCTATCTTCCAGATTTCTACGGTTGGTGAGAAACACAAGAGGGGTTGCTGCGTGCATTGGGTCTGTTTGTAACTTTTCGAGCAACTGAAAGCCGTCCAGACCCGGCGTATCTACTTCCGAAACTACGATATCAATCTTATGAGACTGTATGATTTGCCATGCGTCTTGGCCATTTCCTGTGACGGTCACGGCAAAGTTCGCTGACTCCAGGCTCTCTTTCAATATCTGTAAATTCTTGGGATCCCCATCGATAACAAGAATCTTGTGAGTGTCCATCGTACTGCAAAGGTTTATAAAATATCATTTTAGTCAAGGCGTAACAGGCAATATAGCCAAATCAGTTTCATATGTCAAGATAATTTTCAGCCGCAAAAACGAAAGGCCAGTGAACATAAAATCTGTAGCACTGGCCTTTAGGGAAAGGGATGTTTTATATAAACTTAGTCCTTCAATCTTTCTCTCTAGTTGGTTTGAATTCCTTTTACAAGTTGAACAATCTGTCTCGAGATCGGTTTCGCAAGCTCAGCACTTAGAATCGTATGGTAGTTACGAAGGTCAAAATACCGGCTGTAGCATTCATAGCACTCATGGATGTGTTGCGAGACCCACTCATCTCCGACGGGGTCATGTTTCTCCTGTTGCAGTAAATAGGTTTCAATCTCATCATCCCCAAGGCACACGCATAGTCTGTATCTATTCAATTTCTCACCCCATGCCTTGACTTTGCAGTAAGTCATCGCCTAATCAGCGAATTTTATCTATACATACATGCAATGCATCGGTTCTTCGGAAAATCACACAGACTTTTTGATTGTTAGAGCAACTCGATCAGCGCCTCTCTGAACCACTTTTTGATGAGTTTACCAAGATATTCGAATATCGTTCTTTCCTGGGTGCGGTACGCGCGTTGCGTCAACTCGGGCATATAACGCTTCAGGTGTTTGAAATAAGAGTCGTACTTCTTTCCCTGACTGATGTCGTCAAGAATCTCGGCGAGCGCTTTGAAGTAGATCTCGCCTTTTTCAGAAGATATCTTCTCGGTGCTTACATACTGATTCTCAATTTTCTTCTTGATTCGCCTCAGAACAGCTTGCTTGCGCTTTTCAATCTCCTTGAGCTTTAGATCGTCGAGCGGAGAAACATCGGTAATCTGGGAGGTCAAACGGTCACGCGCCATCTCGAGATTGGTGTGGCGCATGATTCTGGCGACCATGTCGAGCGGAAGAAAATTCTGGTAGCGCTGGTCTATCTTGACCACACCGAGCATCTTGCGAATGCCGGCCGACACAGGGTCTTTGGGACAATATGCACTCAGATATTCACCTTTCAGGGATTTCTCAGGGATGGATGGCTGGGTTTTCCGCAGAAACTCGAGCAGCGCTTCGCCCGTCACACCTTTGCCGCGACCATTCTGACCACTGCCTACCTGGTCTGGCTGCGCAAGGCCTAGCTTCTGAGTACTACCATTGGTCCAGAAAATGTACTCGCGCCCCATCTCTTTGAACGAATGAAAATCTACTGAACTCTTGATGGCTACTTTTATGTTGCGGACGATCTTGGCTCCTTCAGGATCACGCTCCTTGAAAATGCGAGACAACTCCTGCTTGGTCTTCTTAATCACAAGACGACGCAACAACACCAGGATCTCCACCTCGTCAAGGGTCTGAGGATCTGTGCCACTTTGCAGGAAGTATTTTTTGAACTGCACAAACTCGCCTTGATCATTGCGCATAAAGAGTCCGGCGACGCAATCCAGGGCTAAATCTTCCAGCTCGCCCATATTCTTGTTTCGTTCCCAACGAATGTGTTTGCCAATGACTTCCTGGTACTTCAGATAGCTCAAGGAGATCTTCTGAACCAGGTTGACAAATTCGGTCAATTCCATTTCCCTGTATTGACCTAGGCAGATACGGCTCACCAGATGTGGAAGTTTGGAGGCTTTAGCAACGGTGTTCATAATATCCCTTTTCCCTTGTTAATTATGAATGACGCAGCGGGATTTAGCAAAATCCATACCACTCACAAGTATAGATTCTGTTTTATTACCGTCAATACCTACGTTAATTCGTTATTAAATCTGGAAAGGTGATCTCGAAGGAGTGATACTTGTGTATCGCTGATACAAATGTCTCACGGTGAGACTACGCCGGACGAACAGAACCATGGTAATTACTACCGTGGTCAACGCAAATTCTGGGGAGTTTTGGCAGGCAAAGACTATTTGAGCATAGGCAGGCCGTACTTCTTGGCCTTGCGATAGATTGTGGCGCGGCCAATGCCCAGCTTCTTGGCGGTCTGCGAAATATTGCCTTCACACTCCAGCAATGCCTGACGCAGGGCATCTTCCTCAAGTCTCTCAATCCAGTTTGACAACTTGTTGTCGGACTCGAAGATTTTCTTTTCGCCAATCGACCGAATGGAACTCGGGAGATCCTTGGGTCTTATTTCAGGAGGCGTTGCAAGAACCACGGCGCGCTCAATTGTGTTTTCAAGCTCGCGAACGTTGCCGGGCCATTGGCAGGCCATCAGCAACTCAAGCGCATCAGGAGAGATGGACTCCAAGTCTTCCTTGTTCTCTTCCGTTGAGTATTTCTTCAGAAAGTGACCGGCCAGCAGAGGAATATCCTCTTTGCGTTCGCGCAACGGCGGCATTTTGATCGGAAAAACCGACAGGCGATAATAAAGATCTTTCCGAAACTTTTCAGTCTTTACCTCTTCCTCAAGGTTTTTGTTGGTTGCTGAAATGACACGGGTGTTCACTTTCATCAGCTCGTTGCTGCCGACACGCTCGAACTCCCGTTCCTGTAAGACGCGCAGGAGCTTTGCCTGGGTCGCCGGCGCCATGTCGCCGATTTCATCGAGGAAAATGGTGCCGTTGTCTGCTTGCTCAAACTTGCCAATCCTGCGCCCGGTAGCCCCGGTGAACGAGCCCTTTTCATGGCCAAACAACTCGCTCTCCAGAAGCGATTCGGGTAGTGCGCTGCAATTGACCGCCACGAAAGAATTGTTGGACCGCTGTTTGTTGTCGTAATGAATGGCCTTGGCAATCAACTCCTTGCCGGTGCCGCTCTCACCTTGTATAAGCACGGTCACGTTGCTGTTCACGACCTTCTCAAGGGAGCGGAAGACTTCCTGCATAACGCCGCTCTGGCCAATGATGTTGTTGAACTGGAATTTATCTTTCAACTCCAGTCTCAAATCATCCACTTCCCGGCGCAGAGAGGTATTGAGCAGAGCGTTGCGAACCGTAACCAGCAGTCGTTCACTCGCGAAGGGCTTGGTGATGAAATCATACGCGCCCTGCTTCATAGACTCAACGGCCTTTTCGATGGTGCCGTGCGCCGACATCATGACTACCGGAATCATGGGCTCGATCTCTTTGATCCTCCGAAGTGTCTCAATGCCATCGATTCCAGGCATTTGAATATCCATCACAACCAGACCGGGAATCGATTCCCGAATATTCTTTAGGCAGGCCTCGCCGTTTGATGCCGTGCGTATCTCGTAGACCTTCTCCTTGCGGAGATTGATCTCTATCATCTTGAGAATGTTCTTATCATCGTCCACGACCAAAATCGACTGCTTTGGCGCTCTAGCACTCACGTTGTCTCTCCGTTCAAACGCGTTATATTACAGTTTTTGTTAAAACTTATAGACGATACGAAACAGTGCACAAACTTTCAAGTTCTTTTTGGTGGTCACCAGGCCGGTTTTCACCTTCCGTTCATGCAAGTTTCAATTTCAGTTGCCAGCTTCAGTGCGAGCATTCCCTCAAAACCATCTACCATCGGTTTTGCACCATTGCGTACGCACTGCAGGAAGGATGACAGCTCATTTTCAAGCAAATTCTCATCAAACGGATTCTGCGATGACGCAGTTAAGATTGACGACGCATCGGCTGGCCCGTCAGCTTGATAGTCCCATTTGATGGCGCTTCGCGCAATAAAATCAAGGTGAAAACATGCATGGCTCTCGTGCACCGTCATCTGCCTGCGTTTAAGCTCAGCGACACGGCTCGCCGTCAGGTTTGCGACACACCCGTTTGTAAATCGGATACGGGCATTCGCAAAGTCTGGTGTTGGAGAATGAACAGCCATGCCAGAGGCAGAGACATCACCGGGTTCCGCATCGACCAGGCTCAGTACCAAGTCCAGGTCATGAATCATCAGGTCCAGCACCACTGAAACATCAGTGCCACGACTCGAATAGGGGGCCAGACGATGTGCCTCGATGTAAACCGGAGAATCCAGATGGTCCAACACTGACCTGAAGGCAGGATTGAATCGCTCGATGTGTCCGACTTGCAAAACTAGGCCCTTTCTGTCGGCTTCGACAGCTAATCTGCCGGCCTCATCAGGGGCCGTGCAAACCGGCTTCTCAACAAAAGCATGCTTGCCTGCAGCCAAACTCTCCATCGCGATTTCATAGTGTCGCGGAGTTGGCGCAGTAATGATGACTGCCTCTACCGCCTGCAGCAATGCCTGCAGACTCCCAAATTCCCGCGTTCCGTAGTCAGATGCGGTCTTGCCGCAACGCTTCACATTGAGGTCATATAGACCCACCAGCTCGACGCCGGGCATGCGAGACAGCAATTCGCAATGATGTTTGCCCCAGGTTCCAATCCCGACCTGGCCAACCTTAATATCCAATCGAGTTCCTCATTATTTGCGCTAAACCGTTGAGAATCCCCTGTCTTGAAAGACATCAAGCTAGACATTTCTATCAAGACATTCAAACATTTTTTGTAGCCAAACTCTTGACTGACAACAGAGCAACGCTTATATTGACGTCTATGAAAAGAATACTGATTTTCCTGACAATCGGCTTGCTCGCCGGCGGCTGCGTTCAGAACAAAACAGAGTTCGAACAAATCATCGATATCGAAGATCAGCGGCAGTCCTGTGAGTCTTTGTACGAGTTTCTCGAGAACCCTGAACCTAGAGTCAGGGCGCGTGCACTGCAGGCATTTGGGCGGCTGCAGGAGGCAGAATGCATCAGCAGGTTGGTCCAAATGTTGGACGACGTCAACCACAATGTTCGCATCGAAGCGGCGTTTGCGCTGGGCCAAATCGCGGACTCATTGGCTGAACCCGCACTCTTGCGGCGTCTGGACAATACGGATGTCCCGGCGGTCACAGCCCGCATCATCGAGGCGCTGGGCAAAGCCGGCGCACAGCAATCCTTCCCTGCGCTGTTTCGCCTGTTGCGCGCACACGACAGCCAAATCAGAGGCGAGGCCGCAATGGCCATTGGGCGCATGGCCATGCGCAAAATTGAGACGGACACGCTGATTTCAGCACTCACAGGCCTGCTTCAGGACAGCGATGATGAAGTTCGCTGGCGCGCCGCCTGGGCGCTGATGCGGACAGGCAAACCCGTGGCGCCGACCGCCATATTGACAGCAGCCAGGGACGCAGATCCACGAGTGAGAATGAACGCCCTCCAGACGCTCGGAAACTTGAAGCATTTCGCCTTTGTCGAGCCGCTCGGCCAGGCCCTGCAAAACGACAAAGATTGGCGCGTGCGGGTCAAGGCGGCAAACGCTCTGGGCAATTTCCCGCTTAGCCTGAGTTCAAACTATCTGGCTTTGCTCCATCAAGAACAGCCGGTTCGTGTCGCCATTATTCAGGCGATCGGCAGCGGCGCACTGCTGGAGAAAAAAGGTTATCGCCAAAACAGCCGGGAGCACAATTTCGCACGGATGCAGCTTGAGACTGTTATTGCATCATCCAGCCGCGATGCCTACAGGACACCGGCCGAGGTCGGATTTGGGCTGGTCGCCTACGCCAGACTCATGGGAGAGTCAGCCATTGCGACGGCAGCGAGTTTCACTGCGAACGACAATATTATCGTAAGAACACGCGCATTCGAAGCGCTGGGCGAGACGCAATCCAGCAAAATCAACAAGTACCTGTTGGAGGGCTATGCGGGCGCACCATCGAATGTCAAGATTGCCATCCTTGAGGCCTTAGCCAAGCTCAAGGCGAACGCTGACGTGCAACTCTACCTCAACGGCCTCAAAGAGGAAGACCCGGTCCTTGTTGCTATCGCCGCCGATGGCATAAGCGCCGACTCGCTGCGGAATCAAATCCATTCAAGAAGAATTGTCGAAGCTTACCGCAGACTGAAGAAGCCGATTGACGCGGAGTTGTCACAGATGATTTTCGCCGCACTGGTGCGCTTCAAAGACAAGGGCGCCATCGCCCTTCTCAAGGAGGCGCTCACCATGCCTGACCGAATTCTGTCCTCCGCTGCGGCTGCGGCAATCCTGAAAATCAGTGGCGAGGACGTTTCGGATTCTGTCCGGACAAATCAGGCAGCCGAGCATGATTACGCCGAGTTAGCTGGACTGCGCGGCGCCCGGGCAATACTGCATACCGCCGGCGGCAAAATCGAGATGCGACTCTTTCCGGATGATGCTCCGCTCACAGCAAAAAACTTCGTGACCCTTGCCAGGAGTGGCTTTTACAACGGGGTGACTTTTCACCGGGTGGTTCCCAATTTCGTCATCCAGACTGGCGACCCGCGTGGCGATGGCTGGGGCTCACCGGGCTATGCCATTCGCTCTGAGTTCAATAGACGCCACTACCTCAGGGGAAGCGTCGGCATGGCCAGTGCGGGCAAAGACACCGAGGGCAGCCAGTTCTTCATCACGCACTCAGCGCAACCCCACCTGGATGGGCGCTACACGGTATTTGGCCAGGTTACCTCGGGGATGGAGATTGTGGACGAGATTCAGGAAGGCGACGTCATCAGGCTGGTTGAAATCAGAAAGTAAGTCGTGCCACTCGCGTCGAGCCGCGCATCGGTTCAGGGCCAACAGTTCACCCATTTCGAGAAACCACATCAGGCTTTGTCATTTTCTTAAGAGGGAAGAGTGCAGAAATCAATTCAATTCTTCAGCATCGCGCTCATCATCGCGACAGCTTTTGGCTGCGGTCAAAGGCAAGACGACCCGTCCGCTGCGAGCGGGACAGATCAAACTCAAAAGTCAGATACGCGCGCCCTGAAAATTGCGCAACAAGTCTCGAAAGCGCTTGGCGGTCAGTCGAACTGGGAAAACGCAAGATACTTGAGCTTCAGATGGGTCGTCGAGCAGGGCGGCAAAGATGTCGCCGACTATCGCCATGATTGGGATCGCGCCGGCAACCGCTATCGCGTTGAAGGCACACGCCGCGATGGCAAACATTTTGTCGTCACCTTCAACACGGCAACCAAACAGGGTAGCGCACGCCTGGACGGTGAACAAGTGCCGGAAGACTCCACGCTGACAAAACTCATCGACTACGCGTACGGCAGGTATATCAATGACAGCTACTGGTTCATCATGCCATTTAAGCTCAAAGATCCGGGCGTGACGCTTGCCGATGCCGGTGAGGCCGAACTGAACGGCGTCACCTGTGATGTCTTGAAAATGACCTTCGAAAATGTCGGTCTCACAGCCGGCGACACCTATTGGATCTACGTCGATCAGCAAGAACATCTGGTGAGGAAATGGGAGTATCACCTGCAGGGTTGGGATGCGGACCGTGAACGCGGTGGCTCGACCTGGGAAGATTGGCGCAACGTTGGCGGGGTCAATGTCGCCATGAACAAGCAATTTCTCAGCGGCAAAGGACGTATCTACTTCAAAGATGTTTTTGTGGAGTACACGCCCGACGAGACGACCTTCGCCAACATGTCCAGGACGTTTGGCGAGAATATGGGGAAGAACTAAGAGCTGGGACCGTGAACGCCAGAACCTCGACTGTCGAAATCGAGACGGAGGCCATTGTCCCGGAGTAATCTGGCGCCGCTCAAAGTCAACAGTCCGGCCCAGGAAGGAAAGCCATGGCAAAGTACAACTTCATCCCCATTCCCGGCTACCATGAATATCCGGTTGAAGAAATGGAGCAACGCGCAGCTGAGTTCTATGCTGACATGGAGCGCCGGCGCACGGTCAGGGATTTCTCGGACAGGCCTGTTCCGCGAACGGTTATCGAGAATTGTCTACGCGCGGCGGGTACTGCGCCAAACGGCGCCAATTTGCAGCCCTGGCATTTTGTGGCGGTCAGCAACCCGGAAATTAAAAAGCAAATTCGCGAGGGGGCTGAGGAGGAAGAGCGAGTCTTTTACAGCGGTCGTGCGCCTGACGAATGGTTGGAAGCGCTGGCTCCGCTCGGCACCGATGAACACAAACCCTTCCTTGAGACTGCACCCACCCTGATTGTCGTGTTTGCGCAGAGCCACGGCGTAAAACGCGATGGCGCAACACAGAAAAACTACTACGTGCAGGAGTCCGTCGGTATCGCCTGCGGCATGCTTATCACCGCACTCCACCATGCCGGCCTGGTTTCTTTGACCCACACGCCAAGCCCCATGAAATTCCTGAATGAAATCCTGGGCAGGCCGTCTCATGAACGTCCATATTTGATTTTGGTGGTCGGCTATCCGGCGGGGAACGCCCAAGTGCCAGACATCCAGAAGAAAGCGCTGGACGAAATCGCAACTTTCATGGAGTAGCTGATGAAGTCACGCTGTCAATGGCCCGGGGATGACCCGCTTTACGTCGACTACCACGACAACGAGTGGGGTGTGCCGCAGCACGATGACCGGGTTCTATTTGAAAAGCTGATTCTTGAGGGTGCGCAGGCAGGTCTCAGTTGGATAACTGTTCTGCGTAAGCGAGAAAACTACAGGGCGGCCTTCGACAATTTTGACGTGGCGAAAATCGCGGATTATAGAGACGAAAAAGTAGAAGAGCTGCTCGCTAACGCAGGGATCATCCGCAACCGCCTCAAGATAAATTCCGCCATCCAAAACGCGCGCGCTTTCCTGCAAGTACAAGATGAGTTTGGCTCATTTGACAAATACATCTGGCAATTTGTCGATGGCACCCCGAAAAAGAATGCCTTCAAATCCCTAAGTGAACTACCGCCACAAACGTCGGTCTCTCAGCTGATGAGCAAAGATCTCCTCAAACGCGGCTTCAAATTTGTTGGCCCCACCATTTGCTACGCCTACATGCAGGCCATGGGCATGGTTAACGACCATGTCGTGTCCTGCTTCCGCTACGACCAGGTTTGAAGCCTGGCGCAGGTGGACCTCGCCCATCGATTCGCGGCCTGCACCGATGGCGTTGGTTACCTCTTCTCCGTCAAGCCTTTCGGTTCAGCCAGGAACTCGTAGAGATGCTCCATCTCACCTCTAGTGAAACTCGGCCACGCGATACCCAATTCCTGCATCCGGCTTTCCATCTTCGGGGCGTGGTTCCACATGATCTGAGCTAGCTGCGCCGGGGAGTTGATATCCTCAAATGCGGCCAGGGCAGGGCCAATCGACGCGACGCCTGCCTGTGCTGAATGGCATGATGTACAGCCCTTGCTGTCAAACACTTGCTCACCCGTGTCGGCGTCGCCGTTCTGCTCCATGAAGTCGATGGCGTAGAGATATGAGATCAAGTCACCGATTTCCTCGCTGTCAAATCGCGGCCAGTCAAGTTTCTTCTCTCTGACAAGCTCGATCATGCTTTCGCCATGATTCCACATGAGACCGGCCATTTCCGTCACATTCTTATCGAGGTCCATCTCCTCAAAAGCGGGAGCTATGTCTGCGCCTTTTCCTTGCACGGCGTGGCACTGCAGGCAACCTTTGCTCTCGATGAGATTGGCGCCTTCTTCAGGGTTTCCAGGCCTCAAGTAGGTTTCATGTGCGTGGGAGTCCTTTCGCAGAATGCGCACATAGTTTGTCAGATCGACGATTTCGTCATCTTCGAATTTCGGCCAGCCAACATGTCGCGCCGCCATTCGTTCTTTCATCTCAGGGCCGTGGTTCCACAGGGCCTGCGCCATGAACAGCGGGGAGACATAAGACGAAATTCGATCTAACCTCGGCCCGACCTCGTTGCCATCGCCTCTGATGCTGTGACAAGTGAGACATCCTTTCGAGCTTAGCAGCTTCTTGCCTTCCAGGACGTTACCGGTCTTGACAAGATATCTCAGGTAGTAAAGATAGGTCATCAGGTCGCTCATTTCATCTTCCGTGAAGACAGGACGTTCGACATTCATTTCGGCCATGACTTCACGCATGATGGGGAAATGATTCCACAAGTCCGCTGTCAAATCCCAGGCATTGCCATAGTACTCTTGCCATCCTAAGTCTTGCGCGACGCTCCCGCCCTGGCCGCGGATCGCGTGGCATTTCTGGCAGCTCTTTTCTTTGAAGACTTTTTCTCCGGCTATTGGATTCGAATGCAGAACACGCTGTTGCGCATGCGTCCGAGATCCGAAAACCAGCAAAGAGACAAGAATGCCAGCGAAGACATAACATGTTGCTTTCATGACCTTCCTCCTTATTCTAGGAGTTCAACTTTGATGATTTATCTGAAGCAAAAGCTATGAGTTTCGGATCAGGGCTCCAGACCCAATGTCAACAGGGCCGGGACTATGAATCAGACGGTTTGCGTGCGTCGCGACTTTGAGCTGAGTACTTCGACTGATTGGATTCCGCTTTGCCTTGTGCTGTTCACCTTGAAGATAGATGGAATGGTGGCGCCGCCCTGAGGCAGAACGCAAGACGGCGCCACCGCACCAGGATACAGAGTTGGAAGTGACCTGGTCTAGTCGTGTTTGTACTTCAACGGAATATGCTCATGGGTTCCTTCATCCTTCCTCGCGGCGAAGTCAAACGGTTGAGCTTTGTCAACAAAAGGGCTTTTATCGTTGTGGCATACCTCAGTACATCTGTCGCCGGTGACGGGGCTGACCAGACCGACTTTGACAACCTCCGCCAGCTTATAGTGCTTGTTTTTCAACGACATGTGTTCCTTCTTGATGTACTCGCTACCTGCGCCGTGGCACATCTCGCAACTGACGCCGATGAGCTGGGGCGTTTCCTCAACACTCACAAAGCCACCAGGTTGGCCGTAGCCGGTTGTGTGGCATGGCAGGCATTCTGCGTCGGTGGTATAGTCCTTCTGCGGATCGAGTCCGGCGGCCTTTTTGTTGTCAGGTCGAACGCCTGGTTTCAAGAGGTCGAACGCTTTCGCCATATTGGTTTCTTTCCAGGACTTGAATTGCTTGAGATGGCATTTCTTGCATTTTTTTGTGCCGATGTAGCCGTAGGCCGGCCCTTCCTTTTTTTCTTGCGCCAGCAGAACCAGGCCCGGCATAATTAGAATAGTCACAATCACAGCCTTGAGAATCGCCTTCATTTTTTCAGCTCCTGTTTGTTGTTATCTGGATTCCGCGCTATCAGACTTTGACAAAACACGCAGGAACGCGTAGATATCCCGCATTTCCTCACCCGTGAATGTCGGCCAGCGCATGACCTTTTCCGTGATGCGCTCTTCCATCACCGGGGCATGATTCCACATGATTTGCGCCATATCGATGGGAGAGGCCGCCCCTCTTGATTCCGACAGGTCAGGTGCATATTCTCCGCCGCGCGCATCCTGACCATGACAATTGACACACCCCTTTTTCGCGAATACCGCATGGCCTTTTTCGGCATCGCCAGGCTCATCGTTGAAGCCAAGAAAATAAAGGTAGGCAATCAGGTCAGCCATTTCCTTTCCGGTGAATTCCGGCCAGTCCATTTTTCGTTCATCCATCAACTCCGCCATTTCAGAGCCATGATTCCACATCACGCCGGCGATTTCGGTGACGCTGTGGTCCCAGTCGGATTGCCTTAAATCCGGCCCAATCTCCTCACCGTCGTCATTTAGCGCATGGCAGGCCAGGCAGCCCTTCTCTTTGAACACCGCCTTGCCACGCGTCGGATTGCCGGGTGACATATAAACGCGCTCTCGCTGCGTGCCTTTGCTGGCTTCACGGATGTAAGCAGCGAGGTCTACAATCTGTCCCTTTTCAAATCTCGGGCGCTTCAAACCCATTTCCACGATCTGGCGTTCCATTTCAGGTCCGTGATTCCAAAGTGCCTGCGCCAGATAGAGCGGAGAAATGTACTTCGCCAACTTGTCGAACGCGGGCCCCGAGTCGCCGCCCTTGCCGGCGACGGAATGGCACGCAAGGCAACCCTTCTCCCTGACCAGTATTTTGCCGCGATACAGGTCGCCTGGCTCGCCCAAGTATCGCAAGTAGTAGAGGTAGGCGATGAGTTCCACCAGTTCGGAACGAGAGAACTCGGGATAGGACAGATCCAGCTCCTGCATGCGTCGAAGCATTTCGGGCGCATGGTTGAGCATGGTTCCGGCCAGTTGCAGAAAGCTGCCGGAAAACTTGTTTTGCCCCAAATCCGGGCCAACATCGCCACCGCCGCCTTTGATTGAATGGCAGCTTGCGCAGCCCTTTTGCTCAAAAACAAATCGGCCCCGCAGTGGATTTTCAGGTAAGCTCATTTCTTGAGCCAGGCACGGAATGGTGAGCAGAGACAACGCTAACACCAGTCCGGCAATTCTGAACTTAGATGTTTGAAAAAATGTCATTTTGCCCCTCTCCAGGATGAATCGATTCCACCCGTTTGTTTAGCGCGCTCGTCACCCCGGTGTTTGTCTTTTTGCAGTCCAACAAACACGTAAGTCAGGATCGCGGCAAGCGTGAAGAAAACCGGAATGGCGACAATGCTGATGCCAACGGAAGCATTGAGCGCATCATTGAGTTTGTGCGCGACTCGTATCAAATTCAGGATCCAGATAGCCACGCCCATCACAAATATCCAGATCCAGGACACGGAAGCGATTTGCAGCCAAAAGATGGTTTTGTCATTCTTCATCGTTTGCTTCCCAGTTTTTCAGTTAAGAGCTGTTCTGATGGCGGATCCGGCAGGTAGGATTTCAGACGCTCAGCGACCGCATGCACGCTCTCTTCCCGACCCTCCTGAATTTCCCAAATTGAAATGATCGGAAACAGTTTAGCGAACAGCATGTAGGCCAGAATGAATACCGCCACACCTCCGGCAAAAAGACTCCATTCCGTCAGGGATGGAATGTAAATGCCCGTTGGATAAGGCAACCGCGGATTTGCCAAGGAGGGTACGACAATAATCAGACGCTCCAACCACATGCCGATCACCACGGAAATGGATGCGATGAGAATTCCCGGGATCTTCTTGGTTTTTGGATTCACCAGGATCACCACTGGAATGAGAAAGTTACAGATACCCATCGTCCAGAACCAGGGGGCATAATCGCCGGTGAACTTGTAGAGAAACACCCTCATCTCGTTCGGCTCGTGTCCGTAGAAGCCGGTCAGGTACTCGGCAAAGGTGAAGTAGAACCATAAGAACGACATGATCAGAAGCAGGGTGGAAAGATACTGGAAGTGAATCAACTTCAGGTATTTGCCCAAATCGAAGGCCTTGCGGAAGGCAATCATGACGATCAGCAGGGCAGCAATTCCGGAAAAAATCGCGCCGACCACAAAGTATGGCCCGAAAATCGTGCTGTGCCAGCCCGGTTGAATGGTCATGGAAAAAATAAACGAGATAACGGTATGCACGGAAATAGCGATGGGAATCACCATCACCATCAGAATATTGATAGCACGTTCGAGCACCTTTTTCTGATGCTCGGTGCCGCGCCAGCCCCAGGCCAAGAATTCGTAGAGCCAGCGGGGTCTAGTGCCGCGGTCGCGCAAAATGGCGATGTCCGGGATCATCGGCAGATAGAGATAGACCGTGCTGGCGGCAAAATAGGCCGTGATGCTGGTCACGTCCCAGAGCAGCGGCGATTGCAGACGGCCTTCGGTAAAAAGGTGCAGCATGCGATCCGGGCGGCCGAGATCGAGAATGGGGTGCAGACCGCCAATCGCCAGAACAATCGCCGTGATAACCTCCGCCATGCGCGTAATCGGGCGCCGCCATTCAGCTTTGGACAGCCTGAGAATGGCTGAAATCAGTGTGCCGGCGTGACTGATGCCAATGAAAAAGACGAAATTGATGATATAGAATCCCCACGAGACCGGTTGCGCCAAACCTGTTACGCCCAGCCCGAGAAAAACCTGGCGGATGTAGGTGTAGCCGGCAAAAACAATGACGCCCAACAGGATGGCCACCATGAGATAGAACCCCGGCCCGGTTTGCTCTATCGGGCGTATGAGGTCTTCATCTTCGAAAGTATTGTGCCGTAGTTCAGACATTTATTCGACCTCTGACAAATAGTAAACCTTCGGTTCGGTACCCAAGTCTTCCATCAGTCGAAACGCACGATGGCTTTTTTTCAACTGGCTGACCTTGTGCTTCGGATTATCCAGGTCGCCAAAGTACATGGCTTTGGTGGGACAGCTTTCCACACACGCCGGCACATAGTCTCCTTCCCGCAGGTCCCGCCCATCGACGGCCGCCTGCTCTTTGGCTTTTTGAAGACGATGCACACAAAATGTGCACTTTTCCACGACTCCTTCGGGCCGGACTGACACATCCGGATTCAAAGCTTCACACCGCTCTTCCGGCCATTCCGGCTTGGTCCAGTTGAAGTGCTTGACTGTGTAAGGGCAGGCTACCTGGCAATACCGGCAGCCAATACATTGCGGATATATTTGCGCCACGATCCCCTCGTCATTCTTGTAGGTTGCGCGCACCGGGCAGACTTTTGTACACGGCGGGTGCTCGCAGTGAAAACAGGGTCGCGGCATGTGCCGCATCTTTACCTCCGGAAACTCACCTTCGTAGGTGCTGAGGATGTCCATGCAAAGTATGGTGCGGCCTTTCGCTGACTCTTCGGGTCCGACAACAGGCACGTTGAGTTCGACCTTGCAGGCAGTGACACATTCACCGCAGCCGGTGCACTTGTTCAAATCTATGACCATGCCCCATTTTGGCATATTACGTCATCTCCTTTCGGTTACGCTTTTCAACAGTAGCTTTCGTGCTTGTCAGAGAAGACGTGCCGCTCAAATGGTCAAACTCTTCCAATAGAATCTCATAGGGATTCACGCCAATACCCTTGGCGTAACGTCCATTGGATTTATGGCCAAGACCAAAAGGAACGTACAATACGCCAGGCATGATGCCCGGTATGAGCCTTGCTTCGACTTCCAGACTCCCTATGGGAGAGGTAATTTGCACAAGGTCTCCTTCGCTGACTCCGTGGTCGTGGGCAGTCTCGGGATTTATCTCAACCCAGGACTGCCAGTAGTTTCGGCTGAGCATGCCAAACAGCTCTTGCAGCATTGGCAGATTGCCGCCTTCTCCGGTGATATTCGTTATCAACCTGAACGGCAACAAATGCAGGGGAAATCGCCCCTCGTTGTCACGAAGCTCCGGCGCCTCGTAGTGAGGCAGAAAGACCAAATCTCCTCGGGCCTCGACCTTCCATTTCTGCAAAACCTCGTTCTGTTCGTCCTCCGATGCCCTGGCCGTCTGCAAATGTGCCTTGATTTCGCCTTCCAGTACTTGCGAATAGAATTCATATTTTTTGGATGGGGTTTTGATCAGCCGTCGAAAATCAGTCGCGTCAGGGAATGGATTCCACCAGCCGCCTTTTTCCAGCAGCACTTGCCAGAACTCATCGAAAGTGGAGTATTCGAAAAGTTGCCAGCCCCGTTCCTTGAGAAACTCCAGCCAGTCTTCATCAATGCGTTCGCTGAAAATCGTTCCGGCGCCGGTCTCATAAACGCCTCTGAGGTGGTCTTCGAGATAGGTTTTGTAGTCAGCCCACGGCAAAGACGACGCCACCGTGCCGCCGAGCGATTGCGCAATTTGTAGAATCACATCACCTGTGTGACGCGTGTCATACATTGGCGCCACCACGGGCTGCTGCATGCCGAAGTGAGAAAAGTCCACCATCGGCACGCTGTAGGCAACATCATGTTTTTCCAGGAAGACGTGGTCCGGCAGCACCAAATCGGCGTACGCGCTGGTTTCATCCAGCGACGATGAAAAGCTGACAATGAACGGAACATCCGTCAGCGCGGCGGCAAAGTCGCCCTGGTTGACGGAGTTGAAAACCGGATTTGCGTTTGCCAGGAAAAGCATCTCGATCTGGTAGGGTTGGTTTTCAAGCATTGCTTTGGGTAAGAAGGCAACGGCGTCGTCCGTAAAACAGATCTCAGACATCGACTGCAGCAAATCAGGCTGGTTCAAACCGCTTGCAGCAACTTGGTCCACCTCCGTTTTTTGCGCCTCCGAGAAAGGCGGTGCTTTCGGCACAGAAATGACGCCGTCGTCCTTGTAATTACCTTTGAGGGCATTCAAACACTCGATGGCCCAGAGCGTGTACACGCCGTTGCTACTGTTAACGGCATGACCGCCGGCCAGTACCAGAGCTGATTTGGCCGCACCGAACTCGCGCGCGACTTCGACGATCTGTCTGGCTGGCAGGCCGGTTATTTGGGCTACTTTTTCAGGGTAATAGTTGTCTTCAACCAGCGTTTTGAAACCGATGCGTGAATTGCCGGAGGAGTCCACCCAATCATCAAATCCGAAAGAGTGCGCCTTGATAAAACGGCTGTCGAAATTTCGATCTTTGATGAGCACGTTGGCGATACCCAGAGCCAAAGCCGCCATCGTGCCTGGCTTGGCCGGCAGCCATCGGCTTGAATTGCTGGCGGTGCGAGAGAGGCGGGAATCAACATGAACCACCTTGACATTCCGCCTTTCGCCACGATTTCTGAACTCAGAGTAGAGCTGGTTGAATCGAATCGGCGAGGGACCTTCATCCAAAAAATCAGCGCCGAAATTGATCAGCATCTCGATGTCTTTGAAATTGTAGGCCAGCTCTGACTTATGCCCCTGAGTCAGATAGGTGGCTGCCGTGGACGGCTTGTTCTGATCAAAAACAAACAGGTTGGGCGAGCCAAAAGCCTGCATGAATCGCTCGTTCAAACGCGACGAGAGATTGTTGTCCGGTCCGGTGAAGAAAGCTAACTTGTGCGCCGCATTCTTGTCGCGCAATGCCTGCAAGCGCGATACCACCGTTTGCATCGCCTCATCCCAGGTGATTTCCTGCCATTTGTCTTCCCCGCGTTCGCCAACTCGCTGCAATGGCTGCCTCATTCTATCCGGGTTGTACAAGGCTTCGATGCCGGCTTCGGCCATCGGGCAAATGCCGCCGCGATTCACGGCGTGCAGTGGGTTGCCAGAAATCCGAACCGGAATGCCGTCTATCAAACGTACTTTAATGCCGCAGCCTCCGGAACACAGGCTGCAAACGCTGGTCTTCCAGGTTTCGATTCTCGGCGCGCCGCCAATCTTTTCAAAGACTTCATCAGGCACCGACCACATGGAGTCGCAGCCCAGCCCGGCCAAAGAAACGCCGGCGGTCGTGATTCCTAGATATTTCAGAAACTCTCTACGCGAGATGTCCATTCAGGGACTCCTTACAGGATTTGGTCTTAACTCTTGCGAACGGTTTTTCCGACGAGTTGCTGTCTCAAGTGAACCGGCAGCAACGGCCCGGTCCGACTACCTGTGACAGGCATAGCAGTCGTTACTGACATTTCTCGCCTCGTGACAATCCATGCACCAATCCATGGTCACCTCTTGAAATGGCTCCGAAACCGGCTTGACCATCTCGCCAACTTCTCCGTGGCACGCGACGCAGTCCAACTCCCCAAGCTTGACATGACGCCGGTGCGAAAAGTACGCGTAGTCGGGGACGACATTGATCTGCCGCCAGGGAATTCTTCGGTTGTCATTGACATAGCTCAGCAGCGCGGCCTCGGCCTCACTCTCGGTGCTCGCCTCTTCATGGCAATCGCGACAGAGTTCAACATTTGGAATGGAGGCGCGAGCACCGTCTTCGGCGTAGACATGGCAGTCAAGGCACTCCATGTCGTTTTCTTGCACGTGCATGTTATGATTGTATGCAATGGGTTGGCTACCGCCGTCTCTGCCATTGAGATACGCAAAAACCAGGCTGGCCGGCAGCAGGAGCCCAATCAAAATGACTTGCTTGATTTTCATGAGCAGTTCGTTGTCCCGTCAGTATCGATTAGAACCATTGCGGTTGGGGTCTTTTTCAGGCAGAAGATCCGGCGCCAGGCCCGCGGCCAATGGCGCCGGTATCAATCCAGTTACTTGATGAAGACCATCTTCTTCACATCGTTGAAACCATTGACGGTCAGCCGGTAGACATAAACACCGGTACTCAGGTTTGAGGCATCAAAGTCAACCTTGTGGCTGCCAGCGTCAAATTGTTTATTGACCACTTCGGCGATCTTGCGGCCCAGAATATCGTAGATTTTTAATTCGACATTTCCAGACTGTTTGAGATCGAAACGAATCGTAGTGGAAGGATTGAAGGGATTCGGATAATTCTGAAGCAGGGCGTAGGACCTGGGTATCTGAGTCCCCGAAGTCGATTCGACATTGGTGATCACCGGGAAGTTCAGGGTGTAGATAGTGGCGTCAAAGCCGTCACCAGGATGTCCGGAACCTTCGTTGTCAAAAACTTCGGTTGTGAAATCTACAGAACCTTCAGAAACGACCGTAAAATCGTCTGTATCACTGCTCAACAAGCGTTTGAACTCGACGGTCCAGACCCCGTTGTCATACTTGCCGGCAGAGTGCACGGAAGCACGATTGCCGGTCGGCAGGCTCAGAATCCGGCCAGGAATGGTTGCGCCGGTATCAAAGGTTGCCCCTGCGTCAAACGCCACGGCCGTATCTGCTGTGCCCGGTGTGACGCCAAACGGGTCGAAACCATTCAGTGCCGCTAAATTCCCAAGCAGAATATCGACGCTGGCATTGGGGTCGGTCGATGCCATGAAACTCGGAAGCCCTGAACCATCGTCCGAGTTGCGGCTATCGATGCCGGTACCGGCGTCACCATGACGACCGGCTGTGTCCCACCACTTGTCATCGAGAAAGCCAAGCGGATTGGTGCGCGCCGCTTTCCAGTGCCAAACATCGACCTTGCCAACATTCGTCTTCATCTCCGTGCCATGACACATGGTCAGGCAATTGGCGCCGTCAGTCCCATTCTGCCCCATATCCCAGACGATGCCCACTCGATCTTCGTCGCTGGATGAGCTCCAGGTGGTGCCGTCGAAACTCCATTGGTTTTTGGCGATGCTGTGAGTCGTGGTGGCATCCGTCCACTTGCTCAGGACATACAGATATTCCGCGTCCACCATGGCCTGTACGGTCAAACCCTTGGATGTCGTGATGGCATCGGAAGTCCACTCACCCGAATCAGCAACACCGTCGAGAGTTGGTGTTCCGATTGTCGCGGTCAAAGAAGTCTTGTCAACGGGAACCGCCGGAAAATTCAGGGTGTAGATGGTTGCATCAAAGCCGTCGGTAGGATGCCCGGAGCCCTCGTTGTCGAATATCTCCGTTGAGAAATCGACTGAACTGCCGGGTATGGCGTCAAAATCATCGTCGTCACTCACCAAATCTCTGCTGAACTCAACGGTCCAGATGCCGCTATCATATTTTCCGGCTGAGTGCACCGAGGCTCGGTTGCCGGTCGGCAGGCTCAAAATCCGGCCAGGTATGGTCGCGTCGGTGTTGAAGGTCGCAGCAGCATCAAACACCACGGCCGTATCTGCTGTACCGGGTGTGACGCCAAACGGGTCAAAACCATTCTGCGCTGCCAAATCTCCGAGCAGAATATCGACACTAGCATTGGGGTCGGTCGCCGCCATAAAACTCGGAAGCCCCGCACCGTCGTCAGCGTTGCGGCTGTCGATGCCAGTACCGGCATCACCGTGCCGCCCGGCGGTATCCCACCATTTGTCATCGAGAAAGCCAAGAGGATTAGTGCGCGCCGCTTTCCAGTGCCAAACATCGACCTTGCCGACGTTCGTTTTCATCTCTGTGCCATGACACATCGTCAGGCAATTGACGCCGTCGGCCCCATTCTGGCCCATGTCCCAGATAATGCCAACCCGATCCTCGTCGCCGGATGAACTCCAGGTGGCGCCATCGAAACTCCACTGGTTTTTCGCGATACTGTGCGTTGAAGTCGCATCCATCCAGGTAGCCAGGACGTACAGCTTGTCTTCATCGATCATCGATTTGACCGTTAGCCCGGTTGCGGTCGTGATGGCATCTGAAGTCCATTCTCCGGGAGATGCGACTCCGTCCAGGCTAGGGGTGCCAATCGTGGCAGTGAGAGAGGTATTGGAGCCTCCGGTCTCTGGAAAATTCAGCGTATAGATGGTGGCGTCGAAGCCGTCACCCGGATGGCCGGAGCCTTCGTTATCGAATACCTCGGTGGTAAATTGTACCGAACTGCCTGGCACGACCACAAAGTCATCGTCATCGCTCGTCAGCGGTCTGCTAAACTCAACGTTCCAGGTTCCGTTGTCGTACTTGCCGGCGGAACGTACCGAGGCACGGTTGCCAGTCGGCAGGCTCAGAATCCGGCCCGGTATGGCCGCACCGGTGTTGAAGGTTACTGTGCTGTCAAACGCCACTGCTGTGTCTGCCGCGCCGGGTGTAACGCCAAACGGGTCGAAACCATTCAACGCCGCCAAATCCCCAAGCAGAATATCGACACTGGCATTGGCGTCGGTGGCCGCCATAAAACTCGGAAGCCCGAAACCATTGTCAGCGTTGCGGCTGTCGATGCCGCTACCGGCGTCGCCGTGACGTCCCGCGGTGTCCCACCATTTGTCATCTGTAAAGCCGAGGGGGTTGGTGCGCGCCGCTTTCCAGTGCCAAACATCGACCTTGCCGACATTCGTTTTCATCTCTGTGCCATGACACATGGTCAGGCAATTGGCGGCGTCGGCTCCATTCTGGCCCATGTCCCAGATAATGCCAACCCGATCCTCGTCGCCGGATGCGCTCCAGGTGGCGCCGTCGAAAGTCCATTGGTTCTTGGCAATGCTGTGAGTCGATGTTGCGTCATCCCAACTGGCGAGGACGTACAGATTGTCATCATCGACCATCGCCTTCAGGGTCAGACCTTTTGCTGTCGTGATCATGTCTGAGGTCCATTCTTCTGGAGAGACCACGCCGTCTAGCGTTGGAGTCCCGACGGTTGCCGTGAGCGAATTCTGGGCAAACACGTTGAGTCCCATCATCAAGACCGCGCCCATCGCAGACAAGAGTAGAGTTCTTTTCATCTGTATTTCCTCCGATATTTTTGGTATATGCCGCCCCTCAGGACAGAGGGGTAGAATGTTTGTTTCCCCGCAAATTGCTTCTGGCGGATGATTATTCGCAAACAACGCACAATTACCGTGCCGAGCCCGGCGATGAGCATATAATTATTTAATAATATGAAACTTAAGACTTATTGAGATGCGCAACCGGAGAGCGAATGACTTGACAGTCAGCCGTCATTCCCATGTTGAGGATATGTTATAAGTGTTTAGAAATCAATGCAATGGCAAGATCTGGTAGGCGTGACGACAAACCGTCAGTTCTGGTGGCGAAATCCGTCAGCCGCCGGAATGATTTTCTCAATCGGGGTTGAGACGTGCAAGTTTATCGCGCAGAGTTGTTCTCGGTATGTCCAGCAGTTCGGCGGCCTTGACCTGGTTTCCCGCAGCCTCTTTCATAGCCCAGAATATCAACCTGGTTTCCATTTCTGCAATCGCATCCGAAAACTTGAGCGCCCCTTCTCCACGAAGGTTTCGTGACAGCAAATCACCCAGCGCCGGTAGCTCATGCAGATAGTCGGGCAGATCGGCCACGGCGACGCATTCCGATTTGGCAAGCGTGACCGCGTGCTCGACAACATTTTCCAGCTCTCTGACATTGCCAGACCACTCATGCCGCAGCAGAATTCTCTGAGCTTCGGGGGAAAAATGGGTGACGGATTTGTCTTTCGCTTTCGAGAGTTTCTCGAGGAAATGCTGAGTCAGAAGGAGGATGTCCTCTCTGCGCTCTCGCAGGGACGGCAACTTGACTTTGACTACGTTGAGGCGATAGTACAGATCCTCGCGAAATGCCCCGTCAGCGACCATCCGTTTCAAGTCTTTCTTTGTGGCGCAAATCAAACGGACATCCATCTTCAAGGGGTGTTCACCGCCAACCCGCTCGAACGTTCGCTCCTGGATCACTCTCAGGAGTTTCACCTGCAGATCCAGCGGGATGTCATCGACTTCATCCAGGAAAATGGTTCCTTTGTCGGCAAGCTCAAATCGGCCCCGCTTGCGACGCATGGCGCCGGTAAAAGCACCCTTCTCATGGCCGAACAGCTCACTCTCCAGGAGTTCTCGGTTCAGGATGGCGCAGCTAAGTTTGACAAAGGGACCTGTCTTTCTGTGGCTATTGTAGTGCAGCGCATTTGCCATCAGTTCTTTGCCTGTACCAGTCTCGCCCTGTATCAGAATGGTGGTGTCGCTGTCCGCCACAGCATCTGCCTTCTCAAACACGTCACGCATCACTTTGGAGTGGCCGATGAGATTCTCATAGCGATATTGCGACTGGATTTTTTTCTTCAGTTCTGCAATCTCAACTTTGCCTTTCTTGTGCTCCATCAAGCGCTTGATCTTGATAGAAAGCTCATCGTATGGAAAAGGCTTGGTTATGTAGTCGTAGGCGCCTTCCTTCATCGCCGCCACGGCACTCTCTATGGTTCCGTACGCGGTCATCATGATCACTTCCGTGGCTGGCGACAACTTCTTGATTTCCTTAAGAAAGGTCAAACCGTCCATCGACGGCATTCGCAGGTCGGTGATTACGACATCGAACCGGTCTTTCTTCAGATGTTCGAGGCCCACAAAAGCATTCTGGCCAATCTCAACCTCATAGCCATCGTCCTCGAGTTGCGTTTTTAAGGTGACACGTTTGAGTTTTTCATCGTCGATTACAAGCACTCTATCTGCCATTATTCACCTCTCCCGCGGGCAACACCACGCTCACGGTGGTTCCCTGATTTATCTGGCTATTGACGGTGATTTTGCCGCCATGGTCTTCGATAATCTTCTTACTGATCGAGAGGCCCAAACCGGTGCCTTTTTCCGTGTCCTTGGTGGTGAAAAACGGGCTGAAGATTCGCTCCAGATCATCGTCTGAAATACCACAACCGTTGTCAGAAATCTTGACACGGACCACATGAGTCGTTTCCAAACTCACGGTGTCGGTTTCAATGCCGATTCTGCCGCCGCGTACCCCGTCGAGAGCGTCAGAAGCATTGATGAGGATGTTGGTGAATACATGCGACAGATTGTAGGGATCTCCCAGGGTTAAGGGCAGGTCAGACCTGAGGTTGGTTTCCAGCTCGATGCCCTGATCTTCAATCTTGTGTTTCACCAGCAGCAAAGAATCATCAACGGTTGCGCTCAGGTCGAGCGGCTCCATGCGGAGCTTATGATGCCTGGAAAACACCAGGAGCCTTCTCACGATGAATCCGATTCTCCTGATGCCCTCGCTGATCAACTCCAACATCTCGTCGTTTTTTTCAGTCTTGCCAGGATTCTTTTTTATGATGTCCAGGCAGTTTTGGATGCCGTCGAGCGGGTTGTTGACCTCATGAGCCACACTGGCCGACAAGCGCCCGATTGATGTCAATTTTTCCGTATGTATGAGCTGTTGTTCGAGGAATTTGCGTTCGGTTATATCCCTCCTCAACTCGATGACTTGAAACACCTTACCGTTTTCATCGCGCAACGGCGAGCAGTAAATCTCCATGTATTTTTCCCGCCCGTTCTTGTCCAGGAAAGAGCTGAGATCTTTCTGCAAAGTACCTGTCTCGAACGTTCTGCTGGCCGGACATGGTTTCGATGCATTCTGGACACACGGCACAGCGGCATCGCCTGAGACCATCGTGCAGGCCTTGCCGACGACGCTGCTCTTCGAGCCAGCGAAGCGCTGCAAATAAGCGTCGTTAGCCGTGACGATTTGAAAATGCCGGTCCACGACCACAATCTCGTCATCGATGCCATTGAGCACGTGCTCCAGGTAATCTT
Organism: Candidatus Zhuqueibacterota bacterium; assembly: GCA_029261995.1. GTDB lineage: Bacteria > Zhuqueibacterota > Zhuqueibacteria > Oceanimicrobiales > Oceanimicrobiaceae > JAJDAF01. The sequence continues at coordinate 42,962 of JAJDAF010000063.1, forward strand.
TGTGTCGTTCCACTTCGTGCAGCGTTGTCTTGAGATTTGCCGTCATCTGGTTGAAATTCGTCGCGAGGTTGCCGATCTCATCGTCTTCGTTGAACTCGATCACTTCATCCAGATTGCCGTCTCCAATGCGGCGAGTCGTGTCCGTGAACCTCCTAACCCTGCGCAGAATTAACCGATTCACCAAGAGTCCCAGGACGATACTCGTCACCAGAACCATAACGACGGCCATCCCAAAGATTATCTTGTTGTTAGAAGCCAACTGCCGCCGGGTGTCAGACATGGACAAGTCCATAACCAGAATGCCATTTACGCTTTCTGAAGCATCATGGCAGGCATGGCACCTGGGCTGGTTGTAAATGAGACTCATGTTGCGGAACACCTCGACCCCGTTAACATCTTTCGCGATGGTTGTATGTTTGCGGCTTACGGGCGAATGCTCATGACAGACCAGACAGAGTGGGTCTGCGGTGTTATCATAGGCCACGCCCGCCATAATTGGATCCGATGATATTTTCAGATCACCCTTGTTGTTGAAGATCATGATGCGCTCAACGCCAGACTGGTCCGAGAGCCGTTTGACCTCATCATCCAGCGAATGCTCCTGCTTCAGCATTGCTGTTTCCAGGGAGCCCACGGCGAGTATGCTCAAATTGGTCGTGGTGTGTTTCAAGCCATCAATCAGCTGGTTCTCGTGGAAACTGTAGAAGAAAAACAGGAAGGGCAAGCCGACGACCAACAAGGATAGCAGCAAGCCGAAGATCAGCTTGAAGTCCAATCGCTTATGAAAGGGCATGACTTTCATGAATCTGCCTGACTTTTGCTGTACGATTTGAAGCAATTCGCCCAAGCAGCGAGACAGTTACAGTCAATCAAGAGTTGAGAACTACCGCCCGGCCACTTTAACTTGGAGCTTCTGGCTCAATCTCCAGTCGATTCTAGTTACCGACGTCTTGTCATGAGGAAGCTAACAGCTTTTTTGCAACAATGATGCCAGTCCTGTTGACCGGCCACACCGGTATGTGGAGCAAGATAGACTACGCCACTCCCGGTGTCAAGCAAAAAACACTGGGCAGGAGCTGATGGGGCCGTTTGAAGGGTGGGGAGGCTTAAGGCAAACTCAGTCACGTCCGTTAGCCACAGTTCGGGACGCGCTCATTGCCGCGGAACTCAGGAACCACGGGTCTAGAAAATGATGATTGATCATGGGCCGTTTTTTTCGCAAAAATGCATGCGTGCATCTACATCTTTCACGGGAACTGACTTACTCATCCCTCCTAACGGGGCAATTCAAGCTAATTGCAGGAAAGTCAGTTCCCTTTTTATTGCCGCCACTTGCTGCTTAATCTCGGGTGAGAGACCCTGTTTGAGAAGTTGAAGCTCCGGTCAGAGCGTCTGCTTTGAAATCAAAACGGCAGCCGGGCCGCGACAGCCTAGTTCAGCAGCAGAAGCTGCAGCGCAAGCCAGAGCTAGCTCCCTGACTCCAACAAAATACCGACGTTCTCCCGGTAGCCCCGACTTGATGTCAACTTCTGGCCATCGACCAACTCGATGACGTACTCGCCGTTGAACCAGTGCTGAAACTCTTTGATCTTGTCGATGTTGACGATGATCGAGCGGTGAATTCGCACAAAGCGCGAGGGGTCGAGTTTCGCCTCGAGAGCGCTCATGGTGTCGCGAATCAGATGGGCATCCTTGCCTGAATTGAGCCGCACGTAGTTGCCGGCCGCCTCAATCCAGTCCACTTCTTCCGTCTTCAAAAAAAAGATGCGGCCGGTGGCTTTGACAACCAGACGATCGACATATTTGTGCTCAGCCGGCGGTGTGGATTGCTGCCGTAAATCCTGTATCAGCGCCAGCAGTTTCCCATTGACGTCTGCGGTTTTTTCCTGTAAAATCTGGGTTTTCGCCCGGCCCAATGCTTTCTCAAAACGCAACCGGTCAAACGGCTTGAGAAGATAGTCGATGGCGTGGACGTCGAACGCCTGCAAGGCGTACTGGTCATAAGCGGTCACAAAAATGATGTTGGGCATCCTCGATGAGCCGATTTTTGCCAGCACGCCAAAACCATCCAGTTCGGGCATTTGCACATCGAGAAAAACCAGATCCGGCATGTGCTTTTGAATGGCAACCACCGCGGCCAGTCCATCTGCGCACTCCGCAACGATTTCCATGTCGGTGTCGCCCTGCAGCATAGTTTTTATCTTGTCGCGCGCCAGAGGCTCATCGTCAACGATGAGGGTGCGAATCTTGTGCATGACTAATTTGACGACTGATTAGATGGAGTGAAGGGAAGATTGAGCGTCACCGTGAAACCGTCCGCCGCCTGGCTACAAAGATCGAGACTAAAATTCTCCGCGTAGAGCTGAGTCAAGCGGGCGCGAGTGTTGGCCAGCCCAATGCCCTCTTTCATATCGCTGTTGGCGCTATTCTTGATTCCCGGACCGCTATCATGGATTTCCACATGCAGAGAACCGTTGTCGCGACGGGCGGAAATCTCAATTTGGCCTCGTTTTCGAAAGGGCTCGATGCCGTGACGAATGGCGTTCTCCACCAGCGGCTGCAAGATCAGGTTTGGCACGCAGGCATCGAGGGTTTCTGGGCCAATGTTTGTGGTGACCGTCAAGCGGTCCTGAAATCTCGTCTGCTCAATTTCGAGGTAGCCCTCCAGGAATTCCAGCTCCTTTTTGAGCGTGACTTCGTGAACGCCGGTGTTGTCGAGTGTCAGCCGCAGCAGGTCGCTGAGTCGGGCCATCATGCGGTCGGCGGCTTCGACATCTTTGTGCATGAGGGCGGAAATGGCGTGCAGGGTATTGAAAAGAAAGTGCGGCTGCAACTGCATTTTCAGGACCTGTAGCTCAGCCTGAACGAGGCGTGTCTCAAGTTGGGAAGTGCGCACCTCCTTTTCTCTGAATTTACGATAATAGTCGAAAGCGTGGCTCAATCCCAAAATGGCGAAATAGGTGACGAGATTTGAATTGATTTGAACCAGCGTGAAGGCCCGGTGCGGCAGCAACTCTATCCAGCCTGTGACGCCCGCCAAGACTGCCATTTGAGACAGACTAACGGCGACACCCGCCGCAAGGTGAGCCGCACAATTTTTCAGCCAGTGCACTCTGGCTATCGGGAAGCGGCGCCCCAGCCAGACAATCACGGGCACCAGCAGCGCCCAGACATACCAGGACGGCAGAACGAATCGCAACGATGCGGCGAAATTCGCTTCGTACCCACGATACAAATAGGAAAGGTAGGCCTGACTGGCAAACAGAACCCCCAAAAAAGTCGCTGCCAGGAAAAGACCAACCCACTTTAGCCAGTTGTGTTTTGTAGACTTCATTATCTCATACCTCGGAATCAATTTTCAAAATACTAAATCGCGCTCTGGCATTCAAGGCAAATCTAGGTGGCGCGTGATTATGGCGCCGGCGCTTTGCTTTTGCAAAATGTCCCTAAATAGACTATATTCGTGGTTGACATCAAGATGTCACCGCGCGCCGTTGCGACCAAATGGATGGTCGGATTCGACCATCAAGCCTGACCAGACACCAATCCGCCATGAATCCAAAAGAGCAAACGCCAGAACTCTCAACAAGGATCACCGCCAGAACCGTGTGGCTGTTCGCGCTCCTCGCCTGGACTGGCCTCGCACTGTTTCACTACATCTCGTTCTATTTTCAGCATGTCAATCGCGGCCACCCCTTTCTCTGGCTGACCACGCTCGCCGAGTTCTTGGTCAACTACTATGTCTGGGTGCCGATCGCCGCTTTTGTGGTTTGGCTGGGACGCAAGATCCCGATGAGCAAACAAAAGTGGCAGCGTTGGACGCTGGTCCATGTTGCGGCGTGCCTGGCCATCGCCACGGCGCATGTCGCCATCATCACCACCATGCTGCAACTGGCCAAACCTGAAGTTTACGTCGGAGCAACGAACCGCGAAGTCTATTTCGACATCTTGTTCCAACTGCTCCACCTGGAGTATTTGCTTTATTTTGGGGTTCTCGGGCTGAGCTACGCGATTGCATTTTATGAAAAACGCGCGGATCAACAGGGGTCGCCATTTCTCAGCCGACTGGCAATCAAACAGGAAGGCAAAACTGTGCTGCTCAACACCGCCAAGATCGACTGGCTGGAAGCGGCGGACAATTATGTCAGCATCCATTGCGGCGCCGAATCCTTCCTCTTGCGCGAAAAAATGCACACGCTGGAGAAGAAACTCGATCCCTCCCGCTTTTGCCGGGTGCACCGGTCTTTCATCGTCAATGTTCTGCGGATAGAAGAGCTGCGGCGTACCGGCTCCGGAGAATACCAGGTCATCCTGCAGGGAGCGACCTGCCTGCCCGTCAGCCGACGGAGGAAGCAGGCCGTGCAAGATCGACTGGAGGAGATTTCTTTGCGGCACAACACCTGAAACAGAGGCCCGCTCACCACATTGCGTGCTCCACTCGCCACAAATTCGCAGCATTCCTTGTCAAATGCCGTTTTACATGTAATCATTACCAACCGTAACTGATCGCGAGACTGCCATGCAAAAACACATTTTGATGATACTGGTACCTATTCTTGCGCTTTCATGCCGTCAGGGTGACGAACACAAAATCTTTTTTACGGAGGATTTCGAAAACGACATGGGCAAATGGCAATTCATTCAAGAACACCGCATACAAACTATCGATTCTGGTGACAGCAAGCACGGCAAGGTGCTGGCTCTGCACGCAGGCGCCCCGGTACAGGCGCTCATCAAAAACTCGACGGGTTGGACCAACTACAAAATAGAAGGCGACGTACTGTTTCCGGAAGACGCCCACAACTACCTGGGTTTCGTCTACAACTGGAATCGCACAGGCACCCGGCTTGACTACGGCTGCATCTATATAAAAGGCAACGGCAGCTACGTGCGCGTCAATCCGCATCGCGACGAGCAGGTTTCGCGGGTTCTGTACGAGGAGTTCAGAGCGCCGCTGACAGGCGAATCCGCGATCTTGACAGGTCAATGGCAGCACTTCAAGGCGGAGGTGGTTGGCGCAACCAGCCATTTCTATGTTGGTGACATGGAGACTCCGAAAGTGACCTTCCCGTTTTTGGAATTCTCATCTGGCAGAGTGGGATTTGAGCCCAGAATCACGGGCTCACAGGTGTGGATTGACAATATCTCGGTGGAATCTTTAAAGGCATTCGGTTATCAGGGCGAAATGCGACCGGTCGAAATTCAATACCAACCCGAGAGGTTGATCACGGACTGGCAAGCGCTTGGCCCATTCAGAAATCCGGTTGCTTCGGTGGAATCACAGCCCTACACGCCGGACAAGACATTCGCCGAAGGCAAAGGCACCTACCGTTGGCAATCATTTGATGCTGACGGCCGCGGTTGTGTGGTTGCCGGCAAGCTGCTCGAATTTCGCAGCAACCGGCACTACGGCTACTTCCACAAAGAGGTCAGAGCCGAGAAAGCGCAGATCGCCAGTCTGAACGTCAGCACAACGGATGAACTAAAGGTGTGGCTGAACAACCGCTTTGTCGGGACAGTCGAGCCCACACGGTTTGCCTGGTACGATTTTCTGGAAAATCCCGAACACGCCGGCAGCAGGCTGAATCTGGAACTAGCGGCAGGGCTCAACCATCTCATCATTCGGGCGAAGAGTGTCGGCTGGAGTTATTCCGGGGACGGTTTTTACGCTCAGCTTTCTTTGGAATAGTCGTGTTTGAAGCTAGAGGCTATTCGTGGTCAGGCATTGCTTTAGGATGCGCTTTCATCAGGGATATATCTTAATGGGGCACTTCAGCGCTATGGGAATTCAATGTCTCACACCTGGCCGGAAGGCCAAAGTGAAGGGAGACTTATTTGCTGAGCTGGCGCCAGGTATCGGCTTCGAAACCGTAGCGGTTCAGCAGGGTGTGCAGATAGCGGCGAGTCATGCCGGCTGCGGCTGCAATCTTGGTTACGTTGCCGTGATATTCTCTCAGGAGATTTAGAAGATACTTCCGCTCAAGCTCTTCAATGGTGCGTTGCTTGGCCTCGACCAGCGTCAGGTTTGCCAGCGAATTCGCGAAATCGTTCGAGGTCTGCATGTTTGGCGGCAGGTCAGCCACAGTAATCGCCTCCCCCTGGCTCATGGCGAGGCCGCATTCAATGGCGTTCTGCAACTCCCGCACATTGCCGGGCCAGTCGTGTGTCTGAAAACAACGCATCACCTCCTCACTGAACTTTGCCACGCTTTTCTCAGAGGACTTGAGCTGGAATTTTAGAAAGTGCTCTGCCAGCAGCGGTAGATCTTCCCGGCGCTCACGCAGGGGCGGTACATGCACACGGACGACATTCAGACGATAATAGAGGTCCTCGCGCAGCCGGCCCTCGCCGACGGCCAACTCCAGATCCCGATTGGTGGCCGCGATGAAGCGCACATCAACCTCCTGCAATGTATCGCCGCCCACCCGCCGGACCTGGCGATCTTGAAGAACTCGCAGCAGTTTTACCTGCAACGCCTGCGTGAGTTCACAGACCTCGTCGAGAAAAAATGTGCCGCCGTGGGCAGTCTCGAGCAAGCCGGTTTTGCGCCCCACCGCGCCGGTAAACGCCCCCTTTTCATACCCGAACAGCTCGCTCTCGAACAACTCCTCGGGCAGCGCGCCACAGTTGACTGGTATGAATTCCTGTTCCCGGCGCTTGCTGTTTGCGTGGATGCTGCGGGCGACCAGTTCCTTGCCCGTGCCACTCTCGCCCGTAACGACAACGTTAGAATCGGTAGGCGCCACCGCATTGATCATGGTGAAGACGGATGCCATTGCAGCGCTACTGCCAATAATTGCGTGCGACGGACTGGTTTGCTCAAGCTTTCTCAGCAACTCGCTTCGCTCTCGAAACAATGCCCTCTGACGCAACCCTTTCTCCAGAGTCAGGCTCAGGTGGTCAATCTCGAAGGGCTTCTCAAGAAAATCGAATGCCCCTGTGCGCATGGCGTCAACTGCCCTCTCGACCGTTCCGTAGGCAGTAAACATCACGACGGGCGTGTTTGGTTGCAGTTGTCGCGCTTCCGCCAGCACTTGCATGCCATCCATTTCAGGCATGAACATGTCGCAAAGAATCAAATCAAACTCATGTGTTCTCATCAGATGGACGGCTTGTTTGCTGGCGGCAATCGTGACAGGGGCATGCCCCAACGCCTTTATGATCCTGGCGCAGGCCGTCAGCATGTCCTGCTCATCGTCAATTACTAGAATCTCAGCCATCAGCGTCCATTTTCTTCCCTGTCCGGTAGAAAGACCGTAAATGAGGCTCCCGCGCCGTGGCGGTCTCTGGCTTTGATCCAGCCGCCGTGGCGCTGCACGATAGCCCTCGAAATTGACAACCCAAGACCTGTGCCTTTGTCGAGTGGTTTGGTGCTGAAAAAGGGCTCAAAAATCCTCTCCAGATCATCCGTCTTGATTCCAGGGCCGTCGTCTTCAATTATGATTTGTATCCCCACACCGTCCTCGGGCTCTTCGGTGTACTCCATGGAAACCGTCACGCGGCCATCCTGGTTGACGGCATCGACCGCATTGTTCAGAAGATTCAAGACGACCTGTTCGACTTGATTGCGATCAACTGTGATGTGCCGACCATTCTGCGCCCACTTTTTCTCGATGTTGACATGTTTTGCGCGAAAGCGGTGGCCAAGCAGGACAAGGCACTCTTCCAGAACCTCGTTGAGATTGGTCGGGCGTGGTTGAAATGCCATCCGCCGTGAAAACCGCAGCAGGCTCTTCGTGTAAACCCCAATTCTGCGAGTCTGTCCTCGTATGATCTGCAGTATTTCCGCGAACGGCAGGCTTTGTTTCTCCAGAAGGAGACCGTCAATTTGTGCTGAAATAATGCCAACTGGCGTGTTAATCTCGTGCGCCACCGAATCGACAAGCTCGCCAATGGAGGCCAGCTTTGCCGCGTGGTACACCTGCCCTTCCAGCAGACGTTTTTCTTCAAGGTGGCGGGCGTTGGCCTCTGCCCGGACGCGGCGCGTATTCAGATAGATGAGAAGGACTGCGCCGATAATGATGCTGGTCAGCACGAGTCCTACAAGCCAGAAGAAGAGCCGGAAGTTTTCACCCACTGTGGCGGTGACTTCGGACAAATCAGATGCAACCGCCACAATCCATTCTTCATTCACAACTCTCATGGGAGCGTGGGCCACGATTCGTTCCGGCTCAGATCCGACCTGGTACTCTTGGACCTGCACCCGCCCGGAAATCATGGTATCGTGTTTGGTGAACGAATCGTGGCAGGCGCCACAGGATGGGCCGGGCTCGTAAATCGAACGCAGTATCATCTCGCGGTGTTTGGGATGGTGCAGTAGCCGGCCATGTTTGTCCATCACCCAGGCAAATCCGGACTCCCCGAATTGAACCGGCTCTATGAATTCTTGCATCAGCCAGTCAAAGTCGATCAGGTAGCCTATGATGCCCAGTATCTCATACTTACCTTCCGTGCCATCTTGCGGGGCCTCAAAATGGGTTACGGGCAGGAGCATGGCCACGCAAAGTTTGCGGTCTTCAGCCTGCGGGTCTACCAGAACCACCTTTGAAAGCCAGGGCCGCAGAGCCTCCTCTCCATCGTGCTCCACCAGTCTTTGTTCGATCAACGGGAACAGCCAGGCAGGCAGTGGCCCCCCGTTGGCGTAAAGGATTTGGTGACGCTTATCAACAAGAAACAAGCGCATGGCCGCTTCGCGTTCGGCATGCTGGTAAAAGTGGTCGAGGTTGGCCCGTATTGAATCGGCGCCAAAAGCTTGAAGATGGGAGCCAGAAGAGATCAGCTGCAGGTCCTCGCGCACGTGCTTTAGAAAGTATTCAATGCCAAGCGCGGCAGATCTGGCGACCTCGAGCTGTTGCAAACCCTGGCGCAGCTCTGTCTCATCAAAGGCAACACGGTAGGCGCGATTTGCGATGGCCAGCGTCACGACAATGATGAACACCAAACCCGAGCTAACGAGCCAGGTGATGTACTGTGACGAGCGATTCGCAAATGAAAACATCTGGTTCATGGTGCAGCACCCTCCGGTCCTACATATAGAGAATATTGCTTACAATCACAAGATTTTTGTCCTGCCATTTACCTTTGCAGCCGGCGCTGCATTAATGGTCAAACCGTGAGCCAGAACGACTCCGGGAATTCAAACCAACCAAAACAAGGAGGCATGACCATGCGCACTTTCACATCAACACTGCTAAGCTCAATCTTATGCCTGAGCCTGCTCAGTTGCAGCAAAACCCGCAAGCCAGTGGAGGCAAACGCTCTTCCTGAGCCACCCGAACAAGAAGAACAAGTGAGAACCGAACCGCCGCGAAGCAAGGCGCCGCAACCGAAGGAAAGGAAAGTCAAGAAAGAGACGCGGCTGCGACGGAACGTGCAGGAAAAAATAGCCTTGGCCGATGAAGTAGAACGCTTCGCGGCCCTGCCGGAAGCTTCGATCACGCCACATAAGAACGGAAGTTTGCAGTTCATGGAAGCGGCCGGCGCCAACATCGGAGCCGTTCGCCCTGACCTCGACCATGCACGGGTGGTGCACAATACCGAAGAATATAATAAGATCGAGGACAACACATTTCTGACGGTGGCGACAAATCCGTTGTCCACCTTTTCCATCGATGTCGATGCCGCTTCCTACGCCAATCTACGGCGATTCCTGAACAGCAGTCAGATGCCCTACAAAGACGCCGTTCGCATCGAAGAGATGGTCAATTACTTCAGCTATGACTACAAAGACCCGCGGGGTGACCACCCCTTTTCCGTCAACACGGAAATCTCACGGGCGCCCTGGAACACGAAACACCGGCTGGTGCACATCGGCCTGCAGGGCAAGAAACTGGATTACAAAGATCTGAAATCCAGCAACCTGGTTTTTCTGGTGGATGCCTCCGGCTCCATGCAGGATCAGAACAAATTACCGCTGCTGAAGAAGGCCTTCAAACTGCTGCTCAACAACCTGGCTGACGATGACCGGGTGGCGATTGTGGCCTATGCCGGGGCAGCCGGCCTGGTTCTGCCTTCAACCAAGGCGAAGCGCAAAACCGCGATCCTTGCCGCCCTCGACAAACTGCAGGCAGGTGGCTCGACCGCAGGCGGCGCCGGTATCCAACTGGCTTACAAAGTGGCAAAAGAGAACTTCATGGCAGACGGCAACAACCGGGTCATCCTTGCGACGGATGGCGATTTCAACGTCGGCGTCTCTTCCACCTCCGAGCTGGTGCGAACCATCGAAGAGAAACGCAGCGACGGCATCTACCTGACCATTTGCGGCTTTGGTATGGGTAACTACAAAGATGGCAGAATGGAGAGCCTGAGCAACGCCGGCAACGGTAACTATTTCTATATCGATAGCATTGTGGAAGCTGAGAAAGTCTTCGCCAAAGAGATGCGGGCGACCTTGTTTACCATCGCCAAAGACGTCAAGATTCAAATCGAACTCAATCCGGCCGTGGTGCAGGCCTTTCGGCTGATCGGCTATGAAAATCGCATGTTGAAAAGCGAAGATTTCAACGATGACAAGAAAGACGCCGGCGAGCTGGGCGCCGGTCACACGGTGACGGCACTTTATGAAATCATTCCAGTTGGCGTCGAAAGCGAATTCATCCGCAGCGTGGATGAGCTGAAATATCAGAAACAGAAAGCCACCAGCCGCAAAGCAACAGACGAAATCATGACCGTCAAGCTGCGTTACAAACGCCCGACGGAAGACACCAGCCGTCTCATCACGCACAGTCTGAAAAACCAGTCCGAGAAGCTGGCGAGCACCTCGGACAACTTCCGGTTCTCAGCGGCGGTGGCGCAATTCGGAATGCTGCTGCGCGACTCGGAGTTCAAGGGTGAGTCCAACTACACCGACGTTCTGGCATTGGCGCAGAAATCGAAAGGCGATGATGAAAATGGCTACCGCGCCGAGTTCATCCAGCTTGTGAAGAAGGCAGCGTTGTTGTCGGGGGATGAAGTAACAAAGCGATAACTTCGCCAGACCGATGCTGTCATGCACGCGATGGCATCGGTCGTTTTCTCAACAGTCGCGCCCCGCGATAGTTTTCCTCACTGGAAAAACATCCTTATCTACGAACAAGAGACGATTTGGTCGCCAAGAGGCATGCAGTCAATTCGTTCAGGATATATTAGGGTTTCAGCGTACGAGCGTATCCAAACGACAGGCATAGAGAGCGGAGGGAGTCAGAGAACAAGTGATTGCACTGTCGATTTTTGGATTATATTTTGTAAATAATGAGCTGCAAACAAATTAGAGACTCATAGATGAGCCTCAAAAGACATCTTTCCCCTCAGCTGTATTCATTAGTTCCGAAAATGCATAAATTGCTGAACGACGACCGCTAGAGGGACGCAAAGTTTTCAAAACGTCATTATCACGCAAGACGGATAGTATTCTTTTGGCTGTAGGTTCTGGAATTTCTTTGGTTTGTGTAAAAGCTGACGACTTGAATATTGGCCGTGAGAATATGAAATCCAACACGTGTATTGAGTATTGTGAATGAGTTAATTCAACAATTTGATTTTTCTTGTATTCATACAACCTTAATATTTCAGACGCTTTTTTTTGATTATTTTGAGCCTGCTCCGTGACTGCATGCAAAAAGAATTCACACCAGCCATCCAATCATCGTCTCGCGAAATGGCTAAGAGCCGTTCATAATATTCATCTCGGTTTCTCTCAAAGAAGGCGCTTATGTAAAACATGGGTGCATGAACTAGCCCAATCTTAAACATAAATAGTGGAACACACATGCGACCAAGTCTCCCATTGCCATCAAAAAAAGGGTGAATGGCTTCAAATTCAGCATGGATTATAGCAAGTTGAACCAGTCGGTCTGGTGCATCCTCATGAATGTAAAGTTCCCACCTGCTCATTCCCTCATCTAGTCGATTAGCTGATATTGGTACGAACTTGGCATTTTCAATGTTACATCCTGGGGAGCCAATCCAGTTAGGAGTTTTTCGATACTCTCCAAGTGACTTACCATGACCTCTAACGCCAGCAAGCAAAACATGGTGTGCTTCTCTCACTACACGTTGGCAAAGGGGCAAATCGTTCAATAAATCTACCGCATGCCACATTGCCTTTCGGTAGTTTAGCACCTCGGTTATGTCGTCCCTTTTTTCTTGAGATATCTCTTTTGATTCGCCTTCAGCTTCATATTCAAGGACTTCCCCCATTGTTGCCTGCGTTCCCTCAATTGATGAGGATAAGACAGCTTCTTGGGTAGTCAGCGGACTCAATAAAACAGCAGAATTTGGAATTGCGACAAGTGTCCCATCATACCTTGCGAGAGCAGCGCTTGCAGGGCCAAGCAAAGGGATAAGACGCGCCCAGTCAATATTTGAAGGAGGGAATCTATCATAATGGTATTGCACAGGTGTATTCATTTCTACTCCAATATTTCACGACCCTATGACCCCACTCCAGCTTACAATTTTTTCAGTCAACCACAAGTGAAAATATCCCATAGCGTCGGTGCCAAGATTCTAACGGGAGAGGACCATAACTCCTATCCTGCAGACTACGGCGCTTGACTCAGCCTGCAGCCCATGGTGCAGGTGTTTGCCATTTTCTCACGCGAGTCTGGGCGGGACTGACAAATCCGCAGCTTGTAAATATCGACGCTAGTAGTTAGCCGAAAACCTCAAAAAAAGCCGGTGGTTGTTTTGGTCGGCAAGTTCATCGCGGCGCAGGTTATCCGACTGCAGGTACTGGTAGGATGCCGACAGAAGCCAGTCCCGCCGCATTTGCCATTCCATGGCAAGGCCGTAGTGGCGCACGGTTTCGACCACGCCGCCTAAAAAGGTTGTGCGGCCGTCCGCAGGCCGGGTGCCGAAATTGATATCATTCTGAGCGCGCCGGCGGTGCTCCCAGGAAACAGACCAGCGCAGATTGCGGTGCGGCTGATGCGCAAATTCTACAAACAGGTCGTCGGCGTCGGGGCCAAGCCAGTGCCCGATTGAGCCATTGTAGTTGGAATGGGTGTTGATCGGCGTACGGTGTGAGTAAACAAAAGGCTGCAGTCTGACGGCCTCAAGCCGCAAGTCCGTGTCAGCCAAGCCAAACGGATCGACCCAGTACCAACCCGCCATCACGCCCCACTTGTTGCCCCAGCTTCCGAAAATGTCTTTCGCAAAACTGACATCGTCGCCAAGCAGCTCGGCGTAGAACTTCATCCTCGGCCCCGGCACAAACCAGGTGGCATCGACCGCCAGCATATTGTTGTCGCGGTTGCCGGCGTGTCGCTCCGCAATCAGGAAGGGAATGAAGGGGTTCAGGTAGATAGGTTCAACGTCGCGGTCACCGTAGACGATAGACTCACTGAGCGATAGCAGAAGATTGCGGGTGGGACGAATCTCGAGCCGGTGCGCCACCAGGTACTTGGCCTCGGCGGCATTCAGAAAGCCGTGGAGGTATTCATATTTCGCGCGCTTGTAACGAAAAGTCATCTTGACCATGTCGTAGACGTTCGAGTTGCGCGAAACCAGCAGGGCACCGCGTGAGCTTGGCCCCCAGTCAACCAAATCGCGGCCAAGCTCGAGATCAAACCACGGCAGGCGGAAAACCAGATAGGCCGTGGCGCCATCGGAAACGGTTAAATCAAACAAGGCCTTCTCGGTTACCGGCAGACCCAGTGAAGGGTTGAATATCGTGTTGGTCAGGCTGTCGGTGCCGCTCAGAATCCTGGAGAACCCGCTGGTGTGGATGATCATGCCGCCGCGCAACCTGGCCCGGCCGCCGAAGCCAATAGTGGTAATGGACTTCGGGATGCCGGCATCGACATCGGTCTTCGATTCGAAATGAAATTGCTGGCCAAAACTGGCATTGAAATGCACGCGGGCTTCGTCCGTGTGCCAACTGTAAATGTGCGGCTCGTGCTCAGACTCATCTACCGGGACGTCCGGCGCGCGGCTTTGCAGTTCTTCACTGAACTCGCCCTTGAGCTGCTCAAACAAGCCGGTCTCGGCAGCGGAAAGCCTGCCCGTCTCCGCCTGCAGAACAGCGTTGATCTGCGCGATAATATCGGCGAAGGCATCGCGCGAATAGGGGCGCATGTTGAAATCCTCGCTGACGAACAAACCGCGGGTCTCCAACCGGTCGATGAAGCGGTAAGCCCAATGTTCGATGGGAAGGTTGGCGGACTGCGAGAAGGAGCGGCCAGTTAAGCCAAACAGCAGAATTGAAAATGAAAGCCAGACAGCCAAACGTTGGAGAGAAAAAGCGTGCGGCGATGGTTTATTCGACATGAAACGTGAACTCGCTGGCCTCGGCGATAGGCTGCAGGCTGTTGTCATAAAAATTTTCCCGGAATTCGTCGGTCTCGATCAGGTGTTGGGTTACCGCGCCAGCATCACGCGTAATGAGATATTTCAACTCCTTCAGATTCGAAGACCAGGTGAAGCCGTTAAAAAACTGCGCACCGGCAAACTGGGTTTTGTAGAGCGCATTACGGGAATAGCATGTGCCCAGATAGATGTGTCTGGTGTGCTGTTTCGCGAAATAGTCCACCGCCGAGGTCATAATGTACATGCCCAGATTTCGAGCGTAGTAATTCAAATCGTAAAAGGAATAGTAGTAATAAGCCAGCTTGTCGCCTTCGCAATAAAGGGTGACCAGCCCGACTTTGCTGCCGGTCTCTTTGTCGGTAAAAACCAACACATGCGAAATCATTTCGGACTGAAACAACGAGTCCAGCCGTTGGTATGTCATGATGTCTTTGCCAAATTTGATGTCCGCATAATTCTTACAAAACGACCGCCACTTTGGGCTGAAGTCGAAGTCAGCACGTGGCACCAGCTTGTATTCGATGCCATCACACTTACGCAAGATGCGCCGGTTTTCGGATGAAAGCGTGAACTCGTCCAGCGCCACCCTGATTTGCCGACACAAATAGTAGCGCGAAAAATCACGTGACGACGGCAGAAAACCACGGGCAAAAATGGCTGCCGGTTTTTCACCTGGGTCAGGTAGTGCCCAAATCGCGTAGGGGAAGATATAATGCGGGTAGTCTGATTTATATTCAGAAAATAGAAGTCGCATGACTTGGATGGTCCTGACGTTCGCTGCAAACGGGGCAATGTAGCGAAGAAATCACTGAAAGTCAATACGCCTGCGGTCCACGGGCGTCGCCGGCAGTTTCGCGGGCTGCCCGTTCCTTATCATGAGATTTCAAACTGAAAACCCACGGGAAATCCTTCCCACGCTTAAGAAACCGGACCGTAGACCTCCGCTGAAAGACACACCCTATTTCATTAAAAAACAACGAATATCATCACACCAACACTGTGGCACGGAAATCGCACAAGGTATGACATTGGTGTCCCGGGACAGGAACGCCTGCGGGACCTTCAACACCAAACACTGGACACCGTGATGACCAATCTGCTCAAAATCTCTAAATGGCTACACAAATACATTGGCTTGTTTTTGCTCGTCTTTCTGCTGTGGATGAGTGTCTCCGGCGTTTTGCTGAACCACCGCGATCTCATCTCGGGTTTCTCGGTGCCAGGCTGGCTTGTGCCACCCCAATATGACATCAGCAACTGGAACCGCAGCGCACTCACCACCGTCATTTTTTCCGGGCAACATCCGTCGCTCGCCTTTGGCAGCGGCAAGCAGGGCATCTGGAAAAGCAGTGACGCCGGCCGCACCTTTCAGCCTTTTATGGATGGCCTGCCTGACTCACGCTACTACCGCAAAACCGCGCACATGCTTCTGATGACCGCCGACTCGGGGGACGAATGGCTGTTGGCAGGCACAAATCGCGGCTTATACGAGCGCGCGCTGAACCACGGGTCCTGGCGTCAGATATCACTTGGGAGTGAGATTAAGCCGGTAAAAAAGATTCTGCACATCGACCATCAGGTCGTGGTGCTGACCGAATCGCGAGCTTATTCGTCCGGCGCCAATCCCGGGGAGTTGCGGTTTGAGCCGGCGCGATTTACGCGCGATGTTCAAAACAGCTCCGTGTCTCTCATCGATTTGTTCTTCCATCTGCACGACGGTCGAATTTGGGGACTGCCCGGAAAATTGCTCTTTGATGCCGTTGGATTGATCTTGTTTTTTTTGAGTCTGTCGGCATTTTATAGTTGGTACTACCCCTGGAAAAGACGCCGTGAGAAGACGAATGGCGTGCGAACCAACCCCGGTGTGCTTCGTCGCGCGTTCAAGTGGTTCCTGAAATATCATCTCAAACTCGGAATCTGGACTGCTGCAATTCTGCTGATCATCGGCGGCACTGGAATTTTCATGCGACCGCCACTGCTGGCAGCTCTGGCGGACGGAAAGATATCGGGCAAGTGGTACCCCGGTATGCTGCCGGACAACCCCTGGCACGAGAAGATTCACAACGCCTTGTATGACTCGGTTGAGCACAGAATCGTGGTCGATGCTAAAGACGGCATGTGGGCGGGACCTGCCGATTTCAGCGGTCCGTTTCGAGAAATCGAATTACCGGTGCCGATCTTCATCATGGGCGCCACCGTGTTTGAGCCGAAAGGTACGGGCGGCTATCTGGTCGGCTCCTTTGGCGGCATCTACTACTATGACCGCGCGGCACACAAATCTGTCGATGTCTTCACCGGCCGCAAAGTAGAGTTCGCCTCGGCGCTACGTCCTGCAAAACTCATGGTCACCGGCTATTTTGAAACGCCGCACGGCGAGCCTTTTGTCACCACTCATCGCGAAGGACTTCTGCCCTTGGGCAAGACCCGGCGCAACAACCGATTTGCCCTGCCCGACGAGATGACCTCCGGTTTCAGAATGCCTTTGTGGAATTTTCTGTTCGAGATCCACAATGGCCGCATCTTCGAACACTTCATTGGTTCCTGGTACATCTTGCTGGCACCGCTCGGCGCCTTCCTGTTTGTGTTGATCACGCTGTCTGGTGTAGTCGATTGGCTCTATCTCAAATTCCGCCATGCCTGACGATGCTCCGAGAAAGAGGGGTTCGCACGGCAAGATCGACGAACAGGGATGATTTGCCCCGCCAACCTTGTATTATTCAATAGGCACGTCGATTGACATAAACAGTACTCATTCGGTTGGATGCGACTCTGTGTGCCAAATCGTCGCTTGACCAAGTCGTGACAACGACCTATCTTACCGGTAACGCTTCCGAAAAACTCTGCCGAAATCCCGAAGGAGATCCCATGCCGCTTGACTATCGCAGCCATTCCCTGAACTCTGTTCTCGTTTTCACCGCTTTCCTCATCGTATTTTCGTTCTCCTCTACGACACCTGTACGGGCGCAATCCGCCACGAAATGGACATCGGCTCTGCAAAATGCCATGGCCAGCCAGCGGGGCGAAATCGCTGCCTGGGTCTATCTCTCCGACAAGGGCTCCCGGCTCGACGAAAGACTTTCGGCTGAGGTATCAAGATTGAGCGAACACGTGGTGCGGCGCAGGCTCAGAAACCGCGGTCCGGAGAATCTGGTGGACGAATTTGACCTGCCGGTCGTAACAGAATACCTTGATGCCATTTCCGAGCGGGTTGTCCACATTCGCCAGCAATCGCGCTGGTTGAACGCCGTCTCGGTCGAGGCTACTTCCGCGCAATTGGCCGAACTTTCCAGACTGCCGTTTGTGATGAAGGTGGATGTGGTTCGTTCAGTTCGCCGGCGGCCGCTACCGCCAGCCATATCCGACCTGGCGCCGCCACAAGCCCAGGAAGCCGGCCACACGCTCGAATACGGCGATTCGTTCACGCAGAATCAACAAATAAACGTGCCGGCGCTGCACGACATGGGTTACGATGGCAGCGGGATCATTATTGGTATCATGGACACCGGCTTCAACACCCTCGAGCACGAGGCGCTCGCCCATCTGAAAATTCTGGCTGAATTCGATTTCGTCAACAACGATGACAACGTAGATGACGAGGCTGGTCAACTCGGCGGCGGCAGTCACGGCTCACAAACGCTCAGCATTCTCGCGGGATTTCAGGAGGGCTCCCTGATTGGGCCGGCGTACGGCGCCAGCTTCTTGCTTGCCAAAACCGAAAACACCGACTCAGAACGGCACATCGAAGAGGACAATTGGGTGGCGGCGGCGGAATGGGCGGATGGCCTCGGCGCTGATGTTTTTAGCACCTCGCTCATTTACCGGGACGGCTTCAAAGAAGGAGGCGATTACACATCCGCAGACATGGACGGCCAGACCACCATCATCACCATTGGCGCCGAAATCGCGGCTAGTCGCGGTATTTTGGTGGTCAACGCAGCGGGCAACGAAGGACCGGCGCTTCCCGGCGAGAATTCCCTCGGCGCACCTTCAGACGGACCAAATGTCCTGGGTGTCGGCGCCGTTGACCGCAATGGCGCCCGCGCTTTTTTCAGTTCAGTGGGCCGCACGGCAGATGGCCGGATCAAGCCAGACGTGATGGCGATGGGCGTGGCAAATGTCGCGATTAGAACCAACTTGACAAGTGGATTCACCAGCGTGCAAGGCACATCGTTTTCCTGTCCGTTGGTGGCAGGGGTCGGCGCCTTGTTGCTGCAGGCAAATCCATCTCTGAGCAACCAGAATATCATGGATGCCCTGCGGCGCAGCGGCAACAACTCAGCAACGCCCGACAGTCTCAATGGCTGGGGGATTGTCGATGCACTGTCGGCGCTGCAGGTCACAAGCGTTCAATCCCGGCCCACCGTTGTAAGGGAGTTCAGGCTGTTTCAGGCATATCCGAATCCCTTTAACCCGGAAACGCAAATCCGGTTTGAACTCGAGAAACCGGCCAGTATCTCACTCGCCATCTACAACCTGCGCGGACAACGGATCTCCACCCTCTTGAATGGCCCGCAGACACCTGGAACGCATTCCGCAACCTGGGATGGTAAGGACGCCAACGGGAGTCAGGTGAGCAGCGGGGTCTACTTCTATCGGTTGGAAACCGGCGGACGCTCGCTGAGTAAGCGCGTTGTTTTGATGCGGTGACCGAGGCAATTCGCTCAGCGGATAACTAGTTTGTCCCGCTTCTTGTTATCAACATCTCCAGCCGGGCCATGAACCCTTTTCCGATCAACCGGCGCAGAACGTGGCCGCCATCTTCAACGATCTCGAGGGTCGTGTCTACGCCAAATCCTTTGAGCTTTTTATGCGCAATCCTGCTTTCGCGCAGCCAATATGAATCCTTGCTGCCGGCGATGAATTGCACCTTTGTGTTCATTAGCATCTTCAGCTTTTCTGGATTGGCGTTGCGCGGATGGCCTGGAATAGCCGTCACGCTTGCAAATCTATCTGCCAGTGCCATGGCAATTTCAAACATGCCGCAGCTGTTCGCACTCCAGCCGGCGAGGTGAAATCTGCCGCCCTCTATCTTGAAGCTTTTCTCGAGATCATCCAGAAGTGCCTGGGTACGTTTTATGACGTTACCCTGCCAGATGGTCGGGGTGTCGACAATGATCCAGCCGTAGGAAGTTGGATCCTTCTTCCAGTAGAAGCCAGGCTCTGCGCCCTCAACGCCATCTCCCGGACCAATCAGAACGGGATACGTTTTGTTTGCGTCGAATCCGTCGGGCAGGTGGACCTGGTAAACCAAGGTTTTACCGTCGCCAACATCCAGGTGCTTGTAGCTGGATTGGCTCCAACCTGTTGCGCATGCAACCATCAAAACCGCTGTAATAATGGTGGTTATAAAGAGTCTGTCCTTCATGGTACCTTCCTTTACTTGAGATTCGATTTGGTTTCAGCATTCTGCACCAGCGGAGGCCAATGATTAAATCGCGTTGCCCGAGTTCGCTTGGTCGTCGGTCTACCGCACTACAGTGTCTGAGTCTACGATTAGATCTCGTGTCTCTCAAAGACCTTGCTTACGGCCATCAGTTGGGCACAGTTGATAAAATAGTGACCGTTGGCATAATTTGTGATGAAAAACGCAATGCTTGCTGCACGCAAACAGTTGCATTTTCGCAATCGCTTTGATATATTTTGTCTCGCTTATAGAATTGCACAATCAAATCAGGAAAGAACATGAACATCCCGGGTGAACTAACGCCGTCGCAGCGCATTCTGCTGGGACCAGGGCCCAGTTGCGTGCATCCCCGTGTTTATCAAGCCATGGCAAAACCGATCGTGGGTCACCTCGATCCTGAGTTTCTCCAAGTTATGGATGAGATTCAGGAGCAGCTCCGGTTTGTCATGCAAACCCGAAATCGTCTGACCATCGCCATTTCCGGCACCGGCAGTGCGGGAATGGAGGCCGCTTTCGTCAACGTTATCGAGCCGGGAGACAAAGTTGTCGTCGGGGTCAACGGCGTCTTTGGCAACCGAATGAGCGATATCGTTAGCCGCTGCGGCGCCGAGGCTATCCGGGTCGAAGCAGAGTGGGGACAAGCGATTGACCTGCAAAAACTCGAAGATGCCCTGAAACAGGCGGGACAAGTCAAGGCTGTTGCGCTGGTGCACGCAGAAACATCCACCGGCGTTCTGCAGCCGCTCGAACAAGCCGGTGCGCTTTGCAAGAAACACGGTGCCCTGCTTATCTTAGATGCAGTCACCTCCCTGGCTGGCCTGCCCGTCAAAGTCGATGAGTGGCAAATTGACGTGTGCTACAGCGGCACGCAAAAATGCCTGAGCTGCCCTCCCGGGCTGGCGCCTCTGACTTTGAGCCCGGCAGCCCTCGACATCGCGCAGAACAGAAAAACCAAAGTACAAAGCTGGTACCTCGATGTGACCATGATTGCCAGCTACTGGCAAGACAGTTCACGTGCCTACCATCATACCGCGCCTATCAACATGAACTACGGACTGCGTGAGGCGTTGCGTCTGGTTCAGGAAGAGGGTCTCGAAACACGTTTCGAGCGCCACAGAAGAAACAGCGCCATCCTGCTGAAGCAGCTCAGCGAGCTGGACCTGACACCCTTCGTGGATGAAAGCATCCGCCTGCCCAGCCTGAACGCCATGTCGATTCCGAATGGCATCGATGAAGCCGCGGTGCGCCGGCGGCTGCTCAATGAGTACGACATCGAAATTGGTGGCGGCCTGGGCGCCTTGGCCGGCAAAGTGTGGCGCATCGGTTTGATGGGAGAATCGTCAAAAAAGGCGAATGTCGTCTACCTGGCGGCAGCTCTAAGAGAAATTCTCGGGTAGATGCTGCCGACATGTTTGTATCTCAACCCGAAGGTGGCCAAAATGCACGATACTTCGGTTGTTCAGTGCCCTTACTGTGGTGAACGAAACGAGATCTACATTGATTTCTCGGGCGGCCAGACACAGTCCTACGTCGAAGATTGTCAGGTTTGTTGCAGACCCTGGCAGGTGCGAATTGTGATTCACAATAACGAGCCCGAAATCAAGCTCGCCAGGAGTGACGAATAGAAACCGAAAGACAAACGACGCCGGAGACCGTAGGCTCGGGCGCATTGTACGACCTGGTCAAAGCCTATCCAGTGAAAATAGAAGTTCCCGTCGCCTGGGGTGAGATGGACGCCTTCGGGCACGTGAATAACATCGTCTATTTTCGCTATTTTGAAAGCGCCCGCATCGCTTATTTTGACAGGATTGACTACATGGCCGTCATGCAAAAAACTGGCGCCGGGCCCATCCTGGCAGCCAGCAGTTGCACGTTCAAATACGCGCTCTCCTACCCAGACACGGTGACGGCAGCAGCCCGGGTCTCCAACCTGCAGGACGACCGTTTCACCATGGAATATTTGGTGGTGAGTCAGGGCGCCGAACGGGTGGCCGCCGTGGGCCAGGGTGAAATCGTGTCGTATGACTACCAGCGTAAATGCAAGACGTCTCTGCCCGTAGAAATCAGACAAAGGGTCGAGGTGCTGGAATCCGGCACGCAGAAAAATCAGGCAGACAGTTTGGCGAAAACGGAATGACTCAGATGAAAGCTTTCCCGAACGTGTACTCGGAGATAAAAACCGCCGATCTTATCCGGATCTATTCGGAGGCGCCGGACCGCCTGAACGCGATACTTAAGGGTCTGAGCGCCAGGGATGTGCAGGCGCACGCCAAGCCCGGCAAATGGTCCATTCAGGAAATCGCCATTCATTTGGCTGATGCCGAGATCATGGGCGCCGCGCGCGTGCGGCAGGCTTTTGCCGAACCGGGAAGCACGTTTGCGGTCTACGACCAGGATGTCTGGGCCAACACTTTTGAATACAAAAATTTCGACTCCAAGACATTCTATAGCATGATCATGCTGTTTGATTCGTTGCGTTTGAACACCGCAAAAATCTTTAAGCGCGCAAGCGCCCGGGATTGGGAAAAGTTCGGCCGGCATCCTGAGTGGGGTGATTTGAGCCTGAGACAATTGCTCGAACTGTACGCCGACCACGGTGAGCGCCACTTCCATCAGATCCTCGAATTGCGCATTCTTCTCGGCAAAGCCCTTGATTTCCCGTTGTTGTTGACCAAGCGACTCTATTAAGTGCGGCGATTGCCTGGTGCTACCGGTAACCCAAACAGATCGATTGCCCGCTTCAAGAAACAGAAAGAACTCTTTTGAGATAGAAAATTCAGGAAGTCTTCCATGCCGCAACCCGCAACAGAGACAGCAACCCGCAGCGAAATCATAGGTAAGCAGCCCAAGCAACGTCTCTCCGCCTACGAAGGCATTTACGTCGGCGCCATGGCCATCTTCGTTACCTTTGTACTGCTGACCAACACCGTCGGTGTCAAGCTGTTCGAGGCCTTTGGTCTGGTGCTGCCGGTCAGCATCATCTGGTTTCCGCTGACCTTCCTGATCACCGACGTGGTGTCTGAAATGTATGGCGCGCGCAGGGCACAGTTCCTGGTGGTCATGGGATTCACCATGAGCTTGCTGCTGCTCGGCTTCTCACTAATCGGCATCAATCTCGAGGTCTCCAGCCTCTACCCGTTGCAGGAAGATTACACCAATATTTTCGGTCCGGTCTGGCGGCTGCTGTTTGGCTCAATGGCCGCCTATCTGTTGGCGCAGATGATCGACGTGCGCCTGTTCCACTTCTGGAAACGGCTGACGAAAGGCAAACACTTATGGCTGCGCAACAACGCCTCCACCATGCTGTCGCAGTTTGTCGATACCTTCACCGTCAACACCATTTTCCTCTACAAAAACCCCACGGTCTTCACCGGAGATTTTGGTGACTTGATGGGGATTATTTTGGGAGTCTACGTTCTGAAGGTCACCATTGCCGCGGTTGATACGCCGCTGTGTTATCTTGGCGTTTGGGCCGTGGAGCGGGCGACCGGGGTTCGAGGGAGAGATGTAGCCTAGGGCCATCTGGAACTCGACTGGAGGCGCTAAAGGCTATGCGAAAAGGTCAACTATCCGAATAAATGACCAATGGGGAATTTGTTTTGAGTGGCATGAGAACGATGCTTGCAACGTAGAAATCATTGACTATCATTAGTTGGGAGAGAGCATGACTGCCAAGAGAATGACACCATTACATCCAGGAGAAATCTTACAGGAAGAATTCTTGCACCCCATGAAACTGAGCCAAAATCGCCTGGCTCTTGATATCCGAGTTCCTGCACGACGAATAAACGAGATTGTACACGGCAAGCGCAGAATAACGGCAGATACCGCTTTAAGATTGGCTAGATATTTTGATATGTCTCCTCAGTTTTGGCTAGGACTACAAATGGACTATGACTTGGATGTCGCGGAAGACCAAATAGCCGAACGCCTTGACAAGGAAATTCAAACGTATCAACCTGCAGCCTAAACCGCGCTGGACTTCTCTTCCTCCACTAGCCGAAGCCCATCAAATGGCTCAAGGCCACGCCTAAAATACCCAGTTTAGGGTATACCGCCGCTGCACGACATTTCGTTTCTTACCCTGAACTTCCCGTGATTCCTACTAACCGCTCGCTGTCCCAAGAGCAAAGTCATGGTTCAAAACGGAGATTGTAATGCCAAATTGTTGCTACGTTATTCTTGCCGCAACGTTGTTCTTTTCAACTAACGCTCACACTCAGACTTTCGTCAAAATCACTGACACCAATAATCCGATCGTCGCCGACTCGGGGCCTGGAGGCTACACCGGCGCGAGCTGGATCGATTTCGATGGCGATCGTGATTTAGATCTGTTCGTGAACAATGGAACGCTCTACCGCAATGACGGCAACGGCATATTTGTCAAACGCACCACCGCAATCGGATCCGGGGTTGCACCCGCAACCGGCAATGGTCATTCATGGGCGGATTATGATAATGATGGAGACCTCGACGTCTATATTTCCAGCCGATTGTCCGTTCTGTATCGCAATGACGGCAACGAAGTTTTCACTCGCATAACCGCTGGTGACATTGGGGACGGTTCGGGCAATCGGGGTTGGTCCTGCGCCTGGGCTGATTACGATAACGATGGCTTTGTCGATTTGGCGATCACGCATCCGGCGGGTTTTGTGCCGCCCACAAGCGCCACCCTGAACAATCATCTTCTGCTAAATGACGGGGCGCCGGATTTCACTTTTACCAAGATAACCACAGAACCGATCGTGTCCGGCCCACGCACCGCCTACACGGTTGGCACCTGGTCCGATTTTGATCAAGATGGCGACATGGACTACTTTGTTGGCGCCGGCCCCGCAAACGGCAGCACGCAGGCAGATTTTCTCTATCGTAATTTGCTGGTGGAAAGTGGCGCCGCAACATTTGAACGCATCTCCGATTCACCGCTCGCAACAGACCGGCAGGACGGCCAAATCTGGAACTGGATCGACTATGACAATGACGGAGATTTGGACGCCTATCTAACAAATTGGGGAGGACCTGCCGGAGGCATCGCCAACCGACTCTACCGAAATGACGGCGGTACCTTCACCCGCATCACCACCGGCGCCATTGTCACGGACACACGAATATCCCTTTCGTCGGTCTGGGGTGACTTTGACAATGACGGCGATCTGGATTGCTACGTCGCCAACGACAATAACCAGCCCGACAATTATTACGAGAATAATGGTGACGGTTCCTTCAACCGCATCACGAGTATTGCTCTGGTTGAGTCAATCACGCGCCGAGGCGCGACAGCCGGAGACTACGACAACGATGGTGATTTGGATATGTTCGTGGTAGGACCCGGGTCCGGGAAAGCGCTGTACAGAAACGATACTAATAACGGCAATACCTGGTTAAACGTGACCTGTGTCGGAACCGTCTCGAACAAAGCTGCAATCGGAGCAAAAGTCAGAGCAAAGGCCGTAATCAACGGACAGTCTGTCTGGCAGATGCGTGAAATTCTCGCACAAAATACGTTTAATGGTCACAACAGTCTGAGAGCACACTTCGGTTTAGGAGATGCCACGACCATCGACACACTGAGGATAGAATGGCCATCTGGAATAATGGAAGAGATGACCGGCATCCAACCAAACGTGTTCATGACTGTAACGGAGCGCGATGAGACAACAAGTGTGGACGATGAAAGACCAGTCCTGCCGGGCAGGTTTGCACTGGGCCAGAATTACCCGAACCCTTTTAACCCATCAACCAGCATCGAATTCTCTTTGCCAACGGCGTCAGAGATTTCGTTGAAGATCTACAATATGCTGGGACAGGAGACACGCAGCCTTATTTCCGGAAGACAGAACGCCGGCGTTCACACGGTTGTTTGGGACGGCAAGGATGATTCCGGGGCGCCGGTCGCGGGAGGAATTTACATCTACAAAATGGTAGCCGGCGCTTTTGTCCAATCCAACAAGATGATTCTGTTGAAATGATTTTTGCTCGAGCAATGCGTTCTTGATGAACCGTCGCGTGCTGGCTTGCCCGCGCAAAAACTCGGAATCCTACTCGGGGTCTTTTGCCTGGGCCAGCCGCCGCGAAATCTCCTCGCATCTCTACACCATGACGCAAGTCTGCCTACCCACCCTTCGCCTTCCCAATCCAGCAAATCGCTTGTGGACAGAGTTCTCCTAAACTTCAAATTGATTTTCTGTACCGAATTCTCTATTATGCAGTTCATTGTGACCTTTGACCAAACTTTCTTAGGCAAGGCAGATGCGAGTTTTAAAATTCGGAGGGTCTTCCATTTCGACACCGGCGCGTGTCGAAAACGTCGTCGAGATAATTGAGCAGGCCCAAGGTGGAGCCCGGACAGCAGTGGTTGTATCTGCCTTCGGTGGTGTCACGGACCGGCTCATCGAGGCCAGTCGCCTGGCCACCTCCGGCTCTGAAGGCTATCAAAACATCCTGACTGAGTTGAGCGAACGTCACATCAGTGCTGTTAAGCCCCTAGCTCCGGACCCTAGAAGCCTTGAAATGGTCGCGGCAAATCTGGACCGGTTGCGGGACCTCCTGCACGGCATTTCGCTGGTGAGGGAATGTTCTGCTCGGTCGCTCGATCTGGTTATGAGCTTTGGCGAACGCCTGTCGGCCAGCATTATCAGTGAATGCCTCAAATCACGCGGTACTGCCGCCGCTTACCTCAATGCCTCCACGCTGGTCAAAACGGACGACAAATTCGGCGACGCCCGCGTCAATTTCGAGAACACCAACCGCAATATCCAAGCCTATTTCGACAGCCATCCGGAGCTTCAAATCATTACGGGTTTCATCGCCTCGACGCAGGATGGCGAATTGACCACACTTGGCCGCAGTGGTTCAGATTACACAGCCGCCATTTTCGCGGCAGCCCTTGCGGCAGAAGAAATTGAGATCTGGACGGACGTCGATGGTGTCATGACCACGGATCCGCGGGTGGTGGCAAGCGCATTTTCCATCGGCAGCATGAGCTATGAGGAAGCGATGGAGATGTCGCATTTTGGCTCGAAAGTCGTGCATCCGAAAGCGATGCAGCCGGCGATGGAACAGGACATCCCATTGCGGATACGGAATACCTTTGATCGCGAATTCGCGGGCACGGTCATCTGCCGCCGGCCCGAGGAGAACCCGTTTGTCATCCGGGGTATCTCATCGATTTCCGGTGTCGCTTTGCTGCGCGTGCAGGGTAGCGGCATGCTTGGCGTCACGGGGATTTCGGCACGGCTGTTCGGCGCCCTGGCGCGGGCCGGGGTGAATGTCATCCTAATTTCGCAGGGTTCATCGGAGCATTCGATCTGTCTGGCGGTCTCACCGGAAGCACCGCCGCTTGCGAGTCGCGCTATCGAGGAGGAATTCGAACTCGAAATCCTGGCTCACCAAATTGAGCGCGTTTTGGTCGAAATCGATCTTTCGGTGATCGCGGTAGTGGGCGAAAATATGCGCGGAACGCCGGGAATCGCAGCGCGGATTTTTGATGCGCTGGGCAAGCATGGCGCCAACGTCGTCGCCATCGCTCAAGGGTCATCGGAGCTAAACATCTCTATCGTTGTCAACACCAGGGATGAAACCACGGCCCTCAATGCCATCCACGAGACTTTCTTTGTACGTAGTCGCAAATCGCTGCACCTGTTTCTGGTGGGCCCGGGACTTGTGGGCGGCAAGCTACTCGAACAAGTAGAAAGTCAGGCTGAGTACCTGAGCCGCGAATGCTCACTCGACCTGCACCTGTGCGGCCTCGCCAACAGCCGAAAGATGTGCTTTGATGCAAGCGGCATCGATTTGAAAGATTGGCAGAAACTCCTGCAAGCGGCCCCCACCGCGATGGTGCTCGGCCAATTCGTCAGCCAAATCAAGACGATGAACTTCCGCAACAGCATCTTTCTGGATTGTACCGCCAGCGACGAGACCGTTCGGCAATATGAACGAATCCTGAATCTCGGCGCTTCCATTGTGACGCCGAACAAGCGGGCAAATTCAAGCAGTTTCTCGCAGTACAACAAGTTAAAGAAGCTCGCGTTTGAGCGCGGAGCGCAATTCTGCTACGAGACCAATGTTGGCGCCAGCCTGCCGATCATCAGTACTCTGAAGGACTTGACGCTGAGTGGCGACCAGATACTGAAAATCGAAACCATCATTTCAGGCACGATCAGCTTCATCTTCAACGCGTTTGATGGCAGCCGGACATTCAGCGAAATTGTAGAGGAAGCCAGAGAGCGCGGATTCACGGAGCCAGACCCGCGCGATGATTTGAATGGCATGGATGTGGCGCGCAAACTGCTCATTCTGGCCAGGGAAGTAGGCCTCGAAAGCGAGATGAGCGACGTGGCAGTTGAGAATATTCTGCCGCCTGCGTGTCAGGCCGCGCAGTCTGTGGAAATCTTCCTGGATACGTTGCGCCAGCAGGACGGATATTTTACAGAGAAGCTGAAGGCAGCGCAAGACCAATCGCAAGTCCTGCGCTACATCGGGACGATTGAGGACCACCGGATCTCGGTCGGATTGCAGGCAGTTGCGGCCGAGCACCCATTCTACCATTTGCGTGGCAGCGAGAATGTGATTGCAATTACGACCAGCCGATTTCGTGAGCATCCGATCGTCATCAAAGGACCGGGCGCCGGCGCGGATGTGACTGCGGCGGGCGTTTTCTCCGATGTGATTCGGATTGGAAATTCGTGAAACGAGCGGGGTTGTCCCGCAAACTCGGTGTTCAGCCTTTAGGCTGCAGGTCTTATAGAAAATAACACGCTGAAGCGTGAACACCCACACCATAGGCCGCATGGAAATCACTTCTTGAAATAAAGCGATTTTGCCGCTGCAGGCTGCGGATGAACCCTGGCGGCGTCCGCGCCATTGTAAAGCACGCCGTTCTTCATCACGTACTCAATCTCGCGGGTGTTCCGGATATTCTCAAGCGGATTCTGGGTCAGCACGACCAAGTCGGCCAGTTTGCCGACTTCGATCGAACCGAGCGCATGGTCCAGCCCGTGGTGGCGAAATCCGTTGATGGTAGCGATCTCGATGGCCTCGTAGGGACTGAATCCGCCGTGGGTGAACAACTCCATTTCCCAGTGCGCGCCGAGCCCCATCATCTGGCCGTGCGCACCCATTTGCAGCAAAACGCCGTTGTCATAAAGCTTCTTAAGCGCTTTGGCCATGCGGGCGGAATAGTGGTCATCTTCCCAAAAAAAGTTCGGCCGTCGATAGCGTACCAGCTCATCCTTGCTGAAGAACCTGAGCTGCTTTTCATTCTCCCAAAGGCGCTCGCGCTGGTGAAAGTAGGTCTCGCCGGAAGGGCCGTTGTAAACCACGATCAGAGTCGGAGTCATTCCGAGCTGCGCGGCGCCAAACAGGCGTATCACGTCATCGTAAAGCGGCTCCAGCCCCATGGTGTGCTCCAGGCCCGTGAAGCCATCGATGATCTGGGTCATGTTCATTTGGGGATTGCCGAACGACTCAGAGACCAGGTTGATGCCCAGTTTGCGACACGCGGCTGCCAGATGCTGGCGGGCCGCGCGGGTGTGGTTTGAATAATCCTTAACCGCAAGCGCGCCGTGGTCTTTGTTGAATTGCACGTGTTCGATGGCATCCGCCGCCGACAAGATGGAGCGGTGCATCTTGGAGCGATACCTGGTCACGAACATGGGATCGCCAACCGAATAGATGCGCGGCCCGATCAGATCGCCGCGCTGCAGCATGTCAGATACCCAGAAGTCTTTTTGAGTCGTGCCATAAACGTCGTACATGGTGGTGACGCCGTAGGCAAGGTTCGCGTGCAAGCCATAGAGCCGCTGTTCGATGACATTCAGTGCTGAAATCGGGCTGCCGTAGTGACCGTGCGCGTCGAACATGCCGGGCATGATTGTCCTGCCTTCGAGGTCATAGACTTTTGCATCACCGGGGATTTCGACATCCTTGCCGATAGCCGCAATTCGATTTTCGCGAACGACAACCGTGGCATTCTCCAGCACTTCTTTCCGGCCATTCATGGTCAGAACACGCACATTCTTCAGAGCGATGGCGCTTTGCGGAATCGCGATATCATACTGAAATGACAGGTCGGTTGCCTTAACTTCAGTGTCGCCGGCGAGAACCGCCGACAGACTCTTCTCGCAAAAATACTTGCCGCGCGTCCAGAACAAACCCCGGCCGTCCGCGGTCCACTCTGTGAAATCGCCGTCTTCGTCCTGGTCGATTCTCTGGGTGAAGCCTTGTTTGTCTGCAGCGCTGACCGTGAGCGGCTTGCCGGCAAACTCGTATGGCGTCACATAGCTGCGGTGATACTCACGGAATGCGATCCATTCCATGGTCGGCGAGATAACGGCACGAGTAGCGTTAGAAAAAATGTAGAGGGTTTGTTCACCGCGGCCGTTTTCATCGATGCGTTTGAGAGTTAGCGCGTCATCGACGTACTCGGTGAAGTAGAGCATGGCGTCCGGGCCGAAAAACACAGTCGGCGGCCGTTTTGCGTAGCGGTTGCGGCTCCACTCGATATCGGTGATTTTGGTCTCTTGACCGTTTGAACCCAAAACCACGAGTTCGAAATCAGTCTGGTTTTCCAGGTGGGTTCCGGTAATCAAAGAACCTGCGCCGCGCACGAACGCCAGTTGCTTGCCATTTTGAGACAGCGCCAGAGAGCCATACTGACTTGGCTTGGAGGTGAGTTTCTTGCGTTTCTTGCCGTCAAGCGTCATGGAAAAAATGCCGCCCAACTCTTCGTCATTCCAGGAGGCGAAATAGACCAGGTTGCTGTTCGCGACCACCACCGGATTGGTCTCGTGGTCGGGGGATTGTGTCAGGTTTCGCGGCTTGTCACCGTCTCTTAAGTAGAAGTCGCCCAACGCCTCAAACAGAATGCCTTTCGCAGTAGGTTGTGCCCAACGATGAGCGCGGGTCAAAGTGACTTTGTCCGGCACATCTACTTTGAAGCGCATAGTTTTTTGCATCTCGCGGTCAACCGGGGCTTTGAAAGCAACTTTTCGGCTGTCCCCAGTCGCTACGTTGACTGCGTTAATTCCGCCGCCAAAATAGACAAAAATCTCATCCCCGGCCGGATGCCAGGCCATGTTAGGATAGGCGCCATAGAAACTGCCGGAATCGAGCCGGTCGTAGTCGAGTGTACGACAGACAACTTTTTCCTCACGAGTCAGCAAGTCACGAACGACCAGCACAGTTTCACGGTCGTCGCGGTGGACGTAGGCGAGCCTTGTGCCATCGACCGAGAGGGTCGGATTGCAGGCCCCGCCGGGGCGGTCGATGTAGACGGCTACCTCACCCGTTTCGGTGTCGTAGGTCTTGATTCGAGCGCCGCTGCGGTACAGTCTGCGGTCACCGTGCTCGAAATAGATAAGCCCTCCGCCCGAATGTTGTTCAAAATGAGAAACCGGCGCACGTGAGCCTGCAGGGATAAGCTCCTGCTTTTCACCGTGGAAGTTGAATTGATAAGCCGGAAACCGGACTTTCATGTTGAGAGCGGTACCGAAGACATGGCGGCTATCGGCAGACCAGGAGCCCTGGAACACGGGCAGCTTCATCTCCGAGACATTCTTCAACGCGCCGGTCTCAAGCTCCGTGACCCACAGGTCGTTGCTGCCGCCGCGGTCGGAAGTAAACAGCAGACGCTTGCCGTCCGGGCTGAAGCGCGGATACATATTCCAGGATGTGCCATGCGTCAAAGGCTCGGCTGCCCCGCCGGCGACCGGCATGGTGTAAATATGGCCGAGCAGATCGAAGGCAATCGTTTCGCCATCCGGAGAGAGGTCGAGGCTGATCCACGTGCCCTCGGTGGCATCGAAAGTGAGTCGGTGAGTTGCTGAATCCGCGCTAGCCAGCGGCCGTGCTGTCACCGCTTGAATTGTAACGAAAAAAAAGACAGTAGAAAGCACGATTAGAGCCTGCCATCTACGCTTTGGTTCTGCAACGAGTTGGGTTAACATATTTCCTTCCTCTCCATGGTTTGAACGAAATGCGATAGTATCGGCGCTACACGGTCCACTTGAAGACGCAGGACTAACAGCGGGTGTCAGCTTTCTCGGGAAATAATTGAGGTCATTCAAGCAACTCTTTTTCAACGGTGAATAGCGTTGAAAAGATACACAAAAAGTGGGACAAACGAAAGTAGGTCGCCAACGCAATGAAAATTGCCTGAAGCATGAGATCACAACAATGAACCGCTGGGGTGTTTTTTTCTGAAGACAGATACATGTTTCAACTCAGACACATATTGACTGGCATACGAATTGCTTTATTTACCAACACCGTGAGAGAAGCAACAGATTCACGGCTGGCGCCTTGCGGTGTCAATGAAGTCAACCGCACTCAAGTAAGTCATTGTACTCTAGGGGGTTAACGATGAAAAATAATTTGTGACACGAATGATAAGCTTAAGTTTTATGAAAGGATTCTCATTGACGGAAGACTAGGAGTTATGATGAGTAGTTTATCAACTTGGAATACCATCTCAAAAGTGAGACACTTTTTCATTTTTGTCTTGCTCACGTGTCTCATCTCAAATCCACTTCATTCGCAGGACGCAGGTTCGTCACTGGACTTCGATGGCGAGCTGGGTTGGGTCAAAATCCCAAGCTCCGATGCGTTGCGAGGACGCTCAGACCGCGGCAAGACAGTTGAGGCCTGGGTCAACCTGAACAACCTGAACAAAGACCGGCCGGTCATCCAGAAGTGGAAGGATTCGCAGTTCAAAGAATGGGGACTGATAGTCGATGGCAGCTTCGAAAACGAAGTGTCGGTTGCCGTCGAGAATAATGGCAGCAACTTCGAGTACAAAGCCGGCGGCAGCGTGATTATCCCAAACCGCTGGCATCACATTGCCATGACTTACAGCGGCAGCAGCAAAATAGTAAGAATCTTCATCGACGGTGTTGAGTATGGCAACGGCGAGGTTGTGCCGAATGGCGGCATGCCGGGCACCAACTCCGCGGTCGTGATCGGACGCCACGCCTATCAGGATGAAAAGCGTTACAGCGGCCAAATCGATGAAATCCGCATCTGGAATGTGACGAAAACGGAAGCGGAATTACGCACTTCGATGAACAAGTCTTTGAACGGCAACGAGTCTGGCCTGGTGGCCTACTACACTTTCAACGAAGGCGGTGGCTCAACCGTTCGCGATCAGAGTACGAACAACCACAATGGCAGCTTCATTCTCAGTGCCACGAATTTCCCCAAGTACAAAACTTCAAACGCGCCAGTCCACAATGGCGACTTCGTTCACATTGCAGCACCGGGTGGCGGCGAGACCCTGGTGCAGGGTACAAGTTACGATATTCGCTGGACTTCCAGCGGTGTCGGCTCCACGGTGAAAATTGAGTTCACGGAAAACGGTGGCGCAAGCTGGCAAACCATCGACTCATCCACTCCCGATGACGGCGAATACACCTGGACGGTTCCGTCAGTTGTAACAACGGCGGGGCTCGTCCGCATCACCAGCACCGCCAACGCCACGCTCAGCGACGTCAGTGATATTGAGTTGACGATTGAGTCACCAGATAGTGGCCAGGACCCGCCGGCAGGCAGTGGCGTCAAGTGTGCTCCGGTAGACGTCGGATTTCGCGATTTCTATTACGGCGGCACCGAAGTGGTGGACAAGCCGACCGAAAACAAGCCGGAGAGCAAGCTCTGGTTCAACGACAACTCCTGGTGGGGCGTGCTGTGGGCGCCACTGAGTGCAGACTACCACATCTTCAAATTCGACAAGGCTACTCAGTGTTTTGAAGACACTCATGTCGATGTCGATCATCGCCCGGCCTCAGCGCAGGACGTTTTGTGGGATGGTAATAAGCTCTACGTGGCCTCCCGGGTTTCATCCGACCACCAGAGCAGCCAGGGTCCGCGCGACGCGCGTTTGTACCGCTACAGCTACGACTCCGGCTCGAAGATCTACTCCCTGGATAGCGGCTTTCCCGTCAATATGAACATGGCCGACAAAGTCGAAGCCTTGGTGCTCGACAAAGACACCACCGGCCAGCTCTGGATAACCTGGGCAGAAGCGGGAAAAATCTGGATCAACCGCACGGTCGGCGATGACAAGACCTGGGGCAATCCCTTTGTGCTGCCCGTCCAGGGTGGCGACGCTGACTCAGATGACATTTCGGCACTCATCGCTTTTGACGGCAAAATCGGCGTCATGTGGAGCAACCAGAACGATAGCCGTGCTTACTTTGCCGTTCACCGCGATGACAGCGGAGATACAAACTGGCAGAGCCGTGAAACTGCTCTTTCTGGTACCGGGGAGATTTCCGATGACCATTTCAACATGGCGGTACATAACGGCACGGGCGAACTTTTCATCGCCACCAAGACCAACTTGTCAGGTCTGGACGATACCGGCATTTATCTACTACGCCGCAAGACCAATGGCGATTGGTCTCGTCACGAAGTTGGCATGGTCAGAAATCACCTGACACGGCCGATGGTGCTGGTCGATTCTGAGAAAGACAGCGTTTTTGTCTTCTCCAGCCGGTTCTTCGCGCCCCGTACCATCGAACTCAAGACGACGCACATCAGTAACATGAGTTTTCCGGAAGGGACCGGTCGGACTTTCATCTTCAGTGAAGAAGACACAGATGTCAACAACGTCAAATCAACCAAGCAGAATGTCAACTCCACGACCGGAATTCTGGCAATTGCCAGTTCCCCGGCGACAAAATACTATCTTCACAATTACATCGATCTCAGCGGCAGCCAAGGTAACAAACCACCCGTAGCCAAAGACGATTTTGCCCAGACGCAAGAGAATACTCCGGTTGCCGTGGCCCTGACAGCCAACGATTTTGATCTTGACGGCACTTTGGATCCCGCGAGTGTTGTGGTCACATCACAGCCGGCAAATGGAACAGTCGTTGTCGATAATACAGGCTTGGCTACCTACTCGCCTGACGCTGGATTTTCGGGGCTAGACACCTTCAAGTACACCGTCAAGGACAACGAAGGCGCAACCTCAAACGAAGCGACGGTTGAGGTAAACGTAATCACTGGCGACGGCGGGCAAACCTTCAGCTTCCAGGCCACAGACGATGCTCAGGTCAAAGTGACGGCGCCGGACAACAATTACGGTGACAAGACAACCGCCAAAATCAAGAAAGCCGTTTACAGTTCTTACTTCAAGTTTAATGTCGCTGGGCTGAATGGCTCCGTGCAGGGCGCAGTTCTACGACTGCGAGTGAGCGGTGGTGACTCTGACGGCGGCGACCATGGCGGCGTGGTCTACCAGGTGTCAAACACGTTTGAAGGCAACGCCACGCCTTGGCGTGAGATGGAACTCACGGCGGGCAATGCGCCGGCGGTGGGTGTCTCGCCGCTCGACAATGTCGGAACGGCTGTTAAACCGAATGACTTTCTCGAGTATGACGTGACCGCAGCCGTGAACGGCAACGGCACCTTCAGCTTTGCGCTGATAAATCTTTCCACAAATCAGGTGCGGTTTGACACTCGTGAAGGTGTGACGCCGCCGCAATTGCTGGTGCAAACAGACGGCAGCGGGGGAGGCACAAACACGCCTCCGACCGCAGTTAATGATGCGGTTTCTACCACCATCGATGCTGCACGGGCAATCGACATTCTTGCTAACGACTTCGACAGCAACGGAACTCTTGATGCCAGCAGCGTCGCAATCAAAAGCCAGCCAAATCACGGCACCCTGGCGGTCAATTCCAATTCCGGGGTGGTCACTTACACCCCCGACCCCGGATTCGACGGCACAGACGGATTTACCTACACCGTCCAGGACGACGAGGGCGCTGAATCCAACACAGCCAACGTCACGGTGACGGTGAGTGGCGGAGGGAATGCAGCCCCGGTTGCTGTCGATGATCAGGCAACAACAGTTGAGGACATTCCAGTTAGCGTTGCGGTGCTAAGCAATGACAGCGACAGTGACGGCACCCTAATTCCCGCTAGTGTAATCGTGACTGGCCAGCCTACTCATGGCAGTACAAGCGTCAACGGCGTGTCGGGAGCCATCGAGTATTCGCCTGATACCGGATTCAGCGGCACGGACACTTTCGATTACACGGTGCAGGACAACGATGGCGCCACTTCAAATGCCGCAACCGTTACGGTGACAGTTACCCCCGCTGGTGGCGGCGGCTCACAGACTCTCTCGTTTGCCTCCATTCACGATGCCCAGGTCAAGCTTACCGAGATTCGCAAGAACTACGGCGGCAAAAGCAGCACTAAAGTCGAAGCAGGCAAATTCAACAGCTACTTCAAATTCATCGTCTCTGGCGTCAACGGCGCGGTCCAGAGTGCAACCTTGCGCCTGCGGGTGGGAGAAGGTTCCTCAGACGGCGGTGAGCAAGGCGGTTCGGTCTACGTTGTCTCAAACAATTTCCTCGACTCCAGCTCTGAATGGACGGAACAGGAATTGAAAGGCATCAACGCGCCCCTGGCTTCGGGTTCGCCCCTGAGTTCGCTTGGTCCCGTATCGCCGGACGAATTCGTCGATTGGGATGTGACGGCTGGCGTGAGCGGCAACGGCACCTTCAGTTTTGCCATCACATCAACTTCACGCGACCAGATTAGATACATGACGCACGAAAGCGACTTCCAGCCCGAACTGATCGTCAAAACAGGATCCGGCAATCCGGACAACCAGAAACCGGTTGCCTCGGACGACAACGCCACGGCCAATGAAGATGAGTCAGTTGGCATCAATGTCGCGGCAAACGATTCGGACCCGGACGGCAGCATCGATGTCAACTCCGTGCAAATAACCGGGCAGCCAGACCATGGGCAGGCCAGTTTCAATGGCGGCGGAGAAGTCACATACTCTCCTGACGCCGAGTTCTCCGGCAGTGATTCGTTCTCTTACACTATTCGCGACAATGACGGCGCTGAGTCGAACCCGGCCACGGTGAACCTCACGGTCCAGGCAGTTAACGACCCGCCGGTTGCCAACAATGACTCAGCGAATTTGCCAGCTTTGACCCCAATCGTATTGAACGTGATTGCCAATGACACTGACATCGATGGCACGGTCAATCCGACAAGTGTGACGCTGGAATCCAATCCTAACCAGGGCTCGGTCGCCATCAATCCTTTTTCAGGTTTGATAACCTACACTCCGGCGCAGAGCTTTAGCGGAACAGACACCTTTACCTATTCGATACGCGACGATGAGGGCGCCAAGTCGAATGCGGCCACAGTGACAATCGCGGACGATGGCGGCGGCAGCGGTGGCGGTGATACATTCACCTTCAATCCCACGCAGGATGGCCAAATCAAGCTTACCGAACTCGGCAAAAAATATGGGACCAAATCGACCACCAAGGTCGAGTTGAACAAATTCGTATCCTACTTTAAGTTTGAACTGTCAGGAATCACTGGCGCCGTGACTTCCGCGAAACTGCGGCTGCATGTAGACGGAACCAGCGAGGATGGCGGCGAGGTTTTCCCGGCAGCGAATACGTTCAAAGATACGGCAGACCCATGGAATGACGCTGAGTTGTCGGGCAGAAACGCTCCAGATATCACCGGGTCGGCAATTGGCAGCCTTGGACCGGTGGTCCTCGACCAGGTTGTCGAGGTAGACCTGACAGCCGGCGTTTCCGGCAACGGCAGCTACAGCTTTGCCATCAAGAACAACTCTATCGACCAGGCGAAATATCACACGCGCGAAAGCGAAGATCAGCCGGAGTTGATCGTTCAAACCGGAGATGGTGGCGGCACTCAGCAGTACACGCTCGCCACTTCTGTGCAGGGCAACGGCGCCATCGCGTTGAGTCCTGCTGGCACGACCTTCGACTCAGGCACCGCCGTTCAATTCACTGCAAACCCAGCTTCCGGCTGGGAATTCAGCCATTGGACCGGCGACCTGCAGGACACCGGCAATCCCGGAAACTTGACCATGACGTCAAACAAATCCGTGACCGCTGTTTTTACGGAAGTTGGTGCGCAGCAATTCACCCTGCAAGTCACGGCCCAGGGTTCTGGCAGTGTAAATCTGGACCCGACGGGCGGCGTGTACGACGAGAGCACACCGATAGAACTGACCGCAATACCAGACAACGGTTGGCAGTTCAGTGGCTGGGGTGGCGATCTTTCGGGCTCACAGGCCCTGCAAAACATAACAATGACCAGAAACATGCAGATCACAGCGACCTTCACGGAGCAGCCCACCGGCGGTGGCAGCGGAGTTACCTTCACTCCAATCGACGACGTGCATGCGAAGTCTACAAGTCCTACCACGAACTTCGGCAGTGAAGAGACGCTACGGGTAAAAGACGGGAGGCCGACGTTCACGACCTTCTTGAAATTCGACGTGTCCGGGCTCCAGGGCAGCGTAGCCAGCGCCAGAGTCCGGCTTTATGCGGTAGATGATGGCACTGACGGTGGTAGAATGTACTCGGTCAGCAATACCTACCGCGGCAGCAACTCGTTGTGGAAAGAAGACAACGTCACCTGGGATAATGCGCCGGTCATCGAGGGCGATGTCCTGAGCAGCGCTGAAAATATCAGCGTTAACACCTGGGTAGAATTCGATGTCACGCCAGCCATTGCCGGCAACGGCGTGGTGAGCTTCGGCATGCTGAGTAAGAACAACAATCCGGTTTGGTACAGCAGCAACGAGGGTGCGCACCCGCCAGAACTTGTTGTTGAGACGGCAACCGCGACCGCTGCCAACCTCGCGCCTGTTGCAGGAAACAACCGAAGTGTGATGGCCATTAACTCCAGCAGCGCCATCGATCTCAGCGCCAAGGCATCTGACCAAAACGGCAGCCTGAGCGACCTGACCTACGACATCCTGACACAACCGGGACACGGCTCCATCTCCTTCCCAGCCAAGGGCCTTGCACGCTACACCCCGAACGAGGGCTTCACCGGCCTGGACAGGTTCACATACACTGTTTCAGACAAAATGGGAGCACGTTCCGAAGCAGCAGAAATCACGCTGCAGGTGGTTGGCGCCGGAGACCTTGCGGAACTCAACTTTGAAGCGACGCAGGATGGTCAGGTTCAATTGAGCGCGCCTGACAAGAACTTCGGAGCACTGTCAACCACCAGGGTCGAGCAAGGCGCGTC
This sequence comes from Candidatus Zhuqueibacterota bacterium, assembly GCA_029261995.1. GTDB lineage: Bacteria > Zhuqueibacterota > Zhuqueibacteria > Oceanimicrobiales > Oceanimicrobiaceae > JAJDAF01. The sequence goes on from JAJDAF010000063.1 coordinate 81,702, forward strand.
TGCGTCTTATCTCCAATTCGAGCTTGATGACCTGCCGGGCGAGATTCAGTCCGCACGACTGCGACTGTTTGCCACGGAAAACAGTGTCAGGGGCGGAGCCGTCTACGCTGTGGCCAACGCCTATGCTACTGGAAAGCAAGGCTGGACGGAGCGGAATCTCACGGCGGCCAACGCTCCCCGGATTGAGAGTGCGCCGGTCGCCCATATCGGGCGGGTCAAAGCCGACAGTTTCGTTGAAGTCGATGTCACCGCGGCGGTCGCGGATAAACGCACCGTCAGCCTGGCAATCACCAGCACCGAAAGTGACCGGGCCAGTTACTCGACCAGAGAAGGGCTGCACGCGCCGCAACTTGTGGTTGAAATTAAAGGCAAAACAGTTGAGGTTGAAGCCTCCTCACCTAAATCCCAGACGACTGAGAAGCCGCAATTACCGGAGCAGTTCAGTCTCAGCCAGAACTACCCGAACCCATTCAATGCCGGAACGACCATCCAGTACGGTCTGCCGGCAGAAACGCGGGTAAGACTCATCGTCTATAATCTCCTTGGTCAGGAGGTCAAGACTCTGGTGGATGAGATTCAAGAGGCCGGCTTCAAGCGCGCCCAGTGGTTTGGCAAGGACAATGCCAACCGCGACGTCGCATCCGGCATCTACTTCGTTCGCCTGACCTCGGGCGCCACCAAATTTGTACGCAAGGTGAGTTTTCAGAAGTAAACACATCTGACTTGGCCGTGCGGGATGCTCCAATCAACACGCACCCTGCACGGCCATTGTTTTGTGAGCAACACAACATCCACCTCATTCCTTCCCAGCTTCAAATCCACCTAATCTCGGCCTGAACAGACCGGGTCGCCATGTGTCTTCTGTAAGAAATTGTTTTGAAAATTGCCCCGAAAGCATTATCTAAACAAGAAAACATGCGCGGCCCGTTGCCGCCAGCGCAGCCACATCCCATCATCCAAAGGGAACCCATCTTGAACAAATCCTTCTTCCAACGACTCAAAGTTCCGCACGTTTTCGTGCTGCTCATCAGCGTCATCTTTGTTTGCAGCGTTCTGACTTACATCATTCCGAGCGGTAACTATGAGCGTGAAAAGAAAACCCTCGCGAATGGCCAGAGCAAGACCGTAGTGAAACCGGGCAGCTTTACCAAACTGTCCAAACACATTTCGTCCGAAGGCATCATCATTGGAGATAGCGCCGAGGGCAAAGCCAGTCCAACGAGCATTCTCGGATTCCTGACCGCCGTGCCACGCGGCATGGAGCAGGCTGCGGATATCATCTTTTTTATCTTCATCGTCGGTGGCGTCTTCGGCATCCTGATGCGCACGGGAACGATCACGGCCTTGCTGCACAAACTGCTGGCCCGGTTCTCCGACTCCGGACCACAGCTCACGATTGTGCTCATGGTGGTACTGGCGATTGGCGGTTCAACGCTCGGGATGGGTGAAGAATTCATCCCGCTGGTGCCGATATTTCTCATCGTATCCAAAGAACTTGGCTACGACCGTATCTACGGTTTGGCCTTGGTCAACCTCTCTGCTGAAGTTGGCTTTGCAGCAGCCACCACCAATCCGTTTACGGTCCAAATCGCGCAGGGCATCGCGGAAGTACCGCTGGGGAGCGGCATTCTCTTCAGGTTGATCTTTCTCGCGGCCTGTCTGATATTGGCCATCACTTATGTTCTGCGCTACGGCAGCAAGATCAAAAGAGACCCGTCAAAGTCGATTATGGCGGGCGACGATTTCTCCATCGCCGAGCACGACGTCAAACAAGAGCAGTTGACTTCGGCCCACATCTGGATCATCCTGAGTTGCGGACTTGTGTTTGGTCTGATTCTGTACGCCGTTCAAACCCAGGGCTGGTGGCTGGCCGAAATGGGTGGCGGCTTTCTTCTCATGGGCTTCATCGCTGCCGCAATAGCCCGGCTGCCGCTTGCCGAAGCAACCAAGGCGTTTGTCAAAGGCATGGAAGAGATGGTGGTGGCGGCGCTGGTGGTTGGTTTCGCCAAAGGTATCCAGGTCGTGCTCATGGATGGTCAGATTATGGATTCGATCATCTACTATGCCGCTGCCGGACTGCAGGATTTCTCCCGCTTCTTCGCCGCCGAAGGCATGCTGGTGTTCCAGACTTTTCTCAACTTCTTCATCCCCTCCGGCTCTGGCCAGGCGGCGGTTACCATGCCCTTGATGGCGCCTTTGTCAGACGTACTTGGCCTGACCCGGCAGACCGCGGTTTTCGCGTTTACCTGCGGCGATGGCTTCTCCAACACTATTGTGCCGACTTCGGGATTGCTGATGGCGATGCTGGGATTGGCGGGGGTTCCGTATGAGAAATGGCTGCGCTTCGTCTTGCCGCTGCTGCTGCAATTGCTGGCGCTGGCGGCCATCTTTCTTGCAGTTGCGGTTCTGATTGGCTACTAGCCTGAATTGCTCAGAGGATCTGGTAGAGTTAGCGGCAAGAAATTTGTTTCTTAACGCTGAGTTCGCAAAGGGGCGCTGAGAAAGTCGATTTATTGCCTACAACGTTTTCAGTCCAGCGCATAAATCTCATGGGTATTAAGCTTCACTCAGCAACTCTGCGTTGACTTCTTAGCAACCGATCCGGCTAATCGACAAATAACCCGTTCTCGAAAACATCAAAAACCGCATTCAAGCGGTTCTCAAACAGTTGTTCGGTTGTCAACTCCGGCGCTATCGAACCCAGAGTGGCGCGCATCATGTGAGGGAGCAGGATAAGCGAATCAATCATGACGATTACAGTCAGAACATCGGGAATTCGCAGTTCTCGCCGTACCACCATCTGCTCAAGGCGCTCAAACAGCTCAGACGGCATCAGCGAGGTTTGGAAGAGCGACTGCAAAGCGTCGCCATCGCTGACCATACAGCGCGCAAACAAACGGACTACCTTCGGATGGTCAAGCAACCATTGGTCGTAGAGTTGCAACGTCTTGCGCAGGAAGGCGCGCGGCTCAGCAATCTGCTCGACCGCCAGGGCTACTGCGTTGACCATGGGTTCTGTTTCTTCCTCCAGGAGTTCACGTAGCAGCGCTTCCTTGTCCACAAACAGAGCACGTACGGCACCGGCCTGAAGGTTTGCCCGGGCTGCAACCGATTCCAGGCTGGCCTTAGCCACGCCTGCCTCTGAAAACTCATCCAGGGCGGCTGTGAGAATTTTGTGTCGTTCGTCAGACATCTATCCAAGCGCCTCCAGCGCACGAATTCTCGCCAACACCGGCGGATGGGAGTAATGCAAGAAAACATACGCCGGATGTGGTGTCAAATTAGATAAATTGCCCAACGACAGTTTCTTCAAGGCGGACACCATCGATGCTACGTCGTCGGTTGTCTCCGCCGCGTAACGGTCGGCTTCGTATTCGATCTTCCGCAAGAATATTTGCATGCCAAGGGATAAGATCACTTCAATTGGAGAATAGAGCATGCCGAAGAAGATGAGCCCGGCGTAGATGGACATTTCTTCCATGAAGAAAGCGCCGAACAGGCCCTTGTGACCCAAGAAGACGGAAAGCAGAAAAAAGACGATGCCGGTGTGGAAGATATTAATGACCATGCTTTTAAGAATATGCTTCTTTTTGTAATGGCCGATCTCGTGGGCCAGGACCGCAACCAGTTCAGGAATAGTGTGCTTCTCAATCAACGTGTCAAACAGGGCGATGCGCTTATTCTTGCCGAAACCGGTAAAAAAGGCGTTGGTCTTCGTTGACCGCTTCGAACCATCCATGACAAACAGGTTCTGCAAAGAGAACTTCACGGAATCGGTGTATTCGAAAATTGCAGTCCGCAGTTCACCTTCTTCAACCGGCGTGAATTTATTGAACAGCGGCTTGATCCATGTTGGAGCAATAAAACTCACGAAAACAGAGAAAGCTGTGGTTGCCAGCCAGCAGTGAATCCAGGCCATTTCTCCCGCAAATTGAAAGAATGCGAGCACCCCGGCCAGCAGCGGTCCACCGAGCAAGATACCAAGCAGCAGGCCCTTGAGCAGGTCGAACGCGAATAGCCGCGGCGTGATTTTATTGAAACCGAAGCGCTCCTCAATCACAAAGGTAGAGTAAATGCTAAACGGCAGCGAGAGAATGGACCGCGATATGATGAGAATCCCGATATAGATCATGCCGGTCCAGATGGCATTGAGCTGCCAGGCGCGCACCAGACTGTCCAGATAGTTAAAACCGCCGGCAAACCAGAAGCCCAGCGTCAACAACAGACTGAACCCGGAGGTGATGAATCCAAAGCGCGTCCGCACGCGGGTGTATTCTTGCGATTTCTGATAAGCTTCAGCATCGTAGACGCCATCGAACTCTTCCGGCAGATCCGGACGCAATGCGCGCAGATTGAGAAGCTCGGTAATCAGATTCATCAGGAAGGTGGCGGCGATGGTGGCGAGAATGATAACTGCGTAAATATTCATGTTTTCGATAAGGGGTTGAGTGAACCTAATTAGGACTAGTGCCCGGCCATTGCGCGGCACGGACTTTTCAATAATATTCGATTGAGGCAAAACGAGCCAAGGCTTGATGCGGACGGAAGTTACATATCCTCTCGCCAAAAATAAAGAGAATAACGTCGCGACAATCTAAGCTGGGGCAATTCGGGCTACCTCATGCCAAGTTTTTCGCCTTTTTCGAGCAGGGCGATAGACTCCCGCACGCGTTTGGCCCGGGTCTCCGGGCGCTTCGCCACCTGGATCCAGCCGAGGTACTGCTTGCGGTAGCTTGGCGCCAGGGTGTTGAAAAATGCGCGGGCTTTGGCATTTGCACTCAGTGCCTGCTCAAATTCATCTGGCACTTCTAAGGAAATATTCGGCCGGTCCGGGGCATCCCACAAACCCGAGGTCTTTGCTGCCGCAATCAAAGCCAGGCCGACATCGGTCATCTTGCCTTGCGCGATCAGTCGGCCGACGCGCTCCTTGTTGCTCTCCGACCAGCGGCTGTCAGGCTTTCTTGGGGTGAATTTGCGGGCGTAGCGTTCATCATCGAGTTTTTTGATGATGCTGTCAATCCAGCCAAAGCACAGAGCCTCTTCCACGGATTCATCGTAATTCAGGCTCGGCTTTTGACTGTCCTTTTTGTAGAACACCAGCCAAATGGCGGCGTGCTGGTCGTGATTCTTTGCCAGCCACTCGCGCCATTCCGCTCTCGTCGCGACATAGACTTCTAGCATGGTGGACCTGTTTTGTTTTTGATTCTGCCTAGTGAGCCACGGTTCTTCAAAAACCATGGTGCGGGCTTGATTCCACACGCCAGCAATGTTTCACCTCTATCGGGATTTAGAACTCAATAACCGCGTAGCGGTGGAATGTTTATAGAAAATCGAATCCAAGAATGATTAACCCCAGACGGGTGACACATTGGTTCACTAACTAACAAATCACGACACTAGGGGTGACATATTTATAGCACTCAGCAGTGCAAAAGACCCGAAACCCATCAGGGGTGGACTATTCGAGGCTACGATTTACATAAGGTCAAACCTGCACTCCAAAAAGATAATCGCCACGCCGGCAGGGTGCAAGTAAAATGTGGCGGTTCAGAGAAAATGTATTCCGTGCGGATCCGGGAGTTTTCGGTCAGGCAAGGCGAGGGCGCTCACATCGAGAGCCTGAGGTCGATGTGAGCGCCGGAAGCACCTACAGCGGCTCGGACTCATCGGTATCGGATTGCCCGCCGCGACCGGGCCATTTGCTGTCGAACCGGCTGCGGTTCGCCGGATCATCCTGAAAGACGATGCGGCCAACTTTGTTGATGCGGTTGACCGTGTCATAAAGCTTCTGGAAGACTTGGTGCCGTTCTTCGGTGGCGACTCGCTTGCTGTCTTTTTGTTGCTCCTGAACAGCATCGGCGCCGCGCAGGTCGTCCAGCAGAACGGAACCTTCTGCCAGGATTTCCGGAGTCTGTCCGAAGTTGGCAAGCACGTCCTTGTGGGTCTCAGCCAGAGCGGTGAGGACTTTCATGACCGACATCATGTTGTTTTCGCTGTTGGCGGAATCGCTGAACTCTTTCGACGGAAACGATTTGGACTGCGGACTGTTGGCGCCGAAGGCCAGTTGCAGGCGCGTGCGCAGCTTGCGGCCCCACTGCCAGCAGGCGTTGAGCGCCTCTTCCTTGTCGCTGGTGAGCTGGCGCAGGGAAATGCGGTTGTGCAAATCCGTGGGCATGGCTTCAGCAGCGGTGATGTCCGCGTCAAACTGGTCCGCGACCGCCGTGTCAAGTCCGAATTCCGACAACTGCGCGATCAGGTCACGCAGAGTCTGCAGCGTGGTTTTGGCAACGCTCAGGATAATTCCTTCGGAATGTCTTAAAGGCATGATGGCCTCCTTGCTTTGGTTAAAGGTTTGTTTGGTGAGTTGGTGGACGATAATGCTTTCAAAAAGCCATTTTTCCAATCTACGCCCAAGGCACGAGCGGAGGTTGCGCACTGTGGCGCAGCTAGCGCGAACACCAGCACAGGCGTAGCGGGAGCCGGCCCAGTGTTGGTGGAGAATAGCCCACTGCTGGCGCGGCCTGGCGCACTTGTGGCGGGAAACAGCACAGCTCGCGCGTAAGTGTGATCACAGCCAGCGGGGAGCCTGTAAATAATTTTGTGTAAATTGTTTTATCCCAAGTTCATTCTTTCCGGATGCATTATGGCAAATTGATTGATTGCTTGTCCCCAGTGATAGATTGGCATACTCCATTTTTTCGAGATGTTTTCCATCGCTAGAAACAAGATTTTCTTTAGCGCCAGATCGCTTGGAAAGGCGGCTTTGTTTTTGATGACTTTTCTGAGCGACATGTTGAGCGACTCAATGGCATTTGTTGTGTAGATAGCTTTTCTGATTTCCGGTGGATAGGCAAAGAATGGTATGATGTTGTTCCAATGACTTCGCCATGATTTACTAACCAACGGATATTTCATATCCCATTTTTCAGCGAAGACCCGAAGTTGTTTTTCTGCCTTCTCGACGGTGGCGGCGCGATAGATCTCTTTGAGGTCTCGAGCCACAGGCCTACGGTCTTTCGACGATACAAATCTCAGTGAGTTTCTGACCATGTGAACGATGCAGAGTTGCACATCGGTTTTCGGAAAGACGGCATTGATAGCTTCGGTAAAGCCTTTCAGGCCGTCAACACAAGCCACGAAAATATCCTGGACGCCGCGATTCTTGAGTTCGTTGATGACGCCGAGCCAGAATCTGGCGCCCTCGTTCTTTTCAATCCAAAGCCCCAGAAGCTCTTTGTGGCCTTCTAGGTTGACACCCAGGGCCAAATAGACCGCCTTTTTGATGACGTGGCCTTCTTCTTTGACGTTAACGAAGAGCGCATCCAGGTAGACAATTGGGTAAAGTTGACCAAGCGGCCGGCTCTGCCAGTCGTTGACCTCGTCGAGCACGGCGTCGGTGACATGCGAAATCAACTCTGGTGAAACCTCGACATCGTAGATTTCTTTCAGATGGCCCTGGATGTCCCGAGTTGAAAGGACGCGAGCGTAAAGGGCGATAATTTTGTCATCAAAGTCGCTGAAACTGCGCTGATGTTTGGCGACCAGTTGCGGCTCGAATTCGCTATGGCGGTCACGGGGAATCTGAACATCAAGCTGACCGGAATTGGTCCGGAGACGTTTGCTGCTTTTGCCATTTCTTGAATTCTCGGACTTAGACTCCGTACGCTGGTGCTTGTCATAGCCGAGATGATGGGTCATTTCAGCTTCCAGCGCTTTTTCGATAACCGCTTTCTGCAGCTGCTTCAAGATACCGTTTTTGCCCAACAGGTCTTCGGGCGATTGGTAGTCTTTGAGCAGCTCGGCAATCAGCTCTTCGTTAATCGACATAATAAGCTCCTTGTGCAAGGATAATTGCTTCAAAAGTACGACACAAGAATTATTTACTCAAAGGGATTTTCCCGGCTCGCGAGAATCTGGGTAACTCCGCTAACTCTACGAGTTAGCTCCGTCACCCAGATTCAGGAGTTACACAAAGTTTCTGACACTCCCCCAGCGGGGGACCAGCACAGTTGTCCCGAAGACCAGCACAGTTGCCCCGAAGACCAACACAGGTGTCCCGAGGACCAGCACAGGTGTCTCGCAGACCGGCACATTTGTAATGGATGGTTGCCCAGTGTTGTTTGCTTTCACCACGCGTCGTCTTCCGTTATGCACGCTGCTGTTAGAATGTAACAGGTTGTGGCAGACTGAGGAATGTGGATGGAAGATAGTGGATCGCCCACCCACTGCCCTCTGTCCTGCAGAATTCTCTACAAAACTCCGTTGATGTTGCACACGGCTATCTTCTATCATCCATCTTCGATCCTCCATCCACTATCCTTTAAGAATTCTCACCTTTGTCACAATTTTCCATTGACAAGGGAGCCCGCCCTGCTTATCTTGACAAGAGTGTCTCTAGATTTGTCTCCCATCAACCGGCTTCGGCATCTGTGACTCTGACCAGATGGGGATGTTGCGTTTCACGGCAAGCACACAGGGTGATGACATGACAGAGCTTCCAGCCTGCAAAGGCAAACACTTGTGCAAAGCAACAAACGACCGCCAACGAACAGGAGAGTGAACATCAGCTACGCAGAAACTCACCTGCGCCGTGTGGTTAAGGCTGCTGGCGGCAAGTGGATTGCAGGCCTGCGCGCATGGGCATTGCCCTACGGCGAGGTAGTCGATCTTGGCCTGGAGTCCCGTTTGCTTGAGGAGCGGCTTTAGAAATGTCTATATGTAGCCATTTTTCCGTCAGAGAAAATGGTCGTATCTTGACAGTTTTAATGGCTATATATAGCCATTTTTGAAATAACTGTCTACATTCCGAAAGAAATGTCTGAATGTAGACATTTTAGAGTCGGGTGTGGGGGCGGGTTATCTAATAGTTAGGATGGTAAGGAATTAATGAAATATCTTATAATAGTCTTAGTGGTTGTCGTTTTGGTACTTCTATTATCCAAACTTACGTTAAGACAAGCAAAAACAAATTATGATGAAACCCCATATTCAGGCATATTAAAGAAAATAAACGTTCAAGAATATACTCGATTTATTCTGATTCACAAATCACCAAAGACGCATATCCTCAAAAAGATTAAGGAGTTTGGTGAACTACCTGGTGAGGATGATATGGGAAGTTTCAATTTTAACTTTGCTATTAATGGTGACTGGACTATCATTGAGATTGAAAATAATCTAAGTTTTCATGCCCATCACAATTTAACCACCTGGTTTCTTGGTTACGAGGAGAATGTTAATAATCCTGACGGTGTGTTTGGAATTGCTCAGAATAGAGAAGAACCCTTAGAAACATATTACTTTTATTTAGATCCTTCAATTGAGAGTGGTGATACTGAAATCGGAATATTTGAAAACGGAGAGAGATTTTTCGTATATCTTCCAGGTGCTAACGTAAAATATGGCAACTTAACGGTTTCGGACGATGTGAAGACAGATTTAGAGGTAATAAAAGCTTCTTTGAACCACTTAGATTTTGATTTGAAAATTCTAGATTCTCTTGAATATCAACAAGAAACTGTAATTCTTAATGAAGACTACAGAGTTTGGTAATAGCAAAATATTCCTTACAAAGCCAGCGTTCTGCTGGGGCATTCGTGGCACGGTAGTCATTTTTCTCCGTCGCGTCCTAACGTCTCAATTCGAGCTGACGACCATTATCGAGCGCGGTTTTAAGAATTTGCAGATTAATGAGTTCACTTATTTTTTGAAGTTTTGGCGTTAATGGCCGCCGCTCAATTGGGCGTTAGCCTCAAAAAAAATGAGACCGGACATATGGATGACAACTTCAAGCATTGGAGAAAAAACAAGCGTCAAATCAAAATGGCTATAGATTATCTCAATAGAATGCATGTCGATAGTTTGCGAAACGAACAAAAGCTTAATGAACTAACACTGGACAATGTATACTCGAAAATTCAGCTAATGTTATGGATGTCTCAATTGGAAGTCGATTTCAATTTGCTACTGTCCGAGAACGACCATTTCACAAATTCCTTTATAGAAAATACTGATATAGAACGGCTATCAACAGTTGAGAAATGGAGCGCACTTAATGACTACTTCTTCAAAGAACAATATTTTGGAAGGCAAGATCGAGAATTAATTGAACTGAATCTTGGTCTAACAAATTTTTCGAGATACTCAGCAATCCATGGATTTATTAATTCGAATTTAAAAGAATTCATTGAAATGAGAAACAAGCTTGCACATGGTCAATGGGCTGTATCGTTTGCTCGTTCTGGAAATGAGAAAAATCAAACAATAACTACTAGTATTTGGAAATTGAGTAAGAAGGAAATAATGTTGGTTAAATCCGTATGTAAAAATTTACCACCTCTTATGAAACTTCTAATCACATCAAAAACAACATTTGAAAGAGATATTGATCGTTATATGCACAAAATAGAGAAGGCACATTTTGATGCCGATAGCAAGTATGAATGGATAAAGAAAAAGGCTAACAAACATTTTTAGCGGCGATTTAAGTCTGGCTCCGCCAGACATAAATCGCCGCTAAAATGAGACGTTAGGGTTTTAAGAAAGAACGACTTTCTAACGGTCAACCATGACTGGTCAAAAAAAGAAAAAAGAAACCATCGAAAGAAAGAAGCAAGAAATACAGGCGACAAAAAACGCCGCGTCACTGCAAGACAAATGGGTGAAGTGGAGTGCAATAGCGACAGTTATAATCGCATTAGCAACTGTGCTGTACCTTGTAAGTACGGTGATAATCATCCAGCAGATGGCGAGCGACAATGAACTGCAGCGCGAGTATTATCAAAAGACGGTACGCCCCTTTGTTTTCATTAAGAGAGTTTATTACGATTTTGGGATCGATTCTGCATGGAAAATAATTTGTGATGTGGTTAATGAAGGAGCTCAACCAGCCAAGAGCGTTTGGGGTTTCTATGACGCTAAGCCGGAGTTAATAAAAGGATTCAAGGATGAAGATTTCCAGGTCTCTGATTACGACTTTAAGACGCACCCGGCGGACACCACAGGTCTCTTTCGGGATCAAGTAATCCCGATAACTTTCAACATGGGAAAAATATCAATTGAAGACGTTCGTAAACTAAAGTTTATACATCTAATCATATATTTCAGCGATATAGGGGGTAAAGAATACTCCTACAAGGAAATTCGCTCTTTGGAAGAGATTCAAGCGCTCACTGAAAAGAAACTCGCATTTAAAACAAAGGTTATTTGGGTCGACTTCAAGTAAACATCTTTAATTAATAAAACATGTCCAAAATTAAGCCATGAAGTTTCAAAGGGCAAACTTCACGGGTTTAACAGCAGCGCCGGTGGTTTTCTGCGGTTCGTTGGGCGCGTTCAGTGGTGCGGCAGCCACCGGTCATTTAAGCAGCAGACCTAACTCTTAGTTCAAGGCCGACAGCATGGGCGGCGCGCTAATTTCTAAATTTTATGCTTTAAAGTAAGTTTTGTTTATGTAGCAGCTGCGGGCGCTACTAATCCCATGCTGCCGCTTAACTAAAAGTTATACAAAAACAATTAGGGAGCGTTAAAACGCAATGTTATAAGTGAACATAGCAGGACACATATGCACGAGACATACCATAGAATGGGGAGAAAAGGAGAGGATCCTAGATGGCTAATCAATTAGGAGTATTGATCATCCACGGCATGGGCACTCAGGAAGCCGGCTACTCAAAGAAAATGGCCGACGAACTATCAAATCGTGTTGGAAGTCTGAGCTCATCAATTCATTGGCAGGAAGTATACTGGGCAAACGTTCTTGCACCGAGAGAGAATGAACTGATGAACATTATGCAAACGGTAGAGACTTCCGACGGCCGTGTCAGTTTGGACTGGGGCGATACCAGAAAGTTTGTTGTACACAGCTTTGGGGACGCACTTGCATACACTCGAGACGACAAAGAGCGAACTACAGCCTACAAGGAAATTCACGAAGTTGTTGATCAAAACATCCGTGTTCTCACTGGTCAACTTGAAAGCGATGGCCCTGTGATTGTGATGGCACATTCATTGGGGGCACAGATTATCTCGAATTATCTATGGGACAGGGAGCATCATGATGACACAGATGGCCCAGATTCATGCAGTCAAATTGACAACCTCCTCAGCATCATAACGTTCGGCTGTAACATCCCGCTTTTCAGCCTTGCCTTTGACGTGCCAAAACCGATTACCTTACCTGGTAAGGGTATGGTAGGAAAAGCCATCGCGTCTCAATCGCAGTGGCACAACTATTTCGATCGGGATGATGTTCTTGGCTGGCCTCTAAAACCCCTTTACCGCAAGGATTTCAGTCAACTGTCTGACGAACAAAAGGCAACAGTAGGGCGAATTGTCGACCATGAGATTAGCGTAGGATCAATATTCTCAGGTTGGGGCCCTGGGTCACATTCGAAGTACTGGACCGACAACGACTTCACGAAGCCTGTAGCTGAATACATTCACCAAGTATTTCGGGCAATGAATTCTTAGCTCTTCTTTGGGTTATTTTGTCCTATAACAAGTTGCTTCAGCGGATCCCGGGCACACTGTTGCGAATTCAAGGTTTGGGAATCTCCTCGGCAGAGAGTGCTGGAGGCAGGTTTTGTATAAGGGCCCGCTGAGCAAGCCGTTATGTTTTTTCAAAGGGGATTATGAGATGACGAATGGGTTTCAATATTACCCGAATGACGGAACATACTGGGCTCCGTCAGAAAGCATGTATGCACAGTTCTTAGGGGAGTATCCAAATCCTTGTCGTAAATATCACATTAGTTCAGATATCCCAAGCGCAGGAATAATCGCTGGCGTTATTTTGCCTTTTCTAGTGGAAAGTAGCGTTTTCCATAAAATCGTCAAGAATCAAAGTGTTTTGACGAGGCAAATGTCAGAAAAACAGGCAGGGAAATTTATTACGTTGTATATGAATGTGAGTGCCCCAATAAAAAACCCCATCATTGATGAAATTTCCAAAAAGTTAGACTTCCTTAAAAAGGAGTATGAGATAAATCCAAGCCCAATGGTTCCAAAGTCTCGAACTTATAAGCATGTGCTTATGGAACAACCTTTAGATGACAATATGTTTATTTATGGTGGCTTCGTTACGGATCCAACAACATAACCAGTCCCCTCAACAAGGACGCCGCAGAAAAACGCGGCGGACGGGTGGCCAGGACGCAAGAAAATGAAAGGTGTGGCACGTGTCTTTTAGACCGTGCCTGTTACCGCACAATCTAGCGCTTTGTCATGGAGTCCAATAGCAAAGCACAACCCAGGAAGAAGGTCAAGCACTATAATGCGCCAGGGCATGCACATGAGTTGACCTTTTCATGTTACCATCGTTATCCGTACCTGGAGTCACCGAAGGCGTGCTCGATCTTCCCGGAAGAGCTTGGTCAGACCAAGGATGAGTTACAGTTTGAATTGTGGGCGTATGTGTTGATGCCCAACCATGTTCATCTGTTGATTCACCCGAAACTAGAGACGTACCAGATGTCGCGCATACTGCAGTCCATCAAAGGCCGGGCATCGAAGAAATATGGAAGTTATCTCAAGCAGTCGAATGTGGCGCTTTATGACAGACACTGTATTGATGTCAGGGGTAGAAGGACATTTCGTTTTTGGCAAGCCTGTGGTGGCTTTGACCGCAATCTCTGGAATCCCACGGCGATCCACGCTTCCCTTGCCTACATTGAGAACAATCCGGTGCGCGCCGATTTGGTGGATGCTCCGGAGAAGTGGCTGTGGTCATCGGCACATGCACAATTTGTAAACAAGGGCTTGGTTCCGGATCGTGGTAGCATACCCATGCTGATAAAATGAGCATGGGCCACGGCCTAAAAGGCGCGTGGCACACGTTTGCAATCAGTGCGTGTTGGCAGGGCCACCCGCCCGCTTTGCATAACCGACGAGTGGCACCTGGCTCCGCATTTTCATAACACTATTAATTCGGCATTCTCTAGAAACTTTCACACATGCAACAACCCACTCGTTGGTGTTAATGCGACAGTTATACCAATTAATTTCCAGACGAATTCACCCAGCAGTTATTTCTTTCCTTTGAGTTGTTCTTTTAACTGCGAAATTCTGCCTTGCAGGAACCCAAATGAATCATCCAATTCAAAAGCCCGCTCAAAATCAGCAATTGCATGTTCGATTTTACCTTGTTTCTCGAAACTTTCGCCACGATGGAAAAAAAATGAACCATCAGCACCATTTAGCTTGAGGTTTAGAGCGTGAACCTGCATACCACCTTCAGTGTCTCCACTATCGAAGATCTTTTGGGCGATTCCCCCAAGACGCCAGGCGGAAAAGTTATAAGCTCCCGCACTGAACCACTTTTCTCGCAATTCTTCATATTTATCTATAGCTACTGTAAGCCCTTTTTCTTTTGTCGTAGTCTCAAAGATTTCTTCAATCTGGCGAGGTTGGCGAACGCCCCGGTGACATGTCACGCACTCGACCGTCATAGCCTTGTGTTTGGGACCACGGTCAAGAGCTGAAACAGCTTCATTGATATTCTTTACCATCAGCATCATTTCGCGCGCAACACGTTTAGGTTCTTTCTTATCCGAGGCGTAATCACGCTCAGGATACGGTGTATCCGATGTGAAATCATGACACTTTGAGCAACGCATGCCAACCTGTTGCCCAATCGAGAACATAGTGGCACGAAGTTCTTCGGGTGAAATGTCAGGTGGCAACACTGTTAGATTCTTCGGATTCTGAAAAACTTCCATAGGTATTTGTGCATTTGCTTCAACTACTAAAATCCCTATTGAGATTAAAAAAATGAATCTCATAATACCTTTTTTGTTCATTTTATCCTCTCAGTGAAATAATCAATAACATGAAAATGCTTTTTAGTGTCCGGCTCATTATTCATTCATCACAATCAAGTTCCACCTGCTTGAAGGGGACTTGGGGCCTGCCTGCCCGACCCGCCACGTAGTCCCCTTCACGAAAATGAGCAGATGGTTGCATCCCCCCAAAATGAGCCAGGGGTGTTACCACAACTCGAACCGCATAAACAAGATTCGACTAGCGTCGCAAATGCGAGTGGCAGACATTCCAGGAATCTCTTATTCATCAGCGTTTTTCGCTTGCAATTTTTTGAGCATGTTTGCGGCGTTCGTGTTCGATGGGTTGAGTTCGAGCGATTTGCGGTAGTTTGCGATTGCGAGCTGGGTCTGGCCTGCTTTCATATACGCTTCCGCCAGACTGTCCCAGACATTCCATGATTCCGGAAATTCATCGGTACTCAATTTGAAAATCGAGATAGCTGCTTCCACATCATCCTTTAAGATCTGATAACCAAGGTCATTTAGGGCCATGTCATCGAAGCGATACGAGCCCATGCCGTAGTAATTTTCTTTCAGGTCTTTGTATTTGGCGAGTGCTGTGGTGATGTCATGTAGCCTGTAAGCTTCGCTGAGTTCTTCGCCAAGCGTCATCGGTCTTGGTTTGCCGTTATGGCAAGTGTGGCACCACATGTTAACGCGCTGATCGCCGCTCGGCTCAATCTTCGCAAGCTGGCCATTGATCATACGCAGCATCTTCAACATTTCACGAGCCCTATCTTTATTTGGATTTTCGTCAGATGCGAAATCGTAGCTGCTCAACGGTTGGCCTTGCTCGCCAACATGACAGTGCGCACAACGAACGCCGAGCGTGCGCGCGAATCCGGTCATCACGGGTTGAAGCCGTGTCCCTGGCCACTCCTTCGGCAGGACTTGGATGTTTTGTGTTTTCTCGGGCCAGGACCACTGCTCCTGCGCCTGCGAAGGGGGCGAAAGAACAAGTGTTAATAAGACGACCGTGCCAGGCAGTGCAAGTACTCTTTGAATCATAAGGAACTCCTTTCTCATTGGTCGGGACTGTTTGAGCTGCAAGATGATTTGATTGCAGAAGCAAGCAGCGAGAGTCTCCTCTCGCAAATGAAAGAAGTTACTGAGAATAATTCAAAATGGATGCATTGGGTGTGTCTCGAAATATATTTCCGAACGCTTTTGATTTAGTCAGGCGGGCTTTCAGAAAGGACAGCTATCTCAATTGGGGGGGGAACGCTCCATGATAGTTTCAACGTCATATGGGTCAAATGAAACCGCCATGTGCGTTGCCTATGTCGAAACCAGAATTCTTGTTTTGTGCGCGCGGGCGCCGTTGACGAATGGAGATCGTGGGATTTGTCCCTACGACGACGGCGCCTTTGTCGCACAAACCCAACACTTTGCCATGCATCGTGAGAACAAAACAAGGCCTTGAAAGAAGCCCACTACCCAAGCACGAGGGCATGCACTTGAGTTGACTTTCTCAACGCCTAGTGTGATGGTTTCCAAATAAGCGAACTCTGACAGGGTTTGATGTTAACCGTCTTAGGCATAAAAAAGGATCGAAACCCTGTCAGAGTTTTGTTCGGGAAATTGATAATCGTGACGCTAGATGAGAACCCCAACCTCCAGAACAAGCCGGGCGGACTTCAAGCGCTGGTCAAGAAACCGGCGGTAGCCGGCATTCAAGAACATCTTGCGGTCGATTCGAAAGTAACCGGTCGCTTCGAGCCAGGTGCTGGTTGTGGTCACGCTGCCGGTTTGATAGATGTAACTGCCCGCCGAAGTGTTCAGAAAGAACCTGCGGGACACCGGCAGGCGGAGACTCATGGTTGGCCGGTATGCTTTGGTGAACATGGTGTTGAAGTAAGAGAGTCGCGCGTTGACCGTCGCGGGCGTGCCGAGCACGCGGGGCACAGTCAGGGCCGCGGACGAGGAGGTGGTATTCTTGAGCGCTCCTTTGCGAAAGCGAATGCCGAAAGTTCCGGAAAGCCTGATTCTTCTGGGAAGCCTGAGCGTAACGCCAGAGTGAAATCCCTTGCGGGTGGTCTCATCAAACAGGCTGTCGGGGATTGAGCGCGTCTCAAAGACTCGGACCGACTTGCGTGCGTCGTAAGAAAAATTGAAAGAGACAAACTCCGCGGGATGGACACTGGCGCTGAAAAACGTATTGCTCAACTGAAATTTCTTTTGACCCAGATCGTTTTTCCAACCGCGGTTGACATCGACCTCCAGGGTCTGGTAGAGTGAAAACTTCGAGCCCAGCGAGTAGTTGTTCTGGATGTAGACAAACTCACGGCTGACCTGACTGACGTGGTAACGTCCTGACAAAGCCACGGTGGATGCGAATCGTTGAGTGCTGAAATCCCCTTTCTCAAACGCCAGAAACAGGCCGAACTTCTTCTCCTTGGTCTGGAAATTGGAGTTGCGCAGACTGGGCTGTGCGCCCCCGGCTACGCCGGCCCGGAATGCCTGAGATAGTTTGAGAGAAAACAATCCGCCATCAATAAAGCCCACGCCACGGATTCTGCTGGAAGAAATCCGCCCGATGCCAAACTCATAGCCTCTGCCGTCATCGCTTGAGACCAGACCCAGTTCATAAACGCTATGACGCCATTCGTCCATTGGCAGCCCGCCGCCGGGTGCGCCGCGGTGGTGGAGTCGGGAGCGCCAGCGCACTCTCAGGGCCGCGGGCAAACCCATAAATCGATCCACCTTGAGTTTGCTGCGCAGACCGAGTTGATAGTAGTCACGGTTGCCGGTAGTTTGATCATCCAGCGTGAGAGTTTGTACGCTAAACCGCCCTTTGATGGTGTTGCTGCTCACCTGGCGACGCCGGCGTTGCCCTGATCGGCTACTGGAAGCTTCTCGTGTTTGCGCAAGCAGGCCCTCTGGGTTTCGCTTCTTGACGCTTTGGGAATTGGAATCTTCCCGCACGAGTTGGAGTCGCAGGAGCTCGACGCTATCGCCCTCCTTAAGCGTAGAGGTCTGCGACAACAGACGGCATGCCGCGGAGACGCGAGCGACATTTTCGACCGCCAATCTGCCGACGATGCGTTGTCGCCGCTTGACAACCAGCGTATCGCCGACTTGCAGACCTTCGGCCGTGCCGAGATTCACATAATAGGAATTATGTGAGAGATACTTGATCTCACCCTGTGTTTTTCCGTTTGCCTGCCCAAATAGAACCGGCAGCCGCATGGGCAGCAGACAAAGTAGAATCAATGAAAGCCAAAAGCATGAATCAGTCCTTGCTGTCATCTTCTTTCCCATTCGGATGGCAATCATAGCAGGCAGTGCTTTCATAAACGTAGTCATTTACTTCTCCAAGGTGCTTGTCATCCATCCTTTGCCGACTGTGCTCATGGCAATCGATGCAACTGAACTCTTTGCGGTTGGCCGGATTGAGGTGGCAGGTGAGGCATGAATCCCACTCACCCCGGTGATCTCCTGTAAAAATTGGGAAATACAAGTTGTCGTGGTCTCGAAACTCGCCCTTTTCGCCTGTGGGGTGGCAAATGAAGCACTCGCTGCTCTGAAAAATATAACCGGGAATGCCGTTATGTCTGAAATCCATTTCGGTTTGCCGGTGCTCATGACATTCGACGCAGGTGAAGTCTTTGCGGTTGGCAGGATTGCTATGGCACGCAAGGCAATCATCCCAGGTACCGGAGTGAGAGCCTGCGAAGATGGGAAAGAACTGAGTGTCATGGTCCCGGAACTCGCCCTTCTCACCAGCGGGGTGGCAAATGAAGCACTCGTTGCTCTGCCAACTGAAACCGGAAATGCCGTCGTGCTTCAGATCCATTTCAGTCTGCCGGTGCTCGTGGCACTCGACGCAGGTGAAGTCCTTGCGGTTGGCGGGGTTCGTATGGCACGCAAGGCAATCATCCCAGGTACCGGAGTGAGAGCCTGCGAAGATTGGGAAGAACTGGGTGTCGTGGTCTCTGAACTCGCCTTTCTCACCAGCGGGGTGACATATGAAGCATTCGCTGCTCTGCCAACTGTAGCCGGAAATGCCGTTATGTTTCAAATCCATTTCGGTTTGCCGGTGCTCGTGGCACTCGACGCAGGTGAAGTCTTTGCGGTTGGCAGGATTGGTATGGCATGCAAGGCAGTCATCCCATTCGTTGGCATGCTCACCGGCAAAAATCGGAAAGTAGAGATTGTCGTGGTCCCGGAATTCGCCCTTCTCACCTGACGGATGGCATATAAAGCACTCGCTGCTTTGCCAACTGTAGCCGGAAATACCATTGTGTTTCAAATCCATTTCAGTCTGACGGTGCTCGTGGCACTCGACGCAGGTGAAGTCTTTGCGGTTGGTAGGATTCGTATGGCACTCAAGGCAGTCATCCCATGTGCCGGCGTGAGAGCCTGCGAAGATGGGAAAAAATTGAGTGTCGTGGTCCCGGAACTCGCCCTTCTCACCAGCAGGGTGGCAAATGAAGCACTCGCTGCTTTGCCAACTGTAGCCGGAAATACCATTGTGTTTCAAATCCATTTCAGTCTGCCGGTGCTCGTGGCATTCGACGCAAGTGAAGTCTTTGCGGTTGGCAGGATTGGTATGGCACTCAAGGCAGTCATCCCATGTGCCGGCGTGAGAACCTGCGAAGATTGGGAAAAACTGAGTGTCGTGGTCTCTGAACTCGCCCTTCTCACCGGCTGGATGGCAAATGAAGCATTCGCTGCTTTGCCAACTGTAGCCGGAAATGCCGTTATGTTTCAAATCCATTTCAGTTTGCCGGTGCTCGTGGCACTCGACGCAGGTGAAGTCTTTGCGGTTGGCAGGATTGCTATGGCACGCAAGGCAGTCGTCCCATGTGCCGGCGTGAGAGCCCGCGAAGATGGGGAAGAACTGAATGTCGTGGTCCCGGAACTCGCCCTTTTCGCCAGCAGGGTGACAGATAAAGCACTCGTTGCTCTGCCAACTGTAACCGGAAATGCCATTGTGTTTCAAATCCATTTCACTCTGCCGGTGCTCGTGACATTCGACGCAGGTGAAGTCTTTGCGGTTGGCAGGATTGCTATGGCACGCAAGGCAATCATCCCAGGTGCCGGCGTGAGCGCCCGCGAAAATTGGGAAGAACTGAATATCGTGGTCTCGGAACTCGCCCTTCTCGCCCGTGGGGTGACAAATAAAACATTCGCTGCTCTGCCAACTGTAGCCGGAAATGCCGTTATGTTTCAAGTCCATTTCGGTTTGCCGGTGCTCATGGCATTCAACGCAAGTGAAGTCTTTGCGGCTGGCAGGGTTCGTGTGGCACACAACACAATCATCCCATATGTTGGCATGGTCACCCGCAAAAACCGGAAAGTAGAGGTTGTCATGTTCCAGAAACTCGCCTTTGTCACCAGTCGGGTGGCAGCTGTAGCAGGATTGACTTTCGTAGCCGTACTCGGAGAAACCGTTGTGCTTGCTGTCCATCTCGCTCTGCCTATGCTCATGGCAGTCCACACAGGTGAAATCCTTGCGGTTCTGCGGGTTGGTGTGGCACTCGACGCAGTCGTCCCAGGTGCCGGCATGCTGACCGGCAAAAACTGGAAAAAACAGGTTATCGTGGTCCTCGAACTCACCCTTTTCGCCGGTTGGGTGGCACAGCAAACAGTCGGTACTCTCATAGGCATAACCCGTGATACCGCTATGTTCCTCGTCCATTTGGGATTGCTCGTGCTCATGGCAGGTCAGGCAGGTAAAATCCTTTTGGGTCCCCGGGTTTTCGTGGCAGGCGCGGCACTCTTCCCATTCGCCCGCATGTTCCCCCGTGAAAATGGGAAAGTAGAGGTCATCATGCTCCTTAAAGTCACTCGGCTCACCCGTGGGATGGCAGGATAAACAGGACTGGCTATCATAGGCGTAGCCGGGAATGCCCTGATGTTCTGCATCCATTTCAGGCTGATTATGTTCGTGGCAGCTCAGACAGGTGAATTCCGTGAAGGTCGTCGGGTTCGGATGACAGGCCGCGCAGTCGTTCCACGTGCCGTCGTGCTCACCCGAGAAGATGGGAAACAGGACATCGTGGTTGGCCATGAAAGCAGGCTGCCAGCTATTCATTTCGTGGCAACTCTGGCAATCAGTTGAGAACGAATTTGCAACGTGATTCGGGTTCTCGGTGTCGATGTACTCCCGCTGGTGGCAATTGATGCAGTCTGTTGTGAGCGAGCCAAAATCGCCCTGCTGCTCGTTCTGATGGCAACTCTGGCAATCCACGAGGACATGGCTGCCAAGCATGGGGAACTGCGTATTCGCATGGATTTCTTCCGTGTCAAATAGCTCCCAGCCCTGTGCTCTGTGGCATCTTGCGCAATCATTGCCCATCCTGGCCTGGTGTACATCGGCGTGGCAACTTGAGCAATCGTCCGATACTTTGGAGAAGTCTGCAATATCGTGGCACGACTTACAGGTCACGCGCTGATGTCTGTCCTCGAGATCGAACTTGGTCTTGCCGTGGTCGAACCGAATATGCTGCCAGGTTTTTTCAATGTGACACGTTTTGCAGTCAAGCTTGAGATTCTTGTGCGGGCTTGTCTGCCCCAGGATCGTCGCAGGCAGTATGGTCAGCAACAACGCCAGCTTCCCTAGAATTGCAGTTGTTGTATTCGTCATCTACTGGTTCCATCCTCCTTGTGGCAAGAAATGCATCGGCTATCGAGCGGCCGGAAGCGAATGAATTCGGCCATCTCCTGGTTTTCCACGGGGTGGCACTTGAGACAAGCAACTTGCCTGTGCGCACCACGCAGGCGATAACGGGAATCACGATTGTGGCGAAACAGCAATTGGGTCCATCCGAGTGGCTGATGACATTGCCCACAGGTTTTGACTTCGGGCTCTTGCTCAAACTGTGCAAGATGGAGATCCTGGTGACAGCCCTTGCAGGTCATGTCCATGGGCCGAAACAGCAATCCTTCAATCCCTGCACCCAGAGGCGCGAGCTTGTGACATTGTCGGCACGGGACACCCGCATGCTTGCCTTGCAGTGGAAACCGGGCCGTGCTGTGGTCGAAATTGGTTTTCTGCCACGACTCGGTCTGATGGCAGGAAATGCACCCTCCGAGCCTGACCTTGACAGCAAACTGACCAGCGTGAGCATCGTCATGGCAGGCGTCGCAGGAGGTGTTGCTGAAATCAAACTTCTGGCGTGAGCCATTCCCCGAAAATTCCTGAAAATGGCATTGGTAACACGGTACCGCGAGATGTGCCCCTGTCAAAGGATAGCGCGTCTGATTGTGTTCGGCGACATCGAAATTCGCCGGCGAGAACCCGGAAACATCGTGGCAGCTTTCGCAGCGACTGCCATCTTTGCGATCGGCAAACTGGCCATCGTGCTTGTCGGCATGGCAATCGGTGCAGCGCGCGAACTGCAAGCCACGCCGGGGTTGGTTGGGTTTGTGACACTTTTCGCACGAAACAGAATTGTGCAACCCCAGCAGCGGGAAGCGGGTAACGGAATGGTCAAAACTACTCGCGCCGATTTTCTTCCAGTCTAATGTGCTATGACACCTCTTGCAGTTGGCGCCGAAACTACCGCGGTGCGGATCGCTATGGCAGGCGCTGCAGTTGGCAAATGAGATGTCCACAAACTTCGTAAAAGTCTTGCGAAGGGCTGGGTCAGACGGTTTGTTCCTCGCCCTGACCGCCGGATGACATTTGGCACATGCAACCCGTACATGCCGGCCGCTGAGACGGAATCTGGCTTTGTCATGGTCGAAGCCGCTTGCGGGTTTC
Organism: Candidatus Zhuqueibacterota bacterium; assembly: GCA_029261995.1. GTDB lineage: Bacteria > Zhuqueibacterota > Zhuqueibacteria > Oceanimicrobiales > Oceanimicrobiaceae > JAJDAF01. The sequence continues at coordinate 104,232 of JAJDAF010000063.1, forward strand.
CAGCCTGAAACCTGATGGCATTTTTCGCAGTCCTGAGACAATTGTCCCCGGTGCTCGTCTGCGTGGCAAGAGGCACAGCGCTGGCCTAATCCCAGGAAGGTTTTGTCCAGATCGATGTCTTTGTTCAGGGCATGCAAGTCAAAAGCGATGTTATCCGGACGGTGACATTTCTCGCATTCGACTTTTTCATGCTTGCCCAAGAGGGGGAAGCCGGTTTGTTTGTGGTCGAACGCATCTTTGCCCTCAGGCCAATGAATCAACTCGAATTTCTTGCCATTGTGATCGCTGTGACACTCACTGCAGGTTTGCCCCCGGCTCTGCACAGCCTCGAAATGGAATCCCCTCTTGGCCTGGAGAACCTGTTCAATTTCCAGGTGACAGGTCAAACACTTGGCTTGGGTGGGCCCGCCACCAATCTCATGGCATTTTGTGCAATTCCTAAGCCCCTCAAGAAACGCATGCGGTTTTGCCAGGTCACCTGGAGAGAGCTGGGCTAGCGCCGGCACCGCTATAAGCATGACTACGGCAGCGAATGTTGCACGCAGGATTCCGACATCCGGAAATCCATGGCCTGCAGTCCCACGACAGCGGATTTGATACAAGATGTATGACCCCTTCAACAGTTAATCTGAAATTAAAAAATCCACTGGTAGCCGAACAGCAAAGTGACCGCAATATGCACGAACATGATGATGATCATCACATAAGCGAAGGGCTTGTGCGCCACATGCCAATAGTGTAGCAAAGGCTGCACCGTACCCAAAAAAGCCATCTTGCGTTCCAACAACGAGCGCTGTTTTATCACATTCATCAGGGCACGAATTTCGCCGTGTGGTAGATTGCCCTTTTCCATGCGCAGTTGCTTGCGCAAATCGTGCACAGAAAATCTTCGTAAAAAGTCGTTTCGCAAGATGGCGAAGATGGCTCCGATGCCGCGCTTCTGTTCAGAATCGATTCCCGACAAAGCCGCAACTCGCAGCATGATTCTCTTGCTGAGCTTGTACTTCTCCTCCAACAAAAGCGTCAGGTGCCTGTTCTTCTCTTTCATCTCCTTGAGCGTCAGTTCATCTCCGGAGAGTTTTCGCGGAATCTGTACATAAAGGTACCTGCCGACGAAACCGCTTAGCATAACCGCCATCATCGAGTAGTAGCTGACTGCGACAATGCCGCCGATCTTGAATGAGGTGTGCAGGTTGACAAAAACGGGCCCCATGATTCCGAAGAAAATGTGGACATTCAGCCAATTTCGGACTTTGCCGAAGCGCAAACCGCACACCTGACGTTTGCGGGCGGAGTAGAGGAAGAGCAGCAACATCATCATACTGCCAAGAATACCCAAGCCATGGCCCCAGGTGCCGCCTGGTTTCATCGTCGAGTGCAGCGGAGAATGGGGGCGCTGCTCGAGCGCCAATTGATAGTAGCCGGAACCGTGCACCAGAACGGCCACGGCCAGCATCAGTCCGCCGGCATAAAGGATGATCAAAACAGCCCTGTGAAAACTCACTTACCGCACTCCGAATTTCTTTTCGATACTGATGCCAATTTTCTGCAGGAAGGCAGTTGGCAGCACGCCGCCAACAAAGATCAGGACGTAGTCATTGGCGAGGCCGTACTTCTTGTCGTCCATCATCAGGGTGACCTGCTCTCGCCGGATTTCCGCAATATTTGACTCAAACAGTGCATGCACCCGGCCGGACTCAATCGCATGCTCGATTTGTTGTTCGTTCTTTTCTTTGATGCGGCTGAATGCATTTTTGCGGTATGAAAGCGTGACTTGTGTCCCGCGCTGTTTCGAAAGCGCAAGCGCCGCCTCGACTGCGCTATCGCCGCCGCCCACAACCATGACCCGTTTGTTGGCATACTGTTCGGGTTCCAGCAGGCGATACGCCACTTTCGAAGACTTCTCGCCAGGCACATCCAGTTTTCGAGGCGTGCCGCGACGACCAATTGCCAGCAGCACCCGCTTCGCCAGGTGCTCATGCGAGCCCGATCTGACGGTGAAGAATCCGTTTGTGCGTTCGATACTCTCGACTTTCTCGTGAGTACGAACTTCAAGTCCGGTCTTGTCAATCACTTCTTGCCACAAGCCAAGAAGATCTTCCTTAATTATCTCCCGAAACTTCACCTTGCCATATTGCGGGATATCCATAGGCTGTGTCATGACCAGTTTTTGCCGGGGATAGCTCAGGACAGTGCCGCCAATATCATCCTGGTCCAGGGTGACGAAATTGAGCCCCCGTTTTTGGGCCTGCAGAGAAGCGGCAATCCCAGCCGGTCCGGCGCCAACAATTGCCAAGTCATGCACTTTCGGGTCACGCTTTGCCAGGGAATCATGGATGTAGTCAACTGCCTCCCGGCCTTGCGTCACGGCATTTCGAATCAGACCCATGCCGCCCAGCTCGCCCGCGATATAAACGCCATCGACGTTGGTTTCGAATGTTTGTTTGACAAAGGGAAGCTCGACACCGCGTTTCTCGGTGCCAAAAACCAGGGAGATTGCTTCCACCGGACACGCCGCCTCGCACGCGCCGTGGCCGATACACTTGGTTGGCGCCACCAGCGCGGCGGCGCCATCGACGATGCCAAGGATTTCGCCCTCCGGACACGCCGGAACACACGCCCCGGTCTGAATGCAGTTGGACAGGTCAATTACGGGATGAAGCGAGATGGGCTCGATCATGCCCCGTTCGGTAGCTTGTGCCAGTTTCTTGCGAGCGCGTTTTTTATGTTTTGAATTCTTGGCGATGTACCAGACCGGAATGCCTAGGGCGACGACGGCTGTAAATCCATTGATGAAGACTTCTAACATTCCCTGTTCCTTGTTCAGTTCTATCCGAAAACGGCCAATGCAAGCAACTATCGCACCACGGGCGGGTCCCGCTCAGGCACCTGAACGAAAATTAATGTTGGCACTTTCAACTCATTCTTCGGTCGCTTCTCCTAAGCCCCGAATGCTCGGTTGTACAACAACAAAAGGGCTCTTGAGTGCCAAAACCGAGATCCGGTTACAGCTACCGCCTGCAAGCTCATATTGTACTGTATCGGACTATAAAATAACACCTTAAACCACTATTTCCAGATTCTGAACAGGGTCTTGGGCCAACGGTTTAAGGCTGGGAAATTTTCAATGGTGAGATGATAAACTGGGCCAGGGTTGCGCAAGACACCTGGAGGAAAACAGGCATGGCAAGCTGGGCATCACCTTGCACTTTAGCTGGCTTTTCAAAATGCAGGGACTGCTCCGCGGACCGCTGACTCACTCTGAGATAATGTTACGATTTAGAGTTACAAGACTGTTATTTTGCGAGATGGGCTCGTCGGTCGAATCCGGATGATTCGATGCCCGCTGCAACCTGATTTCGAACGTACTGCCTTTGCCTACTACGCTTGCGACTCGAATATCTCCGCCATGCGCATCGATGATGCTCTTGCAGATCGCCAGTCCAAGCCCGGATCCCTTTTGCTGCGCCTGTGTATGCTGCACTCGGTAGAAACGCTCGAAGATACGCTCGAACTCTTTTTCCGGCAAACCCGGTCCGCTATCCACCACCTGCAAAATGATATTCAGCCCCACTTGTTCCAGGTGCACTTTAATTCCTTGTCCTCCCGGGGTATACTTGATGGCATTCTCCAAAAGATTGAAGACCACCTCGGCAAGCCGGTTGGGGTCACCATCGACCAGACACTCCTTCGCGATCTCATGCTCGATGGTAACACGTTTGTCCTTTGCCACCAGGTCGGCATGTCGGAGCTGCTGCTCACAAACCTGTGAAAAATCGACGTAGTTTTCCGCGACGATGAGATTGCCACTGTCGGCCTTCGCCAGAGTTAGCAGGTTTTCAACAATTTTGCTTAGATGTTTGGCCTCATCCTCAACAATTTGCAGCGTGTCCCGGTACTCTCCAGGGCTCCTGCCCTTTCCGAGCGACACCTCAACTTCTCCGCGGATGATGGTTAACGGCGTGCGCAGGTGGTGCGAGGCGTCCGACACAAACATCGTCTTCAACTGGTTGAGTTTTTTGACCTCTTCATACAATTCCCGGTAGCGCTGTTGGGACTCGTTCATGCGTTGCTGGCGATGCATCAATTCGGAGATCATCTCATTGAACATTCCGGCAAGATGACCGATCTCGTCGTGGGCCAGGACTGGTACCTTTGAGGTGTAGCACCCGGTCTTGAGGGTAGCCTTCATCTCCTGACTGAGAAGGCGCAGTGACTGCGTGATTCGCCTGGAAACTCTGTTGATAAGAAACAAGCCGAGCAGAAATGAGCCAATGGTGATCAGAGTCGCCACCAGCCTGACTTCTTCAACCTGCCGATTCAGGGCGCGTAGACTGTAACCGAGCAGCAGATGCCCGATCTCCTCGGCGGCTGTGCCTGAGATCGGCTCTTGCGCAATGAGCGCGCTGGCGGTGGTTCGAATACAAGAACCATCCCCGGAGTCCACGCCCGGCAGCGTCAGGTTGTGCGGGTTGTATGAGACCAGTGGCTCCCCAGTTGGCTCAACCACTGCGATGTAGAGAATATTGTCATTACTCTTGGCGCTTTGCATGGTCCGCTGCATAAGCTCAAACCGATGTTGTTCGAGCGCATAGGATACGCCGGCCGCAAAGAGTTCCGCAGTTCTCGTGGCCTCGCGAGTGTAGGCCTCGGTGAGATTCAACTGGTGCTGGCGCGGAAGATAAACATAGAGAGCAACTAGCATCGCTGCCATGGCGGCCGCCATGGGAAGGACAAGTTTGATGCGGATGGGTAGATTTTCCCAGTTCGTTCTCATCGTTTGGTCACATTGGGTTGCTGATTCATTTTGGCGAGGCGCCGCGCGAGGACTGCTTGAATAGATAACGGGTCTGCGTGTGGTCCAGGCCATCGATGACGACTGCACGAACTGAATCACTGCCTGCGTTCAGCAATGCGTCTATTGGCAAAAAACCGATGGCATTGTCGTGCTTCTTTAGATAGCGCAAAAACTTTCGAGCGTTGGTGAACCGTTTTGGAGGCAGAACTTTTGCTCCTGAAAACACCAGGCGCAGCCAGCGTTTGCCCATTCCGTAAGCATCTGTTTTGAGAAGCAACTGATAGAAGTCATCGCCTGCCGGGCCAAACTCGACAACCTGGCTGAGACCGTGGCTGCCTCCGGTGGATGATTCACCCTGAAAGATCAATTTGAGTTCGTCTGAAGATAGACTGTCAATGTCACTGCTGGTGGGCACGACGATCACAATTTGGGCCTGCAGACAGCCCGGATGAATGAAGATCGTAGCCGCGGCCAGGTAGATGGCCAGCACATGCCACGGAATTGTGGTCAGGACTCGATTCATGAATTCTCTGTCAGAAAACAACAGCGAGCGAAGCGATGGCAAGGATATAGTTCCGGCGGGCCGCTGTTTCTTCGTGTCGGATATGGACTTCTGATTTGATGACCGTCTTGTGATTCACATCGAAATTCGTGCCAATCGTCAGGTCTCTGACCCAGTCGTTCAATCGATCTATGCCTGGTTCGAAGAGGTCATAGCGTACAAGCAGCGTTTGCGGCCAACGCAATTGATAAGCCAGTTCGCCATAGACGGCTTTGCTGTTCAGCTCAGGGTGGGCCACTCTTTCTGATGCCTGCAATTGTGACAACGCCAACTCTGCACCAACCCGCCATCTCCTGAATTCCCACCTCAAGTCCCAGGCATGTGATGTTTGTCGCGTATCGTCCACCAGGCCATTTCTGTCGGTGTACAACGAGTAGCCGAGCGTGACTCCGGCCTGATGAAATTCTGAGATGAGCCGCAGGCCGACCGCCTTGTTGCCGTTGTCGTCTTGCTGAAAGGGCTTGGCGCCACGACCATTTGCTAGCAGCAGGTGATAAACCAGGTGGGTCTGGCCGACCTTGATTTTCCCGAGCAACTGGGCGCCAATAGCAAACTTGGCATAAAATCTCTGGCGCGGCCCAAAGGGCGTATCATGTTTCCCGTAGATCGAGGTCGGCAGGATGGAAGTGTCAAAAGCGGGGGCGGCATCGTGAATCTCGTTGTAGATGCCGTATGGCGTCAAAAACTTCCCCAGTCGTAACGTAACCTGATCTGAAAAGACATACTCAAACCAGGCTCGTTCCAACCGCACAAAGCCTGCGGTTTCACCCCTGTCTTCAAAATTCGTGTCCGTGCCGTGTTCCCACTCAATCTCGCCAAACACTCTGGATTTGTCGTCGAGCAGGAAACTTCCCATCAAATTAAAGTGGTGGAGATTGAAGGTGCCGCGTTCGCCAACCGAGTCTCTGTTGCTGATTTCAGCTTCAAGCGTCAGGAACCCGTGGGGGCCGATAAGTTCCTGTGCGCGGCCTGATGCCGCCCAGATCAGGGTCACGAACAGCAGCAGAGGCAAGAAGCAGGTCCGACCAGGCATGCTATTCGTCCAGGAGTTTTATGAGGTAGCCGACTCCGCGCAAGGTGTGAATCAGTGCTCGTTTCGAGCCGGAATCCAATTTGGTCCGCAGACGATTGATGAATACTTCGACAAGGTTGGAGCTGATCTCATGGTGGATGCCCCAGACATTTTCCAGGATTTCTTTCTTGGAGACTGTTTGGCCAGCGTTTCTCAGGAGGTATTCCAGCAGAGAATATTCGCGCTCGGACAGGTGAATCCGTGTTTCGCCACGGAAGACTGTGCGCCTCGATGGATCCAAAGCCAAATCATCCAGGGTTAGCGGTTGGGACTCGGACAGTGTCGTTGACCGCCTCAGGATGGCACGCATTCTGGCCAGCAACTCGCCAAATGTGAACGGCTTGACGATGTAGTCATCGACTCCGCTATCCAGTGCCGAAATCACGTCTTGAGTTGCGTCGCGGCAAGTGACCATGATGACCGGCAGCCGGAGATTCTTCTTGCGCCACTGACGGCACAGTTCGACTCCGGGCTTGTCCGGAAGAAGCCAATCGAGCAGCACAAGATCGTAGTCTGACTCCGCCATGCGGACATCACCTTCCTCGGCACTGTTCGCGACATCAGCCGTATATCCGGCCTCACGCAAACCTTTCCGAATGAAATTAGCCACTCTGGTCTCGTCATCGACGATGAGAATTTTCACGCTGGAATTCTGTTTTTGAAGAGTTTGAACCATGCCTAATTGCAGTATAAGTGTTTAGACACCAAGCCGCCCGGCTGCGGACAAGCAGGCCGCATTGCAACTATTCAATGTATCGCACTAATGCCTATAAAACCAATGAAAATGAACAATTATTAATTTAGATAAGTCAAGATTAATTGAGCGACTGGAACTGTCCGAGACGGATACAACGAGACAGCTCCAGCCGTAAGGGAAGCTCAAGGCCAAGCTTGGCCTTATCTGATTGCTCGGGTTAATGGCCTGCAGACGACACTGTCAGCGCAATGACCGTGACCAAGCAACGTGAAACCGCGGACGCTCAATCATCGTCGGGCTCCTTGCCATCCGGATGGCAAGCATAGCACGCCCGACTCTCATAGACGAAACCAGAGACGTCATCGTGCTCCTTCTCCATTTCGCTTCGGCGGTGTTTGTGACAGCCCAGGCAAGAGAAATCAGTCCACTGATCCGGGTTGACATGGCAGATCGAGCAATCATCCCACTCGCCCCGGTGTTCTCCGGAAAAGATGGGAAAAAAGAGATCGTCGTGGTGGCTCATGTCGATTTCCGAGGAGCCGTCGATGTGAGCATTCCTATCGATAATCCTGTTGTTCGCATCCACCACGCCGGGGTGGCAGAGATTACACTGCTGTTCCGTCGGGTGATTTTCAGAAGGCGGCAACCCGTGGCAGGTGCCGCACGCGGCCTGGCTGCCGTCTGATTGTGTCCACCTCGGAGCATTTGAAGTGTTGCCCTGCTCAAAACTTCCGTGACAGTAGGTGTTCTGACAAGTCTGGCCATCCCACTGCGGAGAAGCGCCATCTGCCAGGGCCAGCCCGCCGAAATGCAGCTCTGCAGGCAAGTCTGAGTCTGCATGCCCGGTGCTGTTGAAGACGGCCGGCACCGTGTGACAGATTTCACAGTCAAAGCCCGTGCTCAGATCTCCGCCACCCAGATGAATCGTGTGCGCGCCCACGCCCACGGCATCGGGTGTTTCGTTGCCATCGATGTCCTCAGGAGGTGCACCGGTCTGGCTATCAACACCGCCATGACAAACAACACAGCCCTCAGGAGTTTGCGGGTGGCAACTCAGA